>JAOARQ010000054.1 GCA_025210455.1 Pelagimonas sp.
AAGGGGCGTGTGACGCCCAAGGGCCGTCAGCTGGATGATCAGGCGTTGGTAGATGTTCGGGAACTCTTGGGGGATCGGCCGCGTAATCGTGATCTTTTGATTGAGTTTCTCCATCTGATCCAGGATGCATTTGGCCATCTGTCTTCGGCGCATCTGCGTGCGCTTGCGGAAGAGATGCGCATTGGTCAGGCCGAGATCTATGAGGTGGCGACCTTTTATGCCCATTTTGATGTGGTCAAAGAGGGCGAGGTGCCGCCGCCTGCGCTGACCATCCGGGTCTGCGACAGCCTGTCGTGTGAACTGGCCGGGGCTGAACAGCTGCAAAAAGCGCTGGAAGACGGGCTGGACCCGGCGCAGGTGCGTGTTCTGCGTGCGCCCTGCATGGGCCGCTGCGACACCGCGCCGGTGCTTGAGATCGGGCACAACCACATTGATCATGCCACTGTGGATAAGGTGCAGGCGGCGATTGCTGCGGGCGACACCCATACCCATGTGCCTGATTACGAAGCGTTCGATGCCTATCAGGCTGCGGGCGGCTATACCGAGCTGGCGGCCTTGCGCGCGGGTGGCAACTGGGAAGAGGTGCAAGACCGCATCCTGTCGTCTGGTCTGCGCGGGCTTGGCGGGGCCGGGTTCCCATCTGGCAAAAAGTGGGGCTTTGTGCGTATGAACGACGGCCCGCGCTATCTGGCGGTGAATGGGGACGAAGGCGAACCGGGCACCTTCAAAGACCGCTATTATCTGGAACGCACGCCGCATGTGTTCCTGGAAGGCATGCTGATCGCCGCCTGGGCGGTTGAGGCGGAAAAGTGCTTTATCTACATGCGCGATGAATATCCGGCGGTGCTGAAGATCCTGCGCAGCGAGATTGCCGCGCTGGAAGCTGCGGGCATCGTCGAGCCGGGCTATATTGATCTGCGTCGCGGGGCCGGGGCCTATATCTGCGGCGAAGAAAGCGCGATGATTGAAAGCATCGAAGGCAAACGCGGCGAACCGCGCCACCGCCCGCCCTTTGTGGCGCAGGTGGGGATCTTTGGCCGCCCGACTTTGGTGCATAACGTCGAGACGCTTTACTGGGTGTCAAAGATCTGCCGCGAGGGGCCAGAGTGCCTGTCGTCGGTGGAAAAGAACGGCCGCAAGGGGCTGCGCAGCTATTCGGTCTCGGGGCGGGTGCAGCGCCCGGGCGTGCATCTGCTGCCTGCGGGATCCACCATCACCGATATCATCGCAGCGGCTGGCGGCATGCTTGAGGGGCACAGCTTTAAGGCCTATCAGCCGGGCGGGCCATCCTCGGGGCTGCTGCCGGCCAGCATGCATGACATCCCGCTGGATTTCGACACGCTGCAACCGCATGGCACCTTTATCGGCTCGGCGGCGGTGGTGGTTCTGTCTGACCACGACAGCGCCCGCGACGCGGCCCTGAACATGCTGCGCTTTTTCGAAGACGAAAGCTGTGGTCAATGTACGCCCTGCCGGGTGGGCTGCGAAAAAGCCGTCAAACTGATGAGCGCCCCCAGCTGGGATCAGGACCTGCTCGAAGAGCTCTGCCAAACCCTGACCGACGCCAGCATCTGCGGCCTCGGACAAGCAGCACCAAACCCAATCAGACTGACCATCAAACACTTCCAAGAGGAAATTTGATGACCTTGATCAGCGGAGCCCTCGCCCTTGTGTATGGGATCTGGCTGATCGATGGTCCGCAGTCGTGGCACCGAAGTGTCGCAAAAACGTTGCCAGTGGCTCTTTTGGCGCTGGCAGCGTTTTTTTACGGCTTTTGGGGGCTGGCTTTGGCGCTCGCGTTGTCAGCCCTGGGGGATTGGTGTCTCAGCTTTGAAGGGGAAAAGCCCTTTCTGGCGGGGCTTGTGTCTTTTGCTCTGGCGCATGTGCTGTTTGTGGTCCTGCTGCTGCCGCTATGGCAGGGGGTGCCGTGGGGGATGGGGCTGATCCTTGGCGCGGTGGCGCTGTCGACTTTTGTCTGGCTTTTGCCCTATGCCGGGGCGTTGAAGCTGCCGGTTCTGGTCTATGTGCTGCTGATCTGTGCCATGGGCATCGCGGCCTGGGCGCAGTCCAACGGCCTGATCCGTGCCGGCGCCAGCGCCTTTATCCTGTCGGATTTCCTGCTGGCATTGGGCGTATTTCGTCAGGTTCCCCATACATCCCGCCCGCTTTGGGCGCTGTATTGGGCGGGGCAGGCGCTGTTGTTTGCCGGGCTTATGTCTCAGTAGTTCTTATAGACCGCACAGATGCAGCCCTGCGCCTTGATCTTGCGGCAGAGTTTCCAGGCGCTATTGCGATCCGCGCGCCCAAGCCGGGCCATGTAATACCCGCCTTTCGGGCTGGAGCGCGCCTTTTGCCAGATCAGATCAGGGGTCTCATTGCCAATGGTGCGTTTGCAGCGCCGCGCCCGGGTTTTGAACATCTTCAGGGCCTTGGCTTTGGTGGTGCCAAAAGCCAGCTGCACCCCCCATTTCTTGCGGGGGCTATTGGCCAATGCCTTTTCTTCCAGATCCTTGGGATACTTGCTAAGCTTTCTTTTGCGCGCCAGGTCATGACAGGCCTGCGCAAAGGGTTTGTCTTTCTGCAGGCGAAAGTCATGATTTTTCGGCGGCGCATCCCGCCAGGTTTCCGCGCTGAGCCCGGTGATGATCTTGACGTAATTGATGGTTTCCTTGGCCAGCCCCCCGGTCTTGGCCACCAGCCCATCTGCGCGCCGTTCACCGCCATTGTAGCCCACAGCCGCCAGCCCGTGATTGCCGTATTTGCGTTTCAGGTCACTTAGCAGTTCGGCGGAATATTCCAGCGCCTCAGCCGGATTATAGGGATCGCGCAGCCCGCGATCATAGGCAGTTGAGGGAATGAACTGCGCAATCCCCTTCGCATTGGCGTGGCTCAGCGCATTGGGATCAAATCGGCTTTCCTGCCAGATCAGCCGGGCGAAAAACCCCGGATCCAATCCGTGGTCTTTGGCAAAGGTTTCGATGGCCTGACAGGTGTCAAAGACAAAATGCTGGGGGCGAATGCACTGCACCTGCCCAAAGGCCCCGGCGGAACACATGGTTCCGGCTTCGGCCCAGACCACCCCGGGGAGAAAAGCAAAAACGAAAGTCAAAATACGCAGCACGATCAAAATTCCACTGTGGCAAAGGGCGCGAAACGGCAAGACAGGCTTTCCATACGCCTCAGGTCATATTAGGTGAAGATAATTCAAATAAGCGGGCGCTGCATATGTCTCTTTTCGGCAAACTGAAAAATCGGTTGTTCAAATCCTCATCCAAACTGGATGAAGGGCTGGATGCGATTGTGCAAGATGGCGGCGAAGAGAGCGAGGCGACCGCCGTAGCAGCGCCAACTGCGCCGGTGCCGCTGGATCTGCCAAAGGACGAACCTGCTGCCGAGGCCCCGCAGCGCTCGGGCCTGCTGGGCCGCATTCTTGGCCGGGGCGAAGGCACGGTGGTGCGCCGCGAGCTGGATGACGAGATGCTCGAACAGCTCGAAGAGCTGCTGATCGCCTCTGATATGGGGGTCGACACCGCGCTGCGCGTCACGTCGAATATTGCCGAAGGGCGCTTTGGCAAAAAGGTCTCGGTGCAGGAAATCAAAGAGCTGTTGGCGCAGGAAATCGCCCGCATCATGGAACCCGTGGCCAAGCCGCTGCCGCTTTATGCGAAAACTCCACAGGTGGTGCTGGTGGTTGGTGTGAACGGTGCGGGCAAAACCACCACCATTGGCAAACTGGCCAGCCAGTTTCGTGCCGCTGGCAAAAAGGTGGTGATCGCGGCGGGCGATACCTTTCGCGCCGCAGCGGTCGAACAGTTGCAGGTCTGGGGTGAACGCGCAGGCGTGCCGGTGCTGACCGCGCCGGAAGGCTCAGACCCGGCCAGCCTAGCCTTTGACGCCATGACCAAAGCACAGGCCGACGGCGCAGATCTGCTGATGATCGACACCGCTGGCCGGTTGCAAAACCGTCAGGATCTGATGGAGGAACTGGCCAAGATCGTGCGCGTGATCCGCAAGAAAGATCCTGAAGCACCGCATAACACCCTGCTGGTGCTGGATGCGACCACCGGGCAAAATGCCGTCAATCAAGTGGAAACCTTCCGCAAGCTGTCAGATGTCTCCGGGCTGGTAATGACCAAGCTGGATGGCACCGCAAAAGGCGGCGTTCTGGTGTCGCTGGCGGACAAATTCGGCCTGCCGATCCATGCCATCGGTCTTGGGGAACAGATCGACGATCTCGCGCCGTTTGATCCTGAAGAATTCGCTGCCGCGCTGACGGGGCTGTCAGACGACGGATGATGTGTCATCTTGCCCGAAAAACCCCGAAGAACTTTGGGGGCATGTCCCTCAGGGGCCGGGGGCAAGGCCCTGTTAAGCGGTCTGGCGGATGAGTGACTGGCTGATCTCGCTAGAAGGGACACAGGCGGGGCATCATCTGGCTTTGGCGCTGGCCTTGATGGCGGCGTTTTTACATGCCGCTTTTGGCGCGCTGCAAAAGGGGCGGCATGATCCGTGGCTGACGCGCGGGGCGATTGACATCTGCTATGCCGCTGCTGCTGCGCCCATTGCGCTGTTTGTTGTGCCCTGGCCCGAGCCGCATATGTGGCTGATCTTTCTGGGCGTTTTTGTCATTCACACCATCTATAAACTGTTGCAGGCCTATGCCTATACGCAGGGATCTTACACCGTGGTTTACCCGGTGGTGCGGGGCACCGGGCCGTTGTTTGCCGTCATCGGCGCCTCTTTTGTCTTTCAGGAAAGCTTTACCCTGACCCAATGGCTGGGGGTGGCGGTGTTGCTGGCCGGGATCTTTGGCCTTGCGCTGTACAATCTGCTGTTTCTGGAAACCGCACGGGAGACGTTGCCGCGCGCGCTGGGTTTTGCGGTGCTGACCGGGCTTTTTGTGGCGCTTTACACCACCTATGACGCCTATGGCATCCGCGCCACGGCGGATCCTTTTACCTTTCTGGCCTGGTTTTTCCTTTTGGACGGGCTGTTTATGCCGCCCTTCGCCTATCTGCACTGGCGCGCCATGGCCCACCGCCCGGCGCTGGGGCCTTTGATGCTGCGCGGTGTGTTTGGGGCGGTGATCGCGGTGTTCAGCTTTGGATCGGTCATGCTGGCCACGCGCCTTGACAAGGTGGGCGAAGCTGCCGTTTTGCGCGAAACCTCGACCGTCTTTGCAGCGCTGATTGGCTGGCTGATCCTGCGCGAAACCGTGGGCCCGCGCCGCATCGCTCTCATGAGTTTGATCGCTTTGGGCGCTGTCATAGTTGAGCTTGGCGGCTAAAGCCCCTATCTGATCCGCAAAGGAGCCAATTCATGCAGACCGAGACTTCGAAACCTGAGGCAACAGCCGAGAAAACCCCCGAAAAGCCCTCGGGCCTGAAATCGGCGCTTGAGTTCGGCCCGGTGCTGGCGTTCTTTGTGGCCTATCTCTGGCTCAAGGATGAAAGCTTTGTCATTGGTGGCACCGAATATGCCGGGTTTGTCATTGTGACAGCGGGCTTTATCCCGGTGTTTGTGGCTGCAATGGCCGCCATGTGGAAGCTGACCGGCCATCTGAGCATGATGCAGCTTGTCACCACGGTGATGGTGGTGGTCTTTGGCGGGCTGACGGTCTGGCTGAATGACGAACGCTTTTTCCAGATGAAACCCACGCTGATCTATCTGCTGCTGGGCGGTGCGCTGGGGATTGGCCTGTTGCGCGGCGAAAGCTGGCTGGCCAAGGTGATGGAAGGCATGATGCCGCTGAAGCACGAAGGCTGGATGCTGCTGACCAAACGGGTGATGTGGCTGTTCTTTGGTCTGGCGGCCGCCAATGAGGTGGTGCGCAATACCATGGAGATGTCCACCTGGGTCAGCTTCAAAACCTTCGGCCTGCCGATTGCGGTGTTCGGGTTCTTTATGACCCAGGCCAAACTGTTTGAGCGCTTTGCCATCGACGACAAAAAAGCCGAAGATCAGTAAATCAGCCTCAAAAGTTAAGCAAGCCGGTCAATCTTGGTCGACAGATGGATCAGGCTTTCGGAACTGACCACGCCCTGCACCTCACCGATGGTATCGAGGGTGCGGTCCAGCTCTTCTGTTGTATCGGCGCTGATGGTTGCGATCATATCGAACCGCCCCGAAGTGGTGTGCACAGCCTCAACCGCGCTGAGCGATTTCAACCGCGACAGCACCGCCGCCGCAGCTCGGGGTTCAAGGCACAGCAGAGCTGTGGCGCGCAAGGCTGGGCGCAGCCCCGGCCCGCGCCGCACGGTAAACCCGGTGATCAGACCGCGATCTTGCAGCCGGTCAATCCGCGCCTGCACCGTGGTGCGCGCAATCCCCAAACGCCGCGCCAGATCCGCCACCGGCAGACGCGCATTTTCGGAAAGTGCCGCCACCAAAGCTCGGTCTGTTTCGTCTATTTGCATGGGGTATCACTCATATTGCCGGAATAGATGCATCATTTTGTCAGATATGCCACGTGATTTCGAGGGGTCACAGCGCGAAAATTGTCAAAACACGCGCGAAGAGGTGATCCATGGTGCTCCAACAGGCTTTTTTGAATGATCCAGCGAAATGGCTGTCTCGGGAACAGCCCGATGAGCCGGTCTATTTCTTTGATCCCAAGACATTGCGGGCCACGGCACGGCAGTTTCTTGAAGGGTTTCCCGGCGAAGTGACCTATGCGGTCAAGGCCAACCCGGCGCCTGCGGTCCTGGAAACACTGGTCGAAGCGGGGATTGCAGCTTTTGATGTGGCCTCACCTCAGGAAATGGAGATGGTGCGCCGGGCCTCTCCTGCGGCGCGGCTGCATTATCACAACCCGGTGCGCTCTAAATCCGAGATCATCGCCGGGCGCAGCTTTGGGGCGCTGTCATGGTCAGTGGATCGCCTGTCAGAGCTGGATAAGATCGGCGATCTGCACGGGCTGGAAATTGCCGTGCGTCTGAAACTGCCGGTCTCGGGTGCGGCCTATGATTTCGGATCAAAGTTTGGCGCAACGCCCGAGGATGTGGCGCAGCTGCTTCGGGTGGTGCAGGCGCGTGGTGGGCTGCCGTCGATCACTTTTCATCCGGGCACGCAATGCGAAGATCCGCAGGCCTGGTCGGCCTATATCTTTGCCGCCGCCGATGTGGCGCACCAGACCGGCATTCCGCTGCACCGGCTGAATGTGGGCGGCGGTTTTCCAGCGCATCGCAATGGCACAGCCCCGGCCCTAACGGCGATCTTCGATGCCATCCGCAGCGCGGCGGATCAGGCCTTTGACGGCACGCCGCCACCGCTGGTCTGCGAACCGGGGCGGGCGATGGTGTCAGAATCCTATGAGTTAGCCCTGCAGGTCAAAGCGGTGATCGGCGAAACGGTTTTTCTGAACGATGGGGTCTATGGCGGGCTCAGCGAATGGCGTGATATCGCCCCCGCCGATCGCATCCGGGTGTTTTCCCATGACGGGCAGGAACGCAAAGGCGCAACCTTTCCCGCCACCGTCTTTGGCCCCACCTGTGACAGCATCGACAAACTGCCCGACGCCGTTGCATTGCCCAATGACCTGCAAGAAGGCGACCACCTGCTGTTTCACGCCTGCGGCGCCTATTCAGCCGCCCTTGCCACCCGGTTCAACGGCTATGGCGCCCGTCGCGTTGTGACGCTGCTGCGGTAAGGGGCTGGGGAAACCCTTGAATCTGGTGCTATTCAGCGCCAGATTGCCCTGAACGCGGCAAGGGGGCGATTTATGTACTGGTTGGTCAATGAAGACGCTGGATGTGGCAGACATACTGGTCTGCGTTGGGTTCGCAGTATTGATGTGGATATGTCCGATGCGCACGCAATTTCGGATGCCACAGTGTCCATGTTCACCTCTGAGGAGCGGTTTACGCAAATGCCTTTGCGCCCTCAAGACTATGATTTTATTGACTCTCACTGGGCACTTGCCCGCGAAAAGATTGACATGCTACCAGACTGCTTTCAGGGATTTCCATTCCGAAGTCAGGTGATGAGCCAGGAAATGGCAGAGTCGATAGAGCTGTTAGAGCCAAACACGCATGACTTTGCCCCGATCCCCAGGGTCTGGTCACTTCGCAGTGATGCGCGTGTTGAGCGTAAATATGTCTTTGCCAATGTTCATGTCGTTTTGCCCGGATTGGATCGGGAAAAATCAGGTTTTGTTGAGCGCAAAAACATAAAAGGCCAAAAGTATTTTAGCATGCGTGCGCCGGGATTGTCAGAATCTTATGTGATTGACTCCTCTAAGGTTGAAGGACGGCATATTTGGCGGGATGCAACCGATTCAACGTGCACGTTTGTGTCGGATGAATTGAAAACCCGTCTTGAAGAAGTTGGCTGTCGCGGAATGCATTTCAAAGCAACCCATCAACTGTAATCCCCCTTTTGTACCTTGCCGCAAGGTTTTGCCCAAACTGGCTGGACAGTCCGAACAGCGCCGCTAATCTGCCCCGGTCAGCGAGCAGCGGAGCAAGCCATGGACAAGTTTGGGAAAAGCCAGTCGGTCACACGTGTTGAAGATCATCGGTTTCTGACCGGGCAGGGGCGCTATGTGGATGATATCACCCCTGACGGGGCGCTGTTTGCCTATGTTCTGCGTTCTCCGGTTGCGCATGGTGAGATTGCTGCGCTGGATGTCAGCACAGCGCGTCAGGCGGATGGGGTGCATCTGGTGGTCACCGCGCAGGACATGCGCGCTGCCGGGCTGGATATCGCCATGAGCGGTACAACCGTGGCCAATCGTGACGGTAGCAAAGGCGCCAGCCCACGCCGCCCGCTGCTGGCCGAAGATCGCGTGCGCTATGTTGGTGAGGCCGTGGCGCTTGTGGTGGCCGACAGCCTGAATGCCGCCCGCGATGCCGCTGAACTGATCGAACTGGATATTGATGACCTGCCCGTCAGCCTGACATTGGATGACACAGGCGCGCAGATCCACCCCGAGGCACCGGGCAATCGCGCGTATGATTTTGCTCTGGGGGATGAGGCAGCGACCGAGGCCGCCTTTGCACAGGCGGCGCGCAGGGTGTCGCTGCAGATTGATGACAATCGGATCATCGTGAATTCCATGGAACCCCGGGGCTGCTTTGCCGAATGGCTCGACGGGCGGCTGCACCTCAGCTTTGGTGGGCAGGGTGTCTGGGTGATGCAGGGCGAACTGGCGCGGGTCTTTGATCTGGACAAGGCGCAGATCCGTGTCACCAACCCGGATGTGGGCGGCGGCGTTGGCATGAAGGCCATGGCCTATCCAGAGTATTTTGTCACCGCCTTTGCCGCCCGTGAATTGGGCCGCCCGGTGCGCTGGATCGCAGATCGTACGGAATCGATGCTGTCAGACAACGCAGGCCGCGACCTGACCAGCCTGGCTGAGCTGGCCTTTGATCAGGACAACCGCATTCTGGCTTACCGGGTGCATAACCGTTCAAATATGGGGGCCTATAATTCGCAGTTTGCTCAGGCGATCCAGTCCAATCTCTTTGCCCGCGTTCTGACGGGCGTTTACGATATCCCGGTGGCTTATCTGCGCAATGAAGGCTTCTATACCAATACCACGCAGGTTGACGCATATCGCGGTGCAGGCCGCCCCGAAGCGATTTACGTGCTGGAACGTATCATGGACCGCGCCGCCCGCGAGTTGGGCATAGACCCGTTTGAGCTGCGCCGGATCAACTTTATCCGCCCCGATCAGTTCCCCTATCAGACGGTTGTCTCTGAAACCTATGACGTTGGCGAATTTGATCGCGTTATGGGGCGGGCAGTGCTGGATGCGGATCTTGCGGGCTTTGAACGCCGCAAAAGCGCCTCACAATCGGCAGGAAAACTGCGCGGTTTTGGGGTTTGTTATTACATAGAGTCCATTCTTGGGGCTCCGAACGAAGATGTGAAGGTTGACTTTACCGAGGACGGGCAGGCCGTGATTTATGTTGGAACACAGTCGAACGGGCAGGGGCACGAAACCGTGTTCCGTCAGTTCCTGTCCGACCAGACCGGCATTCCGGCAGATCAGATCACCGTGGTGCAGGGCGATAGTGACCTGATCGCCAAGGGCGGTGGCACGGGCGGGTCGCGCTCGGTCACGGTGCAGACGCATGTGACGCTGACGGCGGTTGCGGATATGATCAGCGGGTTCAAGGAGTTCCTGTCTGATGAACTGGGTGTGCCCGCCGATGAGATCAGTTTTGACGATCTGCAATTCCGCGCCGAGGGCTCAAACCTGACCCCCACCATGCTGGAGGTGGCCGCCATGGCGCGCGATGCCGGGCGCGATGATTTGCTGACCTGGCAGGCCAGCGCCACCCTGCCGGCGCGCTCTTTCCCCAACGGATGTCACATCGCCGAGATCGAGATTGATATGACGACCGGGCAGACCACATGTGATAAATACACAGTCGTTGATGACTTTGGTAACCTTATCAACCCTATGCTGGCCGAAGGTCAGGTGCATGGCGGGGTTGTTCAGGGGCTGGGTCAGGCACTGACGGAACATGTGGTGCATGATGAAGATGGTCAGCTTTTGACCGCCACCTTCATGGATTACGCCATGCCGCGCGCAGATGATGTGCCGCCGATCGCCTTCGCGACCGAGGCGGTGCCATCCACCGCCAACCCCATGGGGATGAAGGGCTGCGGTGAGGCAGGAACAGTGGGCGCTTTGGCCGCGGTGGCCAACGCCGTGCAAGACGCGCTTTGGGCGCGTGGGATCAAACAAGTGGACATGCCTTTCACGCCATCGCGTGTCTGGGCCATGATGGAAGGATATGACGGGACAGCGGCTTAAAGACAGGATGTTTGAATGGATCCGCGGGCGCTTTGGCCGGGCGGATCATTCAGCGATGTCTTTTCGTCGTGGTCCTGTGGATCATGTGATCATTCTGGATGGCACCATGTCGACGCTGGAACCAGGGTGTGAAACCAATGCCGGGCTGACCTATCGCCTGTTGCAAGAGGCGGGTGCCGTTTCCGTCTATTATGAGGCCGGGGTACAATGGACCGACTGGCGTACCACCACCGATGTGATCATTGGCCGTGGCATCAATCGCCAGATTCAGCGCGCCTATGGCTATCTCGCCTCGCGCTATCGCGAAGGCGACAGGATCTTTCTGCTTGGCTATTCACGTGGCGCCTTTGCGGTGCGTTCGCTTGCAGGGGTGATTGACCGTGTGGGCCTGCTAAAGGCCAATCAGGCGACGGAACGCAACATTCGCCAGATCTATCGTCTTTATCAGTATTCGCCGGACAGTGCCGCTGCGCGCCATTTCGCCCAGTGCTATTGCCACACCGGCACACAGATCGAAATGGTTGGTGTCTGGGATACGGTCAAAGCACTGGGGCTACGCCTGCCGCTGCTCTGGCGTCTGTCGGTCAATGATCACGATTTTCACAACGATGAACTGGGCCCGGCGGTCAAGCATGGCTATCACGCGCTGGCCTATGACGAAAGCCGCAGCGCCTTTGAACCGGTGCTGTGGTCAACGCCCAAGGATTGGAAAGGGCGGGTGGAACAGGTCTGGTTTCGCGGCACCCATGCGGATGTGGGCGGCCAGTTGGGCGGCCGGGAAGAGTGCCGACCGCTGTCAAATATTCCACTGGTCTGGATGCTGGACAAGCTGGAAGAAAACGGCGTGACATTGCCACCTGCCTGGCGCAACCGCTTCCCGCGCGATGTTTATGCCCCCTGGCTGGGTCTCTGGAGCGGGCTTGGCAAATTCTTTCTGCTGCGCCGACGCCGCACGGTTGGTCTGGATCCGTCAGAACAGCTGCACCCCAGCCTGCTGCGCTTTCAGCAGCAGCCGCAAAAACGCGGCCCACGGGTGCGTATCGCTGGCGAATAACCGCTCACGTTTTCTTGAGCGCCCTTTAAGCCCCGTCATTCGCTCTTATCTTTTAATCAGAGCACGGGGCCGGAACCCTCGTGAACAATCTTTGTCCCTCGTTCCGTACTGCGCCCGGGCTTTCCTCCCCTGGGCGCTTTTCTTTTGCGGCAGGGATGTGACAAATCGGCTGTATCCAATGCTTGCTTAGATCTGGCAAATTTCAGATAACAGGTTCAAGCCTAAGGAGAAGCCGATGCGCGCGCGTATTTTTCAGCCAGCCAAAACCGCCATGTCTTCGGGGCAGGGCAAGACGAAAATCTGGATGTTGGAATTCGCCCCGCAAAGCGCGCGTGAGGTTGATCCGCTGATGGGGTGGACATCCTCCAGCGATACCCAGAGCCAGGTGCGCCTGCGCTTTGACAGCAAAGAAGCGGCGATGGCCTATGCAAAGGAACACGGAATTGACGCCGATGTTCTTGAACCCAACAAGCGCAAGGCCAATGTCCGCGCCCGCGGCTATGCGGAAAACTTTGCCGTGGATCGCCGTTCCGCCTGGACACACTGATCATGTAAATCGGGGCAAAGTTGTCTCGAAATAGGGGCAAGGATCCCGCGAAGCTGAGCTTCGATCAAGATATAGGGTGCCCAATGGGTGCCCATACTATTTCTGGGATTGCGGAATCTGTAGGGTGCTTCTGCGGCTGAATACCGCTTCAGCCTCATCCCGCCTGCCGAACCGCCGCGAAATTCTCCATCGCTGCGCCGAGGTTCTCGAGGATTTCCTCGAGAAGAATGTCGGGTTCCGGCAAACTGTCGAGATCGGTCATGGAGCTGTCCTTGAGCCAGAACACATCCAGACTGGCCTTGCCGCGCGACAGCAGCTATAGGCCCGCCAACGCCCATCAGGGGGGCCCTCGCTCCAGGTTGCCGTGCGTTCATGCCTGTTCGCCGGATTGTAGCAGGCGATAAAGTCCTCAAGGTGGGCATAGGTCATCGGCTTTTGCTTGAGCGTGCGATGCACGTTCGTCCGATAATCATAGAACCAGACCGGCGAGGTCTGCGGCTCCTTGCTGGCACTGCGATTGTCGAAGAAGATGACGTTCGCCTTGACCCCTTGTGCGTAAAAAATCCCTGTCGGCAGCCGCAAGATCGTATGCAGATCGGTGTTCTGCAGCAGCTTGCGGCGTATCGTTTCGCCCGCGCCGCCCTCGAACAGCACATTGTCCGGCACCACGATCGCGGCGCGCCCAGTGGTCTTCAGCATGGTGCGGATGTGCTGAACGAAATTCAGCTGCTTGTTGGACGTCGTGGCCCAGAAATCCTGTCGGTTAAAGGTCAGGTCCTCGGTTTCCTGCTCCCCTTCGGCATTCGTGAAGGTCATGGAGCTTTTCTTGCCGAAGGGCGGGTTTGCCAGAACCAGATCAACCGTGTCCGACGGCGACGAGATCAAAGCATCCGCCGGGGATACGCTCGGCTCACCCGCCATTTCCCCGATGCCATGCAGGAACATATTCATTAGGCAAAGCCTGCGCATTCCGGCCACGATCTCGTTCCCATGGAACGTGCCGTTCTTCAGAAATTCCTTTTGTTTGCGGTCAAGCGCGTAATTTGCCGGGTCCGTCAGGAAATCATGAGCCGCCAAGAAGAAGCCGCCCGTGCCGCAGGCCGGGTCGGCAATGGTCTTGCCGGGTTCCGGACGGACGCATTCCACCATCGCCTGAATGAGCGAGCGGGGCGTGAAATACTGCCCCGCACCGGATTTGGTGTCCTCCGCATTGCGCTCCAGAAGGCCCTCGTAGATGTCTCCCTTCACGTCGGCGTCCAGCACGATCCATTTGGTGCCATCGACCATGGCAATCAGCCGGAACAGCTTGGCGGGATCCCTTGAGATCCATCACCGATCACAAACCGAAATCCCAGAAGAACAGCACGGGAACCACCCGACCGCCATGCGGATCGGGACCGGGATACCTGTGCCTTGAGGCAAGACAGAATGACTGACGAACTGAATAGCACTTCCAACTCCGCGCCCTCGACGGAAACGGTCAAGGAAGCTTCCCCTTCTCTCCGTTTCGGGGAGAACGTCGAGCTTGAAGAATACACGATGACCTTGGGCGATCAGCTGCCGCCGCAGGAACCACGCCGTCGCGGCGAGCTGCTGCCAAGCCGGGCGAAGCGGCCGATCCCCAGATCGTCCAAAAAGCACTTCGTCGGCCAGCTGGTGTTCAATCGCGGGGAGCACCGTCAGCGCCTCGGCTTCGCCAGCTTGTACGAGCATAATGCTGCGCTCTGTTTCATCTATCGCCCTGATTTTCTGGACATCGAGGAACAGCTGGCGTCGCTGCCCTTCGTTCTGCCCAACGGCACGAAATCGGAGCATTTCTTCGATTTCAGGGTGACGTTCAGAGGCGGTCGCCGGGTCTGTATCTCGGTCAAGCCCGAGCGGATCGCCCAGACTTACGAATATCGCGCGAAGATGGACTGCATACGGCAAGCCGCGATCGGCAATATCTGCGATGACGTGCGCACGGTGACAGAGCGCAATATCGACCCGGTCGAGCTGCATAACGCCAAACTGTTTCACTCCGCACGTGATGCGGACGCCGAAATGGATGCGCGTGTCATTGCGGCGCTGCAGATGGTCACGTCTCCGGTCCGAATTGGGAAGTTCCTCGCCGAAACCGGCCTCGAGGGGAAGGGCTTTCGCAGCGTCGCGCGCGCAATCCGGTTTGGTCAGGCCAAGCTGTTCAATCGTGAAAAGATCACAGGTCGGAGCTTGATCATCCGCGGGGAGGCGTCCTGATGGCGGCTCCCTTCAAGAAGAATACCAAGATCCTCCTTGAAAACGGCTGCGATTTCCAGCTCACCTTGCGCAAGGGGCGTGTCCTCGAATTGCGACCGGAAGGCTATTTTGTCTTTTGGGAGCCGTGGACCGATCCTGAAAGCGGTGAGTGCCACGAGAGCACTGCCGGTATCTACGGCTATGATGCCATTGTCACCGACAACAATTATGGGGTTCTGAAGATCCTCAAGCGCCCGTTGGCTCAACCGACGGCGAGCGACCGCATCCGTCGCAGCGAACGTGTTCTGGTGGAGGTCGCGCGTCAGAGGTTCCGCAAGCAATATGTCCTCGCCATCCAGGACATGCTCGACCGGGGCAAACTTGACCCTGTTCGGGACGACTTCTGCGCAAAGATCGTCACGATCAACGCGAGCGGAGGTCAGCGATACCGCGAATACCTGGCAGCGTTATCGATGCGGGAAGCAAAGCGAGGCGGCACCAAGGTTCAGAAGACCAAGAAGGAACATCAGCGCGCCGTCGAATTCCATCAGGGATTCAAATGCGGGCACACCATGTGGAAATGGTATTGGACATGGCGGATCGACGGGGATGACGGCCTGTTCGATCAATACCGTAACTGCGGTCGCTACAAGCGGTACAACGACGCGACCGACAGCTTCATCGAACGCCAACTTGATATGCTTTGGGATCGAGAGAAGCCGACAATCAAGTCCTTCGTCGAAAGCGTGCAGGCCGCGCTCGACGCAGAAAATGAACGAAGGGAGCGGTTGCCTGTGCCCGCGACAAAGCTGCAGCGGCCAGGCTACGTCTACATCAAGAACAAGATCCTAGAGTTGGCGCCGATCGATCATGCGCTGCGCAGGAACAGCCGCGACAAGGCTTATAAAGACCTGCACACGCTTGGCGTGGGGGTCACGACATCCCGCGTGCTGGAAAGGGTCGAGGTCGATGAATACACGGTAGATCTATTCGTGCCCATGTGCGAAACGGGCCTTTTCGATCATCTGCCGGAAACGATCAAGCAGCTGATCGGGCTGGATGGAAAACCCTGCAGGGTCACTCTGTCAGGTGCCATCGATGTCCACACCAGATGTTTCGTGGCCTTGCAGATCGTCCCACAAGGCGTCGAGAGCCCGCTCGCTCGGACCCTCGAGATGATCTACATGGACAAGTCTCCCATCGCGGATGCGGCGGGCTCAAAGTTCCGTTGGACGATGGGAGGTGCTCCTGAAGCCATCGTTTTCGACCGCGGCGACAAGTACATTACAGATGACGCTTATGACATCCTCGCCGATCTCGGGATTGTCCCGCAGGCAAGCCGTGGCTCAAACCCTACATCGAGAGAGTGTTTCGGACGGTTCATATCGACTTGCTGGCACGCTTCTCCGGCAGGGCTTTCAGCAATGTCGTGGAGCGCGGTGAGAACGATGCTGCGGCTCGTGTGACCCTGACGCTGGAGGCTTTCCTGTGCTGGCTCGTACGATGGGTTGTTGATGCGTATCACACCAACGAGCACCCTGCGCATGGCATGTCCCTCGCCAGAGCCTGGGAGAAAGGCTGCAAGGAGTGCCCCCCACGATCCCTGACGAGCGATGAAATGCGTGGTGTTCGGCGTCCGCATGCGCCGCAAGCTGACGCGCAAGGGCGTTCGCGTACGCAACATCGACTACCAGTCCGACGCGCTCATGCACATGTTTCTCAACGATAAAGTGGATGATCTCGAGGTGCTCTGGTGGGACGGCGATATCGGCACCATCTCGGTGCGCGCTGGTATCGGCTCGTGGATGACCGTGTCGGCCTGCGAGGAGCGCTGGATCGGCAAGAGCGAGTTGGAGATGTTGGGCGACCTTGCGGAAGAGGCCGAGGCTGATGACGCGGATCAGGCTGTCATCGACGCGGAACGGCGCGCCCGCCGGGACTGGATCAACGCAGCCAACCGGGAGTCCTATCGCCTCAAGCGCTTGGTGGGACTGATTTCTCTGCCCAAGACGGCGGATGAGCTGGAATACGAGACCCAGCGGTTCACGCGCCATACCGATACCGCCGAACGTCGACACAAGGCGGGTCCGCATCGTCCATTGCTGGGCGACCTCGAAGGCACGGCGCCGACCGACACCACCCCTGCTGCCAATCATGCACAGGAAGATACGACTGCCGATTACCACGTGCAGGCGAATGACAACAATCTCACGATGGAATGACCAGGATGATGACCCAGAACTGCAACCGCAACTGCAACCCCGACCACGATTACCGAGAAGACCGCATGGTTGGCGGCGCGTTACTGGCGCTTCGGCATGGAGGGCGAGTTGGACCACCAGCTGCGCGACCTCTTCGAGATTGACGACGAAGGGGATATGACGGACTGCCCTCGGATCGACCCGCTGACCGGGGAAAGTGGGGGCCTCATGGTGTTGGGAAGGTCCGGGGATGGGAAGACGGCCCTCCTGAAGCGGATGTTGCGCGTGAACCCGGTTCTCACCGAGATGACTGACAAGCAGGAGGGCAACACCCTTTACATCACGGTTCCGCCTGACGCTACCATCAAGAAGCTGGCCGAACTGATCCTGGCGAGGACAGGCTACCTTCGAGTCGATTCCCGGCTGCGATCTTCCGACGCTTGGGAGATGGTCATGCATCGTCTGGCCCTTGTCGGGATCCGGATGATCATCATTGACGAATGTCACCACATCTTTCGACCGGGGGCCGGTCGCGATGTGGCCGGGGCCATCCAGTCTCTGAAGCACATCATGCAGTCTGCGGGCGGCGTTGCCTTGATCATTGCGGGTGTTCCCGGCCTTCGGGATGCCATCCTGTCCGAGCCGTCCGGCGAAACCTTCCGCCGGTTCCAGAAATTGTACTTGGGTAACATCCAGCCGGGCAGCGAGGCGGCGTCTGATTTTTCGACGAACATCGCGTATTCCGCCAAGTTCCTTGGTCTCACCATCCCGGAAGGCAGCGCGCTTGCGGAACGCATCCTGATGGCCAGACATGGCCAGATCGGGCGCAGCGTTGAGCTGGGAAAGAAGATCATGGCGGACGCCATCACTCGCAAACGCACGGAGTTGTCTCTTCCTCGGGCCGAGGCCGTATACCGCAAAAGCTCCAAGTGCAGCGGCATGACCCCGTTTCACTCGGGCGACTGGCAGGACGTACAGCGCGAGCTCTCAGCGATCGGATGGGGGCAGTGACCATGCTTTGGCCGACCTTGCCCTTCGATCCGCAAGAAACCTTGACGTCCTATGCGGACCGTTTGTCCATGTTCCATACCGGCCGCGGGATGGAGCGTCTCTTGCGCGACAACGGGATCAACCTCGAGCATTTCGTCTCGGGGCGCGTGGACGCCGTGACGGGGTTTGGGGAAGCCATCGGTCACCCCGTTGAGGCGATCCGGCGCAATGCCATCCGTGTGTTTCAGCGCGGCGGTGAATTTCGGGGGGAGGCGACGTCGAAATCCTTCCTGCTGCCGCAGGCCAAACGCTACTGCCCCGCCTGCCTTGCTGAAGACGGCGGCCCGACGGACTGGAAGTTTCGCCTGATCTGGGGCTTTCGCCATGTTCAACGGTGTGATCGGCATGGGGTGTGGCTTGCGGCCACAGGCAATGCAGCTGCAAGCTGCCTGCGTATCGCAATGAACGAAATGGTCCTCGGCGAACCGGTGCAAGCGGCTCCCGAACAGGCGTCCTACCTCGATTGGCTGCGGGATCGTCTCGACAGTACCTGCAGCAAAGAGCATCCGTGGCTGAAGGACCAGACGCTCGAACAAGTCCTGACCGCGTCTGAAATGATCGGCGGGGTTCTGCAGCATGGCCACGAGGTCAAGCTGAGCAAACTTTCTCCTGCCGAAACAGAAGAGGCGACGGATATCGGCTTCTCGATCTGCCGCGAGGGCCCGGAGGCAGTCGTTGAAGCGCTGGACACCATCCGGCAGACTTCGCCTGCCAGCGCTGTCCAGGCGGGCACACTGGCGCATTATGGTACTCTGTTCGACTGGCTGGAGCGCCGCAGCAACGCGATCGATCCAGGCCCGATCCGGGATCTCCTGCGCGATCACATCGTGAAGCATTCAGCGGTGGAACCCGGCACCAAGGTGCTCGGGGTGGAGATCAACGAACGCAAGTTCCACACTCTCTACAGCCTGTCGGCTGAGGTCGGGATCGAACGGCCACGCCTGTCCTGCCTCCTGAGAAAGCTTGGCGAGATCCCTGCTGATGCGACAGAGGTCGAAGGCGCCAACATGGTGTTCGAAGCGGCGACTACGGTTCCGCTGATCGAAGCATTCCAGACTGCGATACCGCTGCGCGATGTTCCTGAATACCTTGGTGCAACTAAGAGGCAGATCGAAATCCTCTACCGCGAGGGTTTCGTTCAGCCGCTTGTTCCGAGAACGGATCGCGGCTCGGTTCGACATGTCGTCTTCGGCCGATCGCATCTCGACGGTATTCTGGATCAGATTGCTGGATTGCCGGAAAAGGTCACCTCTGACGATGAGGGCCTGCATCCGATTTCCTATGCCTGCCAGCGTGGGGCAGGATGGTTCGAACGCCTATTTATCGAAATTCTGGAAGGTCGAGTTCCTGCATTTCGAGATCCCACGAAAAAGGGAATCGGATCCATCCGTGTCGAGGTCCGTCCCTTGATCGCGGCGAAATTCGCCGCCTGAAAACCAATCAAAACTTTGGAAAACAAGCTCGCTTCGGCGGGCTTTTCCTTTTTAATTTCAAGGTTTCGCGGGATCTTACCCCGATTTTCGCGGGATCCTTGCTCCCAACCCGAAATGGTGGAAAATAACCAATTGAAATCGCTTGTAATTTTTGGCCGTATGGAAGCAACTTTGCCCCGACTTACAGATCAATCTGAAAAGCGAAACCGGAACAGGCTGCGATTTTCGCGGCCTTTTTCTTTGTCTGCGTGAATTGGCAGGGGGCAAAAAGAAAGGGCCGGTCGCAGTGACCGGCCCTGAATGTGTGCTGTTCAGCAGGGATTATTCATCGCCCATGAACAGATACATGATCGAGCGGAACATCGCGATGAACGAGATGTACAGCTGCAGCGAACCAATGATTGCAGCTTTGTCGAGGAATTCACGTGCCTCATCGCCGCCATGGCTGGCCACTTCGATATAGGTGTTCTTGATATCCTGGGTCGAGGTTGCAGTCAGAACCGCGAAGACACCCAGAATGGCCAGGTTGAAGTACCAGGCAGTGTTGGCGCTCATGCCGCCAAAGAAGAACGAACCGATACCCCAGGCCACGAGACCCCATGTCATCATCGACGCAACCTGACCAATCGGGCCAAGGTTACGCTTGGTCAGATAGCCGGTCAGGCTCAGACCAAGGAAGGCGACAGCCGTGTAAAGTAGACCAGAGATGATCGCGCTCATCGAGAACATGACAAAGATCACCGACAGTGAAACACCGGTCAGGGCTGCATAGCCCCAGAACAGCAGGTTCAGTGTGCTGACGCTGAGCTTGTGCAGGGCAAAGTTCATCACCAGCACAAAGGCCAGCGGGCCAAAGATCACTGCGTAAACCACTGGTGAGACCAGCAGAACGCTTTGCAGTGCCGGGCTTTGGGCGACAACATAGGCCAGACCGAATGTCACCAGCAGAGCCGCCGACATCAGGCCATAGACCTTGTTCATATGGGCGCGCAGGCCCTCGTCAATCTGGGCGGCGCGGTCACCGGCAAAGCTGCCGCTGCGAACCGTATCAAACTGAGACATGTAATCCTCCGTTGGGAAACCAATATCCACACCCCGCGCGCTTTTGCGCCGGGTTCTGGATCAGATATTGGCAAATTTCCCCGGAATTTCAAGGTTTGGTCGCTGCGAAAACGCCGCAATCTTACATGCGGGATATATTAATTTGTCAGCGTCGCGTGGCTTCAGCGCGACCAGTGGTCGGGCGCGTCCCAGAACGGGCGGCGCGCTTCGTCCTGAGCGGTTTGACGGCTGACACCGATGTCGTCCAGCGCGGCTGTATCAAGCTTGGCCAAAGCCGCGCGTTCACGGTGCAGGGCGATCCAGCCGTTCAGCAGCCGTGAAAGTGATTTTCGGTGCGGGCGGGCAATCCGGGATTGTGCGAGTAGCATTTTGAGCTCCATTCATTTTGAATCGTGATGAATGTCATCACATGCATTTCTGATATTGATCATATGGGAGTTTCGGCGTATTTGGAAAACGAATGTTTATTATGGTTTCGATCACGAGGGGTGATGAATGAGAAATCTTGATCTGACCACGCTGCGATCCTTTGTGGCGGTTGCGGAATCGGGCGGTGTCACACGGGCGGCAGGGTTTTTGAATCTGACTCAGTCGGCCGTATCCATGCAGTTGAAAAGACTGGAAGATATGCTGGATCTCCAGCTTTTGGATCGCTCGGGGCGTGGGGTGTCTTTGACCCCCGCAGGGGCGCAGTTGCTGGGATATGCGCAAAAAATCGTTGATATGAACGATGAGATTTACACCAAATTGACTCATCAAAGTTGGGAGGGCGAGATCGTTCTGGGCGTGCCCACCGATATTGTGTATCCGGTGATGCCGCAGGTCTTGCAGCGCATGGGGCGCACCCATCCGCGCGTTAAGGTGCAACTGGTCAGCTCGTTTACCAAAATGCTCAAGGCGCAGTTTGCCCGTGGTGAGGTTGATGTGATCCTGACCACCGAACGGGGCCTTGAAGAGGGGGGCGAAACCCTGACCGAAGTGCCTTTGCGCTGGGTGGGGGCGCCCGGTGGGCAGGCCTGGCGGGCGCGCCCGCTGCGCATCGCCTTTTGCAAATCCTGTAGTTTCCGGGAACAGGCGCTGGCGCGGCTGGATGCGCAGAACCTGCCTTGGGAATTGGCCGCCGACGCGGATAGTGATCGCACGATCGAAGCCATGGTCAGCGCCGATCTGGCCGTGACTGCGGTGCTAGAGGGGCATATCACGCCCTATCTGGAACATATTGATCCGGGCGTTCTGCCGGAACTGGGCACCGAAAAGGTCAATCTTTATGCGGGTCGCGGCAAAGGCGAGATCACTCAGGTGCTTTGCGATTACATCCGGCAGGGGGTTGCGGCGCTCTGATCTTCTGGACAGGCCCCCGCATCCTGAGTAAAGCCGCGTGGCTCAGCCCGCTTTATCCGCAAAGGAAAGTTCCATGACCCCAGCCGCCCGCGTTCAGGCCGCAATCGAAATTCTGGATCGCATCGCCACGGGCGAGGCGGCGGAAAAGGCGCTGACCAACTGGGCCCGTGCGTCGCGCTTTGCCGGGTCAAAAGATCGGGCGGCCGTGCGTGATCACGTGTTTGATGTGCTCAGGCGCTGGCGCAGCACCGCTGTTCAAGGGGGCGCTGAAACCGGGCGGGGGCGTATGATTGGCCTGCTTAGGCAGCAGGATCAGGATCTTGAGGCGCTGTTTTCCGGTCAGGGGCACGGCCCCGCCGCGTTGACCGCGCAAGAACAGCAGGCCGGGCAGCTACCTCATGGATATGAGGCACATGATCTGCCGGATTGGATTGGTGAGATCCTGTCGGATGATCTGGGGGAACGGCTGGATCCAGTGGCACAGGCCCTGCGTCAGCGCGCGCCGGTTTTTCTGCGGGTCAATCTGGCGAAGACCTCTGTGGCAAAGGCGCAGGAGACCCTGCTGAAAGACGGCATTAAAACCCAACCGCATGCCCTGTCAGACACGGCGCTGGAAGTCACCGAAGGCCCGCGCAAAGTGGCCAGCAGCGAAGCCTATCAAACGGGGCAAATTGAATTGCAGGATGCGGCCAGTCAGTCGGTGGTGGATGCGCTGCCCTTGCAGCCCGGCCTGCGCGTGCTGGATTATTGCGCTGGCGGCGGTGGTAAGACATTGGCCATGGCCGGGCGTCAATCCGGGCTAAAGCTGTTTGCACATGATGCGGCCGCGCAACGGATGAAAGAGCTGCCCGCGCGTGCCAAACGGGCCGGGGCGCGGGTGACGTTGCAAGACAGGCCAAAAGGGCTGTTTGATCTTGTGCTCTGCGATGTACCCTGTTCGGGCAGTGGCAGCTGGCGGCGGGCACCGGATGCCAAATGGCGGTTTTCGCAAGACAAACTGGAGACGCTTGTGCAAACCCAGCAGGACATTCTGCGCAATTGTGCCGCTCATGTTGATGCTGGCGGGACCCTTGCGTACGCCACTTGTTCGCTTCTGCGTCAGGAAAATGAGGACCAGTCTGAGAAGTTTCTGCGTGACTTTCCGCAGTGGGAACAGGTCGTTCAGCAGCGGTTTTTTCCTGATCAAGGCGGTGATGGATTCTATGTTGCGCTGTTTCAAAAAAGAACTGGCGTCTAAGCAGGGTTTAGCCGAATTTGCATAGACACGTAGAAAGTGTGTTTGGGTTAACACTCCATTAATTCTCCAGCTGTGAAATACTGCGTTAAGAATCATTACTCTGAGGACTGACGTGGAGCTGCCAGCAAGATCTTCGACGGCAAAATCATCCGGCGCGGATGCGCTTGGTATTGCTGCATTATTTGCGTTGATGGGGCTATGCGCCGTTTTCGCCTTCATCTCGGTTCGTGAAGAATTTGTTCTCTCCGGCCTTGCCGCCGCCAGCGCCTTTGGCGTGTTTGGCGTTTTTTGGGGGGGCTGGAATTTGCGAAAGTCCTGGCTGCGCAGCAGTCAGATCGCCCTTGTTGAGGATGTTTTCGAGAACGAAAAAGCCTATTGTTTTTTGGCGGATGAAGACAGCCAGATCATTCTGGCCAATCAATCCGCACGCGAGCGCTTTGTTGCCAAGCAAGAGGCGACCCTGTCTGCAGTGTTGCGCGATGTTTTTGCCGGATCTGAGGGCATTGTCTTTCGGTTGCAGCAAAAGGCGTTGACCGGGGGCGCAGCAAGCGAAGATATCACCAGCCACGCCGAAGGGTTTCGCGTGAATGTGCGCAAGATCGGATCGGATCTGGTGCTTTGGCGATTAGAGGTGCAGGCGGGCAGCAAAAACCCGCAGAAATCTTCGGTGCCGATTCTGTCGCTTGGCCGCAATGGCGCGATTTTATTCATGAATGCCCCGGCGCGCGAATTGATCGGACAGCGCCCCAAATCCCTTGGCGATGTTGTGGTGGATCTGCCGTTGCAGGACGGCGCGGTGCATCACCTTAAGACCGATCCGGTGCAGCGGGTTCTGGTCCATACTTCGGAACTTAGCGGTGGGCGTATGGAAATTTCGCTGGCGCCCCTGCCCGACGAAACCCCTGCCGAAGATCTGAGCGGGAATTTTGACAATCTGCCGGTGCCTCTGCTGCGGGTTGCACCCGATGGGGCCATCTTGCGCGTCAATGCCGAAGCGCGCACTCTGCTGGATCTCGGCACCAGCGCGCCCGGAAACATCACAGAACATATGGAGGGGCTGGGCCGCGCCATTCGCGATTGGCTGGTGGAAGCTGCCGAGGGCCGGGGGCTGAACCGCTCGGAATTTTTGCGTCTGACCCGCAGCGACCGCGAGGTTTTTGTGCAAGTCACGCTGAACCGTGTGATTGAAGAGGGCGAAGCGCATCTGGTTGCCGTTCTCAATGACGCGACCGAACTAAAGACCCTTGAGGCGCAATTTGTTCAAAGCCAGAAAATGCAGGCGATTGGCCAGCTGGCGGGTGGGGTTGCCCATGATTTCAACAACTTGCTGACAGCCATTTCCGGCCATTGTGATCTGTTGTTGCTGCGTCACGATCAGGGGGATCACGACTATGCGGATCTGGTGCAGATCAACCAGAACGCCAATCGCGCTGCCGCGCTTGTGGGGCAGCTTCTGGCCTTTTCGCGCAAACAGACCTTGCAGCCGGAAACCCTGGATCTGCGCGATACGCTGGCGGATCTGGCGCACTTGCTGAACCGCCTTGTGGGGGAAAAGGTGCGGCTGACTCTGCGCCATGATCCCGTGCTTCCAGCGGTTCGCGGGGATCGTCGCCAGTTGGAACAGGTGATGATGAACCTCGTGGTCAACGCGCGTGATGCGATGCCTGAAGGCGGCGAAATCGTCATCGAAACCGAACGACGTGTGTTGCGCGAGCCGTTGCAACGGGATCGCGCGGTGGTGGCACCGGGCACCTATGTGTCGGTGCGTGTCACCGATGAAGGTGTCGGCATTCCCAAAGACAAGCTGCAAAAAGTGTTTGAACCCTTCTTTACCACCAAACGCACGGGCGAGGGCACGGGTCTGGGATTGTCCACGGTGTATGGCATCGTCAAACAGACTGGCGGGTTCATCTTTGTCGACAGTATCGTCGGGCAGGGCACCTGCTTCACACTGTTGTTCCCAAGCTCTGCACAGGTGAGTGAAGAGACCGCGCCCGCGGTCGAGGTTGAGGAAAAGAAAACCCTGCCGCAAAAGGGCTCGGGCGTTGTGCTTTTGGTCGAAGACGAAGCGCCGGTGCGGGCCTTTGCCGCCCGTGCCCTGCGCCTGCGCGGCTATGAGGTGGTCGAGGCGGAAACCGCCGAAGATGCACTTTCAAAGCTGGAAGACGATAGCTTTGAAGTGGATATCTTTGTCACCGATGTGGTCATGCCCGGTATGGATGGCCCGTCCTGGGTGCGGATTGCGCGCGAGAAGCGGCCAGATACCTGTGTTGTCTTCATGTCGGGCTATGCCGAAGATGTCTTTGGCGAAGGCAGTGACGATGTGCCAAATTCGGTCTTCCTGCCCAAACCCTTCTCGCTGTCTGATCTGACGGAAACGGTGCACAAGCAGTTGAACTGATCTTAAATGGCGCTGTTCCAGACCTCGAAATCCTGCGCACATTTGCGGCGCAGTTTTTCTTCGGTGTGCTGGGACAGCTCTAATGCGCTTTTGGGTGAGACATTGCTGCGCGGCAGATCAATTTTTGTCTGTAGCCTGTCTTCCAGAAATTCCAGCAAACCGGCCTGATTTTCGTATTTGAACACATGTTTGACCGACACCCCATTGGGGCGCGGTTCGATGAACTTGGCCTGACTGCCCACATCGGCATAGGGCGGACGATCACCTTTGGCGTAGCCCTGACAGAAATCGTTAAAACTGATGTCTTTTGTCGACACCGGGCGGCCATCCAGAAAAGGGCGCTGGCGATAGCGATACCAGGATCCCAGCCAGTCAATCGGTTCGCGAATAACGGCCAATAGCTCCATGTCCTCGCCGCCAACCTTTTCGAACATCGGGCGGAAGAACCGGTTGTAGCGATAGACTGGTGCATGTTTCAGCTCGGGCGGGTGGCCGATCACCATCGACGCGCGGGCGCCCAGAGCCTGAGCATAGGCCGATGTTCCGGTTTTTGGCACAGCCAGCATCACCAAACGCTCTTTCCAGAATACCAGCATGGCTGCCCTCAGGTCTTATTGTTCTGCGCTGCATTCTTTCGCGCGCAGCAACCAATGGCAAGGCTTGGCGTGGCCTGATCCGGGTGGGAAAAGGGCGGATAAGGCGTGAATTGGGAATTGCCATGGAATTTTTCCAATCTTCTGGCGGAATCCATGGCCTGACGCGACAATACAGCTTGCGTGTGACGGTGCGCATGAATAGAAGAACCCAGATTTTGTACAGGGGCGGTCTGTCTTTTGAACGCCGCCCGAGCCGAAGAGGAAGCACATGCAGGTCACCGAGACGCTGAACGAGGGCCTCAAGCGCGGCTATGCCATCACCGTGGCGGCAGCCGAGCTGGAAGCAAAGGTCAACGAAAAACTGACCGAGGCGCAGCCCGAAATCGAAATGAAAGGGTTCCGCAAAGGTAAAGTGCCGATGGCGCTGCTGAAAAAGCAGTTCGGCCAGCGTCTGATGGGCGAAGCCATGCAGGAATCGATCGACGGTGCGATGAACAAGCACTTCGAAGACTCCGGTGATCGTCCGGCGCTCCAGCCTGAGGTCAAGATGACCAATGAAGACTGGAAAGAAGGCGACGATATCCACGTTGAAATGTCTTACGAAAAACTGCCGGAGATCCCGGACGTTGACCTGTCGGGCATCGAAGTTGAGCGTCTGGTTGTGAAAGCTGACGAAGCTTCGATCACCGAAGCGCTGGAATCGCTGGCCTCGACTGCACAGGATTTCGAAGACAAAGAGGGCGCGGCCGAGAACGACGATCAGGTTGTGATCGACTTCCTTGGCAAAGTCGACGGTGAAGCCTTTGAAGGTGGTGCCGCAGAAGACTACCCGCTGGTTCTGGGCTCGGGCTCGTTCATCCCCGGCTTTGAAGAGCAGCTGGTCGGCTTGTCTGCTGGCGACGAGAAAAACGTCGAAGTGAAATTCCCTGAGGAATATGGCGCTGAGAACCTGGCGGGCAAAGACGCTGTCTTTGAATGCAAGGTGAAAGCGGTCAAAGCGCCCAAAGCAGCCGAGATCAACGACGAGCTGGCCACCAAATTCGGTGCGGAAGATCTGGATGGCCTGAAGGGTCAGATTTCTGAGCGTCTGGAATCAGAATATGCCGGTGCCGCACGTCAGGTAATGAAGCGTGGCATGCTGGACAAGCTGGATGCGCTGGTGTCGTTCGACCTGCCGCCGAGCCTGGTGAAAGCTGAAGCCGACCAGATCGCGCATCAGCTGTGGCACGAAGAAAACCCAGAGGTGGAAGGCCACGACCACGAGAAGGTTGAGCCGACTGAAGAGCACAACAAGCTGGCGGAACGCCGTGTGCGTCTGGGCCTGCTGCTGGCAGAAACCGGCCGCAAAGCCGAGGTCGAGGTGTCTGACGCCGAGATGACACAGGCGATCATGAACCAGGCACGTCAGTACCCGGGTCAGGAACGTCAGTTCTTTGACTTCGTGCGTCAGAACCAGCAGATGCAAGAGCAGCTTCGCGCCCCTCTGTTCGAAGACAAGGTGATCGATCACATTGCTGAAAATGCCAAGGTGACCGAGAAAGAAGTTTCGAAAGAGGAACTGCAAAGCGCCATCGAAGCGCTTGACGAAGAGTAAGTTTGAGCTTTGCTCAAAGAAAAGGCCGCCCTTTTGGGGCGGCTTTTTTGTTAGCTGGCGATCTGGTTGTGATCCGGTAGATCCGTCAGCGACTCATCGACTGTCCAGTCGTCCATGGTGTGGCCGCGCGCCTCAACCGTGAAGGCAGAGATCACATTTTCAAGCGAGCGGGAATCCTTGGTTAGCGCCTCGCTTTGTTCCGTGGTTTCCAGCACCATCGAGGCGTTTGACTGGGTCACGCGATCCAGTTCGGAAATGGCAGAGTTGATTTCCGTCAGTGTTGACGACTGTTCTGAAAGGGAACTGGCAACATCGCGGATATTGTCGGAAATCTGTCCGACCCCTTCAAAGATGGTATTCAGTTCCTGACTGGCGCGCCCCACCAGTTCCACACCGTCACTGACGTGTTCCGAGCTTTCCGAGATCAGTTTTTTGATTTCTTTTGCGCTATCGGCGGTGCGTTGCGCGAGCGAGCGAACCTCAGAGGCAACGACGGAAAAACCGCGGCCTGCTTCACCAGCGCGGGCCGCTTCGACACCGGCATTGAGTGACAACAGGTTGGTCTGAAAGGCGATGTCGTCAATCACGGTGATGATCTGAGAAATTTCCCCGGAAGAGGTTTCGATTTTGTCCATCGCCTGAATGACGTCTTCCACCACCTTACCACTGTCACGGGCCGCAGAGCGGGTGTTGGAGGCGGTTTCATCCACCCGTTGTGCGTTTTCGGCTGCAGCGCTGGCGTTTGAGGTCAGTTCCTCGACAGCAGCGGCTGTTTCTTCCAGTGTCGCGGCCTGCGTTTCTGTGCGACTGGACAGATCATTGGCCGAGTTGCTGATCTGACCGCCCGTGGCGCTGATTGTCTGCGTGACGCTTTGCACACGTGAGACCATGCCGCTCAGTTGGCTGATCGCCTGATTATACGCCTCAACCAGCCCCTCCAGATCCTTTGAGCTGCAATCAGGCACGAAATGGGTCAGATCCCCGTCTTTGAGGCTTTCAAGGCCTGAGGCCAGCGCCTTGATAGCGCTTTGGCGTTCGGTGATGTCTGTGGCGATTTTCACCACACTGGTGACATTGCCGTCATTGTCCAGCACAGGGCCATATGTGGCCTGAATCCAGATGACGTCCTCATTCTTGCGCACCCGTGGAAATTGATCGGTGACATGCTGGCCTGCGCGCAGTTTTTCCCAGAATTCACTATAGGCCGGGTTCTGGACATATGTTGGATAGACAAACATTGAATGATGCTGGCCAACAATTTCATCCAGTTCATAGCCAAGCGCCTGAAGAAAATTCTCATTGGCATGTTGGATGATCCCGTCAGGCGAAAAGTGGATGACAGCCTGAGAGCGTTCCACCATCTGTAAAAGCGCCGTCTCTTTATCAGAGTTGTCCGTGCGCCCCGATGGGCGGGGAGACGCCTTTTTTGCCCAAAACACCATAATGATCTCCGTACGATCTACTGCCAAAACAAAGTTGGCAGAAGGGATAGGGGCAAATACTGATTATTTTCCTAATTCAGATTCGGTATACATGTCGCATTTTACGATTAAGGCCGCGCCAGATGAACTGACGCGGCCTTAATTCTTTGGATTGACGACTAAAATCAGTCTTCGTCAGAGGCCTCAGCCGCTGGTGCAACATCTGCATCATCGTCGTCATTGCCTGCTGCGCCGATCTCGTCGAACAGCTGAGACACTTCGAATTCTGCCTGTGCTTCTTCTTCAGCAGCCAGTTCCTGAATCGATTTGCCAGACGCCTGCAGCTCTGCTTCTTCGGGCGAACGGGCCACGTTCAGCTCGATTGCGGCAGAAACTTCAGGGTGCAGAACGACGTCAACAGTGTGCACACCCAGCTCTTTGATGGGCGCGCGGATCACAACCTGCTTGCGATCAACCGAGAAGCCTTCTTCGGTGGCCACGTCAGCTGCGTCACGCGGGGTGACGGAACCGTAGAGGTTGCCACCGTCAGAAGCCTGACGGATGATGATGAACTGCTGACCGTCCAGCTTTTCAGCCAGAGCAGCAGCTTCTTGTTTGGTTTCCAGGTTGCGCGCTTCCAGCTGCGCTTTCTGGGCTTCAAAGTGAGCGAGGTTCTCTTTCGAGGCGGTCAGCGCTTTGCCCTGCAGCAGCAGGTAGTTGCGGGCGTAGCCCGGCTTAACGTCAACCACTTCGCCCATTTGGCCAAGCTTGGCCACACGTTCCAGAAGGATAACTTGCATTGTCAGGCTCTCCTTACTTCACAGCGTAGGGCAGCAGAGCGAGGAAGCGGGCGCGCTTGATAGCACGGGCCAGTTCACGCTGCTTTTTCGCCGAAACGGCGGTGATACGGGACGGAACGATCTTGCCGCGCTCAGAGATGTAGCGCTGAAGCAGACGTGTGTCCTTGTAGTCGATTTTAGGTGCGTTGTCGCCCGAGAAGGGGCAGACCTTGCGGCGGCGGAAAAACGGTTTTGCAGCCATTGGTAATGTCCTCTTCTTGGGGGTTAGTCGCGCGAACGACGCTCACGACGGCCGTCGCGATCGTCTTTCTTCTGCATCTGAACCGAAGGGCCTTCTTCGTGTGCGTCGACCTTGATGGTCAGAACGCGCATCACGTCGTCATGCAGACCCATCAGGCGTTCCATTTCCTGAATGGCTGTCGATGGTGCGTCAGTCTTCAGGAAGGCATAGTGGCCTTTGCGGTTCTTGTTGATCTTGTAGGCCATGGTCTTCACGCCCCAGTACTCGGATTCGACGACGTTGCCGCCGTTGTCTGCCAGTACTGTGGAGAAGTGTTCAACCAGGCTCTCTGCCTGCGCGGTGGACAAGTCCTGACGCGAGATAAAGACATGCTCGTAAAGCGGCATGTGAGCTCCATTTCTATCAAGGCGCATTTCAAAGGGCCGGGTTACACCTTCCGCCCCAAACCCACGAGAGACTGCGCGATTCATCAAAGATGTCGCGGAAAGTGGGCGCGGTATACACGGTCTGGCGGGCAACGCAAGGGGCAAGCTGTCAACACCTGTGGCAGGGCCCCTGGACTGATCCAAGAGAATGTCTTGGTCCTGCCCAAAATTCGTCGCGATTTGCAAGCAGATTTGACCAAACCACCACCGCAGGAGCTGCCGCCCCATGTCTGCCCAAAACATGTCTGCCCCAATCTCATCGCAGGGTTTTGACGCCTCAAACCCGTCTCAGGATGTCACGCAGCTGCGTGGTCTGCTGGCGCGGGTGATATTGGCGGTGGTGGGGGGCGCGCTCGCGACGTCGGCCTTTGGTATCTGGCTGGTGCCCAGTGCCCATGGGGAATCGGGATTGATGCTTATGAAGCTGGGGGTCTCGCTGTTTATGCTGCTGGTGGGGCTCTGCCTGCTGGTGATTTCGAAAGAAAGCTAGGACCGCCCTTCTGAGAGGCTGGACTTGTGTCACAGCCCGTTTTGCGATTGTCTGATCCCGAAATCCATTTTGAGAAAAGACAGTCATGAAAACGCGTAAGGCCGTTCTGGAAGATGCGGTGCCCATGTCAGAAATGCTTATGGCTCTGACACAGGTAGGAAAGCGTAGCTTGCCAAGTGATCCGGACTTTGTCCGCAACAGCTATATCGCCCATCCAGATGCTATTCAGTGTACCCTTGCGGTGGATGATGTCGGGCAGATCCTTGGGTTGCAGATCCTCAAACGCGCCGCTGAGGGAAATCCCTATGGGGTGACGCCGGGCTGGGGGATCATCGGAACCCATGTGCATCCGGATGCCGCGCGCCGCGGTGTGGGCAAAGCGCTGATTGCCGCCACCCGCGAGGCAGGGCAGGCAGCAGGGCTGCAAAATATCGACGCCACCATCGGCAAGACCAATGACGAAGGTCTGGGATATTATACCGCCATGGGCTTTGAGGATTACAAGACCGGGGAACACACGATTTCGAAGTGTTTGAAACTGGCATAAAGCACTTAAACTGCCCGGCTTTGAAATCCCGTCTGTTCATCGGTGCACACAAACTGTTGAAGAGCGTGGGATTGTGATTTTTCACCGCTGGGGTAGGTCTTGGGCAACGCAACCTGAAACAGGACGATCCCGATGAAACATTTCGCCTTTGCCGCCGCCCTCGTAGCCCTGCCTTTCGCCGCCGCAGCCGAACCCGAAGCCTATGTGCTGGATGCAAGCCACAGCCAGATCGTGTTCAGCTATAACCACCTGGGCTATTCAACCACCTACGGCATGTTCTCGGGCTTTGAAGGTCAGATCCAGTTTGATCAGGAAAATCCTGCCAACTCATCCGTGACCGTTGAGTTCCCTGTGCAATCCATGCTGACCGGCTGGGAACAGCGTTTCGCGCATTTCATGGCGCCCGATTTCTTTGACGCGGCCGAGGACGAAATGGTGACCTTTGCGTCAACCGCGATCGAAGTGACCGGCGAAAATACCGCCAATATCACAGGTGATCTGACCCTGAATGGTGTGACCAAGCCAGTCACTCTGGAAGCCAAGCTGAACCAGACCGGTGATCACCCGATGGCAGGCAAGCCCTGGGCCGGTTTTGACGCTACGGCACAGGTGCTGCGCTCGGACTTCAATCTGGGCAAGTTCGCCCCATATGTCAGCGACGAAGTTCAGCTGACCATCTCGATTGAAGCGATGAAGGCCAACTGATAATCACTGATCCACTCACGGGTCGGGCCCTCAGAGCAGCCGCTCTGGGGGCCCATTCGTATCATGACGCCAGAACATAGCTGGTTTGATCTTGCCTCAGCAGCACTGTGAGCGCTAAATCCCCGGATGAAACTAGTGATTGATACAGATCCCGGTGTGGATGATGTGATGGCGATTGCCCTGGCGGCAGCGCTGGATGGGGTTGAGATCCTTGGTCTGACCACTGTTTTTGGCAATACCTTTGTGGGGCAGTCCAGCCGCAATGCGCGCTATCTGCTGGATCAGCTGGGGCTTGAGGTGCCTGTCTTTGAAGGGGCGGCACTGCCCTATGAGGAAGACAGTTATCAGCCCTCGCATAATGTGCATGGCCCCGAAGGGCTGGGTGGGATGAAAACCGTGCCCGACATTGGCCAGAACGCCGATGAAAGCGCAGCTGAGGCGCTGGTGCGGCTGGCGAAAGAACACAAAGGCGAGCTGGTGATCTGCGCGCTGGCCCCGCTGACCAATATCGCCGATGCGCTGCGGCTCGATCCGGAATTCGTCCAGAATGTCGGGCGGCTGGTGATCATGGGCGGTGCTTTTGAACATCCCGGCAATATCACTGATCACGCCGAAGCCAATATCTACCATGATGCCCGCGCCGCTGATGAGGTGCTGGCCGCCGGCTTTGCGTTGGAAAAGATCGGCCTGAATGTGACCCTGAAAACCAACCTGACCCTTGCGGATCTGGAAGGTCTGGCACGGGGATCGCCGCGTATTGGCGGGCTGATCGCGCAGATTTCCCCGTTCTATATCGATTTCTATCGCTCTGTCGGCTATGATAAAGGCTGCCCGATCCATGATGCCACCGCCATTCTGGCCTGCACCCATCCCGAAAAGTTCACCTTCGTCGAAAGCGGCCTGCATGTGTGCCAGAAACCCGGCACCTTTGGCATGACCCGCGCGGATGACACCCGCCCAACGGCCAAGGTGGCGGTGGATGTGGATGGCCCGTGGATTGAGAGCTATTTCAAAGACCGCATTGCAACCTTACCGTAGGGCCTATTGGCATTCACCCCGCGCCCCCGGTTTGAGACCAAAATCCACCAGCGCAAGGCATTTTGGTGAAGTAAAGGTGGCCCCTTTTCGAGCCAAAATAACGCCGCGATGGTGGATTTTGGCCAAATCTCACAGAGACGCGGCGAATTTTGCCCATCGCGGCGTTATTTTTCCCTCGTGATCAACCAGATCACGGCGGTTAAAATGCCTGGCGCTGAGCAAAATTCGTATCGCGCCGGGGGCACGGGCTGAATGTCAACAGGCACTAGGACCTAACCCATGCCACTGGTGCGCTATCTGACCCACCCTCAGGTTCTGATTGATCCCGCTGTGGAGGTGCCCCAGTGGCCGCTGAATGATCAGGGGCAGGCGCGGGTGGCACAACTGACGCAGTCGCTGGGGGCGCTGCGGGGCACCACCCATGTGATCAGCAGTGATGAGGTCAAAGCGCTGGAAACCGCGCGCCCGCTGGCCAAAGCCCTGGGGGCGGACTTCACTGTTCGCCCGAAGATGCATGAAAACGACCGCAGCGCCACCGGTTTCCTTCCCCCTTCTGAGTTCGAGGCCGTGGCGGATCAGTTCTTTGCGCAGCCCGATGTCAGTATACTTGGATGGGAAACGGCGCGGGCGGCCCAGCAGCGGATCCTTTCGCAGGTGCAGGATTGCCTGACTGCCGACCTGACCGGGGATGTGCTGTTTGTTGGCCATGGTGGCGTTGGCACGCTGCTTTATTGCGCGCTGGCCGGTGTCGCCATTGATCGCACATATGATCAGGGTCCGGGTGGTGGGGGTAATTGGTTTGGTTTTGACAGTGAAGCACAGACCCCTTTCAGCCAGTGGCAACCGATGGAGACACTGTCTGGCTAGGTCTCTCTTTGGGGTATGTCAACATCGTCTTGAAAGCTTGAGATGGCTCTGCGTTCATCTCATGGTCGGCTAGCCGACCAGCCCCCGACCGCCCCCATGTGCGGGGGCTTTGCCCCCACCCGCGGTCTGGGACTGGTCTTAGTGATTGAGAGCGGGCGGATCAAAAGATGATGCCTTGGAAGGGATCACTCGGCCCGGTTGGCAATCAGATCCACCGTCAGGGCCACGCCATAGCCCAGCTGCCCCTCGTCTGTCATATTTGCGCCAAGCGCAAAATCCCGCCGATCCAGTTGAACCGCGCCGCGCATCACAGCACGATTGTCGCTCAGATCCAGCTGGAACGGCAGGGTCAGCGGCAGCGTGATGTCTTTGATCGTCAGCGTTCCGCGCGCTTCATAGCCGTCAGCGGTGCTGAAAAGGTCAGCAGCATACAGGGCAGTGGGGAAGCTGGCCGCATCAAAGTAATCCGCGCCCATGGCCTGATCCGCCACAGTGCCCAGCTCAAGCGATGGAATCGATACCGTGACCTCAACCGTGCCTTTCTTATCCGTGGGGGCGGTGTCATCAAAGCTGATCTGCGCGGTCCAATCGGCAAAACGCCCTGACACGTCAGACCCGAACTGCTGGATCGACAGGCCCAATGTGCCGCTTTCCACCTGCCAGTCACTTTGCACCGCTTCCAAGGCCGCCACCTGAGGCGCGGCCCCATGGTGTTCAAACTGGCCCAGCGTCGCACCCAGCCCGACAGCCGCACCCCAGACCACCAGCGCTGCAACGATCGGTGTTTTGGTATGGGCCGCCGGAGCGCCGCCCGCCTCAACAGTGCCGGGCAACATGCGCCGCAGGGTCTCATCGCGGTCAATCACATGGTGTTTGAGCGCCCCGGCAATATGCAGCACCAGCGATGCGGCCAAAACCTTGGCAAAGATCCCGTGCAGACTGCCCATCAGATCTGACAGACCCTGATGTTCCGGTATAAAGAACAGGTTCTGCCCAAAGATCCAGACCGGGGCAAAGCCTTCGGTGGCCGCATGGTGGATCCAGCCTGACAGGGGCACAATCACCAAAGACCCATAAAGCAGCCAATGCACGGTTTCCGCCGCCCAGTGCTCCAGCTTGCGCTCAGGGTGCAAGGGCGCGGGTTTGACCTGAGTGATGGCCCATACGATCCGCGCCAGCGCTGCCAGAAACACCACAATGCCAAAGGTCTTGTGGACGGAAAACACCGTCGCCTTCAAAGCCAGCTGTTCGGCAGTGTCATAGGGCAGGCGGGTGGCAATCATCCCCAGCGGCAGAAGTGTCAGAATACCTAGGGCGGTGATCCAGTGCAGGGTTTTTGCAACCGAACCATAGCGGGTCTGGGTGTTGGCGCGCGACATGTGGTCCTCATCAATGGCGTAGCTAACCCTTGCTATCAGCCTGTCGCTATAAGGCAATCTTCGCAGATGCACAGACATGGTGCGCAAAGCGTTGCGCAAGCGGGGCAGGGCCTGTAATGGCTGTATATTAACGATGACAGATCTGAGGAGAGGGCCATGACCCGCGCATTTATCTTCCCGGGACAGGGGGCACAGACCATCGGCATGGGCCGCGATCTGGCAGATGCCTATCCTGCCGCCAAAGCCATCTTTGACGAAGTTGATGACGCGCTGGGGGAAAGCCTGTCCTCGCTGATCTGGGAAGGGGAAATCGAGACCCTCACCCTGACACAGAATGCGCAGCCCGCCTTGATGGCCACTTCGATGGCCGCGATGCGTGCCCTTGAGGCCGAAGGCGTGAGCATTGAAAACGCGGCTTATGTGGCCGGGCATTCGCTGGGCGAGTATTCCGCGCTGACCGCTGCCGGGGCCATTTCCGTTGCCGATGCGGCGCGTCTGCTGCGCGCCCGTGGCAAGGCCATGCAGGCCGCCGTGCCTGTGGGCGAAGGGGCCATGGCCGCCATTCTGGGCCTCAACCTTGAGGCGGTGCGCGACATAGCGAAACAAGCCGCGTCCAGCTCTGAGGTCTGTCAGGCCGCCAATGACAATGATCCGGCGCAGGTTGTGATCTCCGGGTCCAAAGCGGCGGTTGAGCGGGCCGTGGATCTGGCCAAAGAGGCCGGTGCCAAACGCGCGCTTCTGCTGCCTGTCAGTGCCCCGTTCCATTGCGAACTGATGCAGCCTGCCGCCGCTGCCATGGCCGAGGCGCTCAGCCATGTGGATATCAACGCCCCTGCCGTGCCTGTGGTGGCCAATGTCATCGCCGAGCCGGTCAGCGATCCGGCAACCATCCGCTCGCTGCTGGTGGATCAGATCTGCGGATCTGTGCGCTGGCGTGAATCGGTACAGTGGATGACCGGCGAAGGCGCTGTGACCGAGTTCTGGGAAATCGGCGCGGGCAAAGCCCTGTCGGGCATGGTGCGCCGCATCCATAAACCGGCGTCGGTGCTGAATGTCGGTGCTGCGGCGGATGTTGAAAAAGCTCTGGCCGCGTTAAACGGCTAATCCAACCTTTTCTCTCTCTTAGCGCGTCGCGCAGGCGCGCCACTCGAAAGGACTGATCATGTTTGATCTGACAGGAAAAAGCGCGCTGATCACCGGCGCATCCGGTGGTATCGGCGGCGCTATCGCCAAGGCGCTGCACGGCGCTGGTGCAAATGTGGGGCTGTCGGGCACCCGCACAGAACCTCTGGAAGCGCTGGCCGCCGAACTGGGCGAGCGCGCCTTTGTCCTGCCCTGCAATCTGTCGGATGCAGAGGCGGTGAATGCGCTGCCCAAACAGGCGGCCGAGGCTATGGGCGGGGTTGATATTCTGGTCAACAACGCGGGCATCACCCGCGACAACCTGTTCATGCGCATGTCGGAAGACGAATGGTCGTCGGTTCTGGATGTGAACCTGACCTCAACTTTCCGCCTGTGCAAAGGTGTGATGCGTGGCATGATGAAATCCCGCTGGGGTCGCATCGTGAATATCTCATCGGTGGTGGGCGCAACCGGCAATCCCGGTCAGGGCAACTATGCTGCCGCCAAGGCGGGCATGGGCGGCATGTCGAAATCACTGGCCTACGAAGTGGCCAGCCGGGGAATCACCGTGAACGCCGTGGCACCGGGTTTTATCGCCACCGCCATGACCGACAAGCTGAACGATGATCAGAAAGGCGCGATTCTGGGGCAGATCCCGGCAGGGCGCATGGGCTCATCCGAGGAAATCGCGGCGGCGGTGCTGTATCTTGCCAGCCCTGAGGCCTCATATGTGACGGGAACCACCCTGCACGTCAACGGCGGCATGGCCATGATTTAAAGGCGCAGGCGGAAAGGCATTTGCCATCCGCCTGTCCTATGCTATAGGCGCCCTTGATTTGATCGGCGGGTGCCTATAGGTGCAATGCAGATCATCCCGGAATTGCCCGGGGGAGCCGCCCTTCGGGGCATATGTGGCCTTCCGCTTTGGGCGGCGGCAAATTGGACCTGAAGCGGTCCGAAACAGTGAGGAAGAACTATGAGCGACATCGCAGATCGCGTGAAGAAGATTGTGGTTGAGCACCTGAACGTTGAAGAAGACAAGGTCTCTGAGGCCGCGTCTTTCATCGACGACCTGGGCGCAGACAGCCTCGACACCGTTGAGCTGGTTATGGCTTTCGAAGAAGAGTTCGGCATCGAGATCCCGGATGACGCAGCCGAAACCATCCAGACATTCGGCGACGCGGTGAAGTTCATCACCGAAGCATCCTAAGATTTTCTGCCATTGGCAGTTTTCTGAAACGGCACCCTTGTGGTGCCGTTTTTCGTTTATAGGTTGATCAGGTCGATTTTGGGGGGCGCGATGGAACAGGCTAAGTTTTTACAGGGCAACCTGCTGCGACATGTGACGATCATGTCTTTCACAGCCTCAATTGGCTTGATGGCGGTGTTTGTGGTCGATTTCGTCGATATGATTTTCATCTCGATGCTGGGCAAAGACGAACTGGCCGCGGCCATTGGCTATGCCGGAGCGATCTTGTTCTTTACCACCTCGTTCAACATCGGCGTGGCGATTGCGGCAGGCGCGCTGGTGGCGCGGGCGCTTGGGGGTGGCAACGAAAAGGATGCACAGCTGAAGGCGTCCAGCGCGCTTTTAGCGGGGTTCTTGTTTTCCGCGCTCTTTGCGCTGGTAGTCTGGCTGAATCTTGGGTCTTTGGTGGCGCTGGTCGGGGCGACGGGGGAAACACGTGATCTGGCGGTGACCTATCTGGCGATCATTGTGCCAACGCTGCCGCTGTTGATGCTGGGCATGGCCGGAGGCGCGATCCTGCGCGCACATGGCGATGCGCGCCGTGCCATGATGGCGACGGTCTGGGGCGGGGTGGTGAATGCGGTGCTGGATCCGATTTTGATTTTTGGTCTGGATCTGGAACTGGCCGGAGCTGCCTATGCCAGCGCCGCCGCGCGTGTGACCATGGCGATTGTTGCCCTGCTGCCGATCTTTCGGTTTTACGGTGGGCTGATCCTGCCGGGCTTTGGGGCCTTTCTGCGCGATCTGAACCCGATTGTCGCCATTGCGTTTCCAGCCATCCTGACGCAGCTGGCCACCCCTGTTGGCAGCGCCTTTGTCACCCGGCAGATGGCGGAATTTGGCGAAGAGGCGGTGGCGGGCATTGCCATCATTGGGCGACTGACCCCCATGGCTTTTGCAACCATATTTGCACTTTCCGGGGCGGTGGGGCCAATCATTGGCCAGAATTATGGGGCGGGTCGGTATGACCGTGTGCGCACAGCGCTGAAGGATTCGCTACTGTTCACCGGGGCGGTGGTGCTGATGGCCAGTGCCATTCTGTTTATCCTGCGCGATCCCATTGCCACTCTTTTTGCAGCCGAAGGCATGGCGCTGACGCTGATCTATCTGTTCTGTGGCCCGCTGGCGCTGATGTTCTTTTTTAACGGGGCGCTGTTTGTCTCAAACGCGGCTTTCAACAATCTGGGTAAGCCGTTTTATTCAACATGGTTGAACTGGGGGCGGCATACCCTGGGGACGATCCCGCTGGTCTGGTTGGGGGCGGCCTGGTTTGGTGCGCCGGGGGCGCTGATTGGTCAGGCTCTGGGCGGCGTTGTCTTTGCGCTTGCGGCCATGGTACTGGCGCAGCGCGTGGTGGCACAGGCCGAGGCTGAGCAGCACACAAGCCATCAACCGGGGCTGTTTCAACGGCAGGCGCGCCAGATCGCACTGTTTTTTGCCCGTCGTTAAGGGAAGGGAATGGTGGGACCGGCGCTTGTGCAAGCACGTCGCCCCGCCCACCATCCCACGTCACGCGGTCTGCGCCCGCGTTTCCTGATGCAGCAGATAGAGCGATGCGCCAATGATCAGCGTGGCCCCCAGCCAGAGCGACCCGGGCGGGGCCCAGCCAAAGACAATCAGCCCAAGCCCCACATTGAAGGGCAGTTTGACATGGTCAAAGGGCTGCAAAAACGCTGCATCCGCCAGACTGTAAGACCGGGCAATGAAGAACTGCGCGATGGCAGTTAAAGTCCCCGCCGCAAACAGCAGGGCCAGATTGGCACTGTTCACCCCCAGCGCCAGCCCATCCCCCAGCGCCAGCACCGCATTGGTGGGGGTCAGCAGCAGCAGTAGGTAGAAGGTCAGTGTCTGAGAGCTTTCAGTGGTTGTCATGCGTTTGGTCGCCAGCGAGGTCAGCGCCCAGAAAAGCGCAGCCCCAACAGGAAACAGCGCGTGCAGGGAAAAGGCATCAGACCAGGGGGCAAGAATGATCATCCCCCCGGCAAAGCCCAGCACCACCGCCAGCCAGCGCGGGGCTGGAATAGGTTCGCCCAGAAACAGGCCCGCGCCAATGGTGACGAAAAACGGTGAGAGCATAATCAGCGCGATGGCCTGCCAGATGGGCACAAAAGCCAGCCCATAGACCCAAAGCTGCACGCCGATCACAGCAAAGCCCACGCGGAGCAGGTGTTGCAGCGGATGTGCCGTGTGCCATGCGCCTTTGCCACCTTTCAGCAGCCAGGGCAGGGCGACCACAAAGGCCACCAGATACTGCCAGAATGCCACGCGCGACGGGGCCAGCCCCATCGTCATTGTGCCATATTGGATAAGGGTATTCACGACGGCAAACAGCGCGCCTGCGCTGACCATCAAAAGCGCCCCGGCAAGGGGCTTGGGCATGTTCTGAAACATGCGGGTAGTGGTGCGAGTCATGGCGTTGTCCTTTCATCTACGCTCACAACTCAAGGCAGACAGGACAAAACCACCTACGCCTTGGCACAGGTGGTATCCCATTCTCTTCCATCCGGACTATGACCGTCGGCTCTGGAGTTGCACCAGATCTGCTGACACTTTGGCAGGGGGCTGCCAAAGCCGCTCGCGGGCTTGCACATGTGCTTACCGCCGGTGGGGAATTTCACCCCGCCCTGAGAACGGGCAAATGGATCGCGTGGATTGCCCCGACTGTCAAGCGCTCTTGCGCAGAGGGGGGGCATAGGCCAGCACAAGCGCCACCGCATAGACCACCGCCATACACAGCGCCAGATAGATTGCTGCCATGGAAAGCGAAACGTCTGACCCGGCGGGGATCGCATAAGCGACCCAATAGCTGACGACGATGCTGGTGGCGAAGGTTTGCAGGGTTTTCTGGCCAATCACCCGGAAAAACCCAAAGGACAAAACCGCTGTCAGCAGCCGCTGCCCCCATGTGCCCTGCATGCTGGGGGAGGTCAGTACAAAGAGCAGCACAAACATGCCGATGGCAAAGTTGATCAGCGGCAGCGGGGCGACGGTCAGGTAATCACGCAGATAGACCTCGGCGTTCATCAGAAAACCGGTGGCGGTATAGATCACTCCGGGAACCGCGAAAACCGCCAGCGCCATCATGGCATAGGTAAAGACTGCACGAGGGGCTTTGGTGATGGGGGCCAGCGCAGCGTCGCGATCCTGTGCAAAGAGATGGCCAAACCACAGCGCGACAAAGAACAGGAACTGCCAGGCAAACAGATGAAACGCACCCGTTTCATGGGATTGGATCTGTGGGATGGCTTCATAGAGCTTATCCAAAACGCGCCCGGTCAGCCCATATTGCGTGGCCAGCCAGGCCAGCGCGCTGGCCCCCAGAAACAGCGGCGCAAAGCGCGATTTCAACACCCAGAGCGCCAGAGGCGACAGCGCGATGCAGATCACATAGAGATAGAGAATATCGTAGAAACTGGGGCGAAACAGACCGGCGGCAAAAAGCAGCGCTTCGGTCACGCCTATGGAGGCGCGCCCGTGGAACAGCTGCCCGGCCAGTGTGTCTGACAGGGGCAGCACAAAGGCGGGCAGGGCACATAACACAAAGACCAGCAGATAATAGCGGATGATCTTCCAGACCCGCTGCATTCCCCACTTCAGAGATCCTGAGAACCCATAGCGATCCTGACGCAGCGACAGGATATAGCCGCACATAAAGCCCGAGATCGCCATGAAACCTTCGCCGGTCAGAAAGACCGCCCAGGGTTTGTGAGTAATATAGTTCAGTTCGCGCAGGCCCGTCAGGCTGGCAATATGGCCCACGGTCATGGCAAAAATCAGATAGCCGCGTGCACCATCAATCAAAGGCAGGCGCAGATCGGGGCGGGAAGCAGAAGGCTGGGTCATGACGCGGTTTGGCCCGGATAAAGCAGATTGAAATTAACGGAAGTCTTGCAGGTTTCGCGCGAAGAGGGAAAGCGATTTCCCATAAACCCCAAAAATCGCGATCTATTGTTCAGTGGTGCCGCGCACTTGCCCACGGGCGGGCACACTGTGCGTAAAAACGAAACAGGCTAAAAGGTATGGGTCCAAAAGAAAAATGCCCCGGTGGGGCATTGTCCTTCCCAAAGTTTGGGGCCGCTTGGAGGGCAAGTCCGGCGGGGCGCATCCCGCTTGGATCCATGATCCGTGCCCGCGTTGCCTGTCACCGCACAACGCATTTTGCGGCTGTCTCGCTCACCACATGCGCCAAGGAGGGCAGGCACACAGGCTGGCTAAACTGGGGCAGGGTGACACGCACACCCGGCCCTCAATTTGTCGGTTAACCGTCGAAGTCGACTTCTTCGACCAGCTTGAGGGCCTGACCGCGGTGCGCCGCCAGATCCATCAGGTTAACATTATCCACTTCGAAATCGCCCCAGCTTTTCACCAGATCAATGGCTTCGGTGCCCGGTGCAATCGGGTATTCATAGTTGGCCGAAGCATAGATTTCCTGCGCTTTGGGCGATGTCAGGAATTCCATCATCTTCAGCGCCGCTTCTTTGTTGGGCGCGGATTTGGTCATTGACACACCCGAGATATTCACATGGGTGCCGCCGTTCTCAAAGGTGGGGAACAGCACGTTGACCGAATTGGCCCAGTCTTTCTGTTCCTCATCGCTGAGCATTTTGCCCATGTAATAGGTGTTGCCAAAGCTGATGTCACATTCGCCGGCCCAGATTGCCTTGACCTGCGCGCGGTCATTGCCCTGTGGCTTGCGTGCGAGGTTGGCTTTCACGCCTTCCAGCCATGTTTTGGCTTTTTCTTCGCCGTGGTGTTCGATCATCGCCGCAACCAGCGCCAGGGTATACACGTGGGTGCCCGAGCGGGTGCAGATGCGGCCCTTCCACTTTGGGTCAGCCAGATCTTCATAGGTGGTGATATCGGCTGGATCGACACGATCCTTCGAGGCATAGACGATACGCGCACGGGTGGTCAGACCCCACCACTGACCGGCCGGATCGTGATAGAGCGACGGCACATTGGCCTTCAGCGTCTCGCTTTCGATCGGCTGGGTCACACCGGCGTCCACTGCGGTGGCCAGACGGGAAATATCCACGGTCAGGATCAGGTCCGCAGGCGACCGACGGCCCTCTGCCTTCAGGCGCTCAACCAGACCTTTTTTCAGATAGGCCACGTTTACCTTGATGCCGGTTTCAGCGGTGAAGGCATCTGTCAAAGGCGCCAGCAATTCAGGCTGACGATATGAATAGATGTTCACTTCTTCCGCAAAAGCGGGCGCGGCTATGGCTAGCGCGGTCAGGGCGGTTGTCAGACGCAGCATGGCAAAATCCGTGTTCGAGCGTTGTTGTTCCTGAGCCGTATAAAACCGATAAAAAGGGTTGGGTCAATACCTGACTTGAAAAATCAGGAATTACTTTTTGTCGCAGCCTCATCCGCCTTGGCCGCATCCCAGAGCGCGTCCATCTCCGCAAGATCCGACTGCTGCGGGCTGCGGCCCTGTCTGGCCAGTTCTGCTTCGATATACTCAAAGCGGCGGGTGAATTTACCATTAGCGGCGCGCAGGGCGGCTTCGGGGTCGATGTTCAGGTGGCGGGCCAGATTGGCCATGACAAACAGCAGATCGCCAAATTCTTCGAACTGATGCTGCGGGTCTTCTGCTTCGCGCAGTTCCTGCATTTCTTCGGCCACCTTATCCAGCACCTGATCGGTTTCGGGCCAATCGAATCCCACCCGGGCGGCACGTTTTTGTAGTTTCACCGCACGCAGCAGGGCAGGCAGCCCCAGCGCCACCCCATCCAGCACCCCTTGCTGCGCTTTGGCGGCGCGCTCGTCGGCTTTGATCTTTTCCCAGTCCTGTGTCTGCTGATCGGCGCTTTTGGCATTGCTTTCGCTGCCAAAGACATGCGGGTGCCGCGCGACCATTTTGTCTGACATGGTGTCAGCCACCTCATCAAAGCCAAACAGGCCCTTTTCGCTGGCCATCTGCGCATGAAAGACCGACTGGAACAGCAAATCCCCCAGTTCTCCTTTCAGCTCTTGCCAGTCCTGGCGTTCAATGGCGTCGGCCACCTCATAGGCTTCTTCGATGGTGTAGGGGGCGATGCTGGCGAAATCCTGTTCCAGATCCCAGGGGCAGCCGGTGTCAGGATCGCGCAGCCTGCGCATGATTTCGATCAGGCGCGGCATGCCGCCTTTTGGGTTGTGGATCAGGTCATCGCTCATTGCAGCCCCCGGGGAATTCGTGTCATCTGCAGGGATACCGATCCCCAGACAGGAGTCCAGCCATGGCCGTAGTAAACCGTATTGCAGGCTTTGCCGATGAAATGGCCACCTGGCGGCGTCATCTGCATATGAACCCGGAACTGGGGCTGGACTGCCATAAGACCGCTGCCTTTGTTGTGGAGCGCCTGAAAGAGTTCGGCGTCGATGAGATCCACGAAGGGATCGCCACCAGCGGGGTTGTGGCTGTGATCCACGGCACGGGGCAGGGCCCCGTGACTGGGCTGCGCGCCGATATGGATGCGCTGCCCATGCGAGAAGAAACCGGGGCTGACTGGGCGTCGACGGTGCCGGGGCGGATGCATGCCTGTGGCCATGACGGTCACACCACCATGTTGCTGGGGGCTGCGAAATACCTCTCGGAAACCCGCAACTTCAAAGGCAAAGTGGTGCTGATTTTCCAACCCGCCGAAGAAACCATCGGTGGCGGCCGCATCATGGTGCAGGACGAAAAGATCATGGATCGCTTTGGTGTCGAAGAGGTCTATGGGTTGCATACCGATCCCTTTAGCGACCTTGGAGAGCTGCGCACCGGGCCGGGGCCATTGATGGCGGCGGTGGATGATTTCAACATCACCCTCAAAGGCAAAGGGGGCCACGCGGCCTATCCGCATACCTGTGTGGATCCTTTGCCCTGTGTCTTTGCATTAGGGGCGGCGCTGCAATCCATCGTGTCGCGCAACATGAGCCCCTTTGACAGCACTGTCCTGTCGATCACGCAGGTGCATGGCGGGACGGCTATGAACATCATCCCGGAAGAGGCGGTGATCTCTGGCACCCTGCGCACATTAACGCCCGAGGCGCGCGCCCTGGGGGAACGCCGCATTCGCGAAGTAGCGACGGGCCATGCGGCCAGCTTTGGCCTTGAGATTGACATCGACTGGGAGGCAGGCTATCCGCCCACCATCAATCACGCCGCACAGGCGGCCTTTGCGGCGGATATCGCGCGTGGCGTCACCCATACGGTTGTGGATGATCTGGCCCCTGAAATGGGGGCCGAAGATTTTTCCTATATGCTGGAAGCGCGCCCCGGTGCCTTTTTGTTCCTCGGGCAGGGTGTCGGCCCTTCGGTGCATCACCCGGAATTCGATTTCAACGATGAGGCCGCGCCGATTGGGGCCAGCTTTTTCGCGCGCCTTGTGGAAACACGCGGGGCCTGACTCTAGGGCCTGATGACATGCCCCCGCGCCCCCGATTTGAGAGCAAAATTCATCGGCGTTAGGCATTTTGGTGATGTAAAGGTGGCCCCTTTTCGAGCCAAAATAACGCCGCGATGGTGGATTTTGGCCAAATCTCGAAAAGACGCGGCGAATTTTGCCCACCGCGGCGTTGTTTTTCCCTCGTGATCAACCAGATCACGGCGGCCAAAATGCCTGGCGTTGAGCAAAATTCGTTTCGCGCCGGGGGCACGGGGTGAATGTCAACAGGCCCTAGGCTTCATCCAAAAGCGGCTGGCGGTTCTTGCGCAGGCGGGACACCAGTCGCTTTTGCTTTGGTAAGGGGGGCACTGGTTTTGCGGTCTGCGGGTCGATCTGCGCCATCAGATCCGGGAAAAGCCGGTGCAGTTCCGCAACGGTCTCCGGCGGCATGGTTTCCAGAACGCCGGGGCCGGTGTGCAGGGTTTCGGTCGGCGCGCCCTCGGCATAGATCACCTGATGATCCGCCATCAGAATATGAAAATAGGTCACCGACTGGGCGCGGCTATCAACGCGAATGCCGGGCATCTGGGTCAGCTTGATCGCCGGGATCAGCACATCTTTCAGGCCGAACATGCGCCCGGCCACCTTGGAAGACACCAGCATACGATGCTGACGTGACACCCAGAGATCCCGTTTGGGCAGGCCACGGCCCAGACGACCGGCGCGGATCAGCACCGGGTGCAGTTTGGGGTTCTCTGACAGCGCCTCGGGCCCCAGTTCGCAGGAAAACAGGGCCAGAACCGGGGCAAAGCCATTGTCCAAAGTCTGAACCAGATCGCCGGCCTGCAAATCCTGCACTGGGCGCGGGCCCTGATCGGTTTCGATCAATGTGCCGTGGGTGACACAGAAGGGCACGGTGTTGGCGCCTGCCACCGCGCCGCCGCCGGAATTTGATGGTCCTTCCTGTGCGCTGATGACCTGTAGCGCAACATTCTGCGGCGGCACCTCATTGACAAAGGCGATGCCTTCGACGGTGCCATAAGCCGGGCTGGAATTGCGGATATTGACCGCCAGAACACGGTAGGTGGCGCCGGTGACCGGATCGCGCATCACAAACTGAAACTCGGCTTCGATCCGCGTGCCCGCGCCATATGTTTCCTGAATGCCGTCGCCATCTTCGTCGATTGAGATAGTATTGGTCAGGCTCTGATTGCCATCGTTATCGGCAAAGTTATTGTCAGAATTACTGGCGCTGCCGTCGGTCACCTGAATGGCCTGTGTCGGGCCGGAATTGATGGTAACTGTGCGGCCCAGCATATGGCTGCCATCGCCCTGCGTGACACCATCCAACTGGCCACCACCCGAGATGGTCAGCTTGGATTCTTCCAAAAGGTGAACCGTATAAATCGCCACGTGATACCCTGTAAACTGCTGCGCCGCTTTGCGGACGGTTTGTGTTTGCGTGAATCTTAGCAAATTTTAAGAAAACTGTATACATCGGGCAGATGACCGCGCGGCATCCCGCTTTGGTCATATCTTTGTGGGGTTTACAGGCCGTGCGCACAACGCAAAAGTGGCGCAAAGGAGAGCACCTATGCCCGTGATCAATTCCATTGCAGCCCTGTCCGAGGACATGAAAACCTGGCGCAGGCATCTGCATCAGAACCCGGAAATCGGCCTTGAGTGCCACGCCACTGCCGATTTCGTCATAGAGAAACTAAAGTCCTTTGGCATCAGTGACATGAGCACGGGCTGGGCCAAATCCGGGGTGATTGCCATTATCGAAGGTCGCGCACCGGGCCGGACCATCGGCTTGCGGGCGGATATGGATGCGCTGCCCATGCAGGATCTCTCGGGGGCGGATCATGCGTCGCAGGTGGCGGACCGGTCTCATGCCTGTGGGCATGATGGGCATACCACCATGCTGCTGGGGGCGGCGAAGTATCTGGCCGAGACGCGTAACTTCGCCGGTCGTGTGGCGCTGATCTTTCAGCCGGGCGAAGAGGGCCACGATGGCGGCAAGATCATGGTCGAAGAGGGCATGATGGAGCGCTACGCCATCGAAGAGGTCTATGGCATTCACAATATGCCGGGGCTGACGGCGGGGCATATTCATACCCGGCCGGGGGCTTTGCTGGCGGGTGCGGCCGAATTTACCATCGATATACAGGGACGCGGCGGCCACGGGGCCATGCCCAGCAAGGCGCTTGATCCCATTGTTGCGGCGGCGTCGATTGTGCAGGCCTTGCAAAGCATTGTTAGCCGCAATGTGGATGCAAGCGATCAGGTGGTGCTTTCGGTGGCAACGATCCATGCGGGCACGGCGATGAATATCATTCCCGATAGTGCGCAGATGACCGGCACGGTGCGTTTTTACGATGATGCACTGGCCCGAACGGTACAGACCCGTATGGAAGAGGTGGTTGCCTTTCAGGCCAAAAGCTTTGGCATGGAGGGCAAGCTGACCTATCGTGTCGTCTGCCCGCCCACCGTCAATGACCCGGACAAAGCCGCCTTTGCCGCCGGGATCGCCCGTGAGGTGGTCGGTGAAGAGCAGTCCAATGGCGATACGGATCCGATCATGCCGACCGAGGATTTTTCTTATATGCTAGAAGCCCGACCGGGCGCCTATATGTTTTTGGGGCAGGGGGACACGCCGATGTGTCACCACCCTGCCTATGATTTCAACGATGACATCTCACCGGTTGGGGCCAGCTTTTTCGCGACATTGGTTGAGCGGGCTTTGCCGCTTAAGGGTGGATAAAGTGGATCTGATCAAAACTTTGCCGCCAGTCCGCCACCTCTGAAGCCAGTAGCGCTGGATCAGGCTGGCCAAGGGCGCGGGCGATCAGATCGGCCAGTCTGGGGGCGTGATCCGTGGTCATGCCCCAGCGCACCAGTTCAGGGGTGCCAAAGCGCAGCCCGTTCATATCCCCGGCCACCGGGTCAATCGGCAGGCCGATGCCGCAGGCCAGAAAACCCGCCTGACGCAATATCTTGGAGGCGGCCTGCCCCCCGCCAAAGCGCGCTGCTTTCAGTGCAAACTGATGTGATTGGGTGGCGCCCTGCGTGCCAGTAAAGACGGGCAGATCTCGTGCGCTCAGCTCGGCGGCCAGGGCCTGGGACAGGGCGATCATCTCTTGGGCGTAGCCAACGCCGAAATCGCGCCAATCCAGCATGGTAACCGCCAGTGCCGCAGACTTTGCCGCATCAAAATTGGCGGTCATGCCGGGAAAGGCGATGGCATCCAGCCGCTGCGCGATATCGGCCTCATTGGTGACGATCAATCCACCTGCCGGGCCGCCCAGACTTTTGTAGGTGCTCATGGTCATCAGATGCGCGCCCTCATGCAGCGGATTGCGCCAGGCCTTGCCCGCAATGATCCCGCATTGATGCGCGGCATCGAACATCACCTTGGCATCGACCTCATCGGCGATGGCGCGGATTTTGCGCACCGGGTGTTCGAACAGATTAAGACTTCCTCCGATGGTGATCAGCTTGGGGTGATGTGCCTTGGCCAGCGCGCGCAGCCCGTCAAGATCGACGCTATAGCCGTCTGCGCTGATGGGGGCTTCGATGATCCGCAGGCCAAACAGCCCGGCACATCCTGCCAGATGGTGGGTCACATGGCCGCCAATGCTAGCCGGAGGGGCGATTATGGTATCACCGGGCAGGCAGCAGGCCATGAACCCATAAAGATTGGCCATCGCCCCCGAAGCGACACGGATCTCGGCATAGTCCGCATCAAACACCTCGGCGCTTAGGGCGGCGGCGATGACTTCGATTTCTTCGATGGCCTCAAGGCCCATTTCATATTTGTCACCGGGATAGCCCAACGAAGGCCTCGACCCGATGCCAGAGGACAGCAGGGCTTCGGCGCGCGGGTTCATCACATTGGTGGCCGGGTTCAGGTTGAAACACTGCTTTTCATGGATGCTGCGATTGTCCTCGGCCAGAGTTTCCAGCCGCGAAAGAAGCGTGCTGCTTTGGGTCATGGCGGCATAGTGCGCAATGTCCTGCACGCGGGTTTCGCAAGGGGTGGGCACCCAGTCACGTTTGGCAAGGGGCATGGATCTGTCCTGTGATATGTTTGGTTTTGCCCAGCCTGCCGCCTGATACCTTGATTGGCAAAGCAGTTTATCTATAGTTAGGCCTAGAAAAACTAGGGGTATCCCATGGCAGTAAAGCCCCCCCGGCCAAAAGGCCCCGCTCTGAATGCGCTGCGCGCCTTTGAAGCCGCCGCGCGTCATCAAAGCTTTGCGCTGGCTGCGGATGAACTTTCAGTGACGCCGGGCGCGATTTCGCAGCATGTAAAAACCCTGGAAGACTGGGCCGGGCAGCCGCTGTTTCAGCGTGCGCCCAATGGTGTATCTTTGACCCCGGCGGCGCAGCGCCTTGTGCCCCTGCTTGAGGCGGCGTTTGATCAATTGGGTGCGGCCACACGATTGCTGCGCTCGATGGGGACGCAGCGCGAGCTAAGCATTGCCACCCTGCCGTCGCTGGCGCAGCTTTGGTTGCCCAAAGTTCTGACTGGGGTGCGTGCCGCGTTGCCCGGGGTAAGTATCCGTGTCACCGGGCTGGAAACGCCCCCCATGCTGCGGCGTGAGCTGTTCGATCTGGCGATTTTCTACGAAGATCACGTAGAAGCGCAGGGGCGGGTGATTTTGCATGATCAGATTTTTCCGGTCTGCGCGCCTGAGGTGGCGCAACAGATCACCTGCCTTGAAGATCTGCCAGATGTGCCGGTTTTGTCAGATCTGACATGGGATCAGGATTGGCCGCTCTGGTGCGCGGCGCAGGGGCTGGATTTCGCTGCGTTTGCCAACCACTCGCGCTATTCTCTGTATGCGCTCGCCCTGCAAGAGGCGCGGGCCGGGGCCGGGGTTATGATGGGGCATTCCGGGCTGGTCGAACAAGATCTGGCGCAGGGGCGATTGCTGCGCCTGCCGTTTCCCGCCATCCATACGGGGCGGGTGCTGACGCTGGGTTTGGCGGTTGAGGATGATCCTGTGCTTGCTGATTTGATCAAATTTTTCACCCCGCCCCCTTGACCCTGCTTACCGGGCTGTGAAAGCTGCCCCCCATATCAGCAGGAGAAATGGCTATGGCCCTGGAAGACGCGCAAGAACAGATTGACCATGCCTTTACCCGCGAAGATCTGAAAGGCCCGTCCTTTGAAAATGTCTTTGCCGGGGCACCGTCTTTTCTGCGTCGCAAATACACCAAAGACCTGCGCAATGTGGCTGTGGCTGTCACCGGGCTGCCCTTTGATCAGGCGGTGACCAGCCGTCCGGGCACGCGTCTTGGGCCACGCGCCATCCGTGAGGCATCGCTACTGCAGCCCTGTGATGCGCCTTATGGCTGGGGCTATGATGTGCTGTCCGAATTTGCCATCGCAGATTACGGCGATATGGCCTTTGACTATGCCGCGCCCTGGGAAATCGTTGAACGCATCACCGATCATGTGGCTGGTATTCTGTCCATGGGGGCGGGCTGTATTGCGCTTGGTGGCGATCATTCGGTGACCCACGGCTGTCTGCGCGCTTATGCGGCGAAACACGGTCCGCTTTGCGTCGTGCAATTTGATGCCCATACCGACACATGGGAAGATGACGATCCCAAGCGCGTCGATCATGGCACCTTCATGCGCAAAGCGGTGGATGAGGGGTTGGTCGTGGCTGAACATTCGGTTCAGATCGGAATACGCACCGATAACCCCGATACCATGGGGTTCAACATTCTGGATGCGCGGCAGATGCATCGCCAAGGCCCCGAAGCCATTGCGGCAAGGGTCAAAGAGATCGTAGGCGATCGCCCGGTCTATCTGACGTTTGACATCGACGCGCTGGACCCGGCTTTTGCACCCGGCACCGGCACCCCGGTCTGGGGCGGGCTGACCAGCCATCAGGCGGCGGTGGCGCTGCGTGAACTGGCGGGGATCAACATGGTGGGCGGCGATGTGGTCGAAGTGTCCCCCCCCTTTGACACCACCGGGGCCACGGCAGTGATGGCCGCCCATGTGGCCACAGAACTTCTGTGTCTTTGGGGATGGACGCGGCGCGGTTAGGAGCGTTCGCCTAAAATCTCACGTTGCAGCTTTTTCGTCAGGGATTTGAAGACGATCTCATATGAAATGGTCAGCCGGTCGCGCAGTTCGTCCTGGGGGATCTCTTCCCAATAGACGCGCACCCAGGAGCGGTGAAAGTAAGGGGCTTTGCGCGCGCGACCCATTTCGATCAGCAGGCTGGCATCTTCGATTGACGGGGTCTTGACCGAAACACCTTTGTCATCGGTGACGGTGCAGGCAAACATTTTGCCACCCACCTTCCAAGACGCCAGCGCCCCATCCGCCGGATCGGCCCACTCTGCGCCGGGCAGGGCGCGGCAGATGTCATCAACCAAATCGCTGCTCATGGCAGTCCCCCCGTGTTTGTCAGTTTACACCCACCGTGCCGTCACACCTCATCAGGTGCAATGACAAAACGCGGCCCGACCCCGGCAACTTTGGCGCGATCTTCGGGGTTGTAGAGATGGCAGCTTTCAAGGCTGAGGCAGCCGCAGCCGATACAGCCATCCAGCTTGTCACGCAGTGAGGTCAACTGCGCGATCTTCTGATCCAAGGCCCGGCCAAAGCGTCTGGAAATGCGGCTCCAGTCGGATTTCGCAGGCGCGCGGTGCTGGGGCAGATGGGCCATGGCATCGCGGATCTCAGACAGCGGAAAGCCCAGCTGCTGCGCGATCAGCACAAAAGACAACCGCCGGATATCTGCCCGCCCATAGCGTCGCTGCCCGCCTGCGTTGCGCGTGGGAAAGACCAGACCTTCCGATTCGTAGTGCCGGATGGCCGAAGGCGCCAGCCCCGTGCGTTCCGATATATCGCCAATTGTCAGCCCATCCCGTGCCATGTCTTTGATTTCCTTGAAAAGGTATCTCTTGAGCTCAAGTGTACTTGAACTTTTATCCTGAGGCCATCTTGAAACGAAAGGACAGGACATGGCCGCACAACTGGAACATGCCAATATCACCGTGACAGATCCGCGGGCCACGGCGGCGCTGCTGCATCAGATCTTTGGCTGGCAGACCCGCTGGGAAGGCCCGGCCAAAGATGAGGGCTTTACCGTGCATGTGGGCACCAAAGACAGCTATCTTGCGCTTTATGCACCGAAACAACCGCTGAACCCACCCAAGCCGCGCTATGTCGACGAAGGCAGCCTGGCCCATATCGGCATCGTGGTGGATGATCTGGCCGCAACCGAATCCCGCGTGACAGAGGCTGGGTTCACCCCGCATAGCCACGGGGATTATGAGCCGGGGCAGAGGTTCTATTTCGATGGGCCCGATGGTGTGGAATATGAGGTGATCAGCTATGAATGATCTGATTTTCTTCCACGGTTTCCCCGATCAGCTGCGCTGTCGCATCTTTCTACCCCGCCTGCGCAGGCGTCCACATCCATGGGGGCGGGTGCGCCGGGTCCGCTGCCCGTGACCTGCAAGGCACAAATCCATATGCGCTCTTGGCAGGGCGCATATGGCATGCTATGCGGCCCCTATGAACACCGCTGCAACCATCATTATTTGCTGCATTACCTGCTAACACGTTTGGCGGGCCGTTCTTCTATTCCTTCTTTGAACCGAAGTTGCTAAGCCCGCCGCGAGCATTCGCGAAGGATAGGCACTATGCAACTGCGCTTTACCAATTCAAAGACCCGCTCCAAGCAGGATTTTGAGCCGATTGATCCACAAAACGTGCGGCTCTATCTGTGTGGGCCGACGGTCTATGACCGCGCGCATCTGGGCAATGCCCGGCCTGTGATCGTTTTTGACGTGTTGCAGCGGTTGTTGCGTCATGTCTATGGGGCGGATCATGTCACCTATGTGCGCAATTTCACTGATGTGGATGACAAGATTAACGCCACAGCCGTAGCCCGCAAAGAAGCCGGTGCCGCAGGCACGCTGGAGCAGCTTGTGCATGAGCGCTCAAACGAGACCATCGCCTGGTATCACGCGGATATGGATGCGCTGGGGGCTGCCCGCCCGGATCGCGAACCGCGCGCCACCGAATATATCGGTCAGATGATTGCGATGATTTCCGGGCTGATCGACAAAGGCCACGCCTATGCCGCCGAGGGCCATGTGCTGTTCGCCGTTGATAGCTATGCAGAATATGGCAGGCTTTCGGGGCGCTCTGTGGATGACATGATCGCGGGGGCGCGTGTCGAAGTGGCGCCTTACAAAAAGAACCCGATGGACTTTGTCCTCTGGAAGCCCTCAGACGATGAACTGCCCGGCTGGGACAGCCCCTGGGGCCGGGGGCGTCCGGGGTGGCATATCGAATGTTCCGCCATGAGCCACGAATTGCTGGGGCCGTCATTTGATATTCACGGCGGCGGCAATGATCTGACCTTCCCGCATCATGAAAATGAAATCGCCCAAAGCTGCTGCGCCCATCCAGAGGCCAGCTTTGCCAATGTGTGGCTGCACAATGAGATGCTGCAAGTCGAAGGCAAGAAGATGTCCAAGAGCTTGGGCAACTTCTTTACCGTGCGCGATCTGCTGGAACAGGGTGTGCCGGGCGAAGTGATCCGCTTAGTGTTTTTGTCGACCCATTATCGCAAGCCGATGGACTGGACCGAAAAGAAGCGCGAAGAAGCCGAGGCAACGCTGCGCAAATGGCGCGGTCTGGTTGATGGCGTCGAGGCTGGCCAATTGCCTGAGGCCGTGCTGAGCGCAGTTGCAGATGATCTGAACACCGCCGGGGCTTTGGCAGAGCTGCACAAGCTGGCCAGTGCGGGGGATTCTGCTGGCCTGAAGGCAGGGGCGCAGATGCTTGGGCTTTTGACCGATGACCTGAGCGGCTGGGAGACAGTGACAGTTGATCTGTCTACCTTTGCGGATGCGCTGGCCACAGCCCGTACAACAGCGATGGAGACCAAAGATTTCTCTGAGGTCGATCGCATGAAGCAAGCCCTGACTGAGGCCGGTGTCGAAGTGCGCATGTCCAAGGCAGGCGTTGAATTGCTGCCGGGCGCGGGCTTTGATGCCGAAAAACTGGAAGCCCTTAACCGTGCTGACTAGCCACTAGGGGAGTGCCTGACCGCGGGTGGGTGCAGGCGCCCGCCCATGGGGGCGGTCGGGCGCTGCCCGGCCTTCGTCCGGGCGAATACCTGATACATATCCGATGCGCCCACCCAGGGCGCGCCGACCTAACTGCCTAGCCTTGAAGCCAAAAGCCAGAGAGCCAGACCATGACCAAAGAGCGCCTTTATATCTACGACACCACCCTGCGTGACGGGCAGCAGACGCAGGGCATTCAGTTCTCGACCGCTGAAAAGCTACAGATTACGCAGGCGCTGGATGAACTGGGCGTGGATCACATCGAAGGCGGCTGGCCCGGCGCAAACCCCACCGACAGTGCCTTCTTTGAAGAGGTCGGCCAGACCCGCGCCACCATGACGGCCTTTGGCATGACCAAACGGGCCGGGCGATCAGCGGCCAATGATGATGTGCTGGCGGCGGTGTTGAATGCGGGCACACCTTCGATCTGTCTGGTAGGCAAAAGCCATGATTTTCACGTGACCAAGGCGCTTGGCATCACTCTTGAAGAAAACCTTGCCGCCATCGCCGACAGTATCTCGCATAGTGTTGGACTGGGGCGCGAGGCGCTTTTGGATGCGGAACATTTCTTTGATGGCTATAAATCCAACCCCGATTATGCGGTGGCCTGCCTGCAAGCCGCGCTTGAGGCCGGGGCGCGCTGGGTGGTGTTGTGTGACACCAATGGCGGCACGCTGCCCAGCGAAATTGGCCAGATCGTCACCGATGTGATCAAGGCGGGCATTCCCGGCGATCATTTGGGTATCCACACCCATAACGACACAGAAAATGCCGTGGCGGGCAGCCTTGCGGCAATTGATGCAGGCGCGCGGCAGGTGCAGGGCACGCTCAATGGGCTGGGCGAGCGTTGCGGCAATGCCAATCTGATTTCGTTGATCCCGACGCTGCTGTTAAAAGACCCCTATGCCAGCCGCTTTGAAACCAATGTCACCCGCGAGGCGTTACAGGGCATCACCCGCATCAGCCGGATGCTGGATGATATCCTGAACCGGGTGCCGACCAAACAGTCGGCCTATGTGGGGTCCAGCGCCTTTACCCATAAGTCCGGCCTGCATGCCAGCGCGATCCTGAAAGATCCGACCACCTATGAACACGTCGAGCCAAGCACCATCGGCAATGAACGTGTGATCCCCATGTCCAATCAGGCAGGCACCTCGAACCTGCTCAAGCGGCTTTCAGAAGCGGGGATTGCGGTGGAAAAGGGCGATCCGGCCCTGCCACGCATCCTGGAACGCATCAAATCGCGCGAGGCCGAGGGCTATTCCTATGACACCGCGCAGGCGTCATTTGAATTGCTGGCCCGCGATGAGCTGGGGCAATTGCCTGATTTCTTTGAGGTCAAACGCTATCGGGTCTCGGTTGAGCGGCGCAAGAACAAGTACAACAAGATGGTCTCTCTCTCCGAGGCGGTGGTGGTGATCAAGCTGGACGGCGAGAAGAAGCTCTCTGTCAGCGAAAGCATGGATGAATATGGCTCAGATCGTGGCCCGGTGAACGCGCTGGCCAAGGCGCTGGCAAAAGATCTGGGGCGCTATCAGGCCACTATTGACGACATGCGGTTGATCGATTTCAAGGTGCGTATCACTCAGGGTGGTACAGAAGCGGTGACGCGCGTCATTATCGACAGCGAAGATGGGCAGGGGCAGCGGTGGTCGACCGTGGGCGTCAGCGCCAATATCGTGGATGCCTCCTTTGAGGCGCTGCTGGATGCGGTGCGCTGGAAACTGGTACGCGACGGAGCCTGACAATGGATTGGAACGCCTTTTTCAAAGTCCACAAAGACTTGCCAAGAGAAGGGCCGGGATCTGTTGACGATGTGCTTTGGGCCTGCGAACTGGCGCAGGTTTCACCTGAGGCGATGATCTGTGATGTGGGCTGCGGGCCGGGTGGCGATGTCATGGCACTGTTGCAGGCTGCGCCTGAGGCGCAGGTGCTGGCGATGGACAAACACGCGGGCTTTGTGGATACCTGCGCTAAGCGGTTTGCGGGGGATCTCCGGGTGCAGGCGCAGACCGGCGATATGGCGGATCTGCCCGCCCACCCCGAGGCGCCCTTTGATCTGATCTGGTGCGCTGGGGCGTTGTATTTTCTCGGGCTGGATCGGGGTCTGGATATCATGAAGCGGGCGCTGAAACCGGGGGGTACCCTGTGTTTTTCCGAACCCGCCTATTTCACCGATGCCCCCAGCGCCCGCGCCACAGAGTTTTGGGAGGGGCACCCAACCCAGACCGACACTGCGGTGTCCGAGGCCGTGACGCGCGCCGGGTTCAATGTGCTGGGCCAAAGGCGGGTGTCGGATGCGGGCTGGCAGGCCTATTATCAGCCGATGCTGGCGCGGATCGGCCAATTGCGTGCGGGGGCGGATGCGGCGCTGACGGCGATGCTGGATCTTTGCGCAGGCGAAGCGCAGCACTGGCAGGAGGTGCGCCAAGACACCGGATATACGCTGATTGTGGCGCAGGTGCCCGTATGAGCTGGGAAGAGGGCTCGGATCTGGTGGCCTGCGCGCAGATCGTGGAAAAAGCCGATACTGAACGGTTTGCGTCAGTGATGGCAGCACCAGTGGCGGCGCGCGCGGTGCTGTTTCCGATCTATGCGTTTAACGCCGAAGTGACGAAAATCCCCTGGGTGACGCAGGAGCCAATGATTGCCGAGATGCGCTTTCAATGGTGGCGCGATGCGCTGGATGAAATCGAAGCAGGCGGTCTTGTGCGCCGCCATCAGGTGGTCACGCCGCTGGCTTTGGTGCTGGACGCAGAGAGCGTTGGTCTGCTGCGTCAGGTGATCGAAGCGCGGCGCAATGATCTGGAAAAAGCACCTTTTGAGGATGCTAAGGCGTTGAAAACCTATCTGCGTGCCACAGCGGGTGGGGTGATGCAGGCGGCAGCCTATGCCCTTGGTGCCCGCGATCTGCGCGCAGCGGCGCACTTGGGCTATGCCTATGGCATGGCGTCTTATCTGCGTGCGGTGCCCGAGCTGGTGGCCCGAGGCAAGCTGCCGTTGCCCGATGGTCGCGATTCAGCGGTGCAGGCGCTGGCGCGGGATGGCTTGCAAGTCTTGGGTGAGGCGCGCAGTCTGCGCTCAAGGATGGAACCCGCTGCGGGCCCGGCGCTGGGGGCGGGTATGATGGCTGCGCCTATCCTGCGTAAAGCGGCCAGCATGCCAGCCGCTGTTGGGCAGGGGGCGCTGATGCCCTCTGAGGCGCAGGTGCGACTGCGCAGGCTGTGGGTCGGGCTGACGGGGCGTTGGTGATTTAGGCCTCTTTCGGGCGCATCACCAGCCAGATCAGGGCCGCGCCCGCCAGCGCAAGGAAGGGGATCATCGCAAGGTTGACCGCAATCCAGCCCTGCTGCGCATCACCGCCCGAACAGTTCATCAAGCCCCCAGACGACAGTGACGCGACGGTCACACCGCCAAACACGATCAGATCGTTCATGCCCTGCAGGCGGCCGCGTTCATGTGGATCATGCGCGCTGGATAGCATCGCTGTGGCGCCGATAAAGCCAAAGTTCCAACCGATCCCCAGCAGGATCAGCGCAAGGAAGAACTGTTCCAGCTGAACGCCGGTCAGGGCGACAAGCCCCGCGCAGGCCAGAATGGCCAGACCAGCGGCAATCACCTTTTCCACCCCGAAACGGGCAATCAGATGACCTGTAAAGAAGCTGGGGATATACATTGCAAGCACATGCGCCGTTACCACATAGCCGGCAATAAAGCGGAACTTTTGCTCGAGGCTTTCGTCGCCAGACAGGAATTCAGCCAGGAAGGAATCAAGGAAGGCTGGGATTTCGGTTTCGCCCCCCACACCACAGCCAACAACCGCCAGTGGGGTTGAGGTCATGACAAGGTTCATCAAGGCATAGGATACCATCCCGGCAATGATCGCCACCAGAATGCGCGGCGTGCGCAGCATCTCCATCCGGGTGCGGCCCTGCGGGGCATCCGCATCAGGCACGGGCGGGCGGGGGATATCCAGCAAAAAGAACAGCCCGGCCCCAAAGACGTTGATCAGCACGATGGCCACATAGATGCCCATGAAGGCGTCAACCATGGCATTGGGTGAACTGATCAGCGCGGCTGATAGATTGGCCAGCTGCGGCCCGATCACCGCTGCAATCAGCCCCCCGGCCATGACATAGGAAATCGCTTTGGGGCGGAACTCTTCCGAGGCGGTGTCGGTCGCGGCAAAACGATAGAACCCATGCGCAGACATATAAATGCCCGCCACAAGACTGCCTGCCAGCAGCAGGCCGAAAGATCCGAAATAGACCCCGGCAGCCGACAGGATCGCGCCCATGGCCCCGGCGCCGACCCCCAGCAAAAAGCCCGTGCGGCGACCTTTGGTCTGCATTATATGTGACACAGGTGTCGCCGCCAGCATGGACCCCAGCACCATCAGCGAAATCGGCAAGGTGGCAAAACAGGGGTTCGAGGCCAAAGCCTGCCCCACCAGCCCGTTGAAGGTGAAAAGCATGGGCATCTGGGCCCCAAGAAGCGCCTGTGCCAGAACAAGCACAGTCACATTACGGCGGGCGCGGCTGTCGATCATATCACTCATACGGAATGCGTAAGGCTCTGTGACCTAATTGGCAAGGGCTGCTTTGGTGGCAAATTTGACCGCGCAACTGGAAATGCGCAGGATCCGGATTGACGATGCAGGCGGGCTTTGTCAGCAGCAGCCAAAATAGGAGAGGCGCGATGCAGCAGGGGAACCAGACGACCCCGTCAGGGCAGATCACGGAACGGATCATTCAGGGGGATGCCTGTGTCGCTGAAGGGGCAGAGTGGCTGGCGCAGGCCGAGCCGCGCTTTGCCCATGCGCTGGCGCTGACCGGGCCTTTGCCCTTGCGGCTGCGGCCCGATGGCTTTGATCAGCTGCTGTCTGCGATTGTCAGCCAGCAAGTCAGCGTGGCTTCGGCGCGGGCCATCTGGGGGCGGCTGCAAGAGGCCGGTCTGACAAGCCCCGGGGCTATTTTGGGCAAATCCGTCGAAGATCTGCGCGCCGAAGGGTTAAGCCGCCAGAAAGCCACCTATGCGCTGGCACTGGCCGAGGCAGGGATTGATTTCACCGCCCTGCGCGACATGCCCACCGATGAGGTGATCAAGACGCTGGTGGCTGTCAAAGGCATCGGCATCTGGACCGCAGAAATTTATGCGATGTTTTCTCTGGGGCGGGCAGATGTTTTTGCTCCGGGGGATCTGGCGCTTCAGGAATCCGCCAAGGTCTTGTTTGAATTGGAGGAACGCCCCAAAGATCGCGCCCTGCGACAGATGGCCGAAGTCTGGTCTCCCTGGAGATCGGTTGCAGCGCGGCTGCTCTGGGCCTACTACCGAGTGGACAAGAATAGGGAGGGTGTCGCGTGACCCGAGTTCTCAATACCGGACGGAAAGAGCCCGTCTCTGGCGAAAAACGATCCTGCGTGGTCTTCCTGCATGGTTATGGCGCCAATGGGGCAGATCTTTTGGGGCTGGCGGATCCTTTGGGGGAACATCTGCCGGATACTTTGTTTGTGGCGCCGGATGCGCCGGAAAACTGTGCGGGCGCGCCGTTCGGATTTCAGTGGTTCCCGATCCCTTGGATTGATGGCTCTTCGGAAGAAGAGAGCATGGCGGGTATGGATCGTGCCATCGAAGATCTGAACGCCTTTCTTGATGCGCTGATGGTTGACGAAGATCTGCTGCCCGAACAGGTGGCGCTGTTCGGCTTTAGCCAGGGCACCATGATGAGCCTGCATGTTGGCCCGCGGCGCGACGATGAACTGGCTGGAATCGTTGGGTTTTCCGGGCGTCTTCTGGCGCCTGAACTGCTGAAAGACGAGGCGCAGACCAAACCGCCCGTGCTGCTGGTGCATGGGGATCAGGATGATGTGGTGCCAGTGCAATCGCTGCCAGAAGCCGCCGAAGCGCTGCAGGAAGCTGGCTGGAAAGAGGTCTATGCCCACGTCATGAAAGGCACCGCCCACGGCATCGCACCCGACGGGTTGTCAGTGGCACTGGCCTTTCTACGCGACAAATGTGGCTTCTGATTTCGTCAGAAATTGAGGTAGCACAATCCATACACAACCCATGCACAATGCATGCGCATGATGTATGAGGGAATTGGACCAGATTTCAGGGGCAGCCAAAGCGTTGCCCCTTTGGTTTGTGGTTCGTGATCTGAAATGATCTGCGCGCTGTGATCCCCGTTATGATGATCACAGTGCAGGCAGTCATTTGGTCTGCGCCAGGTCGTGTTTGGGTGAACAGCCAAATTTGCGGGAATAGTCACGACTGAAATGTGCGGAGCTTTCATAGCCGACTTCGTAACCCGCAGTCGAAACAGAGCTCCCGCCGCGCAGAATGATGTTCCGCGCCTCAATCATCCGCAGGTCTTTTTGGTATTGCAACGGCGTGGTGCCTGTTACGGATTTGAAATGCTCATGAAAGGATGACGGGCTCATCCCTGCGACTTCGGCAAGTTTGGCCACGGCCAGCGGTTCGCGGAATTTTTCCCTGATCTGTATGATCGCTTTGGCTATTCGACTGGCGTGGCTGTTTACCGAAACGAGGTTCCTGAGCATCCCGCCGATCGGAGACATCAGCAATCGAAAGTGGATTTCTTTTGCGATCAGTGGGCCAAGAACCTGAGCATCCAGCGGCGCATCCATCAGTTCAAGGTAACGCACCATAGGGGCGATATAGGCAGGGTCTGCAACGGTGGTCGAGAGGGCGCTTGCCGAGGTTTCCGCTGCGACCACTTCGCCGACCTGTTCGTAAAGATTGCGCAAGATGCTCAGATCAAGCGCAAAAACCAACGCGCGGTAGGGGGTTTCGGGGCTGGCTTCGAGGATTTTCGCTGTCACTGGCAAGTCATGGCTCACCAAGAAAGCATCCCCGGGCATCAGGGGAATGGTCTTGTGTCCTATGAGTAGCTCTTTCTTGCCTTGGAGGATCAGACATATAAAGGGATTATAGAGAATGGTTTCGAATTCACTGGGTTCATTGCGTCCAAAAACATGAATAGCATCCAAAAGTCCCGCTGCGTCAGAGTTTTCGCAAGTTTCATACCGCTTAGCGAGGCCATGTAATTTGTCGTATGTCATTGAGACGCTCCCTTTGTGGGTCATAGCAAGCTGGTGGTGTGAGGTCACGAAAATACGTGAATTTGGAGGAATTGGCATGTTTGTCAGAGGATCTGGCAGGACGATGCACCGCTTGCCCCCTAGATAGGGTACTCATCAAATCACAGGAGCAAATATGATAAGATCGAGCGCCATTAAATCCACCTGCGCCACCGCAACCTTGCTTGTGGTCGGTTTCAGCACGCCGGCGTTGTCTGACGGATCAGGTCACACAGCAAATTCGGCCTGCGACGGCGTGCTGATGCGCGGTGAAATCGCTCAGCTTAGCGCGACTCACGCCACCATACATACATCTATTCTGATTGACGCTGCTCCAGCCGAAGTCTGGGCCACCTTGACCAATTTTGAGGCCATGCCGACTTGGAGCACAGGAACTCTGCAAGGGATGACTGGTGACATTGAGAACAGCGGTCGCGTGGTGGCGACGATTTTGTTTGGTGTCGATGATGCAGGCAACCCGGTTTCGAATGATGTTCCACATACGCTGATTTTTGAAGATGGGAAGAAATTTGGATGGTCCGATCCGCTCCCCGCTGATTTTGGCGGCGGATATGACAATCATATCTATGCTGTTGAAGCCTGTGGGGACAAAACCCTGTTCACCCAATCAGATGAGTTTGTCGATAACGCCTATGCGCTGAATTTTGTGACCCAGCTGTTTGCAGGGTATCAACTGTTCAACAATGAGCTAAAGGCGGCCGTAGAAGGGTGATCTTACGAGTTTGGAAACGTACTAATTCCTTAGGGGCAGGATGAATAGATCCTGACCCTGGAGCGGGGCGCTGAACCACATGGCTTTTGTGGATTTGGAGACAGGGAGTTGCTGTGTTTGTTCCGGTCACCGTAAACCTGTGTGCCGCTTGTGCGGAGCGGGTGGTTCGGTCAATGTGGTGCTGACTGTCGTCTATGCCGGTTGAAATCCACGCCTATCCCCATGTTTCTAGCTTGCGCAGGGGGGCTGAGATGTCTCCGATGTTTTGGCGCACCCAATCGGGGTTGTAGTAGGTGTCGAGGTAGCGGGTGCCGCTGTCGCAGAGCAGGGTGACGACAGAGCCGCGTTGACCGTCTTGCATCATTTGCTGCGCAATTTGCAGGGCGCCCCAGAGGTTGGTGCCGGTGGACGGGCCGGCTTTGCGGCCGATGCGTTTTTCCAGCCAATGGATTGTGGCGACGCTGGCGGCGTCGGGGACTTTGATCATGGCGTCGATCACATCAGGGAGAAAGGATTTTTCGACCACCGGGCGGCCGATGCCTTCGATGCGGCTGGAACATTGGGCTGTCAGGTCAGAGCGCCCGCTTTGATAGGCGTCATAAAAGACCGAGTTTTCCGGATCGACCACCACCAGCCGCGTGTCCAGCCCGCGATAGCGGATGTAGCGCCCCAATGTGGCCGAGGTGCCGCCGGTGCCGGGGCTCATGACGATTGTGTGGGGCTCGGGGTGGGGTTCTTTGCGCATCTGGTCAAAGATGCTTTCGGCGATGTTGTTCGACCCGCGCCAGTCTGTGGCCCGTTCAGCATATTTAAACTGATCCATGAAATGCCCCCCCAGATCCTGCGCCAGTTGCTGAGCGGCGCTGTGCATCTGCGGGGCGCTATCGACGAAATGGCATTTGCCACCGTAAAGGGTGATCTGTTCGATCTTGCTGGCGGCGGTGCAGCTGGGCATGACGGCATAAAAAGGCAGGCCAAGCATCTGGGCGAAATAAGCCTCTGAGACGGCGGTGCTGCCCGAGGAGGCTTCGATCACCGGGGTGCCCTGATCCAGCTTGCCGTTGCACAGCGCATAAAGAAACAGCGAGCGCGCCAGACGGTGTTTGAGCGAACCTGTGGGATGGGTGCTTTCGTCTTTGAGATAGATATCCACGCCATCCAGTTGCGGGATGGTGAGTTTGAACAGATGCGTATCCGCCGAGCGCTGATAATCCGCTTCGATCTTTTGCAGGGCTTGGGTTGTCCAGCGTGCCATCGGGGGTGTCCTGTTGTTGGTAACAGGCTGGTTTTTAATGGAGATTTTGATTTTGGTCTATTTGTTTCATGATTTATGTGAAAATTGAGATATGGTTTTGTTTATCGGTAAATTGGTGGGATTTCGTTTGATCTTGTGATCAGGCCAACGCGACAAGCTGTGTGAAAATCCCAAGGATCTTCTGTCATCTGACTGTCACGGAATCGGTATAGCCCTTGCTTTGCTACTGTATCTTGTTGGTGTTGCTTTCTTTGCTACTAGAGATATAGTGATTCTAGCTGGGGCGGGGTGTCCCGCCTTGGTGTTTTGAAAAGAACAGACAGGGCGGAGGATGAGTCCCCCATGGACGGCGATTTCAGGACAAGTTTTGTGCGCGAACCCGGCGCATTGAAACAGCACCCGGCATTGGTGCTGAATGCGGATTACAGGCCTTTGTCCTATTATCCGCTGTCCCTTTGGAGCTGGCAGGATGCGATCAAGGCGGCCTTTCTGGACAGGGTGGATATCGTCGCGGAATATGACACCATGGTGCACAGCCCGTCGACGTCGCTGCGAATACCCAGTGTGGTGGTGTTGAAAGACTATGTGAAACCTCAAAAGCGCGTGGCCTTCACGCGCTTTAATTTATTTTTGAGGGATGAGTTTCGCTGCCAGTACTGCGGGGCAAAGGGGGACCTGACCTTTGATCATGTGATCCCGCGTGCGGCTGGGGGGATCACCAGCTGGGAAAATGTGGTGGCGGCCTGTTCGCCCTGCAATCTGCGCAAAGGGTCGAAAAGTCTCAAACAGATCGGTATGAACCTGCGCAAGCCCCCCAAGCAGCCTTCGGCCAGTGAGTTGATGAACATGGGCCGGCGCTTTCCACCCAACCATCTGCATGAAAGCTGGGTGGATTTCCTGTATTGGGATGCCGAATTGGACGCCTGAGACGGGCCACACTGCTGTTGCGCCATGTCCCATAGGTTTCACCCCTTAGGGGGTGTCTGCTTCTTTTAGGGAAGGTAAAGTTCACCAGAAGCGGGAAGTCAGAGCCTTTCCGGGGGCCTTGGTCAGATCTTGGGTCACTGGCACCAGCCTGACATTGGTGCCAAAGTGTCAGATGGAAATACAGTCCTTTCAGCTGGGCCTCACGCATCTCAATCACGGTGCTACTTTGCCGTAGGATGTGCTGGTTCCAACCCTAAGCCGATATTGGCCACCTGCCGAGACCTAGGGGCAGGATGCATTAATCCTGCGTTACTGGCGTTCGAAAGGGGGTTTTGAGTGCGCCGAAACTAGTGGATCCAATTGCAAGCGCTCAAAGGCGCTGCGCGCTCGCGTTTCGAACGTCCGAAGGATTGCTCAGTTTTTGCCCCTGATCTGCGTTACAGGCCTTTGAAATAGAACCACTATTCCAGGCGGGCTGTGCCTTGTCAGGACCAAAAACTGAGCAACCAGTGATGCAGAATTAATGCATCCTGCCCCTAGCATCATCGCGCTCGCAACGCAGAACCCTGGGGGCGAGATGCATCAATTTAATCCGCTGAATGGCGCCCCCGCAGGGCAAAGCAGCCTTTCCGATGAGAACTGGAATATCCGCCTGGGCCGTGTTCGTGCTAGAGGTAATTGATGTTACGCAGGTTTAGAAACTTCAGTGAAAATCGCATTCAACAGCAAATCCGCGCAGTGATTGGGCGTCACGGCGCTGAGCTGCATGAGAAGGTGCGTGTCGCAGACATCGTAGATATCGACAGGCTAGATCGACGCGAGCAAGGCACATATGCGTTGCAGTCTCATTTCGATTTTGTTCTGATCGATGAGAACCAGCAGGCCGTCGTCGCCATCGAGTTTGATGGTCCGGGACACGATATGTCCCACGACGAGAAGAAGAATGCGATTTGCAATCAGGCAAACCTACCATTGTTTCGCATCTATGGCTTTCAGGAAGTACGCGAAATCAATGCAATGACGTTGACGCGCTATCTCGTCGAACTGGTGCTCCACGCGCGCGTTTTTCAACAAATGAAAGCTGACGGAAAACTGGACCCAAGCGAACCTTTCATGCTCAGCGGATTCATCAAGGATAATGCAAAGAGCATTTTTGACAGCGAATTCGACTTTGTCGGAAATGCTAACGGCAAGCTGACGCGCGCTCTGAAAGAGAACCGGCTGGTCGACGATGAATTCCCGCACTTGAGTATCAATCGCCTGATCTTGCGGTCGCCAGACGACGACTTGCGCGCCTTTGTTTCGATCAATTCGTCTAAGGGGCCAATCATGGGTACGGCAAGCGTGCGCATTGGCCTGCCTTCGCCTGGTTTCCTCGCGGAGATCGAAAGCATGCCGATGGAGATCGCGCAATTCGCCGACGGGATGGCCTGTGATGACCTCTATGAGAACATTCGCCTTGTCGGCACGGGTGCGGGTCATGTGGTGAGATCAGCAGACGAAGTGCTTTCAGAGATCACGAGCCTCGGACGTCAAGGCTACACACTCGCGTTCAGCGTGGGCGGCACCCTTTCCTACGTTGATCTGATTGAGGCATTCCGGAGGGCGCGGGTGGCTAGCTCTTTTGATTGATCACGGCCAAGACCTGCTGTTTGCTTCGTGATCGTGCGCTGCGGTGCAGTTACACCGAACCAGCTATTCGCTGCGCCTGCCAGACCGTGGCGTCACCTAAGGTCGGCATTATGGGAGAATGTGCCAATCCGCTGCGGTTGCACCAATGTCAGCTTTCGACCAGAAAAGCGGCGAGGCCGTCGATTTGAGTGCGAATTTCATCCCTATGTTGCCAAACTAGGAAGTAGCCTTTGCCGGTCTTCATTGGGGGGGCAACCAGAACGCACAACTCGCCAGATGCCAGTTCGTCTGCAAGCAGCGAACAGCTGGCCAAGGCGATCCCAACACCGTCCAGGGCCTGGCCGATGGAATGGCTGTAGCTCTGGCACATTGTGCTGGCTAATCCCTTCAAAGGACTGTGCTCTTGGCGTTGCTCCCAAACCTCCCAATTGATCCAATCTGGCGCATGTCTATGGTAATCTAACAAGGGCAGGCTTGTCGGATCATCGAAGAAACGTTTTGCTCCTTCGGGAGAAGAAACCGGAGCCAGCTCTTCTTCCATCAAAAGTTGCCCTGACCAGCCTTGCGGAACCTCGCTTGCGTAGATGATCCCGATGTCGTTTGCTTCTGACAACAATTGGCGTGGGTTATCGTTGACAACGGTTTCTATGGGACAGGATGCAGGGCCAAGCGCAAAGGATTTCAGACGTTTGAACAGCCAAAAGACCGATACCGCAGAATTGGCTGCGATACGAACGGTCGTCGAGCGCGGTGATCTGACCTGATCCATCGCACCTTGCAGATAATCGAGCGCCATCGTCACTGGGTCGGCAAGCGCAGCCCCTGCCTGTGTTGGCGACAGACTGCGCGCGCCACGCGCGAAGAGTTCAGTTCCCAGCCAGTCTTCTAACTGCTTTATGCGCTTGCTGACGGCGGCTTGTGAAACATAAAGTTCTGATGCTGCGGCGCTGAAACTGCCCGCCCGAAAGGCAGCCTCAAAGAACATCAATGTATCCAGCGGAGGCAGGTTTTTTCGGCGACTATCCATTCCCATAGGTTATGGCTATGCAGGAATATTTTCAATGTTCTTCCATATTCGCACAAGCGTTAAGCATGGCTGCAAGACAGGAGGGACACTTATGGCAAACTTTGACTGGCATGCAGAACGCAGCGATTTGGCGGGTATCGCCTTGCTCGATCGCGCCCCCGAAAGCGAAGGCATCGATCTGGCGGCCGTGCGCCTGTACCGTCTTGGCCGTGTTCGCGCGCAGATGGCGAAATTCGGTGTGGATGCGGTGATCCTGTCTGATCCAATCAACATCCGCTATGCCACCGGTGCACGCAATATGCAGGTCTTCTGCCAGCGCAATGCGCCGTCTCGCTATCTTTTGCTGACCGCCAATAAATCCATTCTGTTTGAGTTCACAGGTTGCCTGCACCTTGGTCAGGGGTTTGAAACCATTGACGAGGTGCGCCCATCGAAAACGGCCAGCTTTGTCGCTGCGGGGCCGGAAATCGCTGCTCGCGAAAAAGAATGGGCCACAGAGATGGCGGATCTGATCACGGAGCTGGTCGGCAAAGGGGCTACTGTCGGTCTGGAGCGTCTGAACGCGGGCACTGCAATTGCCCTGCAGGATTGCGGCTTTCATATTGTTGACGCGCAGCAACCGGTTGAGATGGCGCGCTCTGTCAAATCCAGCGAGGAGATGAAGTGTATAAATGCCTCGTTGCGGGCCACGGAAAACGGAGTTGCCAAACTGCGCGCCGCCATCCGTCCGGGCATGACCGAAAATGAGCTGTGGTCGGTATTGCACCAGTCAGTGATCGCGGAGAATGCTGATTATTGCGAAACGCGCCTCTTGAACGCCGGTGCACGCTCAAACCCCTGGTTTCAGGAAACCTCCTGCAATGTGATCGGTGAAAACGAACTGATTGCTCTGGACACCGATGTGGTGGGCTGCCACGGGTATTATTCTGACTTCTCGCGCACGTTCCACGCGGGCCCCGGCAAACCGACCGAAACCCAGCGCACGCTTTACAAAGTGGCCTATGAGCAGGTGCACGCCAACATGGAAATCCTGCGCGCGGGCATGAGCTTTCGTGACTACGCAGATCGTGCCTGGGATATTCCAGAGAAGTATTATGAGAACCGTTACTATCTGTCGGCTCATGGCTGCGGAATGACCGGTGAATACCCTTATCTCTATCACAAGGGCGATTTTCCAGACGCAGGCTATGACGGTGAAATCGTGGCAGGGATGACGATCTGCGTGGAAAGCTATATCGGAGAGGCCGGAGGTCAAGAAGGCGTCAAACTGGAACAGCAAGTATTGGTGACAGAAACGGGTATTGAACTTTTATCCCAATTTCCATTTGAAACGGAGTTGCTGCGCTAAGCCTGTTCAGAGCGACCGTCATTGCGATGTGCAGCTTTTGGTGAAATGGGTTCCCCTGCTGCCGTCGCGACCCCATGCGCCAAGGGCCGGTCTGGAATGATGCAACTTTCGCGGCTCGCCGTATGAGCAGGCGAGACGCGGACAAAGCGCACTTTCGCTTCGACCGGAGCAACGACAACTTTCGGTCAGAGTGCGGCTTGCTGTTGGCTACCTAAAACCGTCAATATTGCTTTGTCTGCGGGTTTACCAATTCCGCCTGTCGACTCGGTAAGCTGCTGCAAAAGCCAATTGATAGGTAGGTACTTTGACCAAACGAATTCGAAGAATATTCACCATTTCACTGGCGATACTGTTGCCCGTCTTCTTGATCGGGAGGTGCGTCCCAGAAAAAGAAGTGGACTTAGCAAGCAAGATAACACCGGTACAATGGATCAGTGAAGATGAGTTACTCGTAAGATTGGACAACGAGTACTTTCTCTACGATCAGAACGGCAACCTAACTCCCTCAAAGTTCGACGCAGCAGGGACGAATGTAGCAAAGCCTTTAAGCATTCAAATGACACCCAGAAGTTCCAGTCAGATTTGGTCTGAGGAGGTGCATAGCGGTGAAACACACCTGAGAACCGATCAATATGTCGAGATTGACGGAGACAAACACCAAGTACGAAAGCCATGGCTGAGAGGACGCTTTGTTGGATTTAACCAAGGATTACCAAAGGGTGAATTCCTTGATTTTTATACCTTTTTGCATATGGGGAAAGTTGGGTTGGTAACGTTTGCGAATGCCTCGGTGCAAAAAGTCGAGTTACCACTCCAGAATGATGACAACCTTTCATCGCCTGTTTTGAAAAGGGATAGCGTCACAGGTCAGTTTTTTGCCTTCCAAACGATGTGCCTTCGCGACGATCCTGATGGCACGTGCACCCGAACGGCGTGGTGGCTAGACGCTAATTTGCAGGTGCTTTCTAGTTTTCTGCTACCAAACGATGACCCGTTGTTCGTCAAAGAGAAGTTCGCTTGTTTTTCATGCGGGTGTGGATGCTACACACAGGAAGACGTCTATGTCGTGAACGGTGAAGCGTTTTTCCTGTATTCAGGCTTTCCGCTGCCAAATTCACAGCGTGGATTATACCGAGTTGCAGATTTTGGTGAGGGTAGTACAGAATGGGTTCACGAGATCAAAGGACGAATTGAGCCGCCTCTGGCATTCTCTCCATCAGGGTGCAAAGTTGCGTACTTTCGTGTTTCACGATTTGGTGACAGCCTGCAGTTCAGAAATCTGTGTCAATGACATAGCGCCGATAGAAAGCCGACCGTGATGCACGGTGCAGCATTGATCAACGTGGGTTCTCTACCGACTTTCTCTGCAGGTTGCGCCAATGGCTGTCTTGTGGGCAAAGGTTGATGGCAGCGCCTGTCGTGGCATGCGATTTCCCAAGTTCGGGGGCTTTGGGGCAGGGGGCATGTATCCTGCGCCAATGGCGTTCGAAATGCAAAAACAGGTGTGTTGAAGGTGCAGGATCTAGGGCTTCCAATTACAAGCGCGCAAAGCTGCTGCGCGCTTGTGTTTTGAATGTGCGAAGGATTGCCTGCTCTTTGCCCCTGAGCAGCGTTGTAGCCCATTGAAATGCAGCCACTATTTCGTGTGACCTGTGTCTTCTCAGCAGCAAGAGCCGAGCACCCTTAGAGGCAGACGGAATGCGTCCTTTCCCTGCGGTTTAAGCTCTGCGATTCTGGCTCATGTGATCCAGCCGGTCGGCAAAGGCGCGTTCTTGGATCCCCTCAGCCAATGCGCGCCGAAAAAAGGCGGCCTGAGTTTCCGGGGCAAGACCGTTCGTCGGCGGATCGCGATCCAGGTTTGTGGGAAACGCGTAGCCTTCGGCAGTCGCAGCGATCGCCGCATGCAGCTCGGCCGTGCTAAGCCTGTTTGTTTGCCTGGCCAGAGAGGCCTGTGGGAAAATCAGCTTGCACATCCTGTCCCGATCCACGGTTTCCATTGCGCGGCCGAAGGCAGATGACACCTGCAACAGGTTGGCGAAGCGATGAATGTCACGGCTCGTGTTGGCACCGGCCGCATGAAACAAAGCGGGAGAGAAGAACAGGGCATCCCCCTTGGCCAGCGGCAATTGCACATGACGTTCTTCGAACAATGCCCGAAAGTCATCCCTGCGCCAGGCTGCGTACCCTGGACGGTATGCCTGCGAAAAGGGCAGCAGTTTGGTCGGGCCGCTTTCCAAAGGCATGTCGCAATGTGCGACGGCCCCCTGAAGCGTCAGAACTGGCGAGACGTCGTGGACATGCGCAGGATAAGACGCGCTGACATCGGCGGTCTGAAAACCCAGATGATAGTCGCGATGGGCCTGCTGAGCCGCGCCTCCTGGATGCACAAGGTTGACCTGTGCGGTCATCTGATAGTTCGGTCCCAGCCAGGCCTCGCAGACTGCCGCAATGGCGGTGTTTGCGAAATAGTCTAAGAACACCTCGGGCGAGGCTTCGCAGAGCTTTTGCAGTGAGTTCCAGATTCGATCATTCGCGCCCGCCGCCGCAAAATGATCGCCTGCGCCCCCGGTTCTTTTCTTTTCGTCGGCGATGATGCCTTCGTAGATTCGGGTTGCCTGATCCAGTACGGCAGTATCGGCATAGGCCTGTTTCAAAACCACAACGCCGGCACCGGAACGCAGGACCTGCGCCCATTCGGCCATGATCTCCAGACGGGCCTGAGGGTCTTCCAGATCCGGGCGCAGGGTTGCCATGTCGTAGATTGGAATATTCTTTTCGATGGCAACCGCACGCGGCACCTGCGCGCTTTGTGTCGTTTGATTTATGAGTGCCGAGAATTCCTCCAGATCACAGGTTTTCGGATCATAGTAGGCGATGGTGTTGTCGCTGATATCTTTCATGGACGCTCCTCCTTTGTCTTGACACGATAGGGGCAGGGGGATTGCGTTGAACGAAAATACACATCAATAATCCATCAAATGACACATCGTTTCCCGATAAAAGAGATCGCCCGGCAGGCAGGTCTTGGCACTGCCACGGTCGACCGTGTTCTGAACGACCGGGCCCATGTGAGCCCGCAGACAAAGCTTCGTGTCAAAGCTGCAATCGAAGAATTGCGGGCGCAGGAAGCCCAGCTTGCCGCCTGTGGAAGGCGTCTGTTTTTCGACTTCGTTGTTGAGGCGCCATCACGTTTCAGTCGCGAGGTGAAAGCCGCCGCCGAGGCCATACTTCCCCAGATCGGAACCGCTGTCTGCCGTCCGCGATTTCTGTTGCAGGATATTATGGAGGAAGAAGAGGTTGTGGCGGCGCTCAGACGGATCATGAAACGCGGCAGTCAGGGGGTCTGCCTCAAAGCCCGTGACACAGCCAAGATACGGGATGCGGTCAAAATGCTGGCGGATGCCAGGATTCCTGTGGTCACGCTTGTGACTGATATCGCGGCCTCCGATCGTCTTGCCTACGTGGGTTTGGACAATACTGGCGCGGGGCGCACTGCTGCTTACCTTGTTTCCCGGATGCTTGGGGAGGGGCAGGGCAAGGTGTTGACCACACGCAGCCATGAGCGCTTTTTAGGTGAAGAAGAGCGCGAGTCCGCGTTTATCGATGCCCTGGCCAGCGCGCGCCCCGAGCTGCAGGTCCTTGCTGTCCAAGGCGGCAGCGGTGTGGATTTTGAAACCTCAAGGCTGCTGGAAAAGTCCTTGAAAGACGTTCGCGCGTTGCGCGCGGTCTATTCGATGGGGGGCGGCAATCGCTCGATCCTGCGCACGCTGGATGACCATGGCCTTCGCCCCGACGTTTATGTGGCGCATGACCTTGATCGTGAAAACCGAGAGCTGATCCTGGACAGGAGACTGGACTTTGTCCTGCATCACGATCTGCAACTGGACATCAAAAACGCTTTCAACGCCTTCCTGGCCTTCCATCGGCTGTCAAATGACCTGTCAGAGAGGCCAATCTCAACGGTTCAGGTTCTGACGCCGGAGAATGTACCAGGGCGAAGCCGTCCGGATTAGATTTGTGCTTTCTTTTGATAAGGCAGAGGTCACGGCTTTTGTTGGGTATCTATCCTTCGTACTGCTGCCCATCGGCGGGGGGCGTGGGCAGGGGGTCACCTGCGCAAAAGCAGGTTCGTGTGGCCTATTTTGGTGAATTCTATCCTGCCTTTCACAGGTCACATTGCCGTGAGCGGCTCTGACGCGCGGGGATTACGCGCTTAGGTTTGGGGCACGGCGGGTCAAATGCGGCTTTGCCGGATCGCGCAGCAGGCGATCACTCAAAAGCGGAGGCGCAGCATGAGCTGGAACCCATTGATCGAACCCCAAACCCCTGTGGCCGGGGATCTGGACAGTATTGAAACCTTGATCGTGCCGCGGGCGCGCGATCTGGGGGGCTTTGAGGTGCGCCGTGCCCTGCCTGCGCCAAAGCGACAGATGGTGGGGCCGTTTATCTTCTTTGATCAGATGGGCCCAGCCGAATTCATCACCAATGGCGGTATTGATGTCCGCCCGCATCCGCATATTGGCATTTCTACGGTGACCTATCTGTACAAAGGCGAATTCGAACATCGCGACAGTACGGGTGCGCATCAGATGATCTACCCCGGTGAGGTCAACCTGATGACGGCAGGTCATGGGGTGACACACTCAGAGCGCACCAGCGCCGAAACCCGCGCCAGACGCAACAGCCTGTACGGGGTGCAGACCTGGATTGCCCTGCCAGATGAGGCCGAGGACATCGAGGCTGATTTCGAACATAATGCCGTAGAGGCGCTGCCTTTTCTGGAAGGCGAGGGCAAAGAGGTGCGGCTGATCTTAGGAACCGCCTGGGGCGAAGCAGCCCCGGCGAAAGTGCATTCCGAGATGTTCTATGCGGATGCTGTTTTGCAGGCGGGGGCCAGAATTCCCTTGCCGGATGAGCACGAAGATCGCGGCGTCTATGTGATTGAAGGCGCGGTTGAGGTGGCAGGCCAAAGCTATGCTGCGGGGCAGATGATGGTCTTTCGCCCCGGAGATGCGATGACACTGACCGCCGGGCCACAGGGCGCGCGGCTGATGATGCTGGGTGGGGCAACGCTGAACGGGCCACGTCATATCTGGTGGAACTTTGTGGCCTCATCGCGCGAACGTATCGAAGAGGCAAAAGAGGCCTGGGCCCGTGGCGATTGGGAACACGGGCGGTTCCAGCTGCCTGTTGGTGATCAGGATGAGTTCATTCCGCTGCCGCCCCGTTAGGGTCCGGACCCTAGAAGCAAAGGCGTGTTTAGGATGTATCATATCTGAGGTTCACAAACCCCATAAAACCCCTTATATCGCGGGTCTTGATCCCCGTTTGTATCCAGGCGCGACACATGACCCAGAGACGTTCCGAACTGCTCATGCCCGCAGGCAATCTGCGCAAGCTCAAGATGGCGATCCTATATGGCGCGGATGCGGTCTATCTGGGCACGCCGGATATGTCTTTGCGCACCAAGTCGGAGTTCAGCCTTGAGGATGTGATCGAGGGGGTGAATTTTTGCCATGAGCACGGCAAACGCGCCTATCTGACGCTGAACCTGTTCAGCCATAACAAAGACATCCCAAAGCTGGATGAATATATCGACACCGTGCGCAAGGTGAACCCGGATGGCTTGATCATCGCAGATCCCGGTGTGTTCCAATATGTCCATGAACGCGCGCCGGAACTGCCGTTGCATATTTCGACACAGGCGAATATCTGTTCCTGGCTGTCGGTGGACTTCTGGAAGGCGCAGGGGGCCGAGCTGGTGGTGCTGGCGCGGGAAGTGTCTTATCCGGAACTGGTTGAAATCCGCGAAAAATGCCCTGATATCAAGATTGAAGCCTTTATTCACGGTGCCATGTGCATGACCTATTCGGGGCGCTGCCTGCTGTCGAATTTCATGGCTGAACGCGGGGCAAATCAGGGCAACTGCGCCAATTCCTGCCGCTGGAACTATGGTTTCAAGATGCGTCTGAAAGACGGCACGGTGCAGGATCTGACCATCACCGAAGAAAACGCCGATCTGTTTGAATTCCTGCTGGAAGAGGGCTGCCGCCCCGGTGAATTCATGCCGATCGAAGAGGATGATCGCGGCTCCTATATTCTGAATTCCAAAGATCTCTGTATCATGCCCAAGCTGGATGAATATCTGAAGATCGGTGTCGATAGTCTGAAGGTCGAAGGGCGCGGTAAGTCGGAATATTATGCGGCCGTGGTGGCGCGGGCCTATCGGATGGCGATTGATGACTATTACGCCGATCCGGAAAACTGGGATCCACGCCCTTACATGCAGGAACTGGAAGCGGTGGGGAACCGTGGCTATACGCTGGCCTTCCACCATGGGCGTCTGACCAATCATGCCCACAACTATGAGCACACCGCCGCCATCGCGCAGTGGGAATATGCCGGGGTGGTCACCGATGTGACTGAAGATGCCTTTATCGTTGAGGTTAAGAACAAGCTGGAAGCGGGTGAGGTGCTGGAGTTCATTTCGCCGATCTCGCGTGATCCTGTGCTGCTGCGCATGTATGACTTTGAGGATTCCGCCACGGGCAAGCGGCTTGAGGTGGTGCATGGCTCAACCAAGACCCGCATCCGCATTCCGTTTGATCTGTTTGATCACGAAGATCTGGACGATCTGCGCGCGCGCTTCCCGGCCTATTCGGTGATGCGCAAGGAGCGCCCTCTGACCGAAGAACAATGGGCGCGGATCCGGTTCGACAAAGACACGCAGAAGATGGAAGTCGCGGGCGTGCCGAACCTCAAAACCTATGAAAAGCGCCGGGCGGATCTGGTGGAGAAGATCGGCGAAGACAGCAACGAGCGCCGCTTCAAGACCAACCGGGTGGGTGTCGAGGGCTGCTGCGGCAAAGGCTGCAACGGCTGCCTGATTTTCTGGCAGGATGACAAATACGCCCGCGCCCGCGAGGTGCTGCTGAAACGCAAACAGGGCGAACAACTGACCCGCGCCGAGGCGACAGAACTGGCGAATGCCACTGCGGCGGAATAGTTTCTGCTGACACCGGCCTGAGAATGGGTCCGTATAACGATAGCGAAAGGGCGCTGACCAACGGTTGGCGCCTGTTTCGTGAGATGCAGTTGACACAGATGTATGTTTTGCAATTCTCAGAGAAAGTCATTTTTCCTGAGAAACATAATGTCGCGACGAATTCCACAAGCAAAGCATAGACATCTGAGACCGACCTGGCGACCGGGGCCGCATAATACGATACCGTCGCAGCCGGGCTGGGTGCGAAAGCTGGAAATCACCACCTTTATCATTGCGATCATTGGGTTCGGACTAACGCTTTACGTCATTTTTTCAACGCAAATGATCGTCAAAGAAGAACGCGAAGCACGTGCCTGGCAGTTGCTGGCCACAAAGACCTCGGGAAACTCAGGCAAAGGGACTGCCATTGAAACTTTGGCACGGGCTGGGGCAGATCTGAGGGCTATTGATATCTCCTGCGCAACTTTAGGGGGCGGATGGACGGATTACACGGTTTTCGATTTATTCGACATTGAAAGGTATTGGTTCATCAAAAGGCCGTGTCAGCGACTTACGGTCTTGCAGGATGTTGACGTGTCTGCACAAAATCTTGGGCGTAGATTTGATCTGTCAGACTCCAACCTAAGCGGTGCGCGCATTCACAATGGTGATTTTACTGAGACAGACCTGACATTTGCTAACCTTTCTGGATCGGAGATCACGGACACGTCATTGCGAGGGGCAAATACTCAAGGTCTGGATGCGTCTCAATCTGTCTGGCGCAGCGTAGATCTTTCGGACCTAGCCCCAAGGGGAGGGTTAAGTTGGGGCGGTATGGACTTTAGCTTTTCTGATTGGAATGGTGTGGTTGCAAAAAAGGCTGAACTGGTGAACTCTTGTTTTTTGAAAACTTCGTTTTCAACGAGTTACTCAGACATGGACGGCGCAATTATTACGTCGATGGACACGCCTTTCAAACAAACAGATTTGAGAGGGTCAGCCTTTCTTTTTCCTAGATTTGGTCGCGATACATCGGTTGAGGGGGCCAATCTGACCGATACTACCTGGATATTGGATGCTACCCATTGGAAAGAGATCAATAACCTATATGGAGGCGCGGAAGATTTTTTGGAGGGTTGTTTTTACGCAAATGACCAACAGGAAAAAAAACGAACTCGACTTGTGTCTTTCCTAGAGAGTGAGGTTGAAGACTATGTTCAGGGAAAAGCCAGCTCTGGCTTGTCTGCCGATCCCTTAGCTTCTCTGCGGTATGTCAATTTCGACGATAGCTTTGTTGTTTTTCGTGGCGAAAGGCTGAAGCTATCCATGCCACCACCGCCGCAAGACTCACTTCTTGGGGAACCTATGGTTGTGGTTGTTGAAGAGATCCGAACGCCGTTCACCTATATTGGTCGACGCAATCAGATCTCTGAAATCACCAAAGATACCCATTTGATCATGGGTTTGCCTGCCACAATAGCCCCGGAGTTCGTCTGCATCGTGGATCGCGATTTTCACGAGGACACAGCCCCTGGTCGCCCGCCGTCTGAAAACTGTCATCTAAATCCGGTGTTTGTCAGTCATACGGAGCGCATAAAAAAATACGGCACAGCTGTTCCGAAAAACTGACGCCTCAGGAGGCGCCAGTCATTGGTCAATTTAGGGTGAGTACTGGTCTGCGATCAGGCGGCCCATCAGTTCTTTGGTGATTTTGGCGGCGACCATGGCGGTGATATTGCCGGGGTCGCGGTGGGGGTTCAGTTCGACCACATCGGCGCCCACCAGCTTGCCTTTGAAATGATGCACGATGTCCAGAACCTGACGGGTGCTGAGGCCGCCGGGTTCATAGTGTGACACGCCAGGCGCGAAGGCGGGGTCAAGCGCATCCAGATCAAAAGACAGGTAGACCGGGCCGTCAAAGATGATCTGATCCACGCGGCTCAGATCGCGCATCTCATGGATTTCGACGCCGAATTTTTCCGCCTGCGCGCGCTGGTGGCCGTTCAGCGTGCGGATGCCAACCTGCACCAGCCGTTTGACCGCGCCGGTTTCCATCAACCGCGCAAAGGGAGAGGCATGGCTGAACGGGTTGTTCTGCATGTTGTCGTAAAGATCCGGGTGGGCATCAATGTGCAGCACGTTCAGACCGGGATAGGCCTGTGCATGGGCTGCGATGACAGGAAAGGCGACCGAGTGATCCCCACCCAGCGACAGGACGCGGTGGCCCTGCGCGATCAGATCGCTGACAGCGCTATGGATCATGTCGTGGGCCTCTTGCCCGGATTTGCCCTGTAGCGGCAGATCTCCGGCATCCTGCCAGAGTGTGTTGTCTGACAGGTCATAGCCCGTCTCTGTCCATGGGTTGGCGGACTCGCAGTGGAACCCTTCGCGGATGCGGTTCGGCGCCCATTCGGGCCCCGCCAGATAGGTCGAATTGTTGTCCTGCGGCAGCCCAAGCAGTTTGATTGAAGACGGCATAGAGATCCTCCCAGTGGTGTTGGCAGCCAAGCCCGTGATTTTGGGGAACTCTTTCCTATACCGCACGGGTGCGCAAGGCGCATGGTTCAGGCTTTGGTCAGAATGCAGGTAAAGCGGGTGCGGGCGATATAGTCATCACAGTCAGTGGTGTCTTTTACGGTGGACCAGTCGCACCAGCGGGTTTGATAGCCATAGCATTCTGCCAGCAGTTCGATGGTGCCCCGGCTGGGATTGCCGACAGCGGCAAAGTCCTGCCCCGGGGCCTCGGCAATGGCATTGTTTGGGTTCCAGGTTTTTTCCTTGCGGATTCGCACCACGGGGTCATCGAGATCATCCATTTCGCTGTCGATCACGATGATGCGGGGCGCAAGCGCATCCATCATGCGGAACATGCTGTTGTGGTCATAGATGTGATAGTAAAAGCCGAGGTTCAGAATGACATCAAAGGACTGCCCCACATCCGCCAGTTTGGGCAGAAGATCAAAGGCGTTGCCGATCAGAAACTGGTGCTTTAGCCCCTGCATCAGCTTTGCGCCCCGATCTGCGCTTTCCTGTCGCCCTTCGATGCCAAGGGTTTGCGCTGCGCCCAGTTGATGGGCAGCCCAGGACCAGAAGCCAAAGCGCGCGCCGATATCCAGAACGCGGGCCCCCTGAAGTGCCAGCGGATCAAAAGAAAAAATCTGACTGGCGCGATTGTTCATACGGTTCAGATACCCGGCGTTCCAGAAAAAGCCTTTTTGATTGATATCGAGAGAAAAGACCTGATCTGCCCGGGCAGGGCGTCGAATGGCTTTTTGAAACATGTCGTATCCTTTGGGGATGGCCACGTCGAAATTGACGGGATGTTTCAAAAGGCTAGGGAAACCTAGTGAAAGATTGATAAAGACAAGGCTTAGTCTACCGAATTTATCCGGGCAAAAGAAAAGGGCGCCTGAGCGGCGCCCGATCTCAATGTCTGCTTGGGTCGGTTTGACCTGAGGTGAGATTAGCCTTCCTGCGGAGCAGGGACTGCTGCGGCCGGAGCCTGCGCCGGAGCGGCGGCGGCTGGCATGGCGCGCTTGCCACCGTTCAGGGGATCGTCCTGACGCTGAACCGAACCTTCGAAATGAGCGCCGGATTCGATGGCGATGGTCTTGTGGATGATGTCACCTTCGACGCGCGCGGTGGCGGTCAGGCGAACTTTCAGGCCACGGACGCGACCAACGATACGACCATTGATCACCACATCATCTGCGATCACTTCGCCTTTGATGGTGGCCGATTCGCCGATGGTCAGCAGGTGGGCGCGAATGTCACCTTCGACGGTGCCTTCGACCTGAATGTCACCGGTGGTTTTGATATTGCCAACCACGTGCAGATCGGCGCTGAGCGTCGATGCCGGAGGTTTGGCTTTGGGGGCCGCAGGTTTGAAATCGCCAGCGGCAGCGGGCTTTGGCATTTCCGGAGCAGCAGGTTTTGCAGCTTCGTCGGCGCGCGGGCCTGGCTCGTTGATTTTGCTTTTAGAAAACATCGTTTGCAGCCTTGATATAGATCATCGGATTGACGGGTTTGCCGCCGACACGAACTTCGTAGTGTAGATGGGTCCCGGTTGACCGTCCAGTATTCCCCATAGCAGCAATTTTCTGTCCGCGCGAGACCCTTTGTCCGACCTTGACGTAAAGCCGGGAGTTGTGGGCGTAGCGGGTTTCAATGCCGAATTCATGTTGGATCTTGACCAGACGGCCATAGCCCGAAGACCAGCCCGCGTGGGTCACGACACCATCAGCGGTGGAATAGATCGCCGTGCCATGGGGCGCGGCAAAGTCGGTGCCTGCGTGCAGGCGGCCCCAGCGATAGCCAAAGCCCGAGGTGAACCGGTAGGGGTCTTTCAGCGGGTTGGCAAAGGGCGCTTTCTGCGCGGCAATGCGGTAAAGGTTCAGGCGATCCATCTGCGACAGGATCTTATTGGCGCGCTGGGTTTCTGGATCGTTTTCAAGGCCCATGGCCGAAAACGACAGCGGCATCAGCGGGCCACCCTGACCGGAATAGCCTTTGCGCACCTGATTGATGATGCGATCCGGGTTCATGCCGGCTTTTTCAAACATCTTGTCCAGTGGCTTGACCGAAACGGTCATCGCGTCTTCCAGCTGGCGGAAGATACGATCGTTCTTGTCTTCCATCAGTGCGATTTCAGCTTCCATTTCGGCGGCGCGTACCAGGGCTTCCTGAGCGTCTGCCACAACCTGATCACGTTCCTTGGCGGTGCGGGCCAGCGCGTCAGAGAGCAGGTTCAGGGTGCCGTTATCAGTGCCCATGCCACCGGCGACAGCGGTGCCGCCTTCGATCTGGGCATTGATGGCAGCCAGTTGATCGTTCAGCCCTTCGCGCTGTTTCATGGTATCGCGCAGGGTGGTCTGAATGACGTCAATGCCGGTTTCCAGCTCGCGGCGGCGGTTTTCTGATTCAAGCAGTTCCGCCTGCATCATGGAAATCTGGCGCAGAGCGACATTGAAACGTTCCTGCGCGGCAACCGCTTCGGCGGCGCGGCTGTCACGTTCGGTAGACAGCGCATTCAGACGTTGCTGATAGGTGGTCTGTTCGCGGCGGGCCTGTTCGCGGAAGTTGCCAGCGCCGATACTGTCCATCAGCAAAATGGCGGTGGCGATGGTGGTCCAGCCCAGAACCGTGACAGCGCCAAAGAACCCTACGGCCTGTGTGCCAGGTTTGAGTCGAATAAACCGCGTGTCATTGTCTGATCGCAGAAACAGCCTGCGTTCAGGAAAGAAACGCTCAAGCGTGGAGTGTACCTTAATGGCCAGACGTGATCGCATCTAGCAGTCCTTATAACCCGTCCCAAGAGCGGCCCGTGCCTCCCCTTATGATGGGGTTATCCACAGCGCCTGAGGGTAGGGATTACCTCCGCTTGCTCGAATGCGCAAGATTTTTGCACCCCCCGATTCGGATAGATCAGCGGCATGTGGCCGAAATGGCAAAGAACCGCCATTTCCTGCCCAAAACCCACAGGATTCACGAGCTGAGCGGGTCTTTTGGTCGCGGTTGATCAGCGAGCGGCCAGTAGAAATCGGGCGGAAGGCCCGCCTCGGCGCGCTTTTCTTCGTTGAAGGGTGGCTTTAGTGCGCCGTGGAAATACTTGCGCACGAGGCTGTGAAAGACCTCTTTGGGGTCAAGATTGTGGCGGCCACACAGGAAGTGGAACCATTTTGACCCATAGGCCACATGGCTGACCTCTTCGGTATAGATCACTTCCAGTGAACGCACCGCATTGTCGCTGCCCGCGCGTTTGAAAATGTCAATCATGCCGGGGGTGACATCCAGCCCGCGCGCCTCAAGCACCATGGGCACCACCGCAAGGCGGCCCATGATATCGCTGACGGTGTCTTCGGCGGCGCGCCACATGCCGGCATGGGCCGGAAGATCACCGTAGAAGCTGCCAAGTTCTTCAAGACAGTCGCAGATCAGTTTGAAATGATTGGATTCTTCATCAGCGGCGCGCACCCAGTCATCATAGAAGCCCAGCGGCATATCCACATCGGCAAAGCGCGGGATGATGTCCCAGTGCAGATCAACGGCGTTGAGTTCGATATGGGCCACGGCGTGCAATAGCGCGATGCGGCCCTGCGGGCTGCCGGGCTTGCGTTTGGGCACATCGCGTGGATCAAGCAGTTCGGGTTTTTCGGGGCGTGCAGGGCGCAAAGGCGGATCGGCGCGGCCAACGGCAATCGGTGTGCCCGCCTCGCGGGCAGCGAACCACTGCGCGGCGTATCTGCGCGATTTGGTGGTTTTTTCGACCCCATCGGCGGTGGTCAGAACATCCACCGCCATTTCACAGAGTGTTTGCATCAAGCCCTCTCAGAGCGCCTTTGCGGCCTCCAGAACCTCTTCTGCGTGACCGGGCACTTTCACTTTGCGCCATTCGCGCGCGATATTGCCCTGTGCATCAATCAAAAATGTCGAGCGTTCAATGCCCATAAAGGTTTTTCCGTACATTTTCTTTTCTTTCCACACCTCAAAGGCCTCGCAGGCGTCTGAGGCCTCATCACTGAGCAGCGCCATACTCAGCGCTTTCTTGCTGATGAACTTTTCGTGGGATGCGAGGCTGTCTTTTGAGATGCCATAAACAGCCACACCGGCGGCATCGAAATCGGATTGCAGCGCGGTGAAGGCTTCGGCCTCTTTGATGCAGCCTGCGGTCATATCGCGGGGATAGAAGAACAGGACAAAGGGTTTGCCTTTGAGATCAGCAAGAGACACATCACCCGATGTGCCGGGCAGGGTGAAATCGGGGGCGGGGTTTGTCATGGGGCTCTCCTGTTGTGGGGATGTGGTCTTGTGATCTGGTGCTACGTTGTGCAAGCAGGGTTGGATCAGTTTTCTCGCAAAGGCCCGTTGATCAGTGAGTGAAAATCCCAAAGACAGCAAGACCCCGCGTCGTTTCTGGCGGGCCTGTGGCTTTGGGCTGATGGGCTGCGTGCTGTTTGTGGTGCTGGGCCTTGGGCTGGCGCTGTATCTGATGATCGACCGGCAGGTGAATGCGCCCGGCTGGGTGCGCGACCGGATCGAGGCGCGGATCGCCGAAACCGTGCCGGGGCTGGATATACGATTTGGTCAGATGAGCCTGCTGTTGCAGCGGTCGGGGCTGGCGCGGGTGATCCTGTGGGATGTGGATATTCGCAACGAACGACAAGAACGTATTGCGCAGCTCTCGGATATCGAAGCCGGGCTGGAACCGCTGGCGCTGATGAAAGGCCAGTTGGAGCTGCGCGACTTTCAGGTCTCTGGGGCGTTTGTCACACTGCGGCGCAATGAAGAGGGCCAGTTGGGGCTGGCGCTGGGGGATGCTTTTGCGGCCGATGTTCAGACGCCCGCCCTGTCTGAGATCATGGGGCAGGTGGATCAGGCACTGCTGGATCCACGATTGGCACAGCTGCGTCTGTTCGATGCGGATGCGCTGACCATTCGCTATGAGGATCTGCGCGCCAATCGTGGCTGGACAGCCGATGGCGGGCGTCTGTCGCTGGCACGTGAAGGTTTGGATCTGGTGCTGCGCGCCGATGTGGCGCTCTTGGGCGGTGGCGACGGGGTGGCGACCCTTGAGATGCAGGCCCAAAGCGAGATCGGCCAGAGCAGTGTCGATCTGTCTTTGTCGCTGGAAGGGCTACGGGCCGGGGATATTGCATCGCAAAGCCCGGCGCTGGCCTGGCTGGGGGATTTGGATGCTCCGATTTCCGGGCGTATGAACACCGCGCTGGATGCAAATGGCGGGCTGGAGCATCTGAGCGCAGCCTTGCAGATTGGCGCTGGCGTCTTGCAGCCCAACCGCGAAACCCGCGCCCTGCGGTTTGAAGAGGCCCGGACCGCCTTTGAGTTTGACCCGAATCGCGGCTTGCTAAGCTTTGATGAAATCTATGTGGCCTCGCCACTTGGCACGGTGTCGTCGCGGGGCACTGCACAGTTGCAGGGCCTTGATCAGGGCTGGCCCGAAGCCTTGACCGGGCAGATCGAGATTTCAGATCTGACACTGGCTGAAGGGGCGCTGTTTGAACGTGATCTGTGGATGAGCGGTGCTGCAAGCGAGTTCAAGCTGGAGTTCGAGCCCTTCCGCCTGATCATGCCGCGCCTGCAGATCTTTGACCCGGATTACCCGATCACTGCCAATGGCGAATTGCTGGCGCGCCCGGACGGGTGGCAGTTCGCGCTGGACGCGGCGATTGAACAGACCTCTGTCCAGCAGGTTTTATCCTTCTGGCCCAAAGACTTTCAGATCAAACCCCGCGAATGGGTGGCCAGAAATGTGCGCAAGGGTCAGCTTCGGGATATCGTCTTTGCCCTGCGCTCTGAGCCGGGATCGAAGCCAGACACTTTCATTGATTTCAGCTTTGACGGCGGTGAGGTCAGCTATGCGCCTGATGTACCCATGGTACAAGAGGGTGTCGGGCGGCTGACGATTTATGACAAACGGTTGGGGTTGAACCTGCAATCCGGTGTGATGCGTCCGAAATCCGGAGGCGAGATTGCGTTGCGCGACAGTCAGGTGATTATTCCCGATCTGAAGGCGAAACCGGGCCTGTTAGAGCTGCGCCTGAACGCCTTGGCCCCGATTGGCGCGATGATGTCCTATCTTGATAATGACAACTGGCAGCTTTTGCGCAAGGTTGGCCAAAGCGCTGATCTGGCCAGTGGTCAGGCCGCGCTATCGGGCAGGATCACCACGCGGCTGGTGAAAAAGCCCACGATTGAGGATTTCACCTTTGATCTGAATGCACAGTTGACCGATGTGCGCAGCGAAACCCTGGTGCAGGGGCGGGTGCTGACCAGCGATGATCTGCGCTTTCGGATGAACAGCAAACGCATCGAGATCAGCGGCGCTGCGCAGTTGGATGGCGTGGGGGCAACCGGGCGCTGGACCCAGCCTTTGCAAGGTGGCAACGGATCTGTGCGGGCCACAGCTGATATTTCTCCCCGCGCGCTGTCAGCGCTGGGGATCTCCCTGCCCAAGGGGATGGTGACCGGGCGTGGAGCCGGTCAGCTTGAGATTGATCTGCGGCGGGGCCGGGCGCCTGTTTTCCGGCTGAGCAGCGATCTGGCGGGTCTTGGGCTGTCGATCCCGCAACTGGGCTGGCGGTTGTCTAAGGGCGGCAAGGGGCGCTTTGATATCGCAGGTGAGCTGGGGCCGGTGCCCAGGATCGACACACTTAGCCTGAAAGCTGCGCGGCTGGACGCGGCGGGCGCACTGCGTTTAAGCAATACAGGGGCGTTTCAGCAATTGGATCTCAGCCGCTTTCGCGTGGGCAACTGGCTGGATGTGACGGGATCCCTGCGGGGGCGCGGGCGGCAGGTGCCGGAAATCACCGTGACCGGTGGGCGGGTGGACATGCGCGCCAGCACCTTTAATGCCGGGGCGTCTGGTGGCGGTGGCGGGGCTGGGCCCACCCCAATCCGGCTGGCACTGGACGAGCTGCGGATCACCGATACCATCACCCTGCGCAATTTTTCGGGTCAGTTTCAGGCGGGCCGGGTTCTGGACGGCACCTTTCGTGGCGTTGTCGGCGGGCAGCGTAGTGCCGATATCAACGGGCGCGCCTTTGCGCAACGCGGTGGAACCGCCTTTGAGATCACCGCCCGCGATGCCGGCGAGGTGCTGAAAGCGGCAAAACTGTTTAAATCCATTGATGACGGGCAGTTGCGCCTGCTGCTGATCCCGGTGGTCGGGCAAAGGGGCACTTTTGATGGGACCTTGAAAATCACTGAGACGCGGCTGCGCAGTGCCACCGCCATCACCGAGCTGTTGGATGCGATCAGTATCGTCGGTCTGATTGATC
>JAOARQ010000055.1 GCA_025210455.1 Pelagimonas sp.
TCAACAAGGGAAAAACGGCGCTAAACCTATCAACTAGCAAAGCCGTAGCGCACACAAAATGGCGCGGGATGGAGCAGCCCGGTAGCTCGTCAGGCTCATAACCTGAAGGTCGTAGGTTCAAATCCTACTCCCGCAACCAAATCAACAAAACATCTGCGTCGCTCTAGTCAAACCTCCACAAGACAGTAAGAGAAACACGTAGCACCGCCTGATATACAGTCGCATGTGAGGGGCCCCCAAAAAAATAAGGCTTCAGGCATCACGAACTCCCAAAACTTGAGTGAGCAGGGAGTAGAAAAGCACCCGTCCGGTTTCCCCGCTCTGACGGCGTGATGGAATGCTTGATAGTGTCGACCATTGGTAGTGGACATCACGGGGCACTCTATGGCGGGCAAGAAGGATCAGAAGAAGCGGTTTTGGTTGGATGACGAGAAGCGTTCGATCTGTGCTCAGACGCAGGCGTCAGTCGTATCGGTTGCGCAAGCGGCGCGGCGGTATTCGATGAATGCCAATCTGATCCACAAATGGCTACGCGATCCTCGGTTTGCACCTGAAGAAGAAACCGGTGAGGTGCTGGATGTCGCCGAGGTCGAGTTTGTGCCTGTCGAGATTGCGGCTGCCGTGTCAGTACTGTTCCATTCCGATATACGCGTTTCCGCCCCAGCATTTACCGAGCCAGTTTCAGCGCAACGCGTGGACATCACGCTGTCAGATGGACGGCGGATATTAGTGGAGGGCACGACGGCCTTGTCAGCGGTTCTGGCGTTGGTCGAAGGGCTGATCGCTGTGCCATCAAACACGCGGGTGTGGCTGGCCGACGTTCAGGCCAAGCTCTTTCAACTCTTCGGTCATTCTCGGCCGCCCATAGCTGCCCAGACTGAGACGAGATTGCTCTTTGATATGTGCCAGTACGACCTGGTCGATGCCCTGCCTGTGGCTGGCCGGGCGGTTGCGATAAGCGCGAAGTTTGTGAAGCTCAATATTGGCGCAGCCTGCAACGCCTTTTGGGGAAAGAGAGACGGTGGTATTCGAAAGCCCTATAGATGGCCGGAAAAATTTCGAATGCGCAATTGGGGCTGCCACGAAGGCGCCTCCTGTTCAGCTCGTCGCCGTTCAGCTTCAATTCAGCAGTGTTTAGCTCACTGATGACAGCGTTGGAATGCAGATCACTCTTAACCGTGCGCGGACTGCAAGCCACCAAAGCACAATCAAAAGCCATCAGACAAAATCAAAAGCCGCCCCATAAAAGGGCGGCTTTGGCAGGCTCAGACCTAGCTTTTAACCGCGCAGCGTGCCGCCGGTCGCTTTTTGCACCTTTTCGACGATCTTTGCTGAAACAGCTTCGATATCTTTTTCTTTCAGCGTTTTGTCTTTCGGCTGCATGCGCACCGTGATTGCCAAAGACTTTTTATCCTCGCCTAGAGAACCGCCTATGAACTCATCGAAAACGCGTACGTCTTCGATAAGGTTCTTGTCGGCCCCTGCGGCTGCGTTCACCAAAGTCAGGGCTTCGACAGAGCTATCAAGGACAAAGGCAAAGTCACGTTCGACGGCCTGCAGATCATTCAGCTGAAGCGCAGGGCGCGTAGCACCGGATTTGCGCGGCATCGGGATTTCACCGGGCCAAAGGGTAAAGGCAACGGCTGGGCCTTTAACATCCATTGCAGCCAGTACCTTGGGGTGTAGTTCGCCAAATACGCCCAAGACCTTTTTCGGACCCAGGCAGATTTTGCCGTGGCGGCCCGGGTGCCACCAACTGTCTGCGCCGCGCAGGATCTGAACCTTGGCGGGCGCACCCATGGCGGCGAGAATCGCTTCGGCATCTGCTTTTGCGTCATAGACATCCACCGGGCGCGATGCGCCGTGAACGTCTTTGGGGCCAGTGCGCCCAATCAGCAGGCCTGAAATCTGCATGTTCTGTTCGCCGGGCTCGCCACCGTGAAAGGCATGGCCGAGTTCGAACAGGGCAAAATCCGTATGTCCACGGGCCTGATTGCGTGCGGCCGCTTGCAGCAGGCTTGGCAGGACTGACGGGCGCATATGGCTCATTTCTGAGGAAATCGGGTTGGCCAGCATGGTGGCATTGGTGCCGCCGCCGAACAGTTCAGCTGATTTCTGGTCGATAAAGCTGTAGGTCACGCATTCATTGTAACCAATTGCAGCCGCAGTCCGGCGGGCCTGCTGTTCGCGCTTTTGCATGGGGGAAAGCACCGGTTTGGTGATCCCGTTATGGGCCGCTGGCAGAGGCTTGCCTTGTAGTTTGGTCAGCGATGCGATGCGGGCAACCTCTTCGACCAGATCAGCTTCGCCCTGTACGTCCTGACGCCAGGAGGGCACATAGGCCATATCGCCATCCATGCGGAAGCCAAGCGAAGTCAGCGTCTGGCGTTGTTCCGCTTCGGGAATTTCCATGCCCACCAGCGATACGACACGCTGTGCATCCAGCTTATAGGCGCGGGTGGTGTCAGGCACTGCACCGGCAATTGTAATATCAGAGGCTTCACCGCCGCATAGATCAATGATCATCTGCGCCGCGTCTTCAAGCGCCTGCATATTATAGGCGGGATCAATGCCGCGTTCGTTGCGATACCGCGCGTCTGAATTGATTTTGAGCGCGCGACCGGCATAGGCGATCTGCACCCGATCCCAGATCGCCGCTTCCAGAAACACTGTGTTGGTTTCTTCGGTGCAGCCCGTGGACAGGCCGCCCATGACGCCGCCAATGGATTCAACGCCATTGTCGTCAGAAATCACCACCTGACCGCCAGAGAAGGTGTAGGTCTTTTCATCCAGACCCACCAATTCATCACCGGCTTTTGCGCGATGGATTCGCAGATTGCCTGCAACCTTATCAGCGTCAAAGACGTGAAGCGGGCGGTTGCGATCAAAAGTGAAATAGTTGGTCACATCAACCAGCGCAGAAATCGGGCGCAGGCCAATCGCCAGAAGGCGATCTTGCAGCCATTGCGGGCTTGGGCCGTTTTTCACCCCTTTGATCACGCGGCCTGCAAAGACCTCGCAGCCGTCTGTCTTGCTGTCGTCGTCGATTGTGACGCTGATCGGGCAGGGGAAGGTGCCAGCGACGCTTTCTTCTTTCAGCGGTTTCAGGGTGCCCAGACCGCGCGCAGCCAGATCGCGCGCGATGCCATGGATGCCCAAAGCGTCCTGACGGTTTGGAGTGATCGCAATCTCGATCATTGGGTCAACTTTGGCAGGGTCGTTTTGCGCCAGCCAATCAACGAATTTCTGGCCCACCTCACCAGAGGGCAGTTCGATGATGCCGTCGTGGTCTTCGCCCAATTCCAATTCGCGCATAGAGGCCATCATGCCGTGGCTTTCTACGCCGCGAATGTTGCCGACACTCAGCGTGATATCCAGACCGGGCACATAGTCGCCGGGTTTCGCCAGAACAACGGTGATGCCTTCGCGCGCATTGGGGGCGCCGCAGACGATCTGCTTTTCACCCTCATCGGTCGCAACTTTACACACCCTCAGGCGATCTGCGTCGGGGTGCTGTTCAGCGTGAACCACTTTGGCGATGGTGAATGTGGCCAGCGCCTTTGCAGGGTCAACAACCTCTTCGACTTCCAGCCCAAGATCCGTCAGCGCAGCGTCGATTTCGTCAACCGATGCCTCGGTGTCCAAGTGGTCTTTCAGCCAGGAAAGAGTAAATTTCATGAGCCCACGCCCCGGTTTTTCGTATCAATCGCGATGTCCTTACCGGATCAGCCAAGGCGTGAAAAGGGTGGGCTGGTGTTTCAGGGCAAACAGTCAGGGTTTAAACGCTGGAGTTGATCAATCGTCACGTCCGGGTTCTGCTGGATTGGCAGAAAAAAGCGCGATCTTGTTGCCCTGAGGATCACGTAAATACCCCACATAAAAGCGCGGGCCATAGGCGGCGCGAAAACCGGGCAGCCCCTCATCGCGGCGCCCGCTTGCCAGCGCGGCGGCGTGCAAATCGCTCACCTGCTGTTGTGTCTGTGCCTCAAAGGCGACCATGCTGCCATTCCCCGCAGAGGCAGGCCGCCCGTCAAAGGTGGGTTTGACGTAGAAATCAGGGGAGATAGGTGTCTCGCCCTCTGGCACGGGCAGTGCGAAACTCAGACCCTCTGGCCCTTCGCTTAGCCCATATCCCAGCGCAGGCAGGAAAGCGCAATAAAAGCGCTTTGCCTTGGCGATATCATCGGCTCCGACGGTGACATAGGCGATCATGGGGTGGTCCCCGCATTGGATGTGCGCCGGGTTGACCGGCGCAGGAATCACCCTATCAGGCGGTCATTTCGTCGTAAATCTCAAGCGCTTTGCCCGCATACATCAGGCCGGGGCCACCCGCCATCTGGATACTGGTTGCCAGCACGTCAGAGATTTCTTCGCGGGTCGCGCCAAGACGCACCAAAGCTTCCATATGGGACAGCATGCAGGGTTCGCAACGTGTGGCCACGGCGATCCCCAAAGCGACATATTCTTTTTCCTTGAAAGACAGCGCGCTGTCTTGCTTGACGGTTTTGCCAAGGTCGACAAAAGCTTTGAAAGTGTCGGGCACAGCTTTGTTCAGGCTGCGCAACTGGGTTTTGGTTTCTTTAAGTTTGTCGGTCCAGCCCATGGTGTCCTCGCGTGGTGTGAAACTGCACCCTGGTTGACCATGGATTTTGTGCCAGGACATTGATCAAGATCATGATTTTTGAATATGATCAATGTCCCAGCCTTTTGTGGATTTAGCGTTTGTAGATCACCGGGAACCAATCCTGACGCAGGACCTGACCGGGCACCATGTCATGCCCCGGAAATGGCGGAGAAGTCCGCCCAGGGCGTTCCACATAGCGTGCGTCATCCCCTAGCAGGCGCAGCGAAAAGGCTCGGCGGCGCTGATCGGTGCTGTTGCCACGTGCGCCATGCAGGATGTCATAGTTGAACGCTACGGCATCGCCCGGTTCCATCGGGAATTCAACGACGGTCATGCCTTCGGCGTCTGGATCTGGCACGGGCATATAGGTGTCGTCATCCGGGTAAAAGTTGGTTTCGGCCAGCCAACGCGTTGGCAGAACGGGTTTTTCCCAAAGATGGCTGCCGGCAACGCAGCGCAGGCTGGCCTGTGTCACGGTATCCATGGGCGACCAGAAGCTTACATTCTGCTTGCCCTGCACAAAATAATAGGGGCCATCCTGATGCCACGGTGTTGGTTTTGAGGTGCCCGGTTCTTTCACCAGCACGTGGTCGTGGAACACCTGAACCTGCTGCGATTGCATCAGATCTGCCGCTACCTCAGCCGCGGGCGAGCTGCGGATCACATGCTCAAATTCGGGGATGCGCGTCCAGTTGCAATAGTCATCAAAGAACCGCCCGCCTTCGCCTTCTTTCAGGTTTTCCGCGGCATAGGGGCCGGGGTTTTCCATGTTGTATTCGATCCCTTTGCGGATCTCGTCCACATGATCTTTGAACAGCTCTTTGATCAAAACAACGCCGTCGCGCTGATAGGTGTCAATGTCGGCCTGGGTTAGTAGCTTGTGCATCGCGTCCTCCTGTTGCTGCGGCGACTGTAGGGCGCGCGCCTTTTGGGTTCCAATATGGAATTTGCATGTCATAAATAGATACATGCTATATATTTCTCTACGCCAGTATGAATATCTTGTTGCTGTGGCTGAGGTGAAAAGTCTGACGCTGGCTGCGCAGAAACTGAATATCTCGCAACCCTCGCTTTCAGTTGCTTTGGCCAAGGTTGAGAGCGCTCTGGGCGAGGTTCTGTTTGATCGGCGTAAAGGCGCGAACCTAGAGGTTACGCCGTTTGGTCACCGGTTTGTTGCGCAGGCCAATGCTTTGCTGGACATGGCGAAAGAGCTTGAAACCAGCGCGCATTCAGAACGCCCCTTTGTGATCGCCTGTTTTGAGGATATCGCCCCTTGGTATTTGGCGCAGGTGCTGGCGGCGCTGCGTGACGCCTTTCCGGACAAGGTCTTTGAGGGGCGAGAAGGGCGGTTTTCGCAGCTCGCAACTGATCTGGCAGAAGGGCGCGTAGATATAGCTATGACCTATGACGTAGGTCTGGATGATCGGTTTGAAAGGCGTCTTTTGCAGCGCATTTCACCGGTGGCGTTTGTGCCCTGTGATCACCCCTTGGCGCAGTCGAAAACCGTTGAGTTATCGCAGATTGCCTCCCATCCGGTTATTTTGTCCAGCGAAGAGCTGTCAGAAGGCTATGTGCGCACCCTGTTTGATGACATGAATCTGCAGCCCAAAGTGGTGCATCGCACCGCCTCGCTTGAGATGATGCGGTCATTGGCGGCACATGGGGAAGGGATCGGGATCAGCTATTCCCGCCCGCCTGGGAACATCAGCTATGATGGTAAATCCTTGTCCACTATAACGATTTCGACACCGCAGGCTGTGGCAGATGTTGTTCTGACCTGGTCGCATCTGCGCGCGCCAGAAGCGCAGTTTGATCAGATCGTCAGTGTCATCAGGCAAACATTGTAAAAGCCCGCCACTGAGGGCGGGCTTTGGAAAGGTCGTTAGGCGATGATCAGGCCAGCAGGCGGCGTGCGATCACCTGCGCCTGAATTTCGCCAGCGCCCTCAAAGATGTTCAGGATACGGGCATCACACAGAATGCGCGACACGGTGTATTCCAGCGCAAAGCCGTTGCCACCGTGGATCTGCAGCGCATTGTCCGCTGCCGCCCAGGCCACACGTGCGCCCAGAAGTTTCGCCATACCTGCCTCAAGATCGCAGCGATGACCGTGATCTTTTTCCCAGGCCGAGAAATAAGTCAGCTGGCGTGCCACCATGATTTCCACCGCCATCATCGCCAGTTTCGATGAGACGCGCGGGAAGGCGATCAGGGATTTGCCAAACTGCTTGCGATCCTGAGCATATTTCATGCCAACATCCAGCGCGGACTGAGCCACACCGATAGCGCGGGCGGCGGTCTGAATGCGCGCGGATTCAAAGGTTTCCATCAGCTGCTTGAAACCTTTGCCGGTTTCGCCCCCCAGCAGGTTTTCCCCTTTGACGTGGAAGTTGTCAAAACCCAGCTCGTATTCCTTCATGCCGCGATAGCCCAGCACCTCGATTTCACCGCCGGTCATACCCTCGGTGGGGAAGGGGGCTTCGTCTGTGCCGGGGGTCTTTTCCGCCAGGAACATAGACAGGCCTTTGTAGTCGCTGGTATCTGGCTCGGTCCGTGCCAGCAGGGTCATGACATGGGTGCGGGCGGCGTGGGTGATCCAGGTCTTGTTGCCGGTGACTTTCCAGTCACCGTTTTCATCCTGAACTGCGCGGGTGCGCAGGCTGCCCAGATCTGAACCGGTGTTGGGTTCAGTAAAGACGGCGGTCGGCAGTTTTTCACCCGACGCCAGCGCAGGCAGCCACTTTTGTTTCTGCTCTTCGGTGCCGCCAGCAATGATCAGCTCAGCCGCGATTTCGGAACGGGTGCCCAGCGAACCTACACCGATGTAAGCGCGCGAAAGTTCCTCGGATACCACGCACATCGATGCCTTGGACAGACCCAAACCACCGTATTCTTCGGGGATGGTCAGGCCAAAGACACCCATTTCGGCCAGCTCATCGATGATTTCCATCGGGATGAGTTCGTCTTTCAGGTGCCATTCATGGGCATTGGGTTCCACGCGATCCACCGCATAGCGACGGAACTGTTCGCGGATCATTTCCAGTTCTTCGTCCAGACCGGTGCCGCCCACAGTGATATTGGCAGATTGCTCTTCCATCAGTTCAACCAGACGGGTGCGCGCGTTCTGGGTGTTGGCACTGATGATCAGCGTTGTGATTTCCGCGGTTTCAAGAGCCGACGCATCAGTGACACCCAGATCATGCAGGCGCACAACCTCGCCCTGATTCATGGCGATGCCGCCTTTGATCTGTGCCAGATATTCGCCAAAGGCGATCTGGTGGATCAGCTGTTCCACTTCGCCAAAAGTCCCGGCTTCAACCATGCGGTTGGCCCAGTTTTGCATCTGACGCAGTGATTCGAGATAGGTCGCCAACCAGGCCACGCCATGTGTTGCGGTCTGATTGGCTTCAACAGCGCGCGATGACACCCGGCCATCAGTGCTGACCAGATCGCGCACTGCACTGCGTGCGGCTTCAAAGATCGCTTCAACAGGGGCAATCGCTGCGCCAGTCAGAGCCAGAAGATCGGGCAGGATCACATCCTGCGCCCCTACGTTTTGTCCATCATGCGCCATCAGACGACTCCTTTAAGCTTTGCCCAGAGTCCTAGCTATTATGCAGGTGCAGCGCAACAAAATACCAATAGGGCGCGACGTTTCGTTACGAAAATTGCGTCATCAATTTTTGCGTTGCAGCGAGAAAATCTGTGCTACGCAGCATTTATGGATACGTTGTTTACTCTTGTCCCCCCTGAGAAGCTTTTGATTTGTCTTGGCATTGCCTTTGTTGCCGGGGTGATCAAAGGCATTGTCGGCTTTGCCATGCCGATGATTCTGATTTCCGGGCTTGGATCGCTGATCGCGCCGGAACTGGCCCTTGCAGGGTTGATCGTGCCGACACTGGTGACCAATGGGATGCAGGCGCTGCGGCAGGGGCCGGGCGCGGCTTTTGGATCAATCAGGCGCTACCGCGCGTTTTTGCTGATCGGTCTGGGGATGCTGTTACTGTCGGCACAGCTGGTGTCACTGGTGCCCGGTTGGGTGTTGCTCAGCGCGATTGGCGGGCCGGTGGTGCTGTTTACTTTGATGCAACTGCTGGGCTGGCAGCCGGATCTGACAAAATACAATCGTAACCGGCTTGAGCTTTCCATCGGCGCCGGTGCTGGGTTCATTGGCGGGTTTTCTGGGGTCTGGGGGCCGCCAACGGTGCTGTATCTGACCGCGATGCAGACAGAAAAAACCGAACAGATGCGGGTGCAGGGGGTGATCTATGGGTTGGGCGCTGTGGCTTTGGCCGGGGCGCATATGGCGTCGGGGATCTTGAACCGTCAGACCATTGTATTGTCGCTTGCCCTGCTGCTGCCTGCGGTGCTGGGCATGTGGCTGGGCGGGCGTGTTCAGGATCGGTTTGATCAGGCGCTGTTTCGCAAGGCCACATTGGCTGTCCTGCTGGTGGCGGGGCTGAACCTGCTGCGTCGTGCTTTCTTTGGCTGATCAGCGATCTGCTGCGGCGCGGCTCAGCCTGTCATTGATCGCCACGCCCAGACCGTCATGCGGGATAGGTGAGACCGCAATGGTTTTTGCGCCACTCGCATCCAGACTGTGCATAAAGGCAAACAGATTGGCCGCGGCCTCGATCAGATCCTCAGTCGGGGACAGGTTCAGGTCACATTCCACATCCCCAAAGCCCAGACGCGCTTCGCCATCGGCCCATTCGGTCGCATTCAACCGCATCCGGGCTGAGGGGGCGTAATGGGATCGGATCTGGCCGGGGGCGGAAATCGCTTCGGTGCTGTGCCGTTCGGCGATGCGGCAATCCAATGCCTGTGCCAGCGATTCTTTGGTGATGCCACCGGGGCGCAGCAGGGTGGGTGTGCCCGCCAACCCAAGGATGGTTGATTCGAGCCCGACGTCACAGGCCCCGCCATCAATGACCCCGGCAATCTTGCCGCTCAGATCATGGATCACATGCGCGGCGCAGGTTGGGCTGATCTTGCCCGAGGTATTCGCGGAAGGCGCGGCAATCCCGCGCCCAAAGCTGCGCAGCAGATCGCAGGCGATGGGGGCAGCCGGGATGCGCACAGCCAGTGTGTTTAGCCCCGCAGTCACCAGCTTTGAGATCGGCGCGTCAGGCTTCAGCGGCAGAACCAATGTCAAAGGCCCGGGCCAGAACGCATCCGCCGCCTTTTGAGCCAGATCGGACCATTCCACCAGTTCCTGCACCCGCGCCAGATCGGGCAGATGCACAATCAGTGGATTGAAGCTGGGGCGCCCTTTGGCGGCATAGATCCCGGCCACGGCCGTATCATTGGCCGCATCCGCCCCCAGACCATAGACTGTCTCAGTGGGCAGAGCGATCAGGCTGCCCTGATCCAAAAGTGCGGCGGCGCGGCTGATGCCCTGCCTGTCAGGAGATAAAACTTCGGTGTTGATCTTATCCATATGCCGTGACGCCGCGTTTGGGTTGAAGGGGAAGAGTAGGCCTATACCCTCGCCTATAAGGGGTTCTTGCTACAAGAGCCATCATCGCTTGCCAAGATTACAGGAGCTTTCCATGCCGTTTCGCGCCCCGTTGGATGACTACGCACTGCTGCTGAACCACGTTGTTGGTTATGATCAGGTGTCTCAGACCGATAAGTTCGCCGAAGCGGGAATTGAAACTGTAACAGCGGTTCTGTCCGAGGCGGGCAGGCTGTGCGAAGAGGTGATCGCGCCTTTGCAGCGCAATGGCGATCTGGATCCGGCGGTGCTTGAGAACGGCAAGGTCCGCACACCAAAAGGATTTTCTCAGGGATATCAGGCCATTGCGGATGGTGGCTGGGTTGCCACTTCGGCAGATCCTGCGTTTGGCGGCATGGGCCTGCCGATGACGGTGACCACGGCGGTGAATGATATGCTTTCGTCTGCCTGCCTGTCCCTGCAACTGAACCCACTGATGACACAGGGGCAGATTGAAGCGCTGGAACATCACGCCAGCGATGCGATTAAAGCGCTTTATCTGCCGAAACTGGTGTCCGGTGAATGGGCGGGCACAATGAACCTGACCGAGCCGCAGGCGGGATCAGATGTGGGGGCCCTGAGCGCCAAGGCCGAGCCAAACGGCGATGGCACTTATAAAATTACTGGCCAGAAAATCTTTATCTCATGGGGGGATAACGATTTTACCAAAAACGTTTGCCATCTGGTTCTGGCGCGCCTTCCGGATGGGGTGCCGGGCACCAAGGGGATCAGCCTGTTTCTGGTGCCACGCAATATCCCCGATGAACAAGGCGAACCGGGGGTGGCCAATCATCTCAAGGTTGTTTCGCTGGAACATAAGATGGGCCTGCATGGCAGCCCAACCTGTGTCATGTCCTTTGAGGGGGCGACTGGCTGGCTGGTTGGGCAGGAACATGACGGGATGCGCGCCATGTTTACCATGATGAACAATGCCCGTCTTGGGGTGGCTGTTCAGGGGATCGGCGTCGCCGAAGGGGCCTATCAACATGCCTTGGCCTATGCGCTTGAGCGCAAGCAGGGCAAAACCCCCGACGGCAGCATTATCGGCCACGCAGATGTGCGCCGTATGCTCGCGACTATGAAAGCGCAGACTTTTGCCGCCCGGGCGATTGGCCTGTCACTGGCTGTGGCAATTGATATGGGCAATGCCACAGGTGATGCGGAATGGGCCGCGCGGGCCGCCTTTTTAACGCCCATCGCCAAGGCCTTTGGCACTGACACAGGGATCGAAGTGGCCAATATGGGGGTGCAGGTGCATGGCGGTATGGGCTTTATCGAGGAAACTGGCGCCGCGCAGTTTGCCCGAGATGTGCGGGTGACAGCGATCTATGAGGGCACCAATGGTATTCAGGCAATGGATCTGGTGGGGCGCAAGTTGATGGATGGGGGCGATGCCGCCTATCGCTTGCTGGACGAAATCGAAGATGTCTCGGAACAGGCGCGGGCCAGCCTGCCTGATCTTGCAGAACCTGTCTGGCAGGCCACCGAAACCCTGCGCGAAGCCACCGAAAGCCTCGTGGCGATGCAGAATATGAACGATCGTTTCGCTGGTGCCGTGCCCTATCTGCGTGGCTTTGCGCTTATTTTAGGGGGTTATTTCCATCTCAAGGCAGCGCTGGCTGCGCCGGATGGTGCGGCAGAACGGCTTGCCCGGTTTTATATCCAGCGTCTTTTGCCAGATCACGCGGGGCAATTGGCCCATGCACGGGCTGGTGCAAAGGGGCTGATGGCTGTTACACCACAGGATCTGGCAGTCTGATGGATGGAACAATGGTGATCCGCTACCCTTTTGAAACCCCGCCCAGCGGGGCCGAGGCAATCGAAGTGGCCGAAGGCGTTCTGTGGCTGCGCCAGCCGCTGCCAATGAAGTTGGACCATGTGAACATCTATGCGCTGGACGAAGGCGATAGCTGGACGATTGTCGACACGGGGTTCAACACCCGCAAGTCACGGGCCATCTGGCAGGATGTTCTGGCTGGGCCTTTGGCGGGGAAACCTGTCAGCCGGGTTATTGCCACCCATCACCACCCCGATCACGTCGGTCTGGCCGGGTGGTTCCAGAAAGAACACGGTGCTGAACTGGTAACGTCACGCACTGCATGGCTGTTTTCGCGCATGTTGCAGCTGGACGAACAGGAACGCCCGACCGAAGAAACCCTAAGCTATTGGCGCAGTTGCGGTATGACACCCGAGATCCTCAAGCAGCGCGCAGAGGAACGTCCGTTCAACTTTGCTGATTGTGTCTATCCGATGCCTGTTGGCTTTACGCGGATCAAACAGGGCGATACGATAACCGCAGGTGGGCGCAGCTGGGATGTGCATATGGGCAATGGTCACGCGCCCGAACATGTCACGCTTTGGTCGCGTGACGATCATTTGGTGCTGTCCGGCGATCAGATTCTACCCTCTATTTCGTCAAATATCGGGGTTTATGCCACCGAACCGCTGGCCGATCCTGTGGGCGAATGGCTGGAAGCCTGCGAACGCCTTCAGACACTGGCACGCGAAGATCATCTGGTGCTGGGCGGGCATAAACTGCCCTTTACGGGGCTGCCTGCAAGGATGCGGCAGTTGATTGACAACCACCACGGCGCGCTGGATCGACTATATGATCACCTGTCCGAACCCAAATCCGCCGGAGACTGTTTTGCGCCGCTGTTCAAACGCAAGATCGGCGATGCGGAATATGGCCTCGCACTGGTCGAAGCCATGTCGCATTGCCTGCATCTGTGGCACGAGGGGCGCGCCACCCGCGAACTGAATGCCAAAGGGGCGTGGCTGTTCAAAGCGGTTTAGGGTCGGGATGAATGCATCCTGACCTTAGGCCACTTTCGGCCAGAGCGCGTAATCGCTGAACACCCCGTCCTTCAATACGACCAATGTGTCTTGCGGCACCTCATGCCAACGGTCGTGATTGCCGCAGAGGGGCTCAGAGGCAAAGGCGCGGCCGCCATTGTCCAGCACGTCTGAATAATACAGCGTCGGGGCTTTCTTATCTGTGGCATGACGGAAGGCATAAAGCGCCTTACCGTCGCTTAGAACGCAGGTGATCCGGTTGGGGGCAGCCCCTGGCTCAGCGGCGATCAAGCGAAGCACATTGTGCAATGCGCCCAGCGGATCATTGGGAAACTCATGCGCCATCAGGGTCAGAAACAGGATTTCGCTATCGGTGCTGCCCTGACGCAGATTGTACAGATCATCGGGCAGAGCGGCCTCTAGGGCGCGGCGGGTCTGCGGAAAGGCCGGGATCTGGCCATTGTGGCAGAAGCTCCAGTTCTGAAAAGAAAATGGGTGGCAATTGGCGCGGCTGGTTTCCCCCACGGTCGAGGCGCGCACATGCGCCAGAAACAGACCAGAACGCACCATGCGGCACAGGTTGTTCAGGTTCGCATCGCTCCAGGCGGGCAGCACATCGCGGTACACACCGGGGCGGAAATTGTCAGGGCTGTACCAGGCGATACCAAAGCCATCACCGTTGACGCTTAGCTTGGCCTCTTCCGCGTGATGGGATTGCGCAGACAGGCTGTGCGCGGGGGCGGTGACGATGTTTTCTAACGGGATATCAGGGCCTTGGTAGGCGGCAATACGGCACATAACTTTGATCTTTGATGGAGCTTCAGCGCCTGTTTAGTCCGGCGCTGAAGCTATTGTTGTTACACGGGGAGAATTGAGAAAGCGTCAATGACCTCAATCATCGGAAAGGGTCGGGGATAGGTCTCCGTGAGTGGTGGCAGGCATTGGGCTGTCCTTCTTGTGATTGGTAATATGCCGCGCGATCACGGCTGTGTGGTCTCAAATTTCCATTTGGTTTGGATGAATTGTGGGATAAAATCCCAACATGACACCGCAGATAGATGATATTGACCGCAAGATCCTTCGCATTCTGCAGCGTAATGCTGCGTTGTCGGTGGATGAGGTGGCAGAACAGATTGCATTGTCGCGCAACGCCTGCTGGCGGCGCATGCGCGCCCTCGAAGACCGTGGTGTGCTGACCGCTAAGGTGGCGCTGGCTGATCCGCAGGCGCTGGGCTGCCCCTTGCAGGTGATGGTGCTGATCCGGTCGTCTTCGCATGATCCCGAATGGCTGGTGCGATTCCACCGCGTGGTTGATTCGATGCCCGAGGTGGTGGGGGCCTATCGGATGACCGGGGATTTGGATTATCTGCTGCGTGTGCGGGTTGCAGATGTGGCGGGTTATGACCTGTTCTACAAAAAGTTGATAACCCGGATGCCACTTTCCGATATCTCTGCCAGCTTTGTTATGGAAGAAATCAAAGAGACAACGGCGCTGCCGGTCACGTAACAGGGAAAGATTATGGACGATACGATTGCTACTTCTGCTGAGGCCCTCGAAGCCGAGGCCATGCCGCGCCGCAAAGATGTGCACACCCAAGAAACCAGCGAAGCCGGACCTGCAGCGCTGACCCGCAAGCCGATGAAACAGAAAAGCCCGGCAGAATGGGCCTATGAACGGCTGATTCTCTATATTCAGAAGTTTGAAGAAACGCTGGATGACGAACATGAGGTCGCCATGGGTATGACCGGCGGCGATGCCGGTGTGCTGCGTATCGAAGGCATGGGCTACTTTGATCCCGATATCATCACCTTCTACGGCAGTGATCCATCGGGTGCGCGCACCCAGCTGGTGCAACACGTAAGCCAGTTGAACGTGATGCTGCGCGCCATGCCCAAGGCCGTACCGCAGGCACCAGAACCACGTCGGATCGGGTTTCAGCTGGCCAAGGAGCTGGAACAGGATCAGGCCTGATACGGCTTTGAGTGAGGTCCACAAACGCCTGCGACAACGGGCGCGGACGGCATGGATGACAGGGCGCGCAAAATGCGCTAGCTCTGTTGTCCAGAAACGCGAAACGACAGGAGTTTAGCCATGGCTGAACACAAACCAGGCAGCATGGACATCACCGTCCAGGAAAAAACCTTTGACGGGTTCATCAAGTTCACGATCCGGTCGCTCTATGCGATCCTGTTCATTGTTATTCTGCTGATCATCTTCGGCGCCTGATCGCGCCACTACAGGTATTTGGATTTATGATGTTGCGCTATGCGGTTATGGCCTGTTTCGCGGCTTTTACAGTCGCGGGATGTACCAACAACTACTCGGGGCCGATGGCCTCGCAGGAGGAGGTGGCCAAGGCCGCATATAAGCACGACGGCCCGCCGGCGCTGACCCTTTACACAATGGTCAACAACCGCTCGGGCTCTGGGGCGCATACATCCCTGATGATCAATGCGCCGTCGCAGCGCGTGATCTTTGACCCTGCCGGCACGGTGATCATGACAACGATTCCCGAGCGCAACGATGTGCTGTTCGGGATCACACCGCAGGCGGAACAGATCTATGCCAGCGCCCATGCGCGTGAAACCTATCACGTGCGTATCCAGCGGCTTGAGGTTTCGCCACAGGTCGCCGAACGGGCGCTAAGCCTTGCGGTGAACAACGGGAAAGTTGGGGCGGCGATGTGCACCTCAGCCACCTCTCGAATCATGTCGCAGCTGCCGGGATTGGAAAGCCTTGGCACCGTGATGTTCCCGAACAAGCTGGCAGAACGTTTCGCCCAGATCCCTGGCGTGACCGAGGATAAGCGCGTCGAATACGATGATGATGACAAAGACGCTGCGGTGATCCGCATGGAAGATGCCCTGCGCGCCAAACAGGCTGCCGCAGCAGGGCAGTAAACCCTACATCAGATAGGCGCCTGCGATCATTACAGCGGCACCCACGCCCATGGCGGCATAGATGCTTTTGGTGATCAGCGCGACCGCCAGACACAACATTGCGGCGGTCAGGCGCAGTGGGTCCGTCTGCCCCTGGGTTGCGATGGGCCACAAAACCAACGGCGCAATCAGCGCCGGGATCACAGAGACTGCCGTATAGCGCAGGTGCCGCATCAGCCAGTCGGGCAGGGCGCGATCCCCCACCAGCCCCAGAAACAGAAATCGCAAGCCAAACGACCCGATCCCGAGCACGATAATCACGGTCCAGATGGTGGTTTTGTCCAGAACAACGTCGGTCATGCTGTGGCCTCCTTGGTCAGGCGGCGTTCCCATTCGGCACCGGCCATCATGCCCGCCAGCGATGCCACGACAAGGCCAATATTATAGGGCAGCCCGGCAAAACATAGCGCCGTAACCGTGGCGACCAGCGCAGCCAAACGGTGCGGCCCAGTGCGCAAAGCGGGCGCGATCATTGAAATGAAGGCGATGGGCAGAACAAAATCTAGCCCCATCTCGGCGGGTATGGCCGTACCAACCCAGGCCCCCACCAGTGTGAACAGATACCAAAGCGGCACCATGGGCACACAGACCCCAAAGAAATAGGCCAGTTTCTCATGCACGCTTTGATCGGGGTTCTTTTCGTAATCCAGTGACGAACAGGCATAGGTCTGATCAATCAGCATATAGGCCACGCAGGCGCGCTTCCATATCGGCAGGGCACCAAGATGCGGTGTGATCGACGCTGAATACATCGCCATGCGCAGGTTCACCATCAGCGCCGAGGCCAGCACCACAATCGTGGGGGCCTGTTCGGTCATCAGTTGCAGCGCGGTAAATTGCGCAGATCCGGCGATCACCACCACGGAAAAGGCCAGTGTCTCGATCACGTTCAACCCGGCATCCACAGACACCACACCAAACATGGTCGCAAAGGGCACTGCAACCATGATGAAAGGCACCCCATCGCGGAACCCACGCCAAAAGCCTCTCTTCACATCTCCATGCAGCATCGCTAAGCCTTTATGAAATCCTTGATAGCCCTAACGCAGTCGGAGTCCCGGATGCAATTGCCAAAAACAGATTACCTGATCGCCCCCCGGCCAGATGCCGAAAACTTGACGCGCGCGGTACAGGGCACTGATCACACTGGCCAGCCGGTTGATATCAGCGTAGTCGAAGAACGCCCCCTGACGATCTATCTGAACCGGCAGGAAATCGTGACCGCCATGACTATTGGCGACTATCCCGAATATCTGGCGGTGGGCTTTCTGCGCAATCAGGGGATGCTGGCCGATGATGAGGTGATCACCGCCGTCGATTATGATGAAGACCTAGAGGTCGTTGTGGTGCGCACCAAATCCCAGACAACCTTTGAGGAAAAGACCCAAAAGAAAACCCGCACGTCGGGCTGTGCTGTGGGCACGGTCTTTGGCGATATGATGGAGGGGCTGGATCAGGTCGCGCTGCCTACTACCGAGGTGCGGACCTCTTGGCTATACGCGCTGGCGCATCGGATCAATACCACACCCTCGCTCTATCTGCAGGCAGGCGCGATCCACGGGACTGTGCTGTGTCAGCAGGATCGCCCGCTGGTCTATATGGAAGACGTCGGCCGCCACAACGCCGTTGATAAAATCGCGGGCTGGATGTTTCAGGAAAACGTGCAGGCCCATGATAAGATCCTCTATACCACCGGGCGGCTGACCTCTGAGATGGTGATCAAATGCGCCCTGATGGGCATCCCGGTGCTGGCGTCGCGGTCAGGCTTTACCGCCTGGGGCGTGGAAATCGCCCGGCAGGTCGGGCTGACCTGCATCGGCCGCATGAAGGGCAAACGTTTCGTCTGCCTATCCGGCGAAGACAGGTTGCTCCGTGATATGGACCCGGATCAGGTACCGGAAGAGGCAAAGAAATCGGGGCGGAAAGGGGCAAAGCAGGCGTGAGTATCCCAGAGGGTAATATCGGCTTTTGGATAGTCGGCCTGTTTATGTATTTTGCCCTTGCAGGGATGCTTGTGCCGATCTCAATGTTTCGCGGCATGACTGCTTTAGGCCAGTTTTTTGCGCGTGTTAAATATGAAGACTGGCAGATGCTGGAACACTTGGGGTGGCCAGAACAAGAGCCAAAAATAGCAACTATGGGGGTGCAGCACAGCTATGCGCGACTACAGATGCGATTGCTCGTTTTTGGCTGTCCGCCGCAGTTGAACCATGTAAAGGGTGCCCAGCAGTTTATCAGGCAGTACCGCTTGGCTGTCTTTTTTACCCTTCTACCCCAAGTCCCGATTATACTGGGTGGCGCCGCGGTGTTTGGTGCTGCCTTTATTGGGTGGATTGGGGTATTTTTCGGAGCAGTCATTGTTTTGAACCTGCTCATTCTTCAGGCTACGCCTTGGCCTGTAATGGAGACTGAATAAATATGACCAAACCTCATGCCGTGATCTTAGCAGGTGGGCAGGCCACTCGGATGGGGGGCGGTGATAAGGGGCTGTTGCAGCTTGGGGGGCAAACTTTGTTGCAGCGAGTGGTGGATCGGATTTGCCCACAGGTTGCTGAGGTGGCTCTGAATGCCAACGGTGATCCTGCGCGTTTCGCCAATTTTGACCTGCCGGTTCTGCCAGACAGTGTCAGCGGCTATCCCGGCCCTTTGGCCGGCGTTCTGGCGGGGCTGGATTGGGCGGCAGAACGGGGGGCGCAGGCGGTTGTTTCGGTCGCGGCGGATACGCCCTTTTTCCCGCAGGATCTGGTGGCCCGGCTACAGGACGCAGCACAGGGGCAGAGCCATCCGCTTGTGCTGGCCGCCACCAAAGGTGAGGCCAAGACTCGCAGCAAGTCACGATCAGGGCTGATCCGGCATCCGACATTTGGCCTTTGGCCCGTGGCATTGCGGGATGATCTGCGGGCGGCTTTGGAAAATGGATTAAAGAAAGTGGTGCTTTGGACCGATCCGCGCGGCGGGCGTGAATGTGAATTTCCGGTCGCAGGGGGGGATCCGTTTTTCAACGTCAACACCCCTCAGGATTTGGCGCAGGCAGAGGGCATGTTATGAAGGTTTTTGGTGTTACCGGCTGGAAGAACGCCGGCAAAACCGGGCTGATGGAGCGTCTGGTCAGTGATCTGACCGGGCGAGGGCTGCGGGTCAGCACGATCAAACATGCGCATCATTCTTTTGATGTTGATCACCCGGGCCGCGATAGTTTCCGCCACCGTGCGGCGGGGGCCTCTGAGGTAATCTTGTGTTCGGGCACCCGCGTGGCGCAGATGACTGAACTGAACGGCGCCCCGGAACCTTCTTTGCAAGATCTTCTGGCGCGGCTGGGGCCGGTCGATCTGGTGCTGATCGAAGGGTATAAACGCGAAGCCCACCCCAAAGTCGAAGCGTTCCGCGCTGAGGCCGGGCATGATCTGATCGCGCCCACCGATCCGACGATCCGCGCCGTGGCCTCGGATACAGCGTTGGATCTGGATCGCCCGGTGTTTGATCTGGATGACACCGCCGCCATCGCGACATTTATCCTGCAAGAGGTGGGGCTATGAGCAGCAAACTGCGCCCACCGCCGTTGCAGAATGACTGTTTTTCTCTGCCCCCGGGTGTGAACTGGACCCCTGTGGATCAGGCACTGACCATGTTGCGTGAGCGTCTTCATCCGGTGGTCGCCCATTCAGAGGTGCCGCTGATGCAGGCTGCGGGCCGTGTGCTGGCGCAGGATGTCACGGCGCAGCGTTCAAATCCGCCACAGGCCAATTCCGCAGTGGATGGGTACGGGTTTGCCCTGTCTGCGGTGCACGATGGCGACAATACGCTACCCCTCGTGCAGGGGCGGGCGGCGGCAGGTGTGCCCTTTGAAGGCGTTGTGCCTGCGGGGCAGGCCATCCGCATATTGACAGGCGCAGCCGTGCCACCGGGGGTCGAGGCTGTCGTGCTTGAAGAAGACTGCGCTGTTGACGCCACCCATGTGGCTTTTCGCGGCCCGGTCAAAGCGTTTTCGAATATGCGAAAAGCGGGCGAGGACGTGACCGAAGGGGATCTGGCGCTGAGACAGGGCCGTGTTCTGACACCTGCGGATCTGGCGCTGGCTTCGGCGGTGGGTATCGGGAAGATGCCGGTTTTTGATCGCCTGCGGGTGGGGGTTCTATCCACCGGTGATGAGATCATCGAACCGGGCGGTTCTGCCGGGCCCGGTCAGATCTTTGATGCCAATCGCCCGATGTTGCTAAGCCTTGCGGCGCGCATGGGCTATGCCCCTGTGGATCTGGGGCATGTGAAAGATGACCGCGCTGCGCTGCGCCATCGTCTGGATCAGGCGCGGCAACAGGCGGATGTGGTGCTGACCTCGGGTGGGGCCTCTGCCGGGGACGAAGACCACGTTTCCGCGCTTTTGAAAGAGTCCGGGGCATTGGCAGAATGGCGTATCGCTCTGAAGCCGGGCCGCCCGCTGGCGCTGGGCATGTGGGATGGGCTGCCAGTCTTTGGCCTGCCGGGCAATCCGGTGGCCGCGCTGCTCTGCACCCTGATTTTTGCCCGCCCTGCTTTTGGCCTGATGGCCGGTGCAGGCTGGCAGGACCCGCAGGGGTTTCAGGTGTCCGCCGCCTTTGAAAAACGCAAAAAGCCGGGCCGCCGGGAATATCTGCGCGCGCGCATGCGCGACGGCCGGGTCGAGGTGTTCAAGTCCGAAGGCTCGGGGCGGATTTCTGGTCTCAGCTGGGCAGAAGGGCTGGTTGAACTGCCAGATGAAGCGGTGACCATCACGCCGGGGGATATGGTGCGCTACCTTCCCTTTGGCAGTTTCGGAGTGTGAGTCAGAGCCACTCCACATCGCCCAGAAAGATATAGCCCGCGCCATAGATCGTTTTGATCAGGCGCGGGTTTTTCGGATCTTCCCTCAGCTTGGTGCGCAGGCGCGAAATGCGCACATCCATGGCCCGGTCAAAACTGTCACCCGCAGCCCCACCCAGCGTTTCCTGCATATAGGCGCGGGTGATCAGCCGTTTCGGGCTTTCAAGGAACAGGCGCAGCACTTCGCCTTCCGCATGGCTAAAGGCGGTTTCCGACCCGTCGCTGTCTTCCAGCGCAAAGCGATCAAAATGCGCGGTCCAGCCGTTGAAACGGGCGCAGTCTGACTGGCTGGCTGAAACCTGTTTCGGATTGCGCAGCCGGGCGCGAATGCGGGCGACTACCTCGGCGGGGTCAAAGGGTTTGATGATGTAATCATCCGCCCCCAGTTCCAAGCCGGTGATCTTGTCCTGCACATGTGCGCGGCCGGAAATGATGATGACAATAGCGCCCTGCTCCAGTGCCAGCCGATGCACGAGCGTCAGCCCATCGCGATCAGGCAGGCCCAGATCAACCAGACAGACATCCGGCGAAGTCCCACGCAGTGCGGCTTCAAATTCGGTGGCACGCCCAAAGGAAAGCGTGCGGAAACCGGCATCTTCCAGCGCATCCGACAGCATTTCGCGGATGGCAGGTTCATCATCAAGTATGGTTACCAGGGGCGTCATGACAGGCCTCGTAGACGCAGAAGGCAGGGGCGGCTATGTGGCATCTCAGCCCTGCCCCAGAAACTGCGCCAATTGATCAATTCCAAAGGGTTTTGCCAAGACAGCGGTGCGGTTGCGTGCCTCAACGTGAAGCGGGTGATCCACAGGCAGCGAAGTCATCAGCAGCACAGGCAATGCTTTGCGGCATTCCAGCAGGTTCAGCCCGGTATCACTGCCTTCCAGTTTGATGTCGGACAGGATCAGCACGATTTCAGGCAGGGTCATCACCAGATCGCAGGCCTCTGCCACTGACGCCGCCTCGACCACGGAATAGCCCATGTCGGTCAGCATCTCGCGTACCATGTCCCGCAGTTCAGGGGTGTCTTCAACCAGCAGCACCAGCCCGCTGTCTGGCAGCGTCTGTGCGCGCCGCAGTGGCAGGCGCAGGGTCACCTGAGCGCCAAGATCGGTGTTGGTCAGCCGCATTGAGCCACCTGCCAGTTTGGTCATGTCATAGACCATCGCCAGCCCCAACCCCGATCCTTCGCCACCTTTGGTGGTAAAAAACGGATCCAGCGCGTGCTCCAGCGCCTGTTCTGAAAAGCCTGATCCGCTGTCTTGTACCGTGAGTTGCAACCAGGTGCCCTGAACCTCCTGGGCGGTGATGTGAATGCAGCCCTTTGTGCCGCAGCCGTCGCGGGCGTTCAGGATCAAGTTCAGCAGGGCGTCTTGTACCAGACCCGGATCCAGCAGCATCTGACCATCGGTCAGGTTGTCCACGCGCAGGGTGATCTGATCAGAAAGGCTGGGGGTGGCCAGCGTTTTCAGATCGGCCAGAAAGGGCCCCATGTCCACCGGTTTAGGGGTCCAACTGCGATGCGAAGTGATATCCGCGATCTTATCCAGCATGGTGCCGCCGCGCCGCGCCGCCTGCAGGGTGGCGCTGATCAGTTCCTGTGCGTCCTGACCCAGATCCATGCGTTGCAGTTTGGACTGCATCCCCAGAATGATGGTCAGCAGATTAGCGAAATCATGCGCCATGCCGGATGTCAGCTGCGCCGCCATTTCCCTCCGACGGGTCTGCTGCAACGCGGCCCGCGCCTGTGTTTCTTCGGTCACATCAACAGACATGATGTAGACGCCCGGATCGGCAGGATCCGGCGTAAAGACCCCGCGAATACGGCGTGATGACATTTCGTCGGTAAATTCAAAGGTGCTTTGCTGGCCGCGCATCGCCTTTTCCAGATGCGGTTTGACGCGGGAATAGGCCTGCGGACCCAGCGCTTCGGACACATGTAACCCGATGATATCAACGGGCCGCCCCGGCATGACCGCATTCAAACGTTTGTTGGAAAAGGTATAGCGCCAATCCGCATCGACCCGCGCGATATGCGCCGGGGCCATTTCCGTGGTGGTACGTGTGCGGGTTTCCATTTCCACCAGCTGCCTGCGGGTTTCTTCCAGCGCGGCATTGGTGGCAGCGAGCATCCTGTTGGTCGCCGAAAGCTCTTCTGCGTGTTTCAGCACCTCTTCTGAAAGCACCTCTGAACGGGTGCGCAGCAGTTGCTCTTGGGTCTTGGTTTCGGTGATATCGGTATAGACCGTCACCCAGCCACCTTCCGGCAGGGGGGCCCCTTCTACGGAAATCGTCCGGCCATTGGCCCGTTCGCGTTCCATATAGTGGGGTTCAAAGGTGCGGGCCAGTTCGGCGCGGTCATGGGCAAACTGTTCCGGGTCGTCAATCTCGCCATATTCCCCACGCGCGACCAGATAGCTGATGATGTCCTTGAAATGCGCGCCCGGTTTCATCAGTTCGGCGGGCAGATCAAACATTGCCTGCATAGGTTGATTTGACAGCACCAGCCGCAGATCACTGTCGAAAATCGACAGGGCCTGCTGGATCAGGTTCAACCCCGCTAGGGTCAGATTTTGGTTGGGCATCCCTTGCTCTCCTTGGGCATAGCAAACCCTGCCTGCCACGCGATGACAAGCGGCTAACCCACGGAAAAGAGGCCTGTTACAATTCGTTAGAATTTGGAAATCATCAGGAAAAAGTTGACCGTTTAGTCTGGGCGCGACCATTATGGGTTCAGAATCGCAAATAATGCGGACACGGCCCAAACTGGGTTGAATGAGGGATGCCGGGGAGGACCGGCATTTGGGAGGACATAACTTGGCTTACATGGCTGAGGGCGCAGAAGGCCTGCGCTCAATCCCTGCGCTGTTGCAGCGCAATGTCGATCGTTTTGGCGATAAGCCGGCGTATCGCGAGAAAGAATTTGGTATCTGGCAAACCTGGTCCTGGAAAGAGACGCAGGATGAAATTCAGGCTCTGGCGCTGGGCCTGCTGAATATGGGTGTGAACCCGGGCGATCACGTTGCAATCATTGGCCGGAACCGTCCCTATCTGTATTGGTCGATGGTGGCGGCGCAGATGGTGGGTGCCGTGCCCGTACCGCTCTATGCAGATGCCGTTGCGGATGAAATGGAATACATCCTGTCCCATTGCGGCGCGCGCTTTGTGATCGCGGCGGATCAGGAACAGGTCGACAAGGTGATCGAGGTGCAAGAGCACCTGCACCAGTTCGAACACATGCTCTATGTTGATCCGCGCGGGATGCGTAAATACGATCACCGCCGCTTGCATGAATACAGCCATGTACAGGCGCAGGGCCGTGCTGCCTATGACGAATTGATCATGGAGCTGAACGATCGCATGGCTGCGATCGACTATGACACCACCTGTGTGATGCTTTACACCTCGGGCACCACCGGCAAGCCCAAGGGCGTTGTGCTGTCGAACCGCAATATCATCGAAAGCGCCAAAGCTTCGGCTGAGTTCGACAATCTGACCGAAAAAGAAGAGATCCTTGCCTATCTGCCCATGGCCTGGGTGGGGGATTTCATCTTTTCTGTCGGTCAGTCCTTCTGGTGCGGCTTCTGCGTGAACTGCCCGGAAAGCGCCGAAACCATGCTGACCGACCTGCGTGAAATCGCACCCAGCTATTACTTTGCACCGCCCCGCGTATTCGAAGGTCAGCTGACGCAGATCATGATCCGCATGGAAGACGCAGGCAACTTCAAACAGAAGATGTTCCATTACTTCATGGAGCACGCCCGCAAAGTTGGCCCGACCCTGTTGGATGGCGGCAAAGTTGGCCTGATGGATCGCCTGAAATACATGATGGGCGAGTTCACCACCTATGGGCCGCTGAAAAACGCGCTGGGCTTTTCCAAGGTGCGCGTGGGCTATACGGCGGGCGAAGCGATTGGCCCGGAAATCTTTGATTTCTATCGCTCGATGGGGATTAACCTGAAACAGCTCTATGGCCAGACCGAAGCCACTGTTTTCATTACTGTTCAACCTGACGGTCAGGTGCGTTCAGACACGGTTGGTGTGCCTGCCCCTGGTGTGGAGCTGCGTATCGAAGACGATGGAGAGGTCTATTACCGCAGTCCGGGCGTGTTCGTGGAATATTACAACAACCCGGAATCCACCGCAGGCACCAAAGACGCCGAAGGCTGGGTTGCCACGGGGGACGCGGGCTTTATCGAAAAATCCAGCGGCCACCTGCGCATCATCGACCGTGCCAAAGACGTGGGCAAGATGGCCGATGGCAGCCTGTTTGCGCCGAAATATGTTGAAAACAAGCTGAAGTTCTATCCGAACATCCTTGAGGCTGTTGTCATGGGCAATGGCAAAGACCGCTGCACCGCCTTTATCAACATTGACCTCACCGCGGTCGGCAACTGGGCCGAGCGCAACAATATCGCCTATGCGTCGTATCAGGAACTGGCCGGGCATCCGCAGGTGCTTGAGACTATCAAAGGCCATGTGGAAGAGGTGAATAAATCGGTTGCTCAGGATGAGATGCTGAACGGCTGTCAGGTGCATCGCTTTATCGTGCTGCACAAGGAACTGGATGCCGATGACGGTGAAATGACCCGGACCCGCAAGGTCAAGCGCACGGTTGTGGCGGATAAGTTCGCTGATCTCGTGACCGCGCTCTATGACGGGTCAGACAAGGTCTACACGGAAACCGAAGTGACCTATGAAGATGGCCGCAAGGGCGTCATCAAGGCCAACCTGGATGTGCGTGATGCGGCTGTGGTCGCCGTGCCCAGCAAGGTGGCGGCAGAGTGATGGGCGCGCCCCATCACCTTGCAAACGGTCCTTCAACAGAGAAGCAACTGGTATGAACCCAACAGCACAACCCTATGTCACCGCAGACGGTCGCCAGATTGGCGAGGTTCTGATGGAGATGAAAGACATCACCCTGAAATTTGGTGGTGTGACCGCGATCAGCGATATTTCCTTTGATATTCAAGAAGGTGAAATTCGCGCCATCATCGGCCCGAATGGCGCCGGCAAGTCGTCGATGCTGAACGTGATTTCCGGCTTTTACACCCCAACCATCGGTGAGGTGCATTACAAAGGCGCGGTGCGCCCGCCGATGAAACCCTTCGAAGTGGCGCGTCAGGGCGTGGCACGGACTTTCCAGAACATCGCCCTGTTCGAAGGTATGACGGTGCTCGACAACGTCATGACCGGACGCCTGACCCATATGAAGGCTTCACTTTTTGATCAGGCGCTGTGGTGGGGCAAGGCACGCGACGAAGAAATGAAGAACCGCGAGAAAGTCGAAGAAGTCATCGACTTCCTTGAAATCCAGAACATCCGCAAAACACCTGTGGGCCGTTTGCCCTATGGTCTGAAAAAGCGGGTGGAACTGGCGCGCGCTTTGGCTGCTGAGCCTTCCATTTTGCTGTTGGATGAACCGATGGCGGGGATGAACGTCGAAGAAAAAGAAGACATGTCGCGCTTTATTCTCGATGTGAATGACGAATTCGGCACAACCATCGCCCTGATCGAACACGATATGGGCGTTGTCATGGACCTGTCCGACCGTGTGGTCGTGATGGATTACGGTCGCAAAATCGGCGACGGCACCCCGGATGAGGTGCGCAACAACCAAGATGTGATCGACGCCTATCTTGGCGTTTCGCATTGAGGGGGGAACAATGCTAAAAGATATCTTCATCACGCCTTTTGCGGACATGATCGAAGCGCCTGACTTTCTGATGCAGGTGCTTTGGGAAGGTCTGGTTTCGGGCATCCTTTACGCCCTGATCGCGCTGGGCTTTGTTCTGATTTTCCGCTCAAGCCGGATTTTCAACTTTGCGCAGGGCATCATGGTGGTCTTTGCCGCGCTGACGCTGGTGGGCCTGCACAGCTTTGGCATCCCGGCATGGATTTCGGTCCTGCTGACGCTGGGCGTCATGTATGTGCTGGCGATGGGCATTGAACGTGTGGTTCTGCGCCCGCTGGTTGGCCAGCCCGACATTATCCTGTTCATGGCCACCATCGGCATCACGCTGATCATGATCGGGGGCGGCGAAATCATCTTTGGTGGTGAAAACAAACAGATGATCACCGCCGAGCTGGGCATTCCCACAGGCGACACCCTGCTTGAGCCATTCGGCGGTCTGCTGATCCTGCAGCACCTCGATATCACGGTGGTGATCGTGGCGACAGCGCTGGTTGCAGCTTTGCTGGCCTTCCTGAACTACACCAAGATGGGCCGCGCCATCCGCGCATTGGGCGATGATCACCAGGCCGCGTTGTCGGTCGGCATCTCGTTGCAGACCGTCTGGGTTCTGGTCTGGTTCATTGCGGGTATCATCGCGCTGGTGACAGGCATCGCCTGGGGGGCCCGCGCCGGTGTGAGCTTTGCGCTTGAGGTCATTGCCTATAAGGCGCTGCCGGTTCTGATGCTGGGTGGTCTGGAATCAATCACCGGGGCGATCATTGGCGGTCTGATGATCGGCATTCTTGAGAAACTCTTCGAAATCTACTGGGGTCAGCCATTGATGGGCGGCAACACGGAAACATGGTTTGCCTTTGTGCTGGCCCTGATCGTGCTGCTCTTCCGTCCGCAGGGCCTGTTCGGAGAAAAAATCATCGAAAGGGTCTAGGTCGCGCCGGCCGACGCGGCGGGGAAGAGGAGCCCCGCCAAAGCGACCGGCGCGACATCACAAGGGGGCGGATCAGACACACCGCCCCCGGCTAAGGGAGGGATGTGTCATGGCGAAACTGATCGCAATTCTGAACGTGGTGGCGTGGTCGGGCTTCTGGGCCTTTGGCTATCTCGCCATCAGCTCGGGGCCAGACGAAAGCGGATCTGTCGTCGTGACGATCCTTCTGGCTGCACTGGGGGCTGCCATCGGCCTTTGGGCCTGGTTCTGGCTGGTGCGGCACAGTGAAGAAACCGGCATTGCGCCCCGCAGAAAGCGCGCGCCGATCATAGAGACCGACGACGCCTTGGCCGATTAGGCCCGCGTCACGACATTCAGGCGCGCAGGCGCTGCAAGGATAACAGGGCAGGGTGCCATACAAGGGCCCATGACCCTTTGGGAGAAGACAGGAAAGACGGATGCTGTACAGAACCGCAGGACAGTTCAAAACATCGTACGAAGCGGATCAGGCGCTATTCCCGGTTAAACAGGATGCTTTCCTGCTGGGTGTGATCCTGGTGTTGGCCTGGGTTATCTTCCCGCTGACCGCAAGCGAATTCACCTTTCAGACCCTTCTGATCCCGATCCTGATCTATTCGCTGGCGGCTATGGGTCTGAACATTCTGACAGGCTTTGCCGGTCAGCTTAGTCTCGGGACAGCGGCGTTTATGGGTGTGGGGGCCTATGCCGCCTACAAGCTGATGACGATCATGCCGTGGATGAATCCGATCATCGCGATCCTGCTGTCGGGTGTCTTTTCGGCGGGGGTTGGGGTGGCCTTTGGCATCCCATCGCTGCGGATCAAAGGATTTTATCTGGCGATTGCCACTCTGGCGGCGCAGTTCTTTCTGGTCTGGCTGTTTGAAAAATGGTCGTGGCTGTACAACCACAACCCATCAGGCGCGATCGAAGTGCGCAACATCGAGATGCTGGGCGTCTATGTAACCGGCCCTCAGGCGTCATCGGTGGTGCAGTATTATGTGGTTCTGTTCATTGTCTGCCTGCTGACCATGGTCTGTATCAACCTGACCCGCGGCAATCTGGGCCGCACATGGAAAGCCACCCGCGACATGGATATCGCAGCCGAGCTGATCGGTATCAACCTGATGAAATCCAAGCTGACCGCCTTTGCTGTGTCGTCTTATATTGTCGGTGTATCGGGGGCGCTGTTTGTCTTCATGTGGCGCGGTGCGGCAGAACCAAACCTCTTCGACATTCCGCTGTCGTTCCGTATCCTGTTCATCGCGATCATTGGCGGTCTGGGGTCGATCATGGGGAACTATCTGGGGGCAATCCTGATCGTGGGCCTGCCGGTTGTGTTGAACCTTGTTCCCAGTGCCCTGGGCATCCCGATTGATTCCGCGCTGATTGAACACCTGAACATCATGATCGTTGGATCGCTTATCGTCTTCTTCCTGATCGTTGAGCCACACGGGCTGAACCAGCTGTGGCGTCTGATCCGCGAAAAACTCATCATCTGGCCTTTCCCGCACTAAGCGGGGCGGAGCCACCCAAATTTTGAAACAATCAAGTACTCAAGACATCCATAGGGAGGAAATGTCATGAAGAACTTCACCAAGCTGGCGATTGCAGCTGTTGTAGCTGGTGTGACCGCTGGTGCGGCGATGGCCGAGGGCCTCTATACGCCGAACCTTGCGTATCGTACCGGCCCGTTTGCGGCGACAGGTATTCCGCTTATGAATGGTCAGGCTGACTATGCCACCATGCTGAATGCGCGTGACGGTGGTGTTGGCGGTGCCAAGCTGGACTTCGAAGAGTGTGAAACCGGGTATTCGACCGAAAAAGGCGTTGAGTGCTACGAAAAGACCAAAGGCAAGGCGATTGTGACCCAGCCATGGTCAACAGGGATCACCCTGCAGGTTCTGCCGAAAACCAACGTTGACATGATCCCGATCCTGGCGCCGGGCTATGGGTTCTCGCCAATGATGGACGGCAAAACCTTCCAGTGGGCGTTCAACATGCCTGCGGGCTATTGGGATGCTGCGGATATGATTTTGCAGTTCATCGAAGGTCAGGGTGACCTGAAAGGCAAGAAAGTGGCCTTCCTGCACCTCGATCACCCCTTCGGCAAAGAGCCTCTGCCGGTTCTGGAAGCCGCCGCAGAAGCCAAAGGCTTTGAACTTGTCAAAGTTCCGGTTGGTCTGAAAGAAATGCAGAACCAGTCGGCTCAGTGGCTGCAGATCCGTCGCCAGCGTCCTGATTACGTTGTGATGTGGGGCTGGGGCGCAATGAACGCCGGCGCGATCACCGAAGCGGTGAAAACCAAGTTCCCGATGGAAAACATGCTGGGTGTCTGGTGGTCGGGTCATGATGCTGACCTGAAAATCGTCGGTGACAAAGGCAAAGGCTACAAGTCGATTTCCTGGTCCTTCCCTGATCCGAATGCACCTGTGATGGCCGATATCAAAAAGCACGTTGTTGATGCGGGCCTGTCCAAGTCGAACGAAGAAGAGATGCAGGGCGTCTTCTATTCGCGCGGCATGGTGATGTCGATGATGCTGGCCGAAGGCATCAAGGTTGCTCAGGAAAAATACGGCACCTCTGAAGTGAACGCGGAACAGCTGCGCTGGGGTCTTGAGAACCTCAACATCACCGAAGAGCGTCTGGCCGAGCTGGGCATGACCGGCATGGTGCCTCCGTTCTCGACATCCTGTGGCAATCATACCGGCCACTCGGGCGGCTGGATGCTGGAATGGGATGGCGCAAAGTTCGTCAAAGTCTCTGATCACCTCAAGCCACGCGTTGAAAGCTATGCTGCGCTGGCTGCGAAAGGTGCGGCTGACTATGCGGCGGCCAACGCGCCGTGGCCAGTGAACGAAGGCTGCAGCGAGTAACTGTAGCTGACCAGATGCGCCAGCGCCCCTGTTGGCTGGCGCATCCTCACCCCTCGGGGCCTGTGCCCCAGAAACCAGACCCTGTGAAAGCCAGACTGATGAAACCCCTGTTGATGATCCTAGCGATGAGCTTTCTTGCCCTCGCCGCCCCCGTGGCGGAGGCGCAGCAGAGCATGTCCAAAGGCACTGGCAAGATGGAACTGCAATCTGCCCGCAAAAAGCACAGCTATAGCCGCGTAAGCTTTTCTGACGGCACCAAGGCTGAAAAATTCGAGGTGCGCGCAGGGGATTGTTCGCGGTCGAACGGGGATTGCAAAACAGATCGAGAGCGCAGCGAATTTTCTGCCAAACGCACAGGCATCAGGCCCGGCGATGAGATGTGGTATGCTTGGTCAATCTTTCTCCCAAGAGATTTTCCCAAGCTTCCCAAACGTGCGCCCAGCTATACCTTTGGCCAGATCCATCAGCGCGACAGCAGCGGACCAGAGTTGCTTTTCGAATTGTTCCATGACGGATTTTTCGCTGTTCTTACCAACCCGTACAAGCTGGATGATGACCCGATGAACCCCATCGGATCCTTCAAAGAAGTCCGCCTAACCAGCCAGAAGGCGCTGACCGGGCGCTGGACCCGGATCAAGGTCAACGCAAAATGGTCGCGTGGCGAAGACGGGTTCATCACTGTCTGGATGAACAACAAAAAGGTCTGGTCCTATCGCGGGGCGACCACGAATTCCAATGGCGAACTTTACTTTAAGTACGGTCTTTACCGGGCGTTCGTCAGCCGGTGCGGCGGGCCCTGTCCGACAGCATCAATCTACTACACTAACGTACGCCAGGGGCGATCTGAGGCGGAGGTAAACTAACCCATGCTGGATACAGCACCAACAAAAGAGACCCTTCTTGAGGTCAATAATATCGAGGTGATCTACAATCACGTGATCCTCGTGCTGAAAGGCGTTTCGCTGACGGTTGAAAAGGGCGGGATCACTGCTCTGCTTGGCGGCAATGGCGCGGGCAAAACCACCACGCTCAAGGCGATTTCGAACCTGCTGCATTCCGAACGGGGTGAAGTCACCAAAGGCTCGATCGAATATCTGGGCGAGAACGTTCAGGCGCTGGATCCGGCCCAGCTGGTCAAGCGCGGCGTCATTCAGGTGATGGAAGGCCGTCACTGTTTCGAACACCTCACCGTAGAGGAAAACCTGCTGACCGGGGCCTACACCCGTAAAGACGGCAAGGGGGCAATCGCTGCGGATCTGGAAATGGTGTACAACTATTTTCCACGTCTCAAGGAACGTCGCCGGTCGCAGGCGGGCTATACCTCGGGCGGGGAACAGCAGATGGTTGCCATGGGGCGCGCGTTGATGTCACGCCCGAAAACCATTTTGCTGGACGAACCTTCCATGGGTCTTGCTCCGCAGCTGGTGGAACAGATCTTTGAGATTGTCAAAGCGGTGAACGAAGGCGAAGGCGTGTCCTTCCTGCTGGCTGAACAGAACACCAATGTGGCCCTGCGCTATGCGCATTCTGGCTATATTCTGGAAAACGGGCGCGTCGTGATGGAAGGCACCGCCGCAGATCTGCGCGAAAACCCGGATGTGAAAGAATTCTATCTCGGTATGTCTGACGAAGGCCGCAAAAGCTTTCGCGATGTGCGTTCTTATCGCCGCCGCAAGCGTTGGCTGGCGTAATCCGCCCAAACGCTTGCCCTGAAACTTCAAGAGTCTCCTGTCCTGCATGTTTCCATGCATGGATGGGGGCGTGACAAACGGAACCTGTCATGAGCTCCTTTTTTGATGATCTGGAAACCCGCAGCCAGGACGCCCGCGAAGCGGCACAGCTGGAGGCGCTGAATGCGCAGCTGACAAAGAGCGGGATGGATCCACTGCAGGATCTGGCGGGGCTGGCGGCACTGCCGGTTCTGCGCAAATCCGATCTGGTGGCCCGTCAGTCCGAAAATCCACCTTTCGGCAATTTGCCGGTCTCGAACTTTATCCATGTGTTTCAGTCGCCGGGTCCGATCTATGAACCGGGTGGTGGCAGCCATGACTGGTGGCGCATGGGCCGGTTCCTGCATGCGGCGGGTGTGGGCAAGGGTGACATTGTTCAGAACTGCTTTGGCTATCACCTGACCCCGGCAGGCATGATCTTTGAAAGCGGCGCGCGTGCTGTGGGGGCGGCTGTGTTGCCCGCGGGCACCGGCCAGACCGAGCTTCAGGCCCGCGCAGCCAAGGATATCGGGATCACCGCCTATGCCGGGACGCCGGATTATCTGAAGATCATTCTGGAAAAGGCCGATGACATGGGCCTAGAGCTGGGGATCAAAAAGGCGGTTGTTGGTGGGGGCGCGCTCTTCCCCAGCCTGCGCCAGTATTACGTGGATCGTGGCATTTCCTGCTTGCAATGCTACGCGACAGCCGATCTGGGCAATATCGCCTATGAGACCCCCGCGATGGAGGGCATGATTCTGGATGAAAATGTCATCGTTGAGATCGTGACACCGGGCACCGGCACCCCCGTGGCCGAAGGCGAGGTCGGCGAGGTTATCGTCACAGCGCTGAACCCGGATTACCCGCTGATCCGCTTTGCCACCGGGGATCTTTCTGCGGTTCTGCCGGGTCAATCCCCCTGCGGTCGCACCAATACCCGGATCAAAGGCTGGATGGGGCGCGCCGATCAGACGGCCAAGATCAAAGGCATGTTTGTGCGTCCCGAACAGGTCGCGGCGCTGGTGGATAAACATGACGATGTCACACGCGCCCGTGTTGTTGCCACGCGTGACGGTGAAATGGACGTCATGACCGTGCGCCTTGAAACCGAGGCCACCGATCCTGATGCCTATGCCAAGACCATCGCAGAGGTGCTGAAACTGAAGGGCAAGGTCGAACTGGTCGCCCCCGGTGGTCTGCCGCGCGATGGTCTGGTGATCGAAGATGCGCGCAAATACGATTGATCCCATTCCGGAGGAGAGGGCGTAAAAGCCCTTGGAGTGTGGTGATCCAAAGGGTGGCAGGCTTCTGCCACCCTTTGTTTGTTTTGCGCGGCTTTCCGCAGGTCTAGGCGGATGTTTGTTTCAAAGCTTGTTCTGACCTTCGTCTGCCATAGGCTGTTGCCAAGACAGGAGATCAGAAATGCGTATTCTCAAGCATGTTATTGCGGGCGTTCTTATGGCCTCTCCGGTGTTTGCGGCGGGGGATGCCCTTGTGATTGGCAACGGGCGCTTTGGCACCCTGCAGACCCTTCTGGGGGCGACCCGGGTGGCAGATGCGGCGCAGAACATGCAACGCAAAGGGGTGGATGTGACTATCGCCCGCGACGCGGATGCCGGGGTGATGCGCACCGCCTTTCAAACCTTTGTCGAAGCGGCTGAAGATCCTGATGGGCCAGTGATCGTGGTGCTGTCCGGCACCTTTATGCATTCCGCGCAGGGCAGTTATCTGCTGCCTGTGGATACAGGCGACAGCCTGAACGAACCGCGCATTTTAACCGAAGGTCTTTCTCTTGGGGTGGTGCTGAGCGTGCTGGCGCAACATCCCGGCCGGGCTGTGCTGGTGCTGGGGGAAACCAGCGCCGATCCATCCACCGGAAAGATCCTGAAGCCCGGTGTGGGAACGCCCGTCCTGCCCGAAGGGGTCGCGGTAGTGCGCGGGCCAGCCTCGGATGTGGCGCGTTTTGTGGCGCGTGACCTGCTGTCTGATATCCCCCTGAACAAGGCTGCCGCAAAATATGAACTGGCGCTGACGGGCTCTGTTCCCGCTGACATGGTGGTGATGCGCACCGAAGATCTGCAAAACCTGCCCGATCCCAGCACGCTGGATATCGACCCGGGCCCTGACAACGACGCTTGGGCGCAGGCACAGGCCGGGGACAGTCTGGACAGCTATCAGGCCTATCTGGATATCTTTCCAGAGGGCCTGCATGCGGGGGCGGCGCAACAGCGTGTTTCAGCGATCAAATCGGAACCTTTCTACCAGGAGCGTCGCGTAGAAGAGGCCCTGAACCTGACAAGGGATGCGCGCCGGGAAATCCAGCGCGATCTGACCATTCTGGGCCATGATACGCGCGGGATTGACGGGATCTTTGGCAAGGGCACCCGCGCTGGTATCCGCGAATGGCAGGCCAACTCTGGCTTTGATAAGTCGGGCTATCTGGACGCCACTCAGGTCGCGCATCTGGATAGGGTCGCCGCCGAGAAAGCCGCCGAACTGGAGGCTGAGGCCGAGCGCAGGATCGCCGAAGAGAAGGCCGCAGAAAAGGCTCTATGGGCGCAGGTGCGTGCCGACCCGGATGAACCCATCCTGCGTAAGTATCTTGAACGCTTTCCAGATGGCCCCAACGCCCCAGAGGCACGCCGTCTGGTAACGCAGATCGACCAGCAGCGTGCCAGCCGCGCGGCGAACCGTGATCGCAGCGATTGGCGGCAGGCGGATGCGGTGGACAGTATCGCAGGCTACCAGCGCTATCTGAAACGCTGGCCGCAGGGCGCTTTTGCCGCCGAGGCCCGCGCCCGTATTCGCGATATAGAACTGGATTATAGCATTGCTCGCAGCGCCGAACAGGCCAAGCGCGAAGAATCCCGGCTGCAGTTAAATCCCACGGCCCGCAAACTGGCCGAAGCACGCCTGAACCAGATCGGATTTCCCGCAGGCCCTGCAGACGGCAATTTCACCCGCCAAACCCGCGCCGCCATTCAGGATTTCCAGAAAACCCGCGGGCTGCGGATTTCCGGTTTTCTTGATGAACAGACCGTGGTGCGGCTTTTGGCGGATGGGATCTTGCGCTGATACGGGGCACCTGATCCCTCAGAAAGTATAGTGCATTTTAGGCGTTTTAGCCCCGGTTTTGAGCCATGGTTAATCGCACGCTTACAGATCTAATTTTATCCCTTTTTGCGCAAATGTGCGAGGGATCGAATGCCGGTAGAAAAACTGACCAACGGGAATTTCCTTTCGGGCACTGCCGGTTGGACGATCAATAATCCAACCGGTGGGCTCGCCCCGGTTTTCGGCTCAGGCGTCGTGTCTTTCAATGCTGGCAACGAAGGTGTTTTCGGCGATTCGATCCAGCAAAGCTTTCAGGCCAGCGTTGGTGTGCAGCAGACTGTTTCGATGGTGCTTTACGAAAACAATTCGCCGGTGGCAGATCATAGCTTTCTGGTCGAAATTCTGGATGACGGTGGCAGTGTTATTGCCTCTCACGCCTATGTGGCCTCAAACCAAAGTGCTGTGAATGTGAACTTTACCTTTGTCCCCACCAGCGCGACATCGACCCTGCGGATCACCAATACTGGCGCGACCACCTCGATCAATACGGATGGGAAGGTCAGTGCGGTCTCGATCCTATGTTTCGCCGCAGGCACCCTGATTGATACAGACCTTGGCCCGCGCCCGATTGAACAACTGGAGCCGGGTGATCGCGTGCGGGTCTGGTCTGGGGGCTTTCGACCGGTGCGCCTGCTTTTGTCATCGCGAAAAACTGCCGCGCAGTTGCAGCACCATCCGGGGCTGCGACCGGTTGTCATCAGTGCAGATGCACTTGGGCCAGGCCTGCCCGAACGGGATCTGGTGGTCTCACGTCAACACCGGGTTCTGGTGAACTCTCCCATTGTGGCAAGGATGTTTGGCCGTGATGAGGCGCTGGTTGCTGCCTGTCGTCTGACCTCTTTGCCGGGGGTCTATTTGAACGAGACGCCGCAGGACATCAGCTATTTCCATCTGGTTCTGGAAGACCATGATGTCGTTTTGGCCAATGGGCTGCCCTGTGAAAGTTTCCTGCCGGGGCGTGAAGCGCTGCGCATGTTGCCACCGCAGGCGCGGGTGCAGCTGAATGACAGTATTCGCGAAACATCTCTTGCTGGTCCGGCAGCGCTGATTCCCAGCAATAAAAGGCAGCGTAACTTTGTCCGGCGTCACCTGAAAAATGAGTGCCCTGTGCTGGCGATTTAGGATGAATGCATGCTGACCCCAGGGCCAGAGGTTTCCCCAAAACAGCAAAAAGCCGCCCGAAGGCGGCCTTTTCGATCAGTCCAGTTGGTTCAGCCCTGACGAGCTTTGAACCGACGCTGGGTTTTGTTGATCACGTATACGCGGCCCTTGCGGCGCACAACGCGGCAGTCGCGGTGGCGCTTCTTGAGCGAGCGGAGCGAGTTTGCAACCTTCATGGTAGTATCCTCTATCGTCGCGGCGCGCGAGCGCCCGTTTCTGCCAATGCCCTTCGGATCCAACTGGCCCCTCGGCCATGCCCGGATCCGCCGGACGGTGAATTCATGGTGGGCGATACTGGGATCGAACCAGTGACCCCTTCGATGTCAACGAAGTGCTCTACCGCTGAGCTAACCGCCCATGAAACCCTTGCGATCTTCCTGCCCCTATCAATGAAAGGGGCGCGGGATAACCGCGCCGGTGAAGGGGTCTATAGAGCGGTTTAAAACCGGGATCAAGGCCTTTTGAAAAACCTTTTTTTTCCGCTATGGTCACATGGAAGGAGCAGGGATGACCATATCGCCTTTTCTACTACGAAACCCGGTGTCGCTACGCACCCCCGTGGTGTTTGCTTCACCGCACTCGGGCAACTATTATCCCGCAAGTTTTCTGGCACGTAGCCTGTTGGATGATCAGGTGATCCGATCCTCGGAAGATGCCTTTGTAGACAGGCTTTTTGACTGTGTGCCAAGGCTGGGCGCGCCGTTTTTATGTGCCAATTACCCCCGCGCCTATCTGGATCTGAACCGCGCCGCAGAAGAACTGGATCCAGCGGTGATCGAAGGGGTGCGCAAGGTTGGGCACAATCCGCGTGTATCTTCTGGGCTGGGCGTGATTCCCCGCGTGGTGGCCAATGGTCGCCCAATCTATCGCGGCAAGCTGACCTACGCCGAGGCAAAAGGGCGAATCGATTCAATTTGGTTCCCCTATCATCAGACGCTTTCGGATGTGCTCAATCAGGCGCATCGCGTGTTTGGTCAGGCGATTCTGTTGGATTGCCATTCCATGCCCCGCGAGGCGCTGGATGTGGCCAGCTTCCCAGAGGGCAAGCGCCCGGATATCGTTCTGGGGGATCGGTTCGGTGCTGCGGCCAATCCCGATATCACCGACGCTGTCGAAGCCGCGTTTAAAGGGGCGGGGTTCCGTGTGGCGCGTAACACGCCTTTTGCGGGGGCTTATATCGTGCGCCAATACGGGCGGCCCTCGCGCAATCAGCATGCGGTCCAGATCGAAATCGACCGCTCTATCTACATGGACGAAGGTCAGATCGTACCGCATTCCGGTTTTGATCGTCTGCGCCGGGTGTTGCGGTCGGTCGTGGCTGAACTGGTTGAGCTGGGCACAGATCGCGGGCGTCTGGCGGCAGAATAATCAGAACAGGCGATCCAGCGCCTGATCCAGCAGGGTTGTATCCGCAAACTCCAGCCGAACTGGCAGGGTCAGCACTTTCATGCGAAAATCCTGCGGCAGGCGCACAGCGTCTTTTTCGGTTGTGACAAGCTGCGCGCCAATGGCCGCGGCTTCGGTTTCCAGACGGGTCATCAACTGGCGCGTCAGCGGCTGGTGATCTTCCAGTGCTTCACCGCGTTTTACCTCGGCGCCGAGGCTGCGCAGGGTTGCAAAGAACTTTTCAGGGTGGCCAATACCGGCAAAGGCCAGCGCCGGCAGCCCGTCCCACTCCATTCCGGTTTGCAGGGGCATGAGTTGTGCCTTCAGATGAGGCAGGGTGATCTGCGCGCCCCAGTTTTCAGCGAAGCGCGCCTGCGCTGTTTCTGTTCCGATGGATAGCAACAGATCTGCACGGGCCTGCCCCACATCAATGGGTTCGCGCAGCGGGCCTGCGGGCAGGCAGCGCCCATTGCCAAACCCGGCCACGGCATCCACGGTGAGAATGGACAGGTCTTTGACCACGGACGGGTTTTGAAACCCATCATCCAGAATGATCGCCTGCGCGCCTGCCTCTTGCGCGGCGCGCACCCCATCGGCGCGATTGCGCGCGACCCAAACCCGCGTAAAAGCCGCCACCAGCAGGGGTTCATCCCCGGTTTGATCGGCGGAATGCGCGCGCGGGTTGACCTCAACGGGGCCAACAAGTGATCCGCCATAGCCGCGCGAGACAACAAAGGCCTGAATGCCGCGCGCCGCCAGATGCTGGACCATGGCAATCACAGTGGGGGTTTTGCCGGTGCCGCCTGCGTTCAGGTTGCCGATGCAGATCACTGGAATATCAGCGCGGACCTCTGGGGTTTTGGCCACGCGCCGGGCGGTGGCCTTGGCGGTAAGCAGCCCAAGTGGGGCCAGCAGCCGCGCCTGCCATGCGGGGGCATCCGGGCCGGTGTTCCAGAACTTGGGTGGGCGCATCTCAGGCCCCTTTCTCGTCTAGGTGGTCGCAGATGTCGCTGATGACGGTATCGACCAGCTCTGCGCCCGAAGAAATCACATCCCAGCCTGCCCGCGCCATCGCCGCCGCCAGATCCGGGGCCACAAGATGTGACACCGCCGTGGCAAGGCTATCGGCATCGGTGACGATACGCGCAGCCCCGGCCTCAACCAATTGCGAATATGCCCCCAGATGATTGCCAATGTTCGGCCCGTAAAGAATGGCGCCGCCCAGCGTTGCGGCTTCAAAGGGATCATGCCCGCCCACACCGGGCACAAGCGAGCCTCCTAGAAACACCAGCGGGGACAGCCGATACCACAGACCCAAGTCTTCGGGGCCTTCTGTCACCAGAACCTGCGTGTTTTCATCCAGTGTCTCGCCCTGATCCCAAAGGCACAGCCGCAGCTTGGCCTGCGCCGCGCTGGCCAGGATTTTATCCGCTTCGGTTTCATCTTCTGGCACAACAATCAGCAACAGCCGATGCGCCAGACGCACCGATTGACGATAGGCCTGTAGAACATCACCAATTTCCGAGGCGCATAGATGACAGGCCAGCCAGACAGGCCGCCCGGCGATCTGCGTGGCCAGCTCTTCGCGCGTGCGATCATCGCTGGGCAGCGGCGGCTGCACATCCAGCAGCGGGCCTCCGCGCCGGGCTTTGGTTGGCGGCAACCCAAGACGGCGCAACCGGCGCACGGCGGCCTCGGTGGTGGTGTAAATCCGGTCAAACAGATTTAGGGCGGCGTGGGTTGGATCGGGCATCCAGCGTGGGGCATTGCTGCTCCAGATGCGATCTTCGGCCCCCAGCGCGATCATCTTCACACCGCGCAGGCGACAGGCATGCAGCAGCGCCGGGCGCAGGTTCTGACCCGCCCACAGTAACACATCCGGGGCCAGCGCAGATACAAAGCTTTCACAGCTGGTCAGCCTTTCTTCGGGCAGGGTCAGGCAGGTGACCTCTTCGTGGTCAGGGTGGGTGCCACTGAACATCACACAGATTTCGGGTCGATGCTGTTTCAGACGCGCGCAGGTCCCGGCCAGTGCCCGCGCCTGAGCTGCTGTCTCTGCATGAACCCAGATCAGCGGCCCGTCCGGGCGCGTGGGCAGGTCTTTGATCCGATGCCCGCCCCGAACATAGGTCAGATAGGCCGCCAGTGAAAATCCTGCCCGAGACACAGCTTCCCCCGCTTTTATCTAGATCAGACGATCCAGAAAATCCGCATGCAGCAACGGGTTGGCGGCCAGAACACCGTCATTTTGCGGCACAGCCCGGTTAAAGCGCAGCCGCGCCCCGCGCCGGTCGCTGACTTTGGCCCCCGCTTCCTCAAGGATCAGCGCGCCTGCGGCAATGTCCCATTCCCAGCTTGGGCGAAAGGTGAACATCGCGTCAAAGCGTCCCTCGGCCACAAGGCTAAGCCGATAGGCCAGCGATGGCCGGTGGCTGCGGCGCAGTTGCGGCACACCGCGCGGCCAATGGCGTTCCTCCATCGACGGGCGGGTGGCCAGCACTTCCGCGTCGATCACGCTGTCGCGGCGGCTGACCCGGATCGGTGCTCCATTCAATCGCGCGCCCCCGCCCAGAGAGGCCGCATAAAGCCGCTCTTTCATTGGCAGATACACCACCGAAGCCACGACTTCGCCTTTTTCGACCACCGCCAGCGCATGGGACCATGTCTGACCGCCTTCGATGAAAGCGCGGGTGCCATCAATCGGGTCGATGATGAAAACGCGCTCGGCATCCAGCCGGGCGTCGTCATCGGTGCTTTCCTCAGACAGCCAACCATAGTCGGGTCGGGCCTGCCGCAGATGGTGTTCCAGCGCGTTGTTCACCGCTTTGTCGGCCAGCGTGACAGGGGAATTATCGTGGTCTTTATATTCCACCCCAAGATCCGCACCGCCAACAAAGCCGCGCGCCACGTCACCCGCTATATGGGCGGCGTCGATCAATAACGACAGATCACTCACCGGCAAGGGTCAGCCCCTCTACCAGCAGCGAAGGCACCACGCGCGACATCCAAGTGCGCGCGTCATTGGCTGGGATCATGGTTTTCAGCATATCTTTCAGATTGCCCGCGATGGTCACGCCCGACACCGGGTAAACCAATTCGCCATTCTCAACCCACCAGCCTGCGGCACCGCGGGAATAATCACCGGTGTTGGGGTTGATCGTCGAACCGATCATCGAGGTCACCATCAGCCCCGTGCCCATCTGCGCCAAAAGCTGCGCGCGGCTTTGGTCGCCCTGTGTCATCTCAAGGTTCCATGCGGTCGGATGAATCCCGCCAGAAACAGAGCGCGCCGCATTGGCACTGCTGTCCAGCCCCAGCTTGCGGGCATTGGCCAGATCCAGTGTCCAGCCGGTCAGCACGCCTTTGTCGATCACTTTGCGTTTTTGTGTGGCAAGACCTTCGGCGTCAAACGGGCGCGAGGCCCCTTTGCGGGGGCGGTGCGGATCTTCGATTACAGATATGCCATCGGGCAAAATCTGCGCGCCGAGGGCGTCCATGTAAAAGGAACTGCCACGTGCCACTGCTGCACCATTGATCGCCCCCATCAGATGCCCCAGCAGCGAAGACGCAATGCGTTCGTCAAACAGCACCGGATAGGCCCCGGTTTTGGGGCGCTGCGGGTTCAGGCGTTCCAGCGCGCGTTTCGCGGCGGTTTCACCAATGTCTTCGGGGCTGCGCAGATCGGCCTGAAAGGTGCGGCTGTCGCCATCATAATCACGCTCCATCTCCAGACCTTCACCCGCAATCGCCACGCATGACGTGCTGCGCGATGTGCGCTGATAGCCGCCGACAAAGCCATTGCTGGCCGCCAGGGCCACGGTTTGCGCGCTATAGCTGGCCGAGGCCGACTGCACCTGCGAAATCCCCTCAAAGCCCTGCGCGGTTGCCTCGGCGCGGCGGGCATCATCCTGCAGGGTCTGAGCCGCAGGTTCTTCGGTTGGGTCATGTAGCTCAAGCGCGGCAACATCCCATTCCCGGATCAACTGCGACGGATCCGCGAGGCCCGCATAGGGGTCTTCCGGTGCTTCTTTGGCCATTGCCACCGCGCGTTCAGCCATGGCGGTCATGGTTTCGGGCCGGGTATCCGAGGCCGACACCACCGCGCTGCGCTGCCCGACAAAGACCCGCAGGCCGATATCGCTGCCCTCGGCGCGTTCCGCCTGTTCCAGCTTGCCTTCGCGCACATCAATCGACAGGGCAGTGCCCTGCACGGCAATGGCGTCAGCGGCATCAGCCCCGGCTTTTTTGGCGGCATCAATCAGGGCCAGGCTCAGATCCTGCGGAGTATGTGTCATACGGGCCTCAAATTTACTGTCTCTAACGGGGTAGGACGCGGGGCCATGAAGTGCAAGTCTCAACCGGCGGGTGATGTCACCGCCACAATCGGCCCCATGCTGCGCCCGCCATCCGAACGCCCCAGCTGCGGCGCGTGAAGGCGTGACACATTTCCATCCAGAAACAGCGCATTGGGCAGGTTCAGCGCATCGCGGAACAGCCGCGCAAATTCATGGAAGGTGACAGAGTTGTCCGAAATCACAAAGACCGCGCGCTGCCCATCCGCCGAGGTGCCCACCCCATTGCGAATATAGCGCGAGGTCGAGTTTTCCAGAAACCTTGGGTGTAATTCGCCATCCACCACCAGCATAGGGCCAGATTGAGTGGCGTGTTCGCAGTCGGGCTTTTGGCGCATGAAGGCGCGGGTTTCAAAAACATCGGCGCGCCCGGCGCGAATGCAGAAAATCCCGTTTGGCAGCAGGCCAAAGTTGCCGGGGCCGGGGCCGGGAATAATGCGCATCTCCTGCGCGCCATCTTCGATGTAATGGCCCACGGGCGAGCGATCTTCGTGATACATTCCCGCGTTCATGGCAAAATCCAGCGCCGCCCCGCGGCCTTTCAGATCCTGGGCAAGGCGCGAGAAATGCGCATAGGGCAGATCATCAGCATCCGCACGATAAAGGCGCAGGGTTTCCTGCGAAGGATCAACTTCGCACAGGCTGAACTGGTTGCCCTCAAAGGTGACCCTGCGGCACTCAACTGCCGAAGCGGTTTGCGCCACGCCCAGCAACCCGACCGCAAGGGCCAGAGCCCGGATCAGATCATTCGCTTTCAATGTCTCTGCGCACAGTTTCATCGGAAAACAACCTGCGTGATTCTTCCAGTCGGTCAAAGGTGTCATCCACCCGGAACCGCAGCTCGGGCGAATTCTTCAGCTTCAGATCCTTGCTGACCATGCGCCGCAATTCACCTTTGTTGCGCTTGAGCAGTTCGAACATTTCATCTTCTTTGCCGCCCCCCAGCGGCATGGCATAGACCGTCGCAATGCGCAGATCCGGCGAAACGCGCACTTCACCCACGGTGATATACAGCCGGTTCAGATCGGGATCGTGGATTTCGCCCCGGGTGAGGATCTCGGACAGGCGGCGGCGGATCAGCTCGCCAACGCGGAGCTGTCTCTGACTGGGGCCTGACGGGTCTTGGAAGGAATTGCGTGCCATATGGTCAGATCTACGCCTTTGTGTGGGCTTTGCCAAGCGGTCGCAGGCAGGGTAAGGGAAAGACAAATGACGGGAGACAGGACAATGACCGATAAACCGGGTGTGGTGATTACAGGTGTATCCGGCCGCATGGGCCAGATGCTGGCGCGCGAAGTGCTGGCCAGCAAGGATCTGCGTCTTGCAGGTGTGCTGGAACGCGAAGGCCACGACTGGGTGGGCCGTGATCTGGGCGAAGCCATGGGTGGGGTCGCTCTGGGGATTATAGTCAGCGATGATGCGCTGGACACTTTTGCCAAGGCGCAGGCGGTGATTGATTTCACAGCCCCCGCAGCCACGGTTGAATTTGCCGATCTGGCGGCACAGGCACGCGCGGTGCATGTGATTGGCACCACCGGCCTGTCAGACGAGGATCTGCAACGCATTCATCTGGCGTCACGTCATGCGGCAATCGTGCGGGCGGGGAATATGTCACTGGGGGTGAACCTGCTGACACAGGTGACCAAACAGGTGGCAGCGGCGCTGGATATGGATTGGGATATCGAAATCGTCGAAGCACACCACCACCACAAAGTGGACGCCCCTTCCGGCACCGCCCTGATGCTGGGCGAAGCCGCCGCCGAAGGCCGTGGCGTCAAACTGGATGAGGTCTCGGATCGGGGGCGTGATGGGATCACCGGGGCGCGCAAGCGCGGTGATATCGGGTTTCACGCCATCCGGGGCGGCGATGTTGTTGGTGAACATGAGGTGATCTTTGCCCAGCCCGGCGAACGCATCATGATCAAACACATCGCCTCAGACCGCGCTCTGTTTGCCCGCGGTGCGCTGAAAGCTGCGCTTTGGGGGCAGGGCAAAGCGCCCGGCGAATATGACATGCTGGATGTGCTTGGCCTGAACGGCTGACCCAACAGTATTCCGGCAGAGCGTTCCCGTGGCGCTCTGCCCAGCGGATCAGGCCCGCAGCCGCGTCAGCAGGCGGGCTGGTGGATCCACCAAAGAGACTCCGGTCACGATGTAATGTGTCCCGTTCCGGTGATCTTTGAATGGTACGAACAGCTCTTGGGTGAAGGCGCAGCTTTCGGTCGTGCCGATATAGGGCAGCGAAACAAATAAAGGGCGCAGGCATTGGTAGGCGGCAACATAGGCCGCCCAGATCTGAGACCCCGGACCTTTGCCATCCAGTTGTGTCAGATGCGCGCCATTGACAGGAGAGGTCATGGCTTTGTCATGCGCTGCGCCGATGTACACAAATTGAAAATCAACCGCTGCTCCGGCTGCATCGGTGAAGACCTCGGTGTAAATCAGGCGATCCAATTGCAGCGCTGCTGGGAAAAGCTGCGTGCTTTCCATACATCCAAATCCGTCCATTTTTTTCGCGGCGGTCCACAAGAAGAAAAGCTTGCGAAGCCCGGGCGGCAGCTCTGATACGGAAAACTCGGTGGTATGCATCGGACCTGTTGATTGCGTGAGCCTGAAAAAAGACAAACAATAACTGGCTATTTATATATGTTATTGTTTGCAGATAAAGCGCTGCAAGAAAAACAGTTGCAGGTGCCTGCGGTCGGCAACAATCCACGCACCCGCGATAGGTTTGCGGGTGCAAAAAGGGAAAATGCTTGAAATTTAAGCGTTGAACGTGGTGCACCGTCTGAATTTTTCAGAAATCGATGGCGATGCCTTTCTTTTCCCAATCGCCATAGCGCGCAGGGTCTGGTCCGTCACGGCCGCCCAGTTCTTTGGGCTGGGTCTTTTCAGCCGCCTTTGCGCGGCGCTCTTCGGCTTCGGCAAGGGCGCGCTGGGCAGCTGGGGGCAGGTCTTTGGATGTTTCGGACATGTTGGCTTTCCTAAGTTCCTGCCCATTGATATATGGGCCAGCATACCTGGGGCGCAAGGCCCCGGTTCAGCCTCACATCCCGGAGAGACCATGCCTCAATCGCCCAGCCCCGCGCGGAAAGCTGCCGTAGACCTTCTGGATCAGATTCTGGAACAGGGGCGGCCATTGTCCGAAGGGCGTGGTCTGGATCGGCTGAGCGCCGCTGAAAAGGCCACCTGCCGCCGTCTGGTGGTGGAAACCCTGCGTGCGCTGGAACGGGTGGATCGTGTGTTGCAGGCGCATATGCGCAAAAAGCCCACGCCGCGCGTGCGCAACATCCTGCGGCTGGGGGGCTATGAAATCCTGTCGGGCGGCGCGGCGCATGGGGTGGTCAGCGACTATGTTGATATCGCAGCCAAGGGAAAGCTGACGCAGAAATCCAAGGGGCTGGTCAATGCGGTGCTGCGCAAAGTCGCTGATGGCGATGGGGCAGACTGGACCAAAGCCCGTTTTCCCCGCCTGCCCAAATGGCTGCGCGAGCCTCTGGTTATGGCCTGGGGCGCGCAATCGGTTGCCAATATGGAACGCGTGCATTTTGAAGGCGCTCCGCTGGATATCACCGTGAAAGAGGATGCCCATGGCTGGGCGGAAAAGCTGGGGGCCGAGCTTTTGCCAACCGGATCGCTGCGTCTGCGCGAGAGTGGTCAGGTCAGTGCCCTGCCGGGGTTCGCAGACGGGGCCTGGTGGGTGCAGGATGCGGCAGCGGCCCTGCCGGTGAAGCTGCTGGGCGATGTACAGGGCCTGTCCGTGCTGGATATGTGTGCTGCCCCCGGCGGAAAAACCATGCAACTGGCAGCGGCGGGGGCCAATGTCACCGCGCTTGATATTTCAGAACAGCGGTTAAAACGGGTTGCTGAAAACCTGACCCGCACGGGTCTCAAGGCCGATCTGGTGCAGGGGAATGCGATGGAGCATGAGGGGCTTTATGACGCCATCTTGCTGGATGCGCCCTGTTCGGCGACGGGTACGATTCGCCGCCACCCGGATTTGCCGCATGTGCATGAGGGCGAAAAGATCTCTGAACTGATCGGCCTGCAGGAATCGATGCTGAACTATGCTTTGACGCTGCTCAAACCCGGTGGGCGGCTGGTTTTCGCCACTTGTTCGCTTTTGCCCGACGAAGGCGAATGTCACATTGACGATGTGCTGGCCAATACCCCCGATGTTACCATCGTCCCCCCAACCGCTGACTGGGTTGAAGAGGCTTGGCGCTCTGAAGAGGGTGGGCTGCGACTGCGGCCTGATTTCTGGGCACCCAAGGGCGGCATGGACGGCTTCTATATGGCCTGCCTGCAAAAGGCCTGAGGGCCACTGCCAAAACCAGTGACTTCGGATTTTCATCCGGGTATAACTGCGCCAACCAAGACCCGGAACGGGTGATCAAGAGGCAGTCGCGATGTCCTACGGACAAAAAATGAAAGCCGCCAATGCGCGGTTCCTGAACCGTGTGCAGGCACGGCTATCGTCGCGCGTGCCCCCCGCAAAAGGATTCGTGTCGCAGCCAGAACCGCGCACCATTGGCTATTTTGCCCGTGGTCGGCAGATGCTGGCGGGTAATCTGATGTTCGCCGGACATCTGGTTGAGGCCAGAGATAAATCCCTGTGGGATATCGACGTGCCCAGCGACAGTTTTGCAGAAGAAACACATGGGTTTACCTGGCTGGATGATCTGGCAGCCGTCGGTGACATCAAGACCCGCAAGCTGGCGCAGGCCTGGCTGTGGGAATGGATCGCGCTTTACGGGTCGGGCAAGGGGTCGGGCTGGACGCCCGAGCTGACAGGGCGGCGGGTGATCCGTTGGGTGCATCACGCGCTGTTTCTGCTACGCGGCCAAAGCCCGGAACAAAGCGCGTTGTTCTACAAAGCTCTGGCTGCCCAGACCCGGTTTTTGTCCAAGAGAGGCTTGTCGGCCCTGCCGGGCCTGCCGCGCTTTGAAGCCATGACAGGTTTGCTTTATGCTGGGCTGTCGATTCAGGGCATGGAGCGGCATATCGCCCCCGCCAACAAAGCCCTTTCCGCAGAATGCCAGCGGCAGATTGATCATCAGGGCGGTATCCCTACCCGAAACCCCGAAGAACTGCTTGAGGTTTTTACCCTGCTCACCTGGGCGCAGGCGGCGCTGGAAGAGGCCGGGCAGGGGGCCAGTTCTGAACATATCAAGGCGATTGAACGTATCGCGCCCACTTTGCGCGCCCTGCGCCATGCCGATGGCGGGCTTGGCCGGTTTCACGGTGGCGGGCGCGGTCTGGATGGGCGTCTGGATATGGCGCTGGCGGCATCGGGCAGCAAGAAACGCCCGGGTGACGGGCTGGCCATGGGCTATGCGCGCCTGTCTGGCGGGCGCACCTCTGTGCTGATTGACGCCTCCAGCCCGCCAAAGGGTCTGGCCTCGGGGCATGCGCATGCCTCGACGCTGGCGTTTGAACTGACGTCCGGGCGCAGGCCGCTGATCGTGAACTGCGGCGCAGGCGAAGGGTTTGGCGAAGACTGGCGCCGTGCGGGCCGCGCCACCCCATCGCATTCGGTGCTCTGCCTGTCCGGGCATTCCAGCGCGCAATTGTCGCCTATGCGCTGGGTTGGCATGTCGGAATGTGAGCTGCTGGAACAGATCCCGCTGGATGTGCCTGCGCAGTTTGATCAGCACGATGGCAAAAGCCGGTTTGAGGGCGCCCATGATGGCTATGTCACCAGCCACGGCCTGACCCATGCGCGCAGCCTTGAGCTGAGCCGGGATGGTCGCAAGCTGGAAGGCGATGACTATCTGGTGACGCTGGATGGGCCGACCCGCAAAAGATTCGACAAGCTGCTGGATGCCAGCGGATTGCAGGGGGTGCCGTTTCAGATTCGCTTTCATCTGCATCCCGAGGCCGATGTGGCGCTGGATATGGGCGGGCTGGCGGTGTCGATCGCGCTCAGATCTGGCGAAATCTGGGTATTCCGCTTTGACGGGCCGGTGGAAATGACGCTGGAACCCTCGGTTTATCTGGAAAAAGGCCGTTTACAGCCCCGTGCGACACAGCAGATTGTTTTAAGTGGCGCTGCAATACAGTATTCGACCCGCGTCCGCTGGTCTTTGGCCAAGGCGCAGGACACGGCCACCGCCGTGCGCGACCTTGCGATGGATGAGCTGGACGAGACTGTCTGACTGCATCCATCTGGGGATTGTAACCTATGCAAGATCTCGCGCCCATCCGCCGCGCCCTTCTTTCTGTTTCTGATAAAACCGGTCTGGTCGATCTGGCTCGTGCGCTGGAAGCGCGCGGCGTTGAGATCCTGTCGACCGGTGGCTCGGCCAAGATGATCCGCGAGGCGGGGATTGCGGTGAAAGACGTGTCTGAAGTCACCGAATTTCCTGAAATGATGGATGGCCGCGTGAAAACCCTGCACCCGCGCGTGCACGGCGGCCTGCTGGCCTTGCGTGACAAAGAAGATCACGTGGCGGCCATGACGGATCACGGCATCGGCGCGATTGATCTGCTGGTGGTGAATCTCTACCCGTTTGAGGCGGCGCTGGCCCGTGGGGCCGATTATGATGAGATGATCGAAAACATCGACATCGGTGGCCCGGCGATGATCCGCGCCGCCTCAAAGAACCATGCTTTTGTCACCACCATTGTGGATGTGCAGGATTACAATGCGCTTCTGGCTGAACTGGATGGCAATGACGGTTTGACCAGCTATGCCTTTCGTCAGCGTCAGGCGCAGATCGCCTATGCGCGCACGGCGGCCTATGATGCGGCCGTGTCCACATGGATGGCTGATGCGATTTCAGAATCCGAACCACGCCGCCGCGCCTTTGCCGGTGAGCTGAAGCAAACCCTGCGCTATGGGGAAAACAGCCACCAGTCGGCGGCCTTTTACACTGATGGATCAAACCGCCCGGGCGTGGCCACAGCGACCCAGTTGCAGGGCAAGGAGCTGTCGTACAACAACATCAATGACACCGATGCGGCTTATGAGCTGGTGGCCGAATTTGACCCCGCCGAAAGCCCTGCGGTTGCGATCATCAAGCACGCGAACCCCTGCGGTGTGGCCAAAGGCGCAACGCTGGCTGATGCTTACCAGAAAGCCTTTGATTGTGACCGTACCTCTGCCTTTGGCGGGATTGTGGCGTTGAATATGCCGCTGGATGCGGAAACCGCGCATAAGATCACTGAGATTTTCACCGAAGTGGTCATCGCGCCCGGTGCCTCAGATGAGGCGAAGGAAATCTTTGCCGCCAAGAAAAATCTGCGTTTGCTGCTGACCGACGGCCTGCCGGATGTGCGCAAGCCGCTGACCGCCTATAAACAGGTGGCGGGCGGTGTTCTGGTGCAGGATAAGGATGTTGGCTATGTGGGCAAAGATGACCTGAAGGTTGTCACGGAAAAAGCCCCGAGCGACGCGCAGATGGATGATCTGCTGTTCGCCTGGAAGGTGGCCAAACATGTGAAATCCAACGCCATCGTCTATGTCAAGGATCAGGCTACTGTTGGGGTTGGTGCAGGTCAGATGTCACGTCTGGACAGCGCCAATGTGGCGGCCTCAAAGGCGGGTCGCATGGCTGCAGATCTGGGGCTGGATGAAAGCCTGGCCAAAGGCTGCGCTGTTGCATCTGACGCCTTCTTCCCCTTTGCGGATGGATTGCTGGAAGCCGCCGCTGCCGGTGGCACCTGTGTGATACAGCCGGGCGGTTCCATGCGTGATCAAGATGTCATTGATGCCGCAAATGAAAAGGGACTGGCCATGGTCTTTACCGGGATGCGCCATTTCAGGCACTAATGTAACGTTGGGTCAAAAAGAGGACCTGGCCTGAATTTGAATAAAGAGGGGCGTTTGCGCCCCTCTTTTTATTTGGAAAAAATGAACGATAAACAGTTCAATGCCTTGTTGAAACGCGGGAATTTCTGCTGGTATACTGGATACAGGATGAATGGCAGCAAATTCAGCTGCCACAAAAAAGAACATGTTCTTTTTAAATGGTTACCGCTAAATGTTTGATTTATACGTTTGGGTAGCTCGTTGTATTTTATGGACAGGATCGTCTGGGCTTTTGGGTGGTGTCGCAGGTGACACAAATCTGAAGACAGGCTTGAAGAAATGACACAAAACCGTTCTGGTTGTGTCGTTAACGACTTATTAACGTTTGGACGCATGACCCAAAACGACGCAACCCTGATGCTGAACTCTCCTTCCCCGGAACGCAACTTTGCACGGCTTGTCTGGCCTGTTGCCTTTGCGACCTTTCTGATCGACCAACTGTCCAAGGTTTGGGTTGTGCATGTGCTGGATCTGGCGACGCGCCGCGAGATTGAGGTTCTGCCGCCTGTGCTGAACTTCCGCATGGCCTGGAACTATGGCATCAATTTTGGTCTGTTTGGCGATGGTGGCAATGATGCGACCCGTTGGATTTTGATCGTTGCCGCGCTGCTGATCACCGGATTTGTTTACGTTTGGATCAAACGCGATACACCGGGCACCTATGGGCTGATCTCTGCGGGGCTGCTGATTGGCGGTGCGCTTGGCAATGTGATTGACCGGTTGCTGTATGGTGCTGTTGCGGACTTCCTGAACATGTCGTGTTGCGGCATCACCAATCCTTTTGCGTTTAATGTTGCCGATATCGCGATCTTCGCCGGCGCTTTTGGGCTGGTGTTGTTTCCGGGCCCCAAAAAGGGCGCGTGACCTCTCCTTTCAGATGGGTTAAGGCTTGGCCAAGACGAACTGGAGGGTGGTAATGCGCAAAACGCATTTGGCAATTCTTGCATGTGTGGGGCTCGCAGCCTGTGCCGGAACAGATGGCCCATCCCGGCCTTTGAATGATCTGCGCACCGGGTCAGGCAAGCCAGAAGAGTTTGGCATCCTGCCTGTTAAGCCCTTGGTTCAACCTGAAAATTATGCTAGCCTGCCAGAGCCGACACCAAATGGTGCCAACCGTTCAGACCTGACGCCCAAGGCGGATGCCGTGGCGGCGCTGGGCGGAAATCCAAACCGTCTGAACGCGGGCACGGCCATTCCACGCAGCGACACCGCGCTGATCAATCGTGTAAGCCGAAATGGGCGCAGCGACACCGTCCGGCAAGAACTTGCCGAACAGGATGCAGCACATCGCAAGGCCAAATCACGCTTTACCTGGTCGATCGTGCCGCGTGACAACTATGCACGCGCCTATCGCGGTGAACGGCTTGAACCCTATTCATGGCTGGGGCGTTTTCGCCGTGCTGGTGCGCAGACACCCGCCGCCCCACCCGTGGAATAAGGCGCAGATCAGCGCGTTCACACAACCGTCAGCTTTGGTAGCTTGAAGTTAACACTTCTTATCGTAAGTTTCCCTTAACCATGTTTGAGAGGGAGGTGCGCGATGCGGCACTGGCTATTGGGGGCAGCGGTCTGTCTGACCCCGCTGACGGCACAGGCGGAAGGTTCGGATCAGGTCACCAGCTTCGCGCTGGACAATGGGATGGAAGTGGTGGTGATCGAAGACTATCGCGCCCCCGTTGTGGAACATATGGTCTGGTATCGCGCAGGATCGGCGGATGAAACGCGGGGCGTATCAGGCATCGCGCATTTTCTGGAACATCTGATGTTCAAGGGCACTGAAACACTGGCGCCCGGCGAATTCAGTGCCACTGTCGCCGCCAATGGCGGCAGTGACAACGCCTTTACCAGCTATGATAAAACTGCCTATCATCAACGTATTGCTGCAGATCGTCTGGATCTGATGATGCAGATGGAAGCGGAGCGGATGCATAATCTGCGCCTCACCGAAGAGGACGTGCGTACCGAACGCGAAGTGATCATCGAAGAACGCAACCAGCGTGTGGACAATGACCCGGCCGCCCAGATGCGCGAACAGCTGCGGGCCGCGCAGTATCTGAATCACCCCTACGGCACACCGATCATCGGTTGGCGTCACGAGATGGAAGAGCTTGATCGCGGCGATGCGCTGGCATTCTATCAGCAGTTTTACGCCCCCAATAACGCAGTTCTGGTGGTGGTCGGGGATGTCTCCCCCGAAGAGGTAAAGCGTCTCGCACAGATCCATTATGAACCCATTCCGGCCAACCCGGATCTGACCCCGCGCGCCCGCCCGTCCGAGCCGCCGCAACTGGCAGAACGCCGGATTGTCTTTGCTGATCCGCGCGTGGCGCAGCCCTATGTGATGCGATCTTATCTGGCGCCGGAACGCGACCCCGGCAATCAGACAGATGCCGCAGCCCTGACCCTTCTGGCCGAAGTGCTGGGGGGCGGGCAAAGCTCGGTTCTGACACGCAAGCTGCAATTCGAAAGCCAGCAGGCAGTCTATGCCGGGGCCTGGTACAGTGGCGTGTCTCTGGATGACAGCAGCTTTGGTCTGATCATCGTGCCCACCCCGGATCAAACACTGGAACAGGCCGAAGCGGCGCTGGATCAGGCTTTGGCAGAGTTCATATCCGAGGGTGTGGATCAGGCGCAGCTGGATCGGATCAAGTTCCAGATCAAAGCCTCGCAGATTTACGCCCGCGACAGCGCCAGCGGCATTGCCCGCCGGTATGGCGATGCGCTGACCTCGGGGCTGACCATTAAGGATGTGCAGGATTGGCCCGACGTTCTGCAGGCCGTTACCGGTGATGACATTATCGCCGCCGCACAAAAGGTGCTGGACCGCCGCAAATCTGTCACCGCCTATCTGACTTCACAGGAGAGCGCGCAATGATCCGATATGCATTGGCCGTTGCATTGGCCTTCACTGGCGCTGTGGCGCAGGCAGAAATTACCGTTCAGCAGGTCGAAAGCCCCGGTGGCATCAAGGCCTGGCTGGTAGAGGAACCTTCAATCCCCTTTGTTGCGCTTGAACTGCGGTTTCAGGGGGGCGGTTCACTGGATTTGCCCGGTAAACGCGGCGCGGTGAACCTGATGACCGGCCTTCTGGAAGAGGGCGCGGGCGATATGGACGCGCAGGCCTTTACGCAGGCCAAGGAAAGCATCGCCGCGCAGTTTCGCTATGATATGGGCGATGATGCGGTCAGCGTCTCGGCCAAGTTCCTGACAGAAACGCAGGATCAGGCCATTGATCTGCTGCGCGAAACTCTGATCGCCCCGCGTTTTGATCAGGCGGCAATTGACCGTGTGCGCCAGCAGGTTCTGTCTGGCATCGCTTCAGATGCCAAAGACCCCGAAAGCATCGCCTCCAACGCCTTTTATGCGCAGATTTATGGCGATCATCCCTATGGGTCAGATCACAATGGCACCATCGAAAGCGTCTCGGGGCTGACCCGCGATGATCTTTTGGCAGCGCATCAGGGCACCATGGCACGCGATCGCGTGTTTGTCGGGGCTGCGGGCGATATCTCGGCCGAAGAACTGGGCGTGCTGCTGGATCACCTGTTGGGGGATCTGCCCGCCACCGGCCTTGCGCAGCCTGACGATATCGAGGTGCAGACCACCGCGGATGTCAGCGTGATCCCCTTTGAAACTCCGCAATCCGTGGCGATGTTTGGCCATGCGGGCATCCCACGTGATGATCCGGATTTCTTCCCTGCCTTTGTCATGAACCAGATCTTTGGCGGCAGCGGTTTCGAAGCCCGCCTGATGGATGAGGTGCGCGAAAAGCGTGGGCTGACTTATGGCATCGGCACCTATCTGGTGGATAAAGATCATTCCGATCTGATGCTGGGGCAGGTGGCTTCGGCCAATGATCGCATTGCGGAAACCATTCAGGTGATCCGCGATGAATGGGCAAAACTGGCGCAAAACGGGGTCACCGCAGATGAGCTGGAGCTGATCAAAACCTATCTGACCGGGGCTTATCCGCTGCGCTTTGATGGCAATGGCCAGATCGCGCGTATTCTGGTTGGGATGCAGATGCAGGGGCTGACACCGGAATACATCGAAACCCGCAACGATAAGATCAACGCAGTCACGCTGGAAGACGTCAAACGGGTCGCGGCGCGTTTGATCCAGCCTGATCAGTTGAAATTTGTCGTGGTTGGCCAGCCGCAGGGGCTGTGAAATATAAAAGGGCAGAGAAACCTGCCCTTTCTTTACGGAATGCGGATTTGCGGGGCCTGCCCCAGTGGGATCCGCCCCATCCGCATCTGACCCGCATCATAGGTGATCGGGATATCCAAAGTATCGGGCTTGCCCTGCAACCCAGACAGCAGGCTTAAGCCGGCTTCGATTCCATCTGCCATGCTGTCGCTGATCTGCCCGCTCTGGCGGGCCGCATCCAGCAACGCGCGCCAGTTGACCGCCCGCAATGTTATCTCTCCATCCGGGGTGCCATGGGCGCTGATATTCAGCGACCCGGCCATGTTTAGTTCCAGCCCATTCACCCGATACCGCGCAAGCCGCAGATCAATATGGCGCGGTTGCGGGCGCGGATTATGCAGGGTCGTCAATGTCCAGGGCGCATCAAACCTTACAATCGTTTGTATGTCAGTGCCATCCAGACTGCCCTCAGTGGTGCGTCCGGCCAGGGCTTCGGCGCGCAGCCCCAGACGATAGACCGCCAGCTCTGTGGCCTCAGCCGCCAGACGCACCCCGGCCAGGGCGGTACTGCTGCCTTTGCTGCTCAGGTTCAGGGTCTCGGCCTCAAGGTTGCTGCGCAGCACACGGCCCTGCGCGTCATGCACCAGACTGGCGCGCAGCCCGTCGCTGGCGATTGTGATCACAGCGTCACGGGTGGCAACGCGCTGCGTATCTGGGAAAACCAAAATGTGATGTCCGGGTTGATAGGTCAGCCCCAGAACCTGAAAAAACGGCATGTGCCAGCTGCCGCCATCTGGGCCAGTCAGCGTCAGATCCGTCAGCGTCATATCCAGGCGGCTGGGAAAACCCCGTACTTTCAATCCACTATAGTCTGCCTGCCAGCCTTTGGCGCGCAGATCCTCAAACCAGCTTTCGGTCGCCAGACGCAATGCCCGCGCCTCATAGGCCCAAAAAGCCCCCCAGCCCAGGGCCAGTGCAATGATCACGGCAATCCAACGTTTCATCCCAAGCCCCTTTTCCTGCCTGTGCAGATCGTGTTTACAGCCTGTGGGAAACGAGGACCAGTTTGATGACACTTTGGGTATTTGGCTATGCCTCGCTGCTTTGGAACCCCGGGTTCGAGGTGGCGGAACAGCAACAGGCGCGGCTAAGCGGCTATGCGCGCAGCTTTTGCATGTATTCGATCCACCACCGGGGCACCGAAGAAAAGCCCGGTCTGGTGCTGGCGCTGGATGAACAGCACGATGCGATCTGTGATGGCGTTGCCCTGCGCGCGGCCCCCGGCACCGAAGACAGTGCCCTTGCCTATCTGCGTGAACGCGAATTGATTTCATCCGCCTATCTGGAAAAAATGCTGCCGCTGACGCTGCAAGATGGCCGCGATGTCACCGCTGTTGCTTATGTGATTGATCCGCATCACGTGCAATATTGCCACCTGCCGCTGGAAGAGCAGGCGCAGATCATCGCGCAGGCGCATGGTGGACGCGGCCCCAATACGGAATACCTGTATAACACCGCCGACCACCTGGAAGAACTGGGCGTGCCGGATCCAGACCTGCGCTGGCTGGCACAAAGGGTGCGCGCATTGGAAGCTGCGTAAATAATCCCTTGGCGAATGGTATGTTACAGCGTACCTATGAGTTTAGTTAACTAACTGTCAGGTGTCCCCATGGACCAGCCCGACTTCGAGGTCGCGCCACATTTCAGCCACCCCGTCCGTCAGGTCATTATGATGCTGGCAGTGATTGGTGCATCCGGGGCCGGGGCCTTTCTGGCCTTGCCGCGTGTTCTGCCCGTCTTTGAGGCCAACCCCTATCTGAACGGCTTTATCCTGATCGTCTTTGTGGTGGGCGTGCTGGCCTGTTTCTGGCAGGTGGCGCAATTGATCACATCGGTGCGCTGGATCGAACGGTTCACCAGCGCCGGGGATCAGGGCGTGCGCGCCCGTGCCCCGCAATTGCTGGCACCGCTGGCGGCGCTGCTTGGCCGTCATGACCGCCGCTTTCAGATCACCACCACCTCGACCCGCTCGATCCTTGATTCTGTTGCGACGCGCATTGATGAAGCGCGTGAAATCACCCGCTACATTACCTCTTTGCTGATTTTCCTCGGGTTGTTGGGCACCTTTTACGGTCTTGCCACCACTGTGCCCGCGCTTGTGGATACCATTCGCAGCCTTGCGCCACAGGATGGCGAACAGGGCGTTGCGGTGTTTTCACGCCTGATGACCGGTCTTGAAAGCCAGTTGGGTGGTATGGGTGTGGCCTTTGCATCATCATTGCTGGGGCTGGCCTGTTCGCTGGTTGTTGGTCTGCTGGAACTTTTCGCGGGCCACGGTCAGAACCGCTTTTATCGCGAACTGGAAGAATGGCTGAGTTCGATCACCAAACTGGGCTTTTCCAGCGGCGAAGGTGAGGGCCCAGATCTGGGCGCTGCCGGGGTTGTGCTGGATAAAATGGCAGAACAGATGGAACGTCTGCAAACGCTTTTTGCCCAGTCAGAGCAGGGCCGCGCCGAGGTCGAACAACGCCTTGCACAGTTGGCCGATAGCGTGGAACGCATGACCGAACGGATGGAGGCGACAGCCCCCACTGCCAATTCCATGGCGCGCATCGCCGAAGGTCAGGAACTGCTGGCCGAGGCGATCCGTGAAAAGGAAGAACACGAAGGTCTGGATGCCGAAAGCCGGATGCGTTTGCGGTCAATCGACGTGCAAATGCTTCGTATCCTTGAGGAAATCAGCGCAGGCCGTCAGGAAAGCATGGCAGAGCTGCGCACCGATCTTGCCGCGCTTGGCCGCAAGATGACCCTGCGCAACCCGTCAGGCGGGGCATAATCCATGGCGCTGTCGCGTCGTACCGGCGCCCGGTTTCAGGCCTCGATCTGGCCGGGGTTTGTGGATGCGATGACCGGCCTATTGCTGGTTCTCACCTTTGTCTTGTCGATCTTTATGGTGATTCAGTTTGTTTTGTCGGAAACCATCACCGGTCAAGAAGACGAATTGGATGTGCTGTCGGGCGAAATTGCGGCGCTCGCACAGGCCCTTGGCCTGCAGGAACGTCGCAATGACGAACTGACCACGCAGGTTGGCGCTTTGGAAAGCACCCTGTCCGGCACCGAGGCGCAACTGGCCGAACAGCAGGCTCTCGTGGCCTCTTTGTTGACCACCCGCGATGAACAGGCCGCGGCCATCGCCGATTTCGAATCGCAGGTGGCAACGCTTTTGCTGGAACGCAACACCGCCCGTGATGAGGTGGCCGCCCTGACCACGGCCCGCGACACTGCACAGGCCGAAGCCGCAGGTGCCGCCAGTGAACGCGATGCTTTGGCAGCCGCCCTTGCCAGCGCCCGTGCCGAGATGGATCAACAGGTCGAAGAGGCCCGGCTGGCTGCCGCCAAACGTGAGGCCATGGAGGCGCTTCTCTCTGATCTGCAAACGAAAAATGCGGATCTTGAAACAGCGCTTAGCGAAGAAGAACTGACCCGGCTGGCCGAATCCGAAGCCGCCGCCGCCCTGCGTGCGCGGTTGGAAAACGCTGATGCGGAACTGACGGCCATGACGCTTACCCTCGAGGCCGAGCGCAAGAAAGCCGAAGAAACGCTGACCTTGCTGGCCGCCGCTCGTCAGGCCGAAGCAGATCTGAACGCGCAACTGGTGGCCGCGCTTTTGCAGGGTGAGGATCTGACCCGCAATCTGCAAACCGCACAAAGTGAACTGGCGACGACACAGGCAGAACTGACTGATACCAAAGCCGATTTGCAAAATACACAGGGCGATCTGGAGCAATCACAGCAGGATCTGACGGCGACGCAGGAAGATTTGCAATCTGCACAAGACGATGTGGAAGCCGCCCGCGCTGCCCGCCGCGCTGTTGAATCTGAACTGGCATCGCTCCAAGACGGTGCCTCTGACCGCGCTGCTCTTGTGGGGCGCGTGGCGGATCTGGAAACGCGGCTGGCACAGATTTTGCAGGAACGGGGTGATCTGGAGACCTCGGCAGAAGAGGTGCGGGCGCAACTGGTGGCGGTCCTGGCTGCCAAAAAGGCAGCCGAAGCAGAAGCCGCTGAAAAACGCAGCGCGGCAGAGCAACGCGATATTCTTCTGGCGGTTGCGCAGGATAAGGTTGCCGAAAGCGAAGAACGCGCCAGCGCTTCGGCCAAACAGGCTGAGCTTTTGAACCAGCAGGTCGCGCAGTTGCGGTCACAACTGGGCGAGTTGCAGTCGATTCTGGATGACTCTAAGGCGCGCGATGCAGCGGCCCAGATCCAGATTGAGCAATTGGGATCAGAACTGAACGCTGCCATCGCCAGAGTTGCGCAGGAAGAGCGCCGCCGGCGCCAATTGGAAGAAGAGCGCGCCCGACAGTTGGAAGAAGAAAACAAATCTTTGGCAAACTATCGCTCTGAGTTCTTTGGCCGCTTGCGCGAAGTGATCGGCGACCGCGATGGTGTGCGCATCGAAGGGGATCGCTTTGTCTTCTCGTCAGAGGTGTTGTTCGGTGTCGGCTCAGCAGATCTTTCGCCGCAAGGGCAACGAGAAATTTCCAAAGTTGCTGCAATTTTGCGCGACATTGCGGCAGATGTGCCCTCGGGGATTGACTGGATCATCCGCGTCGATGGCCATACTGATGATGTGCCGATTAGGTTTGGGCGTGAGTTTCAGGACAACTGGGAACTTAGTCAAGCGCGCGCGCTTTCGGTTGTTCGCGATATGATCCAGTTCCATGGCATCCCCCCCGAACGTCTTGCTGCGAATGGTTTCGGGGAATACCAACCGGTCAACTCCGAAAAGACTGCTGAGGCCCGTGCGCAAAATCGGCGTATTGAGTTGAAACTGACCGAGCGATGACGCTTTTCAGCCCTGCGGCCTTCATCGCTATTTGACCGTCAGGTAGCTAAATCTGTGGCCAATAAGACGGTCATCTCGTGTAAGGCGGGCTTTGCCGATGTATTCCCCTTTTTGCCAGCCTTTCGCGGGGGGCTTCCTGCCGAAAGCCTGCATTTGGCTGATTTTCGGGTTTTCCAAAACGATCTCACGCACGAAAATCTCTTGCCCATTCGGCGCCGTGGCAGAGAGGGTCAAGACATCGCCTGGCTGCGCATAGGCGACATGCCCAAAAACAATGATTGGCGCGTCGGGTCTCGTTTCTGACAGATGGGCGTCGCCCTTCCGGATCTCGCTTAGCGTAGGAACCTTGCTGGAAAAACCGGCGGTTAGAAAACCGGTTTTGTCATAAGCAGGTGCGCTTTCCCATAAGGTGGCTTGAGTTTGACCGCATTCTTCCCCTGAGGGGTGAAAAGGGTCAACGATCTTGCCTTCTTTGGTGACCGACATGTGAAGGTGGGGGTGGTTCGTCTGACCCGATAGCCCCACATCGCCAAGATATGTTCCGCTGCGTACGATCTGCCCTGGTGCAACGGCGACGGTTCCTTGTTTGAGATGGCAATAAAGCGTGCTCCAGCCATTGCCATGGTCCAACAACACAGCATTTCCGCAGGCATTTTGCGAAGTTACCCCGCGCATTTCTTTGTCGTCAGGCATGCTATCGCGCGTGCGTAATACTGTGCCATCTGCTGCCGCTAAAACGCTGACCCCGCTGTCCAGATCATTAAATGAAGTGAGGGCGAAATCCGTTCCCTTGTGTCCGTCACGGCTATGTGGGCCGCAGGTGTAATCGCGCTGAGGCCCCTTGGCGGGATTGTTGTCTACGTAATCCTCAATATAGCAGTTTGCCCCCAAGGTGCAGTCAATGGGTAAAGACATAAGAAAATCCTCTGCCATGGCGGGCATAGCAGAGGATACAAATAGGGCGATTGCTGTTTCCCGCATCAGTCAGCGGGCAGCAGGGGTGGCTTCTTTTTGGACCCGATGCGTGGTTTTTCAGGGCCATCCAAATTCAGAACAAGCTCGCCATCTTTGACTGAAACTTTGACCAATCCACCTTTGGTGAGCTTCCCGAACAGCAGTTCCTCAGCCAGTGGTTTTTTGATGTGCTCCTGAATGACACGGCCCAACGGACGCGCACCCATTTTGTCATCATACCCTTTCTCAGCCAGCCATTCTGCAGCGGGGCGGGTCAGTTCGATAGAGACCTGACGATCCATCAGTTGTGCTTCAAGTTGCAGAACGAACTTTTCAACCACTTGCAAGATGACCTCTTTGGGTAATGGTGCAAAACTGATCACCGCGTCCAGGCGGTTCCGGAATTCTGGCGTAAAGGTGCGTTCGATCGCAGCAGTATCTTCCCCTTCGCGGCGGTCGCGACCAAAGCCGATGGCCGCCTTGGCCTGTTCTGCAGCCCCAGCATTCGAAGTCATGATCAGAATGACATTCCGGAAATCGACAGTGCGCCCGTTGTGGTCGGTAAGTGTCCCGTGATCCATCACCTGGAGCAGGATATTATAGACATCTGGATGCGCTTTTTCGATTTCGTCCAGCAGCAATACACAGTGTGGGTGTTGATCCACACCGTCGGTCAGCAGCCCGCCCTGATCAAATCCAACATAGCCGGGAGGGGCACCAATCAAGCGGGAAACAGCGTGTTTTTCCATATATTCAGACATATCAAAGCGCAGAAGTTCCACGCCCAGGTTGTCCGCAAGCTGTTTCGCCACCTCGGTTTTACCGACACCTGTTGGCCCGGCAAATAGGTAGTTGCCGATGGGTTTCTCAGGCTCGCGCAGCCCGGCGCGCGCCAGTTTGATGGCAGAGGCAAGGGCGACAATCGCGTCATCCTGACCAAAGACCACACGCTTCAGAGTGTTCTCCAGGTCCTTGAGAACCTCAGCGTCGTCTTTTGAAACGTTCTTGGGCGGGATCCGAGCGATTTTTGCCACAACCGCTTCGATCTCTTTCGCGCCAATGGTTTTGCGGCGTTTCGATTCTGCGACCAGATGCTGAGCCGCGCCCGCTTCATCGATCACATCAATTGCCTTGTCAGGCAGTTTGCGATCGTTGATGTAACGTGCGGCCAGTTCGACAGCCGTTTTGATGGCATCAGCAGTGTATTTCACACTGTGGTGTTCCTCAAAATAGGGTTTCAGCCCCTTGAGGATCTTGATGCTGTCATCAACGGATGGCTCGCTGACGTCAATTTTCTGAAACCGCCGAGATAGCGCACGGTCTTTCTCGAAATGCTGGCGGAACTCTTTATAAGTTGTTGAGCCCATGGTGCGCAGCTTGCCGCCCTGCAAGGCAGGCTTTAGCAGATTCGATGCATCCATCGCCCCGCCTGACGTGGCCCCTGCACCAATAACGGTATGGATTTCGTCGATGAACAAAACCGCATCGGGGTGATCTTCCAGCTCGGTCACGACGGCTTTCAGGCGTTCCTCGAAATCACCACGATAGCGGGTGCCAGCCAAAAGTGCGCCCATATCCAATGAATAGATCGTGGTGTTTTCCAGCACAGCAGGGGTTTCGCCCGCCACAACCTTGCGCGCCAGCCCTTCAGCAATCGCTGTTTTGCCCACACCTGGGTCGCCCACCAACAGCGGGTTGTTTTTGCGACGTCGGCACAGCACCTGAATGCAGCGTTCAACTTCAGAATCGCGACCGATCAGTGGATCAACATCACCTTCACGCGCTTTTGCATTCAGATCCACACAGTATTTTGCCAGCGCAGATTCCTTTTCCTCGCCTTCGGTCGGGGCTGCGGCCATGCGCGGGGCTTCTTCTTCCTCTTCGGCGCCTTGAACCGGGCGTGATTCGCCATAGGCGGGGTTCTTGGCCACGCCATGTGCGATAAAATTCACCGCATCATACCGGGTCATATCCTGAGCCTGCAGGAAATAGGCTGCATTGGATTCGCGTTCGGCAAAAATCGCGACCAGCACATTTGCGCCAGTTACCTCGGTGCGGCCGGAGGACTGAACATGAATCGCTGCGCGCTGAATCACCCGCTGAAAGGCTGCCGTGGGCACGGCTTCCGATCCTTCAATATCCGTGACCAGATTGGACAGATCGTCGTCAATGAATTCGACCAATGTGGTACGAAGCTCTTCGGTATCGACCGAACAGGCCTTCATCACGCGGGACGCATCCGGCTCATCGATCAACGCCAGCAGCAGGTGCTCCAGCGTTGCGAACTCGTGACTTCGCGAATTCGCCAATGCCAGTGCAGAGTGAATTGCCTGCTCAAGTGTGTTCGAGAATGAAGGCACTTTGTGCTCCTCTTGTCTGCGCCGCTATTATTCTAACAGCATGGCCTCTTAAGGTTAAAGTTTGGTCGATTATTACCTCGCTTCAAGGGTTTTCTTTGTATCGGCCGTTCACTTTATCTGGTTGAGAGGGTGATAAATCACCCTAGAAACGATCTTTCCGTGCGCGAATTTCAGTAAAAACAGCCAGATCACTGGCCTCTTCCATTCCAAGATTTTTCTTTATCCCCGGCTGAGATGCACGCAAGAAAGGGTTTGTGGCCAGCTCTTCTGACAGCGCGACCTGAGCAGTCGGACGGTTTCCTGAGCGGGCGGTTTCGATGGCTTGGACACGCGATATAAGCGCGGGATTGTCCGGTTCAATGGTCAGGGCGAATTTTGCATTGGCGGTGGTATATTCGTGGCCAGAATAAACCATGGTTTCGGGATCCAGCTGCATAAGCCGAGAAAGGCTGTCCCACATCATAGCAGGCGTGCCTTCAAACAGTCGACCACACCCCAATGCCATCAGGCTATCTGCTGTGAAAATCGCTTTTGCCTTTGGATAATGGTAGGCCACATGGCCAAGGGTATGCCCCGGCACGGCAATGACTTCGCACAACCCATCATCGGTTCCGCCTGAAAATCCGGGTTCAAAAGCCATGTCCAGTTTCGGCATTTTATCAGCTTCGGCCTTTGGTCCCATCACCATACAGCCATATTTCTCACGCAGCTCATCCACCGCCTGAACGTGATCCGGGTGATGATGTGTGACCATGATCACCCCCAGCTGCCAACCGCGACTGTCCAGCGCCTCAATGATTGGTGCCGCTTCCGGGGCATCAATCAACGCCACGCCGTCAGGTCCGTTGACAAGATAGGCATAGTTGTCGCTCAGACAGGGGATCGTGACAATCTCAAGGGGCATGGTCTTTCCTCGCGCGGGGTGACAGGTTAGTTTCCAGAGTGACGCATCATGCGGTGAGGGGCAATGCATCTGGACGTACAAGTTCTACGCGATTTCTATTATCGTAGCGCTCTTGGCCGCACTGCGCAGAAAATCATTCGTGACCAGACGGTAAATTTATGGCCTGAAACCAAAGGTTTGACTGTTGCCGGTTTTGGGTTTTCAGCCCCCTTGCTGCGCCCATACCTTGGTGTATCGCGGCGAGTTATTTGCATGATGCCGGGGCCGCAGGGGGTTATGCCATGGCCAGCCGGGAAGCCAAATGTTTCTGTCCTGACCGAAGAAACGCTTTGGCCGATTGAAACGGGCCATGTGGATCGTCTGGTGGTGATGCATGGGCTGGAAACATCAGAGCGCCCCTCGGATGTGTTGGATGAAGCCTATCGGGTTTTGGGGCCTGGCGGGCAGGCTTTATTTATTGTCCCGAACAGATCGGGGCTTTGGGCGCAGTCTGATATGACGCCATTCGGCTATGGACGCCCCTATACCGCTGGGCAGCTTGAGACGCAGCTGAGATTACATGATTTCGTGCCTGAAATTCATCTTTCAGTTTTGTACCAGCCCCCCTCCACCCGGCGCTTTTGGATGAAAACCGGGCAGTTCTGGGAAAAACTTGGGCGCTCGGTGCCCGCGATCACCGCAGGAGGGGTGATGATGGTTGTTGCGTCAAAGCGCCATCCACCCCGCCGCCGCGGAATCGGCGAAACCGCCCGCGTTCTGAACCCACTGGATGTGCTGAGCCCAAAACCAGCAAAGGTTGCCGATACCGCCTGAGGCTATTCCGCTGCGATACCAACCGTGCCGAGGCCCTGTTGCGCAAAAACCGAAGGCGAAAATTCGGGATCTGCTGACAGGAAATCCTCTGCGGTTTCTTCACTTGGGTTGTCGTTGAAATCTTCCAGGATCTGCAGGCTTTCGATCACCAGACCCTTTTCCCTCTGCGACAGCTGTAACCTAAGATGCTCCATAGGTATGTCACTGATCAGTTCCGGCAAATCAAAGCGTGTGTCTGACACATGAATCTGCCCGGTTCGCGCAACAGGCCTCGCCTGAACTTTACCAACCTCACGTGATAGCAGTTTTCGCACACCCAGCGCCTCGAAGGCGGGTGGATCAAATGGCTGCCCTTTTCGTGAAAGATGTGAAATCAGGTCAAATCCCTGAGGTGCCTGCAGAAATATGACATGGAAACTTCGGCTAGGGGTGCTTAGCTGTGCGTCACGGCTTTCCAGCTCTGCCTGAATGGTGAACAGGGCCCCCGGGTTTTCATCAGCTTCCAGACGCAAAAACCCATCTGATTGGGTCATCCATACCTGCCCCAGTTCACGCGGCTCTGGTCGATTCTGGGGGCGTTTGCGCAGATCCTCCATGATGACTGGCGGATCTATGGATTGAACCACAGACGCACGCCTGAGAAGGCCGGGTTTGGGCATACCAAGTGCATAGGCCAGCGCGGCCATGGACAGAAGTAGCAGCACAGTTGTCACTGGGGCCTCCTTGAAACCAAATAGACCGATCCCTCCGATCCCCACCAGAGAGGGCTTCAGCTTGGCCGATTCTCGTTAAAGACCCGTAGCGAAGCCCCAAAAACACCGCTTTTGTGTGGTTGCAGCGGGTCTCAGGCGAATTGATTTCACCTTTGCGCGCCAAACTTGGCGGTTTTTGTGCCAGAACAGACTGATTCCATCCCTGAGAAACCGCTGCAAAGATGGCTGGGAAAAATATGTTTTCGGCCTGAATTTTCCCGTTCCGTGGCCGTGATCCGACCCAAATCCGTGAAAAAACGTGCTTTTTCTGTAACTTTAAAGCGGCGCGTATGGTCGCATCTGCAGCAAGTTGCTGAAATTTATAGGGTTAGCGCAAGCGTTAAATGTTTCTTACCATGTTGCGAGGTGGCCTGCGAACTGCTACATCCGCCGCGATTTAGCTGCCTTGGCATGTGCCAGGGCGAAGAAGAGTGCCGCCGATAGCCTCCCATATTGGGAACGTGAAACGGGGGCCGCATATCGGAAGGGTGGACGTGTCTGAATCAGCATCGATTTCCTCCGGCATCGCCGAGCGCTATGCCACCGCCGTCTTCGAACTTGTGAAGGAAGAGAATTCCATCGCAGGTCTCGAAGCCAATCTGGACGATCTGTCCGCAGCTCTGGAAGACAGCGAAGATCTTCGCAATCTTCTGACTTCACCGGTGCACACCCGTGAAGAACAGGGCGCGGCCATCTCAGCGATTGCTGCCAAGATGGGTCTGACCCCGGCCATGTCAAATGTCCTGGGTCTGATGGCGTCCAAGCGTCGTCTTTTCGTGGTGCCAGCCATGGTATCGCGTCTGCGCGAGATGATCGCTGCAGAAAAGGGTGAAGTCACCGCAGAAGTGGTGTCAGCAACTGCCCTGACTGACGCACAGGCCGCGAAACTGGCCGAAACCCTGAAAGCCAAAATTGGCCAGGACGTAAAAGTAAATGCGACCGTCGATGAATCGCTCATTGGCGGTCTTGTTGTTAAGGTGGGCTCGAAGATGATCGATACCTCGATCCGCTCCAAGCTCAACTCACTCCAGAATGCAATGAAAGAGGTCGGATAAATGGGTATCCAAGCAGCAGAGATTTCTGCGATCCTAAAGGACCAGATCAAGAACTTCGGTCAGGAAGCCGAAGTTGCTGAAGTCGGTCGCGTGCTTTCCGTCGGTGACGGTATTGCGCGTGTGCACGGCCTCGACAACATCCAGGCGGGTGAGATGGTCGAGTTCCCGGGCAACATCATGGGCATGGCCCTGAACCTGGAAACCGACAACGTCGGTATCGTTATCTTCGGCTCCGACCGCGACATTAAAGAAGGTGACACCGTTAAGCGCACCAACTCGATCGTGGACGTTCCTGCGGGCAACGCTCTGCTGGGTCGTGTTGTTGACGGCCTGGGCAACCCGGTTGACGGCAAAGGCCCGATCGACGCCGAAGAGCGCCGCATCGCTGACGTAAAAGCACCGGGCATCATGCCGCGTAAATCGGTTCACGAACCGATGGCGACCGGCCTGAAAGCCGTTGACTCGATGATCCCGATTGGCCGTGGCCAGCGCGAGCTGATCATTGGTGACCGCCAGACCGGTAAAACCGCCGTTGCTCTCGACGCGATCCTGAACCAGAAATCCTACAACGAAGCAGCGGGCGACGATGAGTCGAAGAAACTGTACTGCATCTACGTAGCGGTTGGTCAGAAGCGTTCGACTGTTGCGCAGCTGGTGAAAAAGCTGGAAGAAACCGGTGCGATTGAGTATTCGATCGTTGTGGCCGCGACCGCGTCCGACCCGGCGCCCATGCAGTTCCTGGCACCCTACGCCGCGACTGCGATGGCGGAATACTTCCGTGACAACGGCAAACACGCCCTGATCATATATGATGACCTTTCCAAGCAGGCCGTGTCTTATCGTCAGATGTCGCTGCTGCTGCGTCGCCCACCGGGCCGCGAAGCGTACCCAGGTGACGTTTTCTACCTCCACTCGCGTCTGCTGGAACGTTCGGCGAAGCTGAACGAAGACAACGGCGCTGGCTCGCTGACCGCGCTGCCAATCATTGAAACCCAGGGTGGTGACGTTTCGGCGTTTATTCCAACCAACGTGATTTCGATCACCGACGGCCAGATCTTCCTGGAAACCGAACTGTTCTACCAGGGTATCCGCCCGGCTGTGAACACCGGTCTGTCGGTTTCGCGTGTGGGCTCTTCGGCTCAGACCAAAGCGATGTCGTCTGTTGCTGGTCCGGTTAAACTGTCGCTGGCTCAGTACCGCGAAATGGCGGCCTTTGCGCAGTTCGGGTCCGACCTCGACGCCGCAACCCAGCAGCTGCTGGCCCGTGGTGCACGTCTGACCGAGCTGATGAAACAGCCGCAGTACTCGCCGCTGACCAACGCAGAAATCGTCTGCATCATCTTCGCGGGCACCAACGGTTACCTCGACAAAGTCGACGTAAAAGATGTTGGCCGCTACGAAACTGGCCTGCTGGCGCACCTGCGCGGCAAGCACGCAGATCTTCTGGACGATATCACCAACAACGACCGTAAGGTTAAGGACGAGCTGGCCGATAAGGTCAAAGCAGCCCTGGACGGTTTCGCCGCAGACTTTTCATAAGGGGATCAACTGATGCCCAGCTTGAAAGACCTTAAAAACAGGATCGAGTCGGTCAAATCGACCCGCAAGATCACCAAGGCCATGCAGATGGTCGCGGCGGCAAAGCTGCGCCGCGCCCAGGAAGCGGCCGAAGCCTCGCGTCCCTACGCCGAGCGCTTCAATGGTGTGATGGCGTCGTTGGCCGCATCGGTTGGTGACAGTGACTCGGCCCCCCGCTTGCTGGCGGGGACCGGAAAAGATGACGTTCAGCTTCTGGTGGTCATGACCTCAGAGCGCGGACTGTGTGGCGGCTTCAACACGAATATCGTGAAGCTGGCACGCGCAAAGGTGCAGGAACTGCTGGCCAATGGCAAAACAGTCAAAATTCTGACTGTTGGCAAAAAAGGCCGCGAGCAGCTCAAGCGTGATTACGAAGATCTGATGATCGATCACGTGGACCTGAGCGAAGTCAAGCGCATCGGGTATGGCAACGCACAGGACATCGCACGCGATATTCTGGGCCGTTTTGATGCCGGCGAATTTGATGTGGCAACTGTGTTCTACGCCAAATTCCAGTCGGTCATCAGCCAGGTGCCAACAGCGCAGCAGATTATCCCCGCGTCTTACGAGACCGCCGAAGGGGATCAGGACGGCGCGTCGACGCTCTTTGATTATGAGCCCGACGAAGAAGCCATCCTGGCAGACCTGCTGCCGCGTGGTGTGGCGACACAGATCTTCTCGGGCCTGCTCGAGAATGGTGCCTCGGAACAGGGCGCCCGGATGTCGGCTATGGACAACGCGACGCGCAACGCGGGCGAGATGATCGATAAACTGACCATCGAGTTCAACCGTTCACGTCAGGCCGTCATCACGAACGAACTGATCGAAATTATCTCGGGCGCCGAGGCGCTCTAAGACCGGAGAAATCTAATGGCAAACGCACAAGGCAAAATCACTCAGGTGATTGGCGCTGTTGTCGACGTACAGTTCGACGACCACCTGCCGGAAATTCTGAACGCTTTGAACACTGAAAACAACGGCAAGACCCTTGTTCTGGAAGTGGCACAGCACCTTGGTGAAAACACCGTCCGCACCATCGCGATGGACGCGTCCGAAGGCCTCGTTCGTGGTCAGGAAGTTGTCGACACCGGCGCACCGATCTCGGTTCCCGTTGGTAAGGCAACTCTGGGCCGCATCCTGAACGTTGTTGGTGAACCTGTGGACGAAGGCGCGCCTCTGAACGCCGACGAATTCCGCGCCATTCACCAGCCTGCACCAGAGTTCTCTGAGCAGTCGACCGAAGCCGAAGTTCTGGTAACAGGCATCAAGGTTATCGACCTGCTGGCGCCTTACGCCAAGGGTGGTAAAATTGGTCTGTTCGGCGGTGCGGGCGTGGGTAAAACCGTTCTCATCATGGAACTGATCAACAACATCGCGAAAGTGCACTCGGGTTACTCCGTGTTCGCGGGTGTGGGTGAACGTACCCGTGAGGGTAACGACCTGTACTGGGAGATGGTTGAATCCTCGGTTATCAAACCTGACAATCTCGAAGAATCGCAGGTTGCGCTGGTTTACGGCCAGATGAACGAGCCTCCCGGTGCGCGTATGCGTGTTGCTCTGTCGGGGCTGACCCTGGCGGAACAGTTCCGTGACGAATCTGGTACAGACGTTCTGTTCTTCGTCGACAACATCTTCCGCTTTACTCAGGCGGGTTCCGAGGTGTCGGCTCTGCTGGGTCGTATTCCTTCGGCGGTGGGCTACCAGCCAACACTGGCGACCGACATGGGCGCGATGCAGGAACGCATTACATCGACCAAAAACGGTTCGATTACTTCGATCCAGGCCGTATACGTTCCCGCGGACGACCTGACCGACCCTGCGCCTGCAACCACCTTTGCGCACCTTGACGCGCAGACCGTTCTGAACCGTGCAATCTCCGAGCTGGGCATCTACCCGGCGGTTGACCCGCTCGATTCGTCGTCGCGTCTGATGGATCCGCAGATCGTTGGTGAAGAGCACTACAACGTGGCACGTGAAGTTCAGGGTATCCTGCAGCGTTACAAGTCGCTTCAGGACATCATCGCCATCCTCGGCATGGACGAACTGTCAGAAGAAGACAAACTGACCGTTGCCCGTGCGCGTAAGATCCAGCGTTTCCTGTCGCAGCCGTTCGACGTTGCGAAGGTATTCACTGGGTCCGACGGTGTTCAGGTGCCTCTGGAAGACACCATCTCGTCGTTCAAGGCCGTTGTGGCTGGCGAATACGACCACCTGCCCGAAGCAGCCTTCTACATGGTTGGCGGCATCGACGAAGTGATCGCAAAAGCCGAGAAGCTGGCCGCAGAAGCTGCCTAATCCAACCCTGTTGGGGGGCAATCACGCCCCCCGATATGAAAGGAGTTACACATGGCAGATATGATGCAATTCGATCTGGTTTCGCCCGAGCGCAACCTGCTGTCCGCGCAGGTGTCTCAGGTTCAGATCCCCGGTGCGGATGGCGACCTGACCGCCATGCCGAACCACGCGCCTCTGATCACCACACTGCGCCCCGGTGTTCTCACCGTGGCCACCGACAAGGGTGACCAGGAATTCGTTGTGACCGGTGGTTTTGCCCAGTTGGGCGAAGGCCTGTCGGTTCTGGCTGAACAAGCACTGCCCAAGGCAGATGTGGATCAGGCCGCTTATGACGCGATGGTTGCTGATGCACAAAGTGCATACAACCAGGCAAAAGAAGCTGGCTCGGCAGATGACGCCGCCAAAACCTTGCAAGACATGATCAGCGTTGCGGCGCAGATCGGTCTGACACCGGCTCAGGCGTCGCTCTAAGCGCCACAGACGATAAATTTTAGACAACCCCACCAATCTGGTGGGGTTTTCTTTTTTTGGGCTTTGTTTCATGACTATTGATACCACTTCTCAGGTGGCAGAATGGCGAACTCCGAAACGGATCCTATCACATGATGCGAAAATTTGGCTCCAGCTCCATCGGGATTGATCAGGGCAACACCGAAGTGTTTTCCGATTTTGGCAGTGGCGGAGAGATGTGGAAAGGCAGCGGGTCGCGTGAACGCCGCATGCCGGTCAAGTTTTCGGAAACCTTCAAATCCCCCCCGGCGGTGCATGTGTCCTTGTCGCTGTGGGATATGGATCAGGGCGCAAATGTGCGCGCCGATATTTCCGCCGATAAAATCACCAAAGAGGGTTTCGAACTGGTGTTTCGCACCTGGTCAGACACCCGCGTTGCGCGCGTGCGCATGAACTGGATGGCCATTGGGGATGTGGTCAGCGCCGATGACTGGGATCTGTACTAAAGCCAGTATCATTTTCCTGCACGGGGCCTCCAGCAGTGGGAAATCCACGCTGGCGCGGGCCTTGCAGGCACGGATTGACCAACCGTTTTGGCACACCTCAATCGACCACCTGCGTGATGCTGGTGTACTGCCCTCAGACCGTTTCGCCTCAAAAGAATTCGACTGGCCCGCCCATCGCGCAGCCTTTTTTGATGGCTTTCACCGTTCGCTGGCTGGGTATGCCGGGGCGGGCAACAATCTGATCCTTGAACACATCCTTGATACACCCCGCTGGATCGAAGACCTGCGGACGCTCTTTGAACCTTTCGACGTTCTCTTTGTCGCGCTGCATTGCCCGGTTGATCTGCTGGAAACCCGCGAAGCCGCCCGCCAAGACCGCCCCATTGGCAGCGCGCGCAAAGACTTTGACACCATCCACAAAGGGCTGCGCTATGATCTGGAACTGCACAGCACGGACGGCGTCGATGGGAATGTTGCTCGCATCATTGACCACTGGAAACACAAGGCGCGATCCAGCTCATTCAGCTAGGAACCGCCCGAAATCGAAACACCGTCGCACTTGGGTGTTCCAACTGACTGACTAAGTCGGATTGTCCTAACAAGCACTGCCAGAACATCAGCGCAGCGGTGTTGTCATCAAAGACCGGCAGTTCCCACTGCCGGGGCGTTTCCGGATCAGCAGGTCAAAGGCCGCGTGTCACAGCTTTTGCCTGCGAAAAGCGGGGGCAACATAGAACCCGGCCATCGCAAAATCGGTGTCCAGCCCCGATGGCGACAAACTGTTAATCAGCGAAAAGCCTGCCAGTTGCTGGTTGCAAAAGATCAGATAAGGCCACCTATCCGAATCCTGCCAATAGCTGTCAAAGTAAGGATAGCTAAGATCAACCTCACCAAACTCTGACAGCTCAGCCAGACAGCGCTGTAGCATCGCGAACAGCTGCGATTTTTCCGGCTTGGGGCAGGGGCCGATGGAAACCGTCATGGCAAGGCAATGGACCAAATGAAAAAGCCCGGGCATTGCCCGGGCCGGAACTGCCGCTCTACAGGATGCCTTCGTAAATCGGGCCCAGAGTTTCGGTTTCGAACAGCGACGAAACCGAATGACCATTCCAGATGTTAAGGATCGACTGCGCAAACAGCGGGGCTGTGGGCAGAATGCGAATGTTTGGCGCATTCTGCACGGATTCGGTAGGCTGGATCGAATCGGTCAGCACCAGCGATTTCAGCACCGATTTGGTCACACGGTCCACAGCCGGGCCAGACATGACGCCGTGGCTGATATAGGCGTGTACCTCAGTTGCGCCATGTTCTAGGATCACCTCAGCGGCTTTGCACAGGGTGCCAGCGGTGTCGCAGATGTCATCAACGATGATACATTTCTTGCCTTCAACATTCCCGATCACGGTCATCTCGGCCACTTCGCCGGGCTTTTCGCGGCGTTTGTCGACGATCGCCAGAGGGGCGCCGATCCGCTTGGCCAGCTCACGCGCGCGCGCCACACCACCCACATCCGGGGACACGATCATCACATCCTGAAGCGAGCCTTCGAACTGCTTCAGTACATCCAGCGCAAACACCGGCGAAGCATACAGGTTGTCCACCGGAATATCGAAAAAGCCCTGAATCTGCGCGGCGTGCAGATCCATGGTCAACACCCGCTCAATCCCCGATTCGGCGATCATATTGGCCACCATCTTGGCGGTGATCGGGGTGCGGGCCTTGGCGCGGCGATCCTGACGGGCATAGCCAAAATACGGCATCACGGCCGTGATCCGCTGCGCCGATGAGCGGCGCAGGGCATCCGCCATGATCATCAGCTCCATCAGGTTGTCATTTGCTGGGTTCGATGTGCTCTGGATGATGAACATATCTTCGCCGCGCACGTTCTCGAAAACTTCGACAAAGATCTCTCCGTCGTTGAAACGTTCGACGCGGGCATCTACCAGCCCGACGTTCATCCCACGATAAAGTGATGTGCGACGGGCGATGGCTTCGGCAAGGGGACGGTTGGAATTGCCGGCGATCAGTTTAGGTTCAATGACGGTGGGCATGGGGAAGGCTCCGGTGACATGACGGATTCGTGACATTGCGGCCCGCTTAACATGGACTTAACAATCAAGCTAGCACTCACACACAAAGGAAACATGCGCGTGGCACATATCGACTACTACTTTGCGACACTCTCGCCGTTCACCTATCTTGCGGGCATGCGTCTGGAAGAAATCGCAGCGAAACATGGGGCGACCATCACCTATAAACCGCTGGACATCATGGGGCTGTTTGCGCGCACCGGGGGCACACCGCCCAAAGATCGCCACCCGAACCGCATTGCCTATCGCGCACAAGAACTGGAACGCGCTGGCAAGAAAACCGGCCTGCCTTTGAACCTGAAGCCCGCGCATTGGCCAACCAATATGGCGCCTTCGTCTTACGCCGTGATCGCTGCACAGAATGCGGGCGGCGGTGATCTGGGCAAGCTGGTGCATTCGCTGCTGCGCGCCTGCTGGGCAGAAGACAAAGACATCGCGCAGGATGATGTGATTGGCGATTGCCTGGAAGCGGCGGGCTTTGACCGGTCTCTGACCACCAGCGGAATGCTGGAAGGGGCCGAAACCTACGCCCGCAATCTGGAAGAAGCGATTGATCAGGGGGCCTTTGGCGCGCCGTTCTATATCGTCGACAGCGGCCAGTCGTTCTGGGGCCATGATCGTCTTGATGACCTAGAGGCGCATCTGGCAGGCGATCTGTAATGTTAGATAGCAAAATTGCCGGGGTTTCGGTGCATCACCATCGTTTTGGTGATGGGCCGGATCCGGCATTGTTCCTGCATTGCAGTCTGGGACATGGGGGCATGTGGCGGGGTGTCGCCCGCCACATGCCTAAGACGTTGCAGATCACCGCGCCGGATTTCCCGGACCATGGCCACAGCAGCCCCTTTCCCGAGGGGCGTAATGTGCATGATGTGTCAACCGAAGTGGCCGAGGCCTTCCTGAGCGATGGCATGCATCTGGTCGGGCACAGCTTTGGTGGCACCGTTGCGCTGCGGCTTGCGCTGCGCCACCCGGAAAAGGTTAAAAGCCTGACCCTGATTGAACCGGTGCTGTTTTGCGCAGCCGGGCCCACCCCGGAATTGCAGGCGCTGCGCGACAGCGAAGCCCAAGCGGCGGAACAGTACCACAATGGCCATCAGGAAGACATCACGCGGCGGTTCAACCGGCGCTGGGGCGGCGGCAGGCGCTGGCATGAGTATTCCGATGAGGCGCGAGCCATGATGATCCGCCAGATGGCCTTTGTGCTGGCGGTCGGGCCAAGCATCTGGGACGATACCCATGATCTGCTGAACCCTGATCGCATGGCGCGGCTGAACTGCCCGGTGTCCCTGATCCGGGGGGGTGACAGCGAAGACTTGCAGCAGGCCATTCATCTGGGGCTAAGCAACGGGCTGACGCAGGCCAAAGATCATGTGATTCGGGGCGCCGGGCATATGCTGGTGGTGACCCACCCGGCAGAAGCCGCGGAGATCATCGAGAACACGATGGGGGGCGGAAAAGCCTAGCCTTTCTTGCCGATCTTGGGTTCTTCGCCTTTCAGGATGCGCTGAATATTGGCGCTGTGCCGCCACAGGATCAGCAGGGCCATCAGGGCGCAGACCAGCCAGAGCTCACCACGCCCCAGCACAAGCGCCCAGATCGGCGAAAGCACAGCAGCGACCAAAGCCGATGCGGATGAAATCCGGGTGATCGCTGCGGTTGCCAGCCAACTCAGGCAACAGGCGATGCCCACGGGCCAGGCCAGCGCCAGCACGGTGCCCAGAAAGGTTGCCACCCCCTTGCCGCCCTGAAAGCGCAGCCAGACGGGAAAGCAGTGCCCGACAAAGGCCGCCAGCCCCGCCATCTGCGCTGCCCCCGGGCTTGCCAGCCAGAGCGCCAGCAGCACGGCGATGCCGCCTTTGAAACTGTCCAAAAACAGAGTCGCGGCGGCGGCGGGTTTATTGCCTGTGCGCAGCACATTGGTTGCGCCGATATTGCCCGACCCGATCTGCCGCAGATCGCCCAGCCCCAGCGCGCGGGTGATCACGATGCCAAAGGGCACCGACCCCAGCAGATAGCCAATGACGGCCCAAAGCGCCAAAACCGGCAGTGCAGTTTCAAACATAAGTTATCCTTCAAAGACGCGGCGGCCGCCGACCCATGTGCCCAGCACCTTACCCTGCAGGCGTGCGCCGTCAAACGGAGTGTTTTTCGATTTCGACCGCAGTTTGAAGCGATCAAGAACAAAGGGTTTGTCCGCATCGAACAGCACCAGATCCGCAGGCGCGCCTGCTGCAATGCGGCCGCACTCCAGCCCCAGACGTTTCGCAGGGTTCAGCGACAGCGCGCGGAACAGCGTCGGCAGGTCCAGCTCTCCGGCGTGATAGAGGCGCAGCCGCACAGGCAGCATGGTGTCTAGGCCAACAGCCCCCGAGGCGGCCTCTTCGA
>JAOARQ010000056.1 GCA_025210455.1 Pelagimonas sp.
GATCAGCAGAAACAGGCGGCTTCGCCGTCTGATCTGCAAATCAGCCCTGATTTTCCGAAAGGGAAGTCAGATCAATCGAAACAGGCCGCACGGGCAAAAATGGGGATTGGGTCAGTTTATGATGTTTGGGTCAAGTTCATCTGACGTTCGACACACTGGTTGCTCAGTTTTTGGTCCTGACAAGGCACAGCCCGACTGGAATAGTGGTTCTATTTCAAAGGGCCGTAACGCAGATCAGGGGCAAAAACTGAGCAATCCTTCGGACGTTCGAAACGCGAGTGCGCGGCGCCTTTGAGCGCTTGCAATTGGATCCACCAGTTCCGGCGCGCTCAAAACCTCTGCTTTATTGCCTTTCGAACGCCAGTGGCGCAGGATTAATGCATCCTGACCCTAAGCCGTCAACCAATCCCAGATCTCCTGCCAAAGCGCCTCGCAACCGGGGCGAAAGGCCCCCTCGTGCCCGATGCCTCGCACACCAAACTCCGCAGGATGCGCCTGACGGATGTCCTGTGGCGCATTGGGATAAACGCTCAGCAGCTCTGCCCCGCTCACAGGTGTGGCGATGGGATCATCCGAAAAGATCCATGACCGAATGGGCGCTGTCACCTGATCGTAATGCTGCGGCGCAAGATAGCCCGTCAGATCCGGTTTGAAAAAGCCATTGGTGTGACACCAGCGTCGCCAGGTGCGAAAGACCTGTGGCGGGATGGCTTCGCCGCTCCAGCCGCCAATCGGTTTGAGATAGCCGTGACGCAACAGGCTATAGCTGCCCAAGAGCCACCAGAAATACATCTCCATCGGCACATAGCTGCGGTGATGATTGCGCCAATACCCAGCCCCGACCGAGACAAAAGCATGTTTTTGGATCAGGTGCTGGTTGGGCATCAGCCCCAGAAAATGCCCGCCGACACTATGGGCCACATGGGTGATTGGCAGGTCTGGCGCTTCCTTTTGCAGGGCTTCCAGTGCGGCAGGCATATCCAACCGTCCCCAGTCAGGATAATCAATCTGCGACCCGGCCAGACTGTCGGGATCTGGTATCGCAATGCCGCGATAGTCATAGGTCAGCACTGTTGCGCCGCGTCGGGCGAAGTTTTGGGCAAAATGCCGATAGATCCGTTTGGGAAACCCGGTGCCAGACGACATAAGCACCGCAAACTGCGGCGCTTGCGCGGTAAACAGATCCCCTTGCAACTGGGTCCCATCAGCAGTCTCGATCACAATCGGGCGGGCAGAGGTCATGTGGCTCTCCTTCGTCACAGGCATAGAACACGCCTGACGAAACTGCGCAGCAATAACGCCGCGTCGCCCCTTAACCCGTAGGGGCAGGATGCATTCATCCTGCACCACTGGTTGCTCAGTTTTTGGTCCTGACAAGGCACAGCCTGCCTGGAATAGTGGTTCTATTTCAAAGGGCTGTAACGCAGATCAGGGGCAAAAACTGAGCAATCTTCCAGACGATCGAAACGCTGCAAAGCAGCGGCTTTGACCGCTTGAAATTGGTCCACCAGTTCCGGCGCGCCCAAAAACCCTGCTTTATTGCCTTTCGAACGCCAGTGGCGCAGGATGAATGCATCCTGACCCTAACTGCGAAACCGCTCCCGCGTGCGATTGGCATAGGCCACCAGCGACAACATCACCGGCACCTCGACCAGAACCCCCACAACCGTCGCCAGTGCCGCTCCGGACTGCAACCCAAACAGGCTGATCGCCACCGCCACCGCCAGCTCAAAAAAGTTCGACGTCCCGATCATCGCGCAGGGCGCGGCAATCCGATGCGGTACCTTCAGCAGATAGGCCGCCCCATAGGCCAGCGCAAAAATCCCATAGCTCTGCAGCAAAATCGGCACCGCGATCAGCGCAATCACAAAGGGCCGATCCAAAATCACCTGCCCCTGCAATCCGAACAGGATCAGCACCGTCGCCACCAGCCCAATCACCGACCATGGCTTGACCCGCGTTGAAAACCGCGCAATCGCCTGCGGCCCGCCCAGCATCCGCCGCGTCACCAGCCCCGCCACCAGCGGCAGCACCACATATAGCACCGTCGCCAGCACCAGCGTTTCCCAGGGCACCGTGATCTCGGTCACCCCCAGCAAAAACGCCACAATCGGCGCAAAGGCAAAGACCATGATCACATCATTCACCGAGACCTGCACCAGCGTATAGGTCTCGTCACCGCGCGTCAGCTGCGACCAGACAAAGACCATCGCCGTGCAGGGCGCCGCCCCCAGCAGGATCAGCCCCGCCGTATATTGCGCCGCATCCTCAGGCGAAATCCAGGGCGCAAACACATAGTCAAAGAACAGCACCGCCAGCAAAGCCATGCTGAAAGGTTTGATCAGCCAGTTGACCACCAGCGTCACGATCAAGCCCTTGGGCTGCCGCCCAACCCCGGCCACCGCGCCAAAATCGACCCCCACCATCATCGGGTAAACCATGGCCCAGATCAGCACCGCCACCACCAGATTGATGCTGGCCACCTCGGCCCCGGCAATTGCCGCCATCAGCCCCGGGGCCAGCGTCCCAATGGCGATCCCCGCCACAATCGCAGCGGCAATCCACAGGCTCAGATAGCGTTCAAACAGGCCCATCACGGGCTTGGCCTCAGCACTCATTGTCATCTCCGCACAGATCAAAAGGCCCGCAAAGCTCGGGGCGGCCATCGCAGCAATCGCGCATCAAAAAGCCCAAAAGCCCCCGCATCCCGGAAAACTCGGCAAAATAGCGGATCGCCCGCCCTTCGCGCTGCGACCGGATCAGCCCTGCCTGTTGCAGGATCGTCAGATTATTCGACAGGGTGTTGGCCTTGACCCCAAGGGTTTCGGCCAAATCACCGGCAATTCGCCCCTCTGTGCCCGACCGTACCAGCAGACGAAACACATCAATCCGCGTGTCATGGGCAAGCGCGCTCAGCGCCTCTATGGCATGATTCTTTTCCATAGTTCACGAATACTGGAAATGGTCATCCAGACAAGGGCTCACGTGCCCCTTTCGTCCTTTTCCACCCAGGCCTCCATATCGCCCCATCTGGCGCGGTTCTTGCGGGCCTCGGCTTCGACACGCTCGGGGCGCAGAATATAATCGGTGTTGTCTGGTCCGCGCATGATCTTGGCCAGACGGAAATGCATATAGGCCCGCAGTACGCGATTCATGCGCTTTTGATATCCCGGCCCCATGGCTTTGAAAAACTTCACCACATCCGCATCAAAGGCCACGGTGCAGCGGGTGCGTTTGCTGTCGCGCCGGTCTTCATCTTCCCAGATGTGATGCCACTCGCGCGGGCACTGGCGCAGGGTGCCCAGCACCTTATGCAGATCTTCCTCGATCATTTTCATCGCATCCACGCCATACATCCAGTTCAGGCGCTCGGATTTGCTCAAATTCGTTGCTTCAAGCTCTTTCATGATAGTCTCCAAGGGGTTAGCTCGGAAAACAGTCTGAAGGGCAAAGATCAAGAAAATCCATGCACAGCGTGCGCATGGAATGTGCATCGGTTGTGCATGGAATGTGCCTGTCCCGAAAAGCCGGGAATTTATTGATCAAAACTGGCAAAAACCGGGGCGTGATCGCTGGGTTGGTCCCAGCCGCGCACATCGCGCAGAACCCGGCTGGAATGACCACTTTCAGCAATGTCTGCGGTGGCCCAGATATGGTCCAGACGGCGGCCTTTGTCGGCGGCATCCCAGTCTTTCGCGCGGTAGGACCACCAGCTATACAGCCGCCCTTCGGGGATGTCCTTGCGGGTGATATCAACCCAGCCGCCCGCCTCTTGCACCTCGGCCAGATGCGCGACTTCGATCGGCGTGTGCGATACGATTTTCAGCAGCTTCTTGTGATCCCAGACATCATCTTCGCGCGGGGCAATGTTCAGGTCGCCCACAAGGATGGATTTTTCCGGTTTCTCCGCGCGGAACCAGTCGCGCATCTCGGTCAGATAATCCAGTTTCTGGCCGAATTTCTCATTGATGTCGCGATCCGGTTTGTCACCGCCGGCGGGCACATAAAAGTTATGGATGGTCACACCGTTTTCCAGCTTGCCGGCAATGTGGCGGGCATGGCCAAGGCTGGCGAAATCCTTGTCACCGGCCTCTTCCATCGGGATCTTGGAAAAGATCGCCACCCCGTTATAGCCCTTCTGACCGCGCGCCACCATGTGGGTGTATCCCAGCGCCTGAAAGGCTTCAAAAGGGATCTTTTCCACCGGTGATTTGCACTCCTGAAGGCACAGCACATCGGGGGCTTCTTCGCGCATCAGGCGTTCAACCAGCCCCTGACGCAAACGGACAGAGTTGATGTTCCATGTGGCAAGGGTAAAGGGCATTTCGGGCTCTCCTGACAGCGTGGCGCTACCCTGCCTGCAGGAGAACAAAACCGCAACCCGGAAAGTGCCAGACGCGCTTTTTAGGCAAAGCAGTGCGCAGGAGTAAGTGCGCTGATCTCGCACCAACCGCTTCGAAATTACAATTTAAAACAGTGAATTAAAGAGTGTTTCATCACGCAGATACACGCGATGTGATTGGATTGGCGCGGCCCGGCCATGCCGGGCAATACGAAGCTCTTCGTCACGCCAGTTTTGTAAAATCTCTTACTCGGGGTTCTTCGCCATACGCAGGTAAGGCAGCTTGATATCCAGCTTGCCGTATTTCTCTTCTGCGGCGGCATCGTCCAGCGACAGGGCAACAACCACGTCCTGACCCAGCTCCCAGTTGGCCGGGGTGGCCAGCGGCTGTTCATAGGTGCGTTGCAGACCGTCCAGCGCACGCAGGATTTCCGCAAAGTTGCGGCCCACCGACATGGGGTAGGTCATCATCAGCTGTACTTTCTTGTTTGGCGCAACGATAAAGACCGAGCGCACAGTCGCGCTGTCCGCCGGGGTGCGGCCATCGGGCAGATAGGCTTCGGCAGGCAGCATATCCAGCGCTTTCGACACTTCCAGACCTTCGTCGGCGATGATCGGGAAGCCAGCGGTTGCGCCTGCAACTTTCTCGATGTCGCCTTTCCAGCCTTTGTGTTCTTCGACACCATCCACGGAAATGCCCATCACCTTGGTGCCGCGCTTTTCCCATTCATCCGCCAGCTGTGCAACGGCACCAAATTCGGTGGTGCAGACCGGGGTGTAATCTTTGGGGTGCGAAAACAGGATCGCCCAGCTGTCGCCGATCCAATCGTGCAGATTGTATTCGCCCAGGTCGGTTTTGACACTGAGGTTCGGGATTTCGTCGTTTATACGAAGAGCCATGAAGGGAATCCTTTCCTATCGACATTTGTAAAAGCGTTCGCTGTGATTAGTTAGTCTTACAACAAGTCGTGTAAACCCTTCTCTTGCACAGAAGGGCGCGCAATGCCAAAGTGCGCGAAATATGATCAAATTATACAGCCCATCGGGTCGGAGGACATCATGATCGAAAACCGCAAGTTCTACATCAACGGTCAGTGGGTTGATCCGGTGACCCCGCGTGATCACAACGTCATCAACCCCTCGACCGAAGAACCCTGCGCGGTAATTTCTCTGGGGGATCAAGGGGATACTGATGCCGCTGTTGCCGCCGCGAAGGCCGCGCTGCCGGGCTGGATGAACACCCCCGTAGAGCAGCGTATCGAAGCGCTTGAGCGTGTTTTGAACGCCTATATGGAACGCTCCGAAGATCTGGCGCAGGCGATGTCACAGACAATGGGTGCCCCCCTTGATCTGGCGCGCAGTGGTCAGGTCGGGGCGGGTGGCTATCACCTGAAAAACTTCATCCGGGCGGCCAAGGCCTTCGAGTGGGAAGCACCGCTGTCTGATCGCAACCCGGAAACCCGCATCCTGCACGAAGCCGTGGGGGTCTGTGCGCTGATCACCCCCTGGAACTGGCCGATGAATCAGGTCACGCTCAAGGTGGGGGCCGCACTGGTGGCGGGCAACACCATGGTGCTGAAACCTTCCGAAGAAACCCCGCTGGATGCGATGATTTTTGCTGAAATCATGGATGCAGCCGACCTGCCCGCAGGTGTGTTCAACCTTGTGAACGGTGATGGTGTTGGTGTTGGCACCCAGCTGACCACCCATAAAGATGTCGATATGGTGTCTTTCACCGGCTCGACACGCGCTGGTACGCTGATTTCCAAAGCCGCCGCAGACAGCATCAAACGTGTCCACCTTGAACTGGGGGGCAAGGGGGCGAACCTTGTCTTTGCGGATGCGGATGAAAAGGCGGTTAAGCGCGGCGTGCTGCACATGATGCAGAACACCGGCCAAAGCTGTAATGCCCCGTCGCGGATGCTGGTTGAGGCCTCTGTCTATGACAAAGTCGTAGAAGAAGCTGTCGCCATGGCTGAAAAGGTGCAGGTTGGCCCGGCATCTGAGGAAGGCCGCCACATTGGCCCGGTTGTGAATGAAAGCCAGTGGAACAAGATTCAGGGACTGATCCAGAAAGGCATCGACGAAGGCGCACGCCTTGTGGCCGGTGGTCCGGGGCGTCCTGATGGGCTGAACAAAGGCTTTTATGTGCGCCCGACGATCTTTGCGGATGTCACCAATGACATGACCATCGCACAGGAAGAAATCTTTGGCCCGGTCATGGCCATTTTGAAATTCGACAGCGAAGAAGAGGCGGTCGCCATCGCCAATGATACCGATTACGGGCTGACCAACTACATCCAGTCGCAAGACCCAGCCCGCTGCAACCGCGTTGCGCGCCAGCTGCGCTCGGGCATGGTTGAGATGAACGGTATCGGCCGCGGGGCAGGCGCGCCCTTTGGTGGCATGAAAATGTCCGGCAATGGCCGCGAAGGCGGCTCATGGGGCATCCATGATTTTGTCGAAATCAAAGCCGTCTCTGGCTGGTCCGAGTAACGGATCTTATCTGGCACCCGCTTTGGGTGGGTGCCGGGCACACAGGCTTAGAAAATATAAAACCGGGCGGTGCGGTGCTGCAGCGGCCCGGTTTTCCTTTGGGCCAGTTTCGATGGTCAGGCGCGTTATGTCTGGACCAGTTCAATCAGCGCATGCATGTGCAAATTGGACACCGCGAGGCTTTCAATCACATGATTGTCTGACCCGTCAAACCCCAGAAACTCATCGCGGATCAGCCCGGTTCCATCTACCAGCCCGGCGTTGATGTCGAAATAGGGCAGGCCCTCTTTGGCACATTCGTATTCCAACCGCGCGTTGTATTCCAAATTCATCTGCGCGCGCTCAGCATAGTCTGGCAGGCCCGCTTTGAGACGGTCAAAAGCTGCGATCCCGTCATCGCCAAGCGCCTTCAGACGCAGTTCCCGAAACAGATAGCGCAGCGTCATGTCCTGATTGGGCAACGCGCTTGCGTTCAGGCCTTTGATCACCACGGCAGCCCGGTCCTGATAGGTCTTGCAATAGGCCAGATAGCGCGGCACCACCATGTTGCAGAACTCAGAAAATGTCAGCTCTTCCTGTCGCACAAACCGGCGAAAGATAAAGCCCGCTTCGACGTCAACCTGTCCAAAACAAAAGACAATATGTGACAGATCGGGGCCCGCGATACGAATGTTGCGCTGGATCTTGCGATCCGCCCCCGTGGTGCCAGATCCTTTGGCCAGTCCCCAGGCGGATGCCCCGCTGATCCCTTTGACGCGCAGCTCAAAGGGCAGGTCGAGACGGCTGTTTGTGCCCGGGGTGAACCGGCGCGTGTGTGAATCTCCGACCGCGAGTATCTTCATCCTGCCTGCCCTTCAGGGTGTTTTTGCAACCCTATCAGAAAGGGGCCTTGGCGCGAAAGCGCATACCTCGGCCATTCTCGGGGTGGTTGACGCGTAGCTCTTCGGCGTGAAGCATCAGCCGGCCATGCGCGGCGCAGGTTTCCGGCGCATAAAGCGGATCACCCAGAATGGGGTGGCCCGAGGCCAGCATATGCACCCGCAGCTGATGGCTGCGCCCGGTCTGGGGAAACAGCCGCACACGGCTTTCAAGGTCATTGGCTTTGACCACTTTCCAATCGGTGATCGCGGGTTTGCCGGTCTCATGGCAGACCTTCTGTTTTGGCCGGTTGGGCCAGTCCACGATCAGCGGCAGATCCACCTGCCACTCTTTTGGTTCCAGCCGCCCGGCCACACGCGCCACATAGGTTTTCTTGACCTTGCGGTTTTCGAACTGCTGCCCCAGATGTTTTTGCGCATAGGCCGTCAGCGCAAAAACCATCACCCCTGAGGTGTCGCGATCCAGCCGATGCACCAGCCGTACCGTGGGAAAGGCCAGCTCCAGCCGCGTTAGCAGGCAATCCGCCAGCTCAGGCCCTTTGCCGGGAACAGACAACAGGCCCGAAGGTTTGTTGACGATCAGCAGATCGGAATCTTCGTGCAATACATCCAATGGGACATCGGGTGGGGAATAGCTGTCAATCATGCGCGTCTGCCTATCGCAAGCTTGCGTCTCTCGCAACGTCGCGCTTGTGATCCCGTCAAGAGATCGCGTTTTCTACGCAGGCTGGCTGACGGAAAGGGTTCAAAATGACGCTGGGATTCGATCACGTTGTGCGCATCGCTCTTTTGCCGCTCCTGTTGGCACAGGCCCTTTGGGTGCGCCGTACCGCGCAGCTTTTGCCGGAACCTGCAGGCGCGCGATCAGGGCAAAAAGGGCAGGGGCCGGAGCTGCGCCTGCTGATCCTTGGGGACAGCGCTGCGGCGGGTGTTGGGGCGCAGCATCAGGATCAAGCCTTGGCCGGGCAGTTGGTGGCGCGGCTGGCAAAAGATTTTACCGTGGATTGGCGTCTTCAGGCCAGAACCGGTCACACTACGGCGCATACGCTGGCGACATTGGCAAAGATCACCTTCCCGGTCGATGTCGTTGTGATCTCATTGGGGGTGAATGACACCACGCGGCTGATAAGTGCAGATCAGTTTGCAAAACGGCAGGCCCAACTGCTGCAAGAGCTGACCAGCAAGCTGGGGGCAAAGCTGGTCTTGGTGAGCGCGGTGCCTGATCTGACACTCTTTCCGGCCTTGCCCTTCCCGTTGAACTGGGTGCTGGGGCGGCATTCACAACGGTTGGACCGGGCATTGAAATCCGTTGCCGCGCGCGTGCCGCAGGCGCAGCATCTTAAGACAGAATTCACCCCCGATGCGCGCCTGATCGCCAGTGACGGCTATCACCCCAGCGAAGAGGCCTATGCGCTTTGGGCCGACAGCGCGGCGCGCGTGATTTGCGATCAGGCGGATCGCTTCATCTGACGCAGCATCGGAATGGAATAAAGCACCAGCGCCGCCCAGATCAGTGGGAAGGCAATCGCTCGCGCCGAGCCAAAGGGTTCATCAAAGACGAAAACGGCGATCAGCATGATCATGGTTGGCGCAATGTACTGCATGATGCCGATGGTCGACAGCCGCAGCAGCTTGGCGCCATTGGCGTAAAGCAGCAATGGCACCGCAGTGACCACACCGCAGCCCATCAGCAATAGCGTATCCATGCCGCCCGTGAACAGATGCCCTGTGCCCGTCACCGCAAGATAAATGACATAGCCAAGTGCGGGCGGGGTCAGGATCAGCACCTCAAGCAGGAAGCCTTGGTTCGGTCCCACGGGCAGTGACTTTTTGAACAGGGCATAAAAACCCCAGGTCAGCATCAGGGCGATGGCGACAAGCGGCAGCCGACCGTTTTCAATCGTGAGGATCGCAATGGCCACGGCGGTCAGGGCGATGGCGCTCCATTGAAGCCGCGTCAGGCGCTCTCCTAGCAAAAGCGCACCCAGAAGGATCGAAAACAATGGGTTGATGTAATAGCCCAGGGCCGCATCCAGCGCCTGATCATTGGCGATGGCCCAGACATAGATGCCCCAGTTCAGCGACACCAGCCCGGCGGTCATGCAGCCCAGTAAAACGGTCTTTGGGGATTTGAACGCGGCGCGCAACTCTTTGGTGCGCCGCAGAAGGATCAGCACCAGACCAGCGACGGGAACAGACCACAGCACCCGATGTGCCACAACTTCGCTGGCCGGGATGTGATCAACCATCTTCATGTAAAGCGGCAAAAATCCCCACAGGAAATAGGCTGAAAGCGCAAAAGCAAGCCCCTGCGGGGTGTCGATGTTTTCTTTGGTGGTCTGTGTCATGTGGTGTCTCCTGCGCCAAGCCGTAGCTTGCGGGGATCAGACTGCCCAGCCCAATTCTTGTGAACTGTCGCATAACAATTCGTGATGGGTTGGTGCGGGGACACAATCGGTTGCGATATGTTCCGCGACGAAAGCCCGCAAGGGCTTGAGGAGCGCGCTCGATCCGCCCTCTGGGCGTCCTCGCGGGGTTGCATCAACGCGACGTCTGCTCCATCTACAGGACATTGGTAACCGCAAGGCGCAGAGAAAAACATGATGGAACTTGGTGGCGCGGCTCCTGCTGCAGATCTGATCAAAGACGTATCCGAAGCTGATTTCATGGCCGACGTGGTTGACGCCTCTATGCAGGTGCCTGTCATCGTTGATTTCTGGGCCCCCTGGTGCGGCCCCTGCAAAACCTTGGGCCCTGCGCTGGAAGCCGAAGTCACCGCCGCAAAAGGCGCGGTCAAAATGGCCAAGGTCAATGTGGACGAAGCGCAGATGATTGCTGGCCAGATGCGTATCCAGTCGATTCCGACGGTCTATGCCTTTTGGCAGGGGCAGCCGATTGATGGCTTTCAGGGTGCGCTACCAGCGTCTGAACTGAAGGCATTTATTGACGGTGTGATTGAAAAATCCGGGGGCGATGCCTCTGGCGGGTTGGATGATGCCGTTGCCGCCGCCGAAGAGATGCTGGAAGCGGGTGAAGCGGCAGATGCCGCCCAGACCTTTGCCGCGATCCTGGGCGAAGATCCCCAGCACGCTGTGGCCTATGGCGGTCTGGTTCGCGCCCATATCGCGATAGATGATCTGGAGCAGGCTGAGGCCATCTTGAACGGCGCGCCCGCTGAAATTTCCAGTTCTCCCGAGTTGGAAGCGGCTCATGCGCAGCTGGAACTGGCGAAACAGGCCGCAGACGCCGGCCCGGTTGCCGAGTTGAAAGCTGCGGTCGAAGCGGACCCCGACAATCATCAGGCCCGGTTTGATCTGGCACAGGCCCTGCATGCCAATGGTGATGCGGAAGGCGCGGTGAATGAATTGCTCGAACTGTTCCGCCGTGATCGCGACTGGAACGAGGGTGCCGCCAAGACGCAGCTTTTCACCGTTTTCGACGCGCTCAAACCCAATGATCCGGTGGTTCTGAATGGGCGTCGCAAGCTATCCAGCATGATCTTTGCGTAAAGCTGTACTTGGCGCTAAGCTGATACCATGACTTGGGTAAAAGATCTGCCAAACACACTGTCTGTGTTTCCTCTGGCCGGGGCGGTTTTGCTGCCTCGCGCCCGGCTGCCGCTTCATATCTTTGAGCCGCGCTATCTGGCGATGCTGGATGACTGTCTGAAGACAGAAGAGCGTCTGATTGGCATGGTGCAGCCCAATGTGGTGGAAGGCCGCGAAGGGCACGGTCTGCATATGATTGGCTGTGCGGGCCGCGTGACGCAGTTTGCCGAAACCGAGGATGGCCGCTACATGGTCACGCTGTCTGGCATTTCCCGGTTCCGCGTCAGCGAAGAGATCGAAGGTTTTACCCCTTATCGCCGGTGTTCAGTATCGTGGGACGGGTTCGAACCAGACCGTGCCCCCGCAGACCCGGGCGGGCAGTTCGATCGCGAAGGTTTCCTGAAACTTCTTGAGAAGTATTTCGCTGCACGCGATCTGTCGACCGATTGGGATAGCCTGCAGGATGCGGATGACGAACTGCTGGTGAATTCCCTGTCGATGCTGTTGGATTTCTCGCCAGAAGACAAACAGGCGCTTTTGGAAACACCTTCGGTGGCGACGCGCCGAGAAACGCTGGTCACCTTGATGGAATATGCCCTGCGCGCCGGGGATGGGAGCTTGATGCAATGAGCGAAACCTTGTTTGACCGTCAGATGCTTGAGGCGCTGATCTGCCCCGTGACACAGGGCAGGTTGGCCTTTGATGCAGAACGCCAGGAACTGATCAGCAAAGGCGCTGGTCTGGCCTTCCCCATCCGCGATGGCATCCCGGTTATGCTGGTGGATGAGGCGCGCAAGCTGGAAGAATGACGGCTGTTTGATCTGGCCATACAGGGCAGGGTGGAAAAGAGACTTTTCAGGGTTTGCTCTTTTCTGATTTTTCGTCTCATGTTTGTGAACGGCGGCTGATGTGCTCAAGGCAGTTTGTGAAACGATAAATAATGTGAAGCTTATTGAAGCCGAGTTGCCACTTCTCGGCGTCAAACTTGTAGCATTCATAACATCCCAATGGATGCACTATCATTGACAGTGAAACGGGCGGAAGAGTCAGGCGTTCTAAGTGTGACTCGTGATATGAATGGGGAGGTTCAGTAATTCATCCGAAAGCCAAAATCGCTTCGTTAGTTTGACATTTCGCTTTTTTGCCTAGACTCTTAATCGAGCACTCTAGGCGGCTAGGTTGACTACTTTGATCTGATGATTTTCAAACAAACCTTCGAAAATCAGTTCCGAGCGGGCCCTGTCGGGGCTTGGTGTAAACAAAAGTGTTCGCAGATTTAACTCAGCACGGTTTTGTTGCACAAATTGCCTGAGGGATTCACTGTATGAATCCAGCGTGATAGCTGGAGGGTATGAGCAGTTGGTCCCCGACGAAATCCCAGATAAAGAACTGGCCTTCATATACCGCAGCCCTGAAGCAGCGCGGTTCGCTTTCCATTTGGTTTGATCCTGAGATGATTTGGGTGCCTCCACCGAGTGGAAAACGTGGTCGTCAGTAGCGCTTCTCGTGGACATGCCATAAAGAAAACTCAGGTTCTGATATCTGGCCAGCGTCGTGGCCTGACGCCAGCGCTCAAGAGCCTTCTGCGCAGGCGCAGCGCCATCGAGCCAGAGATTGGACATATGAAAACTGATGGTCGGCTTGCCCGCTGCCCATTGAAAGGCACCTCAGGTGACGCCATCTTCGCTGTGCTTTGCGGCTGTGGTCACAACATCCGCAAGATACTCGCCCATCTCAGGGTTATTTGTGCCATCATCATCGCCTTGGTGCTAGCAAAACTCTACCCCTCGGAAGCGCAAAACACGGGACCTCAGGCTCCCCACAACGCATAATCACGTTGTTCAATGCCGACTAGCTGCCCGCATTCCTGAGCTACCCCCCGAAATTCGGACACTGACGTAAGCTACGATTTGTTGTCTGCTGATCTTCGACGTGAAGGAGATCAGAGATGTCGAAACGGAAGAACCAAACGCCAGAAACC
>JAOARQ010000057.1 GCA_025210455.1 Pelagimonas sp.
CTTTTTATAGGCGGCATCCCAGATCTTTTGCTGGAACTCGGGCGAATAGGCCCCCAGCACCTCGGCTTCGTAATAGCCTTCATCGACCAGATAGCCCAGTTTCTCTTCGAGCGAATGAAAGAACACGGTGTTCTGGTTCACATGCTGCAGAAAATACTGACGCGCGGCCATACGGTCAGCATCGAACCGGATATTGCCATCCCCATCATAGAGATTCAGCATCGCGTTCAGCGCGTGGTAATCCAGCTCGTTCAAGGCGTTGTCGAGCATAGCTCTCTCCCCAAGGTTTCCAGCCCCGTGCGCACACGGGTGACATCTGTCGATGTGCCGGCCAGCTCAAATGTATAGAGCAGCGGCACTTTGCATTTCTCAGCGATAATGCGACCTGACAGCGCGTAGGTCGCACCAAAATTTCGATTGCCGGTTCCGATGACCCCAACCAGATGTTCCCTGCGTACGGGATCGTTGAGGAAATGGATCACTTGTTTTGGCACCGCGCCCCGTCCTTCGCCATCCGCATAGGTGGGGCAGACCAGAACAAAGGGGCCGTCGGGCTGTGGCAGTGGCTCGTCCGTAGAAATTGGAATGCGCATCGCAGGCAGCCCGAGATGCGCAATAAATCTAGCAGTATTTCCAGATTTGGACGAGTAATAAATAACCGCTGGCAGCGGAGCGGTCACCGATCTTATGCCAGACGGGCGATCATGTCAGGGCGAAAGCCCGACCAGTGGTCGCCATCTGCAATCACAACAGGTGCCTGACGATAGCCCAGTTCCGTCACGGTGTTCATCGCGTCATCGTCCTGCGTGAGGTCGATCACGTTATAGTTGATCCCCTTGGCATCCAACGCGCGTGTGGTGGCAGTGCACTGAACGCAGGCGGGTTTGGAATACACGGTGATGCTCATTGGGCGTCTCTCTCTTATTTGCTCAAGTCGAAGACGTTGCAGAATAGCTCTACATACGCCCTCGAACCCTCCGTTCGTGGTCATTTTCACGCTTGCGGCAGGTCTCCTGGCTAACGGGTCGACACCAAAACCAACCTTCCCGGGAGCAGCCCCAGTGGCCTATTCTGGTTTGGTTCACCGTTTACAGTTGCGGGGGCAGCGCCGGATTTTCACCGAACTTCCCTCTTAGCCTTCGACAGGAATCGAAAGAACCGAAGCAACATCATATTGATGTGAATGGGGTGTGAGTGTCAATATTTAGAGTTTTCTTGACAAATCTGGCAGGGGTGTCTTTGGAAGAGACTCAGGTGATTTGACCTGTGGAAAAGCCTGTGAGCTGACGCTGGATCCCCCTATCAAAACAAAAAGATAGAAGGCAAGGCCGGGGTGGGGATTGCCACAAAATAAATCCATGAGATTCTTTTTCGAGGGGTAATTTCGTATGTGTTTCCCAGCGAAGGGATAGGTCGGGCTTGTGTCCGCTTCGCAACGTCAAAATCAGCTCTGGTGGGCAGGGGGATCCCCTAGTTAAAAGGTCAGCTTATATGCTGAGATGCACACTCATAGCGGGTGGAGGTGAAAATTCCGCCCTGCTTTTCACCGCTGAACTGTATCTCTTGGACCACCTGCATTATAAAGTGGCAGTTGCCCCTGTTCGGATGATCCACCCCCATGCCACGCCCCTCTGCCCCCAAAGATCTTAGCCTGAAATGGCTGGAAATCTTTCAGATCTGCGCGCAGAAGGGATCGTTGCAGGCCGCCGCCGAGGATACCGGGCTGACGATCAGCACTGTGTCGCACCACCTGCGCAATCTTGAAGACCATCTGGGGGTCGAGCTGTTCAATCATGCCCGCAGACCCATGGTGCTGACCCCAAAGGGGCAGGTGTTTTTGCGCAATATCGACGATGCGCTTTACAGCATTCGCAAAGCCAAGGCCGAGGCTTCGTCTGGTAGCATCGCCGAGGCAAGTTATCTGCGCATGGGAACGATTCAGGATTTCGAAAGCGACATCGTGCCTGAACTGGCGGTGTTCCTGTCGCGCAATATGCCCTCATGTGCCTTTCTGTATCAGACCGATTCCAGCCTTGCGATTATCGAGATGCTGCGCAATCGCCATCTGGATCTGGGAATTACGACAACACCGGATGACCGGCTGCGCGATCTTCAGGATCGTCCGTTGCTGCGGGATCCCTTTGTTGTGGTTCTGCCAAGATTTAACGAACAGTCGCTGAGTGACATTGTCGAAGGGCGCACCCGGCTGCCTTTCCTGCGCTTTTCCAGCAATCTGATTATCTCGCGGCAGATTGAATCGCAGATGCGCAGGCTGGGGCTGCGCGCGCCTTCGAATTTTGAATGCAGCAACAATCAAACGCTGATGGCCATGGTTGCGGCAGGCGCTGGCTGGACCATCACCACCCCGCTGCTGTTTTCGCGCGCGGAACAGTTTAAAGCCAAGCTGGCGATGCACCGCTTTCCCGGCAAAAGCTTTTCCCGCACTCTGGCGATTGTCGCCACCCCGGATTGCTCGCGCTCGGTTCTGGAACTGATCGACACAAAGATGCGCGCGCTGATCTCGGATAAGGTGATTTCAGCCCAGCTTGAAACAACGCCCTGGCTGGCGGATAGTTTCAAGCTGGTGGATTAATGGATCTGAATCTTAGATCACGATATTGAACCGCGCCCGAATTTCCTTTTCCTGATCTGGTGTCAGATAGCTGGGCTGGTGGTCGCGCAGGATTTCGCGTGCTTTGGCATTGGCCCGTGCCCAGGCATCTTTTGCCCCGTTTTCGGCCCACGTGCGCGGGTCATCGCGATCGGCCAGAGACGGATAGAAATAGTCCCGTTCCATGGCGGAATAGGTGTGCTGGCCACCCAGAAAATGGCCTTCGCCCAGCACAGCGTCGCAGATCGCATCAAAGCCAAGGTTTTCGTCGGTCACTTCGATCCCACGCAGCGCGCGGTAGGTGTTGGAATGCATCTCATCATCCAGCACAAAGGCTTCGAAACTGGCCCCCAGCAGCGAGGCTGTCATGCCCGAGCTTTCATAGATCAGATTCCCCCCGGCCAGCGCCGCCGCCATCGAGGTGATACCCTTTTCCATGCCATATTGCGCGTCGATGGCCTTGGCGTCGCTCATAGAGCAGGCCACGCCCGACGGAAGCCCGAGCCAGTTCGACAACTGCGCCGAGGCGGCATTCAGCACAGCTGTTTCGCCACTGCCGCCGGAAAAGGCCCCGGTGCGCAGGTCGATCACCAGCGGCCAGTTGGAAAACACCATGGGAAAGCCGGGCTGAATCGCATGCACCATCAGCAGGCTGGCCAGCGTTTCCGCCAGTGATTGCGCGAGGAAACCGGCCAATGTCGCGGGCGCGGTCGCCCCGGCCTGTGCAGCGGTGATGCAGGACATGGGGATGTTATGTTTGATGCATTCATAGACCACATCCACCGCATCTTCCCCATAGCGCATGGGGGAAATCATCGGGCTGATATGGGCTTTCATAAAGGGGCGCTGTGAAAAGGCACCGGGTCCGCCAGCCGCGATATCCAGCATCTCAACAATCGGGGCCACATGTTCCGCAAGCGTGAAGGATGTCGCTGTTGGCTTGGTGGTGTTTTTGAGCAGGGCAAAGACGGTGTTGACATCGAGATCATAATTGTCAGGCACATCGGTGGCGACACAACAGCGGGTGAACCAGCTGACATTGGCCAGTGTGTCTTGCAGCCGGGTGAAGTCGTGCAAGTCTTGCAGGGTCGATGGACGGTAAAGCGCGCTGTCCATATCCAGTGTCTGCACAGCTGCGCCGCCGGTGCCGAAGTACACTTTGTTGCCGCCCACGGTGATCGACCGTTCAGGATCGCGCCCGTGCAGGGTAAAGGTTTTGGCGGCCTGATCTATCGCCTCTTCCACCAGTTTCGGGGGAAACAGCACCCGGCCTTTGCCATTGTCAATCGCACCAATCGCCAGCAGATCCGTGAACAACCGATCTGGCACATCGCCGATGCCCAGCTTTTCCAGCAGATCCAGCGCCGTATCATAGATCCGGCGCAGATCCTGTTCGCTAAGTGGTTTATAGGCCCCTCCCATTTGGCCGGGTGGGCAGGGATCGACCGCAGGTTTTGCAGCGCGCTGTGCCAGACGTTCCCGACGCCCACCTCTTTTTCCGCGCTGTCCTGCCATACCCGCCCCTTTTTACATGTGGTTCTGTGCCTGATCCAACTGGCGGCATCTGCTGCAAGGCAAGGAGATTTGGATTTTTTCGATAAAAACGAATTCTAGTTACGAAAGTTTGAGAATAATGGTGTGAAAATTGCCATGCTTGATAATCTGCGCCCCTATTTCCCAGAAATTCGTCGGGGAGAAAGACAGATGAAAACGCGGACCAAAGTTGTTGTCATCGGTGGCGGCATCGCTGGCTGTTCAACGCTTTACCACCTGACACAGGAAGGCTGGAGCGATGTTGTGCTGGTTGAGCGCAACGAACTGACCAGCGGTACCACCTGGCATTCTGCGGCTCAGGTGACCAATTTTGGCATGAACCAGACCATGGTGGGTCTGAAGACCCATTCCATCAAGCTGTATAAAGAGCTGTCTGAAAACCCCGAGTATCCGATCAATTATCACCACGCAGATGGGGGGATCCGTCTGGCGAATACCGAAGCGCAGATGCAGGGCTATCGGCACTTTTCTTCGATGGCGCGGGGGATGGGCGTGGATTTCGAAGTGATCGACGCCGAAGAATGCGCCCGCCGTCACCCGCTGATTTCTACCACAAATCTGCTGGGCGGGCTTTGGGATCCGCTGGATGGGGATATCGACCCGGCGCAGCTGTGTCAGGCGCTGGCCTATCACGCCCGCAAGGCCGGGGCTGAGGTCTATCGCAACACGCCCGTGACGGCGCTGACGCAGCACAAGGATGATACTTGGACGGTGCATACTGAACATGGCGATATCGACTGCGATATCGTGGTGAATGCCTGCGGCTATCGCGTAAACGAGGTAGGCGCGATGATGGGTGTGCATCACCCGGTTGCCTCGATGGAGCACCAGTATTTCCTGACCGAAGATATCCCTGAGATCGCCGCGGCCGGCCATCGCATGCCACTGCTGCGCTGCCCGATCAGCGATTACTACAGCCGGCAGGAAAAGGGCGGGTTGCTGGTCGGTTTCTATGAACAGGACTGCAAAACCTGGGGCATGGACGGGATCGACCCAAACTTTGTCAATGCGCTGTGCCCGGATGATCTGGATCGGGTTATGGATGTGCTGGCCGGGGCGTTTGAGCGCATGCCTGCACTGGCTGAAACCGGTATTCGTTCGATTGTGAATGGGCCGATCACCTATACCATCGACGGTGCGCCATTGGTCGGGCCGATCCCCGGCAAGCGCAATGCCTTCTGCATCATCGGGCTGCGTGCGGGTCTGGGCGAAGGCGGCGGCCATGGTTGGCTGCTTGCCCAGCAGATCGTGCATGGCGAAGCCTGCTATGACACCTGGTGTCTTGATCCGCGCCGCTTTACCGGCCATGCCAATGTAGAGCTGACCTCGCTGAAGGCGATCGAAGACTATCAGAACGAGTTCCGCTTTCACTTTCCACATGAACACCGCCCCGCCGGGCGCAATGCCAAAACCACACCGCTGACCCCGGTGATGGCGGCAGAAGGCGCTGAGTTCACTGTGGTGAATGGCTGGGAGCGGGTGGATTACGTCAAACCCAGCGCGGATTTCCATCCGACGCTTGGCTTTGATTTTGATGAAGCTTTTGATGTGGTTGCCGGTGAAATCAAAAACCTGCAACAGAATGTGGGCCTATGCGAAGTGAACGGTTTCAACCGTCTGGAAATTACGGGCGCGGATCGGCACAGCTTTCTTGATCGCATGTTCTGCGGCGCGGTGACAAAGCGTGATGGCCGGGTGGGGCTGGGCTATCTGCTGAACCACCACGGCATGATCAAGGGTGAAGCAACCGTGGCCAATTTGCCTGCCTCGGATCGCGGGCCTGCGCGTGTCTGGTATGGCTCTGCGGCGGCCAGCGAATATCACGATATGGATTGGCTGACCCAGCACATCCGCGCGGATGAAGATGTGCAGATCAAGTCATTGACCAATGATCAGACCATTCTTGTTCTGGCAGGCCCAAAAGCCCGTGATGTGCTGTCGGCCTGTGCGCGTGGCGATTGGTCGGCGCAGGCCTTCCCGTGGTTGTCTGCGCGTGAGTGTTTTATCGGCTATGTTCCGGCAACGGTTCTGGGGGTTAGTTTTTCCGGGGAACTGGCCTACGAGATCCATGTGCCCAACAACGCGCTTTATGCCGCCTATCTGGCACTACGCGAGGCTGGCGCGGCGCATGGCATGACCCTATTTGGCGCCCGCGCCGTTGAATCCATGCGGATGGAGAAGGGGTTTCTCCACTGGAAGACCGATCTGCTCACCGAATTTGACCCCTTCGAGACCGGGCTGGATCGGTTTATCAAACTGGACAAGGAAGAGTTCATCGGCAAGGCCGCTTTGCAGGACCGTCATGCCAATGGCCCGCAGAAAAAGCTGGTGACGCTGAAAATTGACACAACCAAAGCGCCTGCGTATGGCGGGGCCTCGCTGATGCAGGGCGACGCGGTTGTGGGCACGATCACTTCGGGCGACTGGGGGCACCGGGTTGGAATGAATCTGGCCTATGCCTTTGTGAACCCCAAGTTTTCCGAGGTGGGTAGCCGCATGATGCTTGATCTATGTGGTGATCTGATCGAGGCTGAAGTGATCGCACCTTCGCCCTATGACCCTGAATATGGCTTGATGCGCGCCTGAGCGCTGCCCGCAACTTTCAACATGAGCTGACCCAATGGCCATTACCTATCTTAAAAAGGCCGCGCCCCGGCCTGCGACGGAAAACAGCGATATCCGCGATATCGTGGCCGTGATGCTGCACAACATCCAGCGCGAAGGCGAAGAGGCCGTGCGCCGCTATGCGCAAACGCTGGATGGCTGGACCGGGGATATCGTTTTGTCCGATGAGGAACGCGCCGCCGCCTGCGCGCGGGTTCCACAGGATCTGAAAGAGGATATCCAGTTCGCACACGCCAATATCCGCCGCTTTGCCGAGGCGCAAAAGGCGACTTTGGGAGAATGTGAGGTTGAAATCATCCCGGGTCTGATCGCGGGGCAAAAGCAGATTCCTGTTGCAAGTGCAGGGTGTTACGTGCCGGGCGGGCGCTATAGCCATATCGCCAGTGCCCTGATGACAATCACAACGGCCAAGGTAGCCGGGGTCAATCATATCACCGCTGTATCGCCCACTCGGCCTGACGTGGGGATCCCGGATGCGATTGTTTATGCGATGGATCTGTGTGGGGCCGATCTGATCCTGAATATCGGTGGGGTGCAGGCGATTGCGGCGATGGCGCAGGGGCTGTTTGGGGCGCAACCGGCGGATATTCTTGTGGGGCCGGGGAATGCCTATGTGGCTGAAGCCAAGCGCATGCTGTTTGGCGAAGTGGGCATTGATATGTTCGCTGGGCCGACAGATTCGCTGGTGATTGCGGATCAGTCCGCGGATATCAAAACCGTTGCCTGGGATCTGGTCAGCCAGGCGGAACATGGGGCCGACAGCCCGGTGTGGCTGGTCACCACCTGCAAAAACCTCGCGCAGGGTGTCATGGCGATTGCCGAAGATCTGATCCGCGAATTACCTGAGCCAAATCAAACGGTTGCTCGTCAATCATGGGCCGACCGCGCCGAGGTTATGCTATGTGATACATGTGAGGAAGCGGCGGGGGTGAGCGACCGTTATGCGCCGGAACATCTGCAGGTTCAGGACGAGGATCTGGACTGGTGGCTGGGGCGGTTATCGGCCTATGGATCGCTGTTTCTGGGCAAAGAGACCACGGTGTCCTTTGGCGATAAGACATCGGGGCCAAACCATGTTCTGCCGACCAGCGGCGCTGCGCGCTATACGGGGGGGCTTTCGGTGCATAAGTTCACAAAAACAGTGACTTGGCAGAGATGTTCGGCTGAGGCAGCGGATGAGCTGGCCAAGCGCACCGCCCGGATCAGCCGCATGGAAGGCATGGAAGGACACGCCCGCGCGGCAGAGCTGCGGCTGCTGCCAGATAAGGGCTGAGCGGCTGTTCAGATAGGTTAACGTGCCCCAGAAATCAGAGGGCACAATTCATGCACATCCTATGCACAACCCATGCATATGCGATGTGGTTAAGAGTTGGCGGGTGGTGCGTTGAGACAGGTTAAATTGTGTTCAACAGCTGCCTGCGCTTGAGGGTATATGGCGCTGGGCGCACAGCAGCTATGATGGTCACTGCGCGCCGATTGCGTTGAAAACCTCGTTTTGGATGGGTCACGAACGACGGATTCAATTCCACCATACTAGGTCGTGTTGACATTCAGGATCCCCCGAAGCTTCTGTTTGTGACTCAAGCTGGCGACTGGATGGGGGCAGCATGATTGAGCAGACAGGAATTGAGTTATGACGTGTGGGCAAAGATGGACGTCCATTTGCCTGGCAAGACTTCATGCCATGGGCGAGCCGGGCTTTGAGTACGTCTTTGCAGACAGCACCATCCTGCGCACTCATCAACACAGTTCGGGCGCTCAAAAAGGGGGCTGAGACGCAAGCGTTAGCTCGTTCCCGAGGTGGGATCAGCCGCAAAACCCACCTCGCAACCGATGCGCCTGGCTATCCTGTCCGCCTGATCCTGACCGGTGGGCACCGCAATGACATCACACAGATTGAGCCGCTTCTGGATGGATCGCAGGTGGATTTTGTTCTCGTGGACAAAGGCTATGATGGGGCGCGTGCGATGGAAGCCATCGCCGCAGCAGGAGCAACCCCAGTTGTTCCACGACGATCCACCACTGCATCATGGCGGGCATTTGATGCACATCTGTACAAAGAGCGCAACGCGGTTGAGCGCTTCTTTAGCAAAATCAAACACCTCCGCTGCATCGCCACTCGACACGACAAAGTGGCAAGGAATTACCCAGGGTTCACGAACCTCGTCTGCGCCCTCAAATGGTGCACCTGACCCTAGGGAAAAGCCTGATCAATCTTGTGCAACACATCCAGGCAGCGCTCTAATTGATCTATCGCGAGGAATTCGTCCGCCTTGTGGGCCTGTTCGATACTGCCGGGGCCACAGACCACCACGTCCATACCAAGCTGTTGGAATATGCCTGCTTCGGTTCCGAAAGGTACAAGGTCGGCGGAGTTGGCGCCGGTGAGCGCATTGAGGAAGGTTTTGGCGGTGTTATCCCTGGTCGGTTCAAATGCAGTGACTTCACCGATGATCTCGGTTTCGATGGTTGCGGCTGGATAGACCGCGCGCATCGCGGGCAGGAGGGTGTCGTTGCAATAGGCCGAAATGCCCTCATTGACAAAGGTCGCATCGGCGGGGTGGACCGGGCGCATTTCCCAATCGACCTGCGCCTTTGGTGCGATGACGTTATGCACGCTGCCGCCATGTATCGCGCCGATGTTCAGCGTCGTCCAGGGTGGTTCGAAGGGGCTGTCTGACGGTGCACGTGTCTTGAGAGCCTCGCGCAGTTCCAGCAGGCGCGTGACGTAGCGTGCGGCAAACTCTACGGCGTTTACGCCCTGATCCGGGGCAGACCCATGGCCTTCCAGCCCCTGAATCCGTGTGGTGTATTCATAGCAGCCCTTATGGCCCTCAACGATGCGCATCTGGGTTGGTTCGCCGACAATCGCCATGGCGGGGCGATATCCGCGCTCTGACAGCAAACTGGCGAGATGCTGCGCACCGAGGCAGCCGGTTTCCTCGTCATAGGTAAAGGCGAAGTGAATGGGTCTGTCCCGGCGCGTTTTGGCAAATTCCGGTGCCATGGCCAGAATGGCCGCCAGAAATCCCTTCATGTCGCATGTTCCGCGTCCGTATAGCCGCCCGCCCTGTTCGACCATCTCAAATGGATCTGTGGACCAGATCTGATCTGTGACGGGCACCACATCAGTATGCCCGGACAGGACAAGACCACCGTCGGTGTCGGGGCCAAGCGTCGCAAAGAGATTGGCCTTGAGACCGCTTGGGTCGTGGTCAATCTCGATTCGCGCGCCGCATGCCTCTAGCAGCCCGGCAATGTAATGGGTGATCGCCAGATTGCTGTCGGTCGACACAGTCGGGAAGGCGACCAGCTGCCTGAGAATGTCCTTTGCCTGATCGAGCATCTGTCAGCGCTTTGTAAAGAGCTTGCGTTCGATCCCGCTTAGGGGTTCTGCTGCGCCGCTTTCCTGGATCAGGATTGTTTCCGTGGTTTCCAGCCCCCAACTGTCCATCCAGAGCGCGGGCATGAAGTGAAACACCATGCCCGGTTCCAGCACCGTGGTATCTTCGCTGCGGATTGAGGCTGTCCGTTCGCCCCAGTCGGGCGGGTAGCTCAGGCCAATGGGATAGCCCATCCGCCCCGACCGCGCGATTCCGTGTTTTGCCAGTACGGCCATAAAGGCATTGGCGATATCACAGGTGCGATTGCCCGCGCGCGCAGCATCAAGCCCGGCGGCGATGCCCTCCAGCTGGGCCTCTTCGGCGCGCAGCATGTCGTCTGTGGGGTCGCCGAGAAACACGGTGCGGCACAGCGGTGCATGATAGCGGCGGTAACAGCCTGACAGCTCAAAGAAGGTTGCTTCGCCCGCGCGCATGGGGGCACCGTTCCAGGTCAGATGTGCAGCCGTGGCATCCATACCTGACGGGGTAAGCGGAACGATGGCGGGGTAGTCACCCCAATCCTCGCCTACGCCGGTGATCCCGGCATGCATGATATCGGCCACCAGATCGTTCTTGCGCACGCCCGGCGACGCGCGGTCGATTGCCACTTTCATGACCTTGTCCGAAATCGCTGCCGCTTTGCGGATAAAGCCAATTTCCGCCTCGGATTTGATCAGCCGCTGCCAATTGACCAACGCGGTGGCATCGACCAAGCTGGCATCGGGCAGCGACGCCGTCAGAACGGCGTGGGCTTTGGCTGAGTAATAATAGTTCTCCATCTCGACGCCGATGCGGGCCTGACCCAGCCCGCGCGTCCTGATCTGTTCGGCGAGGTCCTGCATAGGATGCACTTCGGTCGACTGCACAAAATGATCTTCGTAGCCGAGGATATTGTCATGGCTCATCCAGCAGGTGCGGCGCCCGCCCATCATGTCCATATGGCGCCCCCACCAGATGGGGTCGCCCTCTGTCGTCAGAAGCACGCCCTGATGGACATAGAAGGACCAGCCATCATACCCCGTCAGCCAGGCCTGATTTGACGGATCGGTGACAAAGATCGCGTCCAGCCCGGCCTGCGCCATTGCGATACGGGTTTTGTCCAGCCGGCGCTGGTATTCCGCCTGATCAAATGGTGCATTTTCATATGTCATGGCGCTCTCCCTTACCCTAAAACCGCTTGGACCGCGCGGGCTGTTGCGCTGACGATCCGGTCTGCTTCGTCTCTGCTGAGCGAGAAGGGCGGCGCAAAGCCCAAGATATCCCCCTGTGGCATGGCGCGGGCAATGATATCGTCTTGTTCCAGCAGTTTGGCGGCGATCTGCGGGCCGATCTTTTCACTGGCGTCAAAGAAAGTGCGATCGGCCTTGTCGGCGACAAACTCAACTGCGCAGAGCATCCCTTCGCCGCGCACGTCGCCAACATTGGCATGATCGCTCAGGGCATCACGCATAGCCGCGTTCAGGTGGCCCCCGACGGATGCCGCATTTTCCACCAGATTGAGGTCATCGAGCAGCTTCAGGTTCGCGACCCCCGCCGCTGCGCCAATCGGGTGCGCGGAATAGGTCCAGCCGTGGCCAATCGGGCCGTTTTCGTCCGTGCCCTGTTCCAGCACCTTCCACATTTTATCCGATACGATCGACCCCGACAGCGGCGCATAGGCAGAGGTGAGCCCTTTGGCGATGGTGATCAGATCGGGCCGCATTCCATAGTGATCAGAGCCAAACATCGTGCCCAGGCGGCCAAAGCCGGTGACAACCTCATCGGCAACCAGCAGAATATCGTGCTTGTCCAGAACGGCCTGAATGGCCTCCCAATAGCCTGTGGGGGGCGGCACGATGCCCCCGGTGCCCAAGACCGGTTCGCCGATGAATGCCGCGATGGTGTCCGCCCCTTCGCGCGCGATCAGTGCTTCCAGTTCGGCGACACAATGGGCCACAAACGCCTCTTCGCTTTGCGCGAGATCAGCGCGGCGGAAATAATAGGGGGCTTCGGTATGAACCACCTGCGCCAGCGGCAGATCGAATTTTGCGTGAAACAGATCCAATCCGGTCAGCGATCCTGTCATCAATCCCGACCCATGATAGCCGCGCCATCGCGAGATGATCTTTTTCTTTTCAGGACGTCCAAGGATATTGTTGTAGTACCAGATCAGTTTGATGTTGGTTTCATTGGCATCTGACCCGGACAGGCCAAAATAGACCTTTGACATGTGATCGGGGGCGCGATCCAAAATCATCTTGGACAGGGTAATCGACGCCTCTGTCCCATGTCCGACATAGGCATGGTAATAGGCCAGTTCGCGGGCCTGATCGGCAATCGCCTGAGCAATTTCAGACCGCCCATAGCCGACATTGACGCAGTACAGTCCGGCAAAGGCATCGAGCAACTGTTTGCCATCGCGGGTGTGGATATGGCTGCCCGCACCGCCTGTCACAACGCGATGCGGCAGGTCCCCCCGCGCGAAATCAGCGAGATGGGTGGAGGGATGGAAAAAGTTTTCACGATCCCATTGTTCAAGATGGTCATTGTGCAACATGGCAAATCTCTCAGTCGATGGCGGCGCGCCGCCGGTTTTCGTGAAAGGAGCCTTGTGCACGCTTTGAGCCGTCTGGCCCAACCCGAGCAGATCGGCTCCGCTCACCCGGACAGCAGCGCGCAATGCCTTTATTGCCAGGGCATTTGGAGTGAAGCATGAGAGCCTGGGGCGTCGCAATAGAATTTTTTGGTGCGGGCCCGATCTGGCATCCTCTGAACTGTGGGGGCGGGCCGCCAATTGCAGGGGCTGTGATCAGCGAACATCGAATTCGGATTTGGGCGTGTTTGATGCGACTGACCAACAGGGGCGGGACTGGGGGCGATCATCGATAGAGCAACGATGGGTGCCGTGGGACACAGACACCACCAGGGCGCAACCGCTGATGTCGTGTCAGGAACACACCCGCCGCCGTGACCCGATCCGCCTGCTGGCGGGCGTTGCCGTCAGACAGTTCCCTGTGTTCAATGATCGCGCCAATGACCAATGGTGGCGACAACACACCCGCTGCGGCGGTCAAAGTGGCGCTGGTATTGACAGCATTCAGCGCCGCATCATCGGCAACGGCTATGACATTGGGCGTCTTCAAAGCCCCAAGCTGCGCCAGCACTCTGCCACGCGCACCTTGAACCCCGGCGATATTCCTCCGACCAACCCGGCCGTCAAAGCCCCCAGACAATCACGCACATAGCCCACCTCTTTCAGGTCAGGCGCGATATGAGCCTCAAACGTCAGGGCGTCATCGGTGTCGATCACCTCAAGGCTGCCCGCTGACCGTGACGCCAAGGGGCGATCAAAATCGTGATGCACCAGCAAATGTACATCGCTACCCGCTGCCAGAGATGGGCCAAAAGCCCGAGACTGGAATACCTCCCGGCGGCGTTCCCGACCATCTTGCAAGACAGTCGGGGCACCATACGGGAACCGGCCCCGCAGGACGGTTTCCCCGTCCTCAGCGGTGCGGACTTCAAGCCCGCCTTTGGAACCGGCCCAGAGCACCAGCTTTGAATACCGGTCAGGATACGGGTTTGCACAGAGCGCGACACGGTCACATCCATCGTCGCCAGCGCTGTCAGCACCAAACCACCCGAGGCGGCTTCGCTATATGGGTCGCGGATCAGGTCAACAGCGCCCCACGTCCCGATGAAGAACGGGGCAACGCCGCCCGCAGTTGTGGTCAGAACGGCGCTGGGCGCCGCCGGATCACCGGTGGGCGCTGCCAGCGCATTGTGCGACATAACCACTAGTCCGAGGTTTTCGAATAGGCGATCAAACTCAAACTTATCCCCGTCTGTCCCTACCTGCTGAGCGTCCATGTAATCCCAAACCTCAGGCCGGATCAGGCCACGCACATTGCCGGGGCCAGTTGCCGCGTTTTGCGTGATGAACTTGACCACCTCAGAACGGAAAGCCGCCCAAGAGGCAGAGGCATCCACTGCGCTGATCTCAATGCCCCAATCGGTGGCACCAGCAAATAGCCCTGTTGGCTCACCATTTTCGCCGCTGCCCTGGAACACAGCCTTATCCAAGGCCTCTTCAATCGCCCCGTTCATGTCGCGGCGCACAGCCTGTTCCAGACCTGCCCCCGATTGCTGCAACGCTTTGCGGGTGATCTTCATCTGAATGCCCAGATTGTGATCTGGCTTCAAAGGGCGGTCCAATGTGGTGTAAGCGCTTGGCCCCGGCACATTTTGGTTTTCCCCAAGCGCCCAGCCAGCTTTCACCGCCGAAGTGGTGACCGGGTATTCCTGTTCACCCACGCCGACATTGACCATCTGGCCACCCATGCGCGAAGAAACGGAACCTGCAAACAGGCGCTCGATAATCGGGGCGGTGCGCACAGGGTCAGGCGTCCCGGCGGCTGTGGTTTCGCCCGCGCGCACCTCCAATGCTTCCCAGGGCACGGGAACACCACGATACCCGCCTGCGCTGCGCAATTCCGTTACGATTTCGCCCGTCTGGCCTGACAAGCTTGGGGTGCGGCCTTTGGGGTCAAGGGGATCCACGACCTGGCGCATTTCAAACCCGGCCATCAGGTCGTTCCATTCGCGATCAGAACGCGTCTCCAGCTCGGACCCAGCCTCGCGCCGCTCTTCATCTTCAGCAATCAGCGCCGCGCGATAGCGGGTTTCATTGGACCGGTATTCGCTGTCCAGTGTTTCCATCTGGCGGGTTTCGTCTTCGGACAGGGATTCATTCCCAACAATACCGGCCAGGGTCTGGCGGATCTCCGATTGGCGGCGGGCAATTTTGACACTATCGAGCATTCTTTATCCTTTCAGCTCAGTTGATTTCTTGCCGGGACGCGACAACGTCTCGACGGCTTGCCGCCAGTCCTGGCGGTCTTTTCGGGGCGGGGGATGCCCGCACTCGATCCGGGTTTTTCGGGTGTGACAGCCGGGGCAAAGTGCTTGCAGATTGCCCGGTTCATAGGAAAGCTCAGGGTGGGTTCTCACTGGCTTGATGTGATCCACCTCTAATCGCCCACCACAGCCACAGGATTGGCAGCGAAAGCGGTCACGCTCAAGGATCTCTAACCGCAATGCCTTCCAGCGTTTGGTCCGGGTGACTTTGCGCGAATAGCGGTGATGCTCTTTACGAACACCCATTATTTTGCTCCTGACTTTGCTGTAATTTCGAGAAAGCCACGGACGCCGGGCACCTCTTTGATGCCGTCAATCTCATAGGTGGCACCTTCATGATTGATGCGATCCATCCGAACGATGCTGCGCCCGAATGCCGTAGCCCGGATCACAAAACGCGTGACGAGACTATTTCCCCAAGCACCCGCGCTCAGGCGCTCACCGTCAGAAACATCACGGCGCTGCGCGAAAATCACCGGGCCAAACGCCCGCCACTCGCCTTTGGGGCCGCCCAATGACGGCACACCTGTTTCATGGAAACGCAAAATCTGGATCCGCCGGTCCAGGCTGCCCGCATTTAAAACCATGCCATTCTCGCTTTCGTTTTGGGTTGCGCCGCGACCCGTGCCCCCTGCGCCACGGCAAGGACCGAGGCGGCAGCGGCATCAATCCGACCAGTTGATCGGGCCTTGGCGATTTTGATGTTGTTGGCCGGGTCTCTCAGACAGACGGTGTCAGCAAAGGCAGAGCGCAAAAGCGGCGACGGCTTAGCCTTCACCTGCCCGTCAAAGGCTGCCCGACGAAAGCGTTCGGCATCTTCGCCGCCATCGCGGAATCCCTGGCCGCGCCATACCAGCGGCGCGCGGATGCCAGCACGGGAAATGGCCTCACCTAATTCTGCCTGCTTATAGCGGTCCATCGTCAGCGCTAGGATTGGCTGATCCTCAACATGCCGCATGACTTCAACCAGCCAAGGGGCAACCGGAACCGTCTTGTCACCAAGGACGCTCAGCTCACTACGGTCCTGGATTTCCACATAGCGACCAGCCACACCATCAGACTGCCCCCTATCCAGAAGACCTTGCATTGAGGGGAAGGTTCCAACACATTCAAGACGCCCGGTTTCAGGCCAATAGAACGCGGCAGCAGTCATGGACGCTGACCCACCCAGATCAATGCCGATAACAACGCCGCCCTGACGTAGGGGCAAAGTATCGGTTTCGCAATTCAGCCATTCATCCAGCGTGATCAGCATGTCGCGGGCTTCACCGGACACGCGCTCATTGCGGTTATAGAGCCTGAACGAAGTGAGGCTGGAACCGCCACGTGCAATCGCCCGCTTCGCCTGCGCTTCGAGCCAATCAAGCGAAGAACCGATGCCATGAGGGGCACCGGGATTGGCGATCAGCAGGCTTTCTGCGTCATCGGCTGGCAGACCAGGCGCAGGCCGGTGCTCCTGAACATAGGTTCCGGGCAAGGGATCGTCGATCCAGCGAGAGAAGGAATGGGCGTCATCGCTGGCGCTGGTGCTGATCAGGAAAGCCCACCCAGAGCGCTTACCCAGACCAGACAGCAAAGCATGTTCCAGCTCGTCGCCGCGATCTGCCGCCCAGTGGCCGCGTTCATCCAGAATTGCCATGGTGGGGGCACCGCCAAGAGCAGACTTGCCGTCAGCAGCAATGACGCGAAAGACATGGCCGCCACCATCGCCCGTGTATTCGATTTCCAGCCGGGGCGCGCGACGGTAGATCAGCTTGCCTTGAATATCTGGGGGCAATGAGGATGCAAAGCCAGCCACAAAATCCCAGATGATGCGGCCTTGATCACGTGTTCGGGCGGCGGCGATGATCTCGCGCCGGGGCTGTGTATCCCAGATCCCCAAAAGACCACCCAGCGCAAGGCCAGCCGTGATGGCTGATTTGCCATTGCCGCGCCCGATGCTCAGGACCGCGTTCGCTGTGTCGTCGGCCAATGCCCCTTCAATATAGCGCTGCTGAAAGGGAGCCAGTGTGACAGGTTTTCCAGCGATCGGGCCTTCTGGAATGGCAAGCCCATGCATGAAATGCATAGCTCTTTCTGCCGGGGCCGCGTTTTCCAATTTCCCGCCGGGCGCGAAAATTGAAAACTCACAACGACGGTTACCCCCACTCATCAAATCGTCGGCATTGGGACCATTTGCGAAGAGGTCAGGCTGTGCATCTGTAGTTGCAGTGCTGACAGGCTTCAGATCAAGCGTTGATCCATCCGCCTTTCGCCAAGCTCTTTTTTCTTTGTTGCCGCCATGTCGTTTCTCGCGCGTATCTCTCTATCTCTGCCCACCTGCTCAATGGTGAGGGTCTGAGCGAAGGGCATAGGACGACTGCCCACGCTCGGAAGCGCGGCAGTCCCTATCCCTCCGCGTGATGATCCTGCTCAACGGAGCCGGGCCTTCGCTTTGGGCCCAACTGGTCATGCGCTCCTGCCAGTCGGTCGGTTGCTGCTTGCGACACCATGAGCGCGGTGCCGGGGATCGGGCCTCAACCTTTCGGACTGCCCTTTGCCTATGATCCCGCCCATGGTGGGCTTCCTTCCGTGGTGCCACCGTTGATTACCCGACCACCACTTCAGGCCTGCGTAAGGTGGCGCGCAGGTTCGCTTCATTCGCTACTTCTCGATCACCTCGAAATCTGGATTGCTGGGCGCGCTAAGTTCGGAAACCAGCCGCCGCATGATCTGCGCCTGCTTGGGTGAAGGACGCCACGACGCCCGCTTGCCGTGCTTGGCAATTGACCTGACAAAGCCTTGCAACCATTGGTCAGATCCGTCCGCCATCACGCGGCGCATAACGATGGGCCAGCGCGCGGTGAGGATCTCATCAAGCTCAAGCTCGGTCATATGCTCACCCCGCGATACCGTGCGCCCACGCGCGCCATATGTGGCGACGTGGTGAGTGACTTTGCATCCATCGGGGAACGACCATCATAGTGCAGCGCCGCTTGGTCCCTGAGCGCTTGGGAAAGGTCGGCGGGGATGTCACTCGCATCAGCACCAAAGCCAGCGCGGTACTCGATCAAAAGTTTGCGCGGCTGGATGGACTTGAACTGATCCGGCCAACAAATAACCGGGCGCGAACCTGAGAAAACTGAGGGATTATCTATCTGGACCTCATCAATCCGCAGGGACACAGCCCCACCGTCGATAAACGGCCCAATGGGCAAGGACATGAAACCCTTAGAAAGATCTGAAGCCAGAGCGACAATGTGAATTGTCTGGAACAGCAATGCGACCTGCGCAAACTGCTCAAGCTCGGCGGCGGCGGTCAGCCCGATATTCGTAATCGCTTCGTCCTCTTCGTCTCCTGAGACACGCAAATGCTGTTTCAAGAGTTCAAGATCAAAGGGGGGATTCGTATTCGTTGGAAGGCGCTGAACAAGCGTTTTCATGCCGCGATCTCCACTTCGCAGATGTGACGGCGAAACGCCATCTGATCGGAGAACGGCAACGCATCATATGCAGCCAGGGCATACGCTTTGCGCTCATTTAGCGTCGCTGTGGATGCCCACCAGCGCGCATCATCCATAGGGGCCATGAAAGACGGCAAGGGAGACCCAGCGTGATCCAAAACAGCCTTACAAACCATTTCGGCTTGCTCGGGCGTGTCCATGGCATTCAACGCAGCCCAAGCCAGAGCGGCGCGTTCTTCAGCAGTCAGCCGCGACAAGGCCGCGATGGTAAAACCTGACCAGGCTTTCGCGCCACCAAGGGTCAAAGCGTAGTCCAACATGCGCGAAATGCGCTTGTGTGAATGCTTGATGTGCTTCGCTAAAATATTGGATTTTCGACCCGCTTTCGGGGCAATTTGTGATGGATCACAGTTTGCGCCCGCATCAGAGGGGCTAGAAAATCCGCTAAGTGCTTGATTTAATTTGGTCGGAGCGAGAGGATTCGAACCTCCGGCCCCTGCCTCCCGAAGGCGTTCCCACCCGGTGACTCAAACCTTTGAGCCTTGTTTTTCTGGCCGCTACTTCACTGCCATGCGGTTGAACTGAAGTGTTTTGTTGCGGTTTCATTGCGGCCAAGTGCGAATTTAGTGCAAGGCCGTGTTTCATTTTGCAGACCTAGAACTTTGCCTTCCGATTGTTTCAGATCTGTTCGAATAGGCGAAGTCGGCCCAAATGAATTCTAGGAATGAATGCAGACAGTTCACAATGGGTTGTCAGCCCGGGTTGCCGATATACTGGTAGCGAACTGGCTTTTGCAGTTTAGTTACCCAGCCATCCTTAACCGCTTGTTTAAGCCATACGCTGACTTGTCCTTTTTGCAATGCGCATTCAGTAGCGATATCATCGGCGGTAACAGGTTCTGCTGCACGAATTGCAAGTTGTTTGACGAAAATACTATAGAAATCAGCCGATACCGGGACCTGATCTGTTTCGACAAATTTTGAGTTGTCTGCATCAACAGCCGAAGCTGCAGCGGTGCTGATGTCACTTGCATTCTGTCCACTTGCCGCTGCATCTGTGTTGTATAGAGCGGGATCGCTAAACATATCCGACTGGAGTTTGGAGTTGCCTTTGGTTTTCTCCCAATCCTCGGGGATCAGGCTGGAAATCTCGACGGAAGCGACAGTATCTTCAATCCAGCGCCCTCCCATTGAAACCAGCATTCGGTTGGCAGCACCCTCATCTAAAGTGGGTTTGACCCACAGTGGGACCCAACCATTTTTCAGGTTTTCTTGTGCTCCGTTAAGTGTGCCACCTTTTGCCCCTGAATGGATGACTAGGGCGCTCTCAGCTAAACAGTAGATGTACTTGTTTCGGGACATTGCATTTCCGGCATTGAAACCAGCTTCCGGGTGAAACGGAGTGACCAAAGCAATACGGCCATCCATCAAACCCTTGCGCCATTTACTGCTAGTTGCCTTTCGCATTAGGCTGTCAGCCACCACCCCAACTACCGTTCCGCCCGACTGCATCGCGCCAATCATGGCTGCTTCATCGACACCTCTTGCTGCACCAGAGACGATAGCGACGTGGTTAAGTGCGGCCTTTGCACCAATTTGTTCGGTAAATTGGAGGTCAGCCTCTTCTGCACTTCGAGACCCGACTACCGCGAGACCACCTGTGTTCAGCAAGTTTCTGTTGCCGCAGCCAAACAGTACAGGCGGTGAATTGATGCCCAATTTGGATTTTAAACTTGATGGATAGTCTTCGTCAGCACGGGTCATAATCCAAAGCCCGGCTCTTTGCCATTTTTCGACGGCCAGCGCTAAGGCATGGCCTCGTTTCAAAAGGCCAACTATTCGCTCTACGTTGATTGTTCTATCGTGCCAGCCTGCCAGACATGCCTCGCCGTCGTGCAGCACCTGCGCCGGGGTCAACCCTTTGTCTTTCAGCCAGAATGCAAAACGACCCCACTCCGAGTTAGTCAGGGGTTTCACTGTGTCGCCAGTTGCCTTTCCGAGGTAACTGGTAAGAAGCAGTGTTGCTTGCGTATTGGGTGTTAGTTTCATTAGCCACTTACCGAAGATGATGCCAATGCCGCCGGGTAGACCTGACCGCACCTATTTTGTCTAAGCAACGCGGCGATGGTCGTAAAGGTCCAGCCAGAATCGACAACGTCGTCTACCAATAACACATCACCCTCCGGAAGGTCCGGCGACACATGAAAGACTCCGTCAAGGTTCTTACATTGATGGAACGAGTTCTGTTGTTCCTTCTGTGGAGCGTTGTCCTTGCTCTTTGTTACCACATCGTAGAAAGGCAGTCCCAGTCGGTCAGCTAGTTTCTGGGCAAACTCCGGAACTAGAGTCGGGTGGTTCAGTGATGGAACACAGCACACCCAAGTAACGCCGGGTTGCCAACGATTTTGGATCATTTCGCCCATTGCTTCCACGAGTTCGTCGCCGAACATGTCAGATTGTTTTGCGTTGGCGACGGTTGCCCCCCACCCAGCATCACCCCAGCGTGACAGAAACTTACCTTCGCTCGCCTGAAGTTCAGCCGGAATGTTCCCTGACCAGCCGTACTCAGGAAATGCACCAGCGGCGAAGCGTTTTCGCGGTTTTATTTCGCCCTCCGATTGCTTCAGGAAAGCTCCTGCTTCATGTGCCATGTTCTGATCAACTTGTGTGGCGACAACTGGTTCTCCGGTACAAGAAGAGCAAATACCGCACTCAACAATACTGCTATCGTCTAACGAGTTTCCCAAGAACTCCATTTTACATGACTGGGTAGCAATGTACTCTCCAATTTCACGCCACTCTTGTTCGCGTTGATTGGTAAGGTGATCAATTCTGTCTCGGTCCATTTCGTAGTGAACAGGAGTTCGTAGCCATTTACCTCCATCTTTAAGAACCGGTGCGGGGTTCTCTGCTCTTAGCAACTTGAGTGCTTTTTCGATCTGTCCTCGACTTAGGTTGGTTTGCGCTTCCAGTTCCGTAGTTGACAAGCCGTCACTGTCGCTAAGCGCCTGTAGGATATCGTTAACATGTAGTTCCGGAGGAAATGCCGATCTTCGAAAGAACTCTTGAATTTGGTGATCTTCTTCCCCGGATAAGAGCACGCCAACCGAATTCGTAATCCCGCGACCAGCGCGACCAACCTGCTGGTAATACGCCACTACAGAACCGGGGGCTTGATAGTGGAACACAAATGCCAAGTCGGGTTTATCGTATCCCATTCCCAGAGCGCTAGTTGCGACAAGAACCTTGATTTGGTTGTTCATCAACAAATCTTCGAGATGAATTCGGTAAACATTACTGTCTGCGAAGTCGTCGGACACAACGTTACCGTGATAGGCTTTCGCCTCGATGCCCTTGTATTGCAGCCACATCGCGACTTGTTCAGCGTCGCGTACGGTCGATGTGTAGACAATACCAGTGCCATCAATGGAAGGGATAACGCTTGCTAGCCATGCTAAACGTGATGCTTGATCAGGAAGAATTTCCGACTGCAATCGAAGACCTGACCGGGACAGCGATCCGCGCTGTATATCGATGTCTCCCAACTGGCTTTCAATGTCACTAACCACGCGGTCATTTGCTGTCGCCGTAGTTGCCAGAACCGGTGTGCTCTCCGGCACCTGCGGATTGGTACCAAGGGTGGGTTCGGGCACGCAAAACATACGACACTACCCGGTCCGTAGCCGTCGCCTGTGGGGACTTTGTCGTAGTGCTGAAGTTTCGTGCGCGAAGGGACGGCCAAGTTGTTGCAAACTTTGTAACTTGTTACTTCGCTGACAACAGCATTGGGAAGATTCGCCAATCACCTATTTGGACCTTGGACGACTGTAGAACTGCGTTGGGAGTATAAAGTGGTCGCTGATTTGCTACGCTGGCTCAGCGACCGAAACCTCGATTGGTTCAAAGCCGATGGGCAGCGAACTCAAGAGTTATATATGGAAATTACTTCCATTCTGTCAATGGGCAGACCTGCCTTCAGATCAGCAACGCTTGCCCCAGCCTATTCGCATTTGGTGAAATTATGACAGGCCATTTTACTCCTGATACTCGCGAAGAGGCCGCTGCTAAGCTGCCCGCCCTGCATGTGATGATGGTCATGGGGTGGCAGTATCTGTCCCCTGTTGATGCGCTGGCGATGCGCGGCTCGGAGCGGGCGGTGTTGCTGGTAGATGTGCTGCGTGCACGACTGGCCCAACATAGGTTTGAATTCAAAGGAAAGCGCTACCCGCTGTCCAACGGTGCGATTGATGCTGTGATCCGCGAAATCTCTGCCACCCATCTGGGTGAAGGGCTGATCCCGGCCAACAAGGTAATCTACATCCACCTGACCAAAGGCATCACGGTGACCGAGTTCTTGGGTGGTCAGAAAACATCCGTCACCGTGCCGCTGGTGGACTGGGCCAATGTGGATGCCAATGACTTTCATGTCACTGAAGAGCTATCGGTTGAACGTCCGGCGGGTCTGGGCAAATACCGCCCCGACATCGTGGGCTATGTGAACGGCATCCCGCTGACCGTCATCGAAGCCAAGCGCCCGGTGTCTTCGTCCAAAGACAAGGCCATGGTGGAAGAAGGCATCAGCCAGCACCTGCGCAATCAAAAAGGTGACGGCATTCAGGACCTCTATGCCTATTCGCAACTTCTGCTGTCGATTTCTGGGTCCGATGCGCGGTACGCAACCACGGCGACACCGAAGAAGTTCTGGTCCATTTGGCGGGAAGAAGGCATTTCCGAAGCGGAGATGACTGGGGTGCGCAATACCAGCCTCTCAGAAGCCCAGAAAGACGCCCTGTTCGCCGATAGGTCGACCAGTGACCGTCAGGGGTATGACGCCCTCCACAGTGGCCCTGTGGCGCTGACAGAGCAGGATCGGATGATCATCGGGTTGCTGCGCCCGGACCGGCTGCTGGATATGGTGCAACGGTTCATCTTCTTCGACCAGAAGATAGGCAAGATCGTCGCCCGGTATCAGCAGGTGCAGGGCACAAAATCGATTGTTGATCAGGTGTCCAAACGCAAACCGGATGGTGGCCGTGAAGGTGGGGTGATCTGGCATACAACTGGCTCCGGGAAAAGCAATTTGATGGTCCTGCTGACCAAGGCCCTGCTGCTTGACCCGGCGCTGGCGGATTTTCGGATCATCATCGTCACCGACCGCGTTGATCTGGAGAAACAACTGGCGGGTACATTCCTGACCGGTGGGGCGTTCGGTTCCGCCATCGCCACCAAAAAGGAAGGCGAGAAGGCCAAGGCGCGGTCTGGTGAAGACCTCGCTGGGCGCATTGGTCAGGGCAATGACCGGATCATCTTCACCTTGCTGCAAAAGTTCAACTCGGCCACCAAACGGCCTGAATGCCACAACCCATCGGACAAGCTGATCGTGCTGGTGGATGAAGGCCACCGGTCGCAGGGTGGCGAAAACCACGAGCGTATGCGCAAGGCGCTGCCCAATGCGGCGTTCATCGCGTTCACTGGTACGCCGCTGTTGAAGGACGACAAAACCCGCAACAAGTTTGGCCCGATCCTACACGCCTACACAATGCAGAACGCTGTTGAAGACGGAGCGGTCACTCCGCTGGTTTACGAAGAACGCAGGCCGGTTGTTGATATCAACGAAAAGGCCATTGATGCATGGTTCGATAAGATCACGGCGGCGTTGAGCGATAAGCAGAAATCCGACCTGAAACGGAAGTATTCCACCCGGGGGCAAATCTACGGGGCTGCCAATCGGATCGACCTGATCGCTTGGGATGTTGCCGAGCACTTTAACACCAACTTCAAGTCGCTGGATTTGGGGTTGAAGGGGCAACTGGCCACCGACAGCAAACTGTCCGCGATTCGGTTCAAAGAGGCCCTTGATGCTACCGGGCTGGTCACCAGTGCCATCGTGATCTCGGCACCGGATACCCGTGAGGGGCACGAGGACACGGACGAAGCCAAGCTGCCCGAAGTGCAGGCGTGGTGGAAGGCAAACGTTGGCAAGGATGAAGAAGGGTATCTGACCCAAGTTATTGACGGGTTTGGAACCGACGGCGATCCGGACATCCTGATAGTCGTGGACAAGCTGCTCACTGGATTCGATGAACCGAAGAACGCAGTGCTTTACATCGACAAACATCTGAAGAGTCACAATCTGCTTCAGGCTATCGCCCGTGTGAACCGGCTGCATGAAGCCAAGCAGTTCGGTTACTTGGTCGATTATCGTGGAATTCTTGCGGAACTGGATTCGTCGATCAAAGACTATCAGGACCTCGCGGCGCAAACGCAAGCTGGGTATGATATCGATGATCTGGTTGGCACGATTGCCAATGTATCAACCGAATACAAACGTCTGCCAGCGCTGTATGATGCGCTTTGGGCGATCTTCAGAGATGTGAAGAACAAGGCCGATCTGCACCAGTACCGGCAGGTGTTGATGCCATCGTTCCGCGAAGATGAAAGCGGCATCACCGTGGATGATCATCAGAAAATCCGCGAGGATTTTTATGATGCTCTGACCGAATTCGGGATGTGCCTGAAGCTTGCGCTGTCGTCACGGACTTTTTTTGAGGATGCCTCTTTCGATGAGGCGACCATCGCCAAATACAAACGCGACTTGAAGTTCTTCGCCGACATCCGGGCGCAGGCCAAGCAGGACGCGCAGGAAGCGGTGGACTTCAGTGTCTATGAAGATCAAATCCGCAGTCTGGTGGACAAGCAGGTTGTCGGTGAAGAGATCGTTGATCCGGAAGGCGTGATCCTTGTTGGGGCGCTGGGCAAGGACGGCGATCCGGAAGACTGGTCTGAAGAAAAGACCCGGGCCGAAGCGGACGTTATCAAAACCCGGCTGCGAAAGACCATCGAACAGGACCTGATCGATGATCCGCATGCCCAAACGGTGTTCTCGAAGCTTCTGAAAGAAGCCATTGCGGATGCAGAGGCTCTGTTTGACCTCCCGGGAAAGCAGTATGTGTTGTTCAAAGACCTTGAAGAACTTGTCACCAAGCGTGCCACACCGGGTGTTCCCGACCGTTTTGCGGATCGCCCTCGCGCTCAGGCATACTATGGGGCATTCTTGGATCAAATCGGGTTTGCTGCCGGGGATCATGCTGAAGACGACCTCGTTGTCGAAGCGGAATGGATCGATACCACCGTCAATGACGCGGTGGTGACGCATTCGATCAACCCTGCCAGCATCGAAGCCGAAATTCGCAAAACCATGCTACCCCGCTACTTTGATTTCTTCGGTGGACTGGACAGCGCCAACAGTATGATCGAAAAAGTGATTGCAATTGTACGTGCGGGGGCAACCAAGGGAAAAAGCTGATGACCGATACCGCCATCATCTATGGCGACCAGCGCATTCCCTACTTGGTGAACGTGGATGACAATCGCACGACCCGTGTGGCCATTCATGTCGAACCAGATGGCAAGGTCATCGTGGATGCCCCGCCGGGCTTCAGTCCGGTAGACATTCAAAAGGCAGTGCAAAAACGTGCGCGTTGGATCGTGTCACATGTTGAGGATGCACAGGCCCGTTTTGCCCATGTGCGGCCTCGGGAATACGTGTCTGGCGAACAGGTGCTCTATCTTGGCTGCCGATATGTGTTGAAAGTGCTGCCAACAGCGGCAAAACCACGGGCCGTCCGCTTGAAGGGCAACCGACTAGAGGTCGAAACCCGGGTGGGTGCCGCCGAAGATGTGCGCAGCAAGGTGCGCGCTTGGTACCGGGTCAAAGCACGGGATTACTTTGCTAAACGTCTCGCCGAAGCATCTCAACGCCTGCCGTGGGTCAACGAGATGCCGCCGTTCCGACTACTGGAAATGAACAAACAGTGGGGCAGTTGTTCAGCGGATGGGCAGGTCATCCTGAATCCGCATTTGGTGAAAGCACCCCGGGAATGCATTGAGTACGTTGTGCTCCATGAATTGTCCCATCTCAAGCATCACGATCATGGCCCAGAGTTTTGGCAGCTTCTAGATGTCCATAGCTCGCACTGGAGAAGGTCAAAGCAGACACTAGATAGGATGGTCGAAACCCTGATGATGGAATGATCGAAGCTTCAGTAAGCTCGGCCCAACGGGAGATCATTCATTTCACAGCGTCTGCTCGTGCCATAAATTCGAGGGTGTCGGCGACTTCGATGGTATCCTTATGCAGCAGAAGATGCAGATCGGCGTCACGTTTTCTTGCTTTGGCAGTTTTTCTAATCCTGTCGCACAGCCCTTCGTACAAACTCCGTTGCAACATGTCGGGCGAAGAACGTTGCAGGAAGGCGACTACAAAATCGAGAAAATCCCCGGTGTAGCGTCGTTGGTTCATTCGACCGTTTGCACCGGTATTCACGGTTTCGTTGACAGTTGCTTTGCGTCCATCGCTATGGGCTTCGAAGACGTCTGCCAATGCAAAAACAGCATAAAGTAAACCGTACTTTGATGGGTTCCCTCGTCCAGAAAGACCGTTCTTGTAGTCGAAAAACTGAACCATCTCATTCAAGTCGTGTTGAACTGACCGCAAGTACTGCTCGGTGAAACTCACTTTTTCCGCCAGACTTTGACTACCGGAAAAAATTTGGTTCAACGCGATGTCAGGTGTCGCGGAACCGATGAATTCAGCAACTGCATCACGGTCAGAGTCGGTCAACACTTCCACTGTGCGGTTCACACTTCGACTTAGTTTATTAAGTGCTTCGTAAACGGGTTTGGTTGGAACCGAATGATCCAATGTTTTTTGAATCGCGAGGAAGCGTATCTGGATGTCGCTGATCCGCGATTCAATATCTTTGATGGTCCCATCGTCAACTTCCGATGGTTCTCTCCACAGCGCGACCAGTAAACCTCTGTTCACCCGGCGCAAGTATTCCGGACCGCTTTCTCCAAAACGCGGCCCGCGATCCATCTGGCGATGCTTTACGCGCTCGCAAATGGCATTGAAATCTTCCGGAACGTTACGGGCAAGATGCTTTGAAATGTAGGGTTTTGATTGGTCTGACATTTGTCCGGAAAGAAAAGTAGAATTTTCTTGAAAACTATCCCCGACGTAGAGCCGTGGCCACCCCAGTAAGCCTTTCTCATCAAACTGAGAAAGGAACAAAATGGCTAACCACCCAAAAAATCTTGATCTTGACGAAATCGCGATTGCCATGGCGGAAGACCCCGGCATGGCTAGTTTCGCGCACCTCGTGGAAGAAGCATATGATGTTCCAACGGAACACTCATTCCCGGGGTATGTTTCCGGAACCGCGAATGATTTGCCAGTAGGGCGGCGTTTGCTGGCTCTTGAGCAGACTGCGGATGCGCAGTTCGGAACGTATCTGTTCCGTCTACTTGAGATCGGGCCGCTTACCCAAGATGGGATTCAGCAAACTGCCGTTGTGGAGCTGCTTGGTGTCGCATTGACCAGTTGGGTCGGCATTGCACCGGTCAGCTCCCATTTTATCCACGCAATATCTGATTTTCCTCTGCGGTATGCCCAAACTTTTTTCTTCCACACCCGGGGTGTCACTACCGTCGAAAAGATAGCTTTGTCGAACATTGCGGAGCGATTTCCTGATGCTACTGGTCGGATTGCGAACGCGATTTCCGCAATTTCTCTTGTGTTGCTTGGGCAGTGTACAGGCGGCCCGCAATGAGCGCCGTAAATCTTCTGACCATCGACGAGGCGGCTGCTTTTATCCACCACACCGTGCGCCCCGCAGCCATACGTAGCGCCATTCACCAAAACCGCATCGCAGCCCAGATGATTGGGCGCCGCTATTACATCCATGAACATGAACTACGGAGATTCATCGAATGCCCAGACCACGCAAGCCAGCCAGACTTTTCCAGCGAAAGGATGATGGAGCGTGGCTCATCCTCGATGGTGGCAAGCAAATCCGGACAGGATATGGTGAAGGGTTTCTTGAACAGGCAGAACGCGCACTAGTTGACTACATCAATCGCAAAGCGCTCAAGGAAGTACGAACTGTCGATATCGATCAGATCACAGTGGGCGAAGTACTGGCTCGGTATGGGGAGGAAAGAGTGCATTCAGTGAAAGACAGCGAGCGGCTTGTTTATTCAATCAAGGCTCTTGCCCCTTACTGGGCTAATATGTCGGTTGCGGAGATAAGCCCCAAAGCTTGCAAGGAATATGTAGCCTTGCGCGGTGTCTCATCGTGGACTGCAAGGCGCGAGATGGGCACCTTGAACTCAGCCCTGAAACTCGCAGTTGATACCCGTCGTATTCCGTATGCGCCCCGGGTGTTGCTTCCCCCTAAGGGGCAACCAAAAGACCGTTGGTTGGATGAACATGAGGAGCGGGCGCTAATGAATGAATCCGCACCTCACGTGCAGCGGTTTATCCGAATTGCAATCGCTTCGGGACGACGCAGAACCGCAATCACGCGGTTGAAGTGGGCTCGCAGTCCTGATCATGGATGGGTCGATCTTGCCAATGGAAAGATACACTTTCTTGGCTCAGCAGAAGAGGAGACAGTCAAGAAACGAGGCGTGATTCAGATGCCGCAAACTCTTTGGGATGAAATGCGCCAATGGGAGCAGGATTCCGAGTTTATCATCTCCCACAATGGCGCTGGCATCAAGCGGATTAACAAAGCGTTTTCCCGGGCAGTGGCTCGTGCTGGGCTTGAAGATTGCACTCCGCATACCCTGAAGCACACGGCGGTAACGCGTGCATTTATGGCAGGCATGACACTTGATTTGGCGGTCGATTACTTCGCAACATCCCGCGAGATGTTAGAAAGAGTCTACCGCTCTTACAGCCCGCTTGCCCACAAAGAAGCTGCCGCAATTATGGACAAAGTCTTGTAGCCACATGTACCTCCAACGCATCAAAAAGCCGTCCCCACAAGGGCGGCTTTTGTGTTTGTACCGGTTACAGATTGGCCCGAACGCCGTTGAAACGTTGCGGATATTGTTGCGGTGAAATCCTGAAAACAGAAAAGGACCCGCGTGGGTCCTTATTTTATTGGTCGGAGCGAGAGGATTCGAACCTCCGGCCCCTGCCTCCCGAAGACAGTGCTCTACCAGGCTGAGCTACGCTCCGACCGTAGCGCGCGGGATACCCCCGGGCGCAGGGGAAGGCAAGGCTAATCTTTCGGGGTTTCCCTGAATTTCATCATGCTGCCAACCCGCAGCCCCAGCATGGTTCCGGTGCGGGTGCGGGTTTCCAGCACGGGGGTATTGCTAGAGACTTCGGCATTGGATTCACGGCGCAGAATATACAGCCCGCTGCCAATGATGATCGCGGTGCCGACATAGGTCCAGGTGTCGGGATATTCGTCAAAGAACAACATGCCAAAGATCCCCGCCCAGAGGATCTGTGAATATTGCATGGGGGCCACCAGAACCGCCGGGCCGCGCAGATAGGCCTGGATCAGGAAGAACATCGCCAAAAGCGCCATGACCGACACCAAAGCCATCATTGCCATATCTTGCAGGGGCATGGGCACATAGACAAAGGGCAGGGCCACCAGCATCAGGGCAAAATTGGTCATCATCGGGTAGAGGATCATGATCACCGGGCGTTCAGACGCGCCTAGTTTTCGCACAACAATGGCGTTAAACGCCCCGCCCACCGCACACAGTAGCGCTGCCATATGGCCCAGCCCGAAATCTGCCGCACCGGGGCGCAGCACGACAAGCACACCCAAAAGGCCAACAACAACCGCCATGCCACGGCGCAGGCGCACGGTTTCGCCCAGAATGGGGATCGCCAGCAGCGTGATCAGCAGGGGCATGGCAAAGATTGCCGCATAGACCTGCGCCAGCGGCAGCACGGAAAAGGCATAAAACGCGCCCAGAGCGGCCAGAGCGCCCGACACGCTGCGCAGCGCGATCCACCCCGGATTATTGGGGCGCAGGGTGCCCGGCACCGCGTCGCGCATTAGGACCACGGTGATCACGGGAAAGCTGAAGAGCGCCCCAAAGAAGATGATCTGCACCGGTGAGTAGGCCGCACCCAAAAGTTTGATGATCACGTCATGGGTGGCAAAAACCGCAAAAGCCGCCAGACCAAACAGGGCCGCCTGCCCATGGGATTGAGAAGCCGAAGATGAATCGGACATGAGTCTACCAATGCTGTGTGTTAACGCTACCGCGATAGCGCGAACCCCGGCGTCAACGCAAGGGCCTTGGGCGAAAGCCTGAAATCACAGGGGCAAAAACAAAGGGCCGCGATGATCGCGACCCTGAGTTTCTGACCTTAGCGTGACAGACCGCTGTGCAATGCGGGCACGTCGAGGCTGTTGAACCCATAGTGACGCAGCCAGCGCAGATCGGCATCAAAGAAGGCGCGCAGATCCGGGATGCCGTATTTCAGCATGGCGATCCGGTCGATGCCCACGCCAAAGGCAAAGCCCTGCCATTCATTGGGATCAATGCCGGAGTTCTGCAGCACCTTGGGGTGGACCATGCCAGAGCCCAGAATTTCCAGCCAGTCGTCACCTTCGCCAACCTTGAGAACGCCGCCTTCCCAGCTGCACTGGATGTCGACTTCGGCAGAGGGTTCGGTGAAGGGGAAGTGGGAGGCGCGGAAGCGCAGTTCCACGTGATCCACTTCGAAGAAGGCTTTGACAAATTCCTCAAGCGTCCATTTCAGGTTTGCCATCGAAATGTCTTTGTCGATGCACAGGCCTTCGAACTGGTGGAACATTGGTGTGTGGGTCTGATCATAATCCGCACGATACACGCGACCCGGACAGATGATGCGGCAAGGGGCACCGTGGGCTTCCATGTGGCGGATCTGCACCGGCGATGTATGGGTGCGCAGCACATGCGGCGGGCGGTTATCGCCTGCGTCGCGGTGCATATAAAAGGTGTCCATTTCGGCGCGTGCCGGGTGGTGGCCCGGAATGTTCAGCGCGTCAAAGTTATACCAGTCATTTTCGATCTGCCCGCCTTCCGCGACCGAGAACCCCATATCGGCAAAAATCGCCGAGATCTCTTCCATGGTCTGCGAAATCGGGTGGATCGAGCCGCGGCGCTGTGGGCGCACGGGCAGGGTCACATCCAGCCATTCGCTGGCCAGACGCTCTTCTAGCGCGGCATCGGCCAGCGCCGCTTTCTTGGCGGCCAGCGCGGCGTTGATTTCATCTTTCAGCGCGTTCAGCGCCGGGCCTGCGACCTGACGTTCTTCTGGGGTCATTTTGCCCAGTTCACGCATTTTCAGGCTGATTTCGCCCTTTTTGCCAACAGCCTGCACGCGCAGCTCTTCGAGGCCGGATTCGTCACCGGCATCCTTGATGAGGGTCAGATATTTTTCGCGCAGATCGTCCATCGGGGGTCTCCTGAAATCTTGGAAGGAGCGTTACCGCGATGTGTGTCTTATAGCAAGCGGGTAGCTGTGTGAGAGCGGGTTTGGGGCGCTGTCCGCACCTTCACATAGGGGATTTCGGGGCGCGGCAACAGATCAGGGGGCCAGTTGTGCGCGGCGGGTTCTGAGAAACTCTGCTTCCTGATCTGAGGGGCTGAGCGCGATGGCGCGGGTATAGGCGGCAAGCGCGGCCTGGGTTTGCCCGAGACGCGCCAGAAGATCCGCGCGGCAGGCGTGAAAGGGCTGATAGGTTTCAAGGTGGCGGGCGGCCCCGCTGGCATCGAGATCGCGCAGCGCTATGTCGGGTGAGGCGGCGTAAGACAGGGCGACCGCGCGATTGACATGCAGCACGGGATTGGGCTGCCGCTGTGCGAGAATATCGTAAAGCGCCACGATCTGTGCCCAGTCGGTATCGCGAAAATTGCCGGCGCGGGCGTGCAGGGCGTTGATTGCGGCCTGAATGGTGAAAGGCTGGGCCGGGGCCATGCAGAGCGCGGTTTCCACCAGTGTCAGCCCCTCGTGGATCAGGGCCTGATCCCAACGGGCGCGGTTTTGCGTCTCAAGCGGGACAAACGCGCCGGTCGCATCTGTGCGGGCCAGACGGCGGCTTTCGGTCAGCAGCATCAGGGCCAGCAGCCCTTTGGTTTCTGCATGATCAGGCAAGACCTGCGACAGGATACGGCCAAGGCGAATGGCCTCGTTTGACAGATCTGTCCGGGTGTAGGTGCCTGATGAGCCACGATAGCCTTCGTTGAAGATCAGATAGATCACCTGCAAAACGCCCTGAATGCGCTCTGGCAGGTCTTCGGGATCGGGCAGGCGAAAGCGGATACCGGCGGCGGCGATCTTTTTGCGGCCACGGGTTAGGCGCGCGGCCATGGTTTCGGGTTTGTCCAGAAAGGCGGCAGCGATTTCAGCGGTGGTCAGCCCGCCAAGCGCCCGCAGTGTCAGCGCCACCCGTGATTTTTCATCCAGCGCCGGGTGGCAGCAGGTAAAGATCAGTTCAAGCCGATGATCCGGCAATGTTGTCAGATCCTGCGTCTCGGGGGCGTGTTGCCAGTGCCAGAGCGCCAGGGCATCGGATTTATCCTGTGCGGTTTGTGCCCGGCGCAGGCGGTCAATGGCCTTGCGTCGGGCTGTGGTGATCAGCCAGGCATCGGGATCTTTGGGCAGCCCTTTGGGCCAGACCTCAAGCGCGGCGACCATGGCATCTTGCAGGCTGTCCTCGGCCAGGGCGAAATCGCCGCCAAAGGACACCAGCACCGCAAGCAGCCGCCCCCAGTCTTCGCGGATCAGCCGGGTGATCTGCGCCGAGATATCCAGAGGCGGCGGCATTATTTAGGACCTGTTAACACTATTCAAAGGTCATGATCGGGCGCACTTCGACGCGGCCATATTTCGCGGTTGGGATCTGTTCGGCAAGTTTCAGGGCCTCGTCCAGATCGGCGCAATCCAGAATATAGAAACCGCCCAGCTGTTCTTTGGTTTCAGCAAAGGGGCCATCCATGGTTTCCACTTTGCCGTTTTCCAGAGTTACAGTTGTGGCGGTGGCAACGGATTGCAGCGCTTCGCCCGCGACGAATTGGCCGGCGTCTTTCACCTGTTGGGAAAATTCAGCATAGCCCTGCATATAGGGGCCGAACGCCTCGGAGCCGGGCTGGGGGTCTTTGCCTTCGGTGCCATAGATCAAAAGAATATATTGCATGGTCAGTCCTCTGTCAGAAATGAAAGGCCGTGTGCCTTTCTGACTATAAGACGGATGAGTATCGTGGAAATCGACAGGCGCAAAAATTTTTCTGACATTGATCAAATTCCGAGTGAATAATTCAGGTATAGTCGCGCAATCCCCTTGCCAAGAAGGTGTGCCATGCCCCGACTATCTGCCTTTTTCTCTGCTGGGTTTCGCCCGATGTTTTTAAGTGCCGCACTTTGGGCGGTTCTGAGCATGTGGCTTTGGATTGCTTATTGGACAGGGATGATCGACTGGGCCCCGGCCTGGGATGCGCTGGATTGGCATGTGCATGAGCTGCTGTTTGGTTATGGCAGCGCGGTGCTTTGCGGGTTTCTTTTAACTGCGATCCCAAATTGGACGGGACGCCCGGCAATTTCGGGCGCGCTGTTGGCGCTGCTTTGGGGGTTTTGGGGGCTTGGCCGGGTGGTGGTGACGCTGGATCTGGGGGTGTCCGCGATGGTCGTTGCTGTGATCGACGTGGGATTTCTGGCGGTTGTCAGTGTGCTGGCGGCACGTGAACTGGTTCTGAGCGGCAACCAGCGGAATTTTCCGGTGGCGGGGATGGTTGGGCTGATTGCTTTGGCCAATGCGGGGTTTCACTGGGATGTGGCGCAGGATGCGGGCGCCGCCTGGGGGATTGGCACGCGGTTGGGTTTGGGGCTGCTGATTATGCTGATCAGCTTGATTGGCGGGCGGATCATCCCGGCCTTTACCACTAACTGGCTGAAACAACGCGGCGCGCAGACCCTGCCTGTTCAGTTTAACGGCTATGATAAGCTTGTGCTGGTGGGGTCGGCTGTGTCTTTGCTGGGGTGGGGGCTTTGGCCCGATCCCCATGCCCTATTGGGCTGGGTGCTGATTGCTGTTGGGCTGGCGCATCTTTGGCGGCTGTCGCGCTGGTGTGGGCTGAGCACCCTGGCTGAGCCGCTGATTGTCGCGCTGCATCTGTTCTATGCCTTTGTGCCGCTGGGCTTTGTGCTGACCGGGCTGGCGCAGATCTGGCCTGAGATTTCGCAGATTGCAGGCATTCACGCCTGGAGCGCCGGTGCCATTGGCGGCATGACCCTGATTGTCATGACCCGCGCCAGTCTTGGCCATTCCGGGCTGCCGTTAAAAGCAGGCAAGACCGAGGTCTTCTTTCTGCTGGCCATTCTGTTGTCGGCGTTTGCCCGCACCCTGTCTGCGCTGGATATCGCGCCCACTGCGATGCTGCATGGGTCAGCCACGCTTTGGATGCTGGGCTTTGCGCTGTTTGTCCTGCGCTTTGCGCGGGTGATGGTCACGGCGCGCGGGTGAAATGAAAAGGCCGCCCACGGGTGGGGCGGCCTTGAAGTTTTTCAAGCTGTCAGGGCTTAGGCAGCCAGTGCGCCTTTGGCCTGCTCAACGATCGCAGCAAACGCTTCGGGTTCGTGTACGGCCAGATCGGCCAGAACCTTACGGTCAACTTCGATACCAGCCTTGTTCAGGCCGTTGATGAACTTGGAGTAGGTCAGTGCTTCGTCATGCGCACGCACTGCGGCGTTGATGCGCTGGATCCACAGAGCGCGGAAGTTGCGCTTGCGGTTATGACGGTCGCGTGTTGCGTACTGGTTGGCCTTATCAACGGCCTGAGCTGCAACCTTGAAGGTGTTCTTGCGGCGGCCGTAATAGCCTTTCGCCTGCTTGATAACCTTCTTGTGACGTGCGTGGGTGACGGTTCCGCCTTTTACTCGGGACATATTCTAATCTCCTCTTAGCGGTCGTACGGCATGTAGCCCTTGACGATTTTCGCGTCAGGAGCAGACAATGTGGTGTTGCCACGGGCATCACGGATGAACTTTTTGGTGCGCTTGATCATGCCGTGGCGTTTGCCGGCCTGACCTGCGAGTACCTTACCGGTCGCAGTGACCTTGAAGCGCTTCTTGGCGCTCGACTTTGTCTTCATCTTGGGCATTTCGGTTCTCCGTTTTCGGGCGCGACTCGGCATGCCACTGTGGCCGGCCACGCGGTTGGATGGCGCCGTTTAAAATGAGTCCCCCCTTTTGGCAAGGGAAAAGCTGCGCTGTCTTCAGTAAATTCTTGCGATCAGGGTGAACAGGGCGTCAGGGGCGTCGCTCAGGCTGCGGCCACTGTTCTGCGTGGCATCCCAAAGCATCACAAGCCCGCCAAGGATCAGCACGCAGGCCACCACGGGCCTGCGCCAATCCACATAGGCCGCGATCAGCGACGGAACTGCGAGCGCCAGAAAGAGACAGCCCAGCACAAGCATCATATCCGAATCCTGGATCATGGCTTTCTCCTGTGTCTGCCTACCTTGGAAAAAGCCTAACACCGATCACCGGCACAGAGCCAGCGCTAGTTCCTAAGACGCCGGTTGCCAGTAAAAGAACACCATATCCACCGGCCAGCCCGGAGAAATCAGGGAATACTCAAAGACCGGATTGGCGTTCAGATCATTCATACCCGAGATGGCGTAGCCTTCGGTGGGGATCATGTTTTCATCCAGATCCAGTTGCCCATTTGCGTTTTCATCGTGAAAGGCGATCAGGGCATAGTTGCCTGAGGTCAGGTCTGGGAAATCGACACGGGCGGGGTGTGGGGTGGCTGGGGTTGCGACATATCCAGCCGCCTGCGTGTATGACATCAGATCAAAGGCTGTGGCCTGATCATAAGCCATGACCACCAGATTTCCTACGTTGCTGCGGGCCCCGTGCAGGCTGACGATCACACCTGTGTCTGACGCCGTGCCTGTCGATGAGGCGCTGGTGTCATAGAGATCCTGCCGAAAGCCGGAGGCGACCCAGGCCCCACCCAGAAAAAGCGCCGCAGTGACAAGGGCTGCGGTAACCCGTTGAGAATTGGAGGGCATGGTCAGCTCTTGTGTTTTGCGTTCTGTTTCAGGGCTTTGGGCTGCCAGCCCGGGGGTTTGAACAGCACCCCCAGTTTGTTGCCAAAGCCCGGCATGGCCCAGACATCGCGAAACAGGCGCGTGAACCCATGTAGGAAGGCCACGAAGGGGTTGACCGAATTGATTGGCGTCACCAGACCATAGACCACCTTTTCCTTTTCTTCTTCGAAGGTGCCGAACATACGATCCCAGATGATGAAGATCCCCGCATAGTTCTTATCCAGATATTTGCGGTTGGAGCCGTGGTGTACCCGGTGATGCGACGGGGTGTTCATGATGTATTCGATGGGTTTCCACAGCTTGCCGATGACTTCGGTGTGCAGCGCGGTCTGATACAGCTGCACCAGCAGTTCGACCACCAGCACAAGGAAGGGGTTAAAGCCCAGCAGCACCAGCGGCAGGTGAAAAAACAGCGGCCAGAACCCATCCAGCGGCCCATGGCGGTAAGCCACTGAAATGTTGAAGAAGGGCGAGCTGTGATGCACCGAATGGGTCGCCCATAACACATTGATCCGGTGCAAAATGCGGTGTTCCCAGTAATAGGCCAGATCTGCGAGGATCAGCACGATGATGACAGAGGCCCAGGTGGTGGGGATGTCAAACAGGGCAAATTGCGAGGCCCAGAGATACGCCCCCACATAAAACCCTGCGAGCAGGAAAAACGAAATTCCGATAAAGAAAGCCAGAGTGATGAAATTGGTGACTGTATCGCCGAGCATCTCAAGCGAGAGCTTTTTCACCACCGCGTAGCGCAGCAGTTCAAAGATCAGAAACCCCAAGGCAAAGACGAAAAACCAGTCGTCAATCAGCGCTTCCCAGCGCGCGAGATGAAAATCTCCGATGTAGCTGTTCAGCATGTCCATCAGGCACCTTTTGTTTATTATCACTTTTGACGATTTACTCCTTTCCGAGTTAAAGTCAAGTTACCAGCCCCGCATTTTCCCAAAGTAAAAAGGCCAGAGCGACGGTGCGCTCTGGCCTTTGCATCAGATTTATCTGTCTGGCGTTATTCCGGATCGGTGCGGTAGATCAGGCGCTCATCGCAGGGCGCGACCCGCAGAATATTTGTGCTGCCTTTGGTGTTGAAAGGCACGCCTGCAGTGACGATGATCTGATCGCCCTCAAAGGCATAGCCCTGCGCCCGCGCGGCGCGCGCCGCATTCACCACCGCCTGTTTAAAGCGCTCAAGTTCGCCGGTCATGACGCATTGCGTGCCCCAGCTGAGCGACAGCTTGCGCGCAGTGCCACGTTCGCTGGTCAGGGCAATGATCGGCACGCGGGGACGTTCGCGCGCCACCAGTTCAGCCGTGGTGCCTGAGGTGGTAAAGCAGCAGATCGCTTTTACATCGGTGGTTTCGGCAATCTCACGCGCGGCCGCAACGATGCCATCGGGCACAGTGTGCCGTTTGGCTGTCCGCGAGCTTTCGATGATCTGGCGGTAAGTCGGATCGTTTTCCACCTCAACGGCGACGTTGTCCATGGTGTTGACCGCTTCGATCGGATACTGGCCCGCCGCGGATTCCGCTGACAGCATAATTGCGTCCGAGCCCTCATAGATGGCGGTCGCCACATCGCTGACTTCGGCGCGCGTTGGCATGGGCGATTCAATCATGCTTTCGAGCATCTGGGTTGCCACAATCACCGGCTTGGCCACTTCGCGGCACTTGCGCACGATACGCTTTTGGATCGGGGGGACGTTCTGCACTGGCAGTTCCACACCCAGATCCCCGCGCGCCACCATGATCCCATCAGAAGCGGCAAGAATTGCATCAATTTCGCGCACGGCAGAAGGTTTTTCGATTTTGGACAGAACCGCGGCACGGCCCCCGGCCAGCGCCCGTGCCTCTTCGACGTCAGCGGCGCGTTGTACAAAGGACAGTGCCAGCCAGTCCACGCCCAAAGCGCAGACAAATTCCAGATCGCGACGGTCTTTGTCGGACAGGGCGGCAAGCGGCAGCACCACATCGGGCACATTCACACCCTTGCGGTTGGAAATTGTGCCGCCGGTTTCGACGGTGCAATTTGCGTGATCCTTGGCGCAATCCACCACCCGCAGACGGATCTTGCCGTCATTGACCAGCAGATGCGCCCCGGGTTCGAGCGCCTCAAAGATCTCGGGGTGGGGCAGGCAGACCCGGTTCACATCCCCCGGAGTCGGATCCAGATCCAGCCGGAAAGATTTGCCCCATTCCAGGTCTTCGGCGCCGTTGGCAAATTCGCCCACGCGCAGTTTTGGCCCCTGAAGGTCAGCCAGAATGGCGATCGGGCTGTCGAGATCTTTTTCAACCTGACGAATGATCTTGTGGCGGGCCTCGATTTCTTCGTGGGTGCCATGCGACATGTTCAGACGAAATACATCGGCCCCGGCTTCGTGCAGGGCGCGGATCATATCATATGTGTTTGACGCCGGCCCCAATGTGGCGACGATTTTGACATTGCGTTCCCGCTTCATGGTTTTGGCCTCCTGCCTGTCTGCCGGGCTTTGCCCTGCTTATTGCCGATTACGTTATCGCTAACAATAGCAAAGATTGCCGCAACGCGTATCTTGCCTATCTTGTGAGGAGCAAAGATAACAGCCCTATGACATATCAGCCATTTCATATCGAAGGCGAAACCCGCCCCAGCCGCTTTCTGATCACCTGTGATCACGCCACCAATGTCGTGCCCCCTGATCTGGGCGGCACGCTGGGCCTGCCGGAGGAAGATATGTCGCGGCACATTGCCTATGATGTTGGCGCAGCCGGGGTGTCGCGCGCTTTGGGGGCGGCATTGAATGCCCCGGTGCTACTGTCCAATTTTTCCCGGCTGGTGATTGACCCGAACCGGGGAGAGTTTGATCCGACCCTGCTGATGAAGCTTTACGATGGGTCGGTTATTCCAGGCAACCGCCACGCCGATGCCGCAGAAAAAGAGCGCCGCTTGCAGGCCTATTATCGCCCCTATCACGCGGCGTTGGAGCGGCTGGCCAGCCGTCAGCCGGATACGGTAATTGTGGCCATGCATTCCTTTACCCGCCAGTTGAAAGGTCGCCCGACGCGGCCCTGGCATGTGGGGATCCTGCACGCCTATGACCGCCGCCTGTCTGATCCGTTGATTGCCGCGCTGGAAGCGGAGCCGGATCTGACCGTTGGCCGCAATGAACCCTATGCGGGCCATCTGCCCGGTGATGCGGTTGATCGCCATGGTCTGAAGCACGGGCGCAACAACACCTTGATTGAACTGCGCAATGATCTGATCGAAACCGAACAGCAGCAGATACATTGGGGGCAGCGTCTTGCGCCCATGCTGGAAAAAGCACTGGCGCAGGTGCCCGAATAACCCCGCGTGATTGTCGCTTTGCGCACAAGGTGTTACCCTTCCAAGGCACCGTTTGACAGGAGACCCAGATGGACAAACAGACCGAGATCGAATTGCAGGCCGCCGCCTTTCGTCGCCTGCAACAGCACCTGATGCAGGATCGCACTGATGTGCAGAACATCGACATGATGAATCTGGCCGGGTTCTGCCGCAACTGCCTGTCCCGCTGGTATCAGGAAGCCGCCAATGAGCGTGGCATCGAGATGGACAAAGAAGAAGGCCGCGTCGCGTTTTACGGCATGTCCACGGCCGAGTGGAAAGAAAAATACCAAACAGAGGCCAGCAGCGAAAAACAAGCTGCCTTTGAGGTGTCTTTCAAAGAGAATGTCACCGACAAGGGCTGACGCTCTTTTCCCGGATATGAGACCGATCTTTGGGGCATGTCTGTGCCCCAAGTTCAATTGTGTGTCAGTGTAGCCCTTTTCCAACGGCGATTGATTGACGAGGGCACCTTTTACAGGTGCCTGGGTACTGCGGAGCACTGGGCTTGGGGATCAATCCTGGCGAACCCATCTTGGATGGCAACGCTGTGTCAAGCTGAGCTTGGAACACCTGCGACCAAGATCCGCGCTGCTTTCAGAACAAAAGGCCGCCGCATACGGTCGGACCGCGAGCTTGAGGGCTGGCTGGTAAGAAAGCATTTATTTTTACTTTTGTTTCACTATCTGGCCACATTTCGTTCGTCTTGTCTGCCGATGGGCCGCGTAGGTTTTAACCGACGTTTACAACTTCCTACTTGGCGGCAAAGATGTTCTCATTCCTAGGTAAGACTTCCACATGGAAATACGTGTCCGATAAGCTTCTGGGCACAAATGCGCTGCATGAGGTGAACATGGAGCAGTCTGCCGGGGGTACGCCTTCGGATGGGTTTCAAAGTGCGGTTTCTTCCCATGGAATCAAAACCCTGCGCTATCCCGGGGGGCATGTCGAGAACACGATTGATGTGACGCATATGCCGGGGGGGCAGATCCGTTCTGAGGTGGTTGAGTTCCTGACTTGGTGTCGCGCGGAAGGCATCAAGGTTACTTTCACGCTGCCCACCAAAATCTATCTTCCCCCGGCGCAGGTTAAGGCTTTCGTTAAACAGCTGATGATCGAGTATTCCGATGTGATTTCCGATCTGGAAATTGGCAATGAATACTCTATTGGCACCGCTCAAAGTGGCACCAATCGTACAGTGCACCCAGAGTTTATCGAGGGCAGCACCTTTGTGGCCGCCATGAATGAGTTTGAATATTCTTATTCCGCCAACCGGGTGATCAATGCGGTGCTGTCTGCCTGGGATGAGCTGGCCGCTGAAAACCGGCCCGTTGCGAATAAACCCAAGATCCTTTTGCAGATGGCTGAAACCAATGGCGCGGCCAGCCTGTTCAAGAACAACGCAAATGGCTACATCGAAGAAGCAAATGACGCGATCCTGAGCGGGCTGAGCGAACAGGCGAAGGCTGCGATTGATGGGGCCGTGGTTCATTATTATTACAACTCCAGCCACTCGGCCGGGTTGGGGTTTGATGATGTCACCCCCTGGCGGCAGACCCGCAGCATCGACACGCGGCTGAAAAGCTTTGAACAAGAGCTTGGGCGCGAGGTTGAGCTGCATATCACCGAATGGAATGTGCTGGCGGGCAATGTCATGCAACATGGCGCGCGCGCGGCCTCTGTTTTGCTGGAGATGGTGGAGCATATGGTGCGTATGGGCACTGATGCGGCGTCGCTCTGGCCCCTGCAACACCGGACCCCGAATGCCATTCTGGGGGATCGCAATGATGAGGCGGTGAAGATGACCGTCGCCGGGGCGGCCTATTCTCTGATGGTTGAAAATCTGGGCAGCAAGGCCAGCGAAACCGGCCATGTGGATCGCGTGCAAAGTGTCGAGAGCCAGTGGTCTGGGGTTTCCGGGGATTTTGAAATCAACCATTTCGCCAGTGACTATCGCGATGTGATCTTTGTGTCGTCACGAAGCATGGGGGGGCATAGTATTACGGTGAATCTTGCCTCGCTGGTCAAGGAAGGCACGGTGGGGACCACGCGCCATATCACCATTGATCAGACAAAGTCTGACGGTCTGAGCGATTTCGCTGATGATCAGGGCGGGGATCGCATTGGGCGACGGGCGATTGATGCTGATGAGCTGGCGCAACTGCGTACTTTGGCGTTTTTTGATGAGAGCAATTCGAACCATCTGAAGGTGAGTGGCAATCGCCTGCTGACGTATATCCCGCCGTTTGAGACCATCGTGGCCAAAACCGCCAACCCGCAGTCGGTGAATGACTATTACTTTACCGCTGAGGCCGATGCTCAGCCTGTTATTGAGCGCCTGCAGCCCGCGGCCCTGGGTAGCAGTCAGTATAGTGTTTACATGATGCCATTTGATGTGGCGGTGATCGTGCTTGAGCAGATGCAACGCTATGAAGGCAACTCTTCAGCGAACTATCGGTTGGGCGGGGTCGGACGGGATGTCTTTCTGGGGCGCGAAGGCAATGACACGCTGGTCTCTGGCGAAGGCAATGACACGCTGAAAGGCGGATATGATCAGGATGAGTTGCGCGGCGGCAGCGGCAATGATTACCTTGTGGGGGGGCATGGGCATGACCGGCTGACCGGGGGTGGGACCATGTTTGGGGCCACCTCTGCCGACACCAACAGTGGGGCGGATCTGTTGCTGGGTGGTACTGGAAATGACACCCTGAATGGTCAGAGCGGCGACGATACTCTGCATGGGGATGAAGACAATGACCGCCTGTTTGGCGGCACCGGCAACGATAGCCTGCGCGGTGGGTCCGGTAACGACATGCTCTGGGCGCAGGACGGGCGCGATACGCTTTACGGTGAAGACGGCGCGGATGAGCTTTTGGGCGGAATGGGCAATGACCTGATCTATGGCGGCGCGCATGATGATCGGCTGTCCGGGGGTGGAACCATGTTCGGGGCCACTCAGGATGACAGCAAAAGCGGCAACGACACGTTGGATGGCGGCGATGGAAATGACACGCTGAATGGTCAGAGCGGCCATGACAGCCTGATCGGTGGCGCGGGCAATGATCGGCTGTTTGGTGGTCACGGTCGGGATACGCTCTGGTCTGGGTCGGGGAATGACAGTCTCTGGGGGGGCAGCTGGGGGGATCTGATCGCTGGCGGCTCTGGTGAAGACTATCTATATGGCGATAATGGCGATGACACGCTGTGGGGTGGGAGCGGCGCGGATCGGCTGTATGGCGGTACGCATAATGACTTCCTTGCCGGCGGGTCAGACAACGACTGGCACTATGGCGAGGCGGGGAACGATACGCTGAAAGGGGGATCAGGGAATGACGGTCTCTATGGTGGCACAGAGAATGACAATCTGGATGGCGGAAGCGGCAATGACTTTCTGAACGGCGGCGAAGGCAATGATACGCTTTTTGGCGGTACAGGGAATGACACGCTGTGCGGCAAGGAGGGCAACGATACACTGTGGTCCAGTCAGGGCATGGATGTTCTGATGGGTGACGAGGGGGCGGATCTCTTTGCCTTCTCTACGCTGGGGGGCACGACCCGCGTGCAGGATTTTGATGTCTCAGAAGGGGACAGGCTGCGGTTGAATGACAGTCTCTGGCAGGCGCAGCATGGGAACCTGAATGCGAACCAGATCGTTTCGACCTTCGGAGAATCCGGCCCCAACGGGACGTTTACACTGCGCTTTTCGGATCAGGCGCAGATCACCTTTGACGACTGGCAGGTGCAGGCGGATTATTCTTCACTGATTGAGATTTTCTAAGGATGGTCTCAAGGTGGCGGGTGTTAAATATACTTGACTAATTTAGTGGGTAAATTTATCCCAAACGCTGTTCGTGGCCCCTGCCATGAAACCATATCAAGGAGAGACCCATGTCCGTCACATCATTGACGCGGGGTCTTTGCTCCGCTGCCGCAGCTATGACGCTTACCGTTGCGTCCGCCACGTTCGCCCTTGCAGAGACCATGACTGTCACCGACATCGCCGGGCGCGTTGTCGAAGTGGAAAAGAACCCTTCGAAAGTGGTGATCGGTGAAGGCCGTATGATCTATTCGATCGCGCTGCTGGATCAGGAAAACCCCTTTGCCCGTGTCGTTGGCTGGAAAGACGACATGATCAACTATGACCCGGATGCCTATCGCAAGTATCTGGCGGCCTATCCTGAGATCAAAGATCTGCCCAGCTTCGGCAGCCCTTACGCTGACGAATGGAACCTTGAGGCCGTGATTGCGCTGGGCACCGAAGTTGTGTTCATGAACCTTGGCAACCTGCTGAAAGCGCAGGAAAGCGGCATCATTGAAAAACTCGACGAAGCGGGCGTGGCCACTGTTTTCGTGGATTTCCGTCAGGATCCGACGGCCAACTCGATCCCCAGTATCCAGCTGATGGGCCGCATCTTTGACAAGCGCGATCAGGCGGATGCCTTTTCTGATTTCTATCAGCAGCAGACCAAGCTGATCTATTCGCGTGTGTCCAAGATCCCTGCGGATGATCGCCCCATCGTGTTTATTGAAAACGCAGCGGGCTATAACCCCAATAAATGCTGTTCCACCTATGGCGCGGCCAATCTGGGCCGTCTGGTTGATCAATCCGGTGGCCGCAACTGGGGGTCGATGAAGTTCCCCGGCTTCAAAACCAACGTCAGCCTTGAAGCGCTGTTCTCGGACGATCCGGATGTGATCATCGGCACCGGTGCCAACTGGTCTGAGGCCAACCCGGCCACCACTGCGGTTCTGTTTGGCTATGAAGCGGATGATGCGGCTGTGCAGGAACGTCTGGCCGGGCTGTCCCAGCGCGAAGGCTGGCCGGAACTGTCGGCGGTGAAAAATGGCCGTTTCCACTCGGTCTACCACCAGTTCTACAACAGCCCTTACCACTTTGTGGCGATGCAGGCCTTTGCGAAATGGCTGCACCCCGAGCTGTTCGCTGATGTGGACCCCGCCGCCACCATGAAGCAGCTGCACGACGAATTCCTGCCCATCGAATACTCTGGCGTATTCTGGGGCAGCCTCGACGCTGGCAAATAATCTGACCTTGTCCGGCCCCCAATAGCGGGGCCGGATATGCAGTGGGAAAGCGTACTCATGACATCCGATGTGAACGCCGCACAGATGCGGCAGGCCTATGTGGCGCAGGTGACGCGGCGCTATGGCACGATCGCCGCTGTGGCCGCTTTGCTGCTGCTCAGTTTTCTTCTGGATATTTCAACGGGGCCAGGCAATTACAGCCTGTCGACCGTGTTTGAGGTTCTGAGCGATCCGCTGTCGCATGGGGTGCGGCTGAAGGTGATCGTCTGGGATTATCGTCTGCCGGTGGCCACGACGGCGGTGATCGTCGGCGCGCTTTTGGCGGTGGCAGGGGCGCAGATGCAGACCATCCTGAACAACCCACTGGCTGAACCCTTTACGCTGGGGGTGTCAGCGGCAGCGAGTTTCGGAGCTTCTCTGGCCATTGTTCTGGGGGTTTCGGTGATCCCCGCAGTTGGGCCGCTGCTGGTGACAACCAACGCCTTTATCTTTGCGTTGATGACATGCGGTTTCATTCTGTTTGCCACGCGCCTGAAAGGGGTGGGATCGGAAACCATGATCCTGTTTGGGATTGCGATTTTCTTTACCTTTTCGGCACTGCTGGCGCTGATGCAATATATGGCCTCTGAGGATCAGATCGCGCGGATTGTTTTCTGGATGATGGGGTCATTGGGGCGCGCCAGCTGGGAAAAGATCACCATTGGCGCGCTGTTGTTGGGGCTGGCGATTCCGTTCAGCCTGATGCGCACCTGGCCTATGACCGCGCTGCGCATGGGCGAGGCCACCGCCGAAAGCATGGGGGTCGATGTGGGGCGTTTGCGGGTTGAGATGCTGATCTGCATTTCCCTGCTGGCCGCCACGGCGGTTTCCTTTGTGGGCACAGTTGGGTTTGTGGGGCTGGTGGGGCCGCATATCGCGCGGCTTTTGGTGGGCGAAGATCAGCGCTATTTCGTGCCGTTGTCGGCTTTGGTTGGTGCGCTGGTTCTTTCGCTGACCTCACTGATTTCAAAATCCATCACGCCGGGCATCATCTATCCGATCGGTATCATCACCTCGCTGATTGGTGTGCCGGTGTTTGTGTCGATCATTCTGGGCACCCGGCGGGAGAAACTGTCATGACGCTTGGCATCGAAGGGCTGAAAGCCGGATATGGGAAACGTGAGATCCTGCATGGGGTATCGGTGCGGCAGATCGAGCCGGGCACATTTGTCGGGCTGATTGGGCCGAATGCTTCGGGCAAATCGACCCTGTTCAAAACGCTGGCGGGGCTGATCACCCCCACCGCCGGGCGTATTCATATCAAAGAACAGGATGTCACGGATCAGCGCCGCCGGGATCGCGCGCAGCGCGTGGCTTATATGCCTCAGGCTTTTGGCTGCAATGCGCTGCTGACGGTGTTTGAAAGCGTGCTGCTGGCGTTAAAGCAGACCACCGGCTGGCGGGTTCAGTCAGAGGATCTGGATCGGGTATCAGATACGTTAAACGCTTTGGGGCTGGGGCATCTGTCCAACCGGGGGGTGTCTGATCTGAGCGGCGGGCAGGCGCAGATGGTGGCGGTGGCGCAGACGATTGTGCGCACCCCGGATGTGATCTTGCTGGATGAACCCACAAGCGCGCTGGATCTGCATCACCAGCTGTCGATCCTGACCTCGATCAGGGCCGAGATGCAGCGCAAAAAGCCGGTGGTGATGGCGGCGCTGCATGATCTGAATCTGGCAGCCAAGTTCTGTGATCGGCTTGTCCTGCTGCGCAGCGGTGACATTTTGGCCGATGGCGCGCCCGAGGATATCCTTGCGCTGCCCGAGATCGGCCAGACCTACCGTGTGGAAACCGATCTGGAGCACACGAAACGTGGGGCGCTGTTTGTGGATGCGCGCTTGCCCGCCTGAACAGGGTAGCAGATGACCAAAGCGGGCCTGAGATGGCCCGCTTTTGCTGTGTGTTAATGATTTATTATTGACAGACGTCCCCGTCTGGTCCACGCATTTCGCGATGGTTTCCCTCAGGTATCGTGCCTTTGGGGATGAAAAGGGAACACGGTGCGGTGTAAACCAATTCCGTGACTGCCCCCGCAACTGTAAGCGGTGAGCGACGCTGAAGACCCACTGGCCAGGGGCCGGGAAGGACAGCCAAGCTGTGACCCGCAAGTCAGGAGACCTGCCATCTGCGTATTCAACCAACCCAGGGCGGGGCGCCTTGGAAGGAGGCATGATGGCACGTCTGGCGTGTATATACATTGATGGCACTTCTGATCCCCGCCCCGTGGCAGGTGAGGATCATCATGTCCGAAACAGCTGATCACACCATCCTGATTTGCAGCACCTGCGAGGGTCCGGATCGGGCGCGCGCCATGAAAGAGGCGCTGAAATCGCATGTGCCCGAAGGGGTCAGATTTCGTGCCGTCGACTGTCTGGCAGGATGCGACTTTCCCCCGGCTGTGGGGTTTCAGGCGCAGGGCAAGGCGACCTATCTGTTTGGTAAAATTGCCACCGCTCAGGCGGTGCAGGGCATCGCGGCCTTTGCCCATCAGTATTGCGACAGTGACACCGGCTGGACGAATAGCACCCAGCGTCCCAGTGCGCTGAGTGACAAGACACTGGCCCGCATTCCAGCCTTGAAAGGCGTGGCGCTATGAGCATCCTTCTGGAAGTGCAGAACCTTGGGTTTCACACCCAAAGCGGCGCGCCTTTGCTGCGTGATGTTACTTTTGATCTGCCCAAGGGGGCGGTGCTTGCCATTGCGGGGCCAAATGGCGCGGGCAAGACTACGTTGCTGAACCTGCTGTCTGGCATGAGCGAAATCACCCATGGGGATGTGCGGATTGACGGGCAAAGCCTGCGCGTTCTCAGCCCGCTTGAACGGGCGCGCAAGATTGCCACTGTGTCGCAGCAGTCTGAGCCAGATGGGCGGCTGGCGCTGCAAGATTATGTGGCGTTGGGGCAGATGCCGATCTGGGGGGACTTTTCCAATACCGAACACCGTGAGGCACTGGCCAAGGTGCTGGATCTGACCGGGATTGCCAAGTTGGCCGACAAACCCATGGGGCGGTTGTCTGGCGGGGAAAAGCAGCGCGCACATATTGCCCGCGCGCTGGTGCAGCGGCCTCAGCTGCTGTTTCTGGATGAACCCACCAACCATCTGGATCCCGATGCCAAAGGGCGGATGCTGTCACTTGTGGCCGGGCTGGGCATCACAGTGGTGACGATCCTGCATGATCTGGTGATGATCCCTGAATTTGCCAGCCATGTGGCGCTGGTGAAAGATGCGCGGCTAACCGATTTCGGCCCGGTGGATCAGGTGCTGACCCCAGAGGCCGTGCGCAAAACATTCGACGTCGATTATCTGCTGCTCCCCCATAATGGGCGGCAGATCCCGGCGCTTGATATTCGAAAAACTGAAATATACCGATAAGGAGTAACGGGAATGAAAACTCTCTGGTCCGCAGCCGTTGTGCTGGGTCTGGCTGGCGCAGCTTCGGCTGAAATCAGTGTTGATAACTGCGGTGAGACGCTCACCTTTGACAAGTCGCCAGAGCGCATCGTCGTGCATGACATGAACATGACCGACATGGCCTTTGCGCTGGGTCTGCAGGATAAAATCGTTGGCCTGACCGGCATCACCGGCTGGTACAAGACCAGCCCGGATTTCGACACGCTGCGCGGTGACATTCCTGAACTGGCGCCGAAATATCCAACTGTTGAGAACCTCGTGGCGGCGTCGCCCGAGATGTTCTTTGCGGGTTGGTACTATGGTATGAAGCCCGGTGGCGAAGTCACACCTGACACGCTGGCCCCCTTTGGCATCAAGACACTGGTTCTGACCGAAAGCTGCGTTCACCTGCACAAAGATCGCCCAGAAGCGAGCATGGACCTGCTGTTTAACGATGTGACCCGTCTGGGTCAGGTCATGGGCGTGTCTGAAAAGGCCGAAATGCTGGTGTCTGGCTGGAAAGAGCAGCTGGCCGCGATCGAAGCAAAGACCGCAGATCAGGCCAAGCCGCGTGTGTTCCTGCTGGACGGCCCGGCAGATGCGCCTTTCACAGCGGGCAAATTCGCCATTCCTGATGCGATGATCACAGCGGCGGGCGGTGCAAATGTGACCCACGACATGGACACCAGCTGGGGCCGGTCGTCTTGGGAAGCTGTGGCGGCCTCAAACCCTGAATTCCTTGTTCTGCTGGATTATTCCAACGGCGAAGGGGCAGAGGGCACGTTCAAGTTCCTGCAAGAACACCCGGTCATGCAGCACACCGATGCTGTGAAGAACGGCCGCTGGATTGGCCTGCGCTACGAAGAGCTGACCCCCGGACCCGCAAACATCGATGCGATCCAGAAAATGGCCGATGCTATGCATCCGGGTCTGTTCTGACATGGGCCGTACCGGTCTGACATTGATCTTGGGAGTGGCCGTTCTGGCCACTCTCATTTTGCTGTCGGTGCTGTACGGGACAACCTCTATCCCAGTTGCAGATGCATTTTCGGCAATTGCGACAGGGCTTGGCCTGAGCAGCGCAGATCCGACACCGATGGGGCGGATCATCTTTGATCTGCGGTTCCCGCGCGCCCTGTTTTCAGCCGTCATCGGGGCGGGTTTGGGCATTGTCGGTGTGGTCTTGCAGACAACCACGCGCAATGATCTGGCGGATCCCTTTTTGTTTGGCCTGTCGTCTGGGGCGGCGGCAGGGGCGGTTTTTGTTATCACCGTGACGGGGGATATTCTGGGGATCTGGACATTGCCCATTGCGGCCTTTTTCGGCGGCATGATTGCTTCGGGCATTGTTTTGCTGCTGGTGCACCGCTTGCGCACCAGCGCCCCGGAGAAGCTGATCTTATCCGGTCTGGCGGTGTCTTTCATGTTTTCTGCCGTGACCAACTATCTGATCTTTTCCGGCGATAACCGGGCCGCGCATTCGGTGATTTTCTGGATGCTGGGGGGCTTGGGCCTGTCGCGCTGGGAATCCCTGCCGCTGGTGCTGGGGGCGCTGGTGCTGGTGTTTTCCTACACCTTCTACCGGCGTCGTTGGTTTGATGCGCTGTTGGCCGGGGATCTGACCGCGATCAGTCTTGGGGTGCCGGTGCATCGCTTGCGGGTGATGTCTTTTATGGTGTCTGCGCTGGCCACGGCGGCCTTTGTGTCTGTCGCCGGGGTGATTGGGTTTGTGGGGCTGATGGTGCCGCATCTGGCGCGGGGGATCGTTGGCCCGCTGCACAGCCTGCTGCTGCCCACTGCCGCGTTGGTGGGGGCGATCCTGCTGACGGCCTCTGACATCCTGTCGCGTCTGCTGTTGGCGCCGCAGGAATTGCCTGTGGGTATTGTGACCACCTCGCTGGGGGCAGCGTTTGTCTTTGCGCTGTTGCTGGGCGAGCGTCGGCGCTAGGCGTTTGTTAACCTCCTTCTAACCATGTTTTTGCAACATGGGGGCATGACACGCGGACCTCATTTTTCGGATGCGCAGGCGGCGTTGTTTGATTTTGACGAAGCGCCGGTTGCCCCTGTGCCTGATCAAAAGATCCTGCCTTCCTACATCAAGGATCACCGCGCCCGTCTGCGCGAACGGTTTCTGGTGGGCGGGGCGGGGGCGCTGCCTGATTACGAAATGCTGGAACTGGTCTTGTTTCGCGCCATCCCCCGGCGGGATGTCAAGCCGCTGGCGCGACAGTTGCTGACAGAGTTTGGTGATTTCAACGGGGTGATCTCCGCCACGCCGGAACGGCTGAGTTGCGTAAAGGGTGTTGGCGACGCGGTTGTGACCGAATTGAAGATCATCGAGGCCGCCGCCCATCGACTGGCGCAGGCGCGGGTGTTGAAACGGCAGGTGGTCAGCAGTTGGGATGCCCTTCTGGAGTATTGCCAGACCACCATGGCGCACCGCGAGACAGAGCAGTTTCGGGTGCTGTATCTGGATCGCAAGAACGTGCTGATCGCGGATGAGCTACAGGCGCGGGGCACGGTGGATCACGTGCCTGTCTATCCGCGCGAGGTGGTGAAACGCGCGTTAGAGTTAAATGCCTCGGCGTTTATTTTGATACATAACCACCCGTCCGGTGATCCCAGCCCCAGCGAGGCGGATATTGACATGACCATGCAGATCCAACAGGCCGCGACCGCGCTGGGCATCACGCTGCATGACCATCTGATTGTGGGAAAATCCTGTGAGCTCAGCTTTCGTGCTGAGGGATTGCTGTAGCGCAAAAGAAATCGGCCCCGCATGTGCAGGGCCGACATTGGGTTTGTCAGGCTTTAGCTGGATGCTACGGCTTCGTCACTGTCCACCGTGGTGGGAACGCCTGCCGCCTCTCTGCGGCTGTCATTCCAGATCGCTTTGACCAGTGCGATACACATCAGGACCATCACAATTGAGAAGGGCAGCGCCCCGATCACCATGGCGGTCTGGATTGCGCCGGTGCCGCCAGAGACCAGCAGGCCGCCAACCACAAGCGCCAGAGCAACGCCCCAGAACAGGATGTGCGGGCGGGCTTTGGGGCCTTCGTCGCCAGCGGCATTGATGGTGTTCACGATCAAAACCGCCGAGTCAGCCGAGGTGACAAGGAAGGTCATCAGCAGAACCACGATCACAACCGCCATGCCCCAGGCCAGAACCTGTGCAATGGGTGCCAGCATGAATTCGGTCATGGCAAAGATCTTGTCACCATTCCCGGCATCAAAGATAACGCCGTTTGCTTCGCCGTACAGTTCCAGCCAGATTGCGGTGCCACCGGCCCATGAGAACCAGATGCAGCACATCAGACCCGGCACCAGCATCGCGCCCAGCACAAATTCGCGGATGGTGCGGCCCTTGGAAATGCGCGCCAGGAACAGGCCCACAAAGGGGGCAAACGCAATCCACCACGCCCAGTAGAACACCGGCCACCAGCCCTGCCACTGTGCCAGCAGGAAGGCCTCAGACCCCTCAACACCGTCAGAGCGGTAGACGTTGAAGCTTAGGTAAGGCAGCGCAAGGATGTAATCCCACAGGCCGACAAACAACGCGGTAAAGCCGAACCATGTCGCGCCAAAGATGATGAAGAAGCCCAGCAGGAAGATCGACAGCACCATGTTGATGTTGGACAGCCATTTGATGCCTTTGCCAACACCTGACAGCGCAGACAGGGTCGATGCGCCCATGATAAAGACAAGCGCGATGACAATCCCGACGAAGTTTACGGTGCCGGCAATGCTGTCACCTGCGGCGTTCACAGCGCCTTCCGGATGGACCAGACCGCCAATGCCGATGCGGGTCAGACCTGCAACAAACTGATCAACGCCAAAGCCCAGCGTCTGCGCCACACCCAGAATGGTGGCCACAACCGCGACGATATCAATGATGTGGCCCACGGTGCCTGACAGTGATTTGCCAAACAGCGGGGTCAGCGCTGAACGGATGGTCAGTGGCAGATCACGACGATAGGCAAAGAACGCCAGCGCCAGACCAATGATCGCGTAGCAGGCCCAGGCGCCCGCGCCCCAATGCAGGAATGACCAGACATAAGCTTGGCGGATGTTGTCTTCGCCAGCTGCAGTGGTCAGCCCCTGAATAACGCTGGGATTGTTTTTGAAGTGGGCAACGGGTTCTGCAACGGCCCATGTCAACATGCCGACACCGATCCCTGCGCCAAACATCATTGAGAACCAAGAGAAGTTCGAGAACTCGGGTTTGTCATCCGGCTTGCCGAGATTCATGCGGCCGGCCGCTGGCCAGAGCGCCAGACCAAGGCAGACAATCAGGAACATTGCCACCACCCAGATGTACCAGGCAGCAAAGTTGTCCAGAATGATCCCGTTCCATTCGCTTAGCATTCGCCCGGCCTGTGTGGGCCAGAAAATGCACCAGACAACCAGAACACTGATAATGATTTTACTAATGACCGTCACATTGACGCTGAACCCCCGATAGAAGCCGCTATCAGCGGTTTTTATCGGAAGTTCCGATAGGGGGGGTTTGATTGACATATGTTCTCTCTCCCTTTTTTAAGCGCCGTTTTTGATGCGCGTGGCGTAGATGTTAACGCTTCCGAAATCAGCAAAAGGGGCAAAACCGTAGTATGTGGTTACATTTTCGTCATATTTTACATGTTAAAGTTGAATGATATTAGATTAAGACCCTTATTGGGTGATATGTCGCAGTGCTGAAAAACAGTGCGGCAGTTCGAATGCAGCGGCTGTGATCCAGTCAGATCGCGCTACTGGCGTCGTTGTCTGGGCGGAAGGGGATTGCAAAAATAACGTCAACAAGTCGCAGCGATGCGCGACTGTGTTCACAATGAAAGGGGGTGTAATTTGGTACCCGCGGCCGGACTCGAACCGGCACGGCATTTCTGCCTGGAGATTTTAAGTCTCCTGTGTCTACCATTCCACCACGCGGGCAACCAAGCCGCACCATAGACCCCTATTTTCAGAGGGCCAAGACCCAGGCAGAGATTTTCTATAATTCTTTTCCGGGCAAGAGTTTGAGCAACCGGCGTTCTGGTAACCATGGGTTAACTTTCAGGGCGTCGCGCAGGGCCAGCTGCCCCTCGTCTTCGCGCCCCAAAGCCAGCAGTGACAGGGCGCGCCCAGAGAGGGCCCCCACATGGATCGGGTTCAGTTCCAACGCGCGTTCCAGATCGGGCAGGGCGGCGGAATAATCCTGTCGCAGATAATTGACAAAGGCGCGCTGGTTGTACCCTTCGGCATAAAAGGGGCAATAGGCGACGAGGCGGTCGAACATTTCAATAGCGTTGAAGAAATCGAACCCCGCGCGGGCCTTCATGCCGGTATCGAGCATCTCTTGACTGGCTTCGTCCGGGGCGTCATCCCAAAAGCCCCACATTTCATTGGTGATCAGCCGCGCAGCCTGTTCATTTGGGGCGTCTTGCAGCTGGTTGTAGAGGGGCGCCATTGCAGACAGATCAGGGGCTGTGGGGCAGCCATCCGCCCAGAGCGGCGCGGCGAGGGGCAAAAGGATCAGGGTCAGTCGCATGCCCTGATTAGGCCGCGCAGGGGGTGCTCACGTCAAGTCACATCTGCGAGCCAGCTTTCCTTGACGGCTTCCATGGCGACAAAGGTCGAGGTGGAGGCCACGCCGGGCAGGGTTGAAATCTTTTCCGCCAGCACCTGCCGATAGCTGTTCATATCTGATGTGCGCACCTTGAGAAGATAGTCGAAATTCCCTGCGATCAGATGGACTTGTTCAATCTCGGGGATCTTTGCCACCGCATCATTGAAAGCCGCCAGGGTGCGTTCGCGGGTGCCTTCCATTTTGACCTCGACAAAGGCCACATGATCCAGTTGCAGGCGGATCGGATCCAGAATGGCGCGATAGCCTTTGATCACGCCGCTGTGTTCCAAACGGCGCAACCGCGCCTGCGTTGGCGTCTTGGACAGGCCGATGCGGCGGGCCAGTTCGGTTACAGACAGGCGGCCTTCGCTGGCCAGAACGTTCAGGATCGACCTGTCATATTGGTCTAGATCATCATTTTGCATCGCTGACTTCATATTCTAAAGTTCATTTGAACTGTCAAAAGGGAGTATTCGGTCAATATGACTTCACGCGCTGGGGTAATCTAGAGCAAACTTAGATATTGGACCGTTGCCCATGACCTTTCTGACCTCTCTGACTGACCTGCGTGCGCGTATTGATGATCTGACCTATGCCGATGAGGCTGAAACTGTCGCCCGCCTGCGCGAAGAGGCCGGGCTGACTGGTGATGACCGCGCTGCGATCAGTGCCGATGCGGCACAATTGGTGCGCGACATACGCTCTTCGACCAAACCGGGGCTGATGGAGGTTTTTCTGGCGGAATACGGTCTGTCGACCGATGAGGGTGTGGCACTGATGTGTCTGGCCGAAGCGCTGCTGCGCGTGCCCGATGCCGCCACCATTGATGCGCTGATCGAAGATAAAATCGCGCCTTCCGACTGGGGCAAGCACATGGGGCATTCCACCTCGCCTTTGGTGAATGCCTCGACCTGGGCTTTGATGCTGACGGGGAAAGTGCTGGCAGAGGATGCCAATCCCGGCCCTGTGGGGCATCTGAGGGCCGCGATCAAACGGCTGGGCGAACCGGTGATCCGCACCGCTGTGGGCCGCGCGATGAAGGAAATGGGCGCGCAATTTGTTTTGGGCGAAACTATTCAGGCGGCCATGAAGCGCGGAGGTGCGCAGGAAGAGAAGGGATTTACCTATTCTTATGATATGCTGGGGGAAGCGGCGCGCACCGAGGCTGACGCCCGCCGTTATCATCTGGCCTATTCCAAGGCGATCACCGCCATCGCCGATGGGGCGCATTCCGATGATATCCGCGAGAATCCCGGCATCTCGGTCAAGCTTTCGGCGCTTTATGCGCGATATGATGATCTGCAGCGCGACAGCGCTTTGCAGGCCCTTATCCCTCGCCTGCGCTCGCTCTGCGGGTTGGCGCGTTCCGCTGGAATCGGGTTGAACATCGACGCGGAAGAGGCGGATCGCCTGTCGATCTCGATGGATATCATTCAAGAGGTTCTGTCAGACCCAACGCTGGAGGGCTGGGATGGGTTTGGTGTGGTGGTGCAGGCCTATGGGCTGCGTGCCGGGGCGACGCTGGACTGGCTGTATGGCTTGGCAAAGTCATTGGATCGCAAGATCATGGTGCGGCTGGTGAAAGGCGCCTATTGGGACACGGAAATCAAACTGGCGCAGGTGAATGGCTTGCCAGGGTTCCCTGTTTTCACTTCAAAGCAGGCCACTGACATTTCCTACATCGCCAATGCGCGCAAATTGCTGGCGATGACCGATCACATCTATCCGCAGTTTGCGACCCACAACGCCCACACTGTGGCGGCGATCTTGCGCATGGGGAACGATAAACAGGCCTTTGAGTTCCAGCGCCTGCATGGCATGGGGGAAACCCTGCATGATCTGGTGAAAGACCACAACAACACCCGCTGCCGGATTTATGCCCCGGTGGGGGCGCATCGTGACCTGCTGGCCTATCTGGTGCGCAGATTGTTGGAAAACGGCGCGAATTCGTCTTTTGTGAACCAGATCGTTGATGAAGATGTTGCTCCCGAAGTGGTGGCCTCTGATCCCTTTGAGGCTGTGCTGGATAGTGACCTGCCGACCGGGCCGCAGCTGTTTGCGCCGGAGCGGCCAAATTCCAAAGGGTTCGATCTGCGCCATCGTCCGACCATGGCGGCCATCAATGCCGCACGGGATCCGTTTAAGTCACACGTTTGGCAGGCAGGCCCGTTGATCGCCGAAGAGGCGCCGCAAGGGGCCGAAGAGGTGCTGCGCAACCCCGCAAATCCCGATGATCTTGTTGGACAGGTTGTCTGGGCAACATCGGAAACGGTTCAAAGCGCTGCCCGCGCAGCTGAGCCATGGCAAGTCAAAGCCTCAGAGCGCGCCCAGATCCTGAACCGCGCCGCAGATCTTTACGAAGAACACTTTGGTGAGCTTTTCGCGCTTTTGCACCGCGAGGCGGGGAAGACGCTGCTTGATGCGGTTGCCGAGCTGCGCGAGGCAGTGGATTTCCTGCGCTATTACGCTGCCCGTGCTGATGGGCCTGCGCCTGTTGGTGTTTTCACCTGCATTTCGCCGTGGAACTTCCCGCTGGCCATTTTTACGGGGCAGATTTCTGCCGCGCTGGCGGCGGGCAACGCCGTGCTGGCCAAACCGGCCGAGCAGACCCCGCTGATTGCCTATCGCGCAGTGCAGCTGCTGCATGAGGCGGGTGTGCCGCTTGGCGCGCTTCAGCTGCTGCCCGGGGCGGGGGATGTGGGCGCTGCGCTGACATCCGACGCCCATGTCGGCGGTGTGGCCTTTACGGGTTCAACCGAAACCGCGCAGATCATTCACAAATCTATCGCGGAACATCTTGCCCCCGGCGCGCCGTTTATCGCCGAAACTGGTGGTCTGAACGCTATGATTGTCGATTCAACCGCGCTGCCTGAACAGGCTGTGCAGGCCATCGTGGAAAGCGCGTTTCAATCTGCGGGTCAGCGCTGTTCCGCTTTGCGCTGCCTCTACGTTCAGGAAGATATCGCCAAGGATTTCCTCGACATGTTGCAAGGGGCCATGGATACGCTGGTGATGACGGATGGGTGGAATCCCGCCTCTGATCTGGGCCCTGTCATCGACGAAGAGGCGCGCGCCGGCATTCAGGCCCATATTGATGTGGCCATGCATGCAGGCCGCGTGATCAAGACCTATCCGACCCCCGACACTGGGTTTTATGTCGCGCCGACATTGATCCGAGTGGGGGGTATCCAAGATCTTGAACGCGAGATTTTCGGCCCGGTTCTGCATGTGGCCACCTTCAAATCGGATGAGTTGGATGATGTGATCGACGCAATCAACGCGACCGGCTATGGGCTGACATTCGGGTTGCAGACACGCATTGACGACCGGGTTCAATATGTCACCGAACGGGTGCATGCGGGCAATCTCTATGTCAATCGCAATCAGATTGGGGCCATTGTCGGCAGCCAGCCTTTTGGCGGCGAAGGCCTGTCTGGCACTGGCCCCAAGGCCGGTGGCCCGCTCTATCTGAACCGCTTCCGCCATTTGGCAGCGCCAGCAGTGCAGGGCGATTGGGATTTGCAAAGCAACCTAAGCGATCTGAACGCCGCGATTGCGCAATCCAATGGGGATCAGCCCGCCCCGAAACATCAGGAACTGCCCGGGCCAACCGGCGAGGCCAACCAGCTTAGCCATTTTGCCCGGCCTCCGGTGCTTTGCCTTGGTCCGGGGGAAGAGGCGTCTAAAGCTCAGGCCAAAGCTATTCGCGATCTTGGGGGGATTGCGGTGCGGGCCAAAGGCGCTGTCCCACCGGATGCGCTGCGCGACATCTGGGGAATTTCTGCGGCGCTCTGGTGGGGGGATCAATCCACCGCCCAGCACTATCGCCGCGCATTGGCCGCCCGTCCGGGGCCGATCCTAACCCTGATCACGGGGCACCCTGATTCAGGCCATGCGCGTGCGGAACGGCATGTCTGTATCGACACCACAGCCGCCGGAGGGAATGCAGCGCTTTTGGCGGGGCAGGGTTAAGCCCCAAAATTCCTTGGGGAATTGGCCAGAGGCCAAGGGGGCAAAGCCCCATTCCCCTTGACGATTCTGGCAAAACCTCCAGTGTGGTCGCATGTTCCCTATCCGCGACCACAACCCTTCCAGCCGCACGCCCTATGTGACTTATGGGCTGATTGCGGCCAATGTGCTGATCTTTCTGGCGACCCTGCCGCTGCAGGCTGATCCGCGCGCATTGCTGCAGCATTATGCCGACTATGCGCTGGTGCCCGTCTTCCTTTCTGAGGGCTATGGCTGGTCAGGCCTGATCACCTCGATGTTTTTGCATGGGGGCTGGATGCATCTGGCGGGTAACATGCTGTTTCTCTTCATCTTTGGGGACAACATGGAAGATGAGATGGGGCATGTTGGCTTTGCCGCCTTCTATCTTTCCGCCGGGATTGCCGCGGGGCTGATCCATTATCTTTCCGGCCCGATGTCGAATGTGCCCACCGTGGGGGCATCCGGGGCGATTGCTGGCGTCATGGGGGGCTATCTTTTGCTTTTCCCCAAAGCGCGGGTGGATATTCTGCTGTTCCTGATAGTCTATATCCGCATCTTCCCACTGCCGGCCTGGGTGACCCTGGCCGTCTGGTTTGCGATGCAGCTGTTTGGGGGGCTTGGCAGCTCTGTCGAAGGGGGCGGGGTGGCCTATTGGGCGCATATCGGCGGTTTCGTTGCGGGGCTGGTCCTGACCATCCCGCTCTGGCGCAGGCGCGGCGGGCCTTTGTTCTGGCGTGACACGCAGGGCCACCCGCCGAACCCCGAAGCACGCTATCGCTATGTCCGTTCCACAGTTCCAAGGATCCCCCGCCGATGACATCCCCTATGAAAGCCACCTGCCATTGCGGTGCTGTCGAATTGAACGTGACACCGTCCGAGCCACTGGATCGTGCGCTGCGCTGTGATTGTTCATATTGCCGTCGCCGCAATGTACCGACAATTTCAGCAAGTCTTGATGGTGTCGAAGTGATCAAAGGGGCGGATCAACTGCGGCTCTATTCATGGGGCACACATACTGCCAAACACTATTTCTGTCAGACCTGCGGCGTGTACATGTATCATCAGCGCCGGATTGACCCCAACCAATACGGGGTCAATTTCTATGCGCTGGAAGGGATTGAGCCAAAAGACTTTGAGCCGCGTCCATGGGTTGATGGCGTCAACCACCCCTCCGATGCCTAAGCGAGGAAAGCCCGCAAGGGCTTGAAGAGCTTTTGAGCCTTGCCAATAAGGCCCGCCCCGCCTATACGGGGCCATCTTTGGGCAACGGGGTGACTCGCTTGCCCTTTGATATTTGGGCCGGGTTCCGCCTGACCTGAAAAACAAAGAACAGCTGTTTCATCTTTGGGGTCTCTCAAAGCTCTGTTTCAGACATCATCCGTGGGCAAACCACGTCGTATATAGGAGATGATCAGATGGACCTGATCGCACAGCTTGAAGCGGAGCAAGTCGCTGCGCTGGGGAAAGATATCCCCGATTTCAAAGCCGGTGACACCATCCGTGTCGGCTTTAAAGTGACCGAAGGGTCGCGCACCCGTGTTCAGAACTACGAAGGTGTTTGCATCAGCCGTAAAAACGGTTCGGGCATTGCCGGTTCGTTCACCGTTCGCAAGATTTCGTTTGGTGAAGGCGTAGAACGTGTGTTCCCGCTGCACTCTACCAACATCGAATACATCGAAGTTGTTCGCCGTGGCCGCGTCCGTCGCGCCAAACTGTACTATCTGCGTGCACGCCGCGGTAAATCCGCCCGTATCGCAGAAGACACCACTTACAAGCCCCTCAAGGCGAAGTCGTAAGGAGCCGGATCATGAAAAAAGATCTGCACCCCGAATACCACGTTGTGACCGTCAAAATGACCGACGGCACCGAATTCCAGACCCGCACCACATGGGGTAAGGAAGGCGATACTCTGGCACTGGACATCGACCCGACTGTGCACCCGGCATGGACCGGCGGCACATCGCGCCTGTTGGACCAGGGCGGCCGTGTTTCGAAGTTCAAAAAGAAATACGAAGGTCTGGGCTTCTAATTCCAGCCAGATCGGTTTTGATATACGCCGTCCCTTTTGGGGCGGCGTTTTCTTTTGGGCCGGGGGCAATATGTCTGAAACTGATTTTCAAACCGCGCGGCTGCGGGTGCAGGATTGGGCACCGGTACTGGCAGATGCGGATCGGCGCGCGCAGCTGGAGCCCAAGCTTTTAGCGATGCTGACACCGCCGGTGTTGAAGTATCTTCCGCCCAGCTTGGCTGTGCCCGATGGAGGGATTACTGCGTGGATTGACGCCCGGAGGGACAAAGCCCGCGTAAGCTTGATCTGGCAGCAGGATGCGTTGATCGGCCTTATGTTTCTGATGGATATCGGCACCGAAGGTGAGTTGCGCATCGGTTACATGCTGGCTGAACAGGTCTGGGGGCAGGGGATTGGATCAGAACTGGTGCAGGGGCTGATTGCGCAGCTTGCACAGGGCCCTAAACGCCACCTGAGCGGCGGTGTCGAAGTGGGCAATCTGGCCTCGGCCAGAATTTTGCAAAATGCCGGTTTTACCCGTGATCCTGCGCAATCCAGTGATGAGTTGGATATGTTTACCCGCATGATTGGATAGATGCGGGTGGAAATATGCGCCCGCCCCGGTTCTTTACTGGACAGGCTCTTATTGCAATGACAGAATTTGATCAAATCTATATGCAGAGAGTCGTGCCATGAAAGATGACAATTTCCTCAAGGAAAACAACGCGCGCCAGATTTGGCATCCGATGGGCCACCCCGGTGATGCCCATACCACCCCGCCCAAGATCATCACCCGCGCACAGGGTGTGACTATTACCGATATTGATGGCAACACCGTGGTGGATGCTGTTGGCGGGCTGTGGTGTGTGAACCTTGGCTATTCCAACGACAAACTGAAAGATGCCATTTCTGGCCAGCTTCAGGATCTGCCTTACTATTCGGCCTTTGCGGGCACATCGAACCCGCCTGCGATCGAAGCGGCCTATGAGGTGCAGAACTTCTTTGTCGAAGACGGCATAGAACGCGTGTTCTTTACCTCGGGCGGGTCGGATTCAGTGGAAACCGTGCTGCGACTGGCGCGCCAGTACCACCGCATTCGCGGCGAGGCGACCCGGACAAAGTTCCTTTCACTGAAAAAGGGTTATCATGGCACGCATATCGGCGGGGCTTCGGTGAATGGGAACAACCGGTTCCGCATCAATTATGAGCCGCTTCTGCCGGGCTGCTATCATCTGCCGTCGCCCTATGCCTATCGCAATCCCTTCCATGAAACCGACCCGGTGAAGCTGGCGCAGCTGTGTGCGCAGGCGATGGAAGATGAAATCCAGTTTCAGGATCCTTCAACCATCGCCGCCTTTATCATGGAGCCCATTCAGGGGGCGGGCGGCGTGATTGTGCCGCCAGAAACCTTTATGCCTTTGATGCGAGACATCTGTGATCGCTATGGCATTTTGCTGATCTCGGATGAGGTGATCACAGGTTTTGGCCGCACCGGCGACTGGTCGGGTGCGCGTCATTGGGGCGTGAAGCCCGATATGATGAGCACTGCCAAAGGCATCACATCGGGGTATTTCCCGGTGGGCGCGGCGCTGATTTCGGGCAAAGTGGCCGAGGTATTCGAAAACTCTGACAGCGCGCAGGGCGGAATTTATCACGGCTATACCTATTCAGCGCATCCGGTTGGGGCTGCTGCGGTTACAGCGTGTTTGCAGGAAACGCTGCGTCTGGATCTGAAAACCAATGCCGCTGCGCGTGGCACGCAACTATGCGAAGGCGTCAAAGCGCTGGCTGAAAAATACGACATCATCGGTGATGTTCGTGGTGGGCATGGCCTGATGACCGGGATCGAGCTGGTCTCTGATAAGGCGACCAAAACACCGATGGATCTGCCCACAATGTCAAAGATCCATCAGACCGCGTACGAGGCTGGGGCCATGGTCCGGCTGGGTGCGCATAACATCCTTATGTCGCCGCCGCTGACCATCACCGAAGACGAGATCAATGTGATCCTGAATGCTCTGGACAAGGGCTTTGCCAGCGCCTGATACGGGCAGTGAACCAGATAAGGGCCGCGTTTGCGGCCCTTTTATTGGTAAGATCCCGCCGGTCTTTGTGATGCGACCCTACGGCGCGTGATCTATTCCTTTTGGCGAATGTATAAGGCGGACAAACCCCTTATTTTGCCGGGAATCGTGTCATGGAATTCAAAAAAATCAGTGATGATCTGACGGTTTCACCTCAGATTTCGCCTGCGGATGTGGCGGAAATTGCCAGAGCTGGCTACCGCGCGATTGTTTGTCACCGTCCCGATGGCGAAGGGATGGATCAGCCCAGCTTTGAAGAGATACGCGCCATGGCGCGCGAGGCCGGGCTTGAGGTCGCGTATCAGCCGGTGATCAGCGGCAGGGTTCAGGATGAAGATGCGCAAAGCTTTGGGCAGTTGATGCGCGAACTGCCGGGGCCTGTCTTTGCCTATTGCCGCACCGGGACACGGTCTGCCACGCTTTGGGCGCTGTCGCAGGCGAAGGTGCTGGAGGCCACAACCATTCTGGAGATGGCCAAGTCAGCGGGCTATGACATGGCGGGTGTGGTGCGGCGCATTGTGAATGGTGGCAAAACCCCGACAGATACCGGCGACGCCAAATTCGATGTGGTGATTGTAGGGGGCGGTGCGGCAGGTATCGCGGCGGCTTCAAGCCTGCGGTCGCGCAAACCCGATCTGGATATCGCGATTTTGGACCCGGCGGATGTTCATTATTACCAACCGGGGTGGACCATGGTTGGCGGTGGCGTGTTTGATGCGGATACCACAGCGCGCACCATGGCCAGCCTGATCCCCAAAGGGGTGCGCTGGATTCAGGCGGCGGTGGCGGCCTTTGAACCCGAAAACAACGCCGTGATCCTAGATGGTTGTCGGGTGGTGAAGTATGATCGTCTGGTGGTCTGCCCGGGGCTTAAGCTGGATTGGCATGGCGTCGAAGGTCTGGTGGAGACGCTGGGCAAGAACGGTGTGACCTCGAACTATCGTTATGATCTGGCGCCCTACACCTGGGAACTGGTGCATGGGATGAAGTCTGGCCGCGCGCTGTTTACCCAACCGCCGATGCCGATCAAATGCGCTGGCGCGCCGCAAAAGGCGATGTATCTTTCTGGTGATCATTGGTTTCGCACCAATGTTCTTAGAAACATCGACATTCAGTTTATGAACGCCGGCGGGGTGCTGTTCGGGGTGAAGGATTATATCCCGGCGCTGATGAAATATGTGCGCAGATATAACGCGTCGCTGAATTTCTTTCATACATTGGTGTCCGTCGATGGCCCTGCAAAGATGGCCACGTTTAAGGTGACGAAACCCGATGAAGCCCCGCGCGACGTGACGGTTGAGTTCGATATGATGCATGTCTGTCCGCCACAGGTGGCCCCAGATTTCATCCGCGTGTCGCCGCTGGCGGATAGCGCGGGTTGGGTCGATGTGGATCAGAATACGCTGCGCCATAAATCCTATGATAACATCTGGGCCCTGGGGGATGTGATGAATGCGCCGAATGCCAAGACGGCTGCGGCGGCCCGCATTCAGGCCCCCATTGTGGCCGAGAATATCTCGGCGGATATCGACGGCGGATCGCCGCGCGCCCTGTACAATGGTTATGGATCTTGCCCGCTGACGGTCGAAAAGGGCAAAATCGTACTGGCTGAGTTTGGCTATGGCGGCGCGCTGCTGCCCAGTTTCCCCAGATGGGTGATTGACGGCACCAAACCCACCCGCGCCGCCTGGATCCTGAAAGAACAGATCCTGCCGCCGGTCTATTGGAAGGCGATGCTGCGCGGCAAAGAATGGCTGGCCAAGCCGGTTGAGATCAAAGTGGATTAAGGCAGCCTCAAGAGGTGCGGTAGAACTTTCTGCGCGCCTCTTGTTCGATCGCCAGTCGCATTTGCAAATCTGCAAGGTCTTGCATCAGGGATTTCTGCTGTGCTGCGTCTGTGCCGGATTTTAGGGCCTGCTGTTTGGCTTCGATCTCTTTTTTCAACTGAATCTCGCGGGGAAGAACCCCGGCATCTGCCATGATCGCCATGCCAGCAGAGACGATATCGCCGCCCTGGCGTGTCTCTAGTGGTTTGCCTTGCCCAGTCAGGTTGTCTAGCTGACCTTCGGCTTTGGCTTTCTGGATTTGATGTTCCGCAAGATCGCGCCACTTCATGGGCTTTCCTTTCATCACTGCCTGCTCAGTTTAGCAGAAAGGTCCGCCTTGCTGAAATGGGGATGGTGCTTCTTTAATTATTCGAATAATAGAATATATCGTCCGCATCCTCACATGCACAGGTTTGTTATGTCTCTTGATTCTCTTGCCAAACGCTATGGCCGCTATCTTCCTATCCTGGAATGGTCACGCAGCTATGACCGTGACACGGCGACCTCGGATATTGTGGCGGCGGTGATTGTGACAATCATGCTGATCCCGCAATCGCTGGCCTACGCCCTACTGGCTGGGCTGCCAGCTGAAATGGGGTTATATGCTTCGATCCTGCCCTTGGTGGCTTATGCGATCTTTGGCACCTCGCGGGCGCTGGCTGTGGGGCCGGTGGCGGTTGTGTCGCTCATGACAGCCGCGGCGATTGGCAATCTGGGGCTGACCGATCCGGTCGCAATTGCGCTGGCCGCTGGAACGCTGGCGTTTATTTCCGGTGTGATCTTGTTGCTGATGGGGGTGCTAAAGCTGGGGTTTCTGGCGAACTTCCTGTCTCATCCGGTGATTGCCGGGTTTATCACGGCGTCGGGTATTTTGATCGCCACTTCGCAGCTCAAGCATATCTTTGGCGTTGAGGCGCATGGTCATTCGTTGATCACGGTGCTTGGATCGCTGTTTGCCCATCTGGGGGATGCCAATGGCGTGACGCTGTGGATGGGTATGGCGACTGTGGCCTTCCTGTTTTGGGTGCGCAAAGGGCTAAAGCCTTTGCTGATGTCCTGGGGGCTGTCCCCCCGGCTGGCGGATATCGGCGCCAAGGCCGGGCCTGTGGGCACTGTGGCTGTGACCATTCTGCTGACCTGGGCGCTGGGGCTGGACAAACAGGGGGTCAAGATCGTGGGAGAGGTGCCGCTGGGCCTGCCGCCTGCAACCCTGCCCAGCTTTTCCCCCGCTTTGTGGAGCCAGCTGTTCCTGTCAGCCGTGCTGATTTCGATCATCGGCTTTGTTGAATCCGTTTCGGTGGCGCAGACACTGGCCGCCAAAAAGCGCCAGCGGATTGTGCCGGATCAGGAGCTGATCGGCTTGGGGGCCTCCAATGTCGCTTCGGCGATTTCTGGCGGCTACCCGGTGACGGGGGGCTTTGCCCGGTCGGTGGTGAACTTTGATGCGGGATCGGAAACGCCCGCAGCGGGGGCGTTTACGGCGGTGGGCATCTTACTGGCCGCGCTGCTGTTGACCCCGCTGCTTTATTTCCTGCCCAAAGCGACGCTGGCGGCGACGATCATCGTTGCAGTGCTGTCTCTGGTTGATTTTTCAATTCTGAAAAAGGCCTGGGGCTATTCGAAAATTGATTTCGCTGCGGTGGCGGCAACGATCCTGCTGACTCTGTCGTTGGGGGTCGAGATGGGGGTTTCAGCAGGGGTTTTGATTTCGGTCGCCCTGCATCTTTACAAGACCTCGCGCCCGCATGTGGCCGAGGTGGGGCTGGTGCCTGACACCCAGCATTTCCGCAATATCCTGCGCCATGATGTTGAGACCAGACCGCATTTGATCACGCTGCGGGTGGATGAAAGCCTGTATTTCGCCAATGCGCGCTTTCTTGAGGATTATGTGCTGGATCGGGTGACCTGTGACCAGCCGCTGAAACATGTGGTGCTGCAATTCACAGCAGTAAACGAGGTGGACATGAGCGCGCTGGAAACGCTGGAAGAGCTAAACCGGCGTCTGGGAGAAATGGGGATTTCTTTGCATCTGTCCGAGGTCAAAGGCCCGGTGATGGACAGATTGAAACGGTCGCATTTCCTAACAGACCTGACCGGAGAGATCTTTCTGGCGCAGTGGGACGCCTGGGAAAAGCTTTCGCCGGATCGGCAGGCGTCATAGCCGCAAGCGGCCCGTGTCTGTCAGGGCAAAGATACCGTCATCGTCAAACACCGCGGCGGTCAGCGCCCTGCCGCGGCCTGCACCGGTATCTAGGTTCAGCCGGTTGTGACGCAGATCCGGCGTTTCGACGGGTGTATGGCCATGCACCACAAAAGCCCCGTGATTGCGCTGATCATTGTGAAACTCTTCCCGGATCCATAGCAGATCGTCTTCTTGCTGAAGATGCAGCGGCAGGCCGGGTTTGATGCCCGCGTGCACAAAGAAATAGCCGGGTTCTTCGTGGTAGAGGGGCAGCTGCCGTAAAAATTCATAGTGGCTGGGTGGAACTGCGGCGTGCACCCGTTCAAACAGCACCTCTAGCAGATCCTCTTCCATGGGTTTGTCACCGTAGACAGACAGCCACTTTAGCTGGGGCACCTCACGCCCAAGCGCGGCAAGATCAATATACGACCCCAATGTTTCCGTGCCGCCGATGCGCTCATGCAGCCAGCTTAGGCCCGAACGCATGGCAGGATCAAACAGCGCCGCCTCTTCGAGGAAACGCAGGAACAGCCGATCATGGTTGCCTTTGACGAAATGCCAGTCTTTGCCGTTTTGCTGCCCATGCAAAAAGGTGTCGATCACCCCTTTGCTATCCGGGCCGCGATCCACGAAATCGCCCAGAAAAATAACCCGCGCGTCTGGCCCGCCATCACGTTCGATGCGGGCCAGAACGGTCGAAAGCTTATCCAGATGACCGTGGATATCGCCAATGGCGTAAAGCGGCACAGATCAGGCCAGTTCTGAGGCGTTTGAGATGATCTTGCCCGCAAGCCCATAGTCGATGGCCTCTGAGGCGGTCAGCCAGAAATCCCGTGCGGTATCGGCAGCGATCTTTTCCGGTGTCTGGCCTGTGGCCTTGGCAAAAAGCTGGTCAAAGCGATCACGCATGATGCGCAGCTGTTCGGCCTGAATCATCATGTCAGAGACCTGACCGCCGATGCCACCTGATGGTTGATGCAGCAAAAAGCGGGTGTTGGGCAGGCAATAGCGGTTTTCAGGCTTGGCCCCCACATAGATCAGCGCGCCCGCGCTGGCGACCCAGCCGGTGCCGATGGTGCGCACAGTGGGTTTGATAAAGCTGATCACATCATGCACCATATCGCCGCTTTCGACATGGCCGCCGGGCGATGAAATGAACATGTTGATCGGATCATCGCTTTCTTCGGCCAGAGCCAAAAGATGGGTTACTGTGCGCTGCGCCAGTTTATCGTCGATCTGCCCGGCCACGATCACATTGCGGCTTTGGAAAAACAGGGAATCGACGCGCCCACCTGCGGATTGTGTCTCTTCCTTGTTGTCTTCTTTCATAAAAATACGTTCCATGCTCTGGTCCTTTCTGGCCCACGTCCCAATGCGTGCAGCTAGGCACGAACCGGTGGGATGCGCAAGCAAAAGCCCCCCACCTTTGAAAGGCAGGGGGCCAAAGATAGGATAAATTCTATCTATTCAGGCGACGTCAAATTCGACCGGGGTCACCTGCTGGAACATCCCGGTAACCTTCAGCTTGTCGATCACATCCGCTGGCACAGGCGCATCGACATAAAGCAGGGCAATCGCCCCGCCGCCCACTTCGGCACGGCCAAGGGTAAAGTTCGCGATATTCACGCCGTTTTCACCCATGGTCTGACCCAGCGTACCGATGATACCCGGCACGTCTTCGTTGGTGGTATAGAGCATGTGACGGCCCACTTCGGCGTCGATATTGATGCCTTTGATCTGAATGAAGCGCGGCTTGCCATCGCTAAAGACCGTGCCAGCCACAGACCGTTCGCGATCTTCGGTCACAACAGTCACCTTGATATAGCCATCAAACGAGCCGGATTTGTCCTGATTGGTGGTCGAGATTTTGATGCCGCGTTCTTTGGCGATCACCGGCGCTGAGACCATGTTCACATCAGGGTTGGCCTTTTTCATGATACCTGCAACGCCCGCACAGTTCAGGGCTTCCAGATTCATTTCGGCGGCGACACCATCATACAGAACATTGATGGCCTTGATTGGCTCATCGGTCATCTGACCGGCAAAGGCGCCCAGATGTTCGGCCAGCTTGATCCATGGCCCCATGACCTTGGCCTCTTCCGCGGTTACAGAAGGCATGTTCAACGCGTTTTCAACCGCACCGGTCAGCAGATAGTTCGACATCTGATCTGCCACCTGAAGCGCCACGTTTTCCTGCGCTTCGGTGGTGGCTGCGCCAAGGTGTGGGGTGCAGACAACATTTGGCAGGTTGAACAGCGGGTTTTCTTTTGCGGGCTCTACTTTGAACACATCAAAGGCGGCGCCTGCCACATGGCCGGATTTCAGCAGTTCAGCCAGGGCCTCTTCATCGACCAGGGCACCACGGGCACAGTTGATGATACGCACACCCTTTTTGGTTTTGGCGAGGGCCTCGGCGCTGAGGATGTTTTCAGTCACACCCGCAATAAAGGGCACATGCAAAGTGATGAAATCCGAGCGGCTCAGCAGGGTGTCCAGTTCCACCTTTTCGACCTGCATTTTTTCGGCTTTTTCCTCTGACAGGAAGGGATCATAAGCGATGACCTTCATTTTCAGCCCGCGCGCCCGGTCGCAGACGATGCCACCAATGTTCCCTGCGCCAATCACACCAAGGGTTTTATTGGTCAGCTCAACGCCCATGAATTTCGACTTTTCCCATTTGCCAGCATGGGTCGATTCAGAGGCTTCGGGGATCTGGCGAGCAACGGCGAACATCATCGCAATCGCATGTTCAGCGGTGGTGATCATATTGCCAAACGGGGTGTTCATCACGATCACCCCCTTTTTCGACGCGGCTTCTTTGTCGACATTGTCGGTGCCGATACCCGCGCGGCCCACAACCTTCAGATTGGTCGCGGCGCCCAGGATGGTGGGCGTGACTTTGGTGGCGGAGCGAATGGCAAGGCCGTCATACTGGCCGATGACCTCTGCCAGTTTTTCTTTGTCTTTGCCAAGGTCGGGCATGAAATCAACGTCAATGCCACGGTCGCGGAAGATCTGAACAGCGGTTTCAGACAGTTTGTCGGATACGAGAACTTTGGGGGCCATTGGTTTGGTCCTTTATGTCGGGTGCCGTCTGGCGGCAGGAATTTGAAAGATGCGAGGTCTGCTGCCCGGATCGTGTCCGGGCAGAGTGCGCTTAGGCCTGGGCGTCAATTTCGGCGTTGAACGCCCATTCGAGCCAGGGCAGCATGGCCTCGATATCAGAGGTTTCCACGGTGCCGCCGCACCAGATCCGCAGACCGGCAGGGGCGTCACGATAGGCGCCAATGTCCAGCGCCACACCTTCCGCCTCAAGGCGTTTGGCCACAGCTTTGGCAAAGGGGGCACCCTCTTTGATGCGCGCATCTGTGAACTTCAGGCAGACCGATGTGTTTGACCGGGTCGCCGCTTCCACCGCAAGATTGTCAATCCAATCGCGTGCTTCGCAGAAATCCCAGACCGCTTTGGCATTGGCATCGGCGCGGGCCATCAGACCGTTCAGGCCACCAACCGAGCGCGCCCAATCCAGCGCAACCAGATAGTCTTCCACTGCCAGCATCGATGGGGTGTTGATGGTGGCCCCGGTAAAGATGCCCTCGATCAGCTTGCCACCTTTGGTCAGGCGGAAGATCTTTGGCAGCGGCCATGCAGGCGTATAGCTTTCAAGGCGTTCGACAGCCCGTGGCGACAGGATCAGCATGCCGTGAGCGGCTTCGCCCCCCAGCACCTTTTGCCAGGAGAATGTTGTCACATCCAGTTTGTCCCAGGGCAGATCCATCGCGAAGGCCGCTGATGTGGCGTCACAGATAGTCAGACCCTCGCGGTCTGCCGGGATCATGTCGCCATTTTCCACGCGCACACCCGAGGTGGTGCCGTTCCAGGTAAAGACAACGTCTGTATTGTAATCCACCGCGGCCATGTCAACGATTTCGCCATAATCGGCGGTCTTGACCTCGGCATCGAGTTTCAGCTGTTTCACTACATCTGTGACCCAGCCCGCGCCAAAGCTTTCCCAGGCGCACATGGTGACTTTGCGTGCGCCCAGCAGCGACCATAGGGCCATTTCAACCGCGCCGGTATCCGAGGCGGGAACGATGCCGATCTTATAGTCTGCGGGGATGTTCAAAATTTCGCGAGTGCCTTCGATCGCAGCTTTCAGCTTGCCCTTGCCGACAGCCGCACGGTGCGACCTGCCCAAAGAGGCGTCAGACAGGTTTTCCAGCGAAAACGTGGGAATCTTGGCGCAGGGGCCAGAAGAAAAACGCGGATTTGCCGGCCGCGTGGCCGGAGCATGTGTAGCCATAATGTGCTAACCTTCCAGATAGATGCCCTTCGTTGGGGAAGGGTGTCCCACTGACGTGGCTACACGAGGCACGCCCCAAGCGGCAAGTCGCAAAACGTGCTTATGTGGTCGTGGATGAAACTTTATTGGCGCGGCCTGACGCGGATCGGAAACTTGTGTTAACCATCGCCACAGCAAGGGGTGATGCGAAAAATAAATTACACATCAACGTGTTATCCTGTGATCGTATTTGTCTAACACATTAACAAACCGCCCCAGAGGCATCCGGGGCGGCAATATTGGATGATTTGAAAAAAATGGGTTTGATCGGCACAGACCCAGAGGATTCGCTGGTGGCGATCAGATTTTCTCAAGGCCACCCAAAGCAAATTGCGCGGCCATTTCAGCATAATCCTGACGCGACAACCCCTTGCCGGGGCGATGCCACATGTAGAACCAGTTCACGATGCCAAAGACAGTCATTGTGGCCGCGCGCAGCCGGTCGGCCTCCAGATCTGGGCGTTGCTGTTCCACCACCTCGGACATCAGGTGCACCAGCCTGCGCTGAGCTGCAAAAAGCGGGGCCTGCAGATCGGCAGGCAGGGCCGAGATGGATTCAAGCTGAAGCTTATGTTCGGCATCCGCATCTTCGTAGATCTCAAGGATGGCGGCTATCAGCGCTTGCAACCCTTTTGGGGCGGCCTCTTCGGCGACTTCGGCCAGCTCGGTCAGATGAGCGTTCAGAATGTCGAAAAGCAGCGCTTCTTTGCTGTCATGATAGTGGTAGAGCAGCGCTTTTGAAACGCCGCATTCCTTGGCCGCACCGGTCATAGAAGCGCGGTCAAACCCGTGACGCGCAAAATACGCGGCGGCCCCTTTACGCAGGGCCGCGCGCTTTTCGTCGTGATCTCTGGCTATCCCTCTGGGCATTACTCTTTCGGACGGTTGTCGACGATGCGGACAGCCTTCCCTTCCGAGCGTATCACTTCGCCGGGGCCAGCCACGTCCACTTTGACGGATACACCTACCACCTGTTTGATCTTCGCCGCAAGTTCCCGCCCGGCCTGATCGCCCAGTTCAACGGTATCAGGCAGTGTTTCCACCTTAACCCGCATCTCATCTTTGTGGCCGATCCGGTTCAGCTCCAGCTGGAAATGCGGGGCCAAGGGGCTGATCTTCATCAGCTGTTCTTCGATCTGGGTCGGGAAGACATTCACCCCACGCAGGATGATCATGTCATCGGATCGCCCGGTGATCTTTTCCATCCGGCGCATCGAGCGCGCGGTGCCCGGCAGCAGGCGGGTCAGATCGCGGGTGCGGTAGCGAATGATCGGAAAGGCCTCTTTGGTCAGCGAGGTAAAGACCAGTTCCCCCATCTCTCCGTCTGGTAGGACTTCGCCGGTGTTTGGGTCAATGATTTCCGGGTAAAAGTGATCTTCCCAGATGTGCAGCCCGTCTTTGGTTTCTACACATTCATTGGCAACACCGGGGCCGATGACTTCGGACAGGCCATAAATATCGACCGCATGCATATCAAAGGCCTGTTCGATCTCAAGACGCATGGCATTGGTCCAGGGTTCTGCGCCGAAGATTCCCACCTTGAGCGGTGATTTGCGCGGGTCCAACCCCTGCGCGTGATATTCATCAATGATCGACAGCGCGTAAGACGGGGTGACGGTCATGCCCGTGGCCTGAAAATCTTCGATCAGGCGCACCTGCCGCTGTGTCATTCCGCCCGAAATCGGAACGGTGGTCAGCCCGTAGTGCTCGGCGCCGCCGTGAACGCCCAGACCGCCGGTAAACAGCCCATAGCCATAGGCGTTGTGCAGCACATCGCCGGGGCGCAGGCCTGAGGCGCGCAGGCAGCGCGCAACGACACCGGCCCACATTTGCAGATCGTTCTTGGTGTATCCCACGACAGTTGGCTGGCCAGTGGTGCCAGAGGAGGCGTGGATGCGATTGACCTGCTCACGCGGCACCGCAAACATCCCAAAGGGATAGTTGTCGCGCAGGTCTTTTTTGACGGTGAAAGGGAACTTGGCCAGATCTGAAAGCGATTTTAGATCGTCAGGATGAATGCCCGCATCGTCAAAGCTTTTCTTATAATGCGGCACGTTCTCATAGGCGTGGCGCAGAGATCTTTTCAGACGGTCAAGTTGCAGGGCTGAAATCTCATCGCGGGATGCGATTTCGATTGGCTCAAGGTCTTCTTTGCGTGGTGTCAGATCTTCCATTGTTTGTCCTCCCAGCCCTTTGTCAGATGCGTTCCATCACCAGGGCGATGCCCTGACCGACTCCGATGCACATGGTGCACAGGGCGTATTTGCCGCCAGTTTCCAGCAGAGTGTGACCAGCAGTCAGCGCGAGACGCGCACCTGACATGCCAAGCGGGTGACCCAGGGCAATGGCCCCACCATTGGGGTTCACATGCTCGGCATCATCGGGCAGGCCCAGATGGCGCATGACGGCCAAGCCCTGGCTGGCGAATGCTTCGTTTAACTCGATCACGTCCATCTGGTTGATGGACATGCCCAGGCGATCCAGCAGCTTTTCCGAAGCCGGGGCCGGGCCAAAGCCCATGATGCGCGGGGCAAGCCCTGCGGTGGCCCCACCCAGAATGCGCGCCACCGGCGCCAGCCCATATTTTTCCGCGGCTTCTGGCGAAGCGATGATCAGCGCCGCTGCCCCATCGTTCACACCCGACGCATTGCCAGCGGTGACAGAGCCACCTTCGCGGAAAGGCGCGCGCAGGCTTTGCAGTTTTTCGAAAGTGGTCAGACGCGGATGTTCGTCAGTATCAAAAAGGATCGGATCCCCTTTGCGTTGCGGAATGCTGACCGGAGTGATCTCTTTGGCAAGGCGGCCATTGGCAATCGCAGCAGTGGCCCGTTCCTGAGACCGCAGAGCAAACATATCCTGATCTTCGCGCGAGATATTGAAATCTTCAGCGACATTTTCAGCGGTTTCCGGCATGGAATCGACGCCAAACTGCGCTTTCATTTGTTTGTTCACAAAACGCCAGCCGATGGTGGTGTCATAGACAGCATTTGACCGCGAAAAGGCGCTTTCGGCTTTGGGCATCACGAAGGGCGCGCGCGACATGCTTTCGACGCCACCAGCGACCACGATTTCTGCCTCGCCCGCTTTGATCTGGCGTGCGGCCATTGACACCGCATCCAGACCTGACCCACACAGGCGGTTCACAGTCACACCGGGAACATCCCCCATGCCCGCCAGAAGAACCGACATGCGCGCCACGTTGCGGTTGTCTTCGCCCGCCTGATTGGCGCAGCCCATGATGACCTCATCTACGGGCAGGCCTTCGGGCACAACGGCTTTCAGCAGATTCGCCAGCATATCATCTGGACGCACCGCGGCCAGCGTGCCGCCAAATTTCCCGATGGGCGTCCGAGAGCCCTGACACAGCCATGCTTCACGCATCTGTTTTCTCCTCAAAATGCTGTCCTGTGATGGTACGCGACAAGCCGCGGAACAGGGCAATCTTGCGCCCGTCTTCGCCTGTGACCGTCACATCGTAAACGCCAGACCGTCCGGTTCTGGCCTGTTCAACGGCGGTTGCAGTCATGCGTTCGCCGGGTTGGCCGGGGGAAAGAAAAGTCGCCTGAGTTTCCTGCCCGACAGTGACTTCGTTGTAGGAATTGCAGGCAAAGGCAAAGGCGCTATCGGCCAGCGTAAAGATGAAACCGCCATGACAGATGCCGTGGCCGTTGAGCATCCTGTCTTGCACTTGCATCGACAGCATGGCTGTTCCCGGACCGACCTGATCAATCCGCATGCCCAGATCCTGACTGGCCTTATCCGTTGACCACATGGCCTCGGCTGACTGTCTTGCCCGTTCCTCTGGTGTCATCTGCGCTGTCCTCCCTTGTGGCAGACGATGCACAAAACCGACCGTGCGGTCAAGTATGTTGATTTCTGATTTTAATCAGGCCATGGTGCCCGCAATTCGGAGGAGTTTCCTATGCTGACACCAAATAGCTATGCCTGCGGGCAGTGGATTGCGCCGGGGGCCGAGGCCCGCGCAGTGATGGGCCCTGTCTGCGGCTCTCAGATTGCACGCGCGGGCGGCGCGGCGCTTGATTTTGCGCAGATGATTGAATTTGCGAAGAAAAAGGGTGGACCGGCTCTGCGGGAAATGACGTTCCATCAGCGGGCAAAGATGCTGAAGGCGCTGGCGCTTTATCTGCAGGACCGCAAAGAAGAGCTCTATGCCATCAATCACCTGACAGGCGCGACACGCCGCGATGGTGGGGTCGATATCGACGGTGGGATTATCACCATGATGGTCATCGCAGGTAAGGGCCGTCGCGAAATGCCGGATGGGCATGTCTATGTGGATGGCGGGCTAGAGCAGCTAAGCCGTCAGGGCAGCTTTCTTGGGCAGCATATTGCTGTGCCTTTGCAGGGTGTTGCGGTGCATATCAACGCGTTCAACTTTCCTGTCTGGGGCATGCTGGAAAAGCTGGCACCGACGCTGCTGGCGGGTGTGCCCGCAATCGTAAAACCGGCCACGCAGACCTGTTTCCTGACCGAAGCCTGTTTCCGCATGATCATCGAATCGGGCCTGTTGCCGGAAGGAGCGGTGCAGTTGATCATTGGCGGCACCGGGGATCTGCTGGATCGTCTTGGCCCGCAGGATGTTGTCAGCTTTACCGGCTCTGCGGATACGGCTTTGATGTTGCGCACCAATCCCAACATACTGAAAAATTCAGTCCGCTTCATGTCCGAACAGGACAGTTTGAATGCGTCGATTCTGGGTGCGGATGTCACGCCCGATACGCCTGAATTTGATCTGTTCATCAAACAGGCCGCCAGCGAAATGACAGTGAAGGCCGGGCAGAAATGTACCGCCATTCGCAGGATCATTGTGCCGGAAGGTCAGATTGATGCCGTATCTGAAGCGCTGTCGGAGCGGTTGAAAAAGACCACCATTGGCGACCCTGCCGGGGATGCGCGCATGGGGGCGCTGGTGTCGGCCAGTCAAAAGCGGGATGTGCTGGAAAAAATGGCGATGATCAGCGCCGAAGCGCATCAGATTCTGGGGGCTGAATCCTTTGATATGCCCGATGGCCCAGGTTTTGCCGCGCCGACCCTGTTCCGCTGCGAAGATCCCGATGCCGCAAAGAATGTACATGAAATCGAAGCCTTTGGTCCGGTTTCAACGCTGCTTCCTTATCGGGACACAGCACATGCCGCCGAGCTGGCCAATCGCGGTGAAGGGTCATTGGTGGCGTCGCTGGTGACACATGATCCACAGATTGCACGCGATGTAACCCTGTCTTCTGCGGCTTGGCATGGGCGGCTATACATCGTTGATCGTGACAGCATGGGCGAAGCCACAGGTCATGGATCGCCATTGCCGCATATGGTGCACGGCGGTCCGGGGCGCGCGGGCGGCGGCGAAGAACTGGGCGGTGTGCGCGGGGTGCTGCACTATATGCAGCGCACGGCGATTCAGGGTGGCCCGAATGTGCTGACAGCGATCACCGGGCAATGGGTGAATGGTGCCGATGAAATCAAAGGCCCTGATCACCCCTTCCAGCGCACCTTCCGTGAGATCGAAATCGGTGAAACCATCGTGACGGATCCGCGCGAAGTCACCTTGGATGATATTGAGCACTTTGCTCATTTCACCGGGGATACCTTCTATGCGCATATGGATGAAGAGGCCGCCAAGGCAAACCCTTTCTTCCCCGGTCGCGTGGCGCATGGCTATCTGCTGCTGAGCTTTGCAGCGGGTCTGTTTGTGCAGCCCGATCCCGGCCCGGTGCTGGCCAATACGGGTTTGAATAGTCTGTCATTCCAGAAACCTGTTAGCCCCGGCGACAAGCTGCATGTGCGGTTGACCTGCAAGCGCAAGACCCAGCGCACCGATGACTATGGTGAAGTGGCCTGGAATGCGACGCTTTATAATCAGGACGGCGATCAGACGGCGGAATATGAGCTGCTGACCATGGTGGCCTATCAGCGATAAAAATCCATGGGTGCGCTTTGGCGCACCCTACGTCGGCCTGCGATTGTTCTTGAATTCTTAACGTTGCAGGCCCACCATCTGTGTATGAACAGTGTTACCCCTATCCCCGGAACGCGCTCGGCCAATCACGTGGTGGCCTTTCACCGGACCGAGCTGAACGTCATCCTGTCGCTTTATGGCCGTATGGTGGCCGCAGGCGAATGGCGCGATTACGGGATTTCCACGCTTAAGGATATGGCTGTCTTTTCAGTCTTTCGACGCACCGCAGAGAACCCTTTGTATCGCATCGAAAAACGCCCCAAACTGCGTGACAGGCAGGGGCAATATGTGGTTGTGGGCATGGATGGGCAGATCCTGAAACGGGGTCATGATCTGAAAACCGTGCTGCGCGTGTTAGAGCGCAAGCTGATCCGCGCTGTGGATTGACGTTGCTACGTCAGCGCTGATCCAGCATAGCGCAAAGCAGTTCAAACATGATCGACACCCCCAGATAGGCGGTATTGCCCGACTGATCAAAAGGTGGTGAAACCTCAACCATATCTGCGCCGACGATGTTCAATCCGTTCAACGCGCGGCAGACCTGAAGCGCCTGATAGGAATTGGGGCCGCCAACCTCGGGGGTGCCCGTGCCGGGGGCAAAAGTGGGATCGACAAAATCAATGTCATAGCTGACATAGGTTTTATCATTGCCCACGATTTCGCGGGCTTCTTGCATCACATCGTCCAGCCCGCGTGCAAAGAATTCTTCGATTGGGACGATCCGAATGCCGACCGCATCAGCGAAATCGCGATCTTCTGAATCATACATTGTGCCGCGAATGCCAATCTGGATCACCCGTTTCGGATCCAGCAGCTCTTCTTCTATGGCGCGTCGGAATGGGGTGCCATGGGTGTACATGGTGCCATCAAAATAGGAATGAAACAGGTCGGTGTGGCTGTCAAAGTGGATCATCCCTAAGGGGCCATGCGCCTTTGACAGTGACCGTAGTACCGGAAGTGATGTCAGGTGATCACCGCCTGCGGTAAGAGGGCGAATGCCAGCATCCACAACCTGATCGTAGAACGTCGTGATGCGGGTCATGGAATCCTGAATATCCGCGGGATTTGGCCCAACATCGCCAAGATCTGCGATATTGGCGGCCTCAAACGGGCGAAACCCGCTGGCCGCGTGTTGTGCGCGGATCATGGTCGAGGCATCGCGCAACTGCCGTGGCCCATGGCGCGGGCCGGGGCGATTGGTGGTGCCGCTATCCCAGGGCACGCCAATCAGGCCGATTTCGACCTCGGAAAATTTGGGATGCTCAGGGTGGACGTGTGGCAGACGCATGAAAGTTGGCACGCCAGCAAAACGCGGTAGGTCAAACCCGGAGATGGGCTGAAAGAAACGATTACTCATAATGGGTTACCTTTTCATGAGTTGGGTCAAACGGGCATGGCGCGTCACCGGGCCATCCCCCTGCGCCGCGATCCGTGTGATGGCGTCAGATATGTTTTCATAGGCCACCGCCATATGAAACACATTCGCGTGGATCAGTGTCGTATCAGAGACCGCAAGCGCAACATGACCTTTCCAAAAGAACAGATCGCCGCGCTGTGCAGGGGTGTTGGGGGGTAAAGTGTCGCCCAATATGGCTTCTTGTTGATCACTGTCACCGGGGCAGGGCAGGCCGCAGGCGTGCAACGCGGCCTGAACCAGACCAGAACAATCTATGCCAAAAGACGAATTACCCCCCCAGAGGTAAGCCGTGCCAAGATGCTGTTCTGCAACCGCGATAGGGTCAGTTTCGTGATGGTCCATCGGCTTTAGATGGTCGGTGGGAATGAACCTGCCATCACAGGTGCGGGAAAACCGCCCTTCCTGATCAGATACCGTTACATAAGCGCCTAGCGGCAGGGAGATGGGATCAGGGGATTTGAAGCTTCGACTGTCAAAGGAAAGTGTCTGTCGTACAGCGACACGATGTGTGGGCGCGCGCCATGTGTCGAACGACCCTTGGCGCAGAAACCCAACATATCCAGTGGTTTGACAGCGCAAAAGCGGCGTCTTTTCCTCGGGATTCAGCACATGCACAGGCCAACCATATAGTGCCTGACGCTCTAATACTGTGGCCGCAGGCCCCTGAATGCTCAGGCTGGGTGTTGCCACCCGCATGACCACGCCATCAACATAGGATCTTGCCTCGACCTCGCCCTGCAGACTGCTATGCGCAAGATTTGCGGTTCCAAATGTACTGCGTCGATCCATCATAACCCCAAAATCTCAGGCAATGCCGCCAGAATACTGCGCGGCCCTTGCATCAAGCCACCCTTGCTGCGGCCCGGTTCTGGTTTGGGTTGCCAACCGTAGATATCAAAATGGGTATAGCGCGGGTTGTCTCCTCCAAAGCGCCGCAGGAAAAGCGCAGCCGTAATTGCGCCAGCCATGCCGCCCGCTGGCGCGTTGTCGAGATCGGCAATGCCCGGTTCGATCATGGGTTCATAGGGGGGCCAGAAGGGGAGGCGCCACACCGGGTCAGCGGCTGACGGTGCGGCAGTGCCAAGCGCTGTGGCAATCAACTCATCATCTGTGAAAAACGGTGCAAGATCTGGGCCAACCGCAACACGCGCCGCGCCGGTCAGGGTCGCCATTGAGATAAGCCAGTCTGGGGTGCTTTCATTTGCAAAGCTCAATGCGTCGGCCAATACAAGGCGGCCTTCGGCGTCGGTGTTGTTGATTTCGACGGTCATCCCATTGCGTGCTGTCAGAATATCGCCGGGGCGGAAGCTGTTGCTGGAGACCGAATTTTCGACAGCGGGGATCAGAACCCGCAGTTGCAGCGGCAGTTCCAGTGCCATGATGGCATGGGCCAGCCCCAGCACATTGGCCGCGCCACCCATGTCTTTTTTCATCAATCCCATAGAGTTGCCGGGTTTCAGATTCAGCCCGCCTGTGTCAAAGCAGACACCTTTCCCCACCAGTGTCAGTGTGGGGCCTGTATCCCCCCAGCGCATATCGATCAGGCGTGGCTCTTGCGCGGCGGCGCGGCCAACTGCGTGGATCATGGGAAAGTTGCGTTCAAGCAGTTCATCGCCTTTTGTGACGATGATCTTGGCCCCGAACTTTACTGCCAAGGCCCGCGTGACAGTTTCCAGTTCGGTAGGGCCCATATCGCTGGTTGGCGTGTTGATCAGATCGCGTGTCAGCGCTTCGGAGGCTGCAAGAACCTCGATGTGTTTGCTGTCGACCCCTTCGGGGGCGACGAGTTTTTGCTTTGGAGCCTCGCCAGATTTGTAGCGATCAAAGCGATATCCGGCCAATAAACACCCCAAAAGTTCCGAATGAGTATCTTCGGCCGGGAGAGCATTGGCAATGTGATAGGTGCCTTGGGCAAGTTTGGGCAGAGCCGCAGCCAGCGTAAATCTGCGCCGTTCCCTTTGCGTGGCGGTGCCATATCCGGCAAGCGCTGCTGCAGGTGTGCCATCCTTGCCGGGCAGCATAAGCGCCTGACCGATGTTCCCCGCAAACCCAGAGGCTTTCACCCAGCTTTGGGTGATATCGTCCTGCGCAGCAAGCCAATCTGAAAGTTCATCTGAGTTTAGAACGTGCAAAGGCAGATCAGATGGGCTGGGCGGTGCAAAGGATAGGGTCATGGCAATCTCCTGAATTGCCAATAGCCTACCCTTGATTTTGACCGCCGCAAGAGCCTGCCCGGATCAAATTGTGAATTCGTTCAATTCCCACAATTCGGTCAGTGATCTTTCCCCGGTTCTGGCCAGTCGGGCAAGAGTCGCGGCTTCAGCCACCCTATCCCCAAGTTCGATGCAGTTTATGACATCAAAGGCCACTGATTTCAGACTGTTCAATCCAATTTGTTCTGCGATCGCAGATAGCGCGCGCAGCCCTTTGGTCAGATCATCACGCGGCCCATTCAGGGCCTGATCCTGGATTTGGCACAGACGTTGAGCCAGCTCTTCCATAGCGCGGCAAATCACGTCTTCAGCAGCGTATGGACCCAGATCTTTGCAAAGCAATTCAATCTGTTCATGGTCCATTCTGGGTCGCTCAGCTGGTGCGATATATGTAACCTCGTTCACTTGTCACCCCTAATTTCCCGTGCCCCCACGGCTACTGTTCAATTTGGCAGGCAGGGGTTCTCAAAAGGTTATCAAGGGCGGGCTAGATGCGGCGCATTTCTTTCGAATAAGCGCTAGTTTTGAAGCTTCCTCGGGCGGGAAAAGACCTCCAGATCGGAATGAGAATATGAAATTTTTTGTAGAAATTTATCTATAATACGTGAGGTTGCGAAATTTTTGACGCGCCAGTGCTGGGTGGTCAATACGTGTATGGTGGAAGGGCATGAGGCGGCCACCAAGCCGCCTGATGTGGTTACTGATTAGGCGCACCGATGCGTTGAGTGATCTCCGCCAGAGGGACACCTAGATCGCGTCCGGTACAAAGCGGCTTGGCCATATCATTCAGAATGACCATGCGCCCTTCGACAAAGTCGTAGTCATAGCCTTTTTCCCGCAAACGTTGGGCGATCTCAGCCCAGTTTGCAGAGGTTTCCAAAATGGGGTTTAGGAAAAGGCGCAGCAATGCTTGCGTTTCACAATCCAATTGCATGGGCAATTCTGTTGCACCTGACCATTCTGTCCGTGTGTTCAAATGTTGGTTCATAGCGGTCTCCTTGCCTATACGTTAAGAATGCCTGTGGAATCTGGCCAAAATGCGGCTGTGTGTTTCAGCTTGAATCTGTTCGGGAAACAGTTTCTTAACCTTGCGTCCGGCAAGATAACTCAATGCAGGATGTTGAGATCACTTTGCGGCTTCCGTTGCCTCTTTTGCAGGCTGCGCAAAAGCTGGCCAAAACCCGCGACGAAAGCCTCGGGCGGGTTATGCGAATGGCTTTGGCTGCAGAAGTGAAGCGGGCGGGGCGCGCAGCGAAGACGTCCAATCGGACGGATGAGCAGCTCCTCGGTCCCTTGCGGACCCTCCTCGCTGTGGATTTCGGCCGGGCCTGTGATTGGCGGGAATTACAGGGACGCTTGAAGGCCAAAGGATATATCTTGCGCGAAGCTGGCGGTGGATTGGCTTTGCACGGTTTCCCAGACGGGCCGCGCTTGTGCAAAGCCTCCGAGCTTGGGCATTCCTACGGAAGTCTTATGAAACGATTTGGTCAGCCGCTCCCCGGACACTCTCATCGCTGGATCGCCAATAAGGTTCTAGGTGAACCTGGTGCACTGACCGCAAATGGCCGGGGTGCTTTTGGAACCCAACCGTTGGAACAAGAAAGGCCGGCAGCGACACACCGCAGCCGGCCTTGGAAACCAAGTTTGGGAACTTAGCCCTTTTTAAGGACTTTCTGCCCAAGAACCTCTGCGATTTGAACGGCATTCAGCGCCGCCCCTTTGCGGAGGTTGTCCGAAACGCACCACAGGTTGATCCCGTTTTCAACAGTGCTGTCTTGGCGGATACGGCTGATGAAGGTCGCAAAATCGCCAACGCATTCCTTTGGTGTGACATAGCCGCCGTCTTCGCGTTTATCGATGACCATGATGCCAGGCGCTTCGCGCAGGATGTCGCGGGCTTCATCTTCGTCGAGGAACTCTTCGAACTCGATGTTGATGGCTTCGGAGTGGCCGACAAAGACAGGTACGCGCACACATGTGGCTGTGACTTTGATCGCTGGATCTACGATCTTTTTGGTTTCAGCGACCATTTTCCATTCTTCTTTGGTCGAACCGTCGTCCAGGAACACATCGATATGCGGGATCACGTTAAAGGCGATTTCCTTGGTGTAAACCTTTGCGGGAACTTCGTTGACGGGGTTGTAAACCGCTTTGGTCTGTTCCCACAACTCGTCCATTGCATCTTTGCCCGAGCCAGATACCGACTGATAGGTTGAAACAACCACACGCTTGATCTTGGCGCGGTCGTGCAGCGGTTTCAGTGCGACAACCATTTGTGCGGTTGAGCAATTCGGGTTCGCGATGATGTTCTTTTTGGAATAGCCGTGCACCGCGTCGGCGTTCACTTCGGGGACGATCAACGGTACATCCGGATCGTAGCGGTAGAGCGATGAGTTGTCGATTACGACACAGCCAGCGGCGGCGGCCTTAGGGGCGTATTCTTTGGTGGCGGTCGATCCAACCGCAAAAAGCGCCATGTCCCAGCCAGTGAAATCGAATGTATCGAGATCCTGAGTTTTGAGGGTCTTTTCACCAAAAGTAACTTCGGTGCCCAGGGATCTGCGCGAAGCAAGCACGGCGATTTCGTCAACGGGGAATTCCCGCTCCGCAAGAATGTTCAGCATTTCGCGGCCTACATTGCCTGTGGCCCCTACGACAACAACTCTATAGCCCATGGTGGCCCTCCTGAAATTGGAAACTTTCCTGCAGACGCTTGGCCCGCAAAGCTGAGGCTATGTAGCCCACTGGGGCCATAGGGGAAAGAGCAAAACACCCTATTTTCAAGGCCGCGAAGGTGAATTCAGGCAATTCTAAACAAGCTTAGGGAAGGCTTTACTTGTCTAGGTCTTAATGGGGCCGTGCGCAGAGGGAAAATTTCGTTCAGGCACTATCGATTTTTGGAAATCAGGCAGAACATGCTCTATCAGATTGTCATCTCTATGAGCCGTAAACAGAAGCAGGCCATCTTTTGCCTGATGGATGCGCTTGTGGCGCCTCTGGCCTTTTTGTTTGCTTGTTCTTTGGGCGGGATTTCTGCTGTCACTTGGGGTGGTGCCGTTTGGGCACTATGCGCTGGATTGGTTGCCATTTCCGCGCTCATGACCTCAAAAATGGGCCTTACGCGTTTGAAATTAAACGTTTATGAGGCGAGAGGGATGAACAAGACGTTTCTCTTTGCAGCATCACTAGGGCTTGCTGCTTCTGCGATTGACTGGCTGTTTTCTATCGGGATTCCTTCGCGTGTTTTCGCGATTTTCGTGATCGTGATGGTCTGCGCCGCAATCACCTGGAGGATCGTTCTTAGATACCTTACTGGTGCGATTTATCGGCAGGCCGATCAGCTGCGTCGTGTTCTTATTTATGGTGCTGGTCAGGCCGGACGCCAGTTGCTTGAAGCCTTGCGCCATGACAATGAAGTCGATGTTTTGGGGTTTGTGGATGACAATGTGGCCCTGCAGGGGTTGCATATTGCCGGCACACAGGTTCATTCGGCTCATCACCTCCGGGATCTTGTTTCAGAGCTTAGGATCGATCGTATTATTCTGGCAATGCCGACAATCACGCCTGTTGCGACTGCGCGATTGGCGAATCGGCTGAGAAACATTGGCTGCGATGTTCATAGGCTGCCTTCTTTTCCAGATTTGATACGCGAAAATGGCGATCTGAAGCTAGATGTCTCTCCTGTCTCTATTCACGATCTCTTAGGCCGCAGTCGGTTGGAGCGAGAGCTGCCTGGCGTGAGCCATACGTATCAGGGGAAATGCATCCTTGTGACTGGGGCCGGGGGGTCAATTGGGGCAGAGCTTTGTCGACAGCTGGCGGCCTGCGGCCCGAAGCGACTGGTGATGCTGGATCACTCCGAACTGGCCCTTTATCAAATCGACAAAGAAATGCGTGCGCAGTTTCCAGATATTGAGCTCTTGCCGGTGCTTGGGTCTGTGATGAATGCCGGACTGGTTCAAGAAACTATTCTAGATAATCAGATAGATATCATACTTCACGCAGCGGCTTACAAGCATGTCCCTATGGTTGAAGGCAATACGCTTGAAGGTCTTTCAAACAATGTTTTGGGAACAAAAGTGGTTGCGGATCTCGCGCGAAGCTGTGGAGTCGCGCGTTTCATCCTTGTATCGACTGATAAGGCGGTTCGCCCAACCAGTATCATGGGTGGCTCAAAGCGGATGTCTGAACTGGTAGTGCAAGACTTGGCCGAGCGCTGTTCGCAGACTTTGTTTTCCATGGTGCGTTTTGGGAATGTTTTGGGATCCAGTGGGTCTGTTTTACCGCTTTTCCAAGACCAGATCGCGCGGGGCGGCCCTGTAACGGTCACACATCCTGATGTGACGCGGTTTTTCATGACAATATCCGAGGCTGCCCGCCTCGTACTGTTGGCTGGGTCTTTTGCGCGTGGTGGGGATGTTTTTGCGCTGGATATGGGTGAGCCGGTAAAAATAGACCAGTTGGCGCGCCGCATGATTAAAGGCGCTGGTTTCAATGTCGTGGCCACTGATGACACAGATCATGCTGGGATCGAGATCCGTTATACAGGGCTGCGTCCGGGCGAAAAACTGCATGAAGAGCTGTTGATTACCAGCGACATGCTGACTACACCGCACCCGAAAATTCTGCGCGCTCAGGAGGCACGACTGACAGAATTTGAACTCGCGAACGCCTTGCGCGATCTGCGCAAAGCAATCGAAAATCGCAATGTGGTGGCCGCCCGCGAGGTGGTGAATCGCTGGGTTGAAGCGCCCGACCCGCAGGCTGCGTTGCAGCAACGCGGGGCTTAACGCCCCGGAATTCCCTCACGCGCCCCGATGGGTTCCCAGGTGTCGACAAGCTGTGCCGCTTCTTCAGCGGTATCAACAAAGCGGAAGAGTTCCAGATCATCGGGGCTGATGGTGCCCGCCTCAGATAGCGCATCCCAATTGATGATTTTTTCCCAGAAGTCCTTTCCAAAAAGCAGGAATGGAACGCGGGCCATGCGTCCGGTCTGGATCAGTGTCAGTGCTTCAAACAGTTCATCTAAAGTTCCAAAACCACCTGGGAACACACAAATCGCGCGGGCGCGCATCAGAAAGTGCATCTTCCGAATGGCAAAGTAATGAAAATTGAACGCCAGATCCGGGGTCACATAGGGGTTTGGCGCCTGTTCATGCGGCAAGACAATGTTCAACCCGATCGAGACACCGCCAACGTCCTGCGCCCCCCGGTTACCAGCCTCCATAACACCGGGGCCGCCACCGGTGACAACCACATAGTCGCGGTTGCCCGAAGCCATTGCCTTTTTCGTCATCAACTGCGCGAATTTGCGGGCTTCGTCATAAAAGTGAGTCAGGTCTGCCAGTGTTTGCGTGCGCGCGGTGTGCTTTTGTGCAGGTTCAGGAATGCGGGCGCCGCCAAACATAACAACTGTTGAATCAATCCCGTGTTCGTCCAGAAGCATTTCAAACTTGAGCAATTCCAGCTGCAATCGCACGGGGCGCAGCTCATCCTTGCACAGGAAATCTTCGTCAGCGAAAGCAAGACGATAGCTGGGGGACAGGCTTTGTACAGTTTCCGGCACACCTTTGGCGGTGCTGCGATCCAGCTGCGCACCACGAAGAGAACTGCGTCGATCTTGGGGCATCGGACCCTCCTTTATCTGTTTCCTTCAGATGTATCGTTCTGTGCATCAAAGCGCCAGTGAAGGAAGCGTGACCGGGCAGAAAGGTCCGATGGCTTTTGTTAGTTGGTGATATGCTGGATGGTGTTGAACCCTTCGAACTGCGGTGCGCCTTCGTGCAGTTTTTTGCTGCTGCCACCGGCCTTTGCATGGGCATCGCGGAATTGCTGGCTGCGGGTCCAGGCAGTGAAATGCGCTTCGCTTTCCCATACTGTGTGTGAGGCAAAGAGGATCTGACCCTCTTTTTCCGGACCGCGCAGCATGTGAAATTCAACAAAACCGTCCAGCTCGTTCAGCTTGCTATCGCGGTTCAGCCACATTTCGGCAAAAGCCTCGGCGTTTTCAGCCAGCACGGTGAAACGGTTCATGGCGATGTACATAGGTGTGTCCTTTGTTGGCTATTCGGCGGCCAGAACGGCCTGATGAGGAAGAAGAAATGGCGTGCCCTGAGGGGGCGTGCGCCCGACTGACAGGCTGCACCCATAGGCATTTGACAGCGTCTGGTCTGTCATGACCTGCGCTGGTGTCCCAGCCGCAAGGCAACGCCCCTGGGCCAAAAGCGCGATCCGATCAGCATACATGGCTGTCAGGTTGAGATCATGCATCACAGCCACCACCCCACCACCAGTTTCCGCAAAAGTCTTGGCAATTGCCATGACCTGCAATTGGTGCGCGATGTCCAGCGAAGAAACGGGTTCATCAAGGAAGAGCCACCGGGGCTGCCCACCTGCGACCGGCTGCCAGACCTGCGACAGTACCCGCGCCAGTTGAACGCGTTGTTGCTCCCCACCGGAAAGTTCCTGATAAAAGCGCCGGGCGTAGCTGCCAAGGCCAACGCGGTTCAATGCTTCTTGCGTGATGTCCTGGGCGTCACCCATTGATCCGCGGTGCAAGCCGATGCGAACCACTTCTTCAACAGTAAAGGGAAAGGCAAGGGCACTGGCCTGTGGAAGCACACCGCGCATTTCCGCAAGTTCCCAAGGTTTCAGCGATTGAATGTCCTCACCATTCAGCAGGACCTGACCGGAAAAGGGCACATCCTTTGTCATGGCGCGCAACAGGGTTGTTTTGCCCGATCCGTTTGGTCCGACGATGCAGGTGAACTGGCCTGCATGCGCTTCAAAATTCATGTCTTCGAGGATGGTTTTGCGGCCAAGTTTTACGGTGATATCTTTTGCGGTCAGCATGTTACAAATCCACTACGCTGCGTTGTCTTAGCAGGATCCAGAGGAAAACAGGTGCGCCCAGCAAGGCGGTGATGATGCCGATGGGAAGTTCCCCCGGCGGTACAATATTGCGTGAAATCATATCCGCCAGCACCAGCAGGCTGGCCCCCAGCAGGGCTGAATTGATCAGCAGGGCGCGATGATCTGGCCCAGTCGCAAGTCGCAGCACGTGCGGCACGACAATGCCCACAAAGCCGATGCCACCTGAAACAGCAACAGCCGCTCCGGTCGCCGCAGCGACGCATAGGATCGCGATGTTTTTGAGCCGTTGCACGGGAATGCCGATGTGATTGGCAGTGGCTTCTCCCAAGGCAAGGGCATTCAAACCACGCCCCAAGAAGACGGCGACAGCGATTGAAACAAAGATGATTGGCCCGGCCGTCAGGGTTTTGATCCAACTGGCCCCCGCCAGAGACCCCATGCCCCAGAAGGTCAGATCTCGCAGCTGCGCATCATCGGCACGATAGACCAAAATGCCTGACACCGCGCCCACCAATGATCCCAAAGCGATCCCTGCCAGCAACATGGTTGCAACCGATGTGCGCCCCTGACGGGTGGACACGCGATAGAGCAGGATTGTTGACACCCAGGCCCCGAGAAACGCAGCCCAGGGCACGAGGTATTGACCAAAGATCGTGACCACCCCGCTGGGAAGGTAGGCGCCGATCACAATGGCGGAAATTGCCCCAAAGGATGCGCCAGAGCTGACCCCGACAATCCCCGGATCCGCCAATGGGTTGCGAAATAGCCCCTGCATGACCGCGCCCGAAACCGCAAGCGCCGCCCCCACCAGCAATCCCAGCACCAGACGCGGCAGGCGGATGTCCCACAGAACCACACGTTCCATTAAGGTAAGCTCTTGTCCGGCTTGCCATTTGCTGAGGGCATCTATCAGGGATACGCCTGTTGCGCCCTGGGTCAGGCTGAACAGCGACACCAGTACCAGAAAAATCGCGAGAACGATATGCATCTGCCGCGCGCGTTCCAGCCGGGAACGGGTGGGCCTGTTTGCAGCGGGGATCTCAGAGGCGGCAACCATGGGTTATTTTCCGTAAAGCGCGATGTTCAGTTCGGTCACGGCTTGTGCGGTACGGGGGCCAAATCCCAGCATCAGCAGCCCATTCATGGTGATCAGCGACTGGCTTTGGGCTGCTGGGGTCAGCGACAGGGCTGGAAGAGCGAACAGCTCATTGGCAGCGATGGAGTGATCGCCACCACGGGCCATCATCAGCACTGTATCCGGTGCGGCCGTGGCTGCAGCTTCGTCGGTGAGCGGTTTATAGCCCTCAAAGCCCTGAACAGCATTTACCCCACCGGCCATGCGAATGATTGCATCTGCACTGGTGTTCTGACCGGCAACCATCAGTTTGCCCCCTCTGGCAGAGAGGATGAACATCACCCGTTTGCGTGGGCCGCCTGCGGCATCGGCCTGCGCGGCAGCGATATCCAGCGCTGCTGTCACTTCGCGTGCCAGCGCCTCGGCTTTTGACGGCACGCCCAAAGCCTGGCCAACCACTTTGATTTTCTGCGCAATGGCCGGGGCGTCAAAGCCAGAAGGCACTTCGATAAATGTCACATCGGCGGCTTTCAGAACATCGATGGTTTCCTTTGGGCCCGCGCCTTCTTCCGACAGGATCATCTGTGGCCCAACCGACAGCACGCCTTCGGGGGAAAGGGAGCGCATGTAGCCGACATTGGGCAGCTTGTTGGCCTCTGCCGGCCATGTTGATGTGGTATCACGCGCAACAAGGCGGTGCCCCTGATCCAAAGCATAGACGATTTCGGTGACCGAGCCACCAATCGACAGGACATCTGCTTGGGTTTCTTCTTCCGTCGCCGCATAGGCCTCTTGATAAGAGGCGCTGAAAAGCGCCACGGTTGCGCAGAACAGTGACACCCAAAGGGCGGTGAAGACGGCATATCGTTTGTTGGAAAACATCAGGCCAGTTCCTTATCGCTGGTGTCCAGGCCTTCTACGATTTCGCGCCATTCTTTGCGGTAATCGCGACCTTCGCGGGCCATGGGGAAGAACTGCGCGATCAGATAACCGCGCGTATCAAAGGCCTCGACCGAGAGGGCCGGGCCACGTTGAGTGGGTTTTTCGACGGCGTAAACCTCGGCGATATGATCCAGCCGCAGGTGCATATCGTGGCCGGGATCCAGAATATTCTGCCAGGGGCCAAAGGCTTTCAGTGTTTTGATCGGGCCGTTGTGGATCTGGATACAGCCCTGGTTGCCGACAAAGCTCATGAAATCGATGCCGCTGTCGCGCACCCCGTGCAGCATCTGGTCGACCGCTTCGTTTGCCAAAGCGCGCACATAGGGCGTACCAACCACACGGTAAGCCCCCAGTCGGTTCATTTTCAGCTTGGAGCAGACCCGCAGAAACTGATGCGTGTCTGTCATCTTGTCCCATTCCTGACGCAGCTCATTAGCTTTGTCTTCGCGCGATTTGGGGGCCTCGACAGGTGTGCGGGGGTCTACTTGCAGGGTGTCACTGACGCCTTCGATGGCAAGGTCAGATTTGATCTTTTCCCAAGCCGCCAGATCTGATCCTTCACGCAGATGGATCTTGTGGATTGCGTCCCCGGCTTTGTCGAACACCTGCAGCGAACGTTTCAGACCCGCATCGGTTTCTTTTTCCACGGCAAAGCCATGCACCCAATGGGCGGGGAACATGCGCAGATCAATTTCCCGGGTCAGGATCATCGAGGCATGTTTGCCAGAATGAAAGTTGTCATAGATGCCAACCTTTTCGCTGACGCATGACTCATTGCGTGTAAGCGCCATGACCTCGCTCAGCGTGGCAGCGGCGGGCATCAACTGATCGGGATGGGCTGCAATTGGCGTGACACCTTCACCAATGCGGGCCGCCACAAGCTGCGCTTCGGCAACATTCAGCTTTTGTGCCAGATCACGTTCGCGCATTTTGGGATTGTCTTGAAAAGCTTGACGAATTTCGGCGGCCGATGGGGGCGCAGAGTTCATTTGGGACCTCGCCTTCAGAGAAAGTCTGACGGCTGGCAGGTGGGTTCCAAATGCTGGCATGTCGTTCTTGACTAATTTAATTGGTTAATATAGGCGCTGCAAGCATCTTTTGGCGCAGCCTATGCCGCCAAGCTGCCAGCATCTTGCCAGCACACTCTCAAAAAAACAAAAATACGCTGTCTAGAGGACGACAATGACTCATAGATCTTTACGTGCAAGCACGGCGCTTGTGCTGGTTATGGCTGTGGGGGCCACTCCGCTTGCCGCTCAGGAAGAAACCTCTGGTGGGTTTCTTGGAACCCTTGTTCTGACCGGTGGTAAACGCGACATTGCGGTCGGTTCTGCCGTTTCGCAAACGGTTGTGGACGAAGAAGAAATTCAAGACCGTCAGGCCAGCACCGTGGCCCAGCTGGTGGATGCGATTCCCGGCGTGACCCTTTTGAATGGCGCTACGCCGCAGGGGTCTGCGATCACTATTCGCGGATTTGGTGCGAACAACAGCTTTGGGTCGGACCAGAAAGTTGCCATTCAGGTCGACGGTGCTTCGGTTGGGTCCGAAGAGCTGTACCGCGTTGGCACACAAATGTTCACCGATCCCCTACTGTACCGTAAGGTTGAGGTACTGCGTGGGACGATTGGCAGCTTTGCCTATGGATCCGGTGTCGTTGGCGGTGTCCTGAAAATGGAAACTAAGAATGCGTCAGATTTCACAGGTGGCGTACCGGGCTTTGCGTTGGGTCAGTCGCTTGAGTTCAATTCGAACAAAGAGGGCTTCGCCAGCTCGACCACCTTTGCCTGGCAGCCAAACGAATCCGCCGAATTCCTGTTGAACTATACCCACCGGAAAGCGGGTAATTACGAAGCAGGTGACGGCAAAGCTGTGACAAACAGCAAGTTCGAAACCCCATCTTATCTTGTCAAAGGCAAATTCACCTTTGGGCAGGACAACGATCACAGTCTGACCTTCTCGACGCAAAGCACCGTGTCGGATGAAAAAGATGTGCCTTATGATCAGTTTGGCACCACGGGTGGGGCCTTTGGCAAAGTGGATCGCAAAACCGATACCCGTCAGTCGGTGATCGAATATAACTGGAACCCATCCAGCAGCGATTTCATCAACCTGACGGCAAATCTGTCGTATGCTGATCAAAAGATCGACATGACGTCAGTGCCCTATAGTGCGCGTAGTGCACTGCGAAACGCCAACCACCGCTATCAGACCACCAAGCTGAAGGTGTCAAACAAGGCTGAGTTCGCGACCGGTGGGATTTCTCACAACATGGATATGGGGATCGAGCTGATCAAACGCGATCGCGCCGATATGGTTTTGGCCAGCGCGCCGGGCGGCACCGACAACCGTTTTGCATTCTACGCCATTGACGAAATGTCGATTGGCAACCTGACGGTGACCCCGGCTCTGCGCTATGAAACATCAACCATCGAGGCCAGCTCGGTTCGCGCGCTGACAGGTAATGCGAAAGCCAAATACGAAAAAGATGCCTGGATGGGTGGCCTGGCTGCGGCTTATGACTTTGACAGTGGTTTCAGTGTCTTCGGTAGCGCGGCCTATACCGAAGGTCTGCCGATCATTGACGACCTTGGCACATCGTTCCGCAACTTTACCCGCATCAGCGCGACCTATGACAAACGGGCGCAGACCACGGAAAAATCGCGTACATTTGAACTGGGCGCATCTTACACTGGGGATGATGTCTTTGGCACTGGCGACAGCCTGACCGTGCGCGGGAACATCTATAAAACCAAGATGTGGGACATCACCAGCTATGCCGGTCTTGGCAAGGTCGAAACCGAAGGCTTTGAACTGGAAGCGTCTTATAACGTGGCCAGCGGGCTGTATTTCGATCTGGGCATGCATGTGGGCGAAGGCAAAGAGTACACCACAGCGGGCACCGGGCGCACATGGCGCAACGAAGCGGCAGATCGCACCAGCCTGACCATTGGTAAGAAATGGGGCGATACTGTGGATCTGAGCTGGGAAGTCGTGAACAACCGTGATGTGCGCATTCAATCTGGCCGCAGCTATGCCGCCGCTGCGGACACGACCGTGCACAATCTGCGCGCCACTTACCGTCCTTCGGGCGGTGCTCTGGAAGGTACCGAAGTGCGGTTCGGGATCGAGAATCTGACCGATCTGGACTACAATGGGCATCTGTCATCTGCATCGCGCAAAGCGCCGGGTCGGACCTTCAAACTGGGCCTGTCCAAGGTCTTCTGATCTGATCATAAGGTTTGTGATACTGGGGCGTTTCCGCAAGGAAGCGCCCTTTTTCTTTTTCGCGTCAAAAGAAAAGGCAGAGGGAAATCCCCCTGCCCGAATTGATTGGTTGTGATGATCGAAGCCTAACGGCCTTTGATTTGCACGGTAAAGTTGCGGCGCGCGCCACTGGGCGGCTTGGGGAAGGGGGCAGCGCGGCGGACAACTTTTACAGCGGCGCGGTCCAGCGCGGCCGAGCCAGAACTGCGCGCGATCGACACACCGCCCAGGCCACCACCGCTGGTGATGGAAAAAGCCACAAGCGCAGAGCCGCGCGCCCGGACATTGGGTTTACGCACCCGCGCGATCTTGCGCATGACTTTGCCGGGATAGTTGCTGGCTTTGGCATTTCCGGCGGACTTCTTTTTCCCGCCTGTGCCGCGCGAAACCGATTTGCCTTTTTTTGAACCGCTGGCGGAGCCTGCTTTGGCATTGCGCTTTGCGTTCCCCTGTTTGGCTTTGGGTTTCTTCGCTTGTTTCGGTTTCGCCTTTTTCTTCTTTTTGGGCTTGGGTTTGGCCTTAGGTTTTGGCTCTGGCTCGGCCTTAAGCACCTCGGCTGGGGCAACTGTGGTCAGCGTTTGTGCCTTTGTTGTTGGCACTATGGTTTTCTGCGCTGGCTGTGCCTGATTTTGTTCTGGTTTGGGTTGCTCCGCTGTTTGCGGTTTGCTCGGTTTGGCTGTGCTGGCCGGCGCGCTGGGTGCTGTGGGCGTTGTGGGGGCGGGTGCCGCGACCTGTGGTGCAACGGGTTGCGCAGATACTGGGGCGGCGGCCTTGGGTGTGGCGGCCAACGGAGCCAACGCCGCCATTGCGACAGGTTTGACCGCCTCGACCTTTACCGGCTGTGTCGGCGCGGTCGTCGATATTGATTCTGCCTCAATTGGTTCCAGCGTGCCAGCGGCCATGTCCGCGAATGAGCTGCCAAGCTGAACCTCAGCCGCACCGGATGACCCCTCGATTTCAACGGGTTCCGGGGTGTTCCAAGCAACGGAAAGCGCGCCATGGGCGCTGCCAGCCAGCAGCAGAAGGACAATTTTCAAACTGCGAGATGACGCAATCATTCCAACCCCCGTTCCGTAACGATGACGATCTTTTTGGCCCCTGCGAGGCGGAGATCTCGGCCGATTTTTACAAGCTCTGTGGCATCCAAGTTGCGATCGGGCACAAGCCGGGTGCGTTCCTTAAGTGAGGCACCTGTCCCCGAAAGGAAGTTTTCGAGATCCTCTTTATCCCGCGAGACTGGATTACCGCGATACGTGAGACTGGAATCTTGGTGAATAACTAGTGCATCGGCGGGCGGGGTTGTTTCCAGATCACGGGTGTTGACTAGCTGAAGCTTGTCATCCAGCGGCTGCGCCAAGGTGCCTGCCACAAGGAAGAATATTAGCATCAGAAAGACGATGTTGATCAGGGCAATGGTTGGTTCGCGCTTTTGTTTTTCTCGCTTTAGCCGCATGTTTAGCTCTCAAGCACGGTGACTTTGGCACCTTTGATGCGGCGCAGTTCGACCAGAAGATCGGTCAGCCGCTGGGCGCTGACGCCGTCTTGCAGTTTTATGATTACTGCGGGGTTCTCCGTATCGGCCATTGTTTTGCTGATCTCAGTCAGCGCGACAGATGTGCCATTGATGTCTATGCTTTCACTGCCAAGACGCAGGAACTTGGGCGGTGTATCCTGTGCAATGGACTGGCCGCCAGCAGCACCAGAGGTCAGTTCAATTTCCGAGAACTTTGAAAAGGTTGATGTCAGCATAAAAAACAGCAAAAGCAAGAAGATGACGTCGATCAGTGAGGTTATCGACAGGCTTTTGCGGCGCGCGCGCCTACGCATGGCTGAGTGCCCCGTATGGTTCTGCCGATTGCGAAGTACCCTTTGGGGCCAGAACGGTGCGCAAGGCGCGTTCTGCCAGAACGCGTTCTGCATCCATGCGGGCTTCGAACCAGCTGAGGATCACTGCCGCTGGCATCGCCACGGCCAGCCCAGCGGCTGTTGTCAAAAGTGCCACCCAGATGCCACCAGCCAGAATGGATGGATCGACCTGTGTGCCTGCGTCTTGCAGGGCTTGAAACGCTGAAATCATCCCCAGAACGGTGCCGAACAGCCCCAGCAATGGGGCCAGCTGTGCCAGCGAATCCAGTAGGCGAAATCCCTTTTCCAGCTTGGCAAAGCGTGCTTCGGCTTCGGCCTCAAGGCGGGCAGGATCGCGCAACCCATCCAACGCCATTTCCATAACTGGCTTAAGGTAACTGGTTGAGGCGTTCAGGCTGGTGCGTGCTTCGGCGCGCTCTCCGGCATCCCAATGCACAACCGCCTGCTGTAGGGCCTTATGGCGACCGACACCTGCGGCGGTGAACTGCCATAGCTTGTAAAGCGAAGCTGCGACCAGAATGACAGACATGGCGCCTAGCAGCAAAAGAACCGGGCCGCCCAGATCCAGAACGCGCTGCAACGCATCGGTGACAACCGCGATCATCCGATCACCTCAATGTCAGTTTTGGTGCTGAGATTTAGGTTATCGTCGCAGGTGGTGCCCTCTGTCAGACCCTGACATTGCGTGACACCGTTGAACAGAACGCGCCCCAGCTTGTCGCAACTAAGCTCGGGCACTTTGAATTGGCGCACCCGCGCACGGCCCGCAGGAAGTTTGCCAAAGTCGAACAGCGTCAGACGATCTACCTGACCTGTGCTATCGAAAAGAACGGTCTCAAAAACGACGCTTTCGATGGCCTCTTTGTGGGCGTTGGTGACGAAGAAGCTGATCAGGCAGGATGATTGATCTGTTTGCGCTGCGTTCAGCTCGATCGAAAGCTTGCCTTGGGCGCTGTCTTGCGCCGCCAGAGGCAGGGAAAGCGCGCCAGAAACTAGGGTGGACAGGGTCAGCAACCGTATCATGAATACCTCTTGGATTCAGTAAAGGGGTTGGCTGACGGGCGTGTCTGGCTGTGCGGGAGAGGTAACAAATTTACCTATTCGCCACAATACCTGATTAAATCCATCGGCAATGTGGTGAGGCATTGGTTTTCCCGGAATGTGAAACCCTATGTTAAGCCCCTGTTTGGAAAAACTATTGCTGCCTGACAGTGAAACCTGATGGAACAGGTTGCACAGCGACTGGTTTGCGGTAACATTCCTATATTGCCAATAAGGATGAAGCTATTGCCAAACGAAGACACCCGCCCTCTCACCTTGCGTGATGTGTCCGAAGCCTCGGGCGTGTCGGAAATGACTGTCAGCCGCGTGCTGAGAAACAGGGGCGATGTCAGCCAGGCAACACGGGAAAAAGTTCTGGAGGCGGCCAAAACGCTGGGATATGTGCCCAATAAGATCGCTGGCGCGCTGGCAAGTCAGCGGGTCAATCTGGTGGCCGTGATCATCCCAAGCCTGCGTAATATGGTGTTCCCCGAAGTGATGTCGGGTATTTCCAAGGTGTTGGAAGAAACCGATCTTCAGCCTGTTGTGGGCGTCACGGATTACCTGCCCGAAAAGGAAGAACAGGTTTTATACGAAATGCTGTCCTGGCGGCCCTCTGGGGTGATCATTGCCGGGCTTGAACACACCGATGCTGCCAAGGCGATGCTGAAAGCCAGCGGCATTCCAGTGGTCGAAATCATGGACACCGATGGCACACCTATTGATTGTGCCGTGGGGATCAGCCACCGTCAGGCGGGGGCTGAGATGGCGCGCGCTATCCTGAAGCAGGGCTATCAGAATATCGGCTTTCTGGGCACCAAAATGCCGTTGGATCACCGGGCGCGTAAACGGTTCGAAGGCTTTACCCAGGGGCTTGCGAAGGAAGGCGTCGAAATTCTGGCGCAGGATTTCTATTCTGGCGGATCGGCCCTTGCCAAAGGCCGGGAAATGACGCGTGCGATGCTAGAGCGTGAGCCTGAGCTGGATTTCCTGTATTATTCCAATGATATGATCGCCGCCGGTGGGTTGCTGGAACTGCTGGATCAAGGGATTGATATTCCCGGGAAGGTTGGTCTTGCGGGCTTTAACGGGGTTGAGCTTCTGCAAGGGCTGCCACGCCAACTGGCCACAATGGATGCCTGCCGTACCGAAATCGGGATGCAGGCCGCGCAGATGATTGCGTCGCGGGTGGATACGCCCGAAGTGGAATTTGAAAGGGTCGTAGATCTGACCCCGACAATTTCCTTTGGCGATACGCTTAAGCGGCGCTGAAATCTGGCAGGACCTGCGGATTACTCTGCAGGTCTTATGAAGACCGGGCTATCAGGCTTTGAAAGCTCTGGCTGATATTGATAGCCGCCGGTGTCGAACTCAAGCACCCCTTGGGGATCGGTCAGGCGGCGCTGAATGATATAGCGCGCCATAGATCCTCGGGCCTTTTTCGCATAGAAGCTGACGATCTTTGGCCCGCCGGGTTTGTCTTCCATGAAGACAGGGGTGATCACGCGTGGGGCCAGGGCGCGGGTGTCAACGGCCCCAAAATATTCCTGACTTGCGCAATTTACCACGACCTGAGTATCGATCTGTTGCGCCTGAGCATTCAGGGCTACGGAAATTTTGCTACCCCAGAACTCATAGAGGTTCTTGCCGCGCGGGTTTTTCAACCGCGATCCCATTTCCAAACGGTAGGCCTGAATGTCGTCCAGAGGACGCAATATCCCATAAAGCCCTGACAGAATGCGCAGATGATCCTGAGCCCAGGCCATTTCATCTGCATCAAGCGATCCGGCCTCAAGCCCAGTGTAGGTGTCCCCGGCAAAGGCCAGGGCGGCAGGACGCAGATCTTCGGCGGTTGGCTGTTCGGTGAAGGCCTTGAACCGGTCGAAATTCAGGGTGGCCAGCGCGTCGCTCAGCTTCATCAGCTTTTGAATTTCAGCCACCGACAGCCCGCGCGCAGTCTGCGCCAATTCCGCGGCATCAGACAGAAAATCAGGCTGCGTTGTTTGAATTGTCTGCTCGGTCCAGTCCAGCTTTTTCGCTGGAGAAATCACCACCAACATAGGGCTCTCCGCATTGTTTGAGGTCAATATAAGCGGGAAATGTCAGCGTGCAATTGCGCTTAGGCCTCTGCGTTGCGGATCACGTCCAGAAAAGCGTTCCCAAAGCGTTCGATGCGCTTTTCGTCCAGCAGGCGCGACAGGCTATCAGGGCAATCGGGGCGTTTTTCTGCCAGTTTGGCCAGCTGTGATGCGGTGCAGGACAGGGGTTTTTCGGTGCCGTCTTCGCCGCGCGTCAGCTGGGCCTGCGCTTCCATCAAAGCATCATAAAGTCCGCCAGCGCCTTTTGCCGCCAGCTTGCGGCGGGCGGGATGCAATTCCTCAGAGTCACCTGTCAGAACAGAGAGGAACTCTGCGCCATAGCGTTCCAGTTTTTTCGCGCCCACTCCGTTGATCTGCGCCATCTGGTCCAGATTGCCGGGGCGGTTTTCTGCCATTTCGATCAGGGTGCGATCAGGGAAAATCACATAGGCTGGCACGCGGGCGTTTTCCGCCAGGGCGCGCCGTTTGGCCTTGAGCGCTGAAAGCATGGGCGCGTGTTCTTCGCTGACCAATGCCTTGACGGTTGGGCGGCGTTCAGAGGCCTTGGTGATGATATCGCGACGCAACTGAATGCTTTCCTGACCTTTCAGGATCGGTAGCGCGCGGTCTGTCATAACCAGTGCCCCATGGCGTTCCGCATCGGGGCGCATCAGGTCCAGCCCCATCATTTGACGAAACACCGCCTGCCATTGGCCTTTGTTCAGATCCTTGCCTACACCAAAGGTGGGCAATTGATCATGATTGCGCAGCATCACTTTGTCGGTGCTTTTCCCCAGCAGGATGTCAATCAGATGGCCGGACCCATAGCTTTCCTGTGTCCGCAAGGCGGCTGAAAGGGCTTTGCGCACGGCTTCTGTGCCGTCAAACAGGTCTGGGGGCTGATCGCAGAGGTCACAATATCCGCAGGGTTTGGCCTCTTCTCCGAAATAACCCAGCAGCGCCTGACGCCGACAGCCCTGTGCTTCGGCAAGGCCCAGCAGGGCATTCAGGCGTCCATGGTCTGCCACACGGCGCTCTGGCGGGGCCAGCCCTTCGTCAATCTGGGCGCGGCGCAGGCGGATATCTTCAGGGCCATACAGTGTCATGGCTTCGGCGGGGGCACCATCGCGCCCGGCACGACCGATTTCCTGATAATAGGCTTCGATGCTTTTGGGCAGATCTGCATGGGCGACCCAGCGAATATCGGGTTTATCGACGCCCATGCCAAATGCGACGGTGGCCACAACGATCAGCCCATCCTCAGTGGCAAAGCGTTCTTCCACATGGCGCCGATCAGCCGCTTCCATGCCCCCGTGATAAAAGCAGGCGGTGTGGCCTTCGTCTTTCAGGGCCTTTGCAATGCCTTCGGTTTTGGCGCGTGTGCCACAATAGACGATGCCGGACTGGCCCTTGCGTGCGGCGGCATAGCGCAAAATTTGCTGTCGAGGGCTGTCTTTGGGCTGAAATGCCAGATGGATATTGGGGCGATCAAACCCGCGTAAAAAGGTTTCCGGGGCAGAGTTATCAAACAGGCGCGCGACAATTTCGTCGCGGGTTTCCTGATCGGCTGTGGCTGTAAAGGCAGCCAGCGGGACATCCAGCGCGCGGCGCAATTCGCCGATGCGCAGGTAATCTGGGCGAAAATCATGCCCCCATTGGCTGACACAATGGGCTTCGTCCACGGCGATCAGCGAGACACCTGCCTGCATCAACATGCGCTGCGTATTGCTATTCGCCAGCCGCTCCGGCGCGAGATATAGCAGCTTGAGAGCGCCGGAATGCAGCATATCCCAGACGGCATCGGTTTCTTCTTCGGTATTGCCGCTGGTCAGGGCCCCTGCCGCCACGCCCGCTTCGCGCAGGCCGCGCACTTGATCGCGCATCAGGGCGATCAAGGGTGAAATCACCACGGTGATCCCGTGGCGCATCAGGGCAGGAAGCTGAAAACAAAGCGACTTCCCGCCCCCGGTGGGCATAATCGCCAGAACATTGCGCCCTTCGGTCACCGAATTTACGATGTCTTCCTGCCCGGGACGAAAGGCATCATAGCCAAAAACGTCTTGCAACAGACTTTCGGCAGAGGTGCCTTGGATGGGCATGGGGGCAATTGTCCTGTGGTTCGCGCTGAGACTGCACAATCCCACAGACCGAATCGGGGGACAAGCCCCGACAGGGCCCGACCTTAGAAGCCGTAGAAGAAGCCTGCGTTATTTTGCAGGACAATACGAATGATCATGATCCCGACCAGTGCCACCAATGGGGCCAGATCCAACCCACCCATGGGCGGCAAAACCTGACGGATCTTGCTGTAGGCTGGTTCCAGAACACGGTTGATCCCGTACCAGATCTGCCCGACCAGGGGTTGGCGAATGTTCAGTACCTGAAAGTTGATCAGCCAGCTCATGATGACATGCGCGATGATAAAGAACCACACGATGTCCAGAAGAAGCATCAAGATCTGAAAGAGCGACTGCATTCCAAGTCTCCGTTGGGGAAATCCTTGCACACACCTAAGCGTGAAACCCGTTAAGAACAAGTATTTCCGCCGCGTTTTGGTTGACCGTCGCTCTGCGCTGCAGCATGGCACAGGAAAGGAGATCGCCGATGTACCCGTTCTTTCGCCTGTTCAAAGATATATACCGTGCCAGCAGACAGCCGCGGCTGGGCCTGTTTGAAACCCATGTGTCCAACCATATTTGCATGCCCTGGGATCTGGATATCTGGATGGAGCTGAACAACGGGCGTACTCTGACGCTCTATGATCTTGGGCGCACGCCGCTGGCTGTGCGCACAGGCCTGTCAAAGGTGCTGCGTGAAAAACGCTGGGGGCTGACGGTGGCGGGATCGGTTGTGCGCTATCGCAGGCGGGTGCGTATGTTTGACAAGGTCACGATCTATTCGCGCGTTCTGGGCTGGGATCATCGCTTTGTTTATCTGGATCAAAGCATGTGGAACACGCGCGGTGATTGCACCAGCCATGCGGTCTATCGCACGGCTGTGACTGACAAAAACGGGATCGTTGTGCCAGATCGCATTGTCGAAGCAATGAATCTTGAGGGCGAAACATCGCCCGAACTGCCAGATTGGGTGCGTGACTGGATCCAAGCCGAGGATCAACGCCCCTGGCCGCCTGAAATTCAGGTGGATTAAATTAACCCTGCTTCGGGCGCAGGCGGATCACCACATCAACCGAGGCAATTTCAGCCCCTTCAGGGGGTGTTGGTAGTTTGGAAATCACCAGTTCATCCATGGGGGCATCGGTCAGGTAATCGCGATCTTCCCAGAAGAAATGCGGGTGCTCGTGGGTGTTGGTGTCAAAATAGCTTTTGGCGCCATCCACTGTCACTTCCTGCATCAGACCCGCATCACAGAATGCCTTGAGCGTGTTGTAAACCGTTGCAAGGGAAACCTGTTCGCCCGATTCCTTGGCTGCTGCAAACAGGCTTTCGGCGGTGACATGGCGGTTTTTGCCGTCCCCGATCAAAAGCGCCGCCAAAGCAATACGCTGGCGCGTTGGGCGCAGGTCACTGTTGCCCAGCCAGGCTTTGCCGCGTTCGGTGGCTTCTGTCATTGTGGCTCCGTGCGAATGCTATGCTTTGGTCCGTTCTTCAAGGTTATATACAGTTTCACAGGGGGGTACTTCAATGGATTTCCTCTGGACGCGGTCATGGGGCGCAGATTCGCGCTGCCCTTGCGCCTGTGCAATAGGCAGTGATACATGGTTCGAACGACACGAATTCACTGTTATCAAGAGGGGCAGGGCTGCATGTCCGATTATCCGACCAGCTTCGGCAAAGAAGACCTACTGAAATGCGCGCGTGGCGAATTGTTTGGCCCGGGCAATGCCCAGCTACCTGCGCCGCCGATGCTGATGATGGATCGCATCACCGAGATTTCAGGTGATGGTGGCGCCCATGGCAAAGGTCACGTGCTGGCCGAATTCGATATTACCCCGGATCTTTGGTTTTTCGACTGCCACTTTCCCGGTAACCCGATCATGCCCGGCTGTCTGGGGCTGGATGGGCTGTGGCAGCTGACCGGTTTCAACCTGGGCTGGCGTGGCTGGCAGGGGCGTGGCTATGCGTTGGGCGTGGGCGAAGTCAAACTGACCGGTATGGTGCGTCCTGATCGTAAGATGCTGACATACAAGATTGATTTTACCAAAGCGATCCAGACCCGCCGTCTGACCATGGGTGTTGCCGATGGGATCGTCGAAGCTGACGGTGAAGTGATCTATCAGGTCAAAGACATGAAAGTCGCGCTGAGCGAAAGCTAAGGCCAATTGCCTGCCCCTTGCTGGGCGGGCATGAACACAGGGCAGAGTGATGGATGTCACCGAATGCGTGAATGCAGCCTTTCCTCTGCCTGCATTCCTTTTCTCAGCTGGGGCAATTTCCGTTGCGCTTTACCTTAAGCACAAGCATCAGCTGAGCTATGTTCAGACCTTTATGGCAATGGTCGGGGCAAGACGCGTCAAACATGACCGGGTGTCCTCTGTGATGATTTTGCTGACCCTGATCGTTCCTTTGGTGCTTTGGGTTCAGCTGGGCGCGCGCTGTTCCTGACGCGCTATCAGTTTCTTAACTCTCTTTAATCAGTGTTTACTGCACCGTCCGGCAAGGGCGCTTGTTCCCGCAGGCCTGCTGGCGTAGATAGGCACTAATTTACTGAAGGGAGACCACATGCGTCGTGTCGTCGTCACTGGTCTGGGCGTTGTGTCCAGCATCGGCAATAATGCACAAGAGGTTCTGGCCTCTTTGAAGGCTGGAAAATCCGGCATCACCGCCAATGAGGCGATGAAAGAGCATGGCTTTCGCAGCCAGATCGCAGGCGACATCAAGCTGAACGTCGCGGATCACGTCGACAAGCGCACACTGCGGTTCATGGGGCCTGGGGCGGCATATGCCTATATCGCGATGCAGCAGGCCATTGAAGATTCCGGTCTGGAAGAATCTGACGTGGTGAACCCGCGCACGGGCCTTGTGGCGGGTTCGGGTGGCCCTTCAACCAGCGCGATGCTGACGGCACATCAGACCGTGCTGAAAACCGGCGCAACCAAGCGGATCGGCCCTTTTGCAGTTCCCAAAGCTATGTGTTCGACGGTTTCGGCGAACCTGGCGACGGCCTATAAAATCAAAGGGATCAACTATTCGATCACCTCGGCCTGTTCGACGTCGCTGCATTGCATTGGCAATGCCGCAGAACAGATCATGATGGGCAAGCAGGATGTGATGTTTGCCGGTGGTGGTGAAGAACTGGACTGGACCCTGTCCTGCCTGTTTGATGCCATGGGCGCGATGTCTTCGAAATATAACGACACCCCCGAACGTGCGAGCCGTGCCTTTGATGCTGACCGCGATGGCTTTGTCATTGGCGGCGGCGGCGGGATTGTGGTTCTGGAGGATCTGGAACACGCAAAGGCACGCGGTGCCAAGATCTATGCCGAGGGCACCGGTTATGGTGCGACATCAGATGGCGCTGATATGGTAGCCCCATCCGGTGAAGGCGGTGAACGTGCCATGCTTCTGGCGCTAAGCACCCTGCCAGAAGGGCGCAAAGTCAGCTATATCAATGCACATGGCACCTCAACCCCGGTTGGGGATGTCGGGGAAATCGAAGCGGTACGCCGCGTCTTTGGGGAAGGCAGCACGCCGCTGGTGTCATCAACCAAGTCGATGACCGGGCATTCGCAGGGCGCCACCGGCGCGCAAGAGGCGATCTATTGCCTGCTGGCGCTGGAACATGATTTCATTATCCCATCCATCAATGTTGAAAATCTGGATCCGGCACTGAAGCCAGAAGAGATCGCTACGGCACTGGTTGAAAACGCGGGCCTCGATAGTGTCATGACCAACTCGTTCGGGTTTGGTGGCACCAATGGCTCAATGGTAATGTCGAAATATCGCGACTGATCACTGATCAGCCCGATCAAAAGCCCCGCTGCCAGTGGGGCTTTTTTTGTGGCAGGGCGCTGCGTTTCCGGCAATCATGCCCGCAGATTTTGTGGATAGGGTTTGAAGGATGAAACAGATTTTCGGTTTGATTGTGGCTGGGGCCTTGGCAGGATGTGTTGCACCCCAGGCTGACGAGGTGCCGCGCCGTACCGGCGATGGCGTAGCGAAAAAACTGCAGCCTGGTAGCTCAAAAGAGGTGGTGGATGTGGCGTTGGGACTGGACGCTGGTTTTGAGCGCAACCCCGAAGATTGGGATCAATCCTGCGCCAGCTATAACTATGGGTCAGAGGCGTCACCCAAATACGTTCATGCGCTGTTTCGCAACGGGGTGTTGACGCGGGCCACGGATGGGCATCTTGTGCTGTGTCACTTTGGTGAGGTCGCTCCGGGTACGTAAGCCAGGTTGGCCGTAATTGCGCCGTAAAGATATGGTTAAGGTGGCGCATGAGACCAGAAAATGCCCTGAAAGCCTCAATCATGGGTGAGGCACCGGCCCCTGCGCCCGCGCAGCCCAGACGGCAAAAGCCGCGGCGCAAGCCGTTTAACTTCACGGCCTATTTTCTCAAACGAATCGTGTTTCTTGCGGTGAGTGTGATCGGGATGCGCATGTTTATGGCTTCGCCTATGGGGCAGGAACTGATGGTTCAGGCCCAGGCCAAGGTGCTGGAAATCGTCACTGCCGAAATGCAGGCCCGTGCGCAGGCCGGGAAGAAAGTCAGCCCATAACCAGTATGCGCGCGCCCTCAAACGCGGGGTCGATGGTGACCTGGCAGGATAGGCGTGAATCCGGTTTAACACCCTTGGCAAAAAGCAGCATATCGGTTTCCGCAGCGCTGGCGGTGTTATGCGTGTCATACCGCAGGTTATAGAGCCGCACATGACAGGTGGCGCAGGCGCATTGACCACCGCAACTTGCCCTTATGCCGGGGACGGAATGCTTTAATGCCACCTGCATAAGATTGCTGCCGCTGGCAACATCGACAGGCGTTTCCCTGCCATCGGGGCTGACAAATACAAACGCAGGCATCGGCTTTTGAAAATCCATTTCGCAGATATATGCAAATATCATGCACCTGCGGGATTAAATGGCCGTAAATTAAAAAATTGGCTCGTGGCAAATATATGTCTAATGCGAATTGAGTGTCAGAACCATTGCCCCGGCTCCATCAGTCCCAGATCCAGCAATTGCCGGGAATGCCATTCAAAAGGTGTCGAATTGTGCCAGCGGAAAGTCTGGATATCAAAGGTGGACCCAGGGTTGCGCTTTAGCGCTTTTGCCGTGCGATAGGAAACAATGGCAGCGGTCAGGTTGTTGTGCCAAGGGCAGGCATACGTATTGTATTCTTCATCGTTGAAGGTGTGGTTCTCTAGCAGCCTCAGCCCTTCTTTGGATTTGAACAGGCTGATGCGATCAATCTTGCGGCGGTCAGCGGGCACATGTTCCTCATAGCGCCAGCGAATGCCACCAAAGAAATCCAGCTGCCGTTCTTTTGGATAGTTGTGATTGTTTTCATCTGGGCGCGCGAGCGCGTAATATCCTGATTTGTCCAGATAGGCATCATCCAGAGACACGGCATTCGGGGTTTTATCCAGATCGCCGGCATAAACATCAATAACATACGTCAGCATAGCATCACGCCGCTCTTCTGTGTGAAAGGCCAGAAGTTCTCCAATTGAGCGTGTTTCGCAATAAGGATAGAATAAATATTCCGCGTTGTAGCAGTAATACATCCAGATCCCCGGCGCGGCCTCAATGATGGCGTTTACTGCGGTTGTCAGCGCATTGTCCTGCGTCATGTCATAGGCGATGCGATGCACTTTTTCCTTTAGGTCGCGGGGCAGTTCCAGATCATCGCGGGCAAAGCACAAAACCGATTTAAATCCCGACAGGCGGGTGTGTCTGATGGTTGTGGCCAGTTCCACATCATCTTCGGCGAAGATCATCGCAATCGGCCCTTTGGCCAGCGCCTCAGAACCGGTGCTTAGAAAGGTTTCAAGATCTGGATACTGCATTTTGGGCCTCTGCTGGGTCTTATAGCTAGAATCGGTGAAAAACTCGTGCATTGCAAGCAGGCCCGGTTTTGCGGTATCTGCGGCCTTTGACGGTGTGGGAAAGTCACAATGCGCCCAGGCTGATCTCTGCGACAGGAGCCAATCCGATGACCGAGCCAAAGAAACTGTTCATCAAAACATACGGTTGCCAGATGAACGTCTATGACAGTGAACGCATGGCCGAAGCCATGGGTGGTCAGGGCTATACGCAGGTCGATTCCCCGGATGATGCGGATATGATCCTGCTAAACACCTGTCATATTCGCGAAAAAGCGGCGGAAAAGGTCTATTCTGAACTGGGGCGCTACAAAGGGTTGAAGGCCGAAAAGCCGGATCTCAAGATCGGTGTCGCGGGCTGTGTCGCGCAGGCGGAAGGGCAGGAAATCATGCGCCGTCAGCCCTTGGTCGATCTTGTCGTTGGCCCGCAAAGTTATCACCGCTTGCCCGAGCTAGAGGCAAAGACTCGCGAGGGAAAAAAGGCGCTGGATACGGATTTCCCCGAAGAGGACAAGTTCAACCACCTGAAATCGCGCCCCAAAGCCAAACGCGGCCCAACAGCCTTCCTGACTGTGCAGGAAGGTTGTGACAAATTCTGTGCGTTCTGTGTGGTGCCTTACACCCGAGGTGCAGAGGTGTCGCGCCCATCGCAGCGCGTGATGTCAGAAGCGCGCGATCTCGTGGAACGCGGTGTGCGCGAGATCACCCTGCTGGGGCAGAATGTGAATGCCTATCACGGTCACACCAAAGGTCTGGCCGGTCTAATCCGTGAACTTTCCACCATTGACGGGCTGGAACGTATCCGATTCACCACCTCGCACCCCAACGATATGGATGATGAACTGATCGCCGCCCATGGTGAATGCGAAAAGCTGATGCCTTATCTGCATTTGCCAGTGCAGGCGGGCAGCGACAAAATCCTCAAGCGCATGAACCGTTCGCACACCGCCGAGGAATACATTCGCCTGATCGAACGCCTGCGCAATGCGCGGCCTGATCTGCATATGTCAGGGGATTTCATCGTTGGCTTCCCCGAAGAGACCGAGCAGGATTTCCAGGACACTATGGCCCTGATTGAAGAGGTCAAATACGGCTCTGCCTTCTCGTTCAAATATTCGGAACGTCCGGGCACCCCCGCAGCCGAGCGCCCTCAGGTGCCTGAAAACGAAAAGGATGATCGCCTGCAGCGGTTGCAAGCGCTTCTGAGTCAGCAACAGCGCGATTTGCAGGACGCGATGGTCGGGCGCGATGTGCACGTGCTGTTCGAAAAACCGGGTCGTCTTGAAGGGCAGATGGGGGGCAAATCTGAGTATCTGCACGCGGTTCACGTGCATGCACCTGATGTACAGCCGGGTGATCTGCGCCGCGTTCGAATCGAATCATCTTCGCGGAACTCACTGTCGGGTGTGCTGCTGGGCTGATTGCCTGATCGCTGCCCGAAGACGCTGATTTGCCTTGAAAATGACCCCGCTAACGGGATTGTTTCCGAATCTGTGACTTTTCCCCCTGTGATTTCACTTCACACGCGGAGAGATATCACTAAAGTATTGATATAGTTAACTCGCACACCTGGGCTGCCAGCAGAGGTATTCAAGTGCGGTTGGGGGAAACATGAAAAAAGGGACAGAGGCTGTGGCGAACAAAATCACCAAAGCCATCGGTGCATTCGCGCTGGTCGCGCTCGGTCTGACTGCAGCCGCGCCAGCCATGGCTGATGCTGCAAAAGCAAAAACACCTTTCATTTCGACGCAATCTCAGCAGCTGCTGGGCGGAAGTGGTGAACAGTATATTCCGGGTATCTGGGTGGATCCCGATGGCTGTGAACACTGGGTTATGGATGACGGTATCGAAGGATACATGTCCCCGCACGTGAACCGCAAAGGCATCCCGGTGTGTCGCCGTCAGAATGTCTGCGGTGTGATGAATTCGGATCAGTTCTTTGCCACGGATAGCTATCGCATCTCTGCGGCGGGTCGTGCGCGTCTGGCCCAGTTTTTCCAGGGGTCAAATGCGATTGCCTTTGTGATTGCAGGACACACTGACAGCCGTGCATCCGATGAATACAACATGCGTCTGTCCTATAACCGTGCAAAATCGGTTGCGGCTGTTGGGCGCTCGGTCGGGGCGAATATCACGGATATCCGCGGGTATGGCGAACGTATGCCGGTGGCCTCGAACGGAACCCGTCAGGGCATGGCCAAAAACCGCCGTGTAGAAATCATCTGCATTCGCTGAGGGATCAGACATTATGAATATTGTTAAGCTAACTCTGATCCTTGGTGCGACTGTCGCGCTGGCGGGCTGTGATCTGGGCGCACATGGGCCTGACAAAAGTCTCGACCGTGGTTTCGACAGCGACCGCAACCTTGGCAACATGAAGGCAGGCATCTGGGTTGATCCAAATGGCTGCGATCACTGGATCATTGATGACGGTGTAGAAGGCTATCTGTCTGCGCGTCTGGATAAATTCGGCAAACCGGTTTGCTCCGGTGTTGCGCCGCCGACAGTGGTTGTGGGTGACTTTAAACAGGGGTCGACATCTGCGATCGGCGACCCTCTCTGACGGGCGATGCCAGTATGATCATGCGGCCGCCAGACCTTCTGCGCGGCCGTTTTCTTTTGCAACTGATCGCCTTGGGGTGTCATTTGCGTGACATTTGCAGCTCAAGACTTGCGTGTCTTTGCGCAGACAGGCACCATATCTACAGACCAAGCGCCAGGAGAAATGCGTGACCGCCGCTACATTGTCTGACACGATCCTAGAATTTCCGGACAACCGTCTGCTGATTGATCTCTGCGGAGAATATGATCGCAACCTAACCGATATCGAAGCCCGCACCGGTGTACAGATTCTGCGCCGGGGCAACCAGCTGGCAATCCACGGCGAACCCGAGGCTCTTGAGGCCGCTGTGGAAGTGTTGCAGGCGCTCTATGACCGGCTTGAGCAGGGGCGCGAAGTCGCCAGCAGCGATATTGATCGCGAATTTCGCGTGGGGGATGAAACCAGCGCGGATGAACAGCTTGAGATGTTCGCAGGCGGCAAGGTGGAAATCAAAACCCGCAAAAAGCTGATCGAGCCCCGCACCGATGCGCAGAAGGCTTATGTGACTTCGCTTTTCGCCAATGAGATGGCCTTTGGTATCGGCCCGGCCGGGACGGGTAAAACCTATCTGGCGGTCGCTGTTGGCGTGAATATGCTGATCAATGGCGAAGTGGATAAGATTATCCTGTGTCGTCCTGCGGTTGAGGCGGGTGAACGTCTGGGCTTCCTTCCCGGGACGCAGGAAGAAAAAGTCGATCCCTATATGCAGCCGCTTTATGACGCGCTGAATGATTTTCTGCCGGGCAAGCAATTGGCGAAAATGCGCGAAGAGAAGACGGTAGAAATTGCACCGCTGGCCTTTATGCGGGGGCGGACGCTGTCGAACGCCTTTGTGGTGCTGGATGAAGCGCAAAACGCCACCACCATGCAGATGAAGATGTTCCTGACGCGACTTGGCGAAGGATCACGCATGGTGATTACCGGCGACCGCACGCAGGTCGATCTGCCGCGCGGGGTGCCCTCGGGTTTGGCGGATGCGGAACGTCTGCTTGGGCATGTGGACGGTATCTCATTTAACTACTTCACAGGCAAAGATGTGGTGCGCCATCCGCTGGTTGCGGCCATTATCGAAGCCTATGAAAAGGACGCCGAAGGTGCATAATGCGCTATTTGTGCATCTCTGGGGGCTTGTTTCGTGCTGACCGATACGATTTATGAAGCGACCCCATGGGAAGAGATCGGGCTAGAAACCTATGCTGAACGCGCCGCGCAGGCAGTTTTGGCGCATTTGCAGTTGGATCCCGCATTCTATGAGATTTGTGTCATGGGCTGCGATGACGCGCGTATTGCAACCCTGAATGCTGATTTTCGTGGGAAGCCGCAGCCAACCAATGTGCTTAGCTGGCCCTCAGAGGATCTCGCGGCGCATGACGATGGCGGACAACCCGAGGAGCCCTCGCCAGAGGGCGAGGAGGAGCCCCACCATCTGGGGGATATCGCCATCGCCTTTGAAACCTGCCAGCGAGAGGCGCAAGAACAGGGTAAAACCTTTGAAGCCCATGTGATGCATTTGCTTGTTCATGGAACATTACATCTTCTGGGCTACGATCACATTCGTGACAGGGATGCCACGCTTATGGAGGATATCGAGGTCTCGATACTTGGCAAACTGGGGTTTGCAGACCCATATAGAGAAGATATAGGGCCTGATGGCTTGTAATTGGTAAGGATGAATGGGCGAAATTGACGGCTCGTCTAACGCGGCGCAAAGCGCGCAAGAGACGAGACAGGTATTGAAACAGGCAAACGGTACTGCGGCAAAGCCCGGTCTGTTTGGACGAATTGGGTCTTGGTTCAACGGGGATGCTGTGCCACCTCCGCAGGCCAGCTTGGCAAATGGGGCTGTGCCACAGCGTCAGATGCATGGCATGATCAACTTGCGCAGGATGCGTGTTGAAGATGTTGCTGTTCCGCGGGCCGAAATTGTGGCGGTCTCTGAAACGGTTTCAAAAGATGAACTGCTGCAGACGTTTCGGGAAAGCGGGTTAACCCGGTTGCCAGTCTATGACGGTACGCTGGATACACCCATCGGAATGGCACACCTTAAGGATTTCGCCCTCTCGCACGGGTTTAATGGTACGCAGGAGGATTTCGATCTGCAATCCATGCTGCGCCCCTTGTTGTTTGTGCCCCCATCCATGCCGATTGGTGTTCTCCTGACCAAGATGCAGACCGAACGTCGGCACATGGCCTTGGTGATTGATGAATATGGCGGTGTAGACGGCATCGTCACCATCGAAGATCTGATTGAGCAGGTCATCGGCGAAATCGAAGATGAACACGACGGTGAAGAAGATCAGCTTTGGCTACGCGAGGGGCCTGGTTGCTATCTTGCCGTTGCGAAAACCCCTCTGGATGAGTTCGAAACCGAAATCGGGGTGACATTGTCAGACCATGATGATGTCGACACCGAAGAGGTTGATACGCTGGGCGGGCTTGTTTTTGTTCTGGCGGGCCATGTTCCAACGCGGGGCGAAGTTGTGCCGCACCCCAAGGGTGTCGAGTTTGAGGTTGTAGATGCGGACCCGAGGCGTATTAAACGCCTGCGCGTGCGCCTTCCCGGTGCAGATCGCGCATCGCAACCGGCCTCGGCCTCGCAAATTGATGGAACTCATGGCTGATACAAGCAGCGCGGCGCCTCGGCCCCTGCCTCTTTGGATGCGATTGCCGATCGCAATCGGCACTGGCGTGGTCATGGGGTTGGGAATGGCCCCCTATGATCTGTGGTATCTGGCCTTTGCGGGTGTGGTCGTTGCCTTTTGGCTGTTTAGAGCCGCACCACGCGGGATATATGCCGCAGGGACCGGTTGGGGGCTGGGCCTGGGCTATTTTGGCTTTTCGCTGGGCTGGATTGTCGAACCCTTTCTGGTGGATGCGCAGGCAACAGGATGGATGGCGCCTTTTGCCCTGTTTGGCATGGCCGCTGGGCTGGCACTGTTCTGGGGGCTTGCGTTCTGGATGGCAGCCCATGCACGCACCCGGCTGCGATTGGCCCTGATTTTAGCCTGGACCGGAGCGGAACTGGCGCGGGCTTTTGTTTTTACCGGCTTTCCATGGGCCTTGGTGTCATATCTTTGGCTGCCGGTTGCGCCAATCCAGCTGGTTTCGCTGCTCGGACCGCATGGGTTGAATCTGGCTACCTTCGGGATGGCTGCTCTTTTTGCTGCAGCGGTGCCGCGCGATGGCTTGCGACTATTGCCCGCCGTGCTGGGGACCACTGCGCTGATTTCTTTGTTTATCGTCGGTGCTAGTCGGATAGCGCCCATTGATGATGACCCGGAGCGCCCGGTTGTGCGACTGATACAACCCAATGCAGCACAGCATGAGAAATGGGATCCACGGCTGATCCCAACTTTTTTCCAACGTCAGATAGAGTTTACCGCTGCGCCAGCCACACCGGGCTTGGGTGATCCTGATCTGATCGTCTGGCCAGAAACTTCTGTGGCCAATCTTTTGCACCGTGCGGGAACGGAGTTGGGACAAATCAGCCATGCCGCCGGCGCGGCGTCTGTCATAGCTGGTATTCAGCGGTTTCAGGATGGGAATTTCTACAATTCACTGGTGCATCTGGGGGCGGATGGGGCCTTGCAGCATGTCTATGACAAGCATCACCTTGTGCCTTTCGGAGAGTACATGCCAGCCGAAGACTTCTTTAAGCGCTGGAATCTTCTTGGGCTGGCCTCCCGTGCCGAGGGCGGGTATTCGGCTGGACCCGGTCCCGAGACGCTGGATCTGGGCAAGATTGGCCGCGCTGTTCCGCTTATTTGTTACGAAGCCGTCTTCCCTCAGGATGTGCGCGGTGCGCCGGGACGGGCGGATTTCCTGTTGCAGATCACCAATGACGCCTGGTTTGGTCAGTGGTCGGGCCCTTATCAGCACCTTGCACAGGCGCGAATCCGGGCGATCGAGATGGGGCTGCCCATGTTGCGGGCCGCCAATACCGGCGTTTCTGCTGTGATCGACCCTTCGGGCCGTATTCTTGCGGAACTTGGGTTGGGGCAGGCTGGTTTTGTCGATGCACAAATGCCAAAGGCCTTACCTGAAACAATTTACGCCAAATATGGGGATCTTCCCGTTGTTGGTTTACTAATTCTTTCAGTTTTGGGTTTAATTGGTTCAATTATCTTTACCCCCGTTGACCGGCGGGACGGCAGCACTTAGGTCGCTTTTGTTTTCTTCATCGCCACAACGGCTTCCTGACGTGGCGATTCGTACTTAATGGAGCAATCATGTCCAGACAGAACTACACTTTCACTTCGGAATCCGTCTCCGAGGGCCATCCTGATAAGGTCTGTGATCGTATCTCAGACGCCGTTCTGGACGCATTCCTGCGCGAAGAGCCCACCGCCCGCGTCGCCTGCGAAACCTTTGCCACCAGTGGTATGGTTGTTATTGGTGGAGAAGTGGGTCTTTCCGATGAGGAACGCCTGAAAACCTATATGGGATCCATCGGCCAGATCGCACGTGATTGCATTCGTGACATCGGTTATGAACAAGATCAGTTTCACTGGAACACCTGCCGCGTCATGAATTTCCTGCACGAACAATCTGCGCATATTGCGCAGGGTGTTGATCGCGATGGCGCGGGTGATCAGGGGATCATGTTTGGCTATGCCACCAATGAAACCGCTGAACTTATGCCCGCGCCAATCCAGTATAGCCATGCGATCCTGCGTCGTTTGGCAGAAGCACGCAAATCTGGTGCCGAACCAACCCTGCGCCCGGATGCCAAAAGCCAGCTTTCCGTTGTGTATCAGGATGGCAAACCGGTCGGTGTCAGCTCGATTGTCTTGTCGACGCAGCACGAAAGCGAAGATCAGACCAGCGATGATATTCGCGCCATTGTTGAGCCCTATATCCGCGAAGTACTGCCCGAAGGCTGGATTTCCGAAGACACCGAATGGTGGGTCAACCCGACGGGTACATTTGTAATCGGTGGCCCGGATGGCGATGCGGGCCTGACTGGGCGTAAGATCATCGTGGACACCTATGGGGGCGCAGCACCGCATGGTGGTGGCGCATTCTCCGGTAAAGATCCGACCAAGGTTGACCGATCGGCCGCCTATGCCGCGCGCTATCTGGCCAAGAATGTGGTGGCTTCTGGTCTGGCAGAGCGTTGTACAATTCAGCTGTCTTACGCGATTGGCGTGGCCAAACCGCTGTCGATCTATGCTGACACCTATGGCACAGGCGTAATCCCGGACGCTGAAATCGAGAAAGCAGTCTCGGCGTCAATGGATTTGACGCCACGCGGCATTCGTGAACATCTGGGTCTGGAAAAACCAATCTACGAGCGCACCGCCGCCTACGGCCACTTTGGCCGAGCACCCGAAGCTGACGGTGGCTTCAGCTGGGAGCGTACCGATCTGGTGGAAACCCTGAAAAAGGCCGGTTAACAAATATAACCCCAGAGCATCGCTCTGGGGTTGTTCTTTGGCCAGTTGCCAGAATGCCGTTTCACAGGTAAACGCCCAGCCCATGACCACATCAAACAAACACCCCGGCGCGCCTTGGCGAAACTTTTATGGTCGCATCAAAGGCAAGACCCTGAAATCCTCGCAAGAGGCCTATCTGGACGAAGATCTGGCCAAACTGTCGCCGGGTGCGGTGGATTGGGATGTGAACCCTGAACGCAAGCCTCTGGACCTGGATGCGCTGTTTGGTGGCAAACCGGTCTGGCTGGAAGTGGGCTTTGGCGGCGGCGAACATCTGGTGCATCAGGCGGCGCAAAACCCGGATGTAGGCATTATCGGATGTGAACCTTACATCAACGGCGTTGCGATGTTGCTGGGCAAGATCCGCAAAGCTGGCGTGACCAATCTTTGCGTCTATCCGGGCGATGCGCGAAACATGTTTGATGTGCTGCCTGAACAGTCGATTTCCAAGGCTTTTCTGCTTTACCCCGATCCCTGGCCGAAAAAACGCCATCACCGCCGTCGCTTTGTCACGGCGGAACATCTTGACCCTTTGGCCAAGGTGATGAAGCCGGGGGCAGAGTTCCGTGTGGCTACGGATATTCCCGACTATGTGCGCCAAACCATGATTGAGGTGCCAAAAGCCGGATTTGAATGGCTGGCTGAAGGGCCATCTGATTGGCGCAACAGTTGGGATGACTGGATTTCTACCCGGTATGAACAAAAGGCACTGCGTGAAGATCGCACACCGCACTACATGACGTTCCGCAAGCGTTAGGCTTGCAAACTATCGGATAAACTCGGTCAAAACCCTGCGTGACCGCAGGAAAAATGTCATGCGCTAACGCTGCTGTTGTATCAGGGGCGCAGGGCCATGGACAGGCATATCCCCTTGGTCTATCACCCAAAGGAAGAATGCTAAGGAGAGCCTCTGATATGTCCAGCCCCGGTGCGCCGATCCCGATGACCTCCCGCAAATGCGGCCCGCTGAGCGGCGAGGCCCATGTGCCTGGGGATAAATCCATTTCGCATCGCTCTTTGATTTTTGGAGCCATGACAATTGGCGAAACCAAGGTCACAGGTCTGCTGGAAGGGCAGGATGTTCTGGATACCGCCAAGGCGATGCAGGCTTTTGGCGCGCAGATCGAAAAGAAGGGCGACACCTGGCATATCCATGGTGTGGGCGTCGGCGGCTTTCTTGAACCGGAAAATGTGATTGATTGCGGCAACTCTGGCACCGGTGTGCGTCTGATCATGGGCGCTATGGCGACCTCTGATATCACGGCAACCTTTACCGGTGACGCCAGCCTGAATGGTCGTCCGATGGCGCGAGTGACTGATCCGCTGGCGCTGTTTGGGGCAAAATCCTATGGCCGCACCGGGGGCCGTCTGCCGATGACAATCGTCGGGGCCAAAGATCCGATCCCGGTCAGTTACACCTCGCCGGTGCCGTCGGCGCAAGTGAAATCAGCGGTGCTGTTGGCGGGGCTGAATGCGCCGGGCGAAACTGTGGTGATTGAACGCGAAGCCACCCGTGACCATTCTGAACGCATGCTGGCAGGCTTTGGCGCGCAGATTTCGACCGAAGTGACTAATGAAGGCCGGGTGATCACCCTTCAGGGGCGCCCGGAGTTCAAACCGCAGACCATTGCGGTGCCACGTGATCCCAGCTCGGCGGCCTTCCCGGTCTGCGCGGCGCTGATCACCGAAGGATCGGATGTGCTGGTGCCCAACATCGGGCTGAACCCCACCCGCGCGGGGCTGTTCACCACGCTGCGTGAAATGGGGGCGGATCTGACCTATGAAAACGAACGCGAAGAAGGCGGCGAACCCGCAGCCGATCTGCGCGCGCGTTTCTCGCCCAACCTGAAAGGGATCGAAGTCCCACCTCACCGTGCGGCCTCTATGATTGATGAATACCCTGTTCTGTCTGTTGTGGCGGCTTTTGCCGAGGGCAAAACCCATATGCCGGGCGTGAAAGAGCTGCGGGTCAAGGAATCCGACCGTATTGATGCCATGGCACGGGGGCTGCGCGCAGCCGGTGTGCAGGTGGATGAAGGGGAAGACTGGTGGACAGTGCATGGCCGCGGTTTTGGCAATGTCAAAGGCGGCGTAACCTGCGAAAGCTTCCTCGATCACCGCATTGCCATGTCGTTTATGGTGATGGGCATGGCCACTGAAAACCCGATGCGCGTGGATGATGGCGGGCCGATCGCTACTTCGTTCCCGATCTTTGAAAGCCTGATGGCGGGGCTTGGCGCGCAGGTCTCGCGCGACTGACGGACGATTGAAGCAAACCGCGATCATACTTACGGCTTTGGCCGCCGCGCTTTATCTTGCGCTGTTGTGGATCTCGTTTGCCCATGTGATGTCTGAAACGGGCAGCCCGGTGCTGGATGTCCGTTTCTATTATTCCTTTGAACAGGCGTATGATTTCATCAAAACGGTTGAACAGCAGCCGGGGCAGACGGCCCTTGGGATTTTGTTGGTCGAACTGCGCCTGCTTGATACGTTTTTCCCGGTGATCTTGATGCTGGCCGGGCTGGCCTGGACGCGGGTTTGGGAAACGGGCCCAAAGCGCCTGTATGCCGCGTTGCCACTGATTGCCTATGCGGTCAGCGACCTGCTGGAAAATGCACAGGTTGGGCTGTTGCTGTCGTCTGGCTCTGAACAGATTACCGCCCAGATGGTGCAACGGGCCAGCACATATACCACTGCGAAATGGGCCTTTGTCGTGCTGTCTGTTTTAGCTTTGATCTGGCTCTTTCGCCGCCGCACCCCCACGTAGGAGATTTCTGCATGAGTTTTGCAATCGCAATTGATGGGCCTGCCGCTGCTGGCAAAGGCACAATCAGCAAGGCTGTCGCCAGCCATTTTGGATTTGCCCATCTGGATACCGGATTGCTGTATCGTGCGGTGGGGAAGAAGATGCTGACCGGGTTAGAGCCTGTCGAGGCGGCTAAAACCCTGACGCCAGAGGATCTGGAGCGCGATGATCTGCGCACCCCTGAGGTGGCGCAGGCCGCGTCAAAGGTGGCGGCGATCCCAGAGGTGCGCGCGGCGCTGGTTGATTTCCAACGTGCTTTTGCACGGCGCGCAGGCGGCGCCGTTCTGGATGGGCGTGACATTGGCACAGTCATCTGCCCCGATGCCGAGGCCAAGCTATATGTCACCGCCAGTGCTGAAGTGCGGGCCAAACGTCGCTTTGATGAGCTGTCAGCCAAGGGCATGGATGTCGTGTTTGAAACCGTTTTGCAGGATGTAAAAGAACGCGATGCCCGCGATATGAACCGGGCAGATGCGCCGCTGAAACCTGCGCAAGATGCTGTGCAGATTGACACCTCGGATCTGAGTATTGATGCGGCAGTGGCTGCCGCTATTCAGGCCATCGAAACGCGTCAGGGCTGAGATGCGAATTAGGCCGCCCCGGGGTTGGGCGGCCTATGGTTTAAGCTTGGTGTTTAATCCAGATTGTCTGGCAGGATCATGTTCAGGATGATCGCCAGTGCCGCAGCGGGCAGCAAGCCGGAGGTCATCAGGATCTTGGCGGTTGCAGGCAGATGCTGCAGGGCATCTGGCTCAAGCTGAAGGCCAAGGCCGACAGACAGGGAAATCGCAAAGATCACCATGTTGCGGCGGCTCCAATCAACATCTGACAGCATGTTGATACCGGCCGCAGCCACCATGCCAAACATCACGATCACACCGCCGCCCAGCACATTGATCGGAATGGTGCGAATGATGGCGCCGATCAGCGGAACACAGCCGCACAGGATCAGGAACAGCGCGCCGATGGTCACCACGTGGCGGCTCATGATGCCGGTCATGGAAATCAGGCCGACGTTCTGGCTGAAGGATGTATTGGGCAGGCCGCCAAACAGGCCGGCAATCGCTGTGCCCAGACCATCTGCATAGGTCGCTCCGCTGACCTCTTTATCGGTGGCTTCGCGCCCTGCGCCGCCTTTGGTGATGCCCGAACAGTCGCCCACGGTTTCAATCGCGGAAATCACCGCCATGAAACACATGCCGATCACGATGGCCCAGTTGATCTCAAACCCCCATTTAAAGGGCTGTGGCAAAGCAAAAAGCGCGGCCTTGCCGACATTGCCAAAATTGACCTGACCCATCATCAGCGCCACAATATAACCCACGATGATGCCCACCAGTACGGCAGCCACGCTTAGCATACCTTTGGTGAAGAACTTCAGCGCCAGCGTCACTGCAATCACCACAATGGCAGGGCCCCACATGGCAAGGGTGCCATAGGCTTCTTTGCCCTTTAGTGGAACGCCACCAGCAGAGTACTGGATGCCCACCTTCACCAGCGCAAGACCGATCATCAGAACGATCAGGCCAGTCACCAGCGGCGGCAGCGCAAAGCGGATGCGGCCAATCACAGTGCCCAGCAGGAAATGAAACACGCCGCCGATCACGACACCGGCCATCAGCCCGCCCATGGCGACGGTGCCCTGTCCGGCCACTGCAGGAATCATCACTGGCAAAAAGGCAAAGCTTGTGCCCTGCACAATCGGCAGTCGCGCGCCCACCGGCCCCATGCCAATGGTCTGAAACAGCGTGGCGATCCCGGCAAACAGCATCGACATCTGGATCATATAGGTCATGTCGGGGAACCCCAACGCGCCCTGATCTGAGCCAAAGCCAAAGCCCGCTGCCCCGGCAATGATAATCGCGGGGGTCACATTTGAAACGAACATCGCCAGCACATGCTGGATGCCCAGCGGCACAGCCTGTGTCAATGGGGGTGTATAATTCGGGTCCGCCAATTGTTCTGGCGTCCCGAGCGATGAAGCTTGGGTCATTCTTTGTCCTTCCGGTTGGTTGGCAGCCGCCTTCTTTTGGGTGGTCCGCCGTTGGGTGGGCCATTAAGGCCCGGTGATCAGCACAGGCTCTTGTAGCCAATGCTCTTCAAGGTTGGCTGTGTTGCCGATCCGATCAACCACAGCAAATAGGCCCGGCGCCTTCAAGGGTGTCAGCACCCCGTGCCATGTGCCCTGATGAAAATTGATGCACTGCCCGGGGGCAGCGATAAAAGCATGAACAGTTCCTGGCGTCGGGCCTGCCTCGGCCACGATCACCAGCCAGGGGTTCTGATGCATCGGAACGAATGCCTGTGATCCCTCGGGATGGCGTTCCAGCAACTCCAGAGTATAGGGCAGGCTGCGCGGTTCCGCGTTAAACAGGCTGATGCCCGCGCGGGCGTCAGCGCCGAACTCCAGCTGCGCCTGATCATGAAACCGGGCGCATTTGCCCTGATTGATGATCTTATACGCCGATCCCGCGCATTCCATCACATCGCCAAATGGCGCAAAGGCGCTGCGGGTGAGGGGCTGTGCGGTCAAAGTCGGCATGGCATGATCTTTCAAATATTGGCGGGGGCGCTTTCCCCACCGCCTTACGTGGCCCCGGAGTTTTCCGGGCAAGATGAAACGCTAAAGGGTTAGCGCGGGGTGTCGATTGACATCTTTATACAAGAGGTAGCGGAAAGGCTCATTGCCGGTGGCGATACAGGCCTGCGGGCAAAAGGCGCGCAGCCACATGAAATCACCGGGGCCAACATCGACCCAGTCTTTGTTCAACAGATAGCGCGCGGTGCCCTGCAAAACATAGAGCCCGTGTTCCATCACATGGGTCTCCGCAAAGGGGATGCGTCCGCCGGGCAGGAAGGTGACGATATTGAAGTGCATATCATGGCGCAGATCATTTGGATCAACAAAGCGCGTTGTGCCCCATTTGCCTGTATTGGGCATCCAGTTGATATCTGCCTCATCATCATGGGTGACAAAAGCCGTCGGCATTTCGATGTCGTGGGCAGGTTCCCAGCGCTTGCGCAGCCAATGCAGGCAGAGCGCTTGGGTGCCGTTGTTGTGGATTTGCCAAGTGCTGCCTGCGGGAACATAGGCATAGCTGCCACTGGACAGGGGATGCGCCCTGCCGTCGATTGTCAGGATGCCACTGCCCGATGTGATTAGCAGCGCCGCTTGCGCCAGAGGATCAGGTTCGGGCGTGTCTGATCCGCCTCCGGGCGCGATTTCGACTGCATATTGCGCGAATGTTTCGGCAAAGCCGGTCAGCGGGCGGGCAATGATCCAGGCGCGGGTATCGCGCCAGCCCGGCAGCAGCGAGGTTACGATATCGCGCATGGTCAGCGCTGGGATCACCGCATAGCTTTCTGTAAAGATCGCGCTGCCTTCGGGATTGACCGATTGATCAGGTAGGCCACCGGGGGGGAATGCATAGCTGCGCGGGCCAATGTTCTGGGTGCTCATAGCATATCCTCCAGCCGCAGGCGGGCGATGCGTTCGACCTGACGGCAGGCTTCGTCAAACTCGGTTTCAGTGTCATTCGAGATGCGGCGCTCAAAGGCTGCCAGAATGCCCGCTTTGTCAAAGTCGCGTACAGCGATGATGAAGGGGAACCCATGTTTATCCACATAGGCGCTGTTCAGTTCGGTAAACCGGTTGCGTTCACCATCTGTTAGCGCATCCAGCCCGGCGCTGGCCTGCTCTGAGGTGCTTTCAGCTGTCAGCCGTTTGGCCTGCGCCAGCTTGCCCGCCAGATCCGGGTGAGCGTGCAGCACGCCCAGCCGTTCGTCATGGCTGGCCGAGCGGAACATGCGGGCAAGCGCATTATGTAGCCCGGCAGGGCGGTCATGGGCCGGGCCAAGCTCTAGATCAAAGGCGCGCTCTGCGATCCAGGCAGAGTGTTCGAATATGCCACCAAAGCGAGAGACAAAGGTGTTGCGATCCATCTCAGAAGGGCGGTCGCGCTGTGCAGGCGGGTGGGTGCGCGCCCAATGATCCGCGATGTCGATGCGGCGCGGGATCCAGACACCGTCATGGGCCTGAATATGCTGGATAAAGCGTTTGAGCCCCGCAATCTTGCCCGGGCGCCCAATCAGGCGGCAATGCAGACCGATGGACATCATCGCAGGCTGACCTTCGCAGCCTTCTGCATAAAGCGTATCAAAGGTATCTATCAGATATTCTTCGAAATCCTGACCCGTGACCCAACCGGGGCTGCCAGAAAAGCGCATGTCATTGGCTTCCAGCGTATAGGGGATGATCAGCTGATCGCGCCCATCAATGTTGCGCCAATAGGGCAGATCGTCGTCGTAGGTGTCTGAAATATAATCAAAAGCACCGGTTTGCGCGGTCAGCGCGACGGTGTTCATGGAACAGCGCCCCGTGTACCAGCCACGCGGGGCTTCGCCCACCACTTCGGTGTGCAGGCGGATGGCCTCGGCGATCTGGGCGCGCTCTTCTTCTTCGGGCATGTCCCTGTGTTCGATCCACTTCAGCCCGTGACTGGCGATTTCCCAACCTGCGGATTTCATCGCCTCGACCTGTTCGGGCGATCGGGCCAGCGCGCTGGCGACGCCGTAAATAGTCAGGGGGATCTGCGCCTGTGTGAACAGCCGGTGCAGCCGCCAGAACCCGGCACGCGCGCCGTATTCATAGATCGATTCCATGTTCCAATGGCGCTGATTGGGCCAGGGGGCAGCACCGGGAATATCTGAAAGAAACCCCTCAGATCCGCCATCGCCGTGCAAGAGATTGTTTTCACCACCCTCTTCGTAGTTCAGCACAAATTGTACGGCCACTTTCGCCCCACCGGGCCACTTTGGATCCGGTCGATTTGGCCCATAGCCTGACATGTCACGCGGATAACGGTTCATCTGGTCTTGTCCCCACACTGATTTTACATTTGTAATCCATGTAATCGCGAAGGATTTTCAATTATTTACAAAAGGACTTGTTGTGCCCGGATGCGGCAAGATCCTGAAAACGACAGGAGAGACATATGGCCGAAGGATATCTGACAACCCATGTACTGGATACCGCGCGCGGGTGCCCAGCTGAGGGGATTAAAATCGCGCTTTATCGGGTGAGCGGTAATTCACACAAAAAGATCGCCGAGACGGTGACCAACGCAGATGGGCGCACCGATAGCCCGATCCTGCCCAAGGAAAAGTTCAAAGCGGGCATCTATGAACTGATTTTCTTTGCGGGTGATTATCTGCGTGCCAGCGGTCAGGCCGCGCAAGAGCCGCTGTTTCTGGATCAAATACCGATAAGATGTGGGTTGTCCGACCCTGAGGCACATTATCACGTGCCACTGTTGCTTTCGGCGCATGGCTATTCCACATACCGGGGATCCTGATCCGGGGATGGTTTACTTGGGGCGGCAGAGTGATTATCTGTTCCTCCCATGGCCAAGCAAAAGCAAAAATCAGATCCGAATTACAAGGTGATCGCCGAGAATCGGCGGGCGCGCTATGACTATGCCATTGATGATGATATCGAATGTGGCATTGTTCTGACCGGATCCGAGGTGAAATCCCTGCGCCAGACCTCATCGAATATCGCGGAAAGCTATGCCGCGGTCGAAGAGGGGGAACTGTGGCTGGTGAACTCTTACATTGCCCCTTACGAGAGGGCGATGTTCCCGCATAAGGAACGCCGCCGTCGCAAGCTGTTGGTGTCCAAGCGGGAACTATCGCGGCTATGGAATGAAACCCAGCGCAAGGGCATGACCCTTGTGCCGATGGTTTTGTATTTCAATCACAAGGGGATCGCGAAGATCAAACTTGGGATCGCCAAAGGTAAGAAAAACCACGACAAACGCGAAACCGAGGCCAAGCGCGACTGGGGACGCCAGAAGCAGCGTCTGCTGAAGCAGGGCTAAGTCACTGTCTGCAAACAGTTGTGCCCTTAATTCGGGCAGCGCGTAAAAAAAACCGGGGCATGATGCCCCGGCTGCACTGATTACGCTTACCCAACCGGATAAAGCACGCTATCCTTCAACTTGTGACTGGTACCACCCAGACAAAACGTCTGATGTCACTCACCACCCACCCAGGCGGTTCAGGGCCGCCTGGCACCACTTATTCCACGACCTTGATCCCCTCATATCCAGATGGGATGATAGGTCAGCCAAATGGATAGGTGATCAAAGGTTTCCCCATAAATCCGAGATCCAATAAACCCTGAAAGTGTTGAGAATTTCTTGCCCGCCATTGGCAAGGTATTGAAAAATATAATTGTTTTTTTGCCAACCTTGCGCGGCATTCGTGACGCTGTTGAGCTTGATTTTCCCCTGAAATGGTTAAAATCTACGGTGCAGATTAGGCGCGGTGTATTTTGGTGCAGGTGAAACAGTTTTGATTGGGGCTAGGTGGCCACGGGCATGTTGTTCGCCTGAGGCACTTGGAGAGCATTTATGCTAACGATTCAGGTATTAGGCCCGCTGCAGGTCATGCGGTCCGATGGTGTTGATCTGACGCCTAAAGGGGCGAAAAATCAGGCGCTTATTGCATTGCTGGCGACAGGCCAGGATCTTCAGCGACCGCGTCGGTGGGTTCAGGATGTGCTGTGGTCAACCTTTGGGCCCGAACAGGCCGGGGCGAACCTGCGCCAGTCGCTTAGCCGTATTCGCGCGGCCTTGGGTGAGCACATGGATGTGCTCTTGTCTGATCGCGAAAGGCTGGGGTTTGATCCAGAAAAGGTGTCGGTCGATTTTTGGGAAACCCCGGGCAAACTGATTGATCCCGAAGTGTTTTTACCGGGCCTTGATGCACGGGATCCTGCGTTTGAAAACTGGCTTGTCGCTGAACGGCAAGAACTGGGCAGACAATATCTGCGCATTTCCCCGGAAGGGCGGCGCGGGGTGACTTTTGCCTGCAGCCATGGGCTTGCCGAAAGCGAAGAAGAGCAGATCATCGGCGAACTGATGGCCACCCGGGTCGCAACCAATCTGACGGAACAGGTCCGTGGAACAATTGTTTCGGGGCAGTCTGATGACGCCTCGGCACCCTCGGTTGATTTCCTGATCAAGACGGATTTCCTGCCCAGTGATGCGGGCCGAAGCCTGTTCCTGAAGGTCGTGAAGCAGCAAGATCAAAAGCAGGTCCTGTCGCGGTTGCTCAAGCTGTCTCACCCCTCTGAGGCGGTTTCCCCCAGCCAGGGTGTCATGGGGCATGTCTTTGAAATTTCGGACAGTCTGCTGGGGGCACTGCCAAACGAACTGGACCATACGCGCCCCGAACAACGGGCCACAGCGTTCTTTCGCCTTGCGTTGTACCGGATGATGACCTTCGAAACTGACGCCATGCGAGAGGCAGAGGGCCTTTTGTTGCAGGCCTATGATACGGGCCAGAATGGCGTCTATCTTGGGTGGGCGGCGGTGCTCTGCGCGCTGCGTCAGGAATATTCAGCCGCAAAGCAGCCGCGGGATTTTTCTGAAGAGGCGTTTGATTACCTCAACCGTGCCACGGATCAGCGCAAAGAATCGCCTTTGCTGGATGTCATGACCGGGTTGGTGCGGTTGATCTTTAATCAGGAAATTGCCGCCGCGTGTGAGCTGGCCGTTCGGGCGACCGAACGCAATCCCTGCTGTGCCTTGGGTTGGATTGTACTGGCCCGCGCCAAGGCCATGGGGCAAGAGATCACCGCGCTGGCGGCAGCGGATCGGGCCTGTGCCATGACCGGGGGCACACCTTATGAAACACTTGCGCTTTTGGTGCGATGTGATGTGGCCTTGCAGGTTGGGGCTTTTGATCAGGCCATGGCCTCTGCCGAGGCGGTGCTGATCCGTGCGCCGCTAAATCGCCCAGCCCTGCTGCGTCTGCTGTTTCTCTATCGTCATAGCGGCCGCCATACGAAAGAGGCCCGGGTTTCCGCCGTATTGAACAAAATCGCGCCGGGCATGAAACCAACCGATGTACTGGCCTCTGAGGCGGGGCTGGTAAAACTTATGCTGCCACTTGGCGTGCTGGATTCCCTGCTGGTCTGAGCGAGTCTCTCAGAACCGATCCCCCAAAAGAAAAGGGCCTGCGATTGGCAGGCCCTTTCCCGAATAACTGCGTGAGGCAGATTACATCATGCCGCCCATGCCGCCCATGTCGGGCATTGCAGGTGCGCCGCCGCCGTCTTTCGAAGGCTTGTCAGCAACCATTGCTTCGGTGGTGATCAGCAGGCCAGCAACCGATGCCGCATCTTCCAGAGCGGTACGGGTCACTTTTGCCGGGTCGATCACGCCAAAGCCGAACATGTCGCCATATTCGTCAGCCTGAGCGTTGTAGCCAAAGGAGGCTTCGTCGGATTCGCGAACTTTGCCCGCAACAACCGCACCGTCAACACCCGCGTTTTCAGCGATCTGACGCAGAGGCGCTTCGATGGCTTTGCGAACGATTGCAACACCGGCGTTCTGGTCAGCGTTTGCACCTTCCAGACCTTCCAGCGCTTTACCGGCCTGAACCAGAGCAACACCACCACCAACGATGACGCCTTCCTGAACAGCTGCGCGGGTTGCGTTCAGAGCATCGTCAACACGATCTTTGCGCTCTTTGACTTCAACCTCGGTCATGCCGCCAACGCGGATCACAGCAACACCGCCTGCCAGTTTGGCAACGCGCTCTTGCAGCTTTTCACGGTCGTAGTCCGAAGAGGTTTCTTCGATCTGGGTGCGGATCTGAGCAACGCGCGCTTCGATCTCTGCCTTCTCACCCGAGCCGTCCACGATGGTGGTTTCGTCTTTGGTGATTTCGACTTTCTTGGCGTTGCCCAGCATGTCCATGGTCACGGACTCGAGCTTCATGCCCAGATCTTCGCTGATCACCTGACCGCCGGTCAGGATCGCGATGTCCTGCAGCATGGCTTTGCGGCGATCGCCGAAACCCGGTGCTTTAACAGCAGCAATTTTCAGGCCGCCGCGCAGTTTGTTGACAACCAGAGTCGCCAGCGCTTCGCCTTCTACGTCTTCCGCGATGATCAGCAGCGGCTTTTGCGACTGGATCACTGATTCCAGCAGCGGAACCATTGGCTGCAGCGACGACAGTTTCTTTTCGTGCAGCAGGATCATGCAGTCTTCGAGGTCTGCGATCATTTTGTCAGGGTTGGTCACGAAGTAAGGCGACAGGTAGCCGCGGTCGAACTGCATGCCTTCAACAACAGTGGTCTCGGTTTCCAGACCCTTGTTTTCTTCAACGGTGATAACGCCTTCGTTGCCAACCTTCTGCATCGCATCTGCGATCTGGTTGCCGATTTCAGCTTCGCCGTTGGCCGAGATGGTGCCAACCTGAGCAACTTCTGCGCTGTCTTTGACTTCGCGGGCCATGCCCTTGATGCCTTCAACAACTTTCGAAGTCGCCAGATCGATGCCGCGCTTCAGGTCCATCGGGTTCAGGCCAGCAGCAACCTGCTTCAGACCTTCTTTGACGATGGCTTGTGCCAGAACGGTCGCGGTGGGGGTGCCGTCGCCTGCTTCGTCATTGGTGCGCGAAGCAACTTCTTTCACCATCTGTGCGCCCATGTTCTCGAACTTGTCTTCCAGTTCGATCTCTTTGGCGACAGATACACCGTCTTTGGTGATGCGCGGTGCGCCGAACGATTTGTCCAGAACAACGTTGCGGCCTTTCGGGCCCAGGGTCACCTTGACAGCATCTGCCAGGATGTTCACGCCACGCAGCATTGCATTGCGGGCGTCTGTGTCGAATTTCACGTCCTTAGCGGCCATGTGTATTCTCCTAAGAATTCAGTAGATATCGGGAAAGCATCAAGGCGCAGATCTTACTGCACCTCAGGCAGATCTCAGGAGATCACGCCCAGGATGTCGCTTTCTTTCATGATCAGCAGCTCTTCACCGTCAACGGTGACTTCGGTGCCCGACCACTTGCCGAACAGGACCTTGTCGCCTTCTTTGACGGCCATCGGGATCAGCTCGCCGCTGTCCTTGCGCGCACCTTCGCCACATGCGACCACAACGGCCTCAGCAGGCTTTTCTTTCGCGCTATCAGGAATGATCAGACCACCGGCGGTCTTTTCGTCGCTCTCTACGCGGCGTACCAGCACACGGTCATGAAGCGGTTTGAATGCCATCTTTGTAGCTCCCAGCTCAAAGTTTATCTCGTTTTGACCCGGTCAAGCGGGCCGTTAGCACTCAGTCATCTTGAGTGCTAATGGGGCATAGGTAGGAAACACAAGAAAGTGAGTCAACAGACTGGCGCAAGAAAATTTGATCGAAAGCGGTTGATCCGTCTGGGCTATTGAATGATGGCGCTTTCCCATTCGCGCACAAAGGCCCCCCGTTTCAGCCGATCCAGATAGATCATCAGCGCCGGCTCCAGGGGGATCACCTGACGCCGGGTATCATCGCCGCCGGAAATCAGCTGGGGCAGGGGCCCTGTGCTGGCGTAGCTTTCCGTTTCGACATAGCGCAGGGCGTAGCTGACAAACTCCTGCGCCAAAAGCGGATTTCGGGCGGTATTTGAAACAAAAACCGATCGCATCATGACGGTGGAAAAATCGCTGGGCAAGATCACGGTAATATCGGGATTATCGCGGCTTCGTGTCAGGGCGTAGCTGCCCAGAACATTATAGGCCACGGTGATGTCACCGGCGGCGACCGCGTCGATCATATCGCCCGAGCAGCAAAACAACTGCGTGCCAAGCGCGCCCATCACCTCGGTCAGGCGCCAGAAGGTTTCTGAGGTGCGTGCATCCTGCGCCGCAAACAGATAGCCCAGCCCGGATTTTCGAATGTCATAGGTGCCGATGCGGTTGCGGAACTGTTCGGGATGCCGCCGCATCAACCTGATCAGATCCTGCCGTGTCTTTGGCGGTTTGAGGGGGGCAAGGGTTCGGCTGTTGATTACAATCGCGGCGGGTTCGGCGGAAAACCCAAACAGACTTTGCCGCCATTGCGCCCAGTCAGGATGGGAAAGATCGCCCAGCTGCCGGGCAAAGCCGTCATTCACCAGCTTGATCTGCAGATCCATGGCGCTGGAAATCACCAGATCATAGGGGCCTTCGCCCTCCCTGAGCATCTGATCAATATCCTTGGTGCCTGTGACCAGATATTCAATCTGCGCATTCCCGTGCCGGGTGACAAAACTGTCAATCATTGGTGCCAGATAGATGGTGTCGGTGCTTGATAACACGCGCAGCTTCTGCGCCCCCGCACCGCTGACAAAGACCTGCCGGTCTTCCCAATCCGCCGCATGCGAGAGCGACGCGGCCAACAACAGGATCACAAAGATAAGGTAACGCATGCGCCGCCCTCTGGATGGTTGCCAAGGATCAGTTTGCCGTCATGGGCCTGCGCCACATCCTGCACGATGGTCAGACCCAGCCCCGAGCCAATGATCCCCCCGGCATTGCTGCCGCGGGCAAAGCGCTTGGCCAGCCCCCCGATTTCGCCGGGCGGAAACCCCGGACCACTGTCACGCAGTTGAAAACACGGCGGGTTATCTGCCACTTCGATATCAATGCTGGTTTCGGCGGGGGCGTATTTGAGGGCGTTGTCCACCAGATTTCGCATGGCGTTTTGCAGTTGAATGGCATCGCCCTGAATGCGCACGGGGCCATGGCAGTTCAGGTTCAGATCCACATCTTTCATATCGGCATTGGGGCGCATACGCAGCACCAGATCCTGCGCCAGCTCTGCCAGATCCAGCGGCTCTTTTTGTAGCTGATCCGCGCGAAAGGTGATCATGGCATGATCGAGCAGTTGCCCCGCCGCGCGCGAGCTTTCGTCAATTGCACGCACCATGGATCGCAGCGCCTGCCGGTTTTCCTCTTTATCAACACGTTGCAGGGTAGTTTCTGCGTGGGATCGCACGGTTGCCAATGGGGTGCGGACCCGGTGGGCGGCCTCAGCGATAAAGTTTTCAGATTGCTTCAGCGCCTGATCCAATCGCCCCATGAGCGTATTCAGCGATCCCACCAAAGGGGCCATTTCTATCGGCACGGACTTGGCAAAGGGGCGCAGATCCTGCGGGCCACGCTGCTGCACCGATTGCGTCAGCCGGGTCAGCTTGCGCACTGTGGCGGTTGTCACCCAGTATGAAAGCAGCGCGGTCAGCGTAAAGAACCCAAGGCCCAGCAGCGCCGCATTGCGAGAGATCCCGCGCAATGTGCTGGCGAAATGTTCCTGTGTCTGGGCGACCGCGACAGTCAGCACTGTCTGGTTTTGATCCCCCACAAGGCGGCGGCTGGCCCAGACCACGCGCACCGGGGTGTTGTTGAAACCCGTGGTCATGACGGTTGGTTCCAAAATCGGGGCATCGGGGCGCGTCAGTTGCTCATAGCCAGACAGAAAAGCGGTATCTTGATAAAGTGCATAGAACACCCGATCATCCATCGGTGTGCTGAGGATCGAAAAGGCGGCATAGGGCAGTTCCAGATCCAATTGCCCATTGCGGATCGCCGCCTGATCCAGAATTGCCGTGACCGAGGCCTCAAGGATCTGATCCTGCGTGTTTTGCGCCACCTGCGCCGCATAGCTGCGCACAACGACAAACAGCAAAATCGCCAACATGGCAGAGCCGCCAATCAGCCAGCCCATCAGCATATTGCGCAGCGATCCAGAGACGCGCACAGGCCTAACCATGTTCCAGCCTATAGCCCAGCCCCCGGTGGGTCGAAATTGTAACGTCAGAGGGATCCAGATGTTTGCGCAGCCGACCAATGTAAACTTCGATGGCGTTTTCAGACACGTCATCATCATAGGCAAACAACCGGTCGAACAGCTTTTGCTTTGAAAAAATCTGATTGGGGGCGTTGATCAGCAGTTCCAAAAGGCGCAACTCACGGTTGCGAAGTTTGACAGGGGCGCCCTGAATGAACACCTGCCCCGCAACCGGATCAAAGCTGAGATTTCCCATGGACACCACTGGCTGCGCCGAGCCTTTCTTGCGTCGTAAAACGGCCCGGCAGCGCGCCTCTAGTTCGGCGTGATCAAAGGGTTTGGTCACATAGTCATCCGCCCCAAGATCCAGCAGGCTGATTCGATCCGACACCTGTGACCGCGCGGTCAAAACGATGACAGGCGTGTCCTTTTTGCGGGCACGGTGATGTTCCAGAAAGTGCCGGCCATCCCCATCGGGCAGCATAATATCCAGCAAGATCAGATCATAATCCGAGGTGTCAGAAAATCCGATTGCTTCGGAAATATTTTCAGCATGATCAAACACATGCCCATCCATCCGCATACGCGAAGCGACCGCATGGGCCAGCTCTTGGTTGTCTTCGACCAGCAGGAATTTCATCTTGAACTGCCTGAATATGCGCCATGACAGGTTTGTGTCAGGTTGGCTTGGTTAACTTCGCTCAATTGTGCCGCGCTGCGGTCAATTGTCAAACTGGGAGGTTATCATGACATCATTCAAACTGGGCCGCCGCGCCCTGATCACTGCTGCTGTGGCAGCGCTTGGCTTTGGCACACCGGGTTTTGCGGATGGGCACAAAACCCTCGACAGCATCCACTTTCTGATCCCCGGCGGTGCCGGTGGTGGCTGGGATGGCACTGCACGCGGAACGGGTGAAGCTCTGACCGGCGCGGGCATTGTCGGGACAGCATCTTATGAAAACATGTCAGGCGGCGGCGGTGGCAAGGCCATCGGCTATCTGATCGAAAATGCCGACAGCAACCACGGCACCCTGATGGTGAACTCGACCCCTATCGTGATCCGGTCACTGACCGGCGTGTTCCCGCATAACTTCCGCGATCTGACGCTGGTGGCAGGCACCATCGGCGATTACGCGGCGATTGTTGTGGGCAAAGACAGCTCGATCAACAGCATGTCTGACCTGATCGCAGCCTATGATGCGAACCCGTCTAAAACCGCCATCGGCGGTGGCTCGGTTCCCGGTGGGATGGATCATCTGGTGGCGGCCATGGTGATGGAAGCCGCCGGCAAAGATGCGCTAGGCGTCAAATACATCCCCTATGACGCGGGCGGCAAAGCTATGGCGGCGCTGCTGTCAGGCGAAATCGCGGCGCTTTCAACCGGTTTCTCAGAAGCTGTCGATCTGGCCAACGCGGGCGAAGTCAAAATCATCGGTGTGACCGCTGATGCGCGGGTGGATGCCGCGCCAAACGCGATGACCATGAAAGAGCAGGGCATTGATACCAGCTTTGTCAACTGGCGTGGGTTCTTTGCGGCCCCCGGTCTGCCAGAAGACAAGCTGGCCATGTATCAGGATGCGCTGGCGAAAATGTACGACACCCCCGAATGGGAAACCGTGCGCGCTCGCAATGGCTGGGTGAATATTCATAACTCGGGCGCGGATTTCCAAACCTTCCTGGAAGGTCAGGAAAAAGTGATCGGTGATCTGATGAAAAAGCTGGGCTTTCTCTAAGTAAATCAAAGGAATGGGCGGGGCACCCTGCCCATTCACGCTATCGCGGGAGGGGTTGATGGCACTGGATCGTTGGATCGCACTTGTTCTTTTGGGGGTTTGTCTGGCCTATGGCTATGCGGCGTGGTTCACCATGGATGCGGGGCTGGCGCCCTTCATGCGGCGCGCGCCGATCTGGCCCAGCACCTTTCCCAAAGTTCTGTCTATTCTGGGTATTGTGACTTCGCTGGTCATTCTGCTGGGCCTTGAAAAAGGCGAAGCCAAAACCGGTGACATAGATTATCGCCGCCTTGGCGATTACCACCTTGGGCAGGCGTTGATGTTGCTGGCGCTGATGGTGGCCTATGCGCTGTGCCTGCGCCCGCTGGGCTTCCTGATATCGACCGTGGCCTTTCTGGCGCTGGGATCAGCCATTCTGGGCGAACGCAAATGGCATGTGATGATCCTGATCGCGGGCGTTGCGACGCTGGTGGTTTGGTATCTGGTGCAACAGGTGCTGGGGATCTATCTGCGTCCTCTGCCCGGATTTATCGGGGGCTGATATGCTTGAAGGATTGTTAATTGGCCTGCAAACGGCCCTGTCGCTGCAAAACCTATTGATGGTGATTGCAGGCTGTCTGATCGGCACATTCATTGGCATGTTGCCGGGGCTTGGCCCCATGTCGATCATCGCGATCATGATTCCGGTGGCGATTTCCATGGGCGATCCATCGGCGGCGCTGATCCTTTTGGCCGGTGTGTATTATGGCGCGATCTTTGGTGGCTCGACCTCGTCTATTCTGCTGAATGCGCCGGGCGTGGCGGGAACGGTGGCCTCTAGTTTTGATGGCTATCCGATGGCGCGGCAGGGCAAGGCGGGCAAAGCTCTGACCGTGGCTGCCATTGCCAGCTTCGCCGGGGGCACCTTGGGGGCGGTTTTGCTGATGGTCTTTGCACCGGCGCTGTCTTCTGTGGCGCTGCTGTTCCATTCGGCTGAATATTTCGCGCTGATGGTGGTCGGCCTGTCTGCCATCGCGGCCTTTGCAGGCACCGGACAGGTGGCCAAAGCCATGCTGATGACGGTGATCGGGCTGATCATGGCCACAGTGGGCGAAGGCGCGCTGTTCAACCTGCCGCGCTTTACCATGGGGGTGATGGATCTTCAGTCAGGCTTTGGGTTCATCACACTGGCCATGGCCATGTTTGCCCTGCCCGAAGCGCTGTTTCTGGTGCTGAAACCCAAAGAGTTGGGCGGCGGCAATGACGGTGAAATCAAAGATCTGCGGATCAACCGCAAAGAGGCCCGCGCCATCGCGCCGGTCATTGGGCGGCAGTCCATCCAGGGCTTCTTTATCGGGGTGCTGCCGGGGGCAGGGGCAACCATTGCCAGCTTTCTGGGCTATGCGGTGGAACGCAATATCGCCCCGAAAGAAGAGCAGGACGAATTTGGCAAAGGCTCGATCAAAGGGTTGGCCGCGCCAGAGACCGCCAATAATGCTGCCTGCACCGGATCGTTTGTGCCGCTGCTGACGCTGGGTATTCCCGGGTCTGGCACCACGGCGATCCTGCTGGGGGCGCTGATTGCGCTGAATGTGACACCCGGGCCGCGCCTGATGATCGACGAACCGCAGGTGTTCTGGGCGGTGATCATGTCGATGTTCATTGGCAATCTCGTCTTGCTGATCCTGAACCTGCCGTTGATCCCCTATATTGCCAAGGTGCTGTCAGTGCCGCGCAACTATCTGATCCCCTTCATTTTGTTCTTTACCCTGATGGGGGCCTATATCGGGCAGAACAACGCGACCGAGCTGCTTTTGCTGGTGGGCTTTGGCATTTGCGCCACGGCGCTGCGCTTTGCGGATTATCCGCTCGCCCCGCTGCTGATTGGTTTCATCCTTGGCGGGATGATGGAGGATAACTTTGCCCGGTCGATGCAGCTCTATGACGGCGTGTCCTTTATCTGGGAGCGCCCGATGACGCTGGGGCTGTTGGTGATTGCAGCGCTACTGGTCATCCTGCCCAGCTACCGCGCGCGACGGGCCCGGTTGCGGGCACAGGGTGTGGCAGATGGGGACTAACCTGAAGGGCGCGGCATGATCCGCGCCCAAACTTGTCTGATTGCCGCGCTGGGCAGCGCGGGCTTTGTAATCTTTGGATTGCCACTGCCGTTTTTGCTGGGACCGATGTCTGCCTGCCTGTTGGCAGCGCTATTGGGCAGGCAGCTAGAGGGGGCCGGGCAATTCGGGCTGTTTATGCGCAGCTTTCTTGGGGTGGCTGTCGGGGCCTCTATCACCCCGGATCTGGTGGCACATCTGCCCGATATCGCGGGATCTTTGGCCTTTGTGCCACTGTTTCTGGCGCTCATTGCCGCGATCGGTTTTCCCTTGCTACGCTATGGGTTTGGCTTTGATCCGATCACGGCCTGGTACAGCGCCATGCCCGGCGGGCTACAGGATATGCTGGTCTTTGGTGAAGAGGCCGGGGGCGATACCCGTGCGCTGTCTTTGATTCATGCCACCCGCATCGTGGTTCTGGTCAGTATCGCACCTGTGCTGATGCAGATCGTCTGGGGGCTGGATCTAAGCACCCCCCCGGGGCAGCCCATGGCCATGACCGCGCCCTCACAGATAGCGCTGATGGTGATTGCGGGGCTGCTGGGCTGGAAACTGTTTGAACGTATCGGGCTGTTCGGCGCATCCATTCTTGGGCCGATGATCCTGACCACAGCTCTGTCGCTTTGCGGTGTGATCCAGACCCGCCCACCGGCGGAAATCATTCAGGCGGCGCAGTTCTTTATCGGTATTGCTGTAGGGGTGAAATATGTCGGAATCACTCGGCGCGAAATCCGAACCAATGTCTTTGCCGGGCTGGTCTATTCGGTGGTTCTGGGCGCGGTCAGCCTGTTGTTCTTTAAAGTGATCACCTTTCTGGCGCTGGCCAGCCCGCTAGAAGCCCTGCTGGCCTTTTTACCGGGCGGGCAGGCTGAAATGGTGGTGATCGCCATTATTGCAGGCGCAGATCTGGCCTATGTGGTGACCCACCATATCCTGCGCATTGTGCTGGTGGTCTTGCTGGCCCCGGTGGTGGGGCGCGTTTTCGCCAAAACACATGGGCAATAAAAAAACCCCCGCCAAAAGCGGGGGTTCTTCGTTTAGCTATGTGGTCAGATTACAGACCGGTCGACACGTCGATGGTGTTGCCCTCTTCCAGGGTAACATAGGCCTTCTTCACGTCTTTACGCTTACCGATGGTGCCACGGAAACGCTTGACCTTGCCTTTGGTGATGTTGGTGTTAACCGCCTTCACCTTAACACCGAACAGAGCCTCAACCGCTTCTTTGATCTGCGGCTTGGTGCTGTCGATGGCAACTTCAAACACAACCGCACCGTTTTCCGACGCCATGGTCGATTTTTCGGTGATGATCGGCTTGCGGATCACATCGTAGTGCTGTGCATTCGCGCTCATTTCAGTCGTGCCTCCAGAGCTTCGATACCTGCTTTGGTGATCACCAGAGTGTCACGCTTCAGGATATCAAATACGTTTGCGCCCATGGTCGGCAGAGCGTCGAGACCGTCGATGTTGCGTGCAGCCTGAGCGAAGTTTTCGTTCACGCTTGCGCCGTCGATGATCAGAGCACGTTTCCAGCCCAGGTTTTTCACCTGTTTGGCCAGAGCCGAAGTCTTACCTTCGCATTCGATGTTCTCGATCACAACCAGAGCACCGGCTTTTGCCTTGGCGGAGATCGCCATTTTCAGGCCCAGAGCGCGGACTTTTTTCTGTAGGTCGTGGCCGTGCGAACGCGGGGTCGGGCCCTTGTAGATGCCACCTTTACGGAAGATAGGCGCCTTACGGGAACCGTGACGTGCGCCACCGGTGCCTTTTTGGCGATAGATCTTCTTGGTCGAGTAGCTGACCTCCGAGCGGGTCTTGACCTTGTGTGTGCCAGCCTGCGCTTTGTTGCGCTGCCAGCGAACCACGCGGTGCAGAATGTCTGCGCGCGGCTCAAGATCAAAGATCGCTTCGGTTACGTCGACTTCACCAGCCGCCGCACCGTCAAGATTGATCACGTTGAGTTTCATTCTTCACCTCCCTCGGCAGGAGCCTCTGCAGCAGGTGCCTCAGCCGAACGGATCGCCGCCGGTGTCGGAACGTTTTCGGGCAGTGCTTTTTTCACTGCGTCCTTAACGGAAACCCAGCCGCCTTTGGCACCAGGAACGGCGCCTTTGATCATGATCAGACCACGCTCTGCGTCGGTTTTAACAACCTGCAGGTTCTGTGTGGTGACACGAACGGCACCCATGTGGCCCGCCATCTTCTTACCTTTGAAGACGCGACCCGGGTCCTGACACTGACCGGTCGAACCGTGCGAACGGTGCGAAATCGAAACACCGTGTGTCGCGCGCAGACCGCCGAAGTTGTGGCGCTTCATCGCACCGGCAAAACCTTTACCGATCGATGTGCCTGCAACGTCAACATACTGACCTTCAACATAGTGCTCAGCCGAAATTTCGGCGCCCACTTCGATCAGGTTGTCTGCGTCTACACGGAATTCGACAACTTTACGCTTGGGGGCAACGCCCGCTTTGGCAAAGTGGCCGCGCATCGCCTGGCTGGTGCGCTTGGCTTTCGCCGAACCTGCGCCCAGCTGCACTGCGGTGTAGCCGTCGGTTTCTTCTGTACGCTGCGCAACAACCTGAAGGTTGTCCAGCTGCAGTACGGTTACGGGGATCTGCTTGCCGTCTTCCATGAACAGACGAGTCATGCCGATCTTCTTTGCGATCACTCCAGAGCGCATATCAGATCACCCCCCTTAAACCTTGATCTCGACGTCAACGCCAGCGGCGAGGTCGAGCTTCATCAGGGCGTCAACGGTCTGCGGTGTCGGGTTGACGATGTCGAGCAGACGCTTGTGCGTACGGATCTCGAACTGGTCGCGCGACTTTTTGTTGACGTGCGGACCACGCAGAACGGTGAATTTTTCGATTTTGTTGGGCAGCGGGATGGGACCGCGGACCTCAGCACCGGTACGCTTGGCAGTGTTGACGATTTCCTGAGTGCTGGTGTCCAGCACGCGGTAGTCAAACGCCTTGAGCCGGATACGGATATTCTGGCTTTGCATTAATACAGCCTATCTTGGCGTTCAGGTTGAGAGGAGGACAAGCGACCATCGCCAACCCTCATCGAACCTAAAAGGCGGGGAATCACCCCGCCCAGCATTCGCATTGCGAACTCGCGCCTATTACAAGCGGGCGGGCCATCTGGCAAGGGATGGTTTGCAGAAAACCTCGCCTGGCCCAAGGTTTCTGGTCTTATGCCAGTAGGGCGTGATGTGACGCAACGGATTTCCCTTAGTATTGAACGAATGTGTGAAATAAAATCGGCAGGTACTGGACAGCTTTGGGAATCGTCGCCCAAACTCGGTCAGAAACACAGGAGAAGGCATGAACGCTGTTGTCGCAGCACTGATCTGCTTGGCTGTGCCGGGGGTGCTGGTGCTCTTGTCCTCGCGCGTGCCTGTGGCGCAAAAGCTGGGCCCGATTGTCCTGTGCTATCTGGTTGGCATGGGGGCCGGGATGTCTGGTGTCTTGCCCGAGAGCGCCGCACCGACACGCAGCACTCTGACCGAGGCCAGTCTTGCACTGGCGCTGCCGCTTTTGCTGTTCTCCGTTGATGTGGCGGCATGGCGCCGGATGGCGGGCTCGGCGCTTTTGTCCATGGGGTTGGCGGTGGTTTCGGTTGTGGCTCTGACCACGGCGCTGTTCCATATCTATCTTGCCTGGGGCGTGGCGCAGCCAGAACAGCTCTCGGCGATGGCGATTGGTATGTACACAGGTGGGATCGCCAATCTGGGCGCGATCAAGCTGGCGCTTGCAATCCCCGATACCCGCTATCTGTTGTTTGCCACGGTCGATACGCTGGTGGGCGCGGTCTATCTGCTCTTTGTTCTGACCCATGCCGCGCGGGTCTTTGGAGGCTTCCTGCCCGCCTTTGTTGAAAAAGAGGTTGTCCAAACCCCAAAACCCAGCACCGCGGAACAGCCAACACGCCCGATCTGGACAGAAGGGGCCATTGCGGTGCTTGCCGCTGCGGCCTGTGTTGGCGGGGCCGTGGTATGCGCGCCTGTGTTCAGTTTTGCCCCGACCGAGATCGCGGTGATCACGCTCCTTACCAGTTTTGGTTTGGCGGGGTCGTTTTTTCCTATGCTGCGGCACAACCGGGCGGCCTCTGAGATCGGGATGTATCTGATCTATGTCTTTACCTTCTGTGTTGCCGCCTCGCTTGATCTGGGGGCATTGCGGGATCTGGATCTGTCCATCCTGCTCTATATCCTGATCGCGCTGTTTGGCAGTCTGGCCCTGCATGCGCTTTTGTGCCGTCTGTTTCGGATCGACACGGATACTTTCCTGATCACCTCTGTCGCGGCGATCATGTCCCCCGCCTTTGTGCCCATGGTGGCGCGCAGCCTGAAGAACCCAACGGTGCTGATGTCCGGTATGGCAACGGGGATACTGGGGTTTGCGATTGGCAATTATCTGGGCATCGCCGTCGCGCTGCTACTGTCCTGAGGATTTATCAATGACCCATCAAACCCTTCCCGAACAGGGCCGCCCGCAAGATGACATTCTGGCAGAGCTTAAGGGTTTTGGCCGTGATGACCCGGCTTATAAAGACAGCCGCCTGTGGAGCCTTGTCTATCATTTGGATGAGGAACACGATGATTTCACCGCCGCCGCCTATCGACAGTATTCCTCAGCCAATGGCCTGAATCCCGGCGCGTTCAAAAGCCTCAAACGCATGGAAAGCGAAATCATTTCAATGGTTGCGGGCCTTCTGAAAGGAGGCCCCGACACCTGCGGAGTGGTGACCGCAGGAGGTACCGAAAGCTGTCTGATGGCGGTGAAAACCTACCGAGATATGGCGCGTAAAACCCGCAGGGTGCGTCGGCCCAACATGATCCTGCCCAGCACTGCCCACGTGGCCTGGTTCAAAGCCGCAGAATATTTTGGCGTCAAACCCCGCCTGTTGCCGCTGACAAAAGACCTGAACACGGACATCACGCGGCTTGCGCGCATGATCAATCGCAATACTGTAATGGTTCTCGGGTCCGCTCCGGAATACCCGCATGGCACCATCGACCCGATTGCGAAGATGGGCGAGATCGCGCAAAGCAAGGCTGTGCCTTTGCATGTGGATGCCTGCGTTGGGGCTTTTATTCTGCCTTTTATGGAAATGAATGGCGCCCAGCTGCCCGACTGGGATTTTCGCGTGCCCGGTGTTACCTCAATCTCGGCAGATCTGCACAAGTACGGGTATGCGGCCAAGGGGGCGTCAAGCATCCTGTACCGCGATCTTGAGACGCTGAAACATCAGATGTTTGTCTATCAGGATTGGCCGGGCGGCGTCTTTGCCTCGCCGGCGCTGCTGGGAACGCGGCCGGGGGGTGCCTATGCTGCGGCCTGGGCCGTTTTGCAAAAACTTGGCACAGCGGGGTATCGTGATCTGGCACGGCGCACGATCCAAGCGGTCGATGCGCTGAAATCCGGCATCAATGATATTGAGGGCCTGCAGATCCTCGGTGACCCGCAAGGCCCGCTTCTGGCCTATGGCTCGACGGATAAGGCGGTAAATATCTTTGCTGTGGCGGATCAGCTTGAAACCAAAGGCTGGAGCATCAATCGCATTCAAAAGCCGGATGGCATTCACGCGATGGTCACCGCCAATCACCGCGAAGTGGTGCCAGATTATCTGTCCGATCTTGCACAGGCGGTGCAAACCGTGCGCGAGAACCCTGATCTTGCCAGATCAGGCGGGGCGGCCACCTATGGGATGATGGCCCATGTGCCCCTGCGCGGTATGGTCAGAACAAAGGTGCTTGATATCTTTGCGCAGATGTACAGCGCTGGCGGGGGCGGGCTTGATCTTAGCAAACCCGCCGCACCAAATCTGTCAGAGCGGCTGATGGGGAAATATGTCCATTGGCGTGCCTCTAGGCGGTAATCACCCCGCTTTGCGCAGCACCCAGTTGTATTCCAGATCAGCGGTTGCCGACGCATCGACATTCACGACCACATAGGTCGTGGCCACATCTGCCCACCAGGTTGCCTGCGCAGCCGCATGGTTGGCTGGATAAATCGACAAAGCGCTATCACCGGGGTGACTAGGCAATCCATGAGGTGCCAGAACCTGCGTATCGGTCGCGGAAATCGTGGCTTTCCCGCTGGCCAGATACCCGGTCTCAGACACCCAGCTAGATCCATCAAACCGTCCGCGCGCACCATCCCAGGCGCTACAGGCCTCAACCTCCATGCCAACAAAGTGCACGCCCCCATTCAGCGCTGCCAGCTCAGACAGGGTATAGGTGCCACGGAAAATGACTTTGTTGGTCAGCGAAGTGGCGGCGTTTGCGATGGTTACACCAGTCACCGCATTGCGGCGTGGGATGATCAGGGTGTTATGCGCGCTATCTGTGCCGATCGTGATCTGACCAAAGACATGCGATGGCTCAATCAGGCAGTTCTGGCAGTTGGTCAAAGCAATTGCGGTCTGCCCATTGCCCGCTGAAATCCGCGATCCACCTTCGATATGATAGCCATTCAACGGAGTAGCGCCAGCAACCCCCAGCTTCAGCCCGGTGGTGCCCTGCGGGATGCTTCCAAGGATCACCTTGGCAGAGCCTTCCATGCCGCCATGCACCAAAACACCGTCTACATAATCACCTTCGATATTCATCTGCAGGCTTTCAGTGGTGCCGCTGACCAGTTCCGCGCCCCAGGCGCAATTGCTGGCACTGCCGCCTGCGATTTTGATGTTGCCGCGCAGATCGGCGCCGTCAACGCGTATCCCGCCACCCGTGCCGCGCCCGACGCTGCGCAGTAATCCACGTATATCCCACCAGCCGCGATCAAAATTCGCCCCCCAGCTGGCGGCCCGTTCACAGCCAAAATCAACGGTGCCACTGATTTTATGGGCGCCTGTCGCCTCAAAGAAAGTGTCGCAATCATGCGCCAGCACGCGCAGCACCAGTTCATCTGGCGTGACAGCGCTATCCGCCGTCACCTGAACCCCAACCCTGCAATCTTCCGCATGGGTATCAATCGCCGCATATTCGATATTGCCCGTCAGCTTGACACCAATATCACAGGCATTTGCAGAGAGACGCGCGGTATTGCTGCCCCGTTTGATTGCGCTCGCAAGAATACCAATTGTTGGCAGGTTCTGGCCTTGGTTGCCATCCACATGCAGATCCAGCCGCGCCTGACAGGTTTGATTGGTGGTGCTCATGGCGATCTCGGTGACCTGATCCAGATCCGCCCCCATGGCCTGTTTGATCACAATGCCTTCCAGCCCGGTCTGCGGGTCATTTTCGAAACGCAGGGTGCGGTCCACTTCCAGAACACCCTCTGGGGTGCTGGTGTAAAATTTGACACCGCCTGCGGTCTGCAAATGAAAATCCGTCGCTGATTGCGCCGCGATCACGCACAGGCCGTTGCGGTCTTCGATCGGGATAGGCTGCCCCGTCACCACCTGCCTGCGTCCGGGCTCTGCATTATAAGACAAGGCCGTATCTTCGATCAGCCCCGCGACAGAGCCATAAGACAGCCCATCGTCAGAAGTGATCACAACATTGCTTTGATCCAATAGGGTCTTGTTGTTGTGATCGGTAATGACAATCCGATAGGCGCCATCCACCAGATAACAAGGGGCAAACTGGCCCTGCTGCCCCGCAACCATGGGATTGGGAATAGGTGTCGTCAGGTCCGGATCACTATAGATCTGGCACAGTGCCCCGCGCGCATTAGAATAGACATAGCGCTTGGCCCCCGGCACTGGCTGCCCCTGCGTGGTAATAGCCACATTCATCTGTTCGGTATCAAGAAGTCCCATGGTTCGCTCCGAAGTAACCCCATGCAGATGCGATACGGCTAATTCCGAAACCCCATCTGCGCGTTGTTCAAAGATTTGCCCGGCAGCGTAAACATTGTGTTCTGACGGCGCACGTTGCTCTGCAACGCAAGACCGGATAGAACATCCGCAGATACAAACTCTGCGTTTTCAGCTGACTTTCTTTGGACTAGACCTGCTTTATGACCATGTTTTCCAAGTTCGGAGATCCGGACGCCATCGACCACACAAGCGCCTCCGACAGCATCGATCTGATGGCTGTGGCGTCTGCGCTGTGGCGTGGAAAGCATTGGCTCATCACCGGCATTTTCCTTGGGATGCTGATCGGCGGCTACTATGCATTTTTCGTAGCCACCCCAACCTTCAAGGCGCGCGCGCTGGTCGAATTTACCCCACAGCAAAACGCCGTTGTTGATATTCAAAGCATTGTCTCAGGCAACACCACAGACACCGCCAGTCTCAACACCGAGATCGAATCGATCCGCATGCATGAGATGATCGAAAAACTGGTGCTGCGCCTGTCCTTGACCGAAGATCCCCATTTCAACCGCGTGCTTCTGGGGGATGACGCCAGATCCCTGCGCGACAAGATCAAAGATCTTCTTGGCCTGTCTCAGGAAACCGCTCCGCTCACGCCCGATCAGCAGGCGAAATCGGAAATGCGCGCTACTGTTGACCGTGTGCGGGACAATATCTCTGCCACCACCCTGTCAGACACGCATATTCTCAAAATCACAGCCCGGGCACACAACCCGCGCCTCGCGGCCGAACTCGCCAATGCGCTGGCCGAAATCTATATCGAAGACCAACTGGAAGCGAAATTCGACGCGGCTCAGCACGCGATTGTCTGGCTGACCGACCGCGCAAAGGAACTGGAAGACGACGTTCGGCAACAGGAAAACCAGATCAACGCCCTGCGTGCGACCAGTGACCTGACAACAAGTGACGCGCTGGAAGTGTTGAACATTCAGTCAAAAGACTTCCGCGATCTTCTGGTTGTCAAAGAGCAAACCCTAACCACTCTTCGTAGTCAGCTGGCCGAAATGCAACGTGTTGCGCTCACCCCAAACAAAGCTGAAATCTTAGCAATCTTTGATGATGCACCCCTTTCAAGGGAGCTCGTGGGCCTTCCAGACGATCTGGCTGGCGAGTTCCCTGATGCTGTCTCTGCCCGGATAACCACACTGATCGACCAGGCTGAGCGCCGCGTAAAACAAAGCGCGGCTGAGGTCGAAACTATCTACGCTTCATTGGAAAAACTGCAGGCCCGCGCCGCGACACAGGCCAGCGAGTTGCAAAACCTGCAGCAGATGCAGCGCAAACTTGGCGTGACGCAGGATCTCTACAAAACGTTCCTGACCGGGCTGCAAGAGGCGACTGTTCAGATCGGCCTGATCAAAGCAGATACGCATCTCGCATCACGTGCCCGCGCGCCTTTGGGGGCAGATTCCCCGAATAAGACGCTAATCGTGGCGTTTTCGATCTTTGCCGGTGCACTCATTGGGGCAATGATCGTCCTGTTGCAAAACCGCAGAGGGGAAGGCATCCGCTTTGCCTCGGACATCCGAAAAATCAGTGATCTACCGGTTTTGGGCGAAATCGTTGTTGCCCCGGTCAAGGCGCGGCGTAAACTTCTCGAATATGTTGTTCAAAACCCTACCTCAGCGCTGGTTGAATGTATTCGCAATCTACGCACATCAATTATTGTATCTAACCCCAATTATGCGCCTAAGGTCATCGCATTTACCTCGTCTGTCCCCGGAGAAGGCAAGTCTATTATGGCTTTGTCGTTTGCGCATAACCTGACAGGTCTTAACAAAAAGGTGCTGGTGATCGAAGGGGACATACGCCGCAGTATATTTCGCAAATATCTGCCACATTCGAAAGAAGCACATTCGATAGTCGATGTCCTCTCCGGGTCATGCAAGCCAAACGACGCTATCCAATCGAATGAATTTGTCGGCGTGGATGTACTATTCGGCGGCGAAAGCAAAAGTAACCCAGCCGATCTTTTCAGCTCTTCCGAATTTGAAAATCTTCTGGATGAAATGCGCGAAGTATACGACTACATCATTATCGATACACCTCCTGTTCTGGCAGTTCCTGATGCCCGTATCATCTCGATGTATGTGGATTCCCTGATTTATGTCGTCAAATGGGATGGTGTTTCCCTGAACCAACTTGAAACTGGGGTAGAGCTCCTGACGATGGCCGAAGCGCCGATCGCAGGCTTTACAATCTGCCAGGTAGATCCCAAGAAAATCAAACGCTACGGGTATGAAAATAAATACTCCACATATTCTACCTACGGGAAACCTTATTGATGGATCTCTTAGCAGCAAATAAGTTAGGTGCCACATGAGAGAGTGTGACGCTCATCCTAAGGCCGCCGAACGGAAACAAACAGTTCTGCACGTGATCTCCCATATGAAAAAAGGTGGTGCGGAAAAACAGCTACAAATTTTAGCAAAAAACTCTTTTCACATCAATTTACTTGCCGTAATCGAGGCGAATATCGTTGAGAGCGATCTTCAGGTCATTCCACTCAAATCGACTGGCATGTTCGATTTGTATAGAGAAATCAAATCTCTCATCCGCGAGCATAGTGTGGACATCGTCATGCTTTGGTTGCCGGAACGTGTGACCTATCCCGCGCTGCTGGCGGCGAAGACCTGTGGGTGTAGAACCATCAGCGCTGACCGTCGAAACCCAAGAGGGTTAGGAGCCGGCTTCATTCGCGATCGGCTAAAGTATATATGCCACTTCTTTTCTGACATGATAATTTCGAATTATCTTCTCCCCAAAAAAACTTTCTCGATCAGAAAACTTCTTCGGTTTCCCTCGAAATTGAAAGTAATACTCAACGCAGTTGACATCGAGGTCAGAGAACCACTTTCACTCTACAGACCTAACAAAATACTTTTCGTAGGGCGGTTGGTTCCACAGAAAAACGCTCACCTGTTGATTGGCGCGTTAAAAAAAGTATCGCCGAATATCATAGAGGAGTTACATATTGTTGGCGATGGCCCGGAAAAAATCAAACTTGAGAAAATCGCGAGGAAAGAGGATCTTTTTGAGCGCGTCGTCTTCCACGGTCAAGTGACATCTTGGTGGTCTAAATTCGACCCTAAAGGCTGTCTGGTTGTTCTCCCTTCCAGTTCCGAAGGAATGTCGAATGTAGTATTCGAGGCAATAGCTTCTGGCTTCCCCACTATTGTAAGCGATAGCGCTGAGTTTAAGAGCCTGGCGAAAGAAATAAATTTTCTGCCTACGTTTTTAAATGACATAAGCGAAGCGAGCATTGCGGCGGAACTCACAAGGTTCACAAAGCACGAGGCCACTTTCATAAATCAGAAGGTAAAACGCTCTCAATTGTGCCTCAAGCAGTTGACGATTGCGAGAATGGTTTCATCCTACGACAGAATCTTCAAAAATGTTGGTTCAGCGCAATGAGCGAAAAACCCGTAAACAGAAAAAAAATAATATTTTTCGTCACGCGCCCAAATCAAGAGAAAGGCTTAACGGGGGCGGTTCTGGGGACGCAAACCGTGATTGACTCGGTCAAAGATCACGCTGATGTTCATATTGTTGAAATCAAACATCGGAAAATTTCGGGTGACAGTAAGTTTCGTGGACTTGTTATAAATGTGTTCGATTTTCTAGTGTCTCTGTTCGAACTTGTAAGAACAACCATAAAGCTTGGTCGAAAAGATCTAACAATATACCTTAATGTGGCAAGCTCAACACAGGGTCTTGCCCGAGATGCCATGGCAATAAAGGTCATGCGTTTATTGGCGAAAAGCAATAGGATCATCGTTCATTCGCGTAATGGTGATTTCTTTCGTTCACGAGGGATTCTGAACAGTAAACTGAAGAGAAATGTCGTAAGGTCATCGAATGCCGTAATTTGCTTGTCGAAAAGACTTATCCCTGATGAAAAATCTCCCAATGCCTTGTTCGATGTTCAAACATTGCAAGGAAAACTGCATATCATCCCGAACACAATAGACGAAACGCTTGACCGGTATATGCCGATAAAGACATGTCGGGGAAGAATACAAGTTCTTTATTTATCAAATTTCTTGCCAGAAAAAGGGTATCTTGTTTTGGCCTCGGCAATAAATCTTCTTTATTCAGATGGTTTGATCGATTCATTTCAGTTTAAGTTCTTTGGTAAATGGCGAACCGTTGAGGAAAAGGAAGAGTTTCGAAAGCTCTTTTCCCCAACACTCATCTCTTCTGGGGTGGTGGAAATTTCTGGCCCTATTTGGGAGAGGGAGAAAGCGAAACAACAGTATCATGAGGCTGATGTTTTCTGCTTACCCACTCAATACAAGGCAGAAGCGCAGCCGCGCTCCATTTTAGAAGCAATGGCGAACCACTGCTATGTTATTTCCACAAACCATGTGTCTATTCCTGATATGGTACTTCCGGGACAGAACGGAATTTTGCTTGATAGCGTTTCAGCGCAACAGCTCGCTGGTGCGCTTAAAAATTTGCGAAATGTAGATATCGATGATGCTAAGAGCGAGTCCAGAAAAATTTTTGATAGGTCATTTTCCATCGCCAAGCACAATGAGAAGATGAAGGAGTTGTTTTTATGAGCTTCATCTCCATTGTCGGACTGCCAAGATCGGGGACCACTACGCTCGCCAGAGCACTGGCTTGCGCAGAGGGGGTAAAGTACTTCGAGGAACCTAACCCGGTTTGGCGATACAAGAACTGGAAAAATCTAGGGCACGATCAGTTTGAGGCTGAGCATGCTACACCTTGGGTCTCCAAGTATATACGCGGTCGTTTACAATTAAATCATAGCGCAAGTAGACTTATTATTGAAAAAACTCCATCTAATAGTCTCAGGATTCCATTTGTCGAAGCGGTGGCGCCAGAGGTGAAGTTTGTTTTCGTCCGCCGCAACACGGACGACATAAAGAGTTCAATATCTAGAAAGTGGCTTCACCGAGAGGACTCGAACGCTGATTGGCTTGGTGAGGTTAAAATGAATCGAGATTTTCGAACAAAATTTGGGAAGTTGAAGTTTATCCCTATATCCGAATTTCATTTGCATTTCTGGTTTGAGCTGCAGGCGGGAATGCAGAAAAAGACTCTAGGTAGGACAAGATATTGGGGGCCTGAAATTCCAAATTGGGAGGTTCTCTCTAGTGAGAGCCCAACGGATGTGGTTGACGCAGTAGTGTCTCAAATGGAAAATCGGTTGAATGAAGGGATTTTGAAATGCAAGAGTCGCCACGTGGAAATCGAGTTTGAGAAAATTACTTCTGATTTGGACTCTACTATACGTGAAATCTCCCAGAAATTCGATGAACCCAAGTTGCTTTCTCGTGTGAAGAAAGCAAGGAGTGGAGGGTGACATGAGTTCTGACATGGTTTCAGAGAATGGGTTAAGAGTCTATTATGTGGTTGGTTTGCCGAGATCTGGCAGTACGTATGTTGGAACCTGGATCGCGCATACGCGTGGTATAGTCAACGCGGGTGAAGTTTGGCAGACGTTTAGAACTTTGGGGTTGGTTGAGCAGAAAGGATTCAGGGAAGAAACTCACAAATGGGCGAAATCAGACAAGCGCGAAACCAAAAAACAAAAAGTTCTGGAAAGTGAATTTTGGCGCAGCGTTATAGAAGATTATGAGGAGGATCCTTATTTTTCTCTATTGAGTTTGGTATCAAAAACCCACGATGAACTGGTCGACACCTCTAAATTGACTTTTGGATTGAAAAAATACAACTGTTTGGGGTGCGAGATTTGCGTTGTACATACTATTAGGTCGTTCTCTTCATGGAGGGAGTCTTTTTCAAAGTACCATCAAGAGGAGCATAAAGCACCAATCTCTTTCCTGCGAATGCTCTTTTCATATGTTAAAGTTAATAGAACTCTTTCGAGGCTAAAACGACGCTACCAGTATATCTGCGTTTCTCTTGGTTCTGAGTCGAACTTGGAGAGATGCCTCGAAGATTCTTTTCCGAAACAGGAAGGGATGGCTTTGAATTTCGAAATGTTTGGTGCCCGCAATTTCCAGCCAACGTTTAGTGAGCAGCGTGCTAACTTTAAAACTACCTGGTTTGACTTAGTTCTTTTAAAATTATGCGGCTGTTCATCTTCGAAGGTGAAATCTTGAAATGAAGTCGCTGTCCACACTTGTAGGGGTTCAAGTTTTCGGTGCGGCAATCTCTCTTGTCGCGATGATTTTCATAGCGGCGAATCTTCAGGAAGATGAATTTGGCATTTATGCTTGGTGTGTTGCACTTAGTGGATTGTTTTCTTTAATTTTTCAGTTGGGGTTGCCGACTACGATATTGAAAGCTTCTGGTTCTTCTGGCGGAGAAAGAGGTGGTGATACCGAAGGTGTTACAGGAATATGTGCGGTTTATTTTTTCGCTTCAGTTATTACATCTGCTATATGCTTAGTTAACCATGTTTTTGGAGGCAGTATCTACGCTTGGATTTTGTCTGTTTCAGCATCAGCTGCGTTTTGTTTGGTTTTGGAGGCGGGTTTTCGATCGCAAGGGAAACCGGTTGAAGGAAGTTTCTTTGTGAACTTCTGTCGACCGTTCGTGTTTCTTCTGTTGGTTTTTTTTGTAGATAGATTTTTTGAGATTGATGCTAGAAGTGCCCTAATATCCTATGCGGTTAGTTTTCTAATCACAGGCATTCTGTTCTCTGCCAGGTTCGTTTCTTTATTCAATAATCATTTTTCTTCAATTGCCCTAGTCAAACCAAATTTAGACCACTTCCAACTAACGTTTGTGCGTTCGGTTGCAAGCCATCTGCCCCTATCATTTGCAGGTTTTTTTCTGGTTCCGGGGATCTATTCATACTTTGCGCTTGCACAGCGTTTGACTGGGCCAATGAAGTTTGGCATTTCAGCGACTAGGGGGTATTCGATCCCAAAGATAAGAACATCTATTCGAAAGGAGGACTCTCGTGACGCCTTGATGAAATTTAGGCAGAGCCAGAAGTTTTCTTTCTTTACGTCACTAATATTGGGTGTCTTGATCCTAACAGCGGTTACTATACTTGTGTTTGGATCAGGGGACTTCCTCGGGCACTACGACAACCGCTCCTTATTATTTACTTTGATTTTCGCCTCAATGGTGTCCCAGTTGATCTTTGCTGCAGGTGGACCGATACAGCTTTTTTGTATTATGCTAGGTGAAGAGCCAGCCACAAAAAAAATCAATTTCCTGTTGCTACTCATTTTTTGTGTCATGCTGCTTTTGTCAGGTTGGTTGGGTAGTGTTTACGCGTTCGCGCTGTCAGTTGCTCTCTATGCACTCGGAACCGTCACGCTGTTGATATCTCTGTCCGGGAAGTCGGTGAAGAGAAGAATTAAATACCGTGCAAAGTCATGAGGATGAGTGGTGTTATATTTGTAGCTGTCTTTATGTCTGCAACTTACAGAGTCCTGCCTTTGTCGGTTGGGGATACGCTTCGAACCGGCCTTGTTGCGCTAGTAATTTTTTTATCTTCCATGGCCGCTTCGGGTAAGTTGAAAATAGGATTTATTTCTCAAATTTCAGCCATCCTTATCCCGGCTTCCGCTATGGTCATCCTGAACATTTTTACTGGTAGAAGTGGCTATTATGCCGGTGTAGTATGGTTTCAATTTTTCGCGTTTATATTGGTCGGGAACGCCGTATATAATTACAAAATCAAAGAGCTCAGGATTTTAGTTATTGTCGTCATGACACTCTTGGCGGCTCAATGGGTTTTCATAAAGGTTCAGCCATCGGTGTTTGCGTCGTGGGCTCACGCAGCCGGTGTCAGGGACAACTTTACGCTATATTCAGCGCACCTAGATCGCATTTACTACGGGTATTTTAATGCCAATACCGCAGCTTATACGATTTGGTATCTTATTCTAGCTTGGATTTCGCTCAATCTTTTTGCACGCGAGAGAGGGTTCGAGTATTGGGTTGTACTTACCGTTCTCGCCTTTTTGCTTTTAGAAACCGGTGGGCGCGGTGTGGTGCTGATTGCAGTTCTGTTTTGTATAGCCTGGTTTCTCTTCCGACGCAGAACGGCAACTTCGGCAGCTTTAATTATTTCTGTGGTTTTTGTATTTACGGCGCTGCCTTTGCTAGATGTTCTGATAGACATCTATAATAGCCGGACGCGATCCAACATCCAAAGATTCGAAGCCTTGCGGCTGTATATGCAATACATCAGCGAAAGTCCCTTAGTGGGAAAGGGTGTTAACCAGTTGCGCGCCTTTGTCGCCGAAGATGGGTTGAAGCCCTCTCATAATTTCCCAATCGAAATGATTGCAACATTCGGCGTTTTTGTCGGGACGTGGATTATATACGCTTTACTTCATCTTTTGGTGTTCCGTGCAAAAACCACAGAGCTGCGTATTATAGGAATTTTTGCCCTTGCACCCGGGATGTTGAACAACAGCCTTTTCGTGATGTGGGGGTTCTTCCCATTGATCGTGCCGGTCTTGATCGCGGCGTCGAACAGGGTAACCAGTCTTCAGAACCAAACCACAAAACAAAAGGGCGACCCTGCACAGGATCGCCCCCAACCGTCTCTTTCTTAACCGCGCCTACGCCGACGACGGCCGGATTTTTCTTCCGATCCGCCGGTGTTAAAACTCACATCGGGCAGTGTCACACGCTTCAATAGGTCCGGGAACGGGTCGGTGGCATGAGGAATAGCATTGGCATTCACAAAGTGTTCTTGGAATTTGGGCTCAATCGCGGTTTCGATTTTAGTGATCTCGCGCACGGTTTTCTCGATGTTCTGCCGCGCCTGTACGTTACATAGCGCGATCCGCGCACCTGTGCCCGCTGCGTTCCCTGCCGATTCAACCTTATCCAATGGCACATCCGGGATCATACCCAGTACAATTGCGTGCAGAGGCGAAATATGCGCCCCAAAGGCGCCAGCCAGAACCACCCGGTCCACCCGGTCCGTGTTTCGCATATCCATCAACAACCGCGCACCGGCATAAAGCGCCGATTTTGCCAATTGGATCGCGCGAATATCCCCCTGCGTTACGGTGATCCGCGGGCCGCCATCGGCGCTGCCATCGTGGATCAGATAGGCATTGGTGCGGCCTTCTGGTTCACAGCGCGCGCTTCCGGTTTGCTCTGACGATCCGATCAGCCCAGAGGGGTCCAGCAGTCCGGCAATGCGCATCTCGGCTACGGCTTCGATAATACCCGATCCGCAAATGCCGGTGATCCCGGTCTGTGCCGTTTCGGTCCAGAACCCGTCTTCATCCGACCATTTGCCACAGCCAATCACCTTGAAACGCGGCTCTTTGGTGACAGGGTCAATACGGATGGTTTCAATTGCACCTGGGGCGGCCCGCTGGCCCGAACTGATTTGCGCTCCCTCAAAGGCCGGCCCGGTTGGTGACGAACAGGCCAGAACACCCGATGTGTCGCCCAGCAGGATTTCCGCATTGGTGCCCACATCAACGATCAAGGCCAGATCTTCGCTTTTGCCCGGCTCTTCTGACAGGGCGACCGCCGCCGCATCTGCGCCCACATGGCCTGCAATGCAGGGCAACACATAGACCTGCGCGTTCTCATTCATTACATCCAGTTGCAGATCCCGCGCCTCCAGCGAAAGCGACTGCGATGTCGCCAGCGCAAAGGGGGCCTGCCCCAGTTCGACCGGATCAATACCCAGCAGCAGGTGGTGCATCACCGGGTTGCAGACAAAAACAACCTCCAGAATCTGGAAGGGGCGAATACCCGCTTCGGTGGCGATGGCTTCGGTCAGACCATTGATGGCGTTGCGCACCGCATTGGTCATTTCCTTGTCACCACCGGGGTTCATCATCGCATAAGATACGCGGCTCATCAGATCCTCACCAAAGCGGATCTGTGGGTTCATCGCCCCTGAACTGGCTTTGACCTCTCCATTGCGCAGATCACACAGATGCGCCGCGATGGTGGTCGATCCAAGGTCAATCGCCAGACCATAGATGCGATCGTCGGTCAGCCCGGGCCAGACTTCGATGACCTTATGAACCGTGTCCTTGTGCGATTTATGCAGAGCGACCGTTACTTTCCATTTGCCTTTGCGTAGGTCTTTTTGCAGTCGCGACTGTATCGAAAGATCTGCGGTGATGTCCTCGATCTGCCATTGCTCTTTCAGGGCGCGTTGCAGCCGTTCCAGATCGCCGGTGGGTTCGTGCATGTCGGGCTCGTCCACCTCGACATAGAAAAGATGCGTGGCCGGATCCATGGTGATTTCACGCGTCGAAGCCGCCTTGCGCACCACCTGCCGGTGCACCTGCGATTCAGGTGGCACATCAATGATCACATCCCCCTGAACGGTTGCCTGACACCCCAGACGCCGCCCTTCCGCCAGCCCACGCTTGTCGTCATAGCGCTGCTCAACCGCGTTCCACTCAGACAAGGCATCATCAGCCACAGTCACCCCATGTTTGGGGAAATCCCCAAAAGACGGGGTGATCTGGCACTTTGAACAGATCCCACGCCCGCCACAGACCGAATCCAGATCCACGCCCAGCTGTCTCGCTGCGGTCAAAACCGGCGTTCCCACTGGAAAGCGTCCACGTTTGCCGGAGGGGGTAAATATCACCAGAGGATCTTGTTGCATTGGGGTACTCCTGTTGCGCCAGCGCAGCATAGCCCCCTATTGCAAAAGCGAAAGATGCAGACCGTCATCGAAAGGACAGAAAACGGCGTTCAAGCCATTGCTAAGGTGGTTCACCCCAAGAATTCGGCCCTTCTTGCGGAGGTACCAACGTTTGCCCCACAACCATGGCAAGCGTCACAAGGCAAACTATCGCGGCGGCCAGGGCCATTGCCAGCAAGGTCAGGGCTCCACCTCCGAAAACTATCACAAACCCCAGCCCACCGGGTCCATCAGGTGGGGTAATGCTGTTGAATGCAGTGTCTATTTGCCGCTCCAGAGCAGAAGCCCACCGCAACGTTACCACAGCCGCAAACCCCCAAACCCACGGCTTTATTGCCTGAATACCTGGCTCACCAGTGTCCTGCAGCCGTCATGCACCCGATGCCAGCAATGGCATAAAGCATATCCAAACCAACAGTACTGCGGGCCAGAAGGGCGCGTCCAAGGCATAAGCCATGCTGCCAAGAACCAATGGAATACTCGCGCCAAAGGGTAAAAATCTGAAAAACGATTGACGTGAGGTGCGCCCCGAAAAATTACCGGAATGCGCAAGGTTTTCACGTATCGCCGCCGCAAACACCGATCAGTTTCCGTCTGACAACCAGCGCAGAATTTCCCCTCGGTTGCCATCCAGCTCAGGGGCAGGGGTGCGGGTGGTTGGGTCGGGGCTATCGCTGATCTTGATTGGATTGCCCGCCGCCGTATAGGCGGGGCGACCAGATTTATCCAGCACATCCACCACCATATTGCGGGCCTGAATCTGCGGATCTTTCAGCACCTGGTCCACCGTCTGGATGGGTCCGGTTGGAACACCCGCTGCGGTTAGCTTGTTGATCCAAAAGGCCCGCGTTTCTTCCAGCGTGACTGCTTCGATCAACCGTTTCAGCAGTCGCGCATTTTCGCAGCGCGCCGGGTTGGTGGCAAAACGCGCATCCCCAGCCAATGGCAATTGCAGCGTCAGACACAGCTTTTCGAACAATCGGTCATTGCCCGCTGCAATGACAAAAAGCCCATCCGACGCATGAAATGTCTCAAAGGGGGTGATTGACGGGTGCCGCGCGCCCGAAGGTCCGGGCGCTTTGCCCGTCACCGATGTTAGCGCCACCGCATGTTCCAAAATGGCCAGCTGGCTGTCCAGCATCGCCACATCCACTTTGCGCCCTTTGCCTGACCGATCCCGATCTACCAAAGCCGCCAGAATACCCTGCGCCAGGAACATCCCCGCCACAATATCTCCGATCGAAGCGCCAACACGCACCGGTTCACGATCCTTTTCACCGGTGATAGACATCACGCCGCCGCGTGCCTGCACAACCATATCATAGGCCGGGCGCTTGGCATCCGGCCCGCTGTGGCCAAAGCCCGAGACCGCGCCATAGATCAGCTTGGGGAAACGGGCATGCAGATTGTCCCAGCCATAGCCCAGCCGCTCCATCACGCCGGGGCGGTAGTTCTCGACAATCACATCCGCCTTTTCCAGCAGTTGTTCAAAGACCGCACGGTCTTCTTCCGCTTTCAAATTCAGTGCGATTGACTTCTTGCCGTGGTTGATCGTGGCAAAATAGGCCGATTTCCCATCCTTGAACGGCGGAAAGGCGCGGGTGTCATCCCCCAGCCCCGGCGGCTCAACCTTGATCACATCCGCCCCCATATCCGACAATGTCATGGTGCAAAACGGACCAGCCAACACATGCGTCAGGTCCAGAATTGTGTAGCCGGTCAAAGGGGCAGTCATAGCGCGTTCTCCAAATCATCAGGGCCCAAGGACCACATCATGGTGACAGAACTGTAAAACCGCTGAAAGGGTGTCGCGACGTTTCAGGATCAGGAGCGCGGAAAGCTGCGCAGGTCACGGCATTGTGAAAGGTGTTTGGCGGGGGCAAAATGAAAATGATCGCATCCTGCCCCTAGGGGCAGGCCCCTAATCCGTCTCTTCAATTTCAAACTCATCTGGCACCTCGCGCGCGATACGCAGGGCCTGTGTTTCCAATTGGTGGGCCAAAAGAATAAGACGTGCAACTGAACTAGTGCCCGCTGTCCCTGCCAGCATATATGCAGATTTTTCAACAGCTTTGGCGGAATTTAAGATCATTTCAATAGGGGATTCATTCTGCGGGTCCATGTCGGTACTCCAGATCAATCATCAAGGAAACAACGCGAAGAATGGTAAAAAACAGAGTGTATTTGAACGGCCTATATGGGAGGTGAGTGTAAACTATTCAGGGGAAGTTTTCAAATTTACTCCCCTTCAGCAGGGGAATCGCAATTTCAAAAATATTAAGGCTCAAAGGTGAATAACGAGGAATACTTTGGCATTTGCCTTACAGCTGTGCAAGTTAGCCCAAGGTCGCAGGGCCGTGACCCGGGGGGTAAAAAACTGCTTTCCCCCGCGCCCATTCCATGAAATAGCGAGGTGCCAACCGAACCCTTCCAAGGAGCACCCCCATGGAGATTCGCGAGGCCCTGACCTTCGACGATGTACTGCTTGTTCCCGCCGCCTCTGACGTGCTGCCCAATACGGCTGACACACGCACGCGGGTCACGCGCGAAATTGACCTGAACATTCCGCTTCTGTCTTCGGCGATGGATACCGTCACCGAAAGCCGCATGGCCATCACCATGGCGCAGGCGGGGGGCATCGGGGTGATCCACAAAAACCTGAATGCCGAAGATCAGGCGCGCGAAGTGCGCCGCGTCAAACGCTTTGAATCCGGCATCGTTTACAATCCGGTCACCCTGCGCGCAGATCAGACGCTGGCCGATGCCAAGGCGCTGACCGAACGCTACCGCTTTACCGGCTTCCCGGTGGTGGATGAACAGCACCGCGTTGTTGGTATCGTGACCAACCGCGACATGCGCTTTGCGGCCCATGATGACACACCTGTTCATGCCATGATGACGACCGAAAATCTCGCCATTCTGCATGAACCGGCGGACCGCGACGAAGCCATCAGCCTGATGAAAGCCCGCCGCATCGAAAAGCTGCTGGTGACAGATAGCGACGGCAAGCTGACCGGTCTGCTTACCCTGAAAGACACCGAAACCGCCGTTCTGAACCCCACCGCCTGCAAAGATGAGCTGGGCCGCCTGCGCGTTGCCGCCGCCAGCTCGGTTGGCGATAGCGGTTTTGAACGTTCTCAGGCGCTGATCGATTCCGGTGTCGATATCGTGGTGGTCGACACCGCCCATGGCCATTCCGCAGGCGTGATCGAAGCCGTTAAGCGCATCAAGGCCTTTGACAGCAAAGTGCAGGTCATCGCGGGCAACGTGGCCACCGCCGCCGCCACCTCGGCGCTAATTGATGCAGGGGCGGATGGGATCAAGGTCGGCATCGGCCCGGGTTCGATCTGTACCACCCGTATGGTTGCCGGTGTTGGTGTGCCTCAGTTGACGGCCATCATGGATTGCGCCCGCGCCGCAGGCGATGTGCCCGTGATTGCCGATGGCGGTATCAAATTCTCAGGCGATTTCGCCAAAGCCATCGCCGCCGGGGCGTCCTGCGCCATGGTGGGCAGCATGATCGCGGGCACCGATGAATCCCCCGGCGAAGTGATCCTGTATCAGGGCCGCTCTTTCAAAGCCTATCGCGGCATGGGCAGCCTTGGCGCCATGGCGCGCGGGTCTGCGGATCGCTATTTCCAGAAAGATGCCGCCAGCGACAAACTGGTGCCCGAAGGCATCGAAGGTCAGGTGCCTTACAAAGGTCCGGCAGGCACCGTCATCCACCAGTTGGTGGGCGGTTTGCGCGCGGCCATGGGGTACACCGGCAACGCCACCGTGGAAGAGATGCGCAAGAACAGCAACTTTGTGAAGATCACCGGCGCGGGCCTGAAAGAAAGCCACGTGCATGACGTGCAGATCACCCGCGAAGCACCGAACTATCGTATCGGCTAAGATCTGTTTCAGACCTCAAAACAAAGGGCAGCACCAACCGGCGCTGCCCTTTTTGTTGTGATTTATTCAAGATCACTCTTCAGATGCACCAGAAGAAGGCGCGCGCTGGCCCAGCTCTTTGTCCAGTTGCAGCAGATCAAAGCGCGATGTCGCCGCTTCCACCTGATCCAAAACGCTGCTGAACAGCTCTTCTTCTTCGATCTGTTCGTTCAGGAACCAATGCAGCATGGGCTGCGCCGTGTATTCCCGCGCATCCATCACCACGTCAAACATGGCTTTGATCTGATCCGTTACTTTCTGCTCATGCGCCAGCGCAGCTTTAACCACGTCAACCGCCGACTCATAATCGGTCTTCGGGGCTTCCAGCGCCTGAAATCCCATCTTCACCCCGCGTGCGGCCAGATATTCATACAGGCGCATGGCGTGGGCGTTTTCTTCTTCGGAATGCGAACGGAACCAGTTCGCAAACCCGCCCAGACCTTCCGCATCGAAATAGGCGGCCATGCCCAGATAGGTGTAAGATGCGGTCAGCTCGTGGTGGATCTGCTGGTTGATGACTTCGGCAACTTTCTCGGAAATACGCATGGGGTGCGTCCTTTGTGTAAAACAGGGAATGACGTTCGCTGGCTGCCTGACGCCACCGTCTGAATGCCCAGATACATCCGGGCGCTCAGAGCGTGGCGTCAGAGAGTATCGCTACTCTGGCTGGCTAGAACTATTCTAAACTTAGGAATCCGCAGAGGCCAGTGCAACCGACTCGCAACAGGAATTTTTCTTGCTTAACAAAAGCTTAAGCCTGATGAATTTACTCGTCTTTTAGCAGCAAGATTAACGCCAACCCGGTCAACCCAATCCCCGGCACCACCAAAAGCGCGGGGGCGCCATGCCCCAGCGCCAACTCCCAGAGAATGACAAAGCTCGGCACCAGGTAGGTATAGGCCATCACCTTGGCCGAAGGCAGGCGCAGCGTCGCATAGCGCACGCACAGCAGGCTCAGGGCAGTGGCAAAGACAGCGGTATAGGCGATGGTCACCCAGACAATACCGGGTAGCGCGTCAAAATCAGCCTGCACCAGATCCCGCCCGGCCCAAAGCGACAGGATCACGGCCCCCACCGCCAGCACACAGGCATTGAACGCCAGCGCATTCTCACCCCGGTTCAGCCGCCGCAACATCGGCGAGTACAGCGCATGGCCAAAGCAGCCCCAGAAATAGATCGTCTCGCCGCGCCCGATCTCAAAGGCCCGCGCTGCCGCCGGATCCCCCTGAAAAATCACCCAAAGCGCCCCGATCGCGCCAATCACAATCGCCAGCGCCATCCGCGCCGTTGTGATCTGCGCGACGATGAAATAGCCAAACACCGCCGTCAGCGCCGGATTGGTGGTAAAGACCGCCGCCATGCTGACAGGCTCTGCCGTCTTGAGCCCCTCAAACATCGCCACAAAATACACCGCATACAGCCCCGCCAGCAGCACATAGCGCCAGGGCGCAGCAAACACCTGCCGCGACCAGCCGTCCGACAGGCTGGCCAGCCCGGCCACAATCGCCGCCGCCACAATAAAACGCACCGCATTCAGCGTGGTTGGCTCAATATGCGGAGCGGCCATGCGCCCCAGCGAAAAAGACCCGGCCACCAGCGCCGCAAACAACAGCATCGACAGATGCCCCAGATGATGTGGTTTCACGTGTCCACCCCGGCATGGGCCTTGAGATGCTGCAAAAACGCCTGAACCTTGGCGGTGCGATGCAGATCCACATGGGTCACCAGCCACAGCGGCGATTCCCAATCCTCCAGCGTTTCCATCACCCGCACCACATCATCACGCCCGGCAGCCTCGTGTTCCGCCAAAAAGCAAATACCCAGCCCGGCCTCCATCGCTTCACGCATCAGGCGGAAATCCGTGCAACGGAAAATAATCCGTTCGGCAGGCACATGTTCAGACAGCCAGCGCAGGAATGGCGCGCGGCTCTTGTCGATTTCATAACTGATGAAATCATGTGTCTTCAGATCGTCCAGCGTCTCTGGCTTGCCCTTGCGTTCAACATAGGCCCTGCTGGCGTAAAGCGATATTTTGTGTTTCGCAAAGGGTTGCACCACATTATCTGGCTCAGCCGGGGCATTGCCCGCACGCAGCGCCACATGGGCTTCGCCATATTCCAGCCGAAACAGCCGGTCATCGGTCAGCAGCCGCACCACCAGATTCGGATGCAATCGCTGAAAGCTGATCAGCGGTTCCATCACAATCGGCGCCAAAGACAGCAGCGTGGTGACCACCAGCTCGCCCGAAACATCACTGCCCCGCCCACGAATGCGCCCTTCCAGCTGCTGAAACTGCTCATTGGTGGTTTCCGCCACCCGCAGCAGGTCCGTGCCGGCTTCGGTGGCGGTATAGCCGCGCGCATGGCGCTGAAACAGTTTTACCCCCAGACGGGCTTCCAGCGCATCAATATGGCGGATAACCGTGGCATGATGCACCCCCAGCGCAGAGGCCGCCCCGCTGACCGTGCCCAACCGCGCCACCTGATAGGCGGTCCGAATCTCATCCCAGTTATCCATGTGCTCACCCGCATGCAAATTCTGTGCAAAAATTCACAGACCCTGCGCAGTTTCAAAGATTGAGTTCGAAAACACAAGAGAGCATTTTCTCCTCAGACACAGATTAGGACCAACGATATGACCAAGACACTCCTGAGATTGAACACCTCCATTCGCGGCGCAGAGTCACTTTCGCACAAGCTGGCGGATCAGATCCAAGACAGGCTTTCTGCCGAAACCATCGCTGTGCGCGACCTGACACAGGGTCTGCCCCTGATTGATGGCACCTGGCTGGGCGCGGCCTTTACCCCGGCAGAGGATCGCACCGAAGATCAAAAAACGCAAATCGCCCTGTCCGAGGCGTTGATCGCCGAAGTGCAGGCCGCTGATACGCTGCTGATCACCCTGCCGATCTACAACTTTGGCCTGCCCGCTGCGCTAAAAGCATGGTTCGATATGGTTGCCCGTGCAGGCGTGACCTTCCAATACACGGAAAACGGCCCGGTCGGCCTGCTGGAGGGCAAACGCGCTGTGGTTGCCGTGGCCTCAAACGGCACACAGGTTGGCTCAGAGCTGGATTTCGCCACACCTTACCTGACGCATCTGCTGAAATTCATCGGCATCACCGATGTGCAATATGTGCGCTCGGATATGAATGCCTATGATGCAGAAGGCTCAGCCAAACGCGCGCAGGACGATCTGGAAAAGCTGGTCGCCTGAAGGCCTGGGGCCTGAAATCGATGTACCTGACGGCCTAGGGGGCTTCTCCCCGGCCCGCTTCCCGCGTTTCCAGACGAAGACGAAAGACAAAACCGCGCCAGACTGGGCGCGGTTTTCCTTATTTCCTTGACTCTGGCAGGGCAGGGGGATACCTCAAACCCAACTTCCGGAAGTCTCTGTGTCTTCCGGTCCCTTGGGCTATGCCCGGGATCGCCCTCCGTCAGCGCGTTGCGCCCACGGGGGCGCTTTCGGTTTGTCTTGGGCTTTGACGAATTGTGAACTGCGCCGCGCGCCCTTAGATTACGGGCAACGGAGCAATGAAAAAGGAGGGATCTCCCTCATGTTCGAGAATCTGTCCGAACGCCTTGGTGGCGTCTTTGACCGGCTGACCAAACAGGGTGCGCTCAGCGCCGATGACGTGAAAACCGCCCTGCGCGAAGTGCGTGTGGCCCTGCTTGAGGCCGACGTTTCCCTGCCCGTCGCGCGTCAGTTCATCAAAGCGGTCGAAAAGAAAGCCACCGGCGCAGCCGTAACCAAATCGGTCACACCGGGTCAGCAGGTGGTCAAGATTGTTCACGACGAACTGATCGCGGTTCTGACCGGCGAAGGTGAGCCGGGCGCGCTGAAAATCGACAACCCGCCTGCGCCGATCCTGATGGTTGGTCTGCAGGGCGGCGGTAAAACCACCACCACCGCCAAGCTTGCGAAACGCCTGAAAGAGCGTGAAAATAAAAAGGTTCTGATGGCGTCGCTTGACGTCAACCGCCCCGCCGCGATGGAACAGCTGGCCATTCTGGGTCAGCAGATCGGCGTGGACACTCTGCCGATCGTCAAAGGCGAAGATCCCGTTGCCATCACCAAACGCGCCAAGACACAGGCCAGCCTGGGTGGCTATGACGTCTATATGCTCGACACTGCAGGCCGCCTGTCCATCGACGAAGAACTGATGGCGCAGGTGGAAGCAGTGCGCGATGTGGTCAACCCGCGCGAAACCCTGCTGGTGGTCGATGGCCTGACCGGTCAGGATGCGGTCCATACCGCTGAAAACTTTGACGAACGCATCGGCATTTCCGGCGTTGTCCTGACCCGTATGGATGGTGACGGGCGCGGCGGTGCCGCGCTCTCGATGCGCGCGGTCACGGGCAAACCAATCAAATTCGTCGGTCTTGGCGAAAAGATGGAAGCGCTCGAAACTTTCGAACCTGACCGCGTTGCAGGCCGTATTCTGGGCATGGGGGATATCGTTGCGCTGGTTGAAAAGGCGCAGGAAACCCTTGAGGTCGAACAGGCCGAGCGCATGATGAAGCGCTTCCAGAAGGGGCAGTTCAATATGAACGACCTCAAGATGCAGCTGGAACAGATGATCAAGATGGGCGGCATGGAAGGCATGATGTCCATGATGCCCGGCATGAATAAAATGGCCAAACAGGCCGCCAATGCGGGCATGGATGACAAGGTGCTGCGCCAGCAGATCGCCCTGATCCAATCCATGACCAAAAAGGAACGCGCCAATCCGCAGCTGCTTCAGGCCTCGCGCAAAAAACGCATCGCCGCCGGTGCTGGCCTTGAGGTCGCAGAACTGAACAAGCTGCTGAAAATGCAGCGCCAGATGTCCGACATGATGAAGAAAATGGGCAAGATGGGCAAAGGCGGTATGCTGAAACAGGCCATGAAAGGCATGTTCGGCAAAGGCGGCATGCCTGCGGATATGGCGGGTATGGATCCCTCGAAAATGGACCCGGCCGCCATGGAAGCCGCAGCGAAACAGCTGGGCGCCAAACTGCCCGGTGGCCTGCCCGGTCTGGGTGGCGGTGGCCTGCCCGGCGGTCTCTCTGGCTTTGGCAAAAAGAAGTAACAGCCATGGTCGCCCGCACCCTTACCACACAGCGCCTGACATTGCGTCTGCCGGTCGCCTCTGACCTGCCGGCCTATATGGCCTTTGCCTGTGGTGAGCGCTCCAGATCCGTGGGCGGCCCCTTCGAGGCCTTTGATGCATTCAGCAAGATGGCTGCGATGATCGGCCATTGGGAACTGCGTGGCTGGGGCCGCTATGTGATCGACCTGGATGGCACCCCCATCGGCCATTGCGGCCCGCTCGACACCCTGCCCGATACACCAGAAATGACCTGGACACTCTGGGATGGGGCCCTGATGGGGCAGGGGCTGGCCACCGAAGCGGTGCAGGCGGTGATTTCCCATCTGCTTGAGACCTGCGGCTGGCCCGCGTTGAAGGTCTGCATTGATCCTTCCAACGAAGCGTCGCACCGTATGGCCCGCCGCGTCGGTGCCGTACCAAGCGACGAACCCGGCCCCGCGCGCTGGCCCGAGGCGCAAACCTATTATCTGCGCAGGGAAGCTGCCTGATGCCCGCACCTATCCTCAATACCCCACGCCTGCGGCTGCGCGGCCATGTGCTGTCGGATCTCGACGCGCTGTGCGATCTGTTTGAAACCGATCGCGCCCGCTTTATGGGTGGCCCGATTGCACGCAAAACCGCGTGGCGCTGGGTCGCCTCCGAGGTGGGCATGTGGGATCTGATGGGCCATGGCGCCTGGGGCATCGAAACCCGCGATGGGCAGTTTCTGGGTCAGATCGGCATCTGCCAGCCAGATTACTACCCCGAACGCGAAATCGGCTGGACCCTGCTGGAACAGGCCGAAGGGCAGGGCTATGCTCAAGAGGCCGCAGTTGCCGTGCTGAACTGGGCCTGGGAACAGGGCTATGAGACACTTGTCTCTTACATCACCCCCGGCAACACCCGGTCTGAAACGCTGGCAAAGCGCCTAGGCGCGCAGCTTGATCCCAAAGCGCCTCTGCCCACGGGTGAAACCGCCGCTGAAACGCTGGTCTATCGCCATCATCCCGATACCGACGGCAGCCCAGAGGCCTACGCATGAGCCTCACCAACGCCCCCCGTATCGAAAGCGAAAACCTGATCCTGCGTGGCCCGCAAAAGCCCGACGCAGAGGCCGTGATTGCCTTCCTGCTCGATCAGACCCGCGCCGCTGGGTTTGGCCCCTCGCCGCATCGCGCTGATGCCTGGCGCTGGTTCACCCTGAACGTCGGCCATTGGCACTGGCATGGCCATGGCTATTTCACCATCGAAGACAAAGCCACCGGCGCGCCCGTTGGCATTACCGGCATCTGGAACCCGGAAGGCTGGCCGGAACCGGAACTGGGCTGGGTGGTCTTTGAAGGCTACGAGGGCCGTGGCATCGCCCATGAGGCCGCCCGCCGCGCCCGCCTGTGGGCCTATCAGGATCTGGGGCTGACCACGCTGACCTCGAACATCGTGCCAGACAATATCCGCTCCAAAGCGCTGGCCTCCCGTCTGGGGGCGCAGTTTGAACGCAGCTATCGCAATGATAACATGGGCGAAACCGAAATGTGGCGCCATCCCGCGCCCAAAGATGTGCTGACGGGGGATGCGCCATGACCGCCGCCTGCGAACAGCATCGTCCCGGCCCCGCCTCGCGCGCGGCTGCGCGTCTTGGGGGCAAGGTGCCCGTGCTTGACACCCGCCGCCTGCAGTTGCGCGGCCCCCGTATCTATGACTTTGGCGCTTTCGCTGACATCATGACCACCGACCGCGCGCTATTTATGGGCGGGCCGTTTTCGCGCAAACACGCCTGGGCGGAGTTTACCAATTACACCGCCTGCTGGATGCTGCATGGTCACGGGCTGTGGACAATCGACGCCCAGACCACCCCCACCGCGGGCTTTGTCACGCTGGGCTATGAATACGACGATCCCGAAGCCGAGCTGGGCATTTTCCTGACCGAGGCAGCGCAGGGTTTTGGCTATGCCGAAGAGGCGCTTTTGGCCGCGCGTGACCATGCCTTTGATGCGCTGGGCTGGGACAGCGTAGTGTCGTATGTCGATGCTGAAAATGACCGCGCCGTGCGCCTGATGCGCCTTTTGGGGGCGCGTCTGGATCAAACCGCCACTGATGATCTGGATGATGAAATCACCCTGGTCTTTCGCCATGAAAAAGGGGGCTGCTGATGGGGCATCGCGATATTCCGGTTCTTGAAACGCAGCGTCTGGTTCTGCGTGGCCCCGTGGCCGAAGACTATCCGAATTTCAAAGCCACCTTTGCCTCTTACCGGTCGCGGTTCATGGGCGGGCCTCTGAACGATTACGAGGCGTGGATGCTCTACGCCGCTGAAATCGGCCATTGGGAAGTGCGCGGCTATGGCATGTGGATGATCCATCTGAAAGAGACCGACGAAACCGTGGGCATGGCCGGCGGCTGGTTCCCGGCCAAATGGCCAGAACGCGAAATCGCCTGGATCATCTGGCCCGGTCAGAACGGCAAGGGCTATGCCCTCGAAGCCACCGACCGCGTGCGCCGCCACTTCTATCACGATCTGGGCTGGGAAACCGCTGTCAGCTACATCGACCCCAAGAACCTCGACAGCATCCGGCTGGCCGAACGTCTGGGGTGCCAGAAAGACAAATCCGCGCCGACCATTGATGGCAGCGACGCCGTATACCGCCACCCGACCATGACCGATCTTCAGGGGCAGGTCGGGCATGGCGTCGATATGGAAATCGCGCACTATCAGGATCCGCTGTTCAAACCGAAAGGTTTCGCAGTTGATTAATCCTATCCATATTCTCGCTATGGGTGAAAATCCGCACAGCATATGCATGGAATGTGCATGGGTTGTGCATGGAATGTGCCCCCTCAAATTTGACCAAAGGAGCCTGGGATGAGCGACGCCATTTCCCGCGCAGCCGACCTGCTCAAAGAGCATCGCGACAGCATCGACCGACTGGACGCAATCCTTGTGTTCACCCTGGCTGAACGTTTCAAACACACCCAGTCCGTGGGCGTGCTGAAGGCCGAACATGACCTTCCGCCCTCTGACCCGACCCGCGAAGAAAAACAGATTGCGCGTTTGCAGGATCTTTCCCAACAAGCTGGCTTAGACCCTGAATTCGCAAAGAAATTCCTGAATTTCATCATTCAGGAAGTGATCCAACACCACAAACAACACCAATCCTGACAGGCACCCCCTGTCACCACGCCATTCTAAGGAGAACAACAAATGGCTATCAAAATCCGTCTGGCCCGTGGCGGCTCCAAAAAGCGCCCTTTCTACCGCATCGTTGCAGCTGACTCGCGTATGCCACGCGATGGCCGCTTCATCGAAAAGCTGGGCACCTACAACCCGCTGCTGCCCAAAGACAGCGAAGAGCGCGTGAAAATGGATCTGGAACGCGTTCAGTACTGGCTGGGCGAAGGCGCACAGGTCACCGACCGTGTGTCGCGTTTCCTGGAAGCTGCTGGCGTTGTTGAGAAAAAAGAGCGCAACAACCCGAAAAAAGCTGAGCCAGGCCAGAAAGCAAAAGACCGCGCAGAAGAAAAAGCAGCCAAGGCTGCTGAAGCAGCAGAAGGCGGCGACGAGTAATTTTCGCCCCTTTGTGCTTTGCGCCAAAATCAGGCCCGTCGCTATTGCGGCGGGCCTTTTTTGATACGCGTCCCGGCAGGGCTTGAACCCCGGCGCAATATGGGCGACGGATGGGTATGTTTCGTCTGATCCGTATGATCCTGCTTGTCCTGATCGCCTTTGTTGTTGGCGTGTTCTATGAACGCAATGCTCAGGCCGAAGCCTGCGCCGCGCAGGGCGGGACACTGCGTGCCAAACTATGTGACCTGCCGTAAGGCTGACTGGGGGCTGATATGTCTGAATTGATCTGCGTCGGGGCTTTGGCCGGGGCTTTTGGTGTTCACGGCGAAGTGCGCCTGAAAAGTTTCACCGCCAAACCCGAAGCCATTCAGGACTATGGCGCGCTGACCAGCGAAGACGGCGCGCGCAGCTTTGAGATCGTGTTAACCCGAAAGATCAAGAATGGGTTCGCGGCTGAAATCTCGGGCGTCACCACCAAAGAAGAGGCGGATGCGCTCAAAGGTCTGCGCCTGTTTGTAGATCGCGACAAACTGCCTTCGCTGCCGGATGATGAATTTTATCACACAGATCTCATTGGTCTTGAGGTGTTTGATACCGGCGGCACGGCCCTTGGCACTGTAAAAGCTGTGCATACCCATGGGGCCTCGGATCTGCTTGAACTGACAGCGCCGGGTCAATCGCAGACAATTTTGCTGCCTTTCACGCTGGCGGTGATTCCGACGGTGGATCTGGAAGCTGGCAGAATTGTAGCTGATCCCCCCGAAGGTCTGATTGACTAAGGGTTTGATTAACCCTTGCGGCGAAACAATGTCATCCAAATCGCACTGCTGTACACGTAACTGCATAGACTTTTAACGATTTCTTCATCTCGGTTCATCTTGTAGCCACATTCAGGCTGCAAATTGGCCCAAGCTAATTCAGCTGAGGTGAGAAATGTTAATACAGACGCGGCGTTTGTTTCTTGGTGGACTCGCTTTGGGCCCTGCACTTGCGTCGGTGATGGTGCCCTTTTCCCAGACCATGCCGGGCTTTGGCGCTTTGATCGCTATCGCGGCCAGCCTGTCTGTGGGTGTTGTGTCCCTGTGGATCCGTGATCAAACGGTCGACCCGGCGGTCAAGCTGCTGCACATTCGCTTTTTGTCACCCTCGCGGCTGGAACGGCTGGATGAACCACAGATGCGCCGGGATCTTGATGATCTTATCACCCGGAAAATCAGGGATAAACGCCCCATGAGCCCCCCGGATCGCAAGGCCGCGACCGGTCAGGTTCTGCGTCGCTTCTTTGCACGCCTGAACGTCGATGCCGCTGATGATCTGGGCCGCCCTGAGCTTCTGGCACTTCACACCCTGTCGCGTATCCTGATGGAAACACCTGAAAACGCAGGCCGTCTTGCGCAGCGTTTCCTGCGCCCCGAGGTGGTGCTGGAACTGCGTGACGAAGTGGACCAGATGGATGCCGCCTATCAGGCTTATCAGACGGGCCATAACGCCTATCTCGCGGCGCAACGCCAATGGAAGCGCCTGCAACAGGGGCAAAGCGCGGGCTCAATTCTCAAGGCAATTCAATCTCTTGATACCCCTGACATCGACCTGTGGCACCGCATTGTTCTGGAACATGATCCCTATGACCACGAACAGCGCAACGCCGCGCTGTGGTGTATGCAGCAGCCCCAATGTGATCGCGGAACCATCGCGGTTTACATGTCTTACATCGCGGCAGATGGTTCATTGCTGGCCGCGGCCCGGATTGGCGATCGGGCGTACCTTGAACATGTGCGCCGCATCCTGACGGCCTGGAACAACGGCGAGTACCGAACACAGGAAATCGCACTGGATCCGGTGAATGCCGTTGAAGGGCACGCGCGGGTGATGACCAAGGCTCTGGATGATCTGCAACGTATCACCGGTGAACGCCGCTGGGCCGATCCCCATGGCATGTTTGTTGCCTACAAAGGGCGGCCCGCACGTCTGCGCCTTGAATGGCAGCTTTCGACCGGCGAAGTCCAGCTTGAGCCCTATATTCTCGACTATGTTGAAGGCGAAGCCATCCATATCTGAGCGCAGCGGCTTGCCTGAATTTGGCTGGCAGGCTAGGAGGCTCAAAACAGGATCGCTCAGATGTCAGAGAATTTGCCAAAATCGCACGGGCGCAAAAAGATCCGCCCCTCGTTCAAACCGCGCGAGTTGATGGATCCAACCGCCGAACTGGTTCACGCATGGCAGGCGCAGGTGATCACCCTGTTTCCCGATGCGTTCCCCGGCATCCTTGGCTATTCGCTGACAGGACGGGCGTTGCAGGATGGCATCTGGCAATTGCAAAGTGTCAATCTACGCGATTTTGGTGATGGCAAACACCGAAATGTCGATGATACGCCCGCGGGTGGCGGCGCTGGCATGGTGCTGCGCCCCGATGTGATGGGGCAGGCGATTGACCATGCCCTGTCGCGCGCGCCTGCCGCGCCTTTGGTGTATCTCTCGCCACGCGGTCGCCGCTTTGATCAGGCCATGGCGCGCGAGTGGGCCTCTCGCCCTGGTATCACCATGATCTGCGGCCGTTTCGAAGGGCTCGATCAGCGGGTGATTGATCACTACAATATCCTTGAGGTCAGCCTTGGCGATTTTGTCATGACCGGGGGCGAAATCGCCGCGCAGGCGATGATTGACGCCACTGTGCGCCTGCTTCCCGGTGTGCTGGGCAATGCGGAAAGCGCCGAAGAAGAAAGCCATTCCAACGGGTTGCTAGAACATCCGCAATACACCCGCCCGGCGGAATGGCGCGGGCATAGCATCCCCGATGTGCTGTTGTCTGGCCATCATGGCAAGATCGAAGACTGGCGCCGCAGTCAAAGCGAAGAGCTGACCAAAGCCCGCCGCCCGGATATGTGGGAAAAGTTCCATGACCTGTGAGCCGCAGTTTCGCAGAGCCCGCAGCGATGATCTGCAGGCCATTGTCGATATGCTGGCCGATGATCCGCTGGGGGCCACCCGCGAAGCTGCCGGCCCGCCCTATGATCCCATCTATGCGCAGGCTTTTGCGGCAATCGAAGCCGACCCAAATCAGTTCCTCGCCGTTGTCGAACGTGACTGTCAGATCATCGGCGTGATGCAGCTAAGCTTTATTCCCGGCCTGTCGCGCAAAGGCATGTGGCGCGGGCAGATTGAATCCGTACGCATCCACAGCGATGCCCGTGGCTCTGGCCTTGGGCGCGCAATGTTTGAATGGGCGATTGATACCTGCCGCCAGCGCGGTTGCGAGCTGGCCCAGCTGACATCAGATGCGACACGCCAAGAGGCCCATCAGTTTTATGAGGCTCTGGGCTTTCAGGCGACGCATACCGGCTTTAAGCGCGCAATCTGAAGCCTGTGTGGTGCATGTTCGTTACACTCATGCGTGTGTTTGTGGCGTTTGGGGTGGACAAGGCCTTGAAAGTGGTTAGGTCAGATGCGCGGCAAACAGGTCTGCTCGGCGCGCATGTCAAAAATCTGTTTTAAAGCAAGTGAAACGTAATGGTCGTGATGTTACTTGGCTGTTACATCCGGCGCTTACCTGTCGCCGAATGAAGGATGGATTGATGCCGGAACTAGGCGAACAGATTGCGGCGCTGCCCCTGCGGTGGGATGCCAAAGACGAGGTGAAGGTCTTGATGGTGACCTCCCGTGGGACGGGCCGTTGGGTCATGCCCAAGGGCTGGGAAATGGACGGCAAAAAGCCATGGACCGCCGCCGAAATCGAAGCTCTCGAAGAGGCGGGGGCCGTGGGCTATATTGGCCATGAAGTGATTGGCACCTATCGTTACCCCAAGATCCTGAATGACGGCACCGCCAAGCCCTGCATTGTGCGCGTTTATCCGATGTTTGTGGAAAAGCTGAAACGTGACTGGAAAGAGCGGGGCCAGCGCACCCGCCGTTGGTTTACACCCAAGGCAGCAGCCAAACGGGTTGATGAACAGGAACTTTCCGATCTGCTGATGACCCTGCATAAGAAGCCGCACAAGCAACCAGTCTTGCGCGAACTTCTTGATGAGGTTTCTTAGGGTCCCGACGCTGGGGCCTACCCCTTAATCGACAGGCAGGCCGCTGGGAACACTCTGGGGCACACCCAAAGGCCGCTTTTGTGCGGTTTTACCGGTCAGCGAATGCAAGAAGGCCTCTAGCGCATCAACATGTTCCTGGGTGACGCCAGCCATAGGCTGCAGATCCAGCGCTGCCATCTGGCGGTCTGTTTCCTCGGTATCATTAAGCAATGGGAAATCATCGTCTGACAGCCAGGCGATCTGGGGCAGGGTGGCCTTTTCCGGGGTCCATGACTTGCGGGCCTCGAACGGTGACAGCATATGCCAGATCATGTCCCGCAGATCTGAATAAGACCCATTGTGCCCATAAGGACCGGTCAGCGCCACATTGCGCAGGGTTGGTGTGCGGAAGCGATAGGCATCTTCAGCGGCGCCTGTCACCTCCATCCGACCCACATCGGTGCGGGGGTTTGCGCCCTTGAATGGGCGGCCGGGCCCAAAGGCGGGCAAGCCGACAGCGTGAAAGTTCTGATCGGTAAACAGTGGTCCGTTATGACATTGCGCACAGCCCGCTTCGCCAAAGAACAGATCGCGCCCTTTTTCCGCAAGCGCAGGCAGGGCTTTGCCGCGTTTGACATAATCGTCATAGGGGCTGTCATAGCTTTGCCATTCCGTGCCGATAAAGGCGGCCAGCGCGTTGGCCACTTCGGTGATCGAAATGTCTTCGGTCTGTTTTACATGTGGAAAGGCGCGTTTGAACAATGGCGTGTATTCGGGCACGGATTGAATGCGCAGCGCGATCTGTTCCCAGCCGTGTTCAAAGGCTTCCTCAAACGCAGCCCCCACAGGGTTCTCTTCTGCGGTGCCCGCCATCTCTGCGTCCGAGCTCATGGGGAAAAGCACCTGCGCAGCCAGAACCGAGTTCAACCCTTTGGGCAGCGTTGCTCCGGCTGGGGTTTCAAAATCTGTGCCCTTGCTGTCGATCTGTTCGACGCGCCCATCATGAAACATGGTGCTGACATCATAAGCGCCAAGGTTCCAAAGCGCCGGGGCATTGCGCGGAATACGCGAGGCCACTTTGGTGACACCTTCGCCGGGCGTGCGATCAGGGCCAAGGCCAACGCCGCCCTCGCCGATCCCAAGGCTCAGCCCATCACCCCCATGCAGGCTATGGTGGTGACATGTGCCGCAACTGATGTTCTGATTGCCGGAAAGTACCTTATCGTAGAACAGCAGTTGCCCAAGCTGGGCCTGCCGATGGTCGAAGGAAATAAAGTCATACCGCGACAGGCTGTCGGCCATGGCGGCCGGAGTGGTCAGCATGATCGCTGTGGCGATGGCACCCACGGGGGCCATAAGAGTGCTGAGTCTGATCTGCATGAAAATCTGCCAGTTAAGAGGAATGGAATAATTCACGGAACTGTGATCAGCCTAAAAGCGGCATCGGGCAGATTGCAAAAATCCTAGTGATTTTTTGGGGAACTGTTTCCTATGGCGGGAATGTGATCGCAAAACGACTGGCATTGTCCCGGATTTAGGGCGCGGTTAACCATGTGATTCTTATTCGTAAGGGCTGATCGCGGGTTCAAAGCGCGTCAAAGCGGCCAAGCTTGCCGCCTTGGAACAGCAGCGGTTCCTGCGCCTGAACCGTCGCCAGATCCACCCGCCCGATGATGATGCTGTGATCCCCGCCCTCATGAACAGCCACCTGCGTACATTCAAATCGTGTCAGGCACTCGCTCAGCAGCGGCACCCCCTGCGGGCTATAGCTCCAATCACATAGATCAAAGGCATCCGCCTGCCGGGCAAACCCACTGCACAGTTTTTCCTGCGCCTGACCAAGGATGTGAATGGCGTAATGTTTGGCATTCACAAACGCCGCGTGTCGGTCAGAAGACCGCGCCGGCGACCAAAGCACCAAAGGCGGGTCAAGTGACACACTGGCAAAGCTGTTTGCAGTAAACCCCAGCGGGCCGCTTTCTGACGGGCAGGTCACAACAGTGACACCGGTCGCAAACTGCCCCAGAGCCGCGCGAAACAGGCGGCTGTCAGAGGTGTTTGGATCGAAGCTATGTGTGTTGCTGCTCATGAAAGCGCTTTACGCCAGTTCGCAGGACTGGGCCAGCCTGCCAGTCCAGTTTATTGTTCTTTTGTATCCTTTAGGCGCCGTACAAGCTGTTCTGGCTTGCCCGAAATCTGTTTTGGCGTGTTTCATTTGTCACAGATTTGAGTCAATTCAGCCAAAATGCCGCAATTTCGCCGCCTTTCCCCCTAGGTTATGCCGAATTCACGATTTTCTCGCTGGTTTAAAAACCGTGAATGAGATAAGTCCAGAGTAGATAACAAGGCGGTCGGCAAAATCAGGCTGCCATCGAGGCAATTGAGCGGTGACTAATATGAGCGCGATTGAGTTCGTGATCCGTACCCGTACGGGTGGGATCCAGCGTGGTTCTGTGGGCGGCGAGAATGAAGAATTTCTCATCGATGCTGGCGCAGGCAATGATATTTCTCTGAATATTCGTCAATCTGATCTGCGCGGCTATGACCGTGCGGCGGATGATCTTCTTGTCACGCTGGCGGATGGCCGGGTGATTGTTCTGGAAGGCTATTTTGCGGAAAGCAGCGCGGGATCGAACCGGCTGTTCCTCAGTTCAGAAGGTATTCTGAACGAGGTGACCTTTGTCGAAAGCGAAGGGGGCGCGCTGTTTGCCCAGTATGGTCCGACAGAAACCTGGGGCAAATGGAGCCCGTCGGATGAGCTGATCTTCCTCAATGATCCGCAGGTTGTGGCCGACGTTCCGCTTCCGGCCTATAATGGCGAAGAAGAGCAAGTGTCCATGTTGGGCGCAGGTCTGATCGCTGGGGGTGGCCTTGGTGCGCTGGGTGCAGGGGCAGCCGGTGTTGCAGCTGTCAGCGTGCTTGGCGGTGGCGGTGATGAAACCCCGACGCCGACGCCAGATCCAGCGCCGACCCCGACACCTACTCCGACCCCAACGCCCACCCCAACACCAACGCCAACACCTCCGGATGCGGGTTGGACACCGCCGACTGTGGACAATCCTGATGCCTCCAGCAAAATCGCTGAAAAGGACACCAAGGATTTCAAAATCACAGGTACGGCGAACCCGGGTTCTAAAGTCATCATCAACATTGGCGGCAAAGAAGTCACGACGACCTCTGATGGTGGTGGCAAATGGGAAGCCAGCTTTAACGGCACATCTTTCCCACCTGATGGCAACTATCCCGATGTCCAAGTGCGTGTCGAAGACCCGAATGGTCGCGTGACCGTTCTGGACGGCCCGTCCTATGCCATCGACACTGTTCCGCCCATCATTGATGTGAACAACGGTACGGTTTCACAGGGGGATATGTTCAACCTTGTGGCTTATAACGGTGGTGTCAGCATCTCTGGTAAAGGTGAAGCAGGGGCATCGCTTGAGCTCAAGTTCGGCAGCTACTCGGAAACCATCACCGTACCACCCAGCGGAAACTGGACATTCAACATCAACGGCACAGCGCTGCCGCCCGGTGATTACACCACTGACATCACACTGATTTCCAAAGACAGCTTTGGGAACACCACCACTGTGACCGATAAGATTGATATCGACACGGTGAACAATATCGATGTGCTCTCTGGCACCATCACCGGTGACGGTGTGGTCAGTGACACTGACCTGACCGGCGCCACCGTGCGTCTGGACGGGACAGGGGATGCTGGTTCGCAGATTTCCATTACAATCAATGGTCTGGCGCAGGCCTTGACCGCCACGGTTGGCATCGATGGCAAGTGGCATGTGAATATCCCATCCTCTGTCTTCCCGGCGAATGCTGAAACCGGTGTTGCCTATACGGCCAAGTCCACCGACGCTGCGGGCAACGTGGTGAATTCAAATGGCACGCTGACGGTCGATACCGTGACCAATGTGGCTGTTGCGACCAGCACAGTCGAAGGTGACGGTGTGGTCAACTTCCGTGAACGTAGTGATGGTGTGACCCTGACAGGCACCGCCGAAGCGGGCGCGACTGTTGAAGTGACTTTTGGCACCACAACCAAAACTGTGACCGCAAATGCGCAGGGGCAGTGGAGCAGCAATTTTTCAGCAGCGGAAATCAGCGCGACACCTCTGCCGCCATCAGTGATCAATGCGTCGACAGGTGAGTACAACCTGCCTGTCACCGTTAAATCAACAGACCGCTACGGCAACATTGATACCACCTCCTCCAGCGTAAAACTGGACATGGATGTGATTAATCTTGATATCACATCGACCGGTGGTGGCCGCGATGGCGTTGTAAATTACGCAGAGCGTGACGCAGGCGTGCAGGTCACCGGCACCACCGAACTGGGCACCACATCAGTGGTGGTGAATATCGGTGGCGTTGTGGTGAATGGTCAGATTGTTGGGGGCACCAATGTGACCGCCAATGTGGTCAATGGCCAGTGGACCGCCAATATCGACAAGTCGCTGATCCCAGATCAAAACGGCGGGACCATGGCGGTTCACGCGCAGGCGACCGACAAGAATGGCAACGTCAAGATCGACTCGGACACCATGAAGGTGGACACCTTCGTCAGCAACTTCCAAACGCCGACCAAACATGTTGAAGGCAATGACGAGTTCATCAACAAGGCGGAATCTGCCAACGGGTTTGATATCACCGGCACCTCTGAGCCGGGCAGCACCGTTGTTGTAAAATTCGGCCAGTTCACACGTTCGATCCAGCTGGCGCCCAACCAGACGTCCTGGACAGCAACTTTCACCGAAGCGGAAGTCTTGCATATCGGCAATCAATTCGCCCCTCAAAAAGGCGAAGGGCTGCAGACCGTCACAGTCGAGGCGACCGATGCTGCGGGCAACACCGCCAGCACCAATGTCGCGGTCAAGATCGACTTGTTGGTCAACAACCTGTCGGTCAATACCGTTGCAGGCGACAATGTGATCAACGCGCAAGAGGCCGTGAACGGCTTTGATATCACCGGCACTGTGGAACGCGGATCGTCGCTTGAGATCAATCTTTTCGGCAAGACTTACACCAGCCACAGCCAGACCGGTGCCAACCAGATCACCGTCAATCCAAACGGGACCTGGGTCTTGAACGTGCCTGCCGGTGACATGCCGGTGAACGTGAACCAGAACAATATTCCGTTCACGGTCAAAGCAACCGACGCTGCGGGCAACACGCATTTCGAAAACGGCAATCTGGCACAGATTGCGCCGGGCCTGCAGATCGACACGCAAAACCCGGATACCCCGGATATGCGCGCTGTTCTGGACTTTGGGAACTCAACCGGCGGGCTGACCGTGGATATCCCAACGGAAATTCGCAACAGTTCCTCAACCGCAGCCGAGTTGCAGCAAAACGTCAGCGATCACCTGTCGGTGCATCAGCTGTCAGTGACAAACGGTGTGGGCGCAACCTCGGATGTTGCGCTGGCAGGTAATCAGATGAATGCTGTTGGAACGCTGGCATCCGGTATCTTCACGTCGCAGGTGCCAGATGGCACCCATCTGATCGTGCGTGCCAGTGACGATGCGGGCAACGTGGGCTCGACCCTTGTCGTGACCAACAGCTCGAACGATGTGGTGCAGATGTCCGATCAGATTGCGGGTCAACTGGGCAAGTTCAACGTGAACACCATTGATCTGGATTACTCGGAAGAGGAATCCCTGACCATCACCGAAGCGCAGATCGTTGCCATGACCGACCACAACAATACGCTGGTCATCGAAGGCAGCATTCCAGCCGGTGGTGCATCGCAGAAATCGACGGTGAATATCCAGGGCGGCGCGACGAAGACAGGCAATGTCAACGCCGATGGTCTGGAAGAATACACCATCGGGAACGCGACATTGTTCATCGACACCGATGTGATTGTAAACATCTAAGGTATCCGCATGCCCGCGCAGGGCATGAGGATTTGTACGAGTTTGATACGTTCCGAGGGCCGGATGAACCGGCCCCGGAATCCCGACATAAACGATAATCGCGCCGGAACGGGGGCACGACATGGCATTGAGCAGGCGGAGCCTTGGGCTGATCATCGCAATGATGGTTGTCTCGGGGTGTATGAAAGATATGGGCCCAGAAGGCGTTTCCCGGTTTCGGGATGGCGGCTTTCTGTCTGGCCAGAAAAACACGACCCCAACGGATGCAAGTCAGGCCCAACCGGCTGTGGCCACAAAAGATGTGGACCCTTCCCAAGCCTCTCCTATTATTTCAGCGCTGCAACTGCGCCCTACAGCAATCAAACAGGGATCATCTTATCAGCAGGTTGCGGATTCGGTGATTGCCTCGGATGCCCGCGTGGCCGAAGCCGAATTGCATGTGGCGCAACTGCGCGCAAAGGCGGCCAAAACCAACTGGCTGCCCACCATCGGGCCGCGTGTGTCGCTTAGCTCGCTCGGGGATCTGGTGACGGATCTGGTGATCAATCAGGTTCTCTTTGACAATGGACGCAAAAAGGCTGAACGCGATCTGGCCAAGGCCAATGTCGAAATTGCAGCGGTCAATCTGGTCGATCACGGCAATACTCGCGTTTACGAAGCGCTTTCGCTTTATGTGCTGGCGCAGCAGAACCGCGAACTTTCGGCGCATCTGGAAAGCACCCTGAAGGAAATGGCGCATTTTGAATGGGTCATGCAACAGCGCGTGAATGGCGGCGTGTCGGATATGTCCGACCTGAATGTTTTGCAGCAGCAGCTGGCCTCGAAACGGGCCCGCTCCAGCGAAGCGCGCGAAGCGGCCACCACTGCCCTTGCCGAGCTAAACGCCATGTCGGTGCGCGATCTGTCAGGTCTGAAGGGGATCGGAGACCTGCACGAAGCCTCAGCGGGGGAACCGCTGGGTGTGATCCGTGCCCGCGCTGAACAGGGGCGCACGCTGGCCGAGGCACGTATTGCCCGCGCCTCACATCTGCCGGGGCTTAGCGCCAGCGCGTCAGGGGGTAGCAGCAAAACCACCGCCGGGCTTGAGGTGACAACCGACCGGTCGTTTTCGCTGGGCACGGGGTCAGAATTGAACGCCATCAAACTGGTGCGCGAAACATCGGATCGCAAAGTGGCCGAGGCCCGCGAAGTGGCCGCGCGTCAGGTGCAGGCACAGGCCAACCGTCTGGTGGCTTACCGCCGTCAGGCGCAAGAGGCCAAGGTTCTGACAGGCCGCGCCAAAGTGAACCTGGATCTGTTCCGCAAGCAATATGATGGCGGTCAGCGTCAGGTCATGGATGTGGTCGGTGTCTACGAGACATTTGCCTCGGCGCTGGAAACCGAGATTGAGCTGAAATACAAAGCCGCGCGGGCAGAACTTGAACTGGCCCGCTTGCAGGGCGCTCTGGCTGAAGGGGCGCAGATATGACACAGGCAACCATCCATCAATTCGCGGATCGCGCAAAGGATGCGGTGTTGCGCGCAGTGCCCGCTGCCGCCCATGCCGAAGCCATGCGCATCAAATCGCGCCACTCGGACAAGGCCAAATCCCGTGCAGACCTGATCCGCACCCTTGCCAGCCGTCTGGGTGTCGATGCCAAAGCCATCGATGTGATGGAGGCCCTGACCCAGAACGCGGGCTGCGATGACAGCTTTGATGCCTATGCCCTGCGCATGGGCGTTGAGGCCGCTGGCCTGCTGGCGCTGGAAGATGAACCCGACGAACTGGTGCCGGGGCTCTGGCCCGCGATCGCCCTGATGAGCAACGGGCAGGCGGTTCTGGTGCTCAGCCAGGAAGGCTTTAGCCTGACCATCTACGATGAAACCTCATCGGTGCGCAGTTCCGAAGTGGGGCTGGGAGAGTTCGTGCCCTATTTTTCCGGGCAGTTAATCCGCGCCGAAGCGCCCATCGCCATGCTCAGCGAAACCCATGCCAAGGTGACGCAGGAAAAGCATTGGTTTTGGGGGCAGTTCAGCCGCTTTACCAAACATTTCGCCGAAGTGGCGCTGGGGTCTTTTGTGGCCAACCTGCTGGCGGTTTCCGTCGCGCTGTTTTCCCTGCAGGTCTATGACCGGGTGATCCCGCATCAGTCCGAAGCCACACTTTGGGTACTGGCCGCGGGTGCAGGTCTGGCGCTGTTGATGGAAGCCTTTTTAAAAGTCGCCCGTTCGCAATTGCTGGACGGGGCAGGGCGCCAGATCGAAATGGGCATCCAGAAAATGCTGATGGATCGCCTGCTGGGCATGCGTTCAGATGCCAAGGGCCGGTCGCCTTCGCAGCTGTTTTCCTCAATGCGTGAATTCAGCTCTGTGCGCGAATTCTTTACCGCGTCCACAGTGGGGGCGCTGGCGGATATTCCTTTTATCTTTGTTTTCCTGCTGCTGGTGTCGTCGATTGCGGGCAATATCGTCTGGGTGCTGATCCTTGGCGGGATCCTGATGGTTCTGCCCGGCTTCTTCATGCAAAAGAAGATGATCCAGCTGACCAAGGAAATGCAGGGCGCATCAACCAAGCAATCGCGCTTGTTGATGGAAACCGTGCAGGATCTGGATACGATCAAAACCCAGCGCGCCGAAGACCGTTTCGCCCGCCTCTGGGATGAGCTGACCGCAGTGCAATCGCTGAAATCTTCGGAACAACGCCGTCTGGCAGCTTTGCTGACCTTCTGGAGCCAGGGCATGCAGCAGGCCACCTATGTGGCCGCAGTGATCACGGGCACCTATCTGGTTTTCGCGGGTGAATTTACCGTCGGGTCGATCATCGCGGTGGGTATTTTGTGTTCACGCACCCTTGCGCCGCTGACACAGCTGTCGGGCATCATGGCCCGCTGGGGCAATGTGAAATCGGCTCTGGATGGGTTGGATAAACTGGTCGAGGTAGAACAGGATCGTTCAGCCGAGCGCACCTATCTGCGCCGCGAAGGGCTGAATGGTGCCTATGAGCTGCGCGATGTCACCTACCGTTATGATCCCGAAGGGGCGGCGGTGCTGGATCTGAACAATCTGATTATTCAGCCGGGGCAGGTGATTGCGGTGCTTGGCTCAAACGGATCGGGCAAATCCACCTTCCTCAAGATGCTGAGCGGGCTTTATGCGCCGCAATCGGGGCAGATGCTGCTGGATGGCACAGAGATAGGGCAGATTGATCCCACTGACCTGCGGCGCTCTATCGGGTATCTGGGGCAGGATGTGAAACTGTTCCAGGGCACTTTACGAGATAACCTGAACCTGAACCTGCTCGAGCGCGATGATGATCGCCTGTATCAGGCCTTGGATTTCGCTGGCCTTGGGCAATATGTCAAAGCCCATCCCAAAGGGCTGGATCTGGATATCCATGACGGTGGCGAAGGTCTGTCGGTTGGGCAGCGGCAATCTATCGGCTGGGCGCGGCTATGGTTGCAGGATCCCGATATCTGCCTGCTGGATGAACCGACAGCGGCGCTGGATCAGACCCTTGAGAAAACGCTGATTTCGCGGCTGGAAAGCTGGCTGGCCAATCGCACTGCCGTAGTGGCGACACACCGGGTGCCGATCCTTAGCCTGGCTACCCGCACCATCATTCTGGCCAATGGCCGCATGGTGGTGGATGGCCCGCGTGATCAGGTGCTGGATCACCTGCGCAACAGCCGCAAAGGAGCCGCATAATGGCCCTGACCAGTTCCAAGGTCTCTGCCTCCAGCCTGTCGGCGCAACTGTCGAAAACGCTCAAAGGGCCGTCCCTGACCATCTGGCTATGTGCCGGGGTGGTCTGGGTGTTCATCATCTGGGCCTCTTTTGCCTGGCTGGATGAAATCGTGCGTGCCGATGGCGAAATCATTTCGTCGTCGCGCCCTCAGATCATTCAGAACCTCGAAGGGGGCATCCTGACAGAATTGTTGGTCAAGGAAGGGGATGAAGTGCTGCGGGGCGATGTGCTTGCGCGTCTGCATGGCACTCAGTTCCAGTCTTCCGTGGATGACCTGCAAGATCAGATCACCGCACTCGAGATCCGCCGCCTGCGGCTCGAGGCAGAACTGGCGGGGGCGTCGTTATTCGACGTTCCCGCTTCTTTTGCAACGCGGTCACCCGAGATTGTCGCCTCAGAACAGGCGCTTCTGGCTGCGCGGCAGTCTGATTTCCTGTCCCGCCGCGAAGGGGCAGGGCAGGTGCTGAAACAGGCCGCTTCTGAGCTGAAGCTGATGGAAGATCTGTTGCAGAACAAGGTGGTGGCGCTGATCGAAGTCACCCGCGCGCGCAAGGTCCATGCGGATGCGAAGAAGGTCTATGATGAGATTGTCACACAGACGGAACTGACACAGGCGCAGGAATATTCTGATACCTTGAAAGAACTGTCGACGCTCAAACAGAACCTGAAATCCTCGCAGGATCAGCTGAACCGGACAATCCTGACCTCGCCGATGCATGGGGTGGTGAACAATCTCAATGTGACAACCATCGGCGGCGTCGTGCGCCCCGGTGAAGAGATCATGCAGATCATTCCGGTGGATGAAGAGCTCTTTGTCGAAGCCAAAGTGCGCCCTGAAAACATCGCCAATATCCGCCCGGGCCAAGAGGCGACAATCAAGTTGACCGCCTATGATTATACCATCTATGGCACGCTCAAGGGGCGGGTGGATGTGATTTCTGCCGATACCTTCAAGGACGAGCGCCGCCCGGATATGCCCGCGCATTACAAGGTGTCTGTGCGCGTCGATATGAGCGCGATGACAGACCGGCAGGGGCTGATGGATGTGCGCCCGGGGATGCAGGCCCATGCAGAGCTGCACACCGGTGAAAAGACCGTGCTGCAATATCTGCTCAAACCGCTCTACAAGACCCGCGAAGCCTTCCGCGAGCCATAGAGCCTGGTATCAGGCCGGGATCTCTTTCCCGGCCCAGTCAAAGCATTTGCCAGTGTCGCCCGCTTGGGCCCGTTCCAACACCTTGGCCAGATATTGCGCGGATTGCGCGGGTGTAAACAGTTTGCCCTCTGGCACATTGGCCTGAAACGGGCGCGAAAGATCAGTATCCACCGTGCCGGGGTGTAGACCCAGACAGATATGCTGGGGGTGGGTGCGGGCCATTTCGATGGCAAAGCCCCGGATCAGCATGTTCAAAGCTGCCTTTGATGCGCGATAGCTGTGCCATCCGCCAAGGTGATTGTCTGAAATCGAGCCCACCCGGGCTGAAAGCGCCGCAAAGACAGAGCGCCTGTTGCGCGGCAGGGCTGGTAGAACCTGCCGGGCAATCATCGCAGGCACCATTGTGTTGGCCGTGAACATCGCCTGCATATAGTCCGCATCCAGCGCCCGCAGGGTCTTTTCCGGGCCGCGCCCGGCGGCGTCATGTAACCCGCCCGTTGCCACCACCACCTGATCAATCGGCACATCAATCTGCGCCAGCTGCGCCTTAAGTGCGGTGCCATCCATCGGATCAACCACAACATTTTGCGCCCCTGCAATCCGGGTGCCTGCGCGTGAAAAGGCCCAGACCTGATCGCCGTTTTCAACAAAGATCTGGGCCAGAGCCGTGCCAATCCCACCGTTGGCGCCGAAAATCAAAGTAGTGCGGGGCATGCGTTTCCTCGTGATTTCACAAGCTATACGCCATGGGCCGCCTCAAAGATCACTCTTCGGTATCAAGCCAGATGGTGACAGGCCCGTCATTCAGCAGGCTGACGGCCATATCCGCGCCAAATTGACCATTTGCGGTGGGGATGCCCAGATCACCAACGGCTTTGGTGAAATATTCATACAGCCGTTCCCCATCCGCAGGGGCCGCGGCATAGGAAAAGCCGGGGCGATTGCCGCGTCTCGTATCCGCCGCCAGCGTGAACTGGCTGACAATCAGCGCCGCGCCGCCAATATCCACCAACGAGCGATTCATCCGCCCGTCTTCATCTTTGAAGATCCGCAGCTTTGAGATTTTCGCCGCCAGCTTATCTGCCTGCGCTTCGGTATCGCCCTGCATAGCGCAGATCAAGATCAACAGACCCTGCCCAATTGCGCCAATGGTGGTGCCCTCTACCTCAACCGAGGCATGGCTGACCCGCTGAATAAGTGCCCGCATGTGTTGTCCTATTGGTTTATTGAGATGACATAGGCCGCGCCCGCCGCAGCGATCAGGCCCAAAACCACCGCAATCGTGATTTTCCAGGCCGACCAGGGGCGTTCACCTTTGACGCGGCCTGTGCGCCCGTTGACCACAAAGCGATAGCTTTTGCCACGGTATTTATAGGCTGCCATCCAGACCGGCAGCAGCACGTGTTTAAAGGTCACGTCACTGACCTGCGTATCCACATGGTGCACCCGCTGGCGATCGCCCCCGATATCGCGTTTTACGTCCCGATGGATCTGATCGTCCATAATCTGGCGCGCTTCTTGAAAGCCTGCCTCCAGCTCAATCTGATAGCCTTCGGCCCGAAACCCGGCGAGATACTCCGGGCGATAGCTGGCAAGCTGATCCAGATCCCAGGGTTGCAGAGCATCGGTGTATTCTTTGGGCAGCGATTTAGAGGCCAGCACCAGAATATCATCGAAAAAGCGAGCAACGCGGCCAGCGGCGGGCCGCCATCGGATCTTGCGTACCTCTTCGGTTTCCATCCGCCCATCGCGTTCGACCTGACGGGTCTCAGTATAGCTGTCGCCCCGTTCCCCGCGATAGGTTGATTGGGTATCGGCATCGAATGTCCAGTAGGGCACGTAAATACCGGTCATCTTGCGGCCTTTGCGGGCAAATTCCTGCAAGCCGTTTGGTGCAAACCACAGGCTTCCCAGCCATGTGTTCATAGCCTCATGTGCGGCGCGCTCTTCCAGTGCAAAGGGCAAAAGGCCGCGTGGTTTGATGTGGCGGTGGGTGCCGGTATCCGTCACCACTGGCGTGGCGCAAAAGGGGCATTCGGCAGAATGCAGATCCGGATCAAATTCCACCTGTGCCGCGCAATTGGGGCATTGGGTCACGCGGGTTTCTTCCATGGCCTGTTGTGGCAGCTGGTCCGCTAGTGCGGCGTGAAAATCAAGCTCGCGCGTGGCACCGCCATCCCAGGGGCCATCACCGGTGATAGCTGCCGTCGCACCGCAGTGATCGCAGGCCAGTTGCCCACTGTCTGGCGCAAAACGGAAATCCGCTCCGCATTGATTGCAGGGAAAGCGATGTTCTTCAGTAAAATCTGAGGTCGGGGCCTCGGGTGGGGTCTGGGACATCTTGATCTCGATTACATCGAAAGAGGTTAGGGGTATTTATGCGCATATCGCTGCGCAGTGAAAGCCATGCATTTTCATCTGTGGAAATGGTGGGTACTGTTTGGCTGTGTTCCGCGTGTTTGAAGTGAGGGACTGATGCGTTTTTGGATAAGCTGTTTACTGATGCTGGCCAGCCCCTTGGCGGCAGAAACACAGACCTATCGGTTTGTCTGGCAGGGGGCCGGGGATTATGAGCTGCACGGGGCGTTGTCATTTGACACCCGCGAGGTAATCGGGACGATGGTCACAGAAAACGAAGTTCAATGTTTTGAAATCAATGGGTTTCATCAGGGCGATCCCGTGGGGCGCTGGGCCTTGGGGCAATTGACCGAGACCACAACTTGGCGGTTGCACTTTGTACCGGATCAATCCGCCTTCGTGCCTTTTGGTTTTTTCATCGAACAGCCGCAGGCCTGGAATATGAATGGCTATGGGGATAACTGCGGCGATGCGGGCTTTGGCTTTAACATTGGCAGTCAGGCGCAGGACATTTGCATTGATAACCAGTTGATCTGGGAAAGCCAGATCACGCCCGAACGCCCTTTTCCGGCTCAGCGGGATGACGGGTATGAATTTGGGCCAGACGCCTGCCGCCCGTTGATGCTGCTAGGCGCGCTGCAGCCTTAGGGCTTTGGTGTGCAGCGCGCTTTGTGTCGGTTTAATTACCCCGCTGGCGGCGGTGGGGGCGGAGGAGGCGGCAGAATGGTAAACAGCTGCGCCAGTTCCTGCACCTGCCCGGCGGGCTTCCAGCCATCCTGACCAGCTGTCCAAACCAGCGTTTCGCGGGTCAGTTCGCCGTCGGTCGCCATGCGCCCTAGGCGGGCTTTGGAAAACGGGCCTTTGGTCGCACCGTTTTCCGCAATGTGCCAGACATGTTCCACCGGCGGCGGGGGCGGTGCCATCGGGGCCGCCGCCGGGGCTGCCTGCTGCGGGGCTGCGCCCCAGGGACCGGTTTGTTGCTGCTGCTGGCCCATCATCTGGCCCGCCATTTGTCCGGCCATCTGCATACCCAGACCCGCGCCCATACCCATTCCCATGGATTGATCCATGGCACCACCGGTGCCCATGGCTTCGGCGGCTTTCCATTTCATATGATCATCCAGATTGCCCGCAATCCCCCGAGAGGTGCGCGCATCCAGAGCCTTTTCGACCGCAGGCGGCAGCGAGATATTTTCAATGTACAGTTCTGGAATAGACAGGCCATATTGAGCAATGGTCGGATCAATCGCCTTGGCGATCAGCGCGCCCACTTCGGCGGTGTTTGCCGCCATATCCAGCACTGGAATGCCAGAGGCGGCAATCGCGCGGCTGAATTCCTGCACAATGATATTGCGGATCTGAAAGCTGATCTCATCGGTGGTGAATTCACCATCGGTGCCGACGATTTCAGTCAGAAAGCGCGCGGGATCAGCCACCTTGATCGAATAGGTGCCAAAAGCGCGAATACGGGTTGGGCCAAATTCCGCATCGCGCAACATGATCGGGTTCTTGGTGCCCCATTTGTTGTCGGTGTAGCGGTTGGTATTGACGTAATAGATTTCCGATTTGAACGGCGAATTAAAGCCGTGATCCCAGTGTTGCAGACTGGTCATGATCGGCATGTTGTTGGTCTCAAGCATATAGAGACCGGGGGTAAACACATCGGCCAGCTGGCCTTCGTGGATAAAGACCGCCGCCTGTCCTTCGCGCACGGTCAGCTTGGCGCCATATTTGATTTCATGGCCTTCGCGTTCAAAGCGATAGACCAAGGTGTCACGGGTGTCATCGGTCCACTCGATGACGTCGATAAACTGGCCGGACAGGAAATCCCAGATGCCCATGGCGTCCTCCTAAAAGCTCTTGGTTCAGAGATAGCAACTCCGCCGCGTCAAAACCAGTGCTTGGGCAGCGGGGAAATTCTGCGCAATGATGTCAGCGGTGGCTAAATGCGCCCACCCAGCATATTCGCCGCGCGTTCACGGACAATCGGAAGGGCCTCTTCTGGGCCCATGCCCGGTTTCAGGCGCGGATCATAAAGGATTTGCAGCAGCATTTCATCATGCCGTGTCAGCAGCGCATATTCATCGTCATCATTAAAGATCGACGGGCGCGCCAGAGGGCTGTCGTTGCCCACGCCCAGTCCCTGCGCCAGTTCTTCGTGAATGCAGGACATGCGTAAAAGATCCGGGTGTTCGGCGCGGATCACTGCAATGGCGGTTTCATATTCATAGCTTTCATTGTCACTGGCAAAGGCCATGACAAGACAGTGAATGCCGCGCGGCATTGTGCGCACCACATTCAGCGCGGCCCCGTTGATTTCGGGCACCAGTTGGCGAATGCGTTCTGCGGTGGCGGGCAGGTCATCATGGGTGGCAAAGAGCACGTGATAATTCGCGCCCCCCTGCACCATATTGATCGGGTGGCCGGTGATTGATCCCAAACGCGCAGCAAAGCGGCGCACCTGACGTGTGTCCCATTCTTGCTGATCTACGGGCACCAGATCGCCAAATTCGACCGCCATCCTCACCGGCTTTTGCCACTTTTTCACCCGTGCATCGCCGCCGCGCGACGGGGTCAGACCGCTGCCGCGCACATATTCTTCGCCCAGGGCGATGGCGCGGAAGTTGCGGGTCAGCATTGTATCGGTAAAGGGCGCATCTGGCCCGCCGCGATCCTGCCGCAGCAGCCCTTTGCTCAGCAGGCTGGCCTGTAATCGTTCATAATACCGCTCAAGCGCCAGACTGGCCTTTGACGGCAGCGGGCGCGGGGCGGGCATGGCAGCGGGCTGCGGCGTGACAGCCGGGGGGGCAGCGGTAAAGCTCGGCCCCGTATCCGGAGATAGGCAGCCCGCCAGCATCATGCTGGACAGACCTGCCGTCATAAGGTGTCGTATCCGCAGCCCGCGCATGATCAGGCGTTTTCTGGCACAGCTGTGCCTGCATTGTCGCCCACGCCATCCTGACGCGCCTTGGCCGAAGCCAGCGTATCGCGCAGGTCGCGCTCCATTTTCTGCAGCTCTTCTTCGGCCTTGGCGCGGCGTGCCTTGCCTTCGTCGGCGATCTGCAGGCTTTCCTGAATGGTGCCGATCAGATCCGCATTGGCCTGTTTCACCGCTTCGATATCAAACACACCACGCTCCATTTCTTCGCGGATCATCGCATTGGATTCGCGCAGGTTTGCGGCATTGGAGGTCAGCAGCTCGTTGGTCAGGTCATTGGCATCGCGCACAGCCGCCGCCGCCTCTTTGGAACGTTGGATGGTCACGGCCTGCGCCAGCTGGGTTTCCCACAGCGGCACGGTGTTCACCAAGGTCGAGTTGATCTTGGTCACCAGGGATTTGTCGTTTTCCTGCACCAGACGGATCGACGGCAGCGACTGCATGGTGACCTGGCGGGTCAGTTTCAGATCATGCACGCGGCGTTCCAGATCGTCGCGCGAGGCGCGCAGATCGCGCAGTTCCTGCGCTTTCATCACCTGATCATTCTCATCGGCGGCCTGAACGGCGGCGTCGGCTGCGGGAATATCCTTGCTGTCCAGCTCTTCCAGCTTTTCTTCGCCGGCAGCGATATACAGCGCCAGTTCGTCGTAGAACTGTAGTGTTTTGTCATACAGCAGGTCGAGAGATTTGATGTCTTTCAGCAGTGTGTGCTCATGTTTGAGAAGATCATCGGTGATCTTGTCTATCTGCCCCTGAACGGTTTCATAACGTGCAGTGAATTTGGCAAATGGGGCGGCGCGGCCCAGCAGTTTTTCCCACCAGCTGCGTTCGCGGCGCACATCCAGCTCAGACACGCTAAAGCCACGGATGGTGGTGACCATGTCACGCAGACCATTGCCCGCCGGGCCGACGTCTTTGTTGCGCACATCGGCCAGCATGGCCTGGCTGATTTCCTGCAGTTCTGCCTGCGCCGCCGATCCAAAAGACACGATGGACTGGGTGTCGCCCATATCAATTTCATCCATGCGCGACCGGATCTCATCGCTGACTTCGGCGTTTGCTTCTTTGAGCGGCACGATGGCGTTTGCTTCGGTGGGTTCGGGCAGAACGATGGCGTTCATTTCATCCACCAGAGCCACAGCCTGCTCGGCCTGTTGACGTACATTCTCAGACATGGGTTTACTCCCCTAAAATTTGTCATCTCCGACCGAGATGAACCCCTTCGCGCTGCAACCTGTCCCGCAGCACATCAATTTCGACCGTCAGGTCAGCGTTACTATCCAGCAAAAGCTTGTCAGTTTTCTGATCAAAGCTTTCTTCCAGATCGGTCAATAGCATCATGAAATCACTACGCGCGGCCCGATCAGGTTTGCGCGCATAGATATCGGAAAATTTCACGGCCGCATCGCGGGCCCCCATCAGATAGACGCCCAGATATTTCTTGGCAGCGGTCAGATCGCGGGGGTCTTCTTCGACGGTGCGGATCATTTCGCGTGCTTTGCTGGCAAAGCGTTCCACGCGGGATTCGACCTGACGATCTCCGGCGCGGCGCACCGCATCAGCCATGCCCTCCAGATAGCTTTCGGCTTCATCGACAACACGGGCAACACGATCTTGCTGAAAAGTGTCGATACCTTCCATGCCCTTGTCTTTCATCGGGTCGATGCCAAAGGCGCCCAGATGCAGAGCGCTGGCTGCCCCGCCAAAGATCAACGGCGCAATCAGCCCAGCCTCAGAACGCCAGGCCGCGATGCCTGCGCCAATACCGCAAAGGACCGCCGCAAAGATTTTTCTGGGAAAGCCCGGTCGGCGGGCAACCTTACGCTCTGCATAGGCGGATTCGGCTTTCAGCCCTTCACGCAGCAGCCAGGCCCCAGCGATCAGCGCCCCAGCGCCCAGAAGACCGGTCGCCATGCCGACGGCACCGTCATTGATCGACATAAAGGCCAGAACAATACCGGGCACAAACAGCACGTTTGAACGCGCCCCAGCCGGCTCTACGCGGGCCCCTTTGTAGGCGGGCGGTGTGAACTGGTCGGTGTCCAGATCATCCGATCCATCTGGGCTGTATTTGCCACCATATCGCTGAGCCATGGCCTACAGCCCCCCCAGCCAGCCTGTGGTCAGGCCAAAGAGAAGAATGATCAAAAGAATATAGCTGACTTTCTGCAAGCCGTTCCCCGACATGGCACCCCCGTACCTCTATATGTTCATTAGAAACCTAAGGGCTTGGGGGGCGACATGCTAGGGGGAAGTCCGCGCAGGTCGCGTCAGGCGGCACTTTCGGCAGGCATTTGCTCTAGCAGACGCTCAGCTTTGCGCGAAAAACGATCTTTTGCACGCGGAGTCTGCCCGGTTTTGGTGATGCTCTCGGTGAAACTCTCGGTCATGATCTCAAGTTTCATCAGATAGCGTTCGCGGGAAAATTCGCGGCTGGAGTGCGCCCATTTGGATTTCAGCGCATCGATTTCGTCTTCCAGACGTTCAGCAAAATCATTTGCCGGGTGCAATGTGTCTTTGAATTTCTCGCTGTCCTGAACGTTGCGGCGCAGCAGGCTGATCACCAGATCGCAGGACGTTTCGGTTTTCCGTGACACATCCACATCGCCCAGATCATTGATCTGTTTCAGGAAATGATCCAGCCGCGCCTCGATGGCTTCCAAGGCTGCAGCGGTTTCCATCTGGCGCGACAGATGCGGATCTGTCAGGCCCTTATCCTGCAAGGGATCCAGCCCAAAGGCCACAAGGCTAAGTGCGGCAGCCAGAAGGCCCGTCAAAAGGGGCAACATCAGATCAGTGAAATGATGCCCCGCCAGAATAACCACAACCACCCCGATCAAAGCAGACCCAAGGATCTTGCGAGGAAAGCGCGGGCGTCTTGCCACGATCGAACTGTTGTATTTGCGCTCGAGGCGCTGGCCCTTGCCAATCAGACGCAGCGCCAGCGAAAACAGCCAGATCACTAACAGCGATGTGGCAATCCCGGCAAAAGTGCCCGAAAACGCCCAAAGCAGCATGGGGAAAATAGCAAGGAACATGACGTTCAAAGCCGAATCCAGATTGGCGTGATCCCGGTCGCGTCGTTTATGCGCAAGGTCAGACATCGGCGTTCCTCAGATATAGCAGAGCACAAAAATCATCAGCCACAGCCCGGCAAAGGCCGCGCGCTGTACCAGAACACCCTCGGCCTGCGCACGCAGGGTTCCCGCCGCGATGGTGTTATAGGTGTCCGACGCGATTTCGCGCAGACTTCCCAGCACCAGCATGGTCGAGAACAGAATCGTCAGAAGTGTAACAGTCAGTAGCATCATGCCCCTATGCTCGGTTTGAAACCGGGCAAAATCGGGGCATGGGATGGGAAAAACGGGGGAATGGTTAAGACAGACCGCCCCAGTCTTGACCCTAGCGCTTTTTGGGTGCCCCGCGTTGGGGTTTTCCGCCCGGACGTGGTTTGCCCTTGGGGGCACCGGGGGCTGTGCGGCTGCGTTTGACGCCCGATGGCTTGGCCTTGGGTTTCAGTTCAGATCGGCCTGCGTCCAGACCCAGCTGATCGCGCACGATTTTGCGGCGCACTTCCTCCACCTCGCCCGCCTTAAGCTGCCCCAGCTGAAATGGCCCGTAAGACAGGCGGATCAGGCGGTTTACGTTGAGGCCAATATCAGCCATAGCGCGGCGGATTTCACGGTTTTTGCCTTCGCGCAGCCCAACAGTCAGCCAGGCGTTTGCCCCCTGCTGGCGATCAAGATTGACGATCATCGGCTGAAAGCGCTCGCCCTCGATGGTAAGCCCCTTGCGCAGCGGTTCAAGCATCTGTTCCGTCGGTTTGCCATTCACCCGCACGCGATAGCGGCGCAGCCAACCGGTGCTGGGCAGTTCCAACTTGCGCTTTACACCGCCGTCATTGGTTAGCAGCAACAAACCTTCGGAATTCAGATCCAGCCGCCCGATGCTCATGACGCGGGGCATGTCTTCGGGCAGCTCATCATAGATGGTGGCGCGGCCCTTTTCGTCACGGTTGGTGGTCACGAGGCCCGTGGGTTTGTGGTACAGCCAGATGCGTGGTTCTTGGGGTGGATCCAGCAGTTTGCCGTCGACTTCGATGCGGTCTTTGTCGGTCACATTCAGCGCAGCACGTTCCACCAGACGCCCGTTGACCTTCACGCGACCCTCTTCGATCATGCGTTCGGCGTCGCGCCGACTGGCCACGCCCGCACGGGCGATGACTTTGGCGATACGATCCCCTTGTGGGGCCTTGGGCGGTTGCTGCTGATCTGTCATGCGCGGGGCATAGCCCAAGCTGCGCCCAATGAGAACCCTTTCCATGTGGCGGCCCGCAGGCTAGAAGCGCGCCATGCCATTCACCAGCCATATGGATGCCGCTCTTGAGCAGGCCCGTGCCGCAGCGTTGCGCGGTGAAGTGCCCGTTGGCGCGGTGATTGTCTCGCCAAAGGGGCAGGTGGTGGCGCAGGCGGGCAACCGCACCCGTGAATTGAACGATCCAACCGCTCATGCTGAGATGCTCGTCATTCGGCAGGCCTGTGCGGCATTGGGGCAGGAGCGCCTCGAAGGATACGATTTGTATGTAACGCTTGAACCCTGTCCGATGTGTGCGACAGCGATCTCATTCGCCCGTATCCGGCGGTTGTACTACGGCGCCTCTGACCCAAAATCTGGGGGTGTCGAATGCGGTGCGCGGGTGTTTTCTCAGCCGCAATGCCATCATGTACCCGAAGTATACGATGGTTTAGCGCAACAAGACTGTGCCGAAATCCTGACGTCATTTTTCAAGGAAAAGCGCCGCTGATGGCCCGTGTGATTCTTTTGAACAAACCTTTTGGGGTTCTGTCGCAGTTCACTGACAAGGGAAACGCTGACAGTCCGCGCGCAACCCTTTCTGATTACGTTGAAATACCTAAGGTATACCCTGCGGGCCGCCTTGACCGCGATAGCGAAGGGCTGCTGGTTCTCACCGATGATGGCAAGTTACAGGCGCGGATTTCCAGTCCTAAGTTCAAGAAACCCAAAACCTATCTGGTGCAGGTCGAAGGCACCCCAACCGTGGCGCAGTTGCAGGCGCTCCGTCAGGGCGTCACCCTGAAAGATGGCCCAACCCGGCCTGCTAAAGTGGTTGTGATTGATCCGCCCGATCTTTGGCCGCGCGTGCCACCGGTGCGTTACAGAAAATCAGTGCCAGATAGTTGGATACAAATGACAATCACCGAAGGCCGCAACCGTCAGGTGCGACGGATGACGGCCCATGTCGGCCTGCCCTGCCTACGTCTGGTGCGCTGGTCCATCGGGGATTGGTCGCTGGATGGTATCCCACCCGGCGAATGGCGGGATGGCTGACAAAAAGGGTGACTGAGGCCACCCTTTTGAGACTGTGTCAGACCCATTTTGCCATTGGCGGCAGACTCATCAGGACGGCATTGGCATCATGGCCGGTTGCCAGCCCAAATTTTGTGCCGCGATCATAAACCAGATTGTATTCTGCATAGAGACCACGATGCACCAGTTGTGCATCTTTGTCCGCGTCGTCAAAGGGTTGCACGCGCCGTTTTTCCACCAATGGGGTAAAGGCAGGCAAGAAAGCCCGACCAATATCCTGTGTCAGGGCAAAGTCTTTTTCCCAATCGCCCGAGTTCTGATCATCCATAAAGATCCCCCCGACACCACGGGCGCGATTGCGGTGGGGGATATAGAAATACTCATCCGCCCACTCCTTCAGGCGTGGGTATTGTTCAGCACCATGGGGATCCAGATGCGCCTTTTGTACGGCGTGGAAATGCTCTGTATCCTCATTGTATTCAATGCAGGGATTCAGATCTGATCCGCCACCAAACCACCAGGCGTTTGGTGTCCAGAACATGCGTGTGTTCATATGCACCGCCGGCACATGGGGATTGCGCATATGCGCCACAAGGCTGATGCCAGAAGCCCAAAATCGGGGATCTTCCTCAATCCCGCGCACCCCGCGCGCAGCCATGGATTTCTGCGCGGCCTGTCCCAGGGTGCCGTAAACCGTGGAAATATTCACGCCAACTTTTTCAAAGACACGCCCGCCGCGCATGACGCTCATCAGGCCACCCCCGGCATCTTCGCCTGTCTCTGAAGCACGCGTGGTTTCGCTCACGTCGAACCGCCCGGCGTCCATCTCGGAAAAAGGGCCTTCAGAGTGGCTGTCTTCAAGGGCTTCGAAACAGGTGGTGATTTCATCACGAAGAGTGCGAAACCAGCTGCTTGCGCGGTGTTTTTCGTTTTCCATCATTCTGGCAATCCTTTTCTGACGCGCGGCAAACAGCGCGGAGAGCCCGTAAGGGCTGGACAAGCGTTAGTGGGCGGGGGCCTCAACCGGGTCAAGCAGGGTGCGCCCGCCATCCACTGTCATGATCTGACCGGTTACAAATCCCGCCCCTTCGCTGGCTAGAAACTGCACTGCCTCGGCCAGTTCCTGCGGTGCCGCGATGCGGCCCAGCGGGGTGTGATGTTCGATGTCAGCCCGAAATTCGCGATGTTCTTTCAATGTCTCTTTCAGGCTGGCCGACATGACCGATCCCAAAGCGACCGAATTCACGCGGATGCGATTCGGCGCCAGGGCCACAGCCATCGACCGGGTCATCTGATCCAGCGCGGCGCAAGACACCGAATATCCCAGCAGGTCTGGATGGGTGCGGCGCGCGGCGATTGAAGACAGGTTGATGATTGATCCGGCTTGTCCTTCGTCCTGACCTTCGGATTGTTTGATCATCCGTTTGGCCACCAGTTGGGTCAGCCGCAGAGAGGTCGTCAGGTTTTGGTTCAGCAGCCGTTCCACCGAATCGTCGTCGGTGCTGAGCGGATCGGTCGTCATCACCTGACGTGACCCATTCACCAGGATATCAATCCGGTCATAGGCATCCAGCGTGGCCGACAACAGATTCGCCAGTGTCAGCTTTTCACGCAGATCACCTGCAAAATAGCGCATGGTGCCATCTTCGCAGAACTCACCGCATTCATTGACCAGACGGGTTTCATCTAGGTCGGCCAGCATGACATTGGCGCCCTTGTCGACAAAATGCCGGGCGATGGACAGGCCAACGCCATTGGCTGCGCCTGTGACAATGGCGGTTTTTCCTTCGATCGAGAAACCCATGCTGTCCCCTTGATGCTTTGCCGCGGCAGGTTAACCGCTATTAAGACCGCAGGCGAGAGGGTCTTGCGGCGTTCAGGATTTTAAACCGATTGTCGCCGCCGATCTCTTTCACCTCGCGGAACAACTCGGTCAGTGTTGGCTCATAGGGCAGGTGGCGGTTGGCAACCAGCCAAAGCTGCCCCTGTGGCGCAAGGTTCTTTGCAGCTGACCGGATAAAGGCCTTGCCCAGATCGGGATCGGCCTTGCGCCCGGTGTGGAAAGGCGGGTTCATCACTACAGCGTCCAGCATCTGCGGTGACATCCAAGTGGTGGCATCCGCCCAATGAAAGCGAACACGTGGGTCATTCAGATTGGCTTCAGCGCAGTCCAGAGCGGTTTTCTCCGCCTCAACCGCGTGCAGGGCTTTCACACCGTCGCGTTTCAAGATCTCCCGCGAGAGCCATCCCCAGCCAGCACCCAGATCACCTACGGCCCCTTTGATTTTGTCCGGTAAGGCGGCCGCCAAGGCCTGCGATGCGGGATCAGCCCCATCGGCTGAAAACACGCCCGGAGCAGTGTAATCGCCCTGCGGATTGCACGCCATGGCGGGGAGTTCCCAATCCGTCAGCGGGCTGTCAGCCTGGAACCAGATACACTTACCATGCGCTTTGGACACTTGCCCCAGCAGCTCATAGCGCTTTTTCAGGGCTTTGATGATGGGTTCCACCCCATCCGTCTTGGCGCCATTCACCACAATCAGCCCGTTTGGCGCGGATTTTACCGCCTGTGCAACACGGGCCTCGGTCAGGTCGCGGGCGCGCGACGTTGTGACAATCGCCCCGGCGTAGGGCCCCTCAGGGGCAGTTAACACGCGGGAAGCGTAGCGGCCCCAGGTCTCATAGGTGGGGCGGAAAGTCTGGATCACATCGCAGCGGGGCAGATCAATATCTGCGCTGGCATCTTCTATCTGCGCGCCAAACAGGGCGATTGGCCCGTCGGGCAATGTCAAACCACCAGAGTGGAGGGCGAAGTTCAGTCTATCTGCGCTCATGGGATGTCGGGCCGCAGGGCCTATTCCTTTTCCATGGTGCATTGCAGCGGGTGCTGATGGCGGCGGGCAAAATCCATCACTTGCCCCACTTTGGTTTCGGCGATTTCATGGCTGAAGACGCCGACAACCGCGACACCCTTTTTATGCACGGTCAGCATGATCTCAAAGGCCTGCGCATGTGTCATGCCAAAGAAACGTTCCAGAATGTGAACGACAAATTCCATCGGCGTATAGTCATCGTTCAGCAATAGCACCTTATATAAAGGGGGCCGTTTGGTTTTGGGCTTGGTTTTTAGCGCAAGACCAGCATCCCCTTCACCATCATCGAAAGGAGACCCGGTCATCACGACCTGATGGTTCACATCTTTGCCTGTCATAATTAACTGTCGCGCTTTCGGTATCTGTGCTGATCCCTGTATATAGCTCATAATTGGCCCACGAAAAGGGGGCGCGGTGGATTGAGGGTAAAATGGCCAAGCAGCTGCTAACAATCGCTTTCGACGCGGATGACACGCTTTGGCACAATGAACGGGTGTTTCAGCTGACACAGGAACGATTCGTCGAACTGCTGAAAGACCATGCTGATCCCCACGGTCTGGATGCCCGCCTGGAGGCCGCAGAGCGGCGCAATCTGGGGCACTATGGCTTTGGTGTGAAAGGCTTTGTGCTATCGATGATCGAAACTGCGATTGAGGTGACAGAACAAAAGGTGCCTGCTTCGGTTATTCAGGATCTGCTACGCGCAGGGCAGGATATGCTCGCTGAACCCATCGAACTGCTGCCCCATGCGCAAGAGGCGGTCGAAGCGATCGCCGACAGCCATCACGTGGTTTTGATTACCAAAGGTGATCTTCTGGATCAGGAACGCAAGCTGGCGCAATCCGGGCTGGGGGATCTGTTTGATGCGGTTGAAATCGTGTCAGACAAACAGCCTGATATCTATCAGCGGATTTTTGATCTCTGTCCGGGCGGGCCGCGCGGGGCGATGATGGTTGGGAACTCGATGAAATTTGATGTGCGCCCGGCGATTGATGTGGGCAGCTGGGGGGTCTTTGTGCCGCACGATCTGGCCTGGAGCTTTGAACATGCCGAAGCCCCCGATTCCCCGCGCTTTCGCGAGATTGCTGATCTGTCGCTGTTGCCCGGTCTGGTGGATAGGATCGGATAGCTGCCTTAGTTTCGCCACATTTGCCTTATTTGCGCCGCAATGGCCCAATTTGGGGGTGCAGACCGACGGTTCCGCTAGATCTTGTTGGTGCAGTTTTGCAAAAATCACAGGAAATCAAAGGATTGTCGGGTTCCCTGAAAGCCCTGTCTGTGTTATCCCTAAGTTAACTAAAAAGCCGTCTACTGAACGGTAATAAGAATGAACCCACCGAAAAATCGGGGGTTTGAGGCAGAAAGGCAGATATCGTGACGCATCGTCGCAAGCAGACGGGCCGTTTGGGCCTGTATGTCATCACGCTTATTTGGATGTTCTTTGTGGTGCCGCTTTCCGCGCTGGCCGCCCCCTATGCGGCGATGGTGATGGACGCGCGCTCAGGGAAAGTTCTGCATGCGCGCAACGCAGATACCCGGCTGCATCCGGCCTCGCTGACCAAAATGATGACCGTCTATATCGCCTTTGAGGCGGTGCAGCATGGCGAGATTTCCATGGATACCCTGGTGACGATCTCAAAGAATGCGGCGGCTGAACCGCCGTCGAAACTGGGGCTGCGTCCGGGGCAAAAGATCAAACTGCGTTACCTGGTGCGGGCGGCGGCGGTGAAATCTGCCAATGATGCGGCCACCGCAATTGGCGAAGCGATTTCTGGATCAGAAGCGGCCTTTGCCCGCCGGATGAACCGCACGGCCAAAGCGATGGGGATGAAGCGCACCACGTTCAAAAACGCCCATGGCCTAACCGAATCGGGCCACCTGTCGACGGCGCGTGACATGACGGTCTTGGGCCGCCATGTGATCTATGACTATCCGCAATATTATAACCTGTTTTCGCGGCAAAAAGCGAATGCGGGCATCAAGACGGTGAACCACACAAACCGCCGCTTGCTGCAGAACTATCGCGGTGCGGATGGGATCAAAACAGGCTTTACCCGTGCGGCGGGCTATAACCTTGTCGCCTCAGCCGAACGTGGCCGGGAACGGGTGATCGCCACGGTTTTTGGTGGCCGGTCGACCACCACGCGCAACGCCAAAGTGGCGGAATTGCTGGATCTTGGCTTTAAACGCTCGCCTACGCGGGTGGCTTTCCGCGCCCCGCGCAAACCCGCCTATATCGGCCAGACGCGACCAGTGCGGGTGGCCAAGGCGGAAACAACGAAATCGAAGAAGAAAACGATCAAGGTTGCGCCGTCTCAGGCAGCCTCGAAATCTATTCGGGTGGCTAGCGCTGCGGTTAAGAAAAGCCTGCGGCCAGTGGCGCGCAAAGTTCCTGAACCTTCGGCGCCGGAAGTCACTCAGATGGTGGCCGAGGTGCAAGATGATATCGAAAATGTCCTGAACGAGGTCAAATCGGTCGCGACTTCAGAAGCCACATCCGAGGCCATCAAACTGGCCGCGCAGGAAGCGGCGAAGGATCCGACGTTGGCAACCACGCAGGCGGCGCCTGATGCCTCACCCAAGCCGGTGAAACGGCCAATGGCGGTTCAGGTGGCAGCGGTGATCGCCCGTGATAAACCCACCCCGGCCCAAGAGGCCGAAGTGGTGACGCGGCTGTCTACCTCAGATGGGCGGCACTGGGGCATCAATGTTGGCCGTTTTCGCAGTGAACATGTGGCGCGCAAGACGCTGCTGAAAACAGCACTGGCAGAAAGCGCGACACTGGATGGGGCACTGCGCAAAGTGATCGAAAGCAAGCGCGGCTTTGATGCCAATTTCATGGGGCTTAGCCGGGATACGGCAGAACTGGCTTGTAAGCGTTTGCAGGCCCGGCAGATGACCTGCTTTATGATCGGGCCAAGCTAACCTGAAAAAGACCGGGGCGGTGTTCACCGCCCCGATGTGTTTACTGAGCGCGCTGCATCAGAGATTCTGCGATCTGTACCGCATTCAGCGCCGCGCCTTTCAGCAATTGATCCCCCACCACAAACAGCGCCAGCGATTTGCCCGAAGGATCCCCCAGATCGGTGCGGATACGGCCCACCAGCACGTCATCCTGCCCTGAGGCGTCCACAGGCATCGGGAAATAATTACGTTCCTGATCATCCACCACCTTCACACCCGGCGCATTGGCAAACAGATCGCGGGCCAGTTCGGGGGACAAGGCTTCGTCCAGTTCAACAGTGATCGCCATCCCGTGGGCACGGGGCACCGGCACGCGGATGCAGGTCACGCCAACGGGTAGGGCGGGCTGGTCAAAGATGCGGCGGATCTCAGCGATCACCTTGCTTTCTTCGCCGTTATAGCCGGTGTCAGCTTCGATATCGGCGTTGTGGCTGAAAAAGTTGAAAGCATAGGGGTGCGGCAGAACCTTTGGTTCAAACTCTTCACCACGCTGGGCGGCGGCAGTGGCATCATTCAGCTCGGCCATGGCTTCATAGCCCGCGCCCGAGGCCGCCTGATAGGTCGACATCTGCAGACGTTGGATTTTGCGATGCGCCCGCAAGGGGGCCAGCGCGACAGTGGCGATGGCGGCCACGCAGTTGGGGTTGGCGACCACGCCGTGGTGTGCTTCCATGGCGCCTGCGTTCACCTCTGGCACCACTAGCGGCACGTTGTCTTCCATCCGGAAGGCAGATGAATTGTCGACCACAACCGCCCCGGCGGCGATGGCGATGGGCGCATAGGTTTTCGATAGGCCTGACCCGGCAGAAAACAGGGCGATATCCACCCCGGCAAAGCTGTCTTCGGTCAGCTCTTCAATCACCAGATCTCGGCCGCGAAAGGATACAGTCTTACCGGCAGAGCGCGCCGAGGCCAGCAGGCGCAGGCTGGACAGGGGGAAGTTGCGGGCCTCAAGGCATTCTACCAGCACCGCACCCACGGCACCGGTCGCGCCAACGATGGCCACAACAGGGTTGGCGGGGATCACGCGCGCGGCGGCCTGGGGGTTGTTTTCAATCAGCATGGTCGTCTCTTTCGTCAGGTTTGGCGAAGCTGGACGAGGAGACTGTCTGCCCCGTCCGTCTCCGGCGGGGCTTGATGATGTTTGCTTAGATGATCGCGCACACCAACAATTCCCCCGCCGTGGCGGTGGTCTTGGTGGTGGTTGTCTTGATCATCAGGCTTTGCATGACCCCGCGCTTAGCCTGAACCGTACGGATTTGGCAAGAGGCGTTTTTCAAAGGTATCTTTAAACACGCCGCTGTGCCCGATTTGCATAGCGCTATTCGCTTAGCCGCCAATACACCCCGGATTGCCCGGAAACCTTCATGATTTCGGGCGCGCGTGCGGTGGGCGGACGCTGGCCAGACAGGAAAAGCTTGCCCAGATCATCGACCAGCGCCGGATAAGAGGCATAGGTGTTGTGATTGGTCGAAAACAGTTCTGTGCCCACCGATGTGATATCAATCGAATCCATCCCATCAACCACCACAGGCCCCCCGGGCCCCACATCCCCCAGCCGGATATGACCGCTGCGCAGGCTTTGCGACAGCAGCAGCGCGCGATCTGTACCCGAGGCATAAAGTGTCACCCCCTGCGCTGCTTTGGTGAAATGCTCGGCGATTTCTTCGAATTTCTGCGCATCCAGATCTGGTGCGGCCAGAACCATCTGGTCGATGGCTTTGCCCCGATCCGACAGCTTGGTGCCTGATCTGGTCAAAAGCTCTGCCAGGGCGGCATTGCCCATAGAGTGGGCCAGCAGATGCACCTTTTCGACACCTTCGGTCTGAAAGACGATGTCCAGAAACTCGTCCAAGTATTTAACCGCGATTTCAGCGCTGTCCATGTCGGTGGTGTAATCCGCCAGCGCACCGACGCTGGGCCAGCTATAGGCAAAGGCCGGGCCGTCGAAATCCAGATCATGCGCCAGCTGCGCAGCGCGGAACATGGCGGCATCAAAACTGGTGTTGAACCCGTGGATATAGACAAAAGCGGTGTTTCTGTATCGTTCTGACGAAAAGGCAATATCCGCCGCCATTGCGCTGAAGTTTTCAGGTGAAAGCAAGCGCGAGCCCAGCACCGTAAAGTGCTTTTCCACGTCTTCCTTGCCGCGCCAGATGACAATATCCACCAGCGGGATCTTGATCATGCCGGGGCGTTCTACCTGTCCGCGTTCATGGGCGTTTTTCGGGATTGTCACCTCAACCATCCCAAGCGCCAGACGCCGGGCACGATCATGGCCAAACTTGGGGCCAACAACATCTGTGGTTTCCACATTGCGATCCGTGCCAAACAGCACCTTTTGCACCCAGTAATCTTCGGTGCCCTCTGCGGCGGCCATTTCTTCGACTATGACCGGCTCAAATGGCGGTGTTGGCACGGGGCTTGCCCCGGTTGGGGGCAGTTCAGAAAGAATACGGTCGCGTTCTTCGTCTGTGGTGGCCTGTTCCAGCGCTTTTATCAGATCCTCATAGCTGGGGGTCGTTTCCTCAGTGATGACTGCGGGATCATCTGGTCGAACAAGCGGGTGATCCGATAAGATCAGCGACAGGATACCCACTGCCGCCAGTAAAACCAGAAAAGCCACAGGGCGCGCCCCGCGTCTATGTAGGGTTCTCAGGAAAAGCTTCATTACAATCTCGACATTGGAAAAGTCACGCTGCCACTACAAAAAACACCTTTTGGTTGAAAATCAACCCGTGCAGCAGATGCCCAGACAAACTGTATAAAAATAAAGACAAACCCCCGAAAGGCTTCAGCCCCGGGGGTCGTCAAATCTTTCAGTGCTGAATACTCAGCTACTTTGCCGGATCTCAGAGGAGACCTTCGCGCTGGGCTTTTTTACGAGCCAACTTGCGGGCACGACGAATCGCTTCGGCTTTCTCGCGCGCTTTTTTCTCAGACGGCTTCTCGAAATGTTGCTTGAGCTTCATTTCACGGAATACGCCTTCGCGCTGCAGCTTTTTCTTCAGGGCACGAAGTGCCTGATCGACGTTGTTGTCGCGAACACTGACCTGCATGTGGTGTCACCACCTTTCTAAGTTGAAGTTGCAAAAGATTGCAGGAAGCCGCCCTATAGCAAGTCGCTTTCATTTTGTCTAGGGTGAGGCATTGCCCCTTGGGGCCACTGGGGAGAGATCTGGGGAGAGGACCATGTCACAGACAGCTTCTGATGCGCTTTTGGATGCAATTTTGATGCATGTTGCTTTTGACGGCTGGTCCAGGACCAGTTTTGACGCAGCGGTAGCGGATGCAGGTGTCGATCCGGTGGTGGCTGATGCGCTGTTCCCACGCGGCGCGGTGGATCTGGCTGTTGCCTATCACAAGCAGGGGGATCAGGTGATGATTCGCCAGATCGCAGCAACAGATCTGTCTGACATGCGGTTTCGTGACAGGGTGACCTTTGCGGTGCGTGCGCGCCTTGAAGCGGCAGAAGATCGCGAAGCGGTGCGTCGTGGCACGACATTGTTCGCGCTGCCGCAATACGCGGCAGATGGGGCCAAGCTGATCTGGGGCACCTCGGATGCGATCTGGACGGCGCTGGGCGACACCTCTGACGATTTCAACTGGTACACCAAACGCGCCACGCTGTCGGGGGTCTATTCTGCGACCGTGTTGTTCTGGCTGGGGGATGACAGCCTTGGGTCGGAAGACACATGGGCCTTTCTGGATCGCCGGATCGAAAATGTGATGCAGTTTGAGAAATTCAAAGCGCAGGCCAAATCCGGGCCGCTTGGCCGTGTGATGGCCGGGCCGCTCAGCCTGTTGGAACGGGTGCGGCCGCCAGTCAGGCGCACAGATATTCCGGGCGGGATCACCCCGCCGCAAAACTAGATCCCTGAAACAGAACAAGTGGCAAAGATGATGCGGGCAATTGAGATAACCCAGCCGGGTGGGCCAGAGGTTTTGCAACCCTGTGAACGAGAGATGCCAGTGGCCGGACATGGTCAGGTGGTGATCAAGGTGGCCTATGCCGGGGTGAATCGCCCGGACGCGCTGCAACGGGCGGGCAGCTATGCGCCGCCCAAAGGGGCTTCTGACCTGCCGGGGCTTGAGGCATCGGGCGAGGTGATCGCAGTTGGCGCGGGTGTGACCTGGCCTGCGGTGGGCGAAAAGGTCTGCGCGCTGCTGCCCGGTGGTGGCTATGCCGATTACGTGATGACCCCGGCGGCGCATTGTCTGCCGGTCCCCAGCGGGATGGGCCTGAAAGAGGTCGCCTGCCTGCCCGAAACCTTTTTCACCGTCTGGTCGAACGTCTTCCAGCGTGGCGGGCTAAAAGCGGGGGAAAAGTTTCTGGTGCATGGGGGATCGTCCGGGATTGGCACGACCGCGATCCAACTGGCCAATCACTTTGGCGCGCGGGTGTTCACCACTGCCGGGTCGGACGAAAAATGTCAGGCCTGTCTGGATCTTGGGGCTGAACGCGCGATCAACTATCGCGATGAGGATTTTGTCGAGATCCTCAAGGCCGAAGGCGGTGCGGATCTGATTTTAGACATGGTGGGCGGGTCTTACCTGCCGCGCAATGTCAAAGCGCTGGATATGGATGGCCGTCTGGTGCAGATCGCATTTTTGCAGGGGCCGAAGGTCGAACTGAACTTTGCCTTTGTCATGACGCGCCGTTTGACGATCACCGGATCAACATTGCGTCCGCAAAGTGATCTGGCCAAGGCGCAGATCGCCGAAAGCTTGCGCGCACAGGTCTGGCCGCTGCTGGATGCGGGCAAGATCGCCCCTGTCATGGATTCTGAGTTCCCTCTTGAACAGGCGGCAGAGGCCCATGCGCGCATGGAGGAATCAGGGCATATCGGCAAGATTGTTCTGAAGGTCAGCTAAAGGAAAGGGGGCGTGCTGCCCCCTTGGCCTGCGGCCAACTCTCCCAAAAGTTTTGGCAAGATAAATGGCTGGCGTTAGCTGCGCCAGTCAAAGAAACCCGGGCCCGCTTTGGCCAGCAAGTCTTTGGCCAATTGGCGGCCAAGGGCCGGGCCATCGGCGGCGGCACCGCTGATTTCCCCAGCAAATGACGCGCTGCCATCCGGGCTGAGGATTTCGCCGCGCAGGCGCATGTTTGTGCCATCCAGTTCGGCCAAAGCGGCGATGGGGGTTTCACATGACCCATCCAACTGAGCCAGAAAGGCGCGCTCCGCAGCGACGCGGGTTCCGGTGTCGGTATCATGGATCGCTGCCAGCATCTTTTGCGCGCGGGTGTCACTGCTGCGGCGTTCGATGACGATGGCGCCCTGCGCAACTGCGGGCAGCATATCTTCGGGGGCTATGGGATGTGCGGGTACATCTGCCATATCCATTCGGTTCAGACCGGCTTTGGCGAGAAAGGTGGCGGTGGCGACACCATCGGCCAGCTTTTTCAACCGGGTTTGCACATTGCCCCGGAATTCGACCACTTGCAGATCGGGGCGGCGGGTCTTTAGCTGGGCTTTGCGGCGCAGCGAGGATGTGCCCACCACGGCCCCCTGCGGCAAATCATGGATCGAGGCATAGTGCGGGCAGACAAAGGCGTCACGCACGTCTTCGCGCGGCAGATAACAGTCAAGGATCAGACCTGCTGGCTGTTCCACGGGCATGTCTTTGCAGGAATGCACCGCGATGTCGATATCGCCGCGCAGCATGGATTCTTCGATTTCCTTGGTGAACAGTCCCTTGTTGCCGATCTCTTTCAGCGGGCGGTCAGCGTCGATCATGGATCGATCATCGCCGGTGGTTTTGATCACCACCACCTCAAAGGCGTCTTCGGGCAGATCAAATGCCGCCATCAGGCGCGCGCGGGTTTCATAGGCTTGCGCCAATGCCAGCGGCGAGCCACGGGTGCCAATCTTGAACGGAGCGTCGGGTGTGGGCATGTCAGTCATCATGTGCTCAGCTTTATGCGGCCCGATGACCGCTGGCAACCATCTGCGTTTTGACTTATTGCCGCTTTGACAGTTGATGGAGGCCCCGATGACCAAAACAATTCTGCGCGCGCTGGCGGGTGAGACCCTGCCGACCCCTCCGATCTGGATGATGCGGCAGGCGGGGCGCTATCTGCCTGAATATCGGGCCACCCGTGGCGAAGCCGGGGATTTCCTGTCTTTATGCTATAACCCGGAACTGGCCGCCGAGGTCACGCTGCAACCCATCCGACGCTATGGGTTTGATGCGGCGATCCTTTTTGCGGATATTCTGTTGCTGCCACAGGCGCTGGGCGCGGATCTGTGGTTTGTGACCGGCGAAGGGCCGCGCCTGTCGACCATTCAGTCGCAGGCCGATTTTGACAAGCTGGGCCGTGGCGAGATGATCCACGACACGCTGAACCCGGTTTATGAAACTGTGCGGATCCTGTCGAAAGAACTGCCCAAAGAGACCACTTTGATCGGTTTTGCAGGCGCGCCTTGGACTGTAGCAACCTATATGATTGCCGGGCGGGGCACGCCGGATCAGGGGCCAGCCCATGCGCTGAAAGCTGAAAACCGGGCGCTGTTCGAAAAGCTGATCGAACGGCTGACAGAGGGCACTATTGATTATCTGACCGAACAGGTGAAAGCCGGGGCAGAGGTGATCAAGATCTTTGACAGCTGGGCCGGGTCACTGAAGGGCGAAGATTTTGACAAATACGCGCTGGAACCGGCGCGGATCATCACATCTGAATTGAAGTCACGCTTTCCCGATCTGCCTGTGATCGCTTTCCCGCGTCAGGCCGGCGACAACTATATCGGTTTCCACGAAAAGGCGGGTGTGGATTGTGTCGCGATTGATGATTCTGTTTCGGCAGAATGGGCGGCGCAGCATGTGCAGCCCGGCGGCTGTGTTCAGGGCAACCTGAAAAACACCCATATGGTGACCGGTGGCGAGGCCCTGGTGAGCGAAACCAAACGTATCGTCAAAGCGCTGTCGAACGGGCCGCATATTTTCAATCTGGGTCATGGTATCACGCCGGACGCAGACCCTGAAAACGTGAAACTGATGATCGAAACCGTGCGCAGCTGTGGCTGACTTTGGGACAACCCGCAGGTTTCTGATTGTGATCAAAACCTGATAGCGCTAACGGTTGGGGCAGATAAGCGGCAAACAATAGGTGAGCCATGCCCCGATCCGGCCCGTCTTCTGGAATTGCGCTGCGGCTGCTGTCGGTCTTTTTACTGACCGCCATGTCGGCAACGGTTCACGCTGTCGCGCAGACTGTGCCTGTTGGGCAGATCATGTTCTGGCGTTCGCTTGTAGCGCTTTTGCCGATCTGTCTTTACGCGGTCTGGCTGGGTCATTTTCCCAAAGGTCTGGGCACGCGCCGACCGGGAATGCATGTCACCCGCAGCCTGTTCGGGGCGTTTTCCATGGCGATGTCCTTTGTGTCGCTGGCCTATCTGCCTGTCGCAAATGCGCAGGCGCTGGCCTATCTAGCGCCGGTGTTCACCCTGCCGCTGGCCGCTGTTTTGCTAAAAGAAAAGCTGACCTCACAGAAGATTGCCGCTGTGGTGTTGGGCTTTTCCGGGGTGGTGATCATGCTCTGGAGCGCGCTTGAAACGCCGGGGGCGGGGGCGCTGATCGGGGTGTCTGCTGGGCTGGCTTTTGCCCTGACAATGGCGTTTGTGCGGGTGCATGTGAAAAAGATGACGGACACCGAAACGATTTCGGCGATTGCCTTTTACTTTTCTATCGTCTGCCTCGCTGTCAGCCTGCTGACCCTGCCTTTTGGCTGGGTGGCTCTGGACGGGGCCGCTTTGGGTGGCCTTGTTCTGGCGGGTTTGCTGGGTGGGGCGGCGCATATTGCCTCGGGCGAAGCCATAGCCCGCGCGCCGGTCAGCACGCTGGCGCCGTTTGATTTCACTGGGTTGATCTGGGCGGTTGGCTTTGATCTGGTGTTGTTTGCGGTTTTACCTGATCAGCTGGGGGTGATTGGCATGGTTCTGATTTTGGGCGCGGCGGTTTTTGTCACGCTTCCCTCGCGACGTAGCCGCGCGCAGGGCAATGTCTGATTATTGCAGCCAGACTTCAACCCGGCGGTTCACCTGACGCCCCCATGAGGTGTCATCGCAGGCCATGGGCATGGCTTCGCCAAAGGCTTTGGTCTCGATGGTAAGCTGGCCCAGATCGGCTGTCTCGGCAGCGATTTCCACGGCCTCACGTACGGCACGGGCGCGTTTTCCAGCAATATCCAGATTAATCGCAGCCGGGCCTTCGCCATCGGAAAAGCCCACAAAAACCAGTTTGCGCCCGTCATAGGTGCCTGCTTCTAACGCGCGGGCCAGTTGCTGCACATTGGACCGCGATTGCGCATCCAGGCGGGAGGACCCGGTTTCGAACCGGAACGAAGTGGTCAGCCGCCGCATCCCCCGCAGGGTGGTGGTCATCTCTTTCAGGGTTTTCAGGCCTTCGACGTTTTCAGCCACCTGAATCGCATTGGCAAAGCGCGCACCCTGAAGATCAACCGGGACAGCCTCTGGGGCTTGATCAACAAACCCCGCGCGGCGGATCACGATCTGCGCCGGGGAACTGCGGGTAAAGCTAAGAAAATCGCGTGCCAGTTTGGGCAGTCGCCGGGCTGGCAGATATAGAAACATTGGCGCGGTCAGGGGGTAATCTTCGGTTTTGATGCTGCGCCGGGCGGCGGTCAGGGTAAAGGCGCAACTGCCCGAGATCACCAGCGGTTTGGCGGTGCCAATCTCAGAATATGAGGCGATTCCAATGCCAAAAGGATCGCGGCCCACCGCGCGGGCCAGATCCAGATTGGTTTTGTGGCGTGTGATACCTTGGGCGATGGCCAAATTGGCAGGTTGCAGGATCTTATCCTCGAGCCCCTGCGAAAGCCCGGAAGAGGTGTCGCGCAAATGCACAGTCACCGGGGCATCCGGGCCACCCAGTTCGCGCCAGTTCACCAATTGCCCCGACAGGATCCGTGCCAGATCCACGATGGACACCGTATCAACCGGATTGTTGGCTGCCACAATCGGCACCATGGCATCCAGCGCCAGCACGCGCGACCGGTTGCGCCGTGTCAGATCACCCAGCCCTGCTTCGCGCGCCAGCTGCACCTCAGAGCTACGGATTTCACGCAGGGCCATGACAATATCCGCCTCATCAGCCAGCAGATCGGCAAAGCCTTCGTCGGTATTGGTGACGTGAAAGTAAAACCGGCCCAGCAGCTTTTTGGAGGAAAGGTCGCGCAGCTCATATTCAAAATGGCTGTCGTCGATGGCTTTGCGTCGGGTGGAATAGCCATTGCGCAGGGCAAAGGATTCCAGCAGTGCGGGCATCAGAACCTGACCAACAGTGGCCGAGCCGGAAATCGTCACCTCGGCCACGAAATCAATCAGCGACGGGCAGCCAACACCGTCACAGGATACACCGGTGCTGTCGACCGTCAGCTCTCCATAGCGGGTCTGGATGCGGTAGAATTGCCCATCAAACCCCAAAAGGGTGCCAGAAAGTTCTATGGCCCCATCACGCGAGCGCAGTGTCACGTCTTCGGCCCAAAGCGATTGTGCCGCTGTCATAAGAAAAAGTGCGGCGAATGCCGCCGCACGCAGGACTAACATCAAAATCCACCAAACCCGGTTTTAGTTGGCGGCGATTGTCAGGTCTTCCACTAGGTTTTTCAACACCAGAACATCACCAACGCTGCCGCAAGATGGAATTTCGACAGATAAGTCACGGACCCTCAGGCTTTGATTGCCACGGATTTCAAGCGTCTGAGCTTCGACCCGATTTTCACAGTTCTGTGCGGTGACTTCTGCCTCAACCGTCATGGCGATTGTGCCAGCTTTCTGGATGGTGCCACTTGGGAAAGAGTAAACCTCTGCATGGGCTGCGTCGGCGCTTTCTTCGCGCCCAAGCCGCATCATAAAACCGCCCATACCCAGCGCGGTTGAGGACAGGTTGCCAGATTTTCCCTGCCAGACATGGCCCTCTTCGAAATAGTCAGCGCCAAATTCACGGGCGTGCAATTGCAGACCTGCCTGGCCTTTCCACTGCACCACAACCCGGTCGTAGAATTGCAGCGAAGGCACCTTTGCGTTGGCTGTGGCCCCGGCGCCATTGCTGAGGGTGGCAAAGAAATTTGCATCCTCCATCAGTGCCGGCACCTTGGTGGTCAGGGTACCCATCGCCGATAGCTGTTCGCTGAACATCATGCCCTGATGGTGCAGGGTGACCCGCTCATTCGCATTGCACGGCGCTTTGAGTTGCAGTTCAACCATCGCCCCGGCCATTTCCCGTGCGGCCAGCGAAATGGTGCAATTTGCGATGTCTGGCGCGGGTGCGCTGACCGGCAGTGGTACTTCAGGTTGGGTGGCGTCGGGGGTATCAATCGACAGTGCAATTTTCGCCTGAGGTTGTGAGACCTCTGGCTGGGGCTGTGGAACGACCGCCGAGGACGTATCCTGGATCGAGGTGATATCAATCTCAGCCTGCGCGGCCTGCTGTTCAGGCGCGCCACCGTATTGCATTACATATCCAATGGCCAGAGCGCAGCACAAAGTGGCGCCGCCCAGTCTGACACTTTTGAGATCGAACATCCTTGCCTCCTGTCACAAAGACCTATGGTTAATCTCGAATTGAAACATGGCGAGGATGGGGCAATCGCGTGATTTCTATGCGACTGTTTACCGATCCGGGAAAATGGCTGACGTTTGTACGCCACAGCCAGAAAAAAGGGGGCCAGTGGCCCCCTTGCTGATTTGGTATGGGTTTCGAGTTCACACAAGGCTGCCGTGGCAGTGTTTGAACTTTTTGCCTGAGCCACAGGGGCAGGGATCATTGCGGCCCGGATTGCCCCAGGTTGACGGATCATCATCAACAAAGCCCGCGATCAGAGGTTCGGGCTTGGGGCCTTCTTCTTCGGGCTGTGCAGCGGCCTGCGTGGCCTGTTGCTGGGCGACCATTTCGGCCATCATCGCCTGCTGTTCTTCCTCGGTCATTGGACGCATGCGCGACAGCTGGGTTGTCACATCTTCACGCAGCGTATCCAGCAGGTTTTCGAACAGCTGGAAGGCTTCGTTCTTGTATTCGTTCAGAGGATCCCGCTGCGCGTAGCCACGGAAGGCCACAACCGAACGCAGGTGTTCCAGCGTCAGCAGGTGTTCGCGCCACTTGCTGTCGATGCTTTGCAGCAACACCTGTTTTTCGATCTGGTGCATGGTGTCATCGCCAAAGATCTCAGCCTTTTCAGCCATCATCTTATCGGTAGCCTCTTCCAGACGTTCGCGGATCACATCCTGATCCACACCATCTTCTTCGGCCCAGCCCATTACTGGCAGATCCACACCCAGCTTTTCAATGACAGCAGCATAAAGCCCCTGCATATCCCATTGTTCGGCATAGGCCTTTGGCGGCGCATAGGTATCGACCAGCTCGTCGATGACCTCATGGCGCATGTCCTGCACGATTTCGGCCTGATCCTCGGCCTCCATGATTTCGCGGCGCTGGCTAAAGATCACCTTGCGCTGGTCGTTCATTACATCGTCGAACTTCAGCAGTTGCTTGCGCACATCAAAGTTGCGACCTTCGACCTTGGCCTGCGCACGTTCCAGCGATTTGTTCACCCAGGGGTGAATGATCGCCTCGCCTTCTTTCATACCCAGTTTGCTGAGAACCGCATCCAGACGTTCCGAGCCAAAGATCCGCATCAGATCGTCATCCAGCGACAGGAAGAACGAGCTGCGGCCCGGATCCCCCTGACGGCCAGAGCGGCCGCGCAGCTGGTTGTCGATGCGGCGGCTTTCGTGGCGTTCGGTCGCAAGAACATACAGCCCGCCTGCATCCTTGACGGCCTGTTCATCGGCGCCATGGGCCGCTTCGATCTGTTCGCGAATAGCGGTGTGGTCGCCTTCGGGATCAGCTTCGATGGCTTCCATGAACTTGAATTCGACGTTACCGCCCAGTTTGATGTCGGTGCCGCGGCCCGCCATGTTGGTGGCGATGGTCACCGCGCCCAGTTTGCCGGCATCAGCAACAATCTGCGCCTCTTGTTCGTGCTGGCGTGCGTTCAGAACATTATGCGGCAGCTCGGCCTGGGTCAGCAACTGGCTGAGCATCTCGGATTTTTCAATCGAGGTGGTGCCGACCAGCACGGGCTGGCCTTTTTCATGCGCCTGTTTGATCTCATCCACGATGGCGTTGAACTTTTCCTGCGCTGTGCGATAGACCTTATCATCTTCGTCAATACGCGCGACGGGGCGGTTGGTGGGCACTTCGACAACGCCCAGACCGTAGATTTCCGCAAATTCTTCTGCCTCGGTCGCGGCGGTGCCGGTCATGCCGCCCAGCTTGTCATACAGGCGGAAGTAGTTCTGGAAGGTCACGCTGGCCAGCGTCACGTTTTCCGGCTGGATATTGCAGTTTTCCTTGGCTTCAATCGCCTGATGCAGCCCTTCTGACATGCGGCGGCCTGGCATCATGCGCCCGGTGAATTCGTCGATCAGGATCACATCGCCGCCCCGGACAATGTAATCTTTGTCACGTTGGAACAATTTATGCGCGCGCAAACCCTGATTAACGTGGTGCACCACGGTTGTGCTTTCCGGGTCATACAGCGATTGGCCATCTGGCAGCAGACCGCGGGCCTGCAGCTGTTCTTCCAGGAATTCGTTGCCTTCATCGGTGAAGGTCACGTTTTTGGTTTTCTCATCCACCGTATAGTGATCGTCCTGCAGATCAGGGATCAGCCGGTCAATCGCCACATAAAGATCACTGCGGTCCTGTGCCGGGCCTGAAATGATCAGCGGGGTCCGCGCTTCGTCGATCAGGATGCTGTCCACTTCGTCGACAATGGCGAAATAGTGGTCACGCTGATGGATCTGCGCCAGATCCGAGCGCATGTTGTCGCGCAGGTAATCAAAGCCCAGTTCGTTGTTGGTCGAATAGGTGATATCCGCCGCATAGGCCGCCTGCTTTTCGGTCTCGTCCTGACGGGGGTAGACCACACCGGTGCTAAGCCCCAGCGCGGTATAAACCTTGCTCATCCATTCGGCGTCACGTTTGGCAAGATAGTCATTCACCGTAACCACATGCACGCCGCGCCCGGTCAGGGCGTTCAGATAGGCGGCAAAGGTGGCCATGAGGGTCTTGCCCTCACCGGTTTTCATTTCCGAGATGTTGCCCTGATGCAGGAAAATCCCGCCCATCAGCTGCACATCAAAGGCGCGCAGGCCCAGGGCGCGCTTTGCGGCCTCGCGGCAGTTGGCAAAGGCTTCTGGCAGCAGATCGTCCAGAGTTTCGCCTTTGCCCAGCCGGGCCTTGAAATCTTCGGTCTTGGCAATCAGCCCCGCATCGTCGAGTTTTTCGAACTCTGGCTCGAGCGCGTTGATTTTTTCGACCAAGGGGCGTGTGGCCTTGATCTTGCGGTCATTGGGGGTGCCAAATACCTTCCGCGCGAGCTTTCCGAGCATGGTCTAATTTCCACCTGTTCTCATATTCATATGCGGCAACGGCTTGCCCGCTTCGAATACAGCCCATATTAAACAGGGAAACGACCAGCCTCAGTGCCACAGCGGATGTAAGGGGCGGGTGGATCAGTGTCAACGCCGCCCATGCTGCGGCCCTGTCTCGAAGGACAAACCGATGCCAAAATCCCTCATGAAAATGGCAGTGACTGCCTTGGCCCTTGCGACCGCCGCGCCTGTATTTGCGCAGGAAATGGCGATAGACAGGGTTGTCGCGACAGTGAATGGCACCGAGATCACGCTGGGTCACATGTTGTTGGTGCGCGCGGCATTGCCCGAACAATACCAGCAATTGCCCAACGAAGCACTTTGGGATGGTATTCTGGAACAGCTGGTCCAGCAGGAAGTTCTGGCACAGTCGCCCGAAGCCGAGGAAACCAAGCGCTATATGCTGGCCATCCAGAACGAACGCCGCGCGCTGCTGGCCTCTGAGGTGATCAGCACCACCGCTGCAGATGCCGCAACCGAAGAGGCCATTCAGAGGGCCTATAATGCGGAATATGCCAGTGCTGATGAAGGCAAGGAATTTAACGCTTCGCATATTTTGTCTGAAACAGAGGCGGAATCTCAGGCCATCTACAACGAGGTAAGCGGCGGCGCGGATTTCTCGGAAACCGCCCGGACAAAATCCACCGGCCCATCAGGGGCAAATGGCGGATCGCTGGGCTGGTTTAGTGCGGGTATGATGGTGGAAGACTTCCAGAAAGCTGTCGAAGCCATGCAGCCGGGGGATATCTCGGGCCCGATCAAAACCCAGTTTGGCTGGCATGTGATCAAATTGAACGAGATTCGCGTCAAAGAAGCACCCAAGCTGGAAGATGTGCGCGAACAGCTGCTGGCGCAGATCCAGCAGGATGCGGTTCAGGCACGGATTGATCAGCTGGTCTCTATGGCGGAAATCACCCGTGTGGGTTCGGCCGTGGCGGATACAAGCCTGCTGTCGCAATTCGAATTGCTGGAGAAGTAAATGTCATTGCCGCGTTCTCCGCTTGCGCCCGAAGCTTTTCCCGATCTGCCCGAAATCGCTGGTGTGCGGTTCGCTGCTGTTGAGGCGGGCATCAAATATCAGGGTCGTTATGATGTGATGCTGGCTGTTCTTGAGCCGGGGTCCACCATGGCCGGGGTCTTTACCCGGTCAGCCACCCGTTCGGCCAATGTTCTGGACTGTCAGGAAAAGATAGGCGCTGACAGCGAACAAGGCGCGGCGATTATCGTGAATTCGGGCAACTCCAACGCCTTTACGGGCCGCGCCGGCGAAGGATCCGTTGCTGCGATTTGCGAAGCCGTTGCCGCCGCCACCGACCTGCCTGCGGCGCGCGTCTTCACCAGCTCAACCGGGGTGATTGGCGAACGCCTGCCACATGATCGCATTACCTCAAAGGTGGCGGCTCTGGTCGAGGGGCTGAAAACTGACAGCATCGAGGCCGCCGCGCAGGCGATCATGACCACAGATACCTTTGCCAAAGGTGCCTCTGCGACGGTGATGGTGGATGGGACACCTGTTAAAATCGCGGGTATCGCCAAAGGATCTGGCATGATTGCGCCTGATATGGCCACCATGCTGGTTTACATCTTTACCGATGCAAATATCGCCCGCGCAGATCTGCAGGCGATGGTCAGCGATGTGACCAACCGCACGTTCAACAACATCACGGTTGATAGCGATACCTCAACATCGGATACGCTGCTCATGGGGGCCACCGGGGCCTCGGGCGTGGATGTGACTGGTGATCAGGATTTTGCAGATGCGGTGCATCAGGTGTTTCTGGATCTTGCGCATCAGGTTGTCCGCGATGGCGAAGGGGCGTCGAAATTTGTGACCGTCACTGTTGAAGGCGCTGCCAGCGATGCAGATGCGCGCACCCATGCACTGGCGATTGCCAATTCTCCGCTGGTGAAAACCGCTGTTGCGGGCGAAGATCCAAACTGGGGCCGTGTGGTCATGGCCATCGGCAAATCCGGTGCCGCCGCTGATCGCGATCTGCTGAGCATTCGCTTTGGTGATGTGCTGGTGGCGGAAAAGGGCTGGGTGGCCGAAAGCTACCGCGAAGAAGATGGTACGGCGCATATGAAAAACCCCGAGATAACCATAACGGTGGATATTGGTCTGGGGCAGGGGCGTGCCACTGTTTGGACATGTGACCTGACCCACGCTTATATTTCGATCAATGCGGACTACCGTTCCTGATCTTGATCTTAGCAAGTCAATTCTAGTGAGCGCGAGGGGCTTGCCCCTCGCAACCGACCTATCCGCAAGGCGCATCATATGAAAACTGTTCTTGTCTCTGCCGTTGCTCTGATTGATCGCGACGGTCGCGTGCTGCTGGCGCAACGGCCCGAAGGGAAGTCCATGGCGGGTCTGTGGGAGTTTCCCGGCGGTAAGATCGAGCCGGGCGAGACCCCGGAGGTAGCGCTGATCCGCGAGTTGCAGGAAGAGCTGGGCATTGATACCTGGGCCAGCTGCCTGGCGCCTTTGACTTTTGCGTCGCACAGCTATGAAGATTTTCACCTGCTCATGCCGCTATTCGCCTGCCGCAAATGGGAAGGTACACCGATTGCGCGTGAAGGGCAGACATTGAAGTGGGTGGCTGCCAACAAGCTGCGCGACTATCCCATGCCGCCTGCGGATGTGCCTTTGATCCCGATCCTGCGCGACTGGCTTTGACGCTCTTCAAGCCCTGACGGGCTTTCCTCGCTAGATCTGCACAATAGATATGATGGCGCTGACCGTCAGCACGCTGAAGGTGGTGGAAATCAGGATCGCCGCCGACACACGCTGCGGGGCCACGCCATAGTGTTGGGCAAGAATAAACACATTCCCCGCAACCGGCAGGGCCGCCGCCGAGACTGCGACCGAGGCGCGGTAGGCGTCAATCGGGAAGACATAGTAAACCGCCAGCGCCACAAACAGCGGATGCAGGATCAGCTTGGCAAAGCTCAGCCAGCCCGAGACCGCCAGTCTTTCTGCTGACTTTGTTGCCAGTGAGGCGCCAATGGCAAATAGCGCCCCTGGGGTTGCTGCGCCGCCCAATGTCTCCAGAAAAGAGTTCACTGGCTGCGGAATGCCAAACCCGCTGGCAGAAATGCCCAGACCCACTGAAATGGAAACGATCATCGGGTTTTTCAAAAGCCCCATGGGCACGGATTTGAACGCGGCCAACCGGCCTTTTTGTGACCGGGAGGATGTGACCAGAATGGTCAACAGCGATGAAAACACCACCAGATCAATGGTCAGGATCAGGATAATCGGGCCAATGGCCTGCTGCCCCAGCAACAACGCCAGCATGGGCACGCCCAGAAAGCCGGTATTGCCGATGGCGGCGGTCTGGGCTTCGACGGCGGCGGTTGGAATATCCATACCTCTGAAGAAAGCCACCCCCATCGCGATGCCATAAACAAAGGCTGTCCCCCAAAGATAGGCGGCGGCCAGCTCGGGTTCGAAGATCTCGTTAAAGCTCAGGTTCGCAGAAAACCGCAGCAGCATGGCGGACAGGGCAAAGTAAAAGACAAACTTTGTCAGATGCGCGGTGGCCTCTTCTGGAAAAAAACGACTGCGGGCCGCGCCATATCCCAGCGCGATCAATCCGAAAAAAGGCAGTGTTTTAAGCAAGACGTCCAGCATGGGCCCTGAGTAGCATGCTCTTGTGTCAGGTCAATCCAGCATCCGCATGGCGGTTGATCTGACACAAGATCATGGGCGTTACCGGCGCCCCCAGCGGCTGCGCCGCCCCGGTTGTGGGCTGGATTTGCTTTGTTCGCGCAAAAAGACAAACAGCCCCGCCCCGATGATCAGCGCGCAGCCAACCCATGTGGCCTGTGTCGGCCATTCGCCAAACACCAGCCAGCCCCATAAAATCGCCAGCGGCAGGCCCACATATTCAAACGGGGCAACGGTCGCGGCATTGGCCAGCCGATAGGCGGCTGTCAGGCAATAGCCGATCACCCCCGAACAGACCCCCAACCCGATAAAGACCGGCCAGTCCCCGGCGGGCGGCACTGTCCAGGCACGGAACATGAAGATCATGCTTTCATTGGTCTGCCCTTCGGCAAAGCGCCCATCCCCGGCAACAAGGAAGAAAATCAGCGAAACAACCAGAAAGGTCGATTGCATGTAAACTGCCATGGCGGATGCAGCGCTGCTGACCCCCAGTTTGCGGGTCATGACCTGCATGCTGGCGTAAAAGGCGGCTGAGACAACCGGCAAGAGCATGACCACACGCGACACCTGAGTATCGCTGTTCCACGGCTGCTGCATGATCACAACGCCAGCCAGCCCGATCAGCACCGCAAAGATCCGCAGAGGGCCAACTTTTTCGCCCAGAAAGGGGATCGACATGAGTGTAATGAACAAAGGCGCCACAAAGAACAGCGCCGTCACCTGCCCAAGTGGCATGACAGCCATGGCGGCATAGTAAAACAGGTTGGCCGCCACCACCATCAAGCCACGCAATGCGTGCAGAACCGGGGTTTTGGTGCGCAGGATCTTCAGCCCGCCTTCGAAGTAGACAAAGGTAAAGGTAAAACACAGCCCGATCACCGAGCGGGTAAAGATCATCTGATGCAGCGGATAGCCATCAGAAAGGTATTTGATCAGCAGGTCATTGACGGAAATCGCAAGGGTGCCAACCAGAATAAAAAGAATGCCAAGTGCCGGTTTGTTCAAAGTTTCCATAGGCCTGCGGTATTCGATGATGACACTGTGATCTCTCCTGTTTGCGACATGCATGTCGCCTGTGCAGGAATGTTGAATTGTCATTTGAAAATGTTTGCGCCACCTATGGCCCATGCAGCTGCAGGAGGGCCTTTTATGGCGATGGTAGAAATCCGCGATGTGAAAAAGCGGTATGAAGATGGGTTCGAGGCGCTCAAAGGGGCGTCTTTGGACATCGAACAAGGGGAAATTCTGGCGCTGCTTGGGCCCAATGGGGCGGGCAAGACCACGTTGATTTCAGCGATTTGCGGCATCACCCTGCCGACTGAAGGACAGATACGGGTGGGCGGCTATGATGTTATCGAAGACTACCGTCAGGCGCGCGGTCTGATTGGTCTTGTGCCGCAGGAAATCAATCTTGAACCTTTTGAAAAGGTGATCAATTCAGTTCGGTTTTCGCGCGGGCTGTTTGGCAAACGCGCGGATGACGCGCTGATTGAAAGCGTGCTGCGCAAGCTGTCGCTTTGGGACAAACGCGACAATCGCGTGATGGAACTCTCGGGGGGCATGAAGCGCCGCGTGCTGATTGCCAAGGCGCTGGCGCATGAACCCCGGGTGCTGTTTCTTGATGAACCTACCGCCGGTGTGGATGTCGAGCTGCGCAAAGACATGTGGGATGTCGTGGCGGAACTGAAGGCTGATGGCGTCACGATCATTCTGACCACCCATTACATCGAAGAGGCCGAAGCCATCGCCGACCGGGTTGGGGTGATCAACAAAGGGCAGATCCTGCTGGTGGAAGACAAGGACAGTCTGATGACCCGCATGGGTCAAAAGGTGCTGCGCGTTGATCTGGCGGAAACGCTGGAAACCGTGCCAGACGCACTGGCAGATTTTGGTCTTGAGCTGGCCGATGAAGGGCGCGCACTGGTCTATACCTATGACACAGCCGCAGACCGCACGGGTATTGGTGCGTTGATGTCGGCGATTTCAGCTGCTGGGCTTCAGGTGCGCGATGTGGATACGGTGCAGTCATCTCTGGAAGAAATTTTTGTAGGGCTCGTACATGCCCAAGAGGAGGGCGCGGCATGAACTGGTACGCAGTCCAATCAATCTATCGCTTTGAAATGGCGCGGTTCTTTCGCACATTGGCGCAAAGCTTTATCTCACCGGTGATTTCAACATCGCTATATTTTGTTGTCTTTGGCGCGGCGATCGGATCGCGCATTGATCAGGTCGAAGGCGTGGCCTATGGCGCGTTTATTGTGCCCGGTCTGATCATGCTCAGCGTGATGACACAGGCGCTGTCGAATGCGTCCTTTGGGATCTACTTCCCGAAATTCATCGGCACAATGTATGAGCTGCTGTCTGCCCCAATCAGTTTTTGGGAAATCACCCTTGGCTATGTTGGCGCTGCGGCCACCAAATCACTGTTTATCGGTGTGGTCATTCTGGCAACCTCGGCGCTGTTTGTGGATCTGAGCATTGTGCACCCGCTGGCGATGATTCTGTTTCTTGTCCTGACCTGTATCAGCTTTTCGCTGTTTGGGTTTATCATCGGGATCTGGGCCAAGAACTTTGAACAGCTGCAACTGATCCCGCTGCTGGTGGTGACACCTTTGGTGTTCCTTGGGGGTTCTTTCTATTCGATTTCGATGCTGCCGCCCTTCTGGCAGGGGGTGACCCTGTTCAACCCGGTGGTTTATCTGATCTCGGGCTTCCGCTGGGCCTTTTTCGGGCTGGCTGATGTGCCTGTGGGGCTGAGCCTGTTGGCGATCCTTGGGTTTACCCTGCTATGCCTTGGCGTGATCTGGTGGATCTTCAAAACCGGCTGGCGCATTCGCAGCTAATCCCGAACAGTCACAGTTTGGTGAGTTGGCCCTTCTGCATGATCTGACCTGTGCAGAAGGGCGTATGCTCTTGGGAAGCAACCAACAGGAGGACCACCATGACTTCAGGGATCAAACTGACACGCCGCCAGGCGATGACCGCTGCGGCTGCCGTACCGCTGGCAGTCTCGGCGCAGATGGCGCAGGCTGCGGCACCTATGCAGGGCGCAAGCAAAGCCATGGCCTCGCGGGTGGTGCTGGGCGGTTTTGAAGTGACAACTGTGCTGGCCGGATCACGGACTGTGGGGGATGTGCAAACCATCTTTGGCCGCAATGTCGCGGCTGATGAGTTCGCTGCTGTGTCGCAGGCCAATTTCATCCCCGACGATGAGGCGCATTTCTATTTCACACCCACCGTTGTGAACACTGGCAGTGAGCTGGTTCTTTTCGACACCGGACTGAATGCTGCGGGGATCACTGCCGCGCTGGCTGCGGCGGGATATACACCGGATCAGGTTGATGTGGTGGTGATCACCCATATGCATGGGGACCATATCGGTGGTTTGATGAATGACGGGGCTGCGACCTTTCCGAATGCGCGCTATGTGACGGGCACGGTGGAATACAACCACTGGAACGGCGCGGCGAATGAACGGTTTGAGGCCAATGTCAAACCGCTTGCGGATAAAATGAGCTTTCTTGAAGTTGGCGGATCTGTCGCCTCTGGGATCACTGCCATGGCGGCTTATGGGCATACGCCGGGTCACATGACTTATATGCTTGAAAGTGAGGGGCGGCAGCTGCTGCTGTTTGCTGATACGGCCAATCACTATGTCTGGTCGCTGGGCTATCCCGATTGGGACGTGCGCTTTGATATGGATAAGACCGCCGCCGCCAAGACCCGCCGCAAGGTACTGGATATGCTGGCGGCGGATAAGCTGCCCTTTATTGGCTATCACATGCCATTCCCGGCGCTGGGCTATGTGGAAACCCGTGACAGCGGGTTCCGCTATAGCCCGGCGAGCTATCAGTTCATGCTGTAATCATATCAAAGGGTCAGGCGGCGACAGTGGCGTCGCCTTGCCTTAGCAGTATGTCCATGGCCATGCCGCCGATCCACATGCAAAACAGGGCCAGCCATGCCGTTCCCGCAAAGATCGACCCGCCAGAGACGCCGGCCCCGATTGCGCAGCCGCCTGCCAGCATTCCACCAAAGCCCATCATCACCGCTCCGATCATGGCGCGCCTCATGGGGGTGGCCCCTTCAAAGGCCTGGAACTTGAATTCCCCTGCCAATGTGGCCGACAGGAAAGATCCGATCACAACCCCCGGCACCAGACCGATATCGAATTCAAGAATTGCGGTGCGATCCAGAAAGAACATCAAGGTATTGGCAGAGGGGCCCGTGAACGTCAGGCTTTCGACCTGAACAGGTTCAAAGGCCACCAGTGACAGGGCATAGGTCAGCCCCCACCCCAGCGCAGCGGCAAATCCAACCCCCGAGGCAAAGATCAGCCGGGAATAGCCGATCTTGTTGCGGCGTGACAGGTCCAGCGCCAGCGCCGCCGTGGCCAGACCCAGCGCCAGCCCCGACCAGTCGGGCAGGCCCAAAGCTGTGATCAGGTTTACATTGGCTCCGCCTGAGGTGATGGAAAGAGCCGCCAAATAATCGCGTACGGGGGCCAGCCAGCCGGTCAGCGTCATCTGGGCCACCACCGCAAAGATCAGACCTGACACAATAGATCGCATATTCCCGGTTGCAGCCAGCACCAGAAGCCGCCCGGAGCAGCCGCGCGCCAGAACCATGCCCGCACCAAAGACCAGCCCGCCGATCACCGCGCCTGACCAACTGCCGGGAACGGCCATCATGCGGGCTTCGCCGGTGTCGACAAACCCCAGAAGATATGCGGCCTGCACCCAGACCACGGCGGTTGAAAAGGTCAGAAGCCAGACGGCCACTTTATCGTTCAACCTGCCACGGGCAAATTCGACAGTGGCCGCGCGCAGACAAAACCGGGATCGCTGCGCCGCGATACCAAAGACGACCCCAGTGATCAATCCAAAAAGCGCCGCTGTCGGGTTTTCCCCCAGACGGTCAACCAGAGCTACCAAATCCATTTTGCCCTCCGTGCGCGATTTCAAACGGGTTTGCACCGATCTGGCGGTGGGGGCTTTGACTTGGATCAGTCACATTCGAATGTGTGCATGATGTAAATGGTCGCAATTGCGCGTGACGTGACGCAATTTTTCCTATGAACTTAGGCCATCAGTTGTGTCAGGGAGGAAAAGAAATGGACGCAACCCAGCTCATGTCGCTGATGGTGCCCGATATCAATCAACTGCCGTTGGAAGGTGGAGAAGATCCCGCCTATGGCACGGTGCAATGGCGCACCCTGTTTTGCGCAGATAAGACTGCGACCTCGGGGATGGTCATGGGGATTGCCGAGTTTGGCCCCCAAGGCACCCTGCTTCCGCATCGCCACGGCCCCGCCGAGATCTATTTCGGTCTGGAAGGTGATGGGGTGATCACCATCGAAGGGGTTCCCCATGAGATGAAACCGGGGGTCGCGTTGTTCATTGCCGAAAACGCCGAACATGGGGTGGTGGCCGGATCGGAAGGGCTGAGGTTCCTCTATGCTTTCCCGAAAGATCGATTCTCAGAAATCGAGTATCGGTTCTCAGCCGCATAGGAAATGTGGGCTGGCGCACAAAGGTCGGACTCGCCAAAGCGCTGCAATCGGCGTAAGGGCGAGATATGAAAACTATGACCCTTGAACAGGCGGCAGACCTGCCCGTCTGGCGCCGCCCCATCGCCTTGCTGTTTCTCATGGCCATCGCCTTGCCGCTGTCGTTTTCGACTTGGTCGGCGCTGCTGAACAACTTTGTCATCGAAGTTGCAGACTTTGACGGTTCTGACATCGGCTGGCTGCATACGGTGCGCGAAATCCCGGGGTTTCTGGCCTTTGGGGTTATCTTCATCATTATTTTTGTGCGTGAACAAACGCTGGCGTTAATTGCGCTTGCGCTTTTGGGGGTGGCAACCGGGCTGACGGCACTGTTCCCCAGCTTTGGCGGTATCCTTTTTATCACACTCTTCAGTTCGATTGGGTTTCACTATTTTGAAACGGCGAACCAGAGCCTTCAGCTGCAATGGCTGTCCAAGGATCGCGCCCCGCAGGTTCTGGGCTGGCTGATTGCAATTGGTTCGGGCGCGACATTGGTCGCCTATGCCCTGATTGTGATGACATGGGAACGTCTGGAGCTAAGCTACAACACCGTCTACATGGCTTCGGGTACGCTTACGGTTCTTATCGTGCTGTATTGTGCCTTTGCCTTTCCGCAGTTCGAAAGCCCCCATCCTCAACAAAAGAAGATCATCCTGCGCAAACGCTATTGGCTGTATTACGCTTTGACATTCATGGCAGGCGCACGTCGTCAGATTTTTGTGGTGTTTGCCGGGTTCATGATGGTCGAACGCTTTGGTTTTGATGTGCATGAGGTCACCGGCCTGTATCTGATCAACCTTGTGGCCAATATGATCCTTGCCCCGGTTTTCGGCAAAGCCGTCGCGCGGTTTGGTGAGCGCAATACACTGGTGTTCGAATATGTTGGCCTGACACTGGTGTTTCTGGCCTATGGCGGCATCTATTGGTTTGGCTGGGGCGTTGTGCTGGCTGCTGCGCTATATGTGCTGGATCACCTGTTCTTTGCGCTGGCGCTGGCCATGAAGACCTATTTCCAGAAAATTGCCGATCCGGGGGATATCGCGCCCACGGCGGCGGTGGCCTTTACGATCAATCACATTGCTGCGGTCTTTTTGCCTGCGCTTTTGGGCTATCTCTGGCTGCAGGCGCCCGGCGCTGTCTTTTTGCTGGCTGCCGGTATGGCGCTGACCAGTCTTACACTGGCTTTGCTGATCCCGCGCCACCCGGAACCGGGCAATGAAACCCGTTTCAGCCAGTTTCAGCGCCCGCAACCCGCCGAATAAGCCAGACAGGCTTGACCAGACGGCCCCAAGGGCGTAGCGGCAGGAACGATCAACAAGAGAGTTCTGCCATGCCGACCTGGACCGCCTTTACCAAGCTAGCCGCCAAAGACCGCGCTGAGGCGCTGGGCCTTGCCATGGAAGAGCTCGAGCCAGAGCCCACCGGGATCGGCGTGTTCGAGATCGAAGACGGATCGGGCACCTGGGAAGTGGGTGGCTATTTCATTGAAGAACCCAATGAGGTGGAACTTGCGCTTTTGGCGGCAGCTTTTGCGGCGGATGCCTTTGTCGTTTCCGAAGTGCCTGACACCGATTGGGTCGACAAGGTGCGCCGCGAACTGACCCCTGTCGAGGCGGGGCGCTTTTTCGTCTATGGCAGCCATGACGCTGATAAGATCCCAGAAGGGGCCGAGCCCTTGCTGATCGAAGCGGCAATGGCCTTTGGCACCGGCCACCACGGCACCACGCAAGGCTGTCTTGAGGCGCTTGACCGCGTGGCCGCTGGCGGCTTTGTCGGGCAGAATGTGGCTGACATCGGCTGTGGCACTGCGGTTCTGGGCATGGGCGCCGCCCGCATCTGGCCCAACCCGGTGATCGTGTCCGACATTGATGAGGTGGCGGTTGATGTGGCTAGGGCCAATGTCTCGGCAAACAACCTTGACGGGAAGGTGATCTGCGTCGAAGCCGCTGGTTTTGGCCATGATGATCTACAGGCGCGCGCGCCTTATGATCTGGTTTTTGCCAATATCCTCAAGCAGCCCCTGATAGATTTAGCCCCTGATATGGCAGCGAATCTTCAGCCCGGCGGTTATGCTATCCTTTCGGGTATTTTGACACGCCAATCAGACGAGGTGATTGCGGTTTACGCTGAAAACGGAATTTCGCTTGTGCGTCAGGATGTTATCGGTGATTGGGTCACGCTGACCCTGCAAAAACCAGACTAAGTCGTGTCGTATTTGGGGAAAAACTTCGGTTTTTGCCCAAGTTTGGCCATATTTCCTGTCTAGTTATGTCACATCCGGTGGGGGCCGGGTATGAGATAGTAAAATGCAAAATACGCTGCTAGATTTTGAAAAGCGCCAACAAGCGATGCATCGCAAACATGCACGTCTGGCGCGTGGCTACACCACTAAGATTGATAAGAACACTGGCGTGATCACACATGTGCCAGAGGCGCAGTCAGCTGGATTTGGGCTGAAACTGCTGCTGGTGATCCTGCCGGGGTTCCTTGTATTCAAGGCCTTTGTTCTCGCCTGGCTGGGCGGTGAGGCCTACCAACAGCATGTTCAGGATCTCGCGCTTGGGTCCGAGTTCGAACAGGCGGGTGCCTGGTTGATGCAGGTCGATCCGATTACAGCAAAGCTGGCCGCATTGATCGCCTCAGTGATTGGCTAAGCTTCAGCCCTATAACTTAAAGATATTTCAGAGTATCGAAGCCCGGTTTTGTTGCCGGGTTTCTTTTTTCTTGGCACGTCGGGGCGCAAAAAAAGACCGTCATTCACAGGGAATGACGGTCCAGAAATAAGAAGTCAGGGAGAGTGAACTTCTATTCGTGTTCGATTACAGGCGGGCAACAACGCTATCGATGTCGCCACGTGTCAGACCGATGTCCGACAGTTCGCGGTCGCTCAGCGCAGTCAGGGATTTGCGTGTCGCGCGGGTGTCATTCCAATCAGCAATAACCGATACCAGCGCGGCTAAAAATGAACCAATTTTGCTGGCGGAGCCAGCGGCAGCGTATGGGCGTGTGGTGTCGAATGCAGCCATTTTCGTGTCTCCTTGTGGGCGTTGCTTTCTGAGGCGCATCTACGCCTGCAAAAGCCACTCTACAAGATGCGATTTTTGCAAGGGTCATTTGCAATTACTGCATGGCAAAATGTATGGTTAACACCCTGTGTTTAAAAGGCAAAATGCGACTTTCTTGGTGTCGTTTTCCACCCTGTTCCCTGCCGGGATTCACCGGCAGCGTCGCGGATGGGATATGCTGTGTCGCCTTCGTTTCATCCGCCATTAACCTTGGCTTTTGTTCGCGTTTCGTGCTACTCGTGGCGAAATAACAACAAATGTAGGCATCCATGCGGGTATTGGGCATTGATCCGGGTCTTCGGAACCTTGGCTGGGGGGTGATCGACGCAGATCGCGGGCGACTCAGACATGTGGCGAATGGGGTGATTCACACCAAAACCGGGGAATTGGCGGATCGGCTGCTGGCTTTGCACCGTGGGTTGACCGAAATCTGTGACCGTTTCGGGCCAGATCATGCGGCGGTCGAGCAGACTTTCGTTAACAAAGATGCGGTGGCCACGCTGAAACTGGGCCAGGCGCGGGCGATTGCGCTTTTGGTGCCAGCCCAGCTGGGGCTGGTGATTGGCGAATATGCCCCCAATAAGGTGAAAAAGACAGTGGTCGGTGTTGGCCATGCGGATAAGCAGCAGATCCAGCACATGGTGAAGATGCAGCTGCCCGGTGTCAGTTTTAACAGCCCGGATGCGGCGGATGCTCTGGCGATTGCCATTTGTCACGCGCATTATTCTGGCACCCAAGGAATGAGGATACGCGCATGATTGGACGCATTGCCGGTCGTATTGAATATAAGGCCACGGATCACGTGCTGATTGATGTGCGCGGGGTGGGTTATATGGTCTTTTGTTCAGATCGCACGCTTGCAGCGCTGCCCGGCGCAGGCGAGGCGGCCGCGCTTTATACCGATCTGATGGTGCGCGAAGATCTCTTGCAGCTATATGGCTTTCCGACGCTGGTGGAAAAGGAATGGCACCGGCTGTTGCTCAGCGTGCAGGGGGTCGGGGCCAAGGCGTCGCTGGCAATCCTTGGGACGCTTGGCCCTGATGGGGTCAGCCGCGCGATTGCGCTGGGGGATTGGAATGCGGTCAAGGCGGCCAAAGGGATTGGCCCGAAAACAGCCCAGCGTGTGGTGAATGAACTCAAAGACAAAGCCCCAACCGTGATGGCCATGGGGGCCAGTGCCCCCACCACGGTGGATCATGACGTGATCGAGGATGCACCCGCGTCTGTCGCCGCCCCTGCGCCCAAAGTATCGCCTGCGCCGTCCAATGCCTCTGCTCAGGCCGAGGCGCTGTCGGCGTTGGGTAATCTTGGCTATGCGCCGGGGGATGCGGCCTCTGCCGTGGCTCAGGCCGCCGGAGAAGAGCCCGAGGCTGATACAGCCGGGCTGATCCGGGCCTCATTGAAACTTCTGGCGCCCAAGGCGTAACCTGCGAAGAAAGCCCGTCAGGGCTTGAGGAGCCCCCCGAATGACCGAGCCAGATCCAACCCTGCGCCCCGATCCCATGCCCGAAGACCGCGACCGCGCCTTGCGGCCACAGATGCTGGGAGATTTCATTGGTCAGGCCGAAGCCCGCGCCAATCTGCGTGTCTTTATCGAAAGCGCCCGATCGCGTGGCGAAGCGATGGATCACACGCTGTTTCACGGCCCACCGGGGCTGGGGAAAACCACATTGGCGCAGATCATGGCGCGCGAACTTGGGGTTGGTTTTCGTATGACATCGGGGCCGGTGCTGGCCAAAGCGGGCGATCTGGCGGCGATCCTGACCAATCTCGAATCCCGCGACGTGCTGTTCATCGACGAAATCCACCGTCTGAATCCCGCCGTCGAAGAGGTACTCTATCCTGCCATGGAAGATTATGAGCTGGATCTTGTCATCGGCGAAGGGCCCGCCGCCCGCACGGTGCGTATCGAATTGCAGCCCTTCACTCTGGTGGGGGCCACTACGCGTCTGGGCCTGTTGACAACGCCTTTGCGTGATCGCTTTGGCATTCCGACGCGGTTGAATTTCTACACCATTCCCGAATTGGAAACCATTGTTGCCAACAACGCCACCAAACTTGGGGTGCGGATGGAAGGGGATGGTGCGCTTGAAATTGCCCGCCGTTCACGTGGCACACCGCGTATTGCCGGGCGCCTGCTGCGCCGCGTGGTGGATTTCGCCATCGTTGAAGGGGGCGGCGTTGTCACCCGCGCCCTGGCCGACAGTTCACTGACCCGTCTGGGTGTGGACAGCCTGGGATTGGACGGCGCCGACCGCCGCTATCTGACTCTGATGGCCGAAAACTATTCCGGGGGGCCGGTGGGTATCGAAACCCTGGCTGCCGCCCTGTCTGAAAGCCGCGATGCGCTGGAAGAGGTGGTTGAGCCCTATCTGCTGCAACAAGGTCTGATCCAACGCACCCCGCGTGGGCGCATGCTGGCACAAAAGGCCTGGGCGCATCTTGGGCTGCCCATGCCCAAAGCGCCGGGGCAGGGGGATCTGTTTGGCAAGTGATCTTTGGCCAGTCATTGTGGGTGGGATTTGCTCATCGGGTGCGTATCTGGCATAGGGCAGACCAACAGATCACCTAAACCACGAGACCCACCATGCAGCCAGCCGACGTCGAAGCGCTTTTTACCCGCAAAGATGGCACTTATTTCTGTGCGCGCTGGGGGCGGCCAATCGCGCCCATCGTATTCGGCGTTGATGATGCAACCCTGCAGGTGGTCAAAGGCGCCTTTGAGGCGGTCTGCGCTCTGTCCGGGCACCAGATGGCGGAAACGGATCCTGAACTGGGTGCCAATACCATGGTGTTCTTTTTCCGCGACTGGCAGGAACTGCTGTCAGTCCCCGACCTGGGCCGGATGATTGACGGGCTTGAACCTCTGGTGGCACGTTTGAGCGCGGCTGAGGCCAATCAGTATCGTGTTTTCCGCTTTGACACTGATGGGGCGATTCAGGCCTGTTTTATTTTCCTGCGCATGGATGCGGAAATGTCAGCCCTGCCGGCTGAAACGCTGGCGCTGTCGCAGGTGGTTCAGGCAATGCTGGTTTGGTCAGATCAGGCTTTTGCCAGCCGGTCACCGCTGGGGCAGCTGGAAAATGGTCATATCGTTCTACGTCCGGATATCGCCGGGGTCATTCGTGCGGCCTATGATCCGGTCATGCCCTCTGTCGCGCAGGACCCAAGCCATGCGCTTAGGCTGGCTGCCAGATTAAAGTGATTAATTTTTAGGCAAAATTGCGATTGAGTCACAATTTTAGCCTGTCTTTGATCCTGATCATGACTTCAAACGTTGCAATAGGTGACTATCTGTTGCAGTTTTAGTTATGTAAAACGTCCATTTTGTTATCTCAAGTTTCCGACTTTTTCGACGATTTGGAGCCTGCGAATGCCAATCACCTATGAAGTCTTTGCTGAGGAAAAGAGGATTGAGACAACTTTCAGCGGATTTCTGACCTTGGCAGATTATCAGGGCATTTTTGCCCCAATTGCCCAGCTTGTGAAAGACTGTGGTCAGTTCACTGCAATTGATATCGTAGACAGCTATGCTGGCTATGATGAAACGTTGATTGATGCGTTCAAGCCCGAAGATTATGAGATCTTTCGCAGCCTGTCTCATTTGGCCGTTGTGTCAGATCTAGGCTGGTTTTGTCCGGTGCTTGCCAACGCGCCAACCGATATCACTTTTGTGGTTCGGTCATTTCCCAGAAATCAGTTGGAACAGGCACGGTGTTGGACGCGCAATCAAATTGGAATTGCGATGCCAACCGAAACGATGTTCCGCAAAGTGGGGTGAACGGGCCCTTAGAAACCAGGGGCCCGTCAGATTTCTTAGCGCACCATACCTATGATCTCATAGGTTCTGCTCAGGATCGGCGCAGCGATTGCGCGGGCCTGTTCAGCCCCTTTGCGCAGGATCGTATCGATTTCGTCCTGATGTTCCATCAGACGGGCCATTTCGGTGGAAATCGGCGAAAGCTTTGCAACAGCAAGATCAGACAGCATCGGTTTGAACTCTGAGAACTGCTTGCCGCCAACATCGCGCAGAACATCCTCCACAGACTGATCAGACAGCGCGGCATAGATGTTGACCAGATTGCGGGCCTCGGCGCGGTCTTCCAGGCCTTTGGCTTCTGAGGGCAGAGCATCCGGATCGGTGCGCGCTTTGCGGATTTTTGATGCGATGGTGTCGGCGTCATCGGTCATATTGATGCGCGACATATCAGATGGATCCGACTTCGACATCTTCTTAGACCCATCACGCAGTGACATCACCCGGGTGGCAGCCCCTTCGATCACAGGTTCGGCGATCGGGAAGAAATCCACGCCATAGTCGTGATTGAACTTGGTCGCGATATCGCGGGTCAGTTCGACGTGCTGCTTTTGATCTTCGCCCACAGGCACATGGGTTGCATGGTAAACCAGAATGTCAGCCGCCATCAGCGCCGGATAGGCAAACAGGCCCAGCGACGCATTCTGCGAATTCTTGCCAGCCTTGTCTTTCCACTGGGTCATACGCTGCATCCAGCCCATGCGGGCGACGCAGTTAAAGATCCAGGCCAGCTGCGCGTGTTCAGCCACCTGGCTTTGATTGAACAACACGGATTTCTCTGGGTCGATCCCAGAGGCAATGAAACCGGCGGTCAGCTCGCGCGTGGCGCGGGCCAGCGCTGCGGGATCTTGCAATGTGGCTGTGATGGCGTGTTGATCCACGATACAAAAGATTGTCTCGTAGTCCTGCTCTTGCACTTCGGCAAAGCGTTTGAGCGCGCCCAGGTAATTACCAAGCGTCAGGTGGCCGGTGGGTTGAATACCGGAAAAGACGCGTTTGGTAAAAGCGGGAGAGGTTTGGACCCCCTCGGTCATGGCAATTCTCCATCTGGAATAATAAGTAGGCTTGGCTTACCCATGGCCTATGTGCCCGTCAAGGAAGAGCCGCAAGATGACCCATCCTTATAATGAATCCCCCGTTAATCCCCTGCCGCCAGCGGTTTTGGTGATGTTTCTGGTTCTGACCGCTGTTGAGGTGGCGCTGCTTTTGGGCAGCCGCGGCATCATTGGCGGGCCGGGGGCCATTGGCTGGCGTATTGGACTGATCGAAGAATACGGTTTCTCGCCCAAGGTGATGATGTGGATGGTCGATACCGGGCAATACCCTCTACAGCATCTCAAGCGATTTATCACCTATCCCTTTATTCATGGCTCATTCACCCATGGGATTTTTGCCATGGTGATCTTGCTGGCCATGGGCAAGATTGTTGCCGAGGCCATGGGGCAGCTGGCCTTTGTGACGCTGTTCTTTGCTGGGTCGATCATGGGGGCGGTTGTTTTTGGTCTGGTGATTGACCGACCCGCCATCCTGATGGGGGCCTATCCCGGGGCCTATGCGCTGATCGGAGGGTTTACCTATCTCTTGTGGCTCAAGCTGGGGGCCGTGGGTGAAAGCCAGCTGCGCGCCTTTCAGATGATCGGTTTCCTGCTGGGAATTCAGCTGTTGTTTGGCCTGATCTTCGGCAGCAACCCGGATTGGATCGCCGATCTGACAGGGTTTGTGACGGGGTTTATTGCCAGCGTGGCGCTGGTGCCGGGGGGCTTTCGCCATCTCATCGGGAGAATCCGCCGCGATTAGAGCGCGTCCACCCCTAAATGAAAGCGGCCTCTGAAACAGAGGCCGCTTTGTTATTGCCACAGACAGCCTTTAAAAGGCCATCTCAAATCGCAGGTTAACCCCCACATCACGGGTGCCTTTCAACAGGCGGCCACTGTCGATATCCAGTGACAGCTGCCCCAAGCCCATATCCAGATCAAAGCCTGTGCCAAAGCGTCCGGAGTTCTGCGTGGTTTTGCCATTGACCCCGTCTTCGTACCGGTGGAAATCTCCGCCAAGGCTGACATAGGGGCGGAAGTTGCTTTCCGCCATAAAGGTCGCGCGTGAGCCAATAGAGGCCAGTGTCGACGACACATTTGTTGCCGCCAATATGCCTGCCGCAGGGTGATCTTCGTTGAACCGCGAGACACTCAGATGTGAGGTCAGCTGCGTGCGGCCCAATTGATGATCCATCTTGCCGGTCAGGCCAAAGGCGCGGCGGGTGGCCTCGTATTTGGTGCCACCAACGGTATATTCCGGTTTCGAAGACAGAGCGTAGCCGTTTACACTGATGCGGTCGGTGATATTGCTCTTGAAATATGGGCCATATGACAGGCCCTCGGCATCCACCGATACCCCGTTCACATCCAGATCTGACCGCCCAGAAGACAGGAACAGGCCCAGACGGGTGCGACCGATTTCGAAATCACCACCAAGGGTGAATTCGCGGCTTGAACCATCAATTGTCCCGTCGAAATTGCGACCCTGAATGCTGGCCCATAGCTTGGGCATAGCGACCGATCCATTGGTCGACAGGAAAAGCCCGTTCTGTGTCACGCTTCCGGGCGCACCACCTGACAAAGCAGAGTTCAGCGCGCCTGTTACGGAGGCAACTGAAGTAGACCCCGCCGCAGATGACGCGGACCCGCGTGCGGCTTCGTTCTTTTTCTTTTCAGCCTCTGCCGATGATGAGGAACTGCTGGAGGACGAAGAACCTCCTTCTTTGGCGTCAGCGTCAGTATCTGCACCCGTCGTTTTGGCCGTGCAGCTGGATGTTACCGTGCCGGCAATGCCCAGACGGCTTCCTGTACGGGGAGGGGCGATCTGTGTTCCGCCGGTACCTGTCACCTTCAGAGAATATTTTCCATCAGCAGGTGCGGTAAAGGTTGCGCCATTACAGGCCGCAGCCGAGCTGCAAAGAACTCCGGTCTGATCTCCGGAAATCTCTACTTTAAGACTTGTAAAATTGCCTGTCACGGTAAAGCGGGTGACTTCGCCAGCCAGGTGGTCACCACCATGATTGTAGATATTGGTGCGTTTCTCGAAGAACGTAGAATCAACGCGAACGCTGTTGCAGCTGCCGTTTGCCAGCCCTGCATCTGCCGTAAAGATGAAAGCGAGACTCGCCGCGGTGAACAGGCCAACAATACCTGAGGTCGGTTTCATGGAACCCCCTTAAAATTGAGCAGAATGAAACAGGATGCACTGGTACTTTTTTTGAATAAGGAAAAAATATGAGATGCATACGATTCAGGCAACACTGAAAGTTCCCTTACGGAAGCTTGACTGCTCAACTATGGAAGTTGTGATATCCGCGACACGCAAACATGAAAAACCCGGCGCTATGGCCGGGTTTTGAAATGTCATCTGAAGGCAGTATCACTGCGCTGCGATCAGCCCCATGCTTTCCAGCTTCAGGATCACCTGATGGGCGCAGTTGTCGACTTCGACATTCTCTGTCTCAACGCGCAGTTCGGGATCGGCTGGCACATCATAAGGATCAGAGATGCCGGTGAACTCTTTGATTTTGCCTTCTCGCGCCAGTTTATACAGGCCCTTGCGGTCGCGGCGTTCACATTCTTCGATGCTGGTGGCCACGTGCACTTCGACAAAGGCGCCGTATTGTTCAATGTCTTCACGCACATGACGGCGGGTGGTGGCATAGGGCGCAATTGGCGCACAGATGGCGATGCCGCCGTTCTTGGTGATCTCAGAGGCCACATAGCCAATGCGTTTGATGTTCAGATCGCGGTGCTCTTTCGAGAAGCCCAGTTCGGACGACAGGTTTTTGCGCACGATGTCCCCATCCAGCAGCGTCACAGGGCGCCCGCCCATTTCCATCAACTTGACCATAAGCGCATTGGCGATAGTTGATTTGCCAGAGCCGGACAGGCCGGTAAAGAACACGGTAAAGCCCTGCTGTGAGCGCGGCGGCTTGGTTTTGCGCAGCTCATTCACCACCTCAGGGAAGGAGAACCAATCGGGGATCTCCAGACCTTCTTGCAGGCGGCGGCGCAGTTCGGTGCCGGAAATATTCAGGATGGTGACATCGTCTTTGTCCTGAATTTCGTCGATGGCTTCGTATTGGGCGCGCTCTTGCACATAGACCATATGTTTGAAATCGACCATTTCGATGCCGATCTCCTGCTCATGTTCGCGGAACAGATCCTGTGCGTCATAGGGGCCATAGAAATCTTCACCAGCTGAGTTTTTGCCCGGGCCAGCGTGGTCACGTCCAACGATGAAATGGGTGCAGCCGTGGTTTTTGCGGATCAGCCCGTGCCAGACAGCTTCGCGGGGGCCAGCCATGCGCATCGCCAGATTGAGTAGCGACATGGTTGTGGTCGAACCCGGATATTTGTCCAGGACCGCCTCATAGCAGCGCACGCGGGTAAAGTGATCGACATCGCCCGGTTTGGTCATGCCAACAACGGGGTGGATCAGCAGGTTGGCCTGCGCCTCTTTCGCGGCGCGGAAGGTCAGTTCCTGATGTGCGCGGTGCAGCGGGTTGCGGGTTTGAAACGCCACAATCTTGCGCCAGCCCAGTTTGCGGAAGAAGGCACGCAGTTCATTGGGGCTGTCGCGGCGGGCACGGAAATCATAATGCACCGGCTGCTGCAGGCCTGTGATGGGCCCGCCCAGATAGACCTTGCCCGCGGTGTTGTGCAGATAGTTGACCGCCGGGTGGGCATCATCATCTGCGCCAAAAACTTTTTCCGCCTCGCGTGATTTGTTTGGCACCCATTTATCGGTGATGGTCATGGTGGCCAGAATGACGCCTTCCTGATCACGCAGCGCGATGTCCTGACCTTCTTCGATGCTGGCGGCGAAATCTTCGCTCACATCCAAGGTGATCGGCATGGGCCACAAAGTGCCATCAGCCAGACGCATGTTTTCAACAACGCTGTCGTAATCTTCCTCAGACAGGAATCCTTTGAGAGGGTTGAACCCGCCATTCATCAACAGTTCCAGATCGCAGATCTGGCGCGGCGACAGGTCATGTGATGTCAGATCAGCGGCTTCAACCTTCAGTTTCTGCGCGCTTTCATATGACACATATAATTCAGGGATCGGGGCGAGGTTGCTTAGCATTGTCATTCTATTTACTCATCTCAGGCCGGACGGTTCCGGCTGTGCTGTTTTTAGCGCCTCTATCGGCCAAAACGGTAAACAATCAAGGTATAGCCTCGGCGTTTTGAAACCGTGGTGCGGAAATGCCGCTCGGAAAACTCAGATTCGGCGGAATAGCCACCCAAATAGCGAATACCCGGCGTGATAGCGTTCGTATCCGGCAGTTTCATGGGGAAAATGAGGCTTTTCTGCACTGCAGCCAAAATCCTCGCGGATCGCCCGTTGAACGCCCCCCTTTCGACTCGGGGCGCGCTCTGTCATACTATGTGCCAATCATCAAAATATAAGCAGGCATCCGTATGGCAGACGATCTTTTGACACCGCAGGAAGACACCAAGTACAACGCGTCCTCCATCAAGGTGCTCAAAGGCATGGAAGCGGTGCGCATGCGCCCCGGCATGTATATCGGCGGCACCGATGAACGCGCGCTGCACCATATGGCGGCCGAGATCCTCGATAACTCGATGGATGAAGCGGTGGCCGGTCATGCCAGCCGCATCGAAGTTGAACTGCACGCAGATTATTCGCTGACCGTCCGCGACAATGGCCGTGGCATCCCGATTGATCCGCACCCGGATGATCCGAGCAAGTCCGCGCTTGAGATGATTTTCACCGAGCTGCACGCAGGTGGTAAGTTTAACGGCGATGCCTATGAAACCTCGGGCGGTTTGCACGGGGTTGGGGCGACGGTTGTCAACGCCCTGACCGATAGCCTTGTGGTGCAGGTTGCCAAAAATAAAGAAGTGCATGAGATCCGCTTTTCCAAAGGGGTGCCTCTGACCGGACTTGAGAAGATCGGCGCTGCCCCCAATCGGCGGGGCACCACTGTGACCTTCCATCCCGATGCTGAAATCTTTGGCTCTCACAAATTTAAACCGGCGCGTCTGCTGCGCATGGTGCGGTCAAAGGCCTATCTGTTTGCCGGCGTTGAAATCCGTTGGAAATCGGAAATTAACGATGGGGAAACCCCGACCGAGGCAACCTTTCACTTTCCGGGCGGCCTGTCTGACTATCTGGTGGAAACTCTTGGGGCATCGACCACCTATAGCGAAAAACCGTTTTCAGGCGTGGTTGATTTCAAAGAGAAATTCGGCACTCCGGGCAAGGTGGAATGGGCGATCAACTGGACGCCCTCCCGCGATGGTTTTATCCAGTCCTTCTGTAACACCGTGCCCACCCCCGAAGGGGGCACCCATGAGGCTGGTTTTTGGGCGGCGATCCTGAAGGGTATCCGCGCCTATGGGGATCTGGTCAGCAACAAGAAAGCCGCGCAGATCACCCGTGATGATCTGATCACCGGCGGTTGCGCGCTGGTGTCCTGCTTTATCCGCGAACCTGAATTTGTCGGCCAGACCAAAGACCGCCTGGCCACCACCGAAGCGCAGCGTCTGGTGGAAAACTCTGTTCGCGACCACTTTGATAACTGGCTGGCGGCAGATACCAAATCCGCCGGGGCGATCCTTGATTTTCTGGTGCTGCGCGCCGAAGAACGCCTGCGCCGTCGTCAGGAAAAGGAAACCGCCCGCAAATCCGCCACCAAGAAACTGCGCCTGCCGGGAAAACTGACCGATTGTACCGCCAAAAATCGTGAAGGCACCGAACTGTTCATCGTCGAGGGGGACTCGGCCGGTGGGTCTGGCAAGGGCGCGCGCAATCGCGAAACGCAGGCCTTGCTCCCGCTGAAGGGGAAAATCCTGAACGTGCTGGGGGCGGCGTCAAACAAGCTGACCTCAAACGCTGAAATCCGCGATCTCTGCGAAGCGATGGGCGTGGGCTTGGGGACCAAGTTCAACGTTGATGATCTGCGCTATGACAAGATCATCATCATGACCGATGCGGATGTGGACGGGGCGCATATTGCATCGCTGCTGATGACGTTCTTCTTTACGCAAATGCGCCCGCTGATTGATCAGGGGCATCTCTATCTGGCCTGTCCGCCGCTTTATCGTCTGACGCAGGGTGCGCGGCGTGAATATGTTCTGACCGATGCTGAAAAAGAGACCCTGCTGTCCAAAGGTCTTGGTGGAAAAGGGAAAATTGATGTACAGCGCTTTAAGGGCCTGGGTGAAATGGACGCCAAAGACCTGAAAGAAACCACCATGGATCCCCAGACCCGGACCCTGATCCGCGTCACCATTGACGAGGATGAGCCGGGCGAAACCGGTGATCTGGTGGAACGTCTGATGGGCAAAAAGCCCGAGCTGCGCTTTCAGTACATTCAGGAGAATGCGAAGTTTGTCGAAGAGCTGGATGTGTAATCCAGCTTTAAACATCGGCATAGCCTGAACTGTTTTGCTCCCTTTTTGCTCGCTTGGGAATACGCGTCAGATGACCGATTGGCCCATCTGGTTGCGCCTCACCTTGTGTGCGCTAAAGGTCCCTTTTCTCGCACCTTCAGGTTGTTCCCTGTGCGCCGGGTCTGTTGTTATGTGCAGCCCGTCCCGGGCCTATGCAAAATACTTCGCGTATGCAGCATTGGCAGCTACCCATCGACATAACGTCAGGTCCCGCGCTTGTGACCCCCAATGTCATAAGGTTTTCCCAGAACCAAAGCGTTCAATGACGAAAGGCCGGGAGCGATCCCGGTCTTATTCATTTGGGTCTCAAAGAAATCTCAACTTCTTTTCGTCAAAACTATCGCAGTTTCGTTTTAACTGGGGGTGCTTTTGGCCCGTCTGCTGCTGTCATTGATCCTGTTGTGCTTTGCGCCCCCTCTTTGGGCCGAAGGAATCCTGCCGCGCGCGCAGGGTGCGCTGTTTGGTGCTGCGAAACCCTTGGTGCAGGTGCATGGGGGGGATGCAGCACAGGGTGGATCGGCCAGCCTGTTTAGTGGAACAACCGGAACTAGCCTTTTTGCACCCTATCCCGAACGTGCGAAACGCGGGCGTTTGGCTGTGCCGCTTGGCGGATCTCAGGCGGATCGCATCTTATCGGTGATCGCCAAGGCTGAGGCAGGGCGCAGTGGTTATGATGCGGTGAATTACGGTGCGCGGATAAAGCCGCCAAAAGCGCCGTCGCAGATGACAATCGGCGACATCTACAAATGGATACGCCAGACACCGGGACAGCCACATGCCATTGGCCGCTATCAATTTATTCCCAAAACCCTGCGCCGGTTGGTGAACAGTCAGGGCCTTAGCACGCAGACCCGGTTTTCGCCACGCGTGCAGGATCAACTGGCACGGCAACTGCTGCAAGAGGCGGGGTTGAGCGAATTCAAACGCGGTGCTCTTGGCCGCAAGGCGTTTATGCGCAACCTGTCCAAGATCTGGGCCGGGCTGCCATTGTCCAATGGGAAGTCTTATTATCAGGGATATGCCGGAAACAAGGCAACGATGAGCTGGTCAGATTTTGATCGCTCCATGCAGCTGATCTTTCCCGGGCGCACATGACGGGGGCGGATCGGCACCGCCCCGTCTGGGGTTTAATGCACCGTTACCGGCGAATAATCATTCTGACGCGCCAGTTCAAAGGCCAGGGCGCGTTCCTTGACCAGTGCCAGACGTTCGCCATCAGCGCGGTGCACCGCATAAAGCGTATCGCAGTCGTCAACCTGATCCTGCACATCCAGTGGAAGATCCGTCACATCCACCGTGCGCACATAGACAAGACGACCTTCGTCAGATTTGTTGAAGTCGTATCTGCTGTTCATACTTTACCCCTTCTTGATCTGAATAGTTTGCACAACCGCCTGCGGGCGGATCAGCGTCAGGTCCACGTGCAGCAGCCCGTTTTCCATCAGCGCTTCGCCAACTTCGACCCCGTCTGCCAGTACGAAACTGCGCTGAAACTGACGCGATGCGATGCCGCGGTGCAGGAAAATCCGCTCAGAGCCATCATCGCCCTGCCGTCCGCGGATCACCAGCTGCCGATCCTCAACCGTGATCGACAGGTCACTTTCCGAAAACCCCGCCACGGCCAGCGTGATGCGATAGGAATCATCGGAGGTTTGTTCAATGTTGAAAGGCGGGTAGCCTTCGCTGCTTTTTGCCGTCCGCTCCAGCAGGCGTTCAAGCTGTTCAAAGCCCAGCATGTGCGGGTAGGAACCCAGGGTCAGTTTGGTCATCAAGACGTCCTTTTGATAAGCGACAGTCGGTGCAATGGCCCCATCCTGGCGACCTCTGCCTTTCAAATATGGGAAGACTCTGACAGGCGCGCAAGGGGCTTTGCGCAAACCATTCGAAACGCTATATTAAACTTGTAACGTCCAGCAAAAGGATGACTGCCATGAACGCCCCCACAGATCTGTCGATGAAAACCGACGATGTCCTGCGGGTTGAGCTAGAAGTCTTTCGCCAGGAACACCGCGATCTGGATGATGCCATCCGGGCGCTGCAGGCGACAGGCACCTTTGATCAACTGACCTTGCAGCGGTTGAAAAAGAAGAAACTTCAACTCAAAGATAAGATTTCCATTATCGAAGATCGCCTGACCCCGGATATCATTGCTTAGGATCAACCGGGTCGCATTGCCCCTGATGGCAATCCGACTATAGTGCGCGCTCCTATTCTTTGGGGGAATCTGATGAGCGCGATCAAAGTTGGCATTATCATGGGCAGCCAGTCGGACTGGCCCACCATGCAAGAAGCATCCGATGTTCTGACCGAACTGGGCATTGAGCACGAGGTCAAGATTGTTTCGGCGCATCGCACGCCGGATCGTCTGTGGGACTATGGCAAAACCGCTGTGGATCGTGGTTTGCAGGTGATCATCGCCGGTGCGGGCGGCGCGGCGCATCTGCCGGGGATGATGGCGTCAAAAACCCGTGTGCCCGTGATCGGCGTGCCGGTGCAGACCCGTGCATTGAACGGTGTTGATTCTCTGTATTCGATCTTGCAAATGCCGCGTGGTTTCCCGGTGGCGACCATGGCGATTGGAGCCGCTGGCGCCAAAAACGCAGGGCTGATGGCTGCGGGCATTCTGGCGTTGCAGGATTCTGATCTGGCGCAGCGGCTTGATGACTGGCGCACGGCGCTTTCTGCGTCTATCGCTGACGAACCCACCCGTGATTGAGGCCCAGACATGACCACACAGCTTCCCACCGGATCGACCATTGGTATCCTTGGCGGCGGCCAGCTTGGCCGGATGCTTTCTGTTGCGGCCAGCCGCCTTGGGTTCAAAACTCATATTTTTGAGCCGGGCGCAAACCCGCCGGCCGCTGATGTGGCGCATAGCGTGACCACCGCTGCCTATGAAGACGAAACCGCGCTGCGCGCCTTTGCGCAGTCGGTTGATGTGATCACCTATGAGTTTGAAAATATTCCAACTTCGGCCCTGGATATTCTTGAATCTGAACGCCCGATTTTCCCCAGCCGCGAAGCGCTGCGCGTATCGCAGGATCGCCTGACAGAAAAGACATATCTGCAAGAGCTGGGCCTGCAGACCGCACCTTTTGCAGATGTGTCAGATGCCGACAGCATGCAGGCCGCGATAGAGAGTATCGGTGCGCCGTCCATCCTGAAAACCCGGCGATTTGGCTACGATGGCAAAGGTCAGGCGCGGCTGAAGACGCCAGAAGATGCAGATCAGGCGCTGGCAGATATGCAGGGTGCACCGGCTGTGCTGGAGGGCTTTGTGGACTTCTCGATGGAGATTTCTGTCATTGCGGCCCGTGCGCAGGATGGTCAGGTTGCAGCCTTCGATCCCGGCCAAAATGTACATAAGAATGGTATTCTGGATACCACCACCGTGCCTGCAACCCTGCCTGCACGGTTTCTGACCGATGCGGTTCTGGCGGCGGGTAAGATCCTGAACGCGCTGGATTATGTCGGGGTGATGGGGGTCGAGTTCTTTGTCACGCCGCAGGGGTTGATCGTGAATGAGATTGCGCCGCGCGTGCATAACTCGGGCCATTGGACACAGAATGGCTGTGCGATTGACCAGTTCGAGCAGCATATTCGCGCCGTGGCGGGCTGGCCATTGGGGGATGGCAAGCGCCACGCGGATGTGGTGATGGAAAATCTGATCGGTGATGATATGGATCGGGTGCCCGCGCTATCCGCTGACCCAAGCTGCGCCTTGCACCTATATGGTAAGGCGGAAACAAAGCCCGGTCGCAAGATGGGCCATGTGAACCGCATCACCTGAAAATAAGATCAAGAGGGCCACAAGGCCCTCTTTTTGTTTTGATGTCAGGTCAGAAAACGGTCGGCGACATCGCCGCTCATCCAGGCAACTTTGCCGCCTGAAATGGTGGCCACGATGCGGCGGGTTTCTGGCTCCATCACCACAAGATCCGCGCGCAATCCCGGCTCCAGCCGCCCGCGATCTGTCAGCCCAAGCATCGCGGCAGGCCCTTCGGACAGCATTTTCCAGGCGCGGGTTTCATCGCACAGCCCTTTTTCCACCACACGCCAGGCCGCGCGGGCAGGGGAAGGGTAGTGATAATCCGAAGCCATGGCGTCACAGAGATCCTCGGCAATCAATTTTTGTGCCGACACATTGCCCGCGTGGCTGGCCCCGCGCACCACATTGGGCGCACCAAGGATCACCCATTCGCCGTTTTCCTTGGCCGCGCGCGCGGCCTCCAGCGTTTCGGGGAATTCGGAAATCATCACGCCCCGCGCGCGCCATTCTGCCCGCTGCGCCGGGGTGTTGTCATCATGGCTGCCCATGCGAATGCCTTTTTCGGCAAAGCGCGCGCAGACCCCATCCATCGCGGCGGGCACCTGATCGGTCAGGGCATGCAGCCCCTGCATCAGTTCCAGATGCGCTTCGGGGCTGCGGCCTGATTTCAGTGCCTGACCCGTCAGCCGCGATGGTTTGCGCCCCTGTGACAGGCGATCATGTGGCAAGTGATCGTTGAACACCACATAGCGGATGCCCCAGTGATCAACCGCCTGTTCCATTTCCGGGAGGGTTTCGATGTAATGGGTTTCAAAGCGCAGTTGCAGGTGCAGATCAATCGGAATGCTGGGTGCCATATTGCGCACCGAGGTAAAGACCTTGCCTGCAAAATCCGGGCCGCGCATTCCACCTTCCCAAGACCAGAACTGGGCCAGAACCGCCGTGGTGATGCCATTGGCCGCCAGTTCCGCCGAGACAGCGACAATCCCAGTATCACGTTCGCGCAAAGCGCCACGGCGCGGGGCCATATGGCGTTCGAAACCATCGCCATGGGTATCAATGATCCCCGGCAGCACGTCATAGCCGCTTAGATCAATCTCGCGCCCTGCGGGGTGATCGACGATCATCCCATTTGCCAGCGTCAGTGCGCTGTCATCCCATCCGTCCGGGCGCATCACACGTGCGCCCCGCAATGTCAGTTCAATCATCCAATCCCTCGGAACAGATCCCTATTCGGCACGACAGCGCCAAGAGATCAAACCGGTCGATCCAGCGTACATTCAGATCAAACCTGCCTTCCTCAAGGAACAGCGCTGTCTGCACCATCACTTTGGGGGACTGCATGATGAAAGTATGCGTCGCTGACAAGGTCAGATGTGCATGCATACCCAGAACTTTTGTCGCCTCGACCGAGACTTTGCCATCGTCGATGCCGGGCACGATCGAAGAAAAGTAAGGGCTGATGGTGGATCTGCCTGCAATAACGCCCAGGGTGAAATCCACGGGCGGCAGGGCTTTGGGAAGGGCATCAGCGCCTGTGCCCAGCTGCAGACCGGCAGGGCCATTCATCCACTCAAACAGCTCCATCCCGCCCAGTTCATCCACCAGTTCGCTGCCCTGATTTGGCGGGGCCAGCATCACCACGCGACCCAGTTGTGCGGGCCGGTTGTCTTTCAGCCAGACACGCAACAGGATGCCACCCATGGAGTGGGTCACGAAATGGATGCGTCTAGGCCCACAGGCCCGGACAGAGCGCGGCAGCGTATCATCCGCAAGGGCCTGCACCCGCGCCTGAGTAGAGGGGTAGTCAGGCACCACCACCACATAACCACGGGTTTTGAAATACTCTTCCATCAAAGCAAAAGAATGACGGCTGCGCGCCAACCCATGCAGCATGATGATGCAATCGCCGGGGCGGGCGGCGGTATTGGGCGACATCCGGGCCAAGGCGGGCTGGCCGACTGCAACGGACATCAACAAAGCGATCAAAACAAAAATACGCATGGCCCCAGATGTAGGGCGAGATTGCAAAGATACAAAGAACAAACCCAAAGTGCCGCTACGTCCGGTTGTTTTCTGCCTATCTGCGCAGCACCGCCAGCGCGACGCCGCCCAAAACCAGTACCGATGCGATAATGAACTGGGTGGTCAGTGGCTCGTTCAGGAATGCCATTCCGCCGCCCATGGCGATCACCGGTACGGTCAGCTGCGCGACGGAGGCTACGCTGCGCTGTAGCTCAGGCAAGATGCGATACCACAGCGCATAGCCCAAGCCCGAGGTCACCGCGCCCGACATAATCGCCAGAACGACGCCAGACATGGGCCAGCCGCCAGTGGGGGCGGCAATCAATAGCGCCAGCAGCACCCCGACAGGGGCCACCAGCACAAAGTTCACCGCAGTAGACACCAGCGGATCGCGTGCATGTTTCCCGGCCAGTGAATAAAGCCCCCAGCCAATACCCGCTACAACCATGGCCAAAGCCGCCTGCAGATCGACACCCGTTCCAGTGGGGCGCAACAGGTAGATCAGCCCAGCAAAGGCCACACCCGATCCGATCCAACGCAGGGCAGGGGGCCGTTCACCGGCGATCACCCCGCCGGCAAACATGGTGATCTGCACCATGCCAAACAGGATCAGCGCCCCCAGCCCGGATTCCAGCCGCATATAGGCCAGTGAAAACCCAAAGATATACAGAAACAGCCCCAGCAGGGCACTGGCGTTCAGCTCATTGCGCCACCCGGCCCATTGGCCTTTCAGGGCCACCAGCAGCGCCAGCACTGCCGCACCAGCCAACAAACGGATTGTGCCAAACCAAAAGGCATCCAGCCCGGACTCAAAGATCCCGGCGCGGGTCAGAACAGAATTCGCAGCAAAGGCTGCCATGGTCAGGGCAGTCAGAAGAAACAGGCGCATAGCATGTCCTTGGAGGGCATCAGTAATTTTGGATCATTCGATCCGTTTGACGGGATAGCGCCCGCCCTGTTCATCAATCAAGACAAGCCGCCCATTGTTTTCAACAAACAGATCACAACGCGCCCGGTGCGAGATGAACTCAGCACAGATTGTCCCATCTTCCTTGATAGTCCAATAGCCACCGGCGCTTTCCATCACATCCCCATCAAAGGTGTAACTATACCGTCCATCTGCATAATACCGCGACCGACCGTTATCATAATAGATCAGATCGCGGCCAGACAGACGTTCGGCCAGCTCGGCCGGGGGAATGCGCTGGTCGTCCTCACGCAGCGAAAAATCCTGTGCAAACAAAGGAAGCGGGGCCAGAAGGGCGAGGGGGATCAGGCGTTTCATACGGCCAGCCTAGCCCGGTTTGCCCGGCATGGCCCGTCACATTCACGCGACCAGCGATTCCGCCTTTTTCAGATCGACCGAGACAAGCTGACTGACGCCCTGTTCCTGCATTGTCACCCCAAACAGACGATCCATCCGCGCCATTGTGACCGCATGGTGGGTGATGATCAAAAAGCGGGTTTCGGTGCGTCGGCACATTTCATCCAGCATATCGCAAAAGCGGGTGACATTGGCGTCATCCAGCGGCGCGTCCACCTCGTCCAGCACACAGATGGGGGACGGATTGGCCAGGAACACCGCAAAGATCAGCGCCAATGCAGTCAGGGTCTGTTCCCCCCCAGACAGCAAAGACAGGGTCGACAGTTTTTTGCCCGGTGGCTGGCACATGATCTCAAGACCTGCGTCCAAGGGATCATCGCTTTCGACCATGACCAGATTGGCCTCACCGCCGCCAAAGAGATGGGTGAAGAGCATTTTGAAATTGTCATTCACCTGTTCAAAGGCTGTCAGAAGCCGTTCGCGCCCTTCGCGGTTCAGGCTGAAAATGCCATTGCGCAGGGTTTTGATCGCCTCTTCCAGATCAGTTTTTTCTGCCAGCAGCTCATCATGTTCGGTCTGCACGTCGCGGGCGTCTTCTTCGGCGCGCAGGTTCACGGCGCCCAAGGCGTCGCGCTGGCGTTTCAACCGCGCCACATCGTTTTCAATCTGATCCGAGGCAGGCATGTCCTCGGGCAGCATATCCAGCTGTTCCAAAAGTGTGTCGGGCTGGGTGTCCAGATCTTCTTCGATGCGGGCAATGGCAACGGCAACAGTTTCGCGCGCGGCTTCGGTGCGGGCCAGCCCGCCAGCGCGCTGTTCGCGGGCCTCGCCTGCCAGCCGCTCGGCGTCGCGTTCGGCGGTGATCGCCTCGCGTAGCACATCTTCGGCAGTGGTCAGAGCGTCAGAGGCTGCCATGCGCCGCTCCTGCGCCTGTTCAATCGCTTCGCCCAGCTCTTCGCGTTTCTCTGCCAGCTCGTCTGGCACGGTTGAAGCATCGTCCAGCTCTTCCAGCGTCGCCTGTTTGCGATCGGCCAGCTCTTCGGCGTGGCGTTCGGCAGTTTCCAGACGGTGCCGCCAGCCAGAGAGTTCCTTGGTCACCTGCTGGGCGCGCCCCTTGCGGGCCTCGCCTTCGCGGCGGATTTCGTCATGAGACGACCGTTTGGCCATCATGGTCATTCGCGCCGCTTCCACTGTCATCTTGACGTCCTCGGCGGTCGCGCGGGCATCTTCCAGATTGTCCAGCTCAGCGACGGCGCGCTCGGCTTCTTGCAATTGGCCACGTGCGACACCGGCCTCGTCTTCGTAGCGTTTGACAGCAAGGGTTGTGCTTTCCAACCGGCCCTCGGCCAGCGACAGTTCAGCTTCGGCGCGGGAAAAGTCGCGGGTGGCTTTGGTCAGCGCCTGATCGGCTTCGCGGCGGGCCTCGCGCGCCTGTTTGTCGGCCTGTGTCAGATCGGCAAGGCGCGCCACCAGCGCATCATGGGCGGCACGGGTGCCATCCAGACGGGCAGTCGCGGCGGCCATTTCCTGTTTCAGACCTTCGAGACGGTTCAACTGCTCCAGCCGCATAGCCGCCGCAGAGGGCTGATCTTCCGCCCAGGCGCGGTAACCATCCCAGCGCCACAGGTCACCCTCAAGGCTGACAAGACGCTGGCCCGGTTGCAGCTGATCTTGAAGGCGCGGGCCATCATCAGCGTCAATCAGACCAACTTGCGACATGCGCCGTTCCAGCACCTCGGGGACAGAGACGTGCTGCGTCAGCGCGGTGACCCCCTGCGGCAGGGGCTGATCACTGTCATAGGCGGGCAGAACGGTCCAGCCGGTGGGGCCATCTGCGGCAACCTCGGGGGCGCGCAGGTCATCGGCAAGGGCCGCGCCCAGAGCTTTTTCAAACCCCTGTTCCACTTGCAGGCGGTCAAGGATCTGGCCACCCTCGGCAGCGTCGCGGTCCAGCAGGCGGGCCAAAGCTGTGACCTCGGCGCTCAGCGCGCTCATTTCACCCTCGGATTCCGAACGCTCGGCGCGGGCCTCGGCTTCGCGCGACTGGGTCTCTGCGCGCTGGCTTTCGGCCTCGGCCAGAACGGCCTCGGCGCGATCTGCCATTTCCTGAGCGGCGTCCTGTCGGGCCTCGGCCTCTTCTACGGCTGTTTCGTGGCGCTCAAGCGCCTCTGCCGCCCCTTCAACAGTGTCGCGAGCCTTTGTTGCGGCCTCTTCCGCGCGGTCCACTGTGCGGCGGCTGTCATTCAAAAAACGCTGTGCGGATTGGTGACGAGCTGCAAGGCGCGCAACGTCTTCGGTTTGCTGCGCCAGATCCGCTTCGCGTTCTTGCAAGACCGAGGCGGCTTCGCGGGCGGCCTCTGCGGCCTCTTCCAGCTTATCCTCATGGCCTTCGGCGGCTTTGGCCAGCTCGCGGGCTTCCCATTCCAGCGTTTCGATGGTTTCGCCAGCGTCGCGGTTCAAACCGGCCTCGCGTTCGATATCCCTTGTCAGCTGTTCAACCCGGTTTGCCAGGGTTTTGATCCGGTCCTGCGCCTGTTTTTCCTGATCTGACAGCGTGTCACGCTGTACGGTCAGCCGTTGCAAAATGGCGGCGGCGACAGCCTCTTCTTCACGCAGGGGGGGCAAGGCGTCTTCGCGTGCCTGACGCGAGGCGGCGGCCTCCCGGGCCAAGCCCTCGGCCCGTGCAGCATTTGTGGTCATGTCGCGCAGCGCCTCTTCGGCCCTTGCACGAGCCTCATCGGCTTCGCGCCAGCGACGATAGAGCAACATGCCCTCGGACTTTCTCAGATCGTCGCCGATGGCGCGATAGCGTGCGGCCTGTCGGGCCTGACGCGCCAATTGCCCCAGTTGCTGCGCCAGCTGTTCCAGCACATCATCGACGCGCAGCAGATTGCTTTCAGCGTTTTTCAGCTTCAGTTCGGCCTCATGGCGGCGTTGGTAAAGCCCGCCAATGCCAGCTGCGTCTTCCAAGACTTTGCGGCGATTTTTGGGTTTGGCGTTGATCAGTTCGGAAATCTGCCCCTGCCGCACGAGCGCGGGTGATGTGGCCCCGGTTGCAGCATCCGCGAACAGCATCTGCACATCACGAGCGCGGGTATCTTTCGAGTTCACCTTATAGGCTGACCCCACATCGCGGGTGATGCGGCGGGTGATTTCCAGCAGATCGCTATCGTTGAACCCAGCAGGGGCAAGGCGGTCGGCGTTGTCGATGCTCAGCGTCACCTCGGCAAAGTTGCGCGCGGGTCGTGTTGAAGCCCCGGCAAAGATCACGTCTTCCATGCCACCGCCGCGCATCGCTTTGGCGCGGGTTTCGCCCATGACCCAGCGCAGGGCCTCCAGCAGATTCGACTTGCCACAGCCGTTTGGCCCCACAACCCCTGTCAGACCGTGCGAAATCAGCAGCTCTGTTGGATCAACGAAGCTTTTGAACCCTGTCAGTCTGAGTTTGTTGAAACGCACCGATTCTGCCCTGCACTGTTTATTGACCCTGAACAATGTGAACTCAGCCCGGCTGAGTCAACGGTGATCCGGGCGCATCTTGCGGGATCAAGCGACTTGTCCACAAGATATCGGCCTTTGCGAAGCAAAATCAGGCGGTGCGGCTGAGGGGGGAAGTGGCAACCAGCGCAGCCGCGCACGTCGGTTGATCGCTTTTGCCTTTACATTCTGAATTTGGAATGCAATATATATGCGAAATATGGAATGTTAAATCAGGAGGCCACCATGGCACCCACATTGTCAAAACCGGCAGACAGCTATTCGCCACTGTACTTCCTTGCCTCGCTGGGGGCAGGCGGGCTGTCTGTCACGTTCTTTATGTTTCTGATGTTCTGGGTGCCACACCCCGATGCCCCGGTGCCGGTGTTCGAAGACATTATGAAAGCCTTTGGTTCCGGCAGCCCAGCATTGCAGGCGGCGATTGTCATTGCCTGGGTCGGAATTGCAATCTTTGCCTTTTTGAACCTGAAATACCTGTTCTGGAATCTCAGCGCCTTTGCAGCATTCAAAAAGACCGAAGCTTATGACAAGCTGCGTAAGTCGAATGCTGAAACCACAATGCTGGCCATGCCCCTGGCGCTGGCGATGTCGGTGAACGGGATGTTCATCGTGGGTCTGGTCTTCGTGCCCAATCTTTGGAGCATCGTTGAGTATCTGTTCCCAATGGCAATGGTGGCCTTCCTTCTGATTGCTGTTCTGGCGTTTCGCATGATTGGTGGTTTTCTTGGGCGTGTGCTGTCGCAGGGCGGTGTGTTTGATGTCACGGCCAACAATTCTTTTGCGCAGCTGTTGCCGGGGTTTGCGATCTCGATGAGCGCGGTGGGCTTTGCCGCCCCAGCCGCCATGAGCACCAACCCGGCCACCGTTGCGGTCAGCCTGATTGCGTCAACTTTCCTCGCGGTGGTGGCGGTGCTGTACACTGTACTGGCTGCGACCACGGCGATCAGTTCAATGCTGCAACACGGCACAGCCCGCGAAGCTGGTCCGACCTTGATGGTGATCGTTCCCATCGTGACCATCCTGTCGATCCTGCTGCTGCGTCAAAGCCATGGCCTGCACAGCACCTTTGACAGCCACACAAACGGCGGGGAAACCATGGTGTTTCTGGCACGGATGCTTTCGGTGCAGTTTGCCTTTCTCGGTCTGGGGGCAGTGGTGCTGCGCGCGCAGGGGTATTTCAAAGATTTCGTCATGGGTGACAAAACCTCGCCAGGGTCTTATGCGCTGGTCTGTCCCTTTGTGGCCATTGCGGTGCTGATGCAGTTCTTTGTGAACAAAGGTCTGGTTGGGGCTGGCGTGATTGACAAATTCGGCACCCCCTATTGGGCCGTTACGGCCATTGCCATTGCCTTCCAGATCACAGCGATATCTTTGGTGGTGCGGCTGAACAGACAGCACTTTGGCAAAGCTCAAGCTTCGGTTGTTCCTGCGGAGTAATCTCTTCCACTCTGTGGGCGCGCGAAGACTGGCCATGGCAAATGGCCAGTCTTTTGTTTTTCAAAGCAGCAGATCTTCGACAACCTGCGACAGGAATTGGGTTTTTCCTTTTACGCCAGATTTGCGATAGATCACCGTGGCCTGCGCACGGATTGTGCCCTCTCGGGTGCCACGCAGGGCGGCGATATCTGCGATCGACATGCCTTTGATCAGGAACCATGCGATTTCAGTTTCCGCAGGCGTCAGGCTGAATTGGGCAAAGTGCTTTTCAACCTCGCGGGTGAACTGGCCAGCGGTCAGCGCATGGGCGGATTGGGCGCGGGCTATTTCCTTTTGCGCCAGAAATCCCAGCCGCGCGCTGGCCGCTGCCCCAAGGATCAGCGCAAGAATGACAGCCACTTCAACCCCTTCGCGCCATTCCCAGCGCAAAGGGATTTCAGGCAGCCCAAAAAGCGAGGACAGGATTTCCCAGAGCAGATAGAGACCACACAGCGACTGCACGATCACAAGCCCGAAAATCAAACCGGTCTGGCGGGACATTGGGGATACCTTCGGTCTGATCAGTTGCGCTCTGGACGGTCTCTGTCGGGGCGATCCCGTTCTGGGCGGTCGCGATCAGGACGCTCACGGTCTGGTCGCGCATGTTCGGGGCGGTCGTGCTGGGGCCTTGCCCGATCCGGTGGCGGTCTGTCAGGACGATCCGCCCGAGTTGGGGGGGCAGGGCGGGTTTTGTCCTGAGAGAAGACCCTGTCACGCAAGACTTCACCAGATCGACCGTGCAAAACAACCTCTCGCAGCCCGCCCTCGCCGGTTGCCGTAATGACAATCCGGCCCAGCCAGGTCTTTTTGACCGACTGCACTTCAAATCCGTCTTCGGTGATGCGATTCACGAAGGGGGTAACCAGATCCGAGGTGGGGCTTTGTGCCAACGCTGGGGGACAGGCCAGCGACAGGCAAAGGACAAGGGAATAGGCAGAAATGCGCATGGCGATCCTATCGGTCAATGGGTGCTGCATGTTGGACATGCAGCACAGCTTTGGTCAACCACGTGGTCGATCCCCACGCTCGGGACGCCCCCCCCGATCCGGCCGATCACCCCGATCAGGACGCTCTGCGCGCTGGGGACGGTCGCCGCGTTCGGGGCGCTCAGGACGATTTTCGCGCAGCTCGTCACGGATGGCCTGCCGTTGCTCATCAGTGAGACGATCAATGTCGACCTGGTTCAAAGGCACTTGGTCGCCAGTAAACGGGTCTGTGACAAGGGGAGCCTGACGTGCTGGGCGGCGTTCTAGCCGCAAGCCCTGATCTGCCAGTTGATCGCCGATATCGCGGCGCTGCGCGCGGGTCAGTTCACTGAAGTCAATGGTGCTAACCTGGACCGATTCACCGGTGACCGGGTGCACAACAGTGGCATCCGCCGCATAGCTGGCCACGGCGGAGCACATGATGATCATTCCGGTCAGCCCTGTGATCTTGATAAATGCGTTTCTCATAACGTTTCTCCTGTTTGAGGTTTCGCTGGCGGTTGTGGCCAGGACACAAACTGGATCTCGCATCGAGAGGCGGAATGATATTCTACAGATCAGCAGATTTCGCGGTCATAAGCGAAAGTAGCATATGGCTTAAGTTCTTGTTTTTAGGTATATTTGGTCAAAAATCGGGAAACTCAGCTCAGAAGTTGATCTGAACCCCGGGCAATTCAAGGGTTTTGATCAACTCGCGCAGTTCCTGCCGCGCCGCCACATTCGAGATGTTCAGTTGCTTTACGCCGGTGTCTTTCAGATCCAACAGGGTCAGCCCGCGTGGAAAAAGTTCGCGGAACACCACGCGTTCGGAAAAGCCGGGTGACACACGAAAGCCGATGCGCTTGGCCAGCTTGGTAATCGCCTTTTCCAGCTTCAGTTTATTGACCATCTGCTGGGCCCCAAGACGGTTGCGCAATACAACCCAATCAATGGGTGGCAGCCCGGCCTGCGCCCGCATTTGGCGCGCGTTCCAAACCATTTCGGAATAGACCGATGGGCCCATAATCTTTTCACCATCATTGTCCACCCGCGCCAGCAGATCGAAATCAACAAAGCTGTCGTTTAATGGGGTGATCAGCGTGTCGGCCAATGTATGCGCCACCTGCGCCAGACGTGTGTGCGACCCGGGGCAGTCGATGATGATAAAATCAGACGACGTTTCCAGCTCTGCCACCGCTGCTGACAGGCGTTTGTCATTGGCGTTTTCCCCCTGCGCAAGGGTTGAGGGATCGAGAACAGGCAGTTCGTGATAGACAGGCGACGGCAGATCCAGCCCAGAGTCTTTCAGGAACTTGCTGCGGTTTTCCAGATAGCGTCCGCAGGTCTTCTGGCGCAGGTCCAGATCCAGCACACCGACAGTTTTGCCCATCCGCGCCAGCGCAGTTGCCACATGCATCGAGACAGTGGATTTCCCTGCACCGCCCTTTTCGTTTCCAACGACGATGATATGTGCCATCTGACGCCCCTTTCTTCGTCACGCGTTCTGCGTAGGTCTAACCGGATCAACCGCAAATTTCGTAAAGGGTCAAGCGGCTTTGTCGTCTCGGGGCGGGGGCGGTAGCCGTCCAAAAAGAAACAGGACAAAGAAAAGGCCCGAACCGTTTGGTTCGGGCCTTGTTCAACTGTTCTGTCAGCCAGAGCTTAGTGCAGCTTTGCACCCACTTCTGCGATCGAGTCGTCGATCAGCTTGGCCGCATTGGCAGCAGTGGTCTGTTCAGCCACCACGTCCTGCGCCACAGCAATCGCAACCGAAGCAGCAGTATCGCGCACCTCTTTGACAGCCGAAGCTTCTGCAGAGGCGATCTGCGATTCAGCGGCCGCCAGACGGCGCTCAACTGAGTTCGCCATATCGGCTTTTGCCTGCTCGGCAGCCAGTTCGGCTTCCTGCTTGGCGTGGGCCACGATCCGCTCAGCCTGTTCCTGAACTTCACGCTGCTTGCGCTCATATGAGGCCAGCAGGGTCTGCGCTTCTTCACGCAGGGCGCGGGCTTCGTCCAGTTCGCTCTGAATGTCTTCAGCGCGCTTGTCGAGCAGTCCACCCAGCATACCCGGCACCTTGAAATAAATCAGGACGCCGATGAAGAGCAGGAAACCAAGCAGCACGACAAAGTCGGTGTTGCCCAGTGAAAAGAATGGGCCAGACGCTGCATAGGCAGGGCTTGCCACCAGGGCCGCAATGGCGGGAAGGGTCAGCTTACGCATGGGCCTTATCCTTTCATCCGGTTGGCAACAGCCGCAGCGATCTTGGCATCATCTGCCTGACCACCCAGCGCTGAAACGATGGCAGCGGCAGTGTCTTTTGCAACAGCTTCAACGTTTGCCAGTGCCGAAGAGCGGATATCAGCAATTGCCTTCTCCGATTCAGCCGCTTTTGCCGAAATTTCAGCATCTGCTTTGGCCATAGCGTCATCAAGCTGCGCTTTGATGTCATCGCGCGTTTTCTGAGCGATTGCCTGTGCTTCTGCACGTGCATCCGCCAGCGCTTTCTCATAAGCGGCTTCGGCGTCTTGGGCCTTGCGCTTAAGATCTTCTGCAGCGGCGATGTCGTTCGAGATCGTCCCCTGACGTTCCGCCAGAACGGATGCGATCCGCGGCAGCGCGACGCGCGCCAGAACAAAGTAGATCACCACCAGGGTGATGATGAGCCAGAAAACCTGATTGCCGATCCAGTCACCGCAGAGCTGGGGCATACCAAGGGCGGAGCCATGGCTGTCCAAGCATTCAGTGACAACCTCGGCCGCTACTCCGGCTTCATGAGATTGGGTCGCCATAGTGTCCTCCGTCGGAACGATGTCTTTCGATCGGGCGGTCTAAATCTGTTAAACCGCCCGCGCGTAAGGATCTAAGTTCCGTGGATTAGACGGCGAACATCAGCAGCAGCGACACGAGGAAGGCAAAGATGCCCAGTGCTTCCGCGAACGCGATGCCGATGAAGAGAGTTGCAGTCTGACCAGCAGCCGCCGAAGGGTTACGCAGAGCGCCGGACAGGAAGTTGCCTGCTACGTTACCCACACCGATTGCGGCTGCGCCGGAACCGATTGCTGCCAGGCCTGCGCCGATGTGTGCCAGATCGCCTTCCATGATGAGTCTCCTTACGATTGGAAGTTGAATTCAAAGTTTGAGTGCGGGGACACGCGGATAGATGCGTGCCGTCCATGAGGTATGCGGTGGGGGCAGCGGGCTGCACCCCGAAAGTCTTAGTGCGACGGGTGCAGTGCGTCTTTCAGGTATACGCAGGTCAGGATGGTGAACACGTATGCCTGAATGAAGGCCACTAGGATTTCCAGACCGTACATCGCTGTGATGGCGACAACCGACAGAGGCGATACCGCTGCGATGGCTGCGAAGCCTGCGAAAACCTTGATAACCGCGTGGCCCGCCATGACGTTGCCTGCCAGACGAATGCTGTGGCTCACGGGGCGCACGAAGTATGAGATGATTTCGATCAGGGCCAGAACCGGGCGCAGCGGCGCCGGGGCGCTGGATACCCAGAAGAGACCCAGAAAGCCTGCACCGTTTTTGACAAAACCAACCACGGTCACGGTCAGGAAGACGGCCAGAGCCAGAACAACAGTGACAGCAAAGTGCGAAGTGGTGGTAAAGCTCATCGGGATCAGACCCAGGAAGTTGGCCATGACGATGAACATGAACAGGGTCATGATATATGGGAAGAAGGCCAGCGCATCTTTGCCTGCCACATCTTCGACCATCTTGTGCACAAAGCCATAGGCCAGTTCGGCAACCGACTGGCTGCGGGTCGGAACGATGGCGCGGCGCGAGGTGCCCAGAACCATCATGATCACAACGGCAACGATTGCCAGCATCAGCCACAGGGTCACGTTGGTGATGGTGAACCAGCCTACGCCACCGTCTCCGAACAGAGGCTTCACGATGAACTGATCCATCGGGTGGAATACCAGGCTGCTGCCCTCTGCTGCTGCGCTCTCAGTCGCCATCTTTAATCCCCTCATTCACGCCGTTACTTGACGCTGCTGTCTTCCTTGGCCGCTTGGGCCTGTTCCGCTGCGGCTGCTGCCGCCTGTCCCGGCTGGGTTTCTTTCGCAGTGCGCAGCATCACGTTGATGCCAGCCCCGATCCCCAGCAGTGTAAATACGATCATCAGAAACGGTGTGGTGCCAAACAAAGCGTCCAGCCCGTATCCGATGCCGAAACCGATCCCCAGACCGGCCACCATCTCTGTCACCATGCGCCAGGCCAGATTGGCCTGAGAATAGTGTTCCTCCTGATGGGCCTTTTCCGTGGTCTGCTGCGCCTTGTAGGCGGCCAGCTTTGCATCCAGCTCTTCAAGCGATGGCTTGGGGTCAGGAGTGCTCACACATAGGCCCTTTCAGTTTCGCGTCTTTGCTATGTCGAAGTGCCCTGCGAGTCAACAAGAGGTTAAGTCAAAGTGAGTTGTGGAATATTGAATATAAACAGTAGGTTAAATTGGGGTGCGACGGCTTGACGATTCATTCTTTGGGGCTGTTTGCGCTAAATCGGCGATTTGACCTTATTCAACCGTGGCGTTGAATTTGTCTTTGCCGCCCCGTCTCAACTGCGAAAGGGTGCCCCGGCATCGACCACCCAATCCCGAAACTGGCGTACAGCCCGGCGGCGTAAGGCCTGCGGTTCTGCAAGTACCTGATAAGAGCCATCCCGATAGGGTACATCAATCAGGCGCTTCAACTGGCCAGACACCTCAAACCGATGTGCGATTTCGGCGCTGATCAACAAGACGCCCTCGCCAGAAAGCGCCAGCTCTATCGCCAGACTGGTTTGCAAATGCCATTCGGGCGCAGGCACCAGTTCGGGATCAACGCCCGCGAGTTCAAACCAGACCCGCCAGGGATCACCCAGACGATCTTTGTAGCGTTTGCAGTTCAGCAGGTCTTTGGCGGTTTTGGCCCAGCCGTATTTTTCGGGGGCGCCATAGGGATACAGCGGCGCATCGCAAATGATTTTGGCAGGTTGTTCCGGCACCGTGTGAATGACGGATCGAATGGCCAGGTCCGCTTCGAACCCCCCAAGATCTGCCAAAGTATAGGATGATTGCACCCGGGGCTCGATATCCGGGAAGGCCGCCATGAACTGCCCCAGCCGTGGCATTAGCCAATGGGTGGCGAAAACGGGCTCGCAACTGATTGTCACAACGCCAGAGGCCCGCCCGGTCATCGCCTCTGTCGCTTCTGAGATCACATCAAAGGCTGGTGTGATATGGCCCAGATAAGCGCGCCCCTCGGTCGAAAGCTCAACGCCGCGCGCTGCGTCACGGAACAGCTGTACACCCAACCGCTGCTCAAGACCGCGCACATGGCGACTGATAGAGGAATGGCTGACGCCCAGCTCTTCTGCGGCACGGCTAAAGCTGCTGTGCCGGCCAGCGGCCTCAAAGGCGCGCAATGCGTTCAAGGGTGGGAGTGAGCGGGGCATATCCACATGTGCAATTTTCGCACATGATGTGTCAAGCAACTGTCGTTGTAAGAGCCAATTTTAGAAGCGATATTCTTTTGTACTGATTTCCAACAGAGATGAATAATGACACATATCCTTCCGCGCCTGCCTGTGCTGGGGCGTCTTTTGGTGCGCCTGAGACACTTAGTTTTCCACCTAGGGCATGTCCTCAAAGGGCGCAGGCTTTGTCGGGGAATGCAGCTTCGCACGCTTCCTGAAGGCCTGCCCGATTACCTGCTTAAAGACATCGGGTTGACCGGGCAGCAGGTCTATCTCTATCGCAACCAACAACGTGATCCGCGCGGCTTTTGAATTCCCCGTACAAAACATGTATCGAGGGGCCATGATCACGTCGATTGATACCGTCTTTGCCGCCCTTGCGGATCCCACCCGCCGCCGCATTCTGTCGATGCTGCTGGAAGACGATATGGCCGTCACCGATGTGGCCGAGCCATTTGATGTCTCATTGGCGGCTATTTCCAAACATCTGGGCATCCTGGCTAACGCCGGTTTGATTTCGCAGGAAAAGCGTGGGCGGGTCAAATGGTGCAAGCTGGAGCCAGACGCCCTGCGCGAGGCCTCTGTCTGGATGCAGGGTTTTGGCCAGTTTGAGCCGGTTAATCTGGATGCCTTTGAGCGCTTTTTGCAAACCGAACTGACAGATGAATAGCGCGCCCCGATAAGGGCGCGCTGTCAGATTCATGTGGCAGGCTGGAACCAGCCCAGACGTTTGAACAGCAGCCAATCCAGCAAGAGCGCCAGAACAAGCGATGCCCCCATCAGCGGGAATAGCAGTGCCAGCACCACAACCAACGCTGCCATGGCCGGGTGAAGTGCGGCCTCGGGCGCAGCGGGCACGCCCAGCGATCCGGCAGGGCGGCGTTTCCACCATGCGATAAAGCCCGACACAGACAGAACCACGCCCAGAACAGCCGCCAACACGTTCTGGATCAGGTTCAAAGTGCCATACAGCTGTCCTTCGTGGAACGAAATCCCGTATGAGACGGTTTTCGCCACCACCGGATTATCGACAAAATCCAGACGTTTGAGCACCTGCCCGCTGTATTGGTCGATAACCAGTTCGTTCTGTTCCTTGCGGCTGACATGGGCCGAGCGCACCCAATAGGCCCCATCCGCTTTGCGCGGTGGCTTGACCTCATAGGGCGCTTTGAGACCTTCGGCCTTGGCGATGGCAAAGACGTCACCGATGACAATAGGCGTGCCCTCTGAGGCGGATGATTTTGGCATCCGCCCACCAAAACGCAGCGATTGCGATTTTTGTCCGGTCTGCTTTTGAACAAACGACAGGCCGCCGCCCCAGACATCTGTCCATGGCAGGCCGGTTAGAAGGATCGGCACGATCAGCACAGCCGCCAGAAATCCGGTGAACATATGGGTCTGACGCCACCACGCCCGGCCTGTGCCGCGGGGCAAAGCCATGGCGTCACGCAATCTGCGCTGGCCGCGCGGCCACCACAGGTAGACCCCGGTGATAAACATCACGATCGCCCAATGGGCGGCGAGTTCGACAAATTTGGTGCCAGTTTTGCCCAGCAGCAGCTCACCATGGAATTTGCGCAGCATTCGCATCAGCTGATCATCGCGGACCGTGATGCCCATGACGTCGCCAGTATAGGGATTCACCCAGGCGATTGAGCGTACCTTGTTGGCGTCGTTGAATTCGATCTTGGTGCTGCGGCCCGGTTCGTCCTCAATCGACACCATGCGCAGGCGGGTGATCCCCGCAGCGGCTTTGACACTGGCCACCTGTTCTTCGTAGCTGAGCCGGGTGTCGCCCACAGGAACATTGCGCTGATCGGCATAAAGCCATTCGTCGATTTCATTGTGAAACAGGTAAATTCCCCCGGTGATCGACAGCATGATCATGAAAGGCAGAACAAAGAGAGAGGCGAGAAAGTGCCACTTCCAAACAAGGCGATAAAAGGCGCCGCCGCTGACATAGTCACGCGAACGGGCCGACGATGTAACATCGGTCATTTTGGTTTTCCATTTTCCTAGAGATTTGAATGTCTGGGGTCAAAGCTCAGGAAAACGGCGGTGCCCTCACCGGTCGCAGCGTAGACAGGGTGGTCAGATCCGCCAGTGGATCGTCCAGAATGGCGGGGCGCTGTGGGTCTGACAGGGCCAGAGTCTGCCAATAGGGCAGCGGCATGATGATCTCAGAAACCCCGTCTGCCATCACACAATGCGGGGTTGCAGTTTGGGTCTCTTTGATCGGCTGGCCATCGGCACCGATGGTCAGGGTCACGATTTCAGTGCCGGTACAGATGGTGATGCGTTGAATGCCGGGGATCACCTCGGCCAGAACAGCCCCTGCGCGCGGCAGCAGAACCCCCAGCACAATCGCCAGCACAAGCGCAATGCGCGTGCCTTGGCGAAAGATATGCGAGGGGTGGTTCATTGGGGGTCAGGCTTTCTCGATCAGGACAGAGCCGACCGAATAGCCAGCGCCAAAAGAGCAGATCACACCTTTGTCTCCTTTTTGCAAGTCGTGCGAGTATTTTGAAAAGGCGATGATCGACCCGGCCGAAGAGGTATTGGCATAGTCCTGCAGGATGTTGGGCTGTTCCCCCGGTTCAGGCACGCGGCCCAGCACCTTTTTGCCGATGAAGTCATTCATGGTTTTGTTAGCCTGATGCAGCCAAAGACGCTTCAGATCATCTGCCTGCCAGCCTTCAGCCTGCATATGCGACAGAATATGCGCAGATACCATCGGCAGCACTTCTTTAAAGACCTTGCGCCCATTTTGCATAAACTGCATGTCGCGGCGATCTTCCATCTGGTCGCGGGTGCGGCGCAGGAAGCCATTGTTATTGCGGATATTGTTGGAAAATTTGGTGGCGCAACTGGTGCCGCAGATTTTGAAATGATCGCCCTTGGCGTCTGCGTCACGTTCGATCACAACCGCTGTGGCCACATCCCCAAAGATAAAGTGGCAGTCGCGGTCACGCCATTCCAGATGGGCTGAACAGATTTCCGGGTTCACCACAATGGCGCAGCGCACCGACCCCGAGCGCACCATATCCGCCGCGGCCTGAATGCCAAAGGTGGCAGAAGAGCAGGCGACGTTCATGTCAAAGGCAAAGCCGCCCGCGCCTAGCAGGTTTTGAATTTCCACTGCAATCGCCGGATAGGCGCGTTCGTGGTTGGATGCGGCGCAGATCACCAGATCCACCTCAGAGGCATCGCGACCGGCCATGGTCAGGGCTTTGGTGCAGGCGTCCAGCGCCATTTCCGCCATTTGCCCGGGTTCGTCATCACTGCGTGCGCGCAGGCGCGGGAACATGCGGGTGGGATCCAGCACGCCGTCTTTGTCCAGCACATAGCGGTTTTCGATGCCCGAAGCGGACAGAATAAACTCACTGCTGGAATGGCCGATGGGCTCGACCTCGCCCGCCTCGATCTGGGGGGCGTGATCGGCATTCCACAGATCGGCATAGGCGTTGAAGGCTTCGACCAGCTCATCGTTGGTGATGATCTGTTCAGGGGTAAACACCCCATGTCCGGTAATGGCAGGCTGATACATGGTACTTCCTTTGGGTTGCCCCCAGAGTGCCCAAGGAATGTGCAACGTCAACCCCTGCCGGAGCGTCGTTTTCCCTAGTTCACCGGGTTGGGCAGGGGAGCACCATCGACAAAGGCCTGTAGGTTGGCAAGCGCCATCATCCCCATACCTTCACGCACTTCCAAAGCGGCGGTGCCAAGGTGGGGCAGCAGCACAACATTGTCCAAAGCGCGCAGCGCATCGGGCACCTGCGGTTCGTGTTCGTAAACATCAAGACCGGCCCCACCGATGGTGTTCCCTTGCAGGGCGGTGATCAGAGCAGCTTCGTCGACAACATCGCCGCGCGAGATATTGATGAAATGCGCGTGGCTGGGCATGGCGTCAAACACCTTGGTCCCGATCAGATGTTTGGTTTCCGGGCTGCCGGGTACGGCCGCCACCAGCATATCCACTTGCGCTGCAAGGGTGGCCAGATCGTCAACTTGCTGCGCTTCGAAGGGCAGATCTTTTGGGCTGCGGCTGAAATAGCTCACCTGCATGTCAAAACCGAAATGCGCCCGTTTGGCGATGGCCTGACCAATCCGCCCCATGCCGACAATGCCCAGATGTTTGCCTGTCATATGCAGGCCCAGCATCTGCACCGGATGCCAGCCCTGCCAATCCCCGGCCCGCACAAGGCGTTCGCCTTCGCCGGCGCGCCTTGCGGACATCAGCATCAGCGTCAGTGCGGTATCAGCCGTGGCATCTGTGACTGCGCCGGGGGTGTTGCTGACCGCAATCCCCTTGGCCCGCGCAGCAGCTGCATCAATATGGTTAAACCCCACCCCAAAGTTGGCCAGCAGTTTGGTGCGCGGCGCAGGCACCGCCTCAAAAATCTCGGCGCTGTAAAGATCACCAAGGGTGGGCAGGATGACATCATAGTCTTGCAATGAGGCAATCATTTCCGCCTGTGACATCACATCTGTTCTGTCACGATAGGTCAGATCAAAATCGGCGCGCGCTTTGGCGATGACGCTTTCAGGCAGGTTGCGGGTGATCAGCAGTTTGGTCAATGCAGTCTCTCTCCGTTTGGGACGGTCTGGCCGGGGCCTGCCAGAACAATCGCGCCATCTTCATCAGAAAAGCCCAGAACCAGAACTTCGGATCGAACCGGGCCGATCTGGCGCGGGGGGAAGTTCACCACAGCCATCACCTGACGGCCCACCAGCGTTTCCGGTTCATAATGCACTGTAATCTGCGCCGAGCTCTTCTTTTCCCCAATCTCAGGCCCAAAGTCGACCCACAGCTTATAGGCAGGTTTGCGGGCCTCGGGGAAAGGCTCTGCGCGCACAATGGTGCCCACGCGGATATCGACATTCAGGAAATCGTCAAAGTTGATCTCAGCCATTGGCCAGTTCCTTTGAGCGATTGACCGCAGCTGCTACAGTGGCTTCTACCAATGGGGGCAGGCCCTGTTCCTGGTTCATCAGAACCTCAAGCCCGGCCTGCGTGGTGCCATTGGGCGAGGTCACATTCCTGCGCAGCTGGGTTGGGTCTTCGTCGGCCTGCATCGCCAGCGCGCCTGCACCTGCAACCGTGGCTTTGGCCAATGCCATGGCCAGTTCCGGGGCAAGACCCTGCGCTTTGCCTGCGGCGGCCAAACATTCGATCAGATGAAACACATAGGCGGGGCCAGATCCGCTGACACCGGTGACCGCATCAATCTGCGCTTCGGTTTCCAGACGCACCACCTGACCGACAGCGCGTAGCAGATCTTCGGCCATGTCCAGATGGGCGGCGCTGGCATGGGCATTGCCAATGATCGCGGTGATCCCCTGGCTGACAGCCGCAGGGGTGTTGGGCATGGCGCGAATGATTGGGGTCTGCGCGCCCAGCATCTCTTGATAGCTGTCGATGGAAATGCCCGCTGCGACGGATAGGAACATGGTATCGCCATTGCCAAGCGCTTTAAGCGAGGGCAGCGCATCGGCCATCATCTGCGGTTTGACCGCGATCAGCACAATCGCCGGATTGGCAGGCAGATCCACATTCAGATTGACACCCTGTTTAGAAAGCCAATCGGAGGGAAAGGGGTCATTGACCCAGACCGAACTGGCGGGCAGCCCCTGCGCCAGCCATCCTTCCAGCATGGCCGATCCCATCTTGCCACAGCCCAGCAGCACAAGGCCACGTTTCGCCAATTCTGTCTCTTGCATGAGATCCCCCAACTGTTGTTGCCAAAGAGGTAGCGCAAGGATGCAGGCGGGAAAAGACCTATTGCGCGCTGCAGTTGCGAAGGGACTGCGCAGAAAAAAAGGCGCGGCCAGAGGCCACGCCATATGTCTTGGGAGACCCGTCTGATGCGGGTTATGCGCGCCCGTAGGCTTCGGACATGGCGATTTGCATCGACTGGTCCACGGTTTTATCGGTCCAGACCATCAACTGGAACGCGGGATAATACCGTTCTGCGCTCAGAACCGAGGCGTTGATCATCGTGTCAATCTGGTCTGCGCTGGCGACATTGCCGCCCGACAGGATCAGACCGTATTTATACACCATCAGCTTGGCTTCGCCCCAATAGCTGAACGAACCGGCCCAGCATTGGTCATTGACTTTGTTCAGCCCTTCATAAAGCTGATCCAGCTGGTCTTCTGGGGGTTCCATTTCGAAGGTGCAGATCAACCGCAGGGTTTCATCCACCGGCGACCAGGCCAGTGTGATGGAATATGTGCGCCACTGACCTTCGACCGCCATGGCGATCTGGTCATCAGCGATACGGTCGAAATCCCAATCGTGATGCGTTGCCAGGTGCTCAACGATATCAATGGGATGCAGTTCTTCCTCTAGGTAATGCTCGGACAGGGCCATGCCGTCACCTCTTTTGGTTATTGCGCTAGGGTATTTGGCAGCACCCAGCGCTTGTCGCCTGCTCAAGAGTCAGCGAATTGCCGCCATACTCTTACAAGATATGGTGCCTGTACCAATGGGGGTCTGTAAAGCAATATTTTCTGGATAACCACATTAAGTTGTGGACAACATCTGTGGATACTCAGGATATAGATTGCGCTTTCGCCACCTCAATCAGGGCGTGTGTCAGGATCTGCGCACTATTGGAAAGCGCGTCGCCCGGGCGGGTCATCAGACCGACGGGGCCATCTGTCAGCGCAAGATCCAGATCCAGCGCAACCAGCCGCCGCTCTGCAAGGTCTTTGGCGACCACCCCTTCCGAGATGAACCACAGGGCCTGGCTTTGGCGAATGAAATTGCGGCCAAAAGCGCCGGAGACGCATTCTATGGTATCGCGAAATTCATGCAATCCCTGCGCCATGCTCCAGCGATCCAGCAGGGATCGAATGGCGGCCCCTTCGGGGGGGTAAAGGATCGGCCAGTCCGCCAGGACTTGCGGTGCCATAGAGGGTTGCCCCGCCAGCGGATGATCCGGGGCGGCAACACAGACAACCCGTTCCTGATAGAGCTGGGTAAAGGAAATACCCTGCATTTGCCCGGGCGCGCCCATGCGACCAATCACCATGTCCAGTCCGCCGGTGCGCAAATCACGGGTGAGCGCGCTGTGCGGGCCTTCTTTCAGCGAAAGATGGGGGTTGGGGGCGAGGGTGCGAAACAGCACCACAGCTTCGGGCAGCAGGCGGGCCGCGACCGAGGGCAGGGTGCCGATCCGGAGGGTCTCACGCCCGCCTTTTTGCAGCGAACTGACCCCATCTACCGCGCGGCGCAGGGCGGCAAGGCTTTGACCGGCAAACTCTAGAAAGACTTTGCCTTCAGGCGTCAGCGTCACCCCGCCCCGGTCACGTATCATCAGGCGCGCGCCCAGAATGTCTTCCAGTTCCTTCAGGGTTTTGGACAGGGCGGGCTGCGTCAGGTGAAGTTCGGCACAGGCGGCTTTCAGGCTTCCCAACCGGGCAATCGCTGTGACACATTCAATATGTCGAAACTTAATCCGGCGATCCAGCATTTTAGTTTCCAGTTTTGGCAATTAATTCACCTGAAAGGCAATTTTACATATCAATAACGATCATTAAACAAAGAGGCAACGGAGGACGACTATGCGTACACAGGTTTGCATTATTGGCGGTGGGCCGTCGGGGCTGTTGCTAAGTCAACTTTTGCACAAAAAGGGCATTGAAACGATCGTGCTAGAGCACAAAACGCGCGACTATGTGCTGGGTCGCATCCGCGCGGGCATCCTTGAGGTTGGTATGGTCAACCTGATGCGCGAAGCTGGTGTTGTGGATCGTCTCGACAAAGAGGGCTATGTTCATGACGGGGCGGTGATTTCCTACGGGGATGACCAGTTCGGCATCAACTTCAGAGAGCACACCGATACGAGTGTGGTGGTCTATGGCCAGACCGAAGGGACGCGGGATCTTTATGATGCGCGCGAAGCAAGGGGGGGGCAGATTGTCTTCAATACTGAAGGGGGGCAGATCCACGATGCGAACAGTGATGCCCCATTTGTGACTTATACAGTGGACGGCCGCGAACAGCGCATAGACTGTGACTATGTGGCTGGCTGCGATGGCTTTCATGGTGTCAGCCGCCAGACGATCCCACTGGATGTGCGCAAGGAATACGAAAAGATCTATCCCTTTGGCTGGCTTGGGATTTTGTCGGAAACACCGCCGGTCCATGAGGAATTGATATATGCCGGATC
>JAOARQ010000058.1 GCA_025210455.1 Pelagimonas sp.
CCCTGCGCTTCCATCACGGCGCGGGACACGATGTTTTCCGATGCGATCAGTTCGATCTCATCACGCTGGCGACCCAGCTCGCTGGTGATCGAGCCAAACAGCTCAGGATCGCGGGTCGACAGGCTTTCCGTGAAAAAGCCAGAGTCACGGCTGGAAGAGGTCATGGCGGCGTCTCCTTTGGGATTCGTTTGATACGTTTCGTATCGGAAACCTGCCCGTGAACAAGTCCACAAACCGACGCAACGCAATAAAGTTGCGTCGTCACTGGTGCTTGGGCGCAACTTATGTTTCTTTTGGCGACAAAGGGTGAAGACAGGAAACAGCCATGTCGCTTCGAATTGCGTTTTGCGCCTCGCGGGCGCCTATTGCTCAGGCGGCACTAGAGGGGCTGACCCGGCGCTATGGCAATCATGCTGAGTTTGGTGCTGATGTGATTGTGGCGTTGGGTGGGGATGGCTTTATGTTGCAGACCCTGCATCGCACCGAATCCAACCCTGCGCCGGTCTATGGCATGAATCGCGGCACTGTCGGCTTTTTGATGAATGAATATTCCGAACATGGGCTGGTGGAGCGGCTGAGAGAAGCGGAAGAGGCAGAAATCAATCCGCTGGTGATGCGCGCCATAGATCAGGAGGGGCAGGAAACCCGTGCGCTTGCGATCAATGAGGTGTCTTTGCTGCGGGCGGGGCCACAGGCGGCAAAGTTGAAAATCAGCATTGATGGCAAGGTGCGGATGCCGGAATTGATCTGTGACGGAGCCTTGCTGGCCACGCCTGCGGGGTCAACCGCTTATAATTATTCGGCGCATGGGCCGATTTTGCCCATCGGGGCCGAGGTGCTGGCACTGACGGCGGTCGCCCCTTTCCGCCCGCGCAGATGGCGGGGTGCGCTTTTGCCGAAGATGGCCGAGGTCACCTTTGAGGTGCTGGAAGCGGAAAAGCGTCCGGTGATGGCCGAGGCAGACAGCAATGCGGTGTCGAATGTGCAAAAGGTGCATATTCGGTCGGAACCGGCGGTGGCACATAAGGTGCTGTTCGATCCCGGCCATGGGCTGGAAGAACGGCTGATCCGCGAACAGTTTGTGTGATCTGAGGGTGCAAAGATCTGTCTTCTCGGCTAGAGCGGGGGGATGACTGATAACTCCATGAAATCCGAAATGATTGCGGACGCGCTGGCGGAAGAGATCATTCGTGGTGAGCACCCGGAAGGCGCGCGGCTGGCGCAAGATCACATTGCGGCGCGCTTTGCCTGTAGCCATGTGCCGGTGCGCGAGGCACTGCAAAAGCTGGTGCAGATGGAGCTTGCGGTGTCACTGCCCCGGCGCGGTGTGCGCGTTGTGACACTGTCGCGTGCGGATCATCAGGAAATTCTGGATATGCGGCTGGCGCTGGAGCCTTTGGCGCTGCGGCAGGCGGTTGCGCTTGTGTCGGGGCCAGAGCTGTCTGAGATTGAGGCGCTGCGGCGCACATGTGATGCGGCGCATGATCCGATCAACTGGGAAAAGGCCAATCGGGAGTTTCATCTGGCAATTCTGGCCCCCTGCGCGCGCCCACGTCTGTTGCGCCGGATCGGGGAATTGCAGCGATTGTCGGCGCATCGGTTTCATACCCGCTGGCAGGACAGTTGGCATCGGGTGGCGGATCGCGACCATGCGGCGATTGTTGATGCCATGCGCAATTCTGATGCAGAGCGCGCCTGTACGGTGCTGTTGCGACATCTGACACGACGCTGAGGCTTGGAATTATCTATTTTTATAGATAAGGGTGATTCACGACCTGCGGGTTGCGTGAAATTATCTATAAAAGGAAATCCTGATGACACAGGTTGCAACGATCGACCGGCAGGCTTTGCCGGGTATGGTGATCCGGACTGTTCTTGCGGTGGGGCTGATCACTCTGTCGGCGAAAATCAAAGTGCCCTTCTATCCGGTGCCAATGACCCTGCAGGTGGCTGCGATCCTGCTGGTGGCGGGTCTGGGCGGCTTGCGGCTGGGTCTTGCGGCCATGCTGGGCTATCTGGCGGCGGGCGCTGCGGGCATGCCTGTGTTTGCGGGCACACCTGAAAAGGGCATCGGGCTGGCTTATATGGCGGGGCCGACAGGTGGCTATCTGTTGGGGTTCCTGGTGGCTGCTGCGCTTGTGGGCTGGGCGGTTGATCGCTTTGGTAAGGGCGCAGCGTTCTGGTCGATGCCGGTGTCTCTGGGAATTATCTATATTTTAGGTGTTGCGTGGCTGGCGCAATTCGTTCCTGGCGATAAAGTGCTGGCTTACGGGGTGCTGCCCTTCTGGATGGGGGACCTGTGCAAGGTGGCCCTGGCCGCGCTGCTGGTCTTTATGACGCCGCCTGCGCTGAAAAAGCTGGTGCGGGGCTAGGTCATGCTGGATCAAGCCAAAAGCGAGATCACAGAGTTGGCCGATCAGGCCGAGGGGTTGCTGCGCAGCCCCTTACTGCCGCTCTTGCATCGTGCCGCCGAGGTGCACCGCGCACATCACGACCCGGAAGACATTCAAAAAGCCAGCCTGCTGAGCATCAAGACCGGGGGCTGCCCCGAGGATTGTGCCTATTGCCCGCAATCGGCGCATCACAAAGAGGTGGGTCTGCAAAAAGAGCATTTCATGAACCCTGAGGTGGTGATTGAGATGGCGGGCAAGGCCAAGGCGCTGGGGGCGCAGCGGTTTTGCATGGGCGCAGCCTGGCGCAAGGTGCGCGATGGCAAAGAGTTCGACGCCGTGCTGGAGATGGTCCGGGGCGTTCGGGCGCAGGATATGGAGGCCTGTGTCACGCTGGGCATGTTGCAGCCGCATCAGGCGCAGGCGTTGGCGGATGCGGGACTGACGGCCTATAACCACAATCTGGATACCGGGCCAGAATTCTATGCGGATATCATTGGTACGCGCACCTATCAGGATCGTCTTGAGACGCTGAATTATGTGCGCGCCGCGGGGATTGAAATCTGCTGTGGTGGCATCATCGGCATGGGGGAAAGCCTGCGCGATCGGGCAGAGATGCTGGCGGTGCTGGCCTCGTTTGATCCGCAGCCGGAAAGTGTGCCGATCAATGCGCTGATCCCGGTCAAAGGCACGCCGTTGGGACATCTGAAACGGGTGCGGCCGCCGGAAATGATGCGCATGGTTGCGGCGGCGCGGATCCTGATGCCCAAATGCCGGGTGCGGCTGTCAGCCGGTCGTGATGGGTTTTCGGTCAGCGATCAGATCCTGTGTTTCATGGCCGGGGCCAATTCGATCTTTTATGGTGATGTACTGCTGACGGCACCCAATAGCGGCTTGTCACTGGATGATGCGTTGTTTGAGACACTGGCGGGCATTCCTGCATAATGAAAAAGGCCCGGCAGATGCCGGGCCTTTGTTTTAACGCTGCTGAGGGATTACTTGGCGTAGCCAAGCCCCTGCAGCGCCACTTTGATTTCGTCCAGAATGGCCGGATCATCAATGGTGGCAGGCATTTTGTAATCCTGGCTGTCCGCAATCGACACCATGGTGCCGCGCAGGATCTTGCCCGAGCGGGTCTTGGGCAGGCGATCCACCACGCAGCACAGTTTGAAGGCAGCTACGGGGCCGATCTTTTCGCGCACGGATTTGACCACCTCTTTGACCACCTCGGCGTGGTCACGATCAACGCCTGCGTTCAGACACAGGAAGCCCAGCGGCATCTGACCTTTCAGGCTGTCTGATACCCCGATGACGGCACATTCGGCCACATCGGGGTGATCGGCCAGCACCTCTTCCATGGCGCCGGTCGACAGGCGGTGGCCTGCGACGTTGATCACGTCATCGGTGCGCGCCATGATGTAGAGATAGCCATCTTCGTCGATCATGCCCGCATCGCCGGTCTCATAGTAGCCGGGGAAGTTGGAGAGGTAGCTTTTCTTAAAGCGGTCTTCGGCGTTCCATAGGTTTGGGAAAGTGCCCGGCGGCAGCGGCAGCGGGGTGACAATCGCGCCCAATTCGCCGCGTGGCAGTTCGTTGCCCGCATCGTCGAGGATCTTCATGTCATAGCCCGGCAGCGGCACCGAGGGTGATCCCAGCTTGACCGGCAGCAGTTCGATGCCAACCGGGTTGCAGACACCGGGGAAGCCCAGTTCGGTTTGCCACCAATGGTCGATGATTGGCTTTTGCAGCTGGTCCTGTGCCCAAACAATAGTGTCGGGGTCGGCGCGTTCCCCGGCGAGGAAAACCTGATCAAGGCCGCTCAGATCGTATTTCTTCACATATTCGCCGGTTGGGTCTTCGCGTTTCACGGCGCGGAAGGCGGTGGGGGCGGTGAAGAAGGTTTTGACTTTGTGTTCTTCGATCACACGCCAGAAGGTGCCCGCATCCGGGGTGCCAACCGGTTTGCCTTCGAAAACGATGGTGGTGTTGCCGTGAATCAGCGGGCCGTAGCAGATGTACGAGTGGCCAACGACCCAGCCCACATCTGAGGCCGCCCAGAAAACATCGCCGGGATCGACGTTGTAGATGTTCTTCATGGTCCAGTTCAGGGCCACCAGCTGGCCTGCGGTGTGGCGGATCACGCCTTTGGGCGCACCGGTGGTGCCCGAGGTATACAGGATATACGAGGGGTGATTGCCCTCAACCGGCACACATTCGGCGGGTTCAACGCCATATTGGAAGCCGTGCCAGTTGTAATCACGACCCTCAATCAGCTGCGCCACTTCCTGTTCACGCTGGAAGATTACGCAGAAATCCGGCTTGTGGTCGGCCAGGTCAATCGCGCCATCCAGCAGCGGTTTGTAGTGCACCACGCGGCCGGGTTCCAACCCGCAGGAGGCGGCGATGATGGCCTTGGGTTTGGCATCGTCGATGCGCACTGCCAGTTCGTTGGCCGCAAAGCCGCCAAAGACCACCGAGTGGATCGCGCCCAGACGGGCACAGGCCAGCATGGCTTCCAGCGCTTCGGGAATCATCGGCATGTAGATGATCACCCGGTCGCCTTTTTCCACGCCTTTGGCGCGCAGGGCGCCCGCCAAATTGGCCACACGGTTGCGCAGTTCAACATAGCTGATTTCGCGTTTGGTATGGGTGATCGGGCTGTCATAAATGATCGCCGTCTGTTCGCCCCGGCCCGCTTCCACATGGCGGTCAACGGCGTTGTAGCAGGTGTTGACCTTTGCATCAGCGAACCATTCATACATGTGGTCGCCCAGATCAAACAGCGCTTTGGATGGCGGCTGATCCCAGTCAATTGCCTTTGCAGCGTCCATCCAGAATGCTTCGGGATCGGATTTCCAGCTGTCGTAAACGTCTTTGTATCCCATCAGGCCTCTCCTCCGTAATCTCTTGCACAGGGGCTTAGGCGGTTGAGTGTGGCTCGGGCAAGCCTGTTACCGCCCTTCAGGACAGAAAACCGCAGAAACTTTGCAGAATCGGCAAAAAATGCCCTGCAAAACTTTGCAAAGCGCCCGAATAGTGAAAGTTTTTGGGAAAAATCTGAAACTTTGCAAATTTTGCGAAGTGATGGTGCAAAATATGCAACGTTCCTGCATCTTTTGGAGGCAGGCAGATCAGAGGGTGATTTGCGACGCTGACGCAAAGTCTTTGGTTGAGCAAAGCCGGGCCTGTGTCTAGAGGTTCACTGTCGTGATGCGGCGCGGTATTTTGTGAGCGCCCGGGTAGAGTAGTGGATTGGCCTATGCATATTCTCATTTTGATTTTGACAGCTTTGGGTGGTGCCCTGTGGTGGTGGGTGCGCAATAACCCGCGTGAAGCGATAGACGCAGCGGGCGATCTTGCGACAACGGTTCAGAATGCACCAAGGCGGCTGGCCTTTCGCAGGCAGACAAATGCGCACCCCGTTGAGGGGATTGATGACCCCCGGATTGCGATCTGCGCGATTGCGCAGGCCTTTCTGGAATTGGACGACCTGCCTACCCGCGAACAGCGTCAGTCATTGCACCTGATGCTGCGCAAAGAGCTGCGTTGCAGCGAAGAAGAAGCCGAGGAAATGGAAGTTCTGGGCCGGTGGCTGGTTGAGCAATCCAATGGCGCGCAGCAGGCCGTGCCCCGACTGGCGCGGCGGCTTTATAAAATCGACGGGGATGCCTCCTGGGATGTGATGCAGGATGTGCTTGTGGGGCTGGTCACAGGCGGGCTGTCGCATCGGCAGGAACAGGCTGTCGAAGATCTGCGGCTGGCCTTGCGGAAGTAGGGTCAGGATGCATTCCTCCTGACCCTAATCACAGATCCTCGAACTGATAGCCAAAGCGTTTGATATCTTCCGTGCAGATCTGGCCCAGCAGATCGCGCAGCTCTGGGGTGTAATAGCTTTGGTAGGCGCCGCGCTGTGAGCGGTTCACATGGGGCAGGGGGATGTCAAAGCCAAGGTGATCGCGCACTGGGGCCAGATCCTGCTGCAGGTGTTCGAGGCGCAAAAACAGCCCGTGTTCGACACCTGTCACATCCCGCATATAGCGCGCGTAGGGCCAGTCGCGCAGCGAGAGCTGGGTATGCGGATGTTGCAGGAAGCCTGCGAAATCGGTGCTTTGCGTGATCTGCACTGCCGTGTGATCGAACTGCTGCTCTTGCAGCCAGTGATAATAGCTGACGGCGCGATCCCAGGGGTTGCGCACAATGGTAAAGCACAGCATCCCGCTGATCTGATCCGGGGTCAGGACACCGTCGATATCTGCCAAAGTGGCATGTTTCCAAAGCCGCCCGCGCGCCGCCAGCTTTTTGACCCGCCCCCTGCGCTTTTGCGCTTTCGGGGTGTCGCCAATCAGGATGTCGTCTTTATGGGCGCGCTCTTCCAGAGCCAGCGAAAGGGAGGTGCCGCCGGTTTTGGGAATGTGAACAAAGATATAGCGGCGGCCCGGTGAGACGATCATTTCATTAGTCTAGTCGCTAACAGACTTTTCAGAAACTGAAATCTTGGTCATACCTTGGGCAAGTTTTTTGCAGGGAGAAGACCCATGGGCTGGATGCGTGACGAAACCGGGTTAGAGAAAAACAAGGCCAATTATGTGCCGCTGACGCCTTTGTCGTTTCTGCCGCGGGCCGCGTCGATCTGGCCAGATCATCTGGCGGTGGTTTACGGGCCGCATCGCAAGACCTATCGGGAATATCTTGAACGTGTGACGCGGCTGGCCTCGGCGCTGCAAAAGCAGGGGGTTCAGCCCGGTGATGTGGTGGCGACCATTTTGCCCAATATCCCGGCACAGGCCGAAGCGCATTTTGGCGTGCCAGCGGCAGGGGCGGTATTGAATGCGATCAACACCCGTCTGGATGTGAACACCATCAGCTATATTCTGGATCACGGCGAAGCCAAGGTGGTGCTTTGCGATCCGCAGTTCCTGCCGGTTCTGGCTGAAGCGATCGAAGGCATGGTGACTGATGCGCCCATCGTGATCGAGGTGGCGGATGATCATGGCGGGGCACATGCGCATGGGCATTACATGGAGTACGAAGATCTGCTGGCCAGCGGTGATCCGGACTTTGAGTGGATCCTGCCAGAAGATGAATGGGAAAGCCTTGCGCTGAACTATACTTCGGGCACCACGGGGCGGCCCAAGGGCGTGGTCTATCATCACCGTGGGGCCTATCTGAATGCCACCGGGCAGGTGATCAGTTGGCGCATCACCCTACATCCGGTCTATCTGACCATTGTGCCGCTGTTTCACTGCAATGGCTGGTGTCACACTTGGATGATGCCTGCGGTGGGGGGCACAGTGGTCTGCTGCCGGGATATCACGGCACATGATATTTTCGATGCTATTGCGGATGAAGGCGTAACGCATTTTGGCGGCGCACCGATTGTGTTGAACATGCTGGTCAATGCGCCTGACGATCAAAAGCGTGCGTTTGACCATATTGTCGAGGTCTTCACTGCCGGTGCGCCGCCTGCGCCTGCCACTTTGGCCAAGATTGAACCGATGGGGTTCAATGTCACGCAGGTCTATGGGCTGACCGAAGTCTATGGCCCGGCAACCGAATGCACCTGGAAAGCCGAATGGGATCATCTGGAGGGGGACGCGCGGGCGGCGATCAAAGCGCGTCAGGGGGTGGCCATGCCCTTTATGGAAGAGGTGCGCGTCACCGATGAGGCGCTGGCTGATATTCCCCGCGATGGCGAAGCCAAGGGTGAAATCATGTTCCGTGGCAACGGCGTGATGAAGGGCTATCTGAAAAACCCCAAGGCCACCGCCGAAGCGTTTGAAGGTGGGTATTTCCATTCGGGCGATATCGCGGTGCAGCACCCGGACAGCTTTGTGCAGATCGCGGATCGCGCCAAGGATATCATTATTTCCGGCGGCGAAAACATCAGCTCGGTCGAAGTAGAGGCCTGCCTGATGGCGCATGAGGCGGTGCTGCTATGTGCTGTCGTTGCCAAGCCGGATGAAAAATGGGGCGAGGTGCCCTGCGCCTTTGTCGAGTTGAAAGATCACCATGAAGTGTCTGAAGCGGATCTGATCGCTTTTGCGCGCGAAAGGCTGGCCGGTTTCAAGACACCAAAGAAAGTGGTGTTTCAGGAATTGCCCAAGACTTCGACCGGGAAGATCCAGAAGTTTGAGCTGCGCAGGCTTGCAACTGACCTCTAGATTGCGGCAAATGGGTGATGTTATGTTATGAGTTGTTCGTGCCATTGCACCGCAAGGAGAAATCTCATGACCGCTGTTATCATCGGATGTGTGACGGTAAATCCTGACGCGCAGGATGCTGTCGCCGAATATATGCGCATTACCACCCCGCTATTGGAGCGGGTGGGGGCCAAGGTTGTTCAAAGCTTTTCGCTGGCCCAAGGGATTGTCGGCGAAAAGCCTGCCGAGCAGATCATGATCGTAGAATATCCGGATCTGAACGCCGTGGATGGTGTGTTTCAAAGTGAAGAATACAAGCAGCTGACCCCGGTGCGGGATCGGGCTTTCAAGACTTATAACATCAGTCTGGTGAGCAGCAGCTAAACGCGCTGGATGTTCTTCAGGGCACTCAGGGGCGAGGTTTTCCTGCCCTTTGGGTGCATTGCCCCGTTTTTCTGTGCGTGATAGCCTGTGGCAAACACAAAGGCAGAGCAGCCAGATGACCGCATTGAAAGACTTTGACCGGCTGGAAGCCACCGGCCTATGGCGTGCCTCGCCCGAGGATCAGCGCCGTGAGGTGATTGTGTCTTTGGGGGATGCGACGCTGACCATGTCGGATATGAACAATCAGGCGCTGGCGCATTGGTCGCTGGCGGCGGTTCAGCGGGCTAATGGATCGGATATTCCGGCAATTTATCATCCTGATGGTGATCCTGGCGAAACTCTGGAACTGCCAGAGGACGAAGCACAGATGATCGAAGGGATTGATTATCTGCTGCGCGTGATCGAGCGCCGACGCCCGCATCCGGGTAAGCTGCGCTGGTTTCTGGGGGTCGGTCTGGCGGCGGCTTTGGCGGCTGGGGCGGTGTTCTGGCTGCCGGGTGCCCTGCGCGATTACACGGTCTCTGTGCTGCCACCGGTCAAACGCGCCGAGATTGGGCAGGCGCTGTTGGGCCATATGGCGCGGGTCACAGGACAGCCCTGCCACACAGAAGAGGCAGCGGCCCCGCTTTCGGCGCTGAAGTCGCGGTTGTTCGGCGAGGAGGGCATGCAGCAACTGGTCGTTGTGCCAGCCGGGGTGCAAAGCAGCGCCCATCTGCCCGGCGGGATCATTCTGCTGAACCGCTCTGTTGTGGAAGATCATGAAGACCCGGATGTTGTGGCGGGCTATGTGCTGGCACAATCCGTGGCCGCTGAGCAGAGCGATCCTTTGATTGCGCTGGTGGATCACGCCGGGCTGATTGATGCGTTGCGGGTGCTGGCCACAGGCGCTTTGCCGGATGCGACGCTGGCCAGCTATGCTGAAGAATTGTTAAAGCAGCCGGTGAAACCTCTGGATGCTCAGGCGCTTTTGCCTGCCTTTGAACGGGCTGAATTGCGCAGTTCACCCTATGCCTATGCGCTGGATATCACGGGGGAAACCGTCTTACCCCTGATCGAAGCCGACCCGCGCCGGGCATTGGGCAGCCGCGAGGTTCTGAAAGACGCGGATTGGGTGCGCCTGCAGGGGATCTGCGGCGGGTAACTTCGATCTGGATCGAAGCGTTTTTGCTTGGGGGTAGGGCTGGGCAGCGTCTAGACTGACATATGGAACCACGGTTGGATATCATTGGCGCGGCTCTGGCCGATGCAAGTCGGCTGTGCATCCTGTGTGAGCTGATGGATGGCAGGGCCTTTACCAATAAGGAACTGGCCTGCGCGGCGCAGATCACAGCACAGACTGCCACCACACATCTGAAGCATCTTGAACAGGCTGGCCTGACGCGGTCTCTGCGCAGTGGGCGGCATGTCTATCATCAGATTGCCAGCGAAGAGGTGGCGCAGGTACTGGAGACGCTGGCGCGGCTGTCCCCACGCGATCACCTGACACGCGGCGCGTGGCAGGCCCCCGACATGCTGGTGGCGCGCTGTTGCTATAATCATCTCGCCGGGCAGCTTGGGGTGCTGGTGTCGCAGGCGGTGATCGCGCGTGACGTGCTGCAGCTGTCTGGCGAAGCGCTGTTTCCCGCAGCGGACTATGAAAGGTTTGCGCAGGATCTTGGGGCGGCATTGCCTAGGCGCTCAGAGACAGCCATGGCCAAGCTGTGTCTTGATTGGACCGAACGGCGGTTTCATCTGTCTGGGCCGTTTGCCACCGCCCTGTTGGCCTATTTTCTGCAAGAGGGTTGGCTGACACGGCAGCAGGGGCAGCGGGCGCTGAAGGTGACGGAAAAGGGCTATGCCGGCTTTGAGGCGCATTTCGGAATTTCGCGAGCTGAGATCGGGGAGTAGTTCGATCCCGGGCGAAGCGTCTTTTCCCAATAGATCAAAAGAGCGCGGTACTCAGGGGGCATCAAATTGGAGAGTCCCATGCCCTTGACCTTAGACCCAAATGATCGCTTTGAAACGGAACCCGGCTTGCGCATGTTTGTACAGGTGCCGCAAGCCCGCGTTCAGGCGCTGTTGCAGGCCATCACTGACTGCGCTCTGTTGGGCTGGGGGGATTACGATCAGGTCAGCTTTGCAACCTGTGACGGGGTGCAGCGGTTCAGGTCGCTGGGATCGGGGCGTAATGCGGCCACGAAGGCGGCGGTGGATGTGCCCTGTTGCGAGCTGTCGTTCTTTCTGCCCGAGGGTGAGGCGCAGCTTGAGACGGTCTTGCGCGCGATCTATGCGGCACATCCTTATGAGGAGCCGGTGATTTTCGTCGGCCCGGTGATGCGCACCCTGCATATTCGCGGGCAAGACGAGGACAACCCAAACCGTTTCTGGAACAGGGAGAGCGAAGATTGGGTGCCAGAACCGCATCGCGGATAAAGAAAAACCCGCGTCGGGGACGCGGGTTTCAGGATCGGTCAGTGACCATGTGTGACATAAGGGAGGCGGCCCGCACGCCCAACCACATTGGGTTCGCGCCGCTTGTGTTTATCCCGGTTGTCAGCGGTGATCAGGCGGCGCGGCACCGTGTTGGTCCAAAGCTGCTGCGTCTGCCGATAGCCGTCAACCGTTTGCAACGCGCGGTAAGGGTTCAGACGGTCATCATCCCAGGCGGGGCGATAGCCTTCGGGCACATGGATCGACTTGCTCTGTTGCAGCATCTCATATGAGCGGCGCGGCAGGATTCGGGTGTTGCCGGGCAGTTGGGTGATCTGCTGTTTCTTGTAATCCGTCGCAGAGTACGATGTGACTTCGACCTGAGGCAGGGCCTTGATCAGGTTGAACTTGGGGGTGGCGGTGGTGCCCGTGTTTGTGCACAGAAACCCCTGACCCGGACCGCAGTTTGCGGCCCCGGATGAATTCTGGGCATGGGCCTGCACCGTAGGGCGGCGCAGCACCTGAGACACGGTCACAGGGGCCGGGCGGATGATACGCGGCGGTTGGGCCATCACGGGTTTCGACGCCTGCGCGCGGATGATCGGCACAACAGGTACACGCGGCACAGTGATACTGGGCGCGGTGGTTGAGCGGGCGATGGCCTGCGGTTTGATGGGTGCCTGAATGCGTACCGGCGCTGTAACCCGAGGCTGGGCCGGACGCGGCGCGATCACCGGGATTTGCGGAACAGGCGCAGGTGTGACGGTGATCTTGCGTTGTGCCGTGGCTGTCTGACGGACTGGCGCGGCGGCAGGTTTGGCCGCAGGACGCGCGCTGGGTTCCAGCGTGATCTGCACAGGTTTTTCAGCGGCGCGCGGCGCAGGGCGCGCAGCGGCTGTGGCCCCGCCAACCCCGGTTGGGGTCTGGCCGCAGATCTGTTTGCGCGCACGTGTCATGCGCGGCACCCAGGTAACATTGCCATCATAGCCTGCGCGCACAAACACGCAGCCTTTGCGGTCCACAAACTGAGAGCCTTTGTAGGACGCGGGCGGAAAGTTCGCCGGAACGCCTGAGGAACTGCTCTGTGCCTCGGCTGGCAGGGCAAACATACCCGTACCAGAAATACATATGGCGAAAGCCGCCAATCTCTTAATCATCATGTCTGCCCCCACAGATGTAGGGGCAGAATGCACAATACCACATAAAGTGTAAAGTACTGAAAGAGTTAACAGCTTCTTGTGGTTGCGAAGAAGCTAACACCTTCTTGTGTCTGCCACAGTCGCGTGAGACCGCTTACTTGGTGCCAAACATACGGTCACCCGCATCGCCCAGACCGGGCATGATATAGCCCAGCTCGTTCAATTTTTCGTCCAGCGAGGCGGTGACAATCGGCACATCCGGGTGGGCTTCTTTCATGCGGGCCACCCCTTCGGGCGCGGCCAGAAGGCACAAAAAGCGAATGTTTTTCGCACCTTTAGCTTTCACCAGATCAATCGCCGCAACCGAAGAATTGCCGGTGGCCAGCATTGGATCCACCACGATGGTCAGGCGGTCTTCCAGCTCGGACGGCAGTTTGCAGTAGTATTCGACCGGTTTGAGCGTTTCCTCATCGCGGTACATGCCAACGAATCCCACACGCGCAGCGGGAATTAGTTCCAGGATGCCGTCCAGCAGCCCGTTGCCCGCGCGCAGGATTGATACCAGCGCCATTTTCTTGCCCGCGATGGCAGGCGCATCCATTTCCTGCATCGGTGTGTCGATGCGGCGGGTGGTCATGGGCAGGTTACGGGTGACCTCATAGGCCAGCAGATGGCTGATTTCGCGCAGCAACTGGCGAAAGCTGTTGGTCGATGTGTCCTTGTCCCGCATGATGGTCAGTTTGTGCTGCACCAGAGGGTGGTCAACGATGGTCAGATGCTCGGTCATGCGGTCTCCAGCTGTTTGGCGAGGCGGGTTTTGGTGTCTGTATCACAGAAGGCCCCCTCTAACGCATTTTTTGTGATCTGGTCAAAAACTTCGCGATCCCAGCCAAAGGTCTGGGCAAGGGCGCTGTATTCCCGGCGCATAGTGGTGTGAAAGAAAGGTGGGTCATCGGTCGAGACTGTCACCTTTACGCCGCGATCACGCAGCTTTTCAATCGGGTGCTGATCAAGACGATCATAAACACCCAGAAAGACGTTGGAGCCCGGACAGACCTCAAGGGTGATGCCGCGTTCGATCAGCATGTCGACCACCGCCAGATCTTCGACGGCGCGCACACCGTGACCGATGCGTTCGACGCGCAGATCTTCGACGGCGTCGCGCACCTCTTGCGGGCCGCGCCATTCGCCGGCGTGGCTGGTCAGACGCAGCCCTGCTTCGCGGGCCATATCAAAGGCATAGGCAAAGTCGCGCTGCTGGCCCTGATTTTCGTCACCTCCCATGCCCAGCCCCACCAGCCAGTCATCCGCTGTTTCGGCAGCGCATAGGGCGGCGGCCCTGGCCTTTTCCGGGCCAAAGTGGCGGATGGGCGTGGCGATGCCGCGCAGGGTGATGCCCATATCGCGCTGAGCCGCATCAGCGGCTTCGCGGATGGCATGCAGATATTCTTTCCAGGCGGACACATCGCTGCCGCCGCAGAAATCAGGCGACAGGAAGGTTTCGGCATAGATCACGCCGTTTTGGGCGCATTCCTCAAGAACGGCGGTGGTCAGGCGGGCGAAATCCTGCGGGCTTTGCAGCACGCTGGTGGCGGCCTCATAGACCGACAGGAAATGCACGAAATCGCGATAATCATAGGACCCATCTTTGCGAAAGATGCCCGAGAGATCGACATTCTTTTCCTGCGCCAGCCCGCGAATAAAGGCCGGGGGCGCAGCGCCCTCGAAATGCAGATGCAGTTCAAGTTTTGGCAAATCCGCGAGTGCGGCAATCTGATCCTGGTCCATCATAAAAAGGATACTCCCGGTCCTTGGGCTGGCACGTTCAGGTGCGTGGCGATGCTGGCGGCCACATCGGTAAAGGCGATCTGACCCAGCGCGCCGGCGCCTTTGCCCGCGATCAGCACGGGCACCCGTTCGCGGGTGTGGTCTGTGCCGCTCCAGCTGGGGTCATTGCCGTGATCGGCGGTGATCAGCAGCATGTCATCTTCGCGCAGGCGGGGCAGCAGCCTGCCCAGTTCCGCGTCAAACCATTCCAGATGGCGCGCATAGCCCGCGATGTCGCGGCGATGGCCATAAAGGCTGTCGAACTCAACGAAATTGGCGAAGGTCAGGCTGCCCTCTTTGGCGGTGTCGATCAGGTCAGACAGGTGGGTCATCAGCTGCGCATCCGTGCCTTTGCGCACCTCATCGATGCCTGTCATGGAAAAGATATCGCCAATTTTGCCAATCGCATAGACCGCGCGGCCCGCGTCTTGCACCCAGTTGGTCAGCACCGGGCTGGGGGGCGTGATGGCATAGTCATGGCGGTTGGCGGTGCGGGTGAAATTGCCCGGTTCACCCACAAAGGGGCGGGCAATGACCCGGCCTACTTTCATCTTGTGCAGATGCGGGGCCAGCGCTTCGCACAGATCATAGAGCCTTTGCAGGCCAAAGATTTCTTCGTGGGCGGCGATCTGAAAAACGCTATCTGCCGAGGTGTAGCAGATCGGCTTGCCGGTCTTCACATGTTCCGCGCCGAACTGATCAATCATCACCGTGCCCGAGCCATGGCAATCGGCCAGAATACCATCTGTCCCCGCGATCTGGGCCGCCAGTTGCGACAACTCGGGCGGGAAGGCAGGCTGTGTGTCGGGGAAGTAATGCCAATCCCAGGGCACAGGCAGCCCAGCCAGTTCCCAGTGACCGGATGGGGTGTCTTTGCCCTTTGATATCTCATTGGCGCAACCCCAAAGGCCCTGCGGGGTGGGGGGATTGACGTCCCCCGCACCTGTGGCCAGTGCGTGGGCGTGAAACAGCCCAAGGCTGGCGAGATTGGGCAGGTGCAGCGGGCCGCTGCGGCCCTGATCCGCACGGCCCTCGGCGCAGGCCTGCATAATATGGCCCAGCGTATCCGCCCCAGTGTCGGGTCGGTCGCCGTTGAAGAAGGCCCGGGCGTCGGTTGCGCCGCCGATGCCGACGGAATCCATCACCACCAGAAATGCGCGCATCAGGTGATCCTTTCCAGCATAAGCGGGGTTTGCGGGGCTGTGCCTTCGCCAATTGTGATTGCGCGGCGCAGGTTTTCGGCGGCGGCCTCGGCCTGGGCTTCGCGGGCGGCATGGATCACCGCGATGGGCTGGCCTTTGGTGATTTTATCACCAAGGCGTACAACATCTGTCAGACCCACGGCGGGGTTGACCTGATCGGTTTCCACGCGTCGCCCGCCGCCCAGATCCACCACAATCAGACCCAGCGCTTCGCCATCAATGGCGGTGACGGTGCCGCTTTGCGTGGCGGTGATTTCGCGGATAACGGGGGCTTCGGGTAAAAAGCGCTGCCAGTTTTCGACGAAATCCAGTGGCCCGCCCAAGGCATAGACCATACGGCCAAAGCGTTCTGCGGCTTCGCCACTGTCCAGCGCCTGTTGCAGTTTTGCGGCCCCATCGTTGATGCCTGCGGTGGTCAGCAGCTCAGCCCCCAAAGCAAGGGTCAGCTCCAGCAGCGGGCCAGTGTCTTTGCCGGTCAGCACCCGCATTGAGGCGTCAATTTCCAGCGCATTGCCAAGGCTTGAGGCCAGCGGCTGATTCATATCGGTGATCAGCGCTGAGGTCGGGCAGCCCGCCGCATTGGCGGTAGAAACCAACGAAGAGGCCAGCGCGCGGGCGTCGTCTGCGGTTTTCATAAAGGCGCCAGAGCCCACTTTGACATCCAGCACCAGCGATTGCAGCCCGGCGGCCAGTTTCTTGGATAGGATCGAGGCGGTGATCAGATCAAGGCTTTCGACCGTGGCGGTGACATCGCGGATTGCATAAAGGCGTTTGTCGGCGGGGGCGATATCGGCGCTGGCAGAGACAATCGCACAGCCCACATCCCCCACAATTTCGCGCAGGCGGGTTTCATCGGGCGACACATTATAGCCGGGAATGGCTTCTAGTTTGTCCAGCGTGCCGCCGGTGTGGCCCAGACCGCGCCCGGAAATCATCGGCACATAGACGCCGCAGGCCGCCAGCATCGGCGCAAGCGGCAGCGAAACGCAATCGCCAACGCCACCAGTTGAATGTTTGTCGATCACCGGGGCGTCCATATCCCAATCAAGGACATGACCAGAATCGCGCATGGCCAGTGTCAGCGCCACACGGCCCTGTTCCGACAGCCCGCGCAGGCAGACCCCCATGGCAAAAGCCCCGGCCTGCGCTGGGCTGACCGTCCCCTCGGCCAGCCCCTGCGCGAACCATGACAGTTCTTTGGCCGATAGCTCTTCTCCCCGCCGCAGGCGGGCATTCACCGTGCGGGCGTCCATCAGCTGTTTTCCATATGAGAGGCGCCAAAGGCACCGGGAAGAAGGTCGGCGACTTTCATAACCTGTTCGGTGCCATCTGTGGTGGCCAGCGTGACTTTTACTTCGCCTTTGGCAAATTCCGCCAGCTTTTGACGGCAGCCCCCACAGGGCGGCACCGGGCTGGGGCTGTCGGCGATGACATAGGCCTCAAGGATTTCGGTTTCCCCGGCGGCGATCATGGCCGCGATGGCGCCGGCTTCGGCACAGGTGCCTTCGGGATAGGCCACGTTTTCCACATTGCAACCGCTGTAAATTTGTCCCGATGGCGCGCGCAGGGCCGCCCCTACCTTAAAGTTCGAATAGGGGGCATAGGCGTTTTCGCGCACCTTGCGGGCTGCGTCAGACAAAGACATGCAGGGGACTCCGTGAAATGTGATCCGGCCATGTTGCGAAGCTGGCGGGCTGAATGCAAGACCTGTGGTGCATTCCGTCGCTTTCCTGCCTAACGTAAATTCAATTTCAATCCATGGATGAAACTGATAAGGCGAAAATAGGCCATTTTCGCCGCGAGAAAAAAATGGTTTAACGGTAAACGATCTTGAAAAACGGGGCTGACCATGAGCGATTCTTCCAAGGAAACCCTGCGCCAGGCGGCGCTGTTTTACCATGAGCATCCGCAGCCGGGTAAGCTGGAGGTCCGCGCGACCAAGCCGCTGGCCAATGGCCGCGACCTAAGCCGCGCCTACAGCCCCGGCGTGGCCGAAGCCTGCCTTGAAATCAAAGCTGACGAAGCCGCTGCCGCCCGTTACACCACGCGCGGAAATCTTGTGGCGGTGGTCTCTAATGGGTCAGCGGTGCTGGGCCTCGGCAATATCGGCGCGCTGGCCTCGAAACCAGTGATGGAAGGCAAGGCCGTTCTGTTCAAGAAATTCGCCGATATTGATTGCTTTGACATCGAAGTTGACGAATCCGATCCGGAAAAGTTGGCGGATATCGTCTGCGCACTGGAACCGACCTTTGGCGCAATCAACCTTGAGGACATCAAGGCCCCGGATTGTTTCATTGTGGAAAAGCTGTGCCGCGAGCGGATGAATATTCCGGTTTTTCACGATGATCAGCACGGCACTGCGATTGTTGTGGGCGCGGCGGCGACGAATGCGCTTTATGTGACGGGCAAGTCCTTTGAGAATATCAAGGTGGTGTCAACCGGCGGCGGCGCGGCGGGTATTGCCTGTCTGAACATGCTGCTGAAGCTGGGGGTCAAACGCGAAAACGTCTGGCTGTGTGACATTCACGGGCTGGTCTATGAGGGCCGCGAGGTGGACATGAACCCGCAAAAGGCCGCCTTTGCGCAAAAGACCGATCTGCGCACGCTGGATCAGGTAATCGACGATGCAGATCTGTTTCTGGGGCTGTCTGGCCCCGGTGTGCTGACCCCTGAGCACGTGAAAAAGATGGCAAAGCAGCCGATTGTCTTTGCCCTGGCCAATCCGACCCCTGAAATCATGCCCGATCTCGCGCGTGAGGCGGCACCGGATGCGATCATCGCCACGGGGCGTTCGGATTTTCCCAATCAGGTCAACAACGTGTTGTGCTTCCCGTTTATCTTCCGCGGTGCGCTGGATGTGGGGGCGACAGAAATCAACGATGAGATGCAGATTGCCTGTGTCGAAGGGATTGCCGCGCTGGCCCGCGCCACCACCAGCGCCGAAGCCGCCGCCGCCTATCGTGGGGAACAGCTGACCTTTGGCCCGGATTACCTGATCCCCAAACCGTTTGATCCGCGTCTGTCGGGCATTGTGTCCTCTGCTGTGGCCGAGGCCGCGATGCGCAGCGGTGTCTCCAAACGCCCGGTCGAAGATCTGGATGCCTACCGCCAAAAGCTGGATGCCAGCGTCTACAAATCTGCGCTGCTTATGCGCCCGATCTTTCAGGCGGCCTCTACCGCGTCGCGCCGGATTGTCTTTGCCGAGGGCGAAGATGAACGTGTGCTGCGTGCTGCGCAGGCGATCCTTGAAGAAACCACCGAGACACCCATCCTGATTGGCCGTCCCGATGTGATCAACGCGCGCTGTGAACGTCATGGTCTTGAGATCCGCCCGGATCGGGATTTCAAGATTGTGAACCCGGAAAACGATGCGCGCTATCGCGATTACTGGACATCCTATCACCAGCTAATGGCGCGGCGTGGGGTGACGCCGGATCTGGCCAAGGCGATCATGCGCACCAATACCACCGCCATCGGCGCGATCATGGTTCATCGTGGCGAGGCCGACAGCATGATCTGCGGCACTTTCGGGGAATACCGCTGGCATATGAACTATGTGAATCAGGTGCTGGGCTCGGATGATCACGAACCACATGGCGCGTTGTCGCTGATGATCCTGGAAGACGGGCCGCTGTTTATCGCGGACACCCATGTCTGGTCGCTGCCCACGCCCGAACAACTGGCGCAAACCGCGATTGGTGCCGCGCGTCACGCCCGTCGGTTTGGGGTTGAGCCACGTATTGCCTTTTGCTCGCAGTCGCAGTTTGGCAATCACGCTGAAGGCTCGGGCCAGCGTCTGCGCGATGCCCTTGCCATTCTCGACAGCCGCCCGCGTGATTTCTGTTATGAGGGCGAGATGAACCTTGATACGGCGCTGGATCCAGAGCTGCGCGAACGTCTGCTGCCCGGAAACCGGATGCAGGGGGCGGCGAATGTGCTGATCTTCGCCCATGCCGATGCGGCGTCAGGGGTGCGTAACATTCTGAAAATGAAGGCAGATGGCCTTGAGGTGGGGCCGATCCTGATGGGCATGGGCAACCGCGCGCATATCGTGACGCCGTCGATCACGGCCCGTGGTCTGCTGAATATGGCGGCCATCGCGGGTACGCCGGTCAAACACTATGGCTAATTGGGTCAGGGGGCTGATTGCCCTGATCCTGACGGCGCTTAGCTTTATCGGGGGGCTGGCCTATGTGCTGGCCCTTTTGCGTGGCAGACAGCGCTTTGTCAGCTTTGTTTTGATCTATGCGGTTTTGTCGGTTGGGCTGCATTTGTTTGGCCCATGGCGGGTGTCGCTGGCGCGTGACCCACATCCCGCGCTGCATGTGCCGTTTTTCTACACCGCTCTGAACCGCAATTTTGTGACGCTCGAGATGCATTCCGTCGTGAATGATCTGGCTGCGCATATGGCGCAGCGGTTTCCTAAAACGCAGACTGTGGTTCTGGATGGCGGCTTTCCGGCGTTTGATGGGCTGCCGCTCTTGCCGCATCTGTCGCATGACGATGGTGAAAAGCTGGATCTGGGGTTTTACTGGCAGGATGGGACAGGGCGCTATCTGCCGGGCAGGATGAAATCGCCAATTGGCTTTTGGGGCTATGCCGAAGGGGATAGCGCCTGCCCAAAGACCTGGAAAGATCTGCGTTGGGATTTTGCCTGGCTGCAACCCTGGCTGCCTCGGGTGCAGTTGGATGAGCCGCGTATGCGCGCCGCATTGCTTTGGCTGGCCGAAGACCCGCGCGTGTCAAAGATTTTGGTTGAGCCGCATATCACTGCGCGTCTGAACATAAGCCACCCCAAGATCCGGTTCCAGGGGTGCCGTGCGGCGCGCCATGATGATCACATCCATTTTCAGTTGTGACCGCCCCCGCGAGGAGAGCCCGCTAGGGCTTGAGGAGCGGCCTTAGTCGCGCACCGGATCGAAACGGGCGTTTTTCATTTTGCAATCGCGAACCACATCCTGCCCACAAGGCACCGGGGTCAGGTCTTTTGACAGGCAGACGCGGGCTTCCTGGATCATCCCGTCACGGCAGGTGATGGTCAGCATGTCTTTTTCCAGCTTGGGGTTGGCTTTCAAAAAGGCCTCTTCCACGACCGAAGCAGGCAGGGTCACCGATTTGTCCAATTTGCGGAACACGGCCGGGCGGGTCACGCTGTCATAGGCAGCGCGCGACAGTTTGTAATACTGATCTGCGGTCAGCCCGGTGCATACGCCATGTTTCTTCCATTGATGCCAGGCCAGCCCCGATGTGCCCATGATATCGGCCATTTCCGCAGTGCGCGCCCGGCTGGGGTGGCGGGCGGTTGTAGGGCAATAGGCCGGAAAGCCACGGTGAAACTGCGGCCACAGCCCATGCAGAACCCAGCCATGATCTTCGTCACATTGCGGCGATTTGCGTGCATCCCCTTCGATCACACACCAGTTGGGCGACCAGCTGAGCGCCATCACGTAATAGTCAAACTCGCCTGCCTTTTCACCGTCAGCGCGGGCGATATTGGCAAGAAACAGCAGTGTAAGAAACAGGTAACGCATTTTCTCTTTCCCTCAGAGGTCAGGGCCTTTATATACGGATCAAGTTCCCCGACAACGGTAACCCGCTCTACCAGCGTAGAGCCGCCCAAGGCCCCGGTGCCGCGGGCCGGGCAAAAGGCGTGTGTCGGACTATTTGAGCAAGGAGTAGACCCGTGGCCAAACTGCTGCACCCAAAGGCAACCGCCGTCTGGCTGGTGGACAACACCACGCTGACATTCAAACAGATCGGTGATTTCACCGGCTTCCACGAGCTGGAAATTCAGGGCATCGCCGATGGGGATGTGGCTGTGGGCGTAAAGGGCTTTGACCCGATCGCCAACAACCAGCTGGATCAGGCTGATCTGGATGCGGCGGTGAAAAACCCGCTGGTCAAGCTGCGCATCAAGTTCAACGCCGCCGCGCGTGACGAAGACAAGCGCCGTGGCCCGCGCTATACCCCGCTGTCCAAGCGTCAGGACCGCCCGAATTCGATCCTCTGGCTGGTCAAGTTCCACCCGGAACTGGCAGATGCGCAGATTGCCAAGCTGATCGGCACGACCAAGCCAACCATTCAGGCCATCCGTGAACGCACCCACTGGAATATCGCCAATATGCAGCCGATTGATCCGGTGGCGCTGGGCCTGTGTAAACAGTCTGAACTGGACGCTGCTGTGGCCAAGGCTGCGGCCAACCAGACCTCGGTCATGTCGGATGACGAACGCCGCAAACTGGTGTCGACCGAGCAGAGCCTTGAGATGGAAACTGAACCGCGCCTGCCATCGAACATGGAAGGGCTCGAAGCCTTCAGCCTGTCCGATCCGCGTGGGGACGATGATGAGGAAGACAACAAGAGCGACGAAGATTACCTCGACGCGGACAGCTTCTTCAACCTGCCAGAAAGCGGGTCCAGCGACGACGAAGACGACCGCTGAGACATCTCTGACATGCAAAGATCTAAAAAGCCGCCTTGGGCGGCTTTTTTCTGTTCATGTGTATCGTTGAAAGGGGGTGGTGCTTAAAACGCCATCCCAAGACGTGCGCTAAATCCATTATTGCCGCCGGTATTGCGGCTGAGGGACAGCCGGCCGTTTAGCCCGGCAAAGCCTGGGGTGTCGAACTCCAGCCCCAGGGTGACCTCGGTCTCGTTGAACATATCCGGGGCGGCAAATCGGGTGGTGCCGCTGGCATCATTGAACGAGAAATCCGCCTGATCGCCAAAGACACGGGTGATCCCGGCGAAGGGACGCAGATCAGCCGCTTTGGTTGAAAGGGGCATGCCCAGCTCCAGCGCCAGCGCGGTGGTTTTGGTGGTGCGTTTGCCCACATGCCCACGCCCCAGACCGGACAGTTGATAATCTTCGATCTCGTGCTGCGAATAATCGACCTGCACAGCATAATCGAACCGACCGCCCCGCATCGGGCCGCTCAGGCGCAGGGTCGCCCCGGTTTGTGTGCCGTCATAATCCGCTGATCCAGACAGGCTGTTGGGGCTGCTGATGGTGCTGTGCATGGTGCCGCCAAAGACAGCCCCGCTGAGCTGCGTCTGGTTGAACTGACGATCAAATCCCAGCCCAAAGCCATAGCCACGGATCTTGGCCGCGTGCTGTCCATCTGCGGTACGGCCTTCGCCCTGCCCGTAGGTGACAAAAACGCTGATCCCGCTAGCGCCCCCAAACCCATAGCCAAGCGCCGCATGTTTCATCCATTGGGTTGAGCGCTGCAAACCACTGGGCGACGCCTGATTACGGCTGTTGTTGGTGCTGAACCACAGCCCGTCATGGGGCAGATTATCCTGAACCACCCGCGATTCACCGCGCAGCATGATATTGGTCAGCGTATCCACCTGACCCAGAACAGCCGTGTCGATCTGCAGGCCAGAGGGGCTGCATGTGCTGCCCGTAACGCAGGGCGTTGAGGCCTGTGCAAAGGCGCTGATTGGCGCGCCAAGGGTCAGGGCTGTCAGGGTGGTGGCAAGAAACTTGGAGGACATGGCGCAGATCCGGAAACGCAAACTGTTTGCTGTCTCATATGAGATTTGCGCGTGAAATGTAAGCCGTTCAGATTGGTTTGCGCGCGTTCATGGCGGCGGTGATGGTGCCATCATCAAGATAATCCAGCTCACCCCCGATGGGGACACCCTGCGCCAGAGAGGTCAGGGTGACGCGGTGTTCCAGCTGATCTGCGATGTAATGGGCGGTGGTCTGGCCGTCGATGGTGGCGTTCAGGGCCAGAATGACTTCGCTGATGGCCTCGGCTTCGACGCGGTTGATCAGCTGTGGAATGCGCAGCTCGTCCGGGCCAACCCCATCCAGGGCCGATAGCGTACCGCCCAGCACATGATAGCGGCCTTTGAACACGCCGGAACGCTCCATCGCCCAAAGATCGGCCACATCTTCGACCACACACAGGATGCCATTGGCGCGATTGTCATCGCTGCACAGCTCGCAGATGTCCGAGGTGCCGACATTGCCGCAGTTCAGACATTCACGCGCGGTTTCGGAGACCTGCTGCATCGAGCGCGCCAGAGGGGACAGCAGTAATCCACGTTTGCGGATCAGATGCAGAACGGCCCGGCGTGCCGAACGCGGGCCCAGCCCCGGCAGGCGGGACATGAGCTCAATCAACTGTTCGATGTCATCGGTCTGCGACACAGGAGGCGTTCCAGTTTGCTTGGAGTTGGGGCAAGGCCCGTAAAGCGCAGAGTCGCGCAAATCTAAGGTGATCGCAAGCAATTGGCGCGCGCAAAAGAAAAACCCCCGCGACAGCCGCGGGGGTTTTCATTTTCTAGGGTCAGACGATCTTATTCGGCTGCGGCTTCACCGCCACCCAGACCGTGCACATAGGTTGCAACAGCGCGGATTTCAGCTTCGGACAGACGGGTCTGCCAGGCTGGCATCACACCGAAACGCGCGTTGTAGACGGTTTCATAGATGTCATCATAGTCGATCTTGTTGTCTGCGCCTTTGAACAGCCACAGCGCATCTGCGAGGTTCGGAGCCCCCTGATCGCGGTCACCGGTGCCATCTTCTGCGTGGCAGGAAGAACAGTTCTCTTCATAGATCACTGCGCCTGCTTCCACAGCCGAGGCGTCCGGTGCCTCCAGACCCGACAGATCCATCACATAGTTGACGACCTGCACGATTTCACCTTCTTCCAGCAGCTCATCGCGGCCAAAGGCAGGCATTTCAGAGTAACGTGCATCTTCGTCTTCTGTGTTGCGGATCCCGTGGGTTACGGTCAGGTGGATATCTTCCAAAGAGCCACCCCACAGCCAGTCGTTGTCCAGCAGGTTCGGATAACCCGAAGCCCCCGCCGCACCCGAGCCGTGGCACTGCGCGCACCAGGTGCGGAAGACCGCGCCACCGGCGTTCAGAGCATAGCTGTGCAGATTGGCGTTCGCCGCGATTTCGTTCAGCTCAACCGAGGCCAGCTGTTCGTTGATCGCTTTGTTTTCCTCTTCCACACGGGCGATGTCAGCGGCGACTTCACCACGTGTCGAATAGCCCAGCAGACCCGGGGTTGCGCCATTGATCAGCGGCCATGCCGGATAGGCGATGACATATCCAATGCCCCAGACGATGCAGAGATAGAAGGTCCACAGCCACCAGCGAGGCAGGGGCTTGTTGTATTCCTGAATACCATCCCAGGAATGACCTGTTGTCTCATAGTCGAGATTGTCGTCTTGTTTTTTATCACTCATGTCCACGCCTCCTTAATGCTCGGCGGGGTCGCCCGCGGCGGGCGCCATAGGTCTGTCGTCGTGGCGGAACGGGATGTTGGCGGTGTCTTTGTGGACCTTGTTGCTGCCCGGGCGGAAGGCCCAGACAACAATGCCCATGAAGAATGCGAACATCATCAGCAACGCCCAGCTGTCAGCAAGCTGACGGAGGAAAGTATATGTTTCCATAGGTCTGTCCTCCTTAGCGGCTTGCGTCGGGCGTGAAGGTCGAGAAGTCCACCAGCGTGCCAAGCATCTGCAGGTAAGCCACCAGAGCGTCTGCTTCGGAGATGCCTGCCTGCGCGTCAAAGTTGCTGACGTTGACCTTTTCACCATAGCGTTCCAACAGACCATCATAATCGCTGTCCGGATCCGCCTGGGCGGTAAAGTCGGCCTGCGCATTTGCGATCATGTCGTCGGTGTAGGGAACGCCGACAAGACGGTTGGTCTTCATCAGGTCGCCGATGTACTTGCCGTCGATCATTTTCTGTTCGAGGAAGCCATACTTCGGCATCACCGATTCAGGAACAACCGATTGCGGATCCCGCAGGTGGTCGATGTGCCACTCATTCGAGTAACGGCCGCCAAGACGCGCCAGGTCAGGACCTGTCCGTTTGGAACCCCACTGGAACGGGTGATCATACTGCGATTCCGCCGCAAGCGAGTAGTGGCCATAGCGTTCCACTTCGTCGCGCATCGGACGGATCATCTGCGAGTGGCAGACATAGCAGCCTTCGCGGATGTATACTTCACGACCTGCCAGTTCCAGAGGGGTGTAGGGGCGCATGCCCTCTACATCCTCAATGGTGTTTTCGAGGTAGAACAGCGGAACGATCTGAACCAGACCCCCGATGGTCACCACGAGGAAGGCAAAGATTGCCAGCAGGGTAACGTTTTTCTCGAGGATCGCGTGTTTTTCGAGAATTGCCATATGTCCGGTCCTCCTTATTCGGCCGGAGTGGCGTGAGCGACAGCCGCTTCGGCCTGAACAGCCGGTGCGCGACGTGCGGTCATCCACAGATTGTAGCACATGATGAGAGAGCCAGCGACGAACATCAGGCCACCCAGCGCACGCACAACGTACATCGGGAATTTCGCAGCCACAGTGTCAGCAAACGAATTCACAAGGAAACCGTTGGCGTCAACTTCGCGCCACATCAGGCCTTCCATGATGCCGGTGACCCACATGGAGGCGGCGTAGAAGACGATGCCGATGGTGGCCAGCCAGAAGTGCCAGGATACCAGGCTCAGGCTGTACAGGCGTTCACGGTTCCACAGCTTCGGTACCAGGTAGTACAGCGCACCAAAGGTGATCATGCCGTTCCAACCCAGCGCACCAGAGTGCACGTGGCCAATGGTCCAGTCGGTGTAGTGCGACAGCGAGTTCACCGCGCGGATCGACATCATCGGGCCCTCAAAGGTCGACATGCCGTAGAAGCCAACCGAGATCACCATCATGCGGATCACAGGGTCAGTGCGCAGCTTGTCCCATGCGCCCGACAGGGTCATCAGACCGTTGATCATACCCCCCCAGGACGGCATCCACAGCACAACCGAGAACACCATGCCCAGTGTCGATGCCCAGTCAGGCAGCGCGGTATAATGCAGGTGGTGCGGACCAGCCCAGATATACAGGAAGATCAGTGCCCAGAAGTGGATGATCGACAGCTTATATGAGAACACCGGACGCTCGGCCTGCTTCGGGATGAAGTAGTACATCATGCCCAGGAAGCCCGCCGTCAGGAAAAAGCCCACCGCGTTGTGGCCGTACCACCACTGAACCATGGCATCCTGCACACCCGAGAAGACCTGAACCGATTTCGAACCCCAGATCGACACCGGGATCGACAGGTTGTTGACCAGGTGCAGCATCGCGACAGTCAGAATGAACGACAGGAAGAACCAGTTGGCCACATATATGTGGGGCTCTTTGCGCTTGACGATGGTGCCGACAAACACAGCCAGATAGGCCACCCAGACGACGGTCAACCAGATATCAACATACCATTCGGGCTCTGCGTATTCTTTCGATTGGGTGCCGCCCAGCAGATAGCCGGTGGCCGCCAGTACGATGAACAGCTGATACCCCCAGAAGACAAACCATGCTAGGTTGCCGCCCCACAGGCGTGCGGCCGAAGTTCGCTGAACCACGTAGAACGACGTTGCGATCAGCGCGTTGCCACCAAAGGCGAAAATAACCGCCGAAGTGTGCAGCGGACGCAGGCGACCAAAGTTGGCATAGCCCTGAGCCCAGTCAAAGTTCAGTGCCGGAAATGCCAGCTGAGCTGCGATGAAGGTCCCGGCCAGAAAGCCGACCACACCCCAGAAGGCGGTTGCGATGACGCCAGCGCGGATAACGTCATCCATATATTCGTTTTGTGGAGCCGCTTTTACCGGCTCGTCAGTGCGGCGCAGGGTCCACACGAACATACCGGCCGAAACCAGCATGATCAAAATCGCGTGCACCATGTAAGCCACATCTCGTGCATAGTTTGCTGCAATGGCTGCGAAGATCGCAACAGCAGCAAGCACGATGAGCTTGAGATAGTTCATTGTTTTCGTCCCTTGGTCTGACCCACACGATTCGGATTCCGCGCAGGCGGTTTTAGACTGAGTTGTTTCTGGTCGGTTCCCTATCTCGGGTCATTGATCTGCATCAATGGAAGCTTTGCCGCAGCTTGACCCCTGTCAAAGTGCGACGATCCGCGCCGGGTTAGCTTAAGGAAAATCGCTTCGGGAGAACGGCATGGCCTATAAATCTGTAATGACGGTAAGCACAGACGCAAAACTGCAAGAAAGCGTGCTGGATCACGCTGCTGGTTTGGCGTCTGGTTTTGACGCACATCTGGATATTCTCTGTCTTGGCGTCGATAGGACGCAGACCGGATATTATTATGCCGGGGCCAATGCGATGGTGATTCAGGAAACCCTGTCGCGCGCGGCCAAAGATGCCGAATCTCTGGCGCAGAGTGCCACGGCCCGCATGGGCAGCTATGAGTGCCGCTGGGCCCTGGATCACGGGGTGGCGCAGCTGGCAGATATCGGGCGGCATGTGGCCAACCGCGCGCGCTTTAACGATCTGGTTGTTTTGCCGCTGCCCTATGGTAAGGGGCATGGCATTGAACTGGAACCGGTTCTGGAAGGGGCCATGTTCGAGGGACAGGTGCCTGTTATGGTGGGGCCCGATGACGTCACCCCGCCCAGCAACCCCAAAAAGATTGTCATCGGCTGGAATGAAAGCGCCGAAGCCTTGCGGGCGGTGCGGTCCGCACTGCCACTGCTGAAGCAGGCGGATTCGGTGCATGTCGTGGTGATTGATCCGCCGAAACATGGCCCGAACCGGTCGGATCCCGGTGGGGCGCTTTCGCAGTTTCTTGCGCGTCATGGGGCCAAGCCCGAGATCGACGTACTGTCCAAAACCATGCCGCGCGTTTCAGATGTGATCATGCGCCATGTTGGGGATCTGGATGCGGATCTGGTGGTGATGGGGGCCTATGGCCATTCGCGCTTCCGCGAAGCCATTCTGGGGGGCGCCACCCGGCATATGCTGGAATCTGCGCAGGTTGCAGTCTTTATGGCGCACTGAACAGCGCAGTCAGAAAAGGGGCGAAAGCCCCTTTTTCATTTGGTGGGCGGCAGAATATGCCCGGAACTGATCGGCACCGCGCTGCCCGAAACGTGGATTGTTTCGATGGCGCCGCCCTTCACTGTGATACGCAGATCAATCTGACTTGGTCGACCCATTTCATATCCTTGTCGCAGGGCGATTTCGGTTTCCCCGTCTGACAGGACACCTGCCGCCAAAAGCTGCGCTGCAAAGATGGCCGAGGCAGAGCCGGTGGCCGGGTCTTCGGCAATGCCGTCTTTTGGGGCAAACATGCGCGCCTGAAAGGCGTTTTCACCAATTTGGGTGTAGACATAGATGGCATGTTCGCCGGTCGGATCCAGCATCTGTGACATCGCGGGTTCCTGCGGGGTGCACTGTGACAGCGCCTCAAGATCGCGCAGGGCGGCATAGGCAAAGCCCGGCCCGCCTAGCCAAAGGCCGGTTTTATGGCCGGGCAGACCTACCTGATCTGGCTGTAATCCCAATGCCTTGGCTACACATGACGCCGCCGGGGCAGTGCCGCGCTTTGAGGCCTGGGGGATGACGGGCGCTTTGAATTCCGCCCGCACCTGACCGCTGCTGCGCCAGACACGCACGGGCACCAGACCAGCCACTTCTTCAAGGGTGATTTCAGTATCAAAGTCGCCATCCGGCGCGGATTTCAATGCCAGATGGATGGCACAGCCGATGGTTGGATGCCCGGCAAAAGGGATTTCGGCTGTCGGGAAAAAGATACGCACCTTGGCGGTATGATCCGCATCATCCGCTGTCTGAACAAAGATGGTTTCAGACAGGTTGAATTCACGCGCCATAGTCTGCATCTGCGCGGTGCTCAGCCCATCTGCATTTTCCACAATCGCCAGCGGATTGCCCGCATAGGGCTGATCCGTGAAAACATCACAGGTGAAACAGGGCAGGGCGGCTGGGCGGGGGGCAGCCTGCGGTTCAAGCAAAGACGCCCCCGTCTGCATCATCTCCGGCTTCTTCCAGAAGACGATCCATATCCGGCACGGTCACATGGCGCTTGCCTTCCAGCAAGATCACCCCATCGCGTTTGAGCGCCGAGATCTGGCGGCTTACGGTTTCAAGGGTCAGACCCAGATAATCTGCCATGGCCTCACGTGTGAGAGGCAGATCAAACACCAGCGATCCTTCGGCATTCTGCATATGCAGCGAAGCATCCCGGCGGGCGATAATCGACAGGAGCGAGGCGATTTTTTCCCGCGCGGTTTTGCGCCCCAGTACCAGCATCCATTCACGGGCGGCGTCGAGTTCATCCAGTGTCATTTCAAGCAGGCGCTGGGCAATATGCGGGGTGGATGTCATCATCTCTTCGAAAGGGGATTTGCGAAAGCAGCACATGACCAGATCAGTCGTGGCCACCACATCATAGGCGGCAGATTCCCGGCCCGGACGGCCCACAAAATCCGATGGCAGCAGCAGGCCCACCATTTGGGTGCGCCCATCTTCCATGGTCTGCGTTAGCGTGGCGATGCCAGAAACCACAGAGCCCACAAAATCCATGCGATCCCCAGACCAGATCACGGTCTGCCCGGCTTCAAAGCGGCGGTAGTATTTGATTTCGTCCAGACGCTCCAGTTCATCGGAATCGCAGCGTGCGCAGACGGCTTTGTGCCGAATCGGGCAATCTTCGCATTCATGCGGAATTGTCAGGGTTCTTTCCTTGAACATCGAATGCCTCGTGTTGATCTGGGTCAAAGCCGCCGAAACGGGACAGCCCTAACTCTACGCCTATGGTAACCCGAACACAACTTACGCGGCTTGGTCTATTTGACGCAAAAGTCCCCCGCTACACATCTTACCCCACGTCCCCACATTTTGACGGAGACGTCGGGCCAGCACGATTCGCGGATTGGATTCGGGCAGTTAAACCCGAATCTAACATATCGCTTTACCTGCATGTACCCTTTTGCCGCCGATTGTGCTGGTTCTGCGCCTGTCGAACACAGGGGACAGCGACGGCCTCGCCGGTCGAAGCTTATGTAGACACGTTGATCGCCGAGTTGCAGATTCTGCGCGGCGTTTTGCCCGAGGGGGTGAAGCTGGCGCGGTTACATTGGGGCGGCGGCACACCAACGCTGCTTTCGCCTGATATGATCCGCAAACTGGCGCGGGCTGTGTTCGATGTGGCGCCCATGGCCGACAACGGTGAATTCTCGGTTGAGATCGACCCGATGGAGGTGGATGCCGCGCGGCTTGATGCGCTGGCCGAAGCAGGTATGAACCGGGCCTCGATCGGGGTGCAGGATTTCGATCCGAAGATTCAGGAAACCATTGGCCGCATTCAGGGCTATGATGCTACCCGCGATGCGGTGGAAATGATCCGCGCCCGCGGCGTTGCCAGCCTGAATGCGGATATCCTTTATGGGTTGCCGCATCAGGATAAGGGGCGCATCACCGAAACCGTGCAAAAGCTGCTGAGCTTCAGCCCGGATCGGGTGGCGCTTTATGGCTATGCGCATGTGCCCTGGATGGCCAAACGGCAGCAGTTGATCCCATCGGAATCGCTGCCCACCCCGCAGGAACGGCTGGATCTGTTCGATACCGCGCGGCGGTTGTTCATGTGGGATGGCTATGCGGAAATCGGTATCGACCATTTCGCGATGAAAGACGATAGCCTGGCGATTGCCCAAAAGACCGGGCGGCTGCGGCGCAATTTTCAGGGTTATACCGACGACACCTGTGATGTGCTGATCGGGGTGGGGGCCTCTTCTATTTCGAAGTTCCCACAGGGATTTGCGCAAAATGCTTCGGGCACGTCGGCCTATACGCAGGCGGTGCGTGACGGTCAGTTTTCCACTGCGCGCGGCCATGCCTTCAAGGGCGAAGACCTGCTGCGCAGTCGCCTGATCGAAGCAGTGATGTGTGATTTCCGGATCGACGCCGCAGAAATCCTGCGTGATTTCGATATCTCGCGAGAGCGGCTTTTCGAGATGTTCACCGCCACTAATGCGGCGTTTGAAGATCTGCTGACCGTCACCGAAGAAGGCCTGATGATCCCGCAAGAGGCACGTTCGCTGACCCGCCTGATTGCACGGTCTTTTGATGCTTATGAACTGTCAAAAGCCGGGCATAGTTCTGCGATCTGACAGGCGGCGGCCGGGGTTACCCGGCGGCCTCTAACAGGGTGCGGGTATAGTCGGTTTTCGGCGCTTCAAAGATTTCCTGCGCGGTGCCGAATTCCACCACATCGCCCTGTTTCATCACGATGACCTTGTGGCTCATGGCTCGCACGACCTTCAGATCGTGGCTGATGAACAGATAGGCCAGATCATATTTCCGCTGCAGATCCCGCAGCAGATCCACGATCTGCACTTGCACCGTCATATCCAGTGCTGATGTCGGTTCGTCCAGCACCACCAGACGCGGGCGCAGCACCATGGCGCGGGCGATGGCGATACGCTGGCGCTGACCGCCGGAAAATTCGTGCGGATAGCGATGCATCATCGCGGGGTCCAGTCCCACTTCGACCATGATTTCTGCCACTGCCTCACGATGGGGTTTGCCATCTGGCGATCCATGCACCGACAGGCCTTCGGCGATGATCTGTTCGCAGGTCATGCGCGGCGACAGCGATCCAAAGGGATCCTGAAACACGATCTGCATCTCAGATCGCAAACGGCGCAGATCTTTGGTCGACCATTTGCGCACATCTTCCCCACGGTAGGTGATGCTGCCCTCAGAGCTGATCAACCGCATGATCGCCAGCGCCAGAGTCGTTTTGCCAGAGCCGCTTTCGCCCACGATGCCAACGGTTTCGCCCGCGCGCACCGCGAATGAGGCATCATTGACCGCCTTTACATGGCCTACCGTGCGTTTCATCAGCCCTTTGTAGATCGGGAACCAGATTTTCACGTTCTGGGTTTTGGCAATTTCTTCTGCGCTGTCGGAAACCGGATCAGGCTGGCCGGTGCTTTCGGCTGAAAGCAGCATCTTGGTATAGTCATGCTGCGGGTTGGCAAAGATGTCGGCGGTTGGGCCCTGTTCGACGATTTCACCGTCTTTCATCACACAGACCCGATCCGCGATCTTGCGCACGATGCCCAGATCATGGGTGATGAACAGCAGGCTCATGTCTTCGGTCTGTTTCAGATCTGCCAGCAGATCCAGAATCTGCGCCTGAATGGTCACATCCAGCGCCGTTGTCGGTTCATCGGCAATCAACAGTTCCGGCCCATTGGCAAGCGCCATGGCGATCATCACCCGCTGACGTTGCCCCCCTGACAGCTGGTGCGGATAAGACCCCAGCCGGTTTTCCGGCTCGCGGATGCCGACCTTGGTCAGCAGTTCGATGATGCGCGCGCGCACCGCCGATCCGCGCAGGCCCTGATGCAGTTCGATGCTTTCTGCCAACTGCTTTTCCAGCGTGTGCAGCGGGTTTAACGAGGTCATCGGTTCCTGAAAGATGAACGAAATATCGTTGCCGCGCACATCTTGTAGGCGTTTTTTGTCCGCGCCGATCATTTCCTGACCGCCGTAGCGCACCGAGCCTTCGACAAAGGCGTTGTCGCCCAAAAGCGACACGGTCGACAGGGCTGTGACCGATTTCCCCGACCCGCTTTCGCCCACAAGGGCAACAGTTTCGCCCTTTGTGACCTCAAAGGACACCCCTTTGACAGCTTTGGTCAGCCGGCCTTCCTGCCGGAAACTGACCTGCAGGTTATTCACCTCTAACAGCGCGCTCATGAGAAAGTCTTTCTTGGGTCAAAGGCATCACGCACGCCTTCAAAGATGAAGACCAGAAGCGACAGCATGATGGCAAAGACGGTAAAGGCAGTAAAGGCCAGCCAGGGGGCCTGTAGATTCTGTTTCGCTTGCAGGGTCATTTCACCCAGCGATGGGGCTGATCCGGGCAGACCGAAGCCGAGGAAATCAAGACCCGCCAATGTGCTGATCGTGCCCGTCACGATAAAGGGGGCAAAGGTCAGCGTGGCCACCATGGCATTGGGCAGCATATGGCGGAACATGATGGTCCAGTTTGACACGCCAAGGGCCTTGGCCGCACGGACATATTCCAGATTGCGTGCGCGCAGGAATTCTGCCCGCACCACACCCACAAGACCCGTCCAGCCAAAGAGCACCATCAAAAAGACCAGTAACCAGAAGCCCCGCCCAAGGATGGCAAACAGGATGATGATCACATAAAGCTGCGGAGTTGACGCCCAGATTTCGATCACCCGTTGGAAAATCAGATCCAGCCAGCCACCGAAATAGCCCTGAAGTGCCCCGGCAATAATGCCGATGATCGAGGAAAATACCGTGACGATGAGTGTGAACAGAATCGACAGCCGGAAACCATAGATCACCCGCGCTAGCACATCGCGCTTGGTATCATCTGTGCCCAGAAGGTTCTGTTCGTTCGGGGCCAGCGGTGCCGCACCGGGGCGATCCACCGGGGTGTTATAGCTGTATGGCACAGGCGGCCAGAGCATCCAGCCTTCGACGATGTCTGCCCCAGCCAGAATATCGGTGGCGCTGCCGTCCAGAATGCCTTCGGGATCGTCAAAACAGTCCTCAAGGCCGCCGGTCTTGATCAGGCATTTGACCTCTGGATCGCGATAGGCGGCTTCGGTTCGGAAATCGCCCCCAAAGGCTGTTTCTGGATAGAATTTGAACACAGGCGTGTGCAATTCACCGCGATAGCTGACCAGTATGGGTTTGTCGTTGGCCAGAAACTCCGCAAATAGCGACAGGCCGAACAGCACGGAAAAGATCCACAGTGACCAATAGGCGCGGCGGTTCTTCTTAAAGTTGCTCCAGCGGCGCTGACCCAATGGGCCAAGACGGAACAGACCTTTGCGCGGGGCGTCAGGAACATAGTTCATGGCTTAGCCCTCGCGCTTTTCAAAGTCGATGCGGGGATCGACCACAACATACATCAGGTCAGACAGAATGCCCACGACAAGGCCAATCAGCGAGGTGGCGAACAGCGTGCCAAAGATCACCGGGTAATCACGTTGCAGTGCTGCTTCGAATCCCATGCGGCCCAGACCGTCCAGCGAAAAAATGGTTTCGATGATGATGGAACCCCCAAAGAACATGCCGATAAACACCGCCGGGAAACCCGCGATCACGATCAGCATGGCGTTGCGGAAAATATGCCCGTATAGCACCCGTGATTCCGGCAGGCCCTTGGCGCGGGCGGTCATGACATAGTGTTTCTTGATCTCGTCGAGAAAGCTGTTCTTGGTCAGCAGTGTCAGCGTCGCAAATCCAGATATGGTCGAGGCCAGCACCGGAAGCGTGATGTGCCAGAAGTAATCGGTGATCTTGTGCCAGGTGCTGAAGGTTTCCCAATCCTCAGACACCAGCCCCCGCAGCGGGAAGATCTGCCAATAACTGCCACCGGCGAACAGCACCAGCAGCATGATCGCAAACAGGAATCCGGGGATGGCGTAGGCCACGATGATCAGCCCCGAAGTCCAGGTGTCAAAGCTGGTGCCGTCTTTGATGGCTTTGCGGATGCCCAGCGGGATGGACACCAGATAGGCGATCAGCGTTGACCAAAGCCCCAGCGTGATCGACACAGGCATCTTTTCCAGCACCAGATCCAGCACCGAGATTGACCGGAAATAGCTTTCGCCAAAATCCAGCCGCACATAGTTCCACAGCATCATGCCAAACCGCTGCAAAGGTGGTTTATCAAGGCCAAACTGCCGTTCAAGATCTTCGATGAACTCTTTGGGCAGGCCACGGGCGCCAATATATTCGCTGTCTGACCCGAATGTTTCTTCGGCCACATCGTTTGATCCACCGGTAAAGCCTTCGGTCACATCGCCTTCGCCCTGCATCTGGGCAAGAACCTGTTCCACCGGGCCGCCGGGCACGAATTGGGTCAGGGTGAAATTGATGATCATGATCCCCAGCAAGGTGGGGATGATCAGCAACAAACGTCTGAGAATATAGGCGCCCATGGTATTACTTCACCGCGCCTTTGGCTTTGAGCGCGTCGAACTTATCCTGATTGGCCCACCAGAAATCCAGATAGCCCACAGCCAGCGGCGGCAGATCTTCCGGATGTTCGAAAAAGTCGTAATAGGCGACCCAGTTTTCCGCGACATAGCCCGCATGAACAATGATCCGTTCCCAACGCAGCGCGCGATCCAGCGCCTTGAGCGCAGCGATTTCATCTTCGCGCGATGTGGTATCCAACGCCTTTTCAATCAGCGCATCCACCAGCGGGCTTTGCAGCGAGGCGGGGTTGTAAGACGATACAACCGCACTTTCAGAACCAAACATCTGCTTTAACCCGGTGCCAGCGGTTTCGAACGAGAAATAGCGCTGGTAGAACACGTCATAATCTTTGTCATAGTACCGCGACGAATACTGTGCCGAGTCCACTTTTTCGACAGTGGCGTCGACGCCAAATTCAGTCAGGGTTTTCACATAGGTGGTGATGATCGCCTCGGCGGTGTCCGAGGTGGACGAAGAAATCAGGAATGACAGCTTAAGCGGTTCTCCCGCCGCGTTGCGCAGCATGCCGTCATCGGCCACGTCCCAGCCGGCACCGGCCAGCAGCTTGAGTGATTTGCGTTTGTTCCGGCGATCGGCGGGTTTGTCCGCTTTTGATGTATGCGCCATCACCGCTTCGGTGGTCATCATTTCGGCGGGAACCAGATCGGCCAGTTCTTCCAGAATGGCCTTTTCCTTGCCTTCGGGCAGGCCGGTTGCCATCACATCCGAGCCTTCTGAGAAGGAGTGCCGCTGTGTGGTCAGATCATATTGCAGCGAAGAGCGAACCCATTCAAAGTTGAACGCCAGCCCCAGCGCATGGCGCACATCGCGATTGTCGAAAGGCGCGCGTTGCGTGTTGAAAATGATGCCGGTGTTGGTTGGGGGTGTGCCATCGGGGATGGTTTCGCGTTTAACATCGCCATCTTTCACCGCGTTGAAATCATATCCGGTGGCCCAGCGTTTGGTGCTGTCTTCGGCGCGGAAGGTATAGACGCCAGCCTTGAAGGCTTCGAATTCGGCGGTGTCATCCGCAAAATATTCATAGCGCACATAGTCAAAATTGTGCCGCCCCTGATTTACCGGCAGGTGCCAGCCCCAGTAATCCGGGTTGCGTTTATACACGACGTAGCGATTGATCTCGTAGTCATCCAATTGATACGGCCCGCTGGCCATGGGCGTTTCCAGCGAAGGTTCGTCCAGACGTTCGCCGGTGGTTTCATACCATTTTTGCGAAAAGATAGGCGTGCCGCCCACCTGATCAATCAGCGAACGCCGGGAAATGCCATCCGCAAAGGTGTATCTGATGGTGTGATCATCCAGCACTTCGACATTGGTGATCCGCTCTTTGACGGATCGCGCGTAAGACCGAATGCCCTGTTCCAGAAACAGATTATGGGTAAAGGCGGCGTCATGGGCTGTCAGCGGCGATCCATCGCGGAACCGCGCTTCTGGGCGCATGTGGAAGATCGCCCAGCTTTTGTCTGCGGGATATTCGACGCTTTCGGCGATCAGCCCATAGCTGTCGGTGACGCTGTCGGCGGGCAGGCCGCCGCCAAAGGGCATGTCACCAAACAGCGATTCTGCGACCACGCCTGAGTTTGGTTCTGGCTTGCCTGATTTCCACGACCAGCGGTTGAACCCGTCAAAGGTTCCGCGTTGCGACAGGGTGATGGTGCCGCCTTTGGGGGCCTGCGGGTTTACATAGTCGAAATGCTTGAAACCCTGCGCGTACTTCAGATCCCCGTAAAAGGAATAGCCATGGCTGCGGATGGTTTCTTCGCTTTGGGCCCACCCCGTCCGAGGTACCCCCGTCATCCCAAGGGCGGCGCTGCTGCCAATTAGGCCAAGCGCGTGGCGACGGCTGATGTGACGGAATGGGGACATGCTCATGTGCTCTCTCCAACTGTTGGTGCAGATGCTCTGCCGCGTATTGGGACACGATTTATGATAAATTGTAAGTGTGCCCAGCATCAGTTTCTAAAATGTTAACTGAAGTGAACAAGGGTTTTGGGCGGAAAAATGAAAAAAACCGCTGAGCGAGCGGCTCAGCGGTTCAATTTCTTTCAGGTTGCGAAGCACATCACCCCGCGCTGGAACTGGGTTTAGCCGCCCAGTGTTGCCAGATAGGCAATCAGGTTGGCACGATCTTCAGGCTTGGAAATGCCTTTGAAGCTCATGGTGGTGCCAGGTGCGCTGCCTTTCGGGCTTTCGATGAAGGTGTTCAGGTTCTCTGGGGTCCAGGCATCGCCCACCTGATTCAGAGCGCCGGAATAACGGAACCCATCCGCGCCACCGATTGCGCGATCAACGATGTTGTACAGGTAGGGGCCTGTGCCGTTGGCGCCATCTTCCACTTTGTGGCAGGCTTTGCATTTCTTGAAGACCTTTGCGCCTTTTTCTGCATCTGCTGCAGCATAAAGTTCCGCAAAGCTGACTTCTTCAACTTCTTCTTCGGCGTGACCGCTGTCGCCGGTTTCGATCACATAAGCTGCGGATGCGTGTGCCTCACCATGGCCACCGCCAGACGAATACAGGGTGGTAGCCACCCAGCCGCCCAGCAGGTAGACAAGCAAAGAGCCGCACAAGCCGCCAATGATCTTGGTAACTGTCATCGTGTCAAACATTAGGTGCCCTGTTCGTCAGAAAGCTTTGGTTGGGCGCGTGTGTATTGCTTCCCTTCGCCTGTGGCAAGATGTACAACCCGCGACCAATCGACCGCCTTTGCGGCTAAGGAAGGAATGACCCATGCAACAGCGCCCCCTGACCAATCGGATTGCCTTTCAGGGTGAACTTGGGGCCTATTCCCATGAGGCCTGTGTAGATGCGCGCCCTGACATGGAAGTGCTGCCCTGCCGCAACTTCGAAGAGGTGATCCGCGCCGTGAACGAAGATCGCGCAGATCTGGCAATGTTGCCGGTGGAAAATACCACCTATGGGCGTGTCGCAGATATTCACCGTCTGCTGCCTGAAAGCGGGCTGCGGATCGTCGATGAAGCCTTTGTGCGCGTGCACATCAGCCTGATGGCGTTGCCCGGCGTGCAGATCGAAGATCTGGAAAAAGTGCGTGCGCATATGGTGTTGCTGCCTCAGGCGGCAAGTTTCCTGAAGCGCTATGCCATTCGTGGAGAAGCAGCAGCAGATAGCGCGGGCGCGGCGATTGAACTGGCGCAGGACAAGACACCGAACTGCGGTGTGCTGGCCTCGGATCTGGCGGCAGACATCAATGGGTTGCATATTCTTGCGCGCCATATCGAAGACCATGCCCATAACACCACGCGCTTTTTGATCATGGGCAAAGAGGCCAATCCCGAACGTCGCGGCGACACCGGCATGATGACCACCTTTGTGTTTCAGGTGCGCAATATTCCGGCCGCGCTTTATAAGGCGATGGGCGGTTTTGCCACCAACGGTGTGAACATGACCAAGCTGGAAAGTTATATGGTGGGGGGCTCGTTTACCGCGACGCAGTTTTACGCCGATATTGAAGGACACCCGGATGATGCGGCGGTCAGACGCGCGCTTGAAGAACTGGGGTATTTCACGGATATGCTTGAAATTCTGGGCGTTTACCCGCGTGATCCCCGCCGTGACTAAGGCTTTGTGACCTTAAATCAGCAGGCCGGCGGCCCCTTCATGGCGCAATAGTTGAATTTTGGTCTCAAGACCCGTGCCGCCGGAAAAACCGCCCAACCCCTTGGCAGACAGGATGCGGTGACAGGGGATAATCAGCGGGATCGGGTTGCCGCCGCAGGCCTGACCGACCGCCTGGGGCGGGGCCGAGATGTCTTTTGCAAGATCGCCATAGGTTCGGGTGTCACCAAAAGGGATTGCCAGCATCAGGGAACAGATCTTTTGCTGAAAATCGGATCCAGTTACCCGCAAGGGCAGGTCAAAGCTTTGGCGTGAGCCGTTGAAATAGGCCTGCACCTGCGCGGCGGCCTGTGCCAGCAGGTCGGTTGGGGGGGCACTATCCGTAGGGGCGGGTCCATTGCGCCAATGGGTCTGCACAATTTGACTGGCCTCTTCGATCAGTGTGAAGGGCCCGGTTGGGGTGTCTATTGGCAGGCTGGGCATGTCATGTCTCTCTTGGATCTGTCATAGAGGAGGTGCGGGGCGGATCAAAAGCCCTTTTTA
>JAOARQ010000059.1 GCA_025210455.1 Pelagimonas sp.
CGGCGAAGCCGCCTGTTTCTGCTGATCTGCCACGTGGCGAACGCGGATGGGGGCGAGGCAATGCTATTCGACAAAAGTGGTGCGGCCCGCAGCGAAGCGAGGACACGGTTTTGTCTAATAGGATTGCCCGAGGGGGAAGGCAGCGTCTTCCCCCTGACGGCCAGGGGCGTTTGGCTTGGCCAAATCCCGCTGGTACACAAAACGAAAGCGGCGGGGCCATCAGCCCCGCCACCGATGCGGTCATTCGATTTTAGTGATTGAAATTACAGGATGCCGGGACTTTGCTGCCACTCGATTTCAACGAACGAATGGCTGCTATGGCTGTTCGAGTCGCTGAACCGGTCAGGTTTCCCGAACCGTTTTTGAAAGGCCCTGAAGGTTCGCATCGATGATCTTGCCCATCATCATCTTCATCATTGTTTGTCCCATCAGCCATCCGAGCGGCCCATATTTGACCCGATAGTCAAACGTCCATGTGACTCTCGATTTGCCGCCCATGGGCGAAATACGGATTTCGGAACTTGCCTCGTGCAAAGGCATCGCGGCCATGTCGGACAGCCTTACGGTGTATCCGCTTCCGTGCCTCCACTCTGTCACTTCTTCAACGACAGATGTGCCATTCTCAAAGTTGTTACGGCGCTTAGAACCTACGCCAACCTCACCATCTGTCAGGGCATCAACAGAAGTGATCTGTGGGGCAAACTCGTCGATATGCATGTAGCGACTGAGAACTTCCCACACTGCGTCAGGAGAAGCGTCGATTGTCAGGTTGCGTTCATGGTGGATCATCTTTTGGCTCCGTTTGGTGTTTGCCTGGAGCCTGTCCTAGAAAATCCCTCCTCTCACCGTTATGACAGTAGTGTGAGAGGAGACCATAAAAATGCGTCGCACCGAACGCCTGTTCCAGATTATCCAAATACTGCGGTCTACCCGGTCGCCGATCACAGGAAGGGAGTTGGCAAATGAATTGGAGATCTCACTCAGCACGCTCTATCGCGACATGGCGGAGCTTCACGCACAGCGCATTCCAATCACGGGCGAGGCCGGTGTTGGATATGTGCTTGATGACGGATACGACATGCCGCCACTGATGCTGACAGCGGATGAGCTGGAGGCTGCCGCTCTTGGCGCGGCGTGGGTCGCATCTGAGGCTGATCCGTCTCTTGCCCGCGCTGCACGAGACCTTGTATCTAAACTCTCTGCAGCGATCCCGAAAGAACTGCGCCCGGTTGTGCTGGATGGAACTTCAAAACCCATTCAAACGCGCGCACGTGTATCTGAACGCTTTGACAGCGCTCTGCTTCGTCACGCCATTCGGGAGCGGTATCGCCTGCAACTAGTCTACACGGATCGCGACGGCAGCACTACGGATCGGATTGTCTGGCCTCTGTTGATCGCCTTTCTAGATCGCACGAGGTACCTCGTTGGGTGGTGTGAGACGAAAGAGGACTACCGGCATTTCAAGACAGATCGTGTCGAGGAGCTCAGAGTACTCGGCAAAAAGTACCCGGGGCGACGTGCGGCACTGCTTAAGGGGTGGGAAGAGGCGACTGCAAAACGAATGCAAAGCTGACCTTCATACACAGAGCAGCATCAGTAAGTTTGGGCTCTTTCGAAACGTTAGCTGCACTCTTGACGACTGGCCGCTCTCCATGTTGGGCCGGAATTGTTTGGCCTTTGGGCCAAGAATGACTGACGTTGACCGATGAAAAGATTCAGAAAAACCGATCCATCGAGTCAAAGGTTCGCGACGTTCCACACAGTGGTGCAGAATCAATGCATCCTGACCCTAGCCAATCAGACCGGATCTTTGCCGCTGTATTCGCGGAACCGTTCGGCCATGACTTTGTAATCGGTGGGAATATCGCGCACCGAGATCATGCCCACCGCCAGATTATCATCTTCCACAACGGGCAGATGGCGAAAACCGCCTTCGTCCATGATGCTTTGCGCCTTGGCCAGACCATCCGCAAGATGCACCGACACGGGGTTGGGTGTCATGACATTTGCAACCTTGGTCTGCGAAGCGGGCAGGCGCTGCGCCAGACAGCGACGGATCACGTCACGTTCGCACAGGATCCCCAAAAGCTGCCCCTGACCGACCACGGCCAGCGCGCCAATGCGATTGCTGTCAAACAGCAGGCAGGCGTCTTCCACAGTGGCGTCCGGCGAGACGGAAATCAGGCTGCGGCCTTCCAGAAGATGTCCGATCGAGGTGATGAGCATGGGGGCGTCCTTGTTCTTTTTGGCGCAATGTAACGAATTTATGACGACACAAAAGATGTGCTTTGCACGCAGGTTTCAGGCGCGCAGTCGCCCGTGCCACAAGCGCCCCTTCTCTTTGTGCCTGGCTAGGGAAAACAAGCAGTGCCGGCACGCGGGCCTAAGAGGAAGCTATCGGAATTTTCCCGCAAAAATAAAGCTATACACCAGAGAGCAGCTGTCTCGTTCAGCTATGTCGCGCTGCCCCTATGCGCTGAGCCGGTCGTCACGATATTGCTGGAAACGTTCCACCATCAGGCGATATTCGGTTGGAATATCGCGCATGGACAACATCCCAACGGCATCCCCGGCCCTGTCCACCACCGGAAGATGGCGAAACTTGCCTTTAGTCATCTTTGTCTGGGCATCTGCAAGACTGGCCTGACGATGGATGGTCACCGGATCGGGTGTCATGACATCCTGCACACGCATCTGATCTGTCGGCAATCCCGCAGCTACGTAGCGGCAAATCACGTCACGTTCGCTCAGAACGCCTGTCAGGCGGGAATGTTCCAGCACCGCAAGAGCACCGATATTGTGCTGGCGCAGCAATTCGCAGGCCTGTTTGACAGTATTTGACGGCGAAACCGAAACGAGAGCGCGGCCATCCAGCAGTTGGTTAATGGAATTTATTGTCATCTTATCTCTCCTCTGCTCACTCAGGTTAAATGTAACAGATTAATGACAATTTATCAGTCCTAGGTTCATACCCCTTCCTTGAGGGCCAATTATCGTGCCAGATCGGCGCTATGATGACAGACCTGACCACGCTTTCAGGGCAGCGCCCTGCCCGCTTTGCCTTTGGCTGTATGCAGTTTGGGGGCCGCGCAGATGCGCGGGCCTCGCGAGAGATGTTTGACGCCTGTCGCGCCGCCGGGCTGCGGCATTTCGATAGCGCCTGGGTCTATACCGATGGGGCATCTGAGACATTGCTGGGGCAGTTTGCCGCCAAGGAACGTGAGGATCTGCTGATCGCCAGCAAGGTCAGTTATTCTGGCGGGGCAAAGCGCGACACCATCCTGACCCAGTTTGACACCAGCCGTGGGCGGCTGGGGATGGATATGATTGATCTGCTTTATATTCATCGCTGGGATGGCGAGACCGCGCTGCAAGAGACCTTTGGCACGCTGGCTGAACTGCAGGCGCAGGGGAAGATCCGCTATATCGGCGTGTCGAATTTCGCCGCCTGGCAGGTGATGAAGGCGCAGGCTGTGGCGCGGGATCTGGGCACGCGGATTGATGTGATCCAGCCGATGTACAATCTGGTCAAACGGCAGGCCGAGGTGGAAATTCTGCCGATGTGCCAGTCAGAGGGGATTTTGCCAGTGCCCTATTCGCCCCTTGGTGGCGGGCTGTTGACCGGGAAATATCTGCGGGGCGAGACGGGGCGATTGTCTGAGGATAAGGGCTATGCCACGCGCTATGGTCAGACCTTTATGGAAACGGCGGCGCGGGATCTGGTGGCTTTGGCCGGGGATCTGGGGATTGATCCGGCGGTGTTGGCGGTGGCCTGGGTGGCGCGGCATCAGGCGGGGCCGGTGCCGATCCTGTCGGCGCGATCACTGGAGCAGTTGCGGCCCTCGCTGGCGGCGATGGAATTCGAGATGAGCGATGCGCTATATGCCCAGATCACGGCGCTGAGCCCGACACCACCGCCTGCGACGGATCGGCTGGAAGAGGTCTAGGGGCAGGATGCATTAATCCTGACCCTACCCCTCTTTCCAGGTGGCAACCTCGGCAAAGGGGGCGCGTTCAGTGCGAAAACTGTTGGCGGGGTGGCTGTGATCCGGGTGGCCAAAGGCGATGCCGCAGAGGATATCGCGATCATCGGGCACGGCGAACCAGTCGCGCATGAAGGGTGAAAATCCCGCGACCGAGGCCATGGCAATGCCGCCCAGCCCCCGCGCCTGAAGCCCCAGCAGGAAAGCCGTGACGAAAGCGCCGCAATCCAGCGCGCCGTAGGGGCCAAGCGCTTTGGGGCTGGTGATCAGCATGAAGTTGGGCGCGCCAAAGAGGCGATAGTTTTCCCGCATTTGCCGCAGAGATCCTGCGCGGTCGCCTTTTTCGATGCCCACCGCATCATATAGCTGCCAGCCGCAACTGCGGCGGCGCTCATTATAGGGGCCTTCATAGCGGGTGGGAAACGGGATGTCGCTGGCGTGGGGGGCTGTGGCTGAGTGATCGAACAGGGCGGTGGCTAGGTCGCGGGTCTGTGTGCCGTCGGTCAGAAAGACTTGCCAGGGCTGGGAATTGCACCACGAGGGCACCTTTTGCGCGTCTTCGATGATCTCTTGCACCTGCGCGCGGGCGACGGGCTGATCAAGGAAAGCGCGGCAGGACTGGCGCTGGCTGAGAAGGGTCTGGAAGGCGGTGATGTGCGAGATTGTCATAGCAGGCCTTTTTCTTGCAGATCCGTCAGGATTTCGGCGCTGTGCTGGCCGGTATGCGGGATTGGCCCCGGTGTGCGGGTGATGCCGTCAAAACGGGGGGCTGGTGCGGGGGCATTGCCCGGCAGCCAGATGTTGCGGGCCATAATATGAGGGTCGCTCTGGGATTCGGCGGGCGAGAGCACCGGGCCGACACAGGCATCGGACTGGGCAAACAGCGTGATCCAGTGATCGCGGGGTTGGCTGGCAAAGATCTGGGCAAGTGCGGCTGTCTGATCCGGCCATTGTGCCTGATCCAGCTGATCGGCAAAGCGGGGATCCCCGGAAAGACCCATCGTTTCAAGAAACAGCGCGTAGAATTGTGGCTCAAGACATTGCACGGTCAGATATTTACCATCCGCACAGGCATAGCAGCGCGACCAATGTGGGCCATCCAGCAAAGATTGCCCGCGTGTCGTGGTGGAAAAGAGCGATCCCATCGAGAGGATCAGCGCCATCATGTGGCTGGTGCCATCAACAATGGCGGCATCGACAACGGTGCCCTTTCCGGTGGATCTGGCATTAAGCAGACCGGCCAGAAGACCCACCGCCAGATACATCGCTCCGCCCCCGATATCCCCCAAAAGCGTCGGTGGCACGCCGGGCACCTGATCCGGCAACCCGGCATAGAACAGCGCGCCGCTTAAACCCTGATAGTTCAGATCATGCCCCGCCTGCGTGGCGCGCGGGCCGGTCTGGCCCCAGCCGGTCATGCGGCCATAGACCAGCTTTGGATTCAGTTTCAGTGCCTCATCAGGACCAAGGCCCAGCCGCTCCATCACGCCGGGGCGCAGCCCTTCGGTCAGCCCATCGGCGCTGCGGATCAAGGCGCGGGCAACGTCCAGATCAGCCGGGTCTTTCAGATCCAGCGCGATCGAACGTTTGCCACGATTTAGCAGATTTTCCTTAAGTTTACCCGGAGTGCCGGTGTCGGTTTTGCGGTGAACGACAATCACCTCGACCCCGAGATCAGCCAGCAACATGCCTGCAAAGGGCGCAGGCCCCAGCGCTTCGAATTCAATGATACGGTAGCCGTTGAGCATGATGTGTCCCCCTTGGCGGCAGGAAAGACCGACAGCGGCACGGGTGCAAGGGCGCAGGAGGTGTTTTTTGGATGACGTTGAGGCGTTTGGGTGCGCCCCAGAGAGAAGGAAAGTGGTTTTAGCGCAATGGCGTCTAAGCAAACAATGCGGTCGTTCAAACTGTACAATACAGTAACCGATAAGGTTTGATTTGAAATACAGTGCGGTGTCGCCACCGCACTGCAAGCGATTTAGTGACCAAGCGCACCGATCTGCGCCAGCACTGCAATCCAGTCTTCGAGGTGATAGGTATGTGTCACCATCCCATGATCATTGAAGTGGTGAACGTCGATGGCTTTCGCCGTGAATGGCTTATCCGATGCCGCATGGCCCATAAATTCACCGGTTTGAACACCCGTGAAAGTCGATCGGGCTACGATCACATCACCTTCTTCGATCATTTCTTCAACGGTCCAAGTGAAATCGCTGAATGATGAAGCGATAGCAGGAATGAACTCTTTCAGCCCATCGCGGCCTGCGCCCTGGCCGGGGTTAGCATCATGCGTAACCCAGTCTTCGACCAGAATCTTGTCCAGCGCATCCAGATCACCTTTGGAAAAGGCGGCGTAGAAGTTCATGAGGTTTTCTTTGTTGGATGACATGGTTTCAGCTCCAGATGAGGTTGCAAACAGCGCTGCGGCAAAAGCAGCAATGAAGGTCTTCAGAAGGGTGGGCATGAGTGATTCTCTTTCTTGCGCTAACTTCAGCGCTTAGGTATCAAATTGATACCAACCCACAAGAACGCACCTTAAGGAGCGCAGGTATGCTGAAAGTAACCGTGATTGAGAAAAAGGATGCCGAGAACTGCCCGATCCGCGATGTGTTGGATCGCATCGGTGATAAATGGTCGATCCTGATTTTATGCGTGCTGGAAGACGGTGAAAAACGGTTTAACGAGCTCAAGCGCACTGTGGGGGATATCACGCAGCGCGTTCTCACCAACACGTTGCGAAAGCTGGAAGCAGACGGTTACATCACACGTCAGGTGATCCCTACCTCGCCGCCAAAAGTCAGCTATGCCTTGACAGAACGCGGTCGTGACCTGTTGGCGCTGATCGTACCAATCATTGCTTGGGCAGAAACTCATCATGACAAAATACGCGAAAGCCGTCATGCATACAAAACGCAGGAATAGTGACTATGAGCTCTTTACGGGCATTTGATTTGGCCCGTCTCATCCCAATCCGTCAGCCGGATCTTTGTCTGTCAGTAAAGGCAGCACGGGATCTTTGGCTGGTATCTTGGGGTGCTTTGGCGATTTGGTCGGGGTTGGTGACTCAGATCAAAGATAACATTCTGTTTGCGGCATATGGTGGACTCGCACCAGATAGTTAGGAGAAAGCCATGCTGCGTCTTGCGGGTATTATGTACTCACTGATCTCGACCACGGTCGCAGGCACAGCCGTCATCGCCGCGCTTGTTGCCGGGTATGACACATTGATCCCCATCGTCATCGCGGCGGCGGCCGGGTTTGTGGCGGCGCTGCCCATCACCTATTTCGTCACCAAGGCGATTTATGAAAGCTGATCCAGCAGCGCGTCGGCGCATCGTTCGATCAGGTCTAATGTGCCGTCGAAATCGCGAGTGTAGTAGGGATCGGGCACGTGATCCGCGCCGCACCCCGGGGCAAAATCAGTAAAAAGCGCCAGTTGCGCCTGCGATCCTTTGGGGTGCAGGCGCTTCATATTGCTCAGGTTATCCGCATCCATGGCAATCAGCAGATCGAACTGATCGAAATCACTGCCGGTCAGCTGACGCGCCCGCAGGCCGGACAGATCATAGCCGCGCGCATTGGCGGCCTGCTGCATCGGGCCATAGGGGGCTTCGCCTACGTGCCAGCCGCCAGTGCCACAGCTGTCGATCTGAAGAGACAGGCCCCGCGCCGCAGCTTTGGCACGCAGGACCCCTTCGGCAGAGGGAGAGCGGCAGATATTGCCCAGACAGACGAATAAGATACGATGGGTCATGAGAAGGGCCTAGTCTGTGCGCGTGGCACGAGCAAGGGGGGAGTGCAGCCTAACATGGAGAAGATTGTGATTCTGACGGGCGCGGGCCTGTCGGCGGAAAGCGGGCTGGGCACGTTTCGCGATGAAGGCGGGCTGTGGGCGCAGCACCGCATCGAAGATGTGGCCACGCCGGAGGGGTTTCAGCGCAATCCACGATTGGTGATGGATTTTTATAATGCACGCCGGGAACAGGCGGCACAGGCGCAGCTCAATGCGGCGCATAAGGCATTGGCGCGATTGCAAAAAGAGTTTCCCGGCGAGGTGATCATCGTCACCCAGAATGTGGATGGGCTGCATGAAAAGGCGGGATCAGCGGTGATCCACATGCATGGGGCGCTGGACGGGGCGCTTTGTGCAGCCTGTGATCATCGCTGGCAGGCCCCTTTGCGGATGGCGCCCGGTGACGCCTGCCCAAAGTGCAATGCCCCGGCGGCGCGGCCGGATATCGTCTGGTTTGGTGAGATCCCCTATCACATGGAAGAGATCGCCGCGCATCTGGCGGGCTGCACGCTGTTTGTGGCCATTGGCACCTCGGGTCAGGTTTATCCGGCGGCGGGCTTTGTGCAGGAGGCCCTGATGCACGGGGCGCAGACGGTCGAGATTAACCTGAACGCCACCGATGTTTCCGGGGCCTTTCAGACCCATCTGATTGGCCCGGCCAGCCAAGAGGTCACACGGTGGGTTGAAAACCTGCTGAACTAGAGGCTTACTTCCCCGCAAAGGCATGATTTAGCCGGGCCAATACACAGCAAGGAGCACCTATGCAGATCGAAGATATCGTGGATCTGGCCACCTATCCCATTGGGGATGACGCCTATCGCGCGCAGGCCAAGGCCGAGTTTGACAAGACCGGTGCGCTGGTGATGCCGCAGTTTGTCACACAGACCGCGATTGCTGCGATCTATGCCGAAGGGCTGGCCAATGCGGATAAGGTGTTTTCCAAGACCGAAGAACACACGGTCTATCTGTCTGCGCCAGATCCTGCCTTTGCGGCGGATCACCCCCGCAATCGCAAGGTCGTATCGTCAAAGGGATGCATCACCGACGACCTGATGCCGGGCGATTCTGCGCTGCGGACCTTGTATAATGACCCGGTGTTTCGCAGCTTTCTTTGCGTGGTGCTGGGGGAAGAGGCGCTGTACGAATATGCGGATCCGCTGTCTTCGGTAAACCTGCATTTCGCAGAAACCGGGCAAGAGCTGGGCTGGCATTTCGACAATTCTTCATTTGCAATCACGCTGATGGTGCAGCCACCTGAGACCGGCGGGCAGTTTGAGTATGTGCGCGATGTGCGTGACGCTGACGCAGGTGAAATGGGCTTTGCTGCGGTGGACGACATCCTGGATGGGCGCACCGAAGTGAGCGAAATTATTGCCGATGCCGGAACGCTGGTGTTTTTCCGCGGGCGCAATTCCATTCACCGGGTGGCCCCCAATGAAGGCGAACGCACCCGCGTTCTGGCGGTGCTGGCCTATAATACCGAGCCGGGAATTTCTCTGTCAGAAGAGGCGCGGATGACCTTTTACGGGCGCATACGCTGAGTTCAAGACTGATCGGCACAACAGGAAAGGGCGGGAAAACCCCGCCCTTTTTGAGTATGTCACACTGTTTAATTGCCGTGATTCATTGTGCCGTGGTCATGGTTGCCGTGGTCGTGCTTCATGCTGTGGCCGCCGTGCGCCCCTTTGCGTTCCAGATCAACAGGGATCTCAACCACCATTTCGCCTGCTTTTTCGAAGGTCAGAGTGACACTGACCATGTCACCATGATTCATGGCCCGGTTCAGCCCCATGAACATCACGTGATCACCACCGCGCTGCAGCGCATGAGACCCACCGGCGGGGATGGTAAACCCTTCTTCGACATGCATCATCTTCATCACGCCATCACCCAGATCTTTGTGGGTGTGCAGTTCAACACGTTTCGAAACGTCTGAGGCGGCTGATAGCAGTCGATCGTCCTCAGAACCCATATTTTCAATCATCATGAAGGCGGCACCGGCCTTGGCCATCTTACCAGCAGAGCGGGCATAGGCATCTTTGACCATGATCTCGCCCGCGAAAGCCGGGGCTGCCAGAACCAGCGCCATTGCGCCTGCAAACAGGGTGTTCAGTTTCATCTTTGTATCCTTGAGTCAGTTTGATTGTCTTTGGGAATCAAACGGCTAAAGGAGGACCTCGGGCCTGGGCCTGCGGCGTGTTGCGCCCGGCGGTTCGGGTCAGGCTCTGATCCAGATAGGCCGTGGTCCAGATGGGATGAGGTATGCCCGGGACGAAGGGGCTGCCTGCATCCACAAAGAAGGACATGGCAAAGTCAGAGCAGATATGAACATATTCCACCGGCTGGCCATTTTCATCGACGCTTACGGTGACCGCATGGCTGCCAATACACAGAACCATTTCCCCAACCGCAGGAGCCTGCCCACGCGCGGCAGCCACCGTCAGGCTGGTGAGGAAAAGGATTTGTGCCAGCACAAGGCCAGACAACAGGCGAAGCGGTTTGTTCATGGGGCGACCTTAGGCTTCCCCATTCGGAAGGTCCATATGCCTGCCCGCAGAACACTGCGAAATTAGAGCGCAGGTTTACAGTACGGCAATCATAAGACAGGGCCCCGGTCTGAGCCCTATCTCATTGATGAAAATCCTGGCTAAGCTGCGTTTTGATAGTGCGCTTCGGATTCACTGATCTTGAAAGTGAACACCAGATCATTCAGCTTTTGCGCCTCACCATTCATCATGTGACTGGCAGCGGTGGCCTCTTCAACCATGGCCGCATTCTGCTGAGTGACCTGATCCAGCTGGGCCACTCCAACATTGATTTCATTCAGGCCGATCGACTGTTCGCTCGCGCTTTGGGCGATGCCCGTCATCTGTGACGAAATATTGCTGACCTGTTCCAGAATGCTTTCAAGGGCACCCCCGGCTTTGTTGACCAGCTCCACACCATTTTTCACCTGAGAGGCGCTTTTTTCGATCAGGGTTTTGATTTCAAGCGCAGCCTCGGAAGAACGTTGCGCCAGCGCCCTGACCTCTGAGGCGACGACGGCAAAACCGCGCCCGGATTCGCCCGCCCGCGCCGCTTCGACACCGGCGTTCAGAGCGAGAAGATTGGTTTGATAAGCAATGTCATCAATGACCCCGATGATCTGCGCAATCTGGTCCGACGAGCTTTCGATTTCAGACATGGCAGAAACGGCGTCGCGCACGATACTGCTGCTTTCGGTCGCCTCATGACTGGCGGTTTCCGTCGTGGACTGGACGGATTTTGCGCCTTCGGCTGCGGATTGTACGCTGGCGGTAATTTCTTCCAGTGCTGCGGCGGTTTCTTCCAGTGTGGCGGCCTGGCTTTCCGTGCGGCGTGACAGATCATCTGAGGCCTGTGTGATCTCAGCGGCGCCATTGCGGATGCTGCTGGTGGTGGTCACCACTTCGCCAAGTGTTGCGTTCAACTTGCCTGCGGTTGTGTTGAAATCTGCGCGCAGCCCTTCGTATTCGTCGGGGAATGGCGTGTCGAACGTCACCGTCAGATCGCAATGTGCAAGACTGGACAGACCGCGGCGCAGTTCGGTAACCACGTGATCCTGTTCTTCCTTGCGGCGGTTTTGTTCTTCTTCCAGCGCTTCTGCGCTTTTGCGCATTTCAATCGTATCCTGTTTGAAATGATAGATCGCCTTGGCCATCAGGCTGAGTTCATCGCGGCCATTGATCCCATCCACATAGATATCGAAATCCCCACGCGAGAAGCCCTCAACAACCTTGATCAGACTTTTGATGCGCTGAACCATCTTTTCAAAGACAAGTATCGCCAGCCCAAGCACAATTGCAGACACCCCAAGACCCCACCCAAGAATCTGCCAGAAGGTATTGTTGGCAGTGGTTTCGATTTCATGGGCGAGTTCGATCATTTCATCCGCAAAGGCGAGTTCGCTATCGCGCAGGATATCAATCCATGCGACGGACATTAGAAACCAGTCAGATCCGGTCAACCCGGCAAAGTCTTTGGTGACAAAACCGTTCATGATGGTTTTTCGGGCCTTTGCATGCGCCTGATATTGATCGCGCGCTTTGAGATCAGGCAACCATTTGTGCAGCAACAATGCGTCGACCTCATAAAGCAGCGCAGCCTGTCCGCCCCCAAGAGAGACAAAATTATCATGCAGCTCAAGTGTTGACCCCGCATTCAGCGCAGTCGCGCCCACGGCCGTTTCCAAACCTGCCAGTTCTTTGGCCTGCGCCACAAGAATACGGGTGTGCAGCAGGGTCTGCATATGCCCCTTGGCCTGCAGGGAATCACTTGGCTGGGACAAATCAAGCAAAAGCGTGATCGCGCCTGTGTAGTATTCAGACATTTCAGCGAGCGTCAGTTCAAAGCGATCCACACGCCCGCGCATGATGCTGAGCTCATCCATACTGGTGAGAAGGCTCTGATAGGTTTCCGGATGCATATTCGCGAGCAGTTCAATCCGGCTGCGCATTGTTGCCAGCGCTTCATCCGTTTCCAGTCGCAAACCCTTTAGCTGTTGGGAAACATAGATGTTTTCAGAAGCAAGGTAGCCAGCGGAATAGCCGCGTTCCTTTTGCAGCCCATGCATCACATCCCCCAACAGCGAGGTTTCTTCGACAGTGACTGTCGTCTCATGGGCGTCACGCAACGCCACCTGCGTATGGTGGATTTCCGCGCAAAGCAGCAGACCAGACAAGATCAGAAACGGGCCGATGATCAGTAACATTTTGAGGCGAAGCTTCACGACACTCTCCTACACTTAGACTTAAACATCTATCGCACCATCATCTTAACGAAGGCCGAATTTACTCAATTCTATCAATGTTTTTGTACTGGAGCGGAGAAGCCTATGGGGAATAAACTGTAGAAAGGCATGGCGGGGCGTGGTGCCCATCGCCATGCCTGATTTTGAGGCACAGGTGCGCCCTGTTTCAAACAGCGCGGGTCAGCCCACCATCAACCCGCAGGTTTTGGCCTGTCATGTAACCGCCACCTTCCGAGGCAAGCAGAGAGATCAGCGAAGAGACCTCGGCAGCGTGGCCGTAGCGGCCCATAGGAATGCGAGCCTTGCGGTCTTCGGTTTCGGGAAGGCTGTCGATAAACCCCGGCAAGACATTGTTCATACGGATATTTTCGCCAGCGTATTTATCGGCATAGAGCTTTGTGAACCCGGCAAGACCGGCGCGGAACACCGCTGAAGTGGGAAACAGCGGATCAGGTTCGAAGGCGGCGAACGTCGAGATATTGATGATAGATCCACAGCCCTGCGCCTGCATCAAAGGTGTCACCAGCCGAGTGGGGCGGATGACGTTCATCAGGTAGTATTCCATGCCCAGATGCCAATCTTTATCGCTGATCTCAAGCACCGGCCCTTTGGGGCCGTGGCCCGCAGAATTAACCAGCACATCAACCCGGCCCCAGCGGCTTTTTGCGCCCTCAACGAGGTTCTCAAGAGCCTCTGCGTCAAGGTTGGACCCTGTGACGCCAAAACCGCCCAGCTCTTCGCCCAGAGCCTGACCTTTCCCAGAGGAAGACAGGATACCGACCTTGAATCCATCCTGCGCCAGACGGCGGGCCGCATCTGCACCCAACCCACTGCCACCCGCTGTGATAAGCGCTACTTTTTCTACTGTCATTTTGAAACCTCATTCCTTTCTACCATTAAATAATGGCAATTATGACGCTGTTCGAATGAGGTTTACTGTTTATTGATGATAGTTTTACTATCGCAATATGACCAAGATCCCACCTTTGAACAGTTTGCGAGCCTTTGAGGTATCGGGCCGACGGCTTAGCTTTCGAGCGGCTGCGGATGAACTGGGCGTCACGCAAGGCGCTGTGGCGCAGCAGGTGCGCCAGTTGGAAGCACATCTGAATGTCACCCTGTTTGACCGGGTGCCTAAAGGGCTGGCGCTGACCTCTGCAGGGCGGCGCTATCACAAGCGGATCAGTGGCGCCTTTGACGAGCTACAGGCCGCGACCGCTGAGCTGAAACCGGAACCGGGCAAGGTGCTGATCAGTGTCACCCCCTCTTTTGCGGCGAAATGGTTGATTCCCAATCTGCCGGATTTCGTAGCCAAACATCCGAACATTGATCTGCGCATTCTGGCTACCGAAAAGATTTCGAGTTTTCATAGCGATGGGATTGATCTGGCTGTCCGGCAGGGGCGGCCCCCATTTGGGGCCTCGCTGGACGCCAGGCTGCTGTTCAAACAAGAGATCATCGCGGTTGCCTCGCCAGAGCTGATTGACGGGGATAGGTCGCAGGATCTGCTCGATCAGCTCGCCGCGCTGCCAAAAATTCATGACGGTCATGATCTTTGGCCCAGACTACTGAAAACGCTGGAAATTTCCGATCAATGCGGGCGGCATCTGCACCTGAGCCAAACCGCGTTGGCGGTAGATACGGCGATCTCTGGGCAAGGGGTGGCGCTGGTCAATCGGTTTCTGGTGGCGCGCGATCTGGCGGTAGGAAAGCTGGTTGCGTTCGAACCCCTGCCCGAAATCACTGACACTGACTTTTACCTGCTGTCGCTGAGAAAATCACAGCTGAGCGCAGAGGCCCGCGACGTGGTGGCATGGTTGCATGACTGCGCCGCCCGCTGACCCGTCACTAACAAAGGAAAACCCCCAAAGCGCGGGGCTTTGGGGGCTGAAATCTGCCAATCTGGCCAAAGGATTAGGCGGCTGCCTGTGCCTTTGCGATTTCTTTTTTCACTTTCAGAGCGCGGTCTGAGAGTTCCACATCTTTGGCTTTCGCCAGGAACTTGTCCAGACCACCGCGGTGATCGACCGAGCGCAGGGCGTGTGCCGAAATGCGCAGTTTGATGCCGCGGCCCAGAGTTTCGGACTGCAGGGTCACATCATTCAGGTTCGGCAGGTAACGACGCTTGGTCTTGTTGTTGGCGTGGCTTACATTGTTGCCCACCATCGGGCCTTTGCCGGTCAATTCGCAAACTCGCGACATGGGTTTCATCCTTATCGTTCAGGGCAAGGATGCGGCCTTGCCAATATCAAAGGGCGCCGCAGCGGCGCCCGAAATCTCGTTGGGATGCAGTATACCCCAACGCGGGCAGCGTCAAGCCTTGTGACACTACTCTAGGGCCAGATGCCCCTGTAAAAGCGTCTGAGCCGCAACGGAAGGCGATAAATCACCCGATTCCACCTGATTTGCCAGCTCACGCAGGGCGGTTTTCACCGGATCCTGGGCCAATTTGGCTAGCAGGCGCTCGCGCACCTCGGCTTCGAACCAGAATCGGGCTTGTTCCGCGCGCCGCCCGGTGAAATGACCATGGCTGCGCCGCCATTCAGCCAAGGCCTGCATTTCTTCCCAGGCCTGATCCAGCCCGTTATGTTCCACCGCTGAGACGGTCAGCGCCTTTGGGAACTCTTGCGGATCCTGCGGACGCTTGCGCAGCAGGCGCAGCGCCCCGGCGTAATCGGCGCAGGTGCGAATCGCTGTGGGCTTCAGATCGCCGTCAGCTTTGTTGATCAACAGGATGTCGGCCATCTCCATGATGCCACGTTTGACGCCCTGCAATTCGTCGCCCCCCGCTGGGGCCAGCAGCAACAAGAACAGATCGGCCATTTCGGCTACCATGGTTTCGGATTGGCCAACCCCCACGGTTTCGATCAGGATCACGTCAAAGCCCGCCGCTTCGCAAAGTTCGATCGCTTCGCGGGTGCGGCGTGCCACGCCCCCCAGCTGGCTTTGCGACGGTGAAGGGCGGATAAAGGCGTTTTTTTCGCGGCTTAGCCGTTCCATCCGGGTTTTATCGCCCAGAATTGACCCACCAGAGCGCGCCGAACTGGGATCAACCGCCAGAACCGCCACCTTAAGACCCTGCCCTGTCAACATCATGCCAAAGGCTTCAATAAAGGTGGATTTCCCGACCCCGGGCGTACCGGACAGACCGATGCGCAATGCCTGACGTCCGTGGCCTTTGAGATGATCCAAAAGCGCAAGCGCCTGTTCGCGGTGATCGGCCCGCCCGCTTTCCACCAAAGTGATGGCCCGCGCCAGCGCCCGCCGCTCGCCTGCCAGAATTCGTTTCGAAAGATCCTGCATATCCATAGCGGTAAAATTCCCCCGACGCGGAAAAATGTCCAGCCTCACACGTGGTCTTTGGTTCAAAAAGGGGCCTGCGGGTGAATTCGTCACAGGCGCGGCGGGATCTGCGCCCCCTTTCCAAAAATCAACTGATTCGACATAACGCGCCCATGACACAGCCCCAGCTTCCGATTGAACATGTCCTACCCGCGCTTTTGAACGCCCTGAAAGACAGCGGCCGTGCCGTTTTGCAGGCGCCGCCGGGGGCTGGCAAAACCACGCGCGTGCCGCTGGCGCTGCTGCAGGCCGGGCTGACGGACGGCAAGATCATCATGCTAGAGCCCCGGCGGCTGGCAGCGCGGGCTGCAGCGCAGCGGCTGGCGGAAACCCTGGGCGAAACACCCGGGCAGACCGTGGGTTACCGCATTCGCGGCGAAAGCAAGACCTCCAAAGCCACGCGGATTGAGGTGGTGACCGAGGGCATTCTGACACGGATGATCCAATCCGACCCAGAACTGAATGGCGTTGGTGCGGTGCTGTTTGACGAATTTCACGAACGATCCCTGAACGCCGATCTGGGGCTGGCGCTCTGTCTGGAAATCGCTGGTGCCCTGCGCGAAGACCTGATCTTGCTGGCCATGTCTGCGACGCTGGATGCGCAGCCGGTGGCGGATCTGATGGAAGCCCCGATTGTCACCTCTGAAGGGCGCTCCTTTCCTGTGGATACGGTCTGGCTAGACAGGCCGCTGCCCAAGCGCCAGCGCTCTGAAGAGGCGATGTGCGATCTGATCCTAAAGGCGATTGCAGAAACCGACGGCGGTGTTCTGGCCTTTTTGCCGGGTGAAGGGGAAATCCGACGCGTTGAGGCGGCTTTGAAAGGGCGGTTGCCCAAAGAGGTGGCCCTGCGCCCGTTGTTTGGCGCGATGGAGCTAAGCGCACAACGCGCTGCCATCCGGCCTGAAAAAGAGGGGCGCAAGCTGGTGCTGGCAACCTCGATCGCGGAAACATCGCTGACTATCGAAGACATCCGCGTGGTGGTGGATGGCGGGAAGGCGCGACGCAGCCGGTTTGATCCGGGGTCAGGCATGTCACGACTGGTGACCGAACGGGTCACACGGGCCGAAGCCACACAGCGCGCGGGCCGCGCAGGGCGGGTTGCACCGGGGACAGCCTATCGCCTGTGGACGCGTGGCGAGGAAGGGGCGCTCAGCCCCTTTCCACCGGCTGAAATCGAAGCTGCGGACCTGTCTGCGCTGGCGCTGGAACTGGCGCTTTGGGGGGCAGAGCCCACGCAACTGCCCTTTCTGACCACACCGCCACAGGGCGCTTTTGCAGAGGCACAGGCGCTATTGCAGATGCTGGGGGCACTGGATGAGACGGGCCGCATCACCACCCATGGGCGCGACATTGCCGCCCTGCCCCTGCACCCCCGGCTTGCCCATATGCTGTGGATGTCTGGAAAAGAGGGGGCATATCTAGCTGCACTCTTGTCTGATCGCGATCCGCTCACAAGGGCATCCACAGACCTGATTTTACGGTTGGAAGCCCTTCAGGATACGCGCCGTTTTCTGGACACCCGCCCCTTTGGGGTGAACCGTGCCGCGCTTGAACGGATCAAAACCGAAAGCCGTCGTCTTGCGCCCATGGCGAAGACGACCCGTAAGGGACGGATAAGCCCCGCCGAGATGGCAGCGCTGGCCTATCCCGACCGCATCGGGCTGCGCCGCAAAGGGGATGCGCCCCGGTTCCAGCTTTCAGGCGGCAAAGGCGCGGTGATGGAGGACAGCGATGCGCTGGCGGGCGAGCGCCTGATCGTGGTCACCGATACCGATGGCAACCCGCGCGAAGCCCGTATTCGACAGGCCATCGCCATCTCGCAATCAGAGATCCGCGCCCTGTTCGAAGACCAGATCCATTGGATCGAAACCTGCATTTGGTCAAAACGCGAACGCCGGGTGATTGCGCGCAGGCAGGAATGCTTTGGCGCAATCGCATTGGACGACCGCATCTGGAAAGACGCCCCGGATGATGCCATCGCCCGCGCCATGCTGGATGGGGTGCGTGATCTGGGGATCGCGCTTTCAGATGCGGCGCGGCGGTTCGTGGCCCGCGTGGCCCTGGCCCGCGACGCTGGGCAAGATCTGCCAGATATGTCCCCCGAGGCCTTGATGCAGAGCATTGACGATTGGCTGTTGCCCTATCTAGCCGGGGTGAAAACCGCTGCTGACTGGAAAAAATTCGATCTGTTGCCAGCGCTCAAATCGCGGCTGGACTGGGGCCAGCAACAGGCGCTGGATGCGGCGGTGCCTGCGCATTTCACAACCCCATTGGGGCGCAAAATTCCGATTGATTACTCGGGTGATCACCCCGAAATTTCCCTGCGGTTACAAGAGCTTTTCGGCCAGAACTCACATCCGGTGGTCGGCCAGACCCCGCTGCGGGTCACTTTGTTGTCTCCCGCACAAAGACCGGTGCAGACCACCATGGATTTGCCGGGGTTCTGGGCCGGGTCTTATGCCGATGTGCGCAAGGACATGCGCGCCGCCTATCCCAAACATCCCTGGCCAGAAGACCCGACAGAGGCAGATCCGACCCTGCGGGCCAAGAGACGAAAATAAGCGCGGGATAAAATTGTGCAAAGGTCGCATTTTCGCAAAAAATGACAGCTTATGGTGGTGAATTTTCTCCCAAAAGTTGATCTTGGTTTGCCTTATCTTGCTTGTAAACCCTCGGGGTGCGGAGCTTGGCTCCCGGCATAGGCGGGGCTGCGCAGGTCACATGGGCTGAAAGTAAACCTCTGTTAACCAACCACGCCTAGGCTGGGGTCTCTGCTCAACTGCCCGATTCCATGAGGTCTGCCATGTCGCAAACCACCCTGCCCCTGCGTGCGGATCATCCGCGCGGTGCTCAGCCCTATGCGGCTGCCCCCTATACCGAAGCCACAATGCGCAAGATCAAGCGTGACAATGGCGCTGTGCCGTTGGTCTGGGCCAGCGTGTTGGTCTTTGTCCCGCTCTATTGGGTCTGCATTCTGGCCTATTTCATCCAGATCATCTTTTAGGAACTGGGTGCATTCGCCCTAAACAAAAAGGGGCCCTGCGGCCCCTTTGGTGGATCTGCGCTGATGCTGCGATTCAGCTGCCAACGCACCATTTCATAATGGCCTTCTGCGCGTGCAGACGGTTTTCTGCCTCGTCCCAGATCACCGAATTCGGGCCATCCATCACTTCTGAGGTGACTTCTTCTTCGCGGTGTGCGGGCAGGCAATGCATGAACAGCGCGTCTGGTTTCGCGGCTTCCATCAGTTTCTGGTTCACTTGATAGGGGCGCAGCATGTTGTGGCGGCGTTCCTTGGCGGATTGCGCGTCATGCATCGACACCCAGGTATCCGCCACGATCAGATCCGCGCCTTCAACCGCTTTGAAAGGATCACGTTCGATGATGATTTCAGCGCCTTCCTTGCGCGCCTGACCGACAAATTCCATTTCCGGATCCAGTTGCACCGGGCCGGTAAAGGTCAGATCAAAGCCAAAGCGGCCCGCCGCATGCAGGAACGAGGCGCAGACGTTGTTGCCATCCCCGGCCCAGACCACCTTTTTGCCTTTGATCGGCCCGCGATGTTCCTCATAGGTCAGGATATCGGCCATGATCTGGCAGGGGTGGCTGCGGTCGGTCAGACCGTTGATCACAGGAACGCTGGCGTATTGGGCCATTTCTTCCAGCACCGCCTCATCAAAGGTGCGGATCATGATCATATCGACATAGCGCGACAGCACGCGGGCGGTGTCGGCGATGGTTTCCCCATGCCCCAGCTGCATGTCTTTGCCCGACAGCACCATAGTCTGCCCGCCCATCTGGCGCACACCCACATCGAAGGACACGCGGGTCCGGGTCGAAGGTTTTTCGAAAATCAGCGCGACCATGCGATCTTTCAGCGGCAGATCATCATCAGGCGCAGCTTTTGGGCGGCCAAGGCGCGCGTTTTTGATGGTTTTTGCGCTGTCGATGATGCTGCGCAATTCAGTCGGGTCGGTGGTGTGGATATCGAGAAAGTGGTTCATGATACGTATCTTTTTACAAGTGGTGGACTGGGGCGCGGCCCCAGACCCCGGAGTTTATCTGGCAAGATGAAGATCAGGCGGCAGCGCCTGCAAGCGCTGTGGCGGCGCTATCCAGGCGGGTGACGGCCTCGGCGATGTCTTCTTCGGTGATGTTCAGGGCGGGCAGCAGGCGCACCACATTGTCGGCCGCGGGCACGGTGATCACCTGCGCCTCATAGCCTGCTTTGACCAGTTCACCGCAGGGTGTGCTGTCTTTGCAGCGCAGGCCCAGCATCAGACCGGCACCGCGCACCTCTTCGAAGATATCGGGATGCGAGGCCACCAGCCCTTCGAGTTTTTGACGCAAGAGGCCCGCGCGCTGGTTGACGCCTTCAAGGAATTCGGGGGTTGCGACGTGATCCAGCACGGCTTTGCCAACGGCGCAGCCCAGCGGGTTGCCCCCATAGGTTGATCCATGTGTGCCTGCGACCATCCCCGAGGCGGCCTCTTCGGTGGCGAGAACCGCACCCAGTGGGAAGCCGCCGCCGATGCCCTTGGCAACCATCATCACATCAGGGGTGATGCCAGCCCATTCATGGGCAAACAGCTTGCCCGTCCGGCCCACACCGCATTGCACCTCATCAGCGATCAGCAGCACGTTATGTTCATCACATAGCGCGCGGATGGCCTGCAGATCTGCATCGGGCAATGGGCGGATACCGCCTTCGCCCTGCACCGGTTCAACAATGATCGCAGCTGTGTTTTCGGTGATCGCGGATTTGAGCGCCGCAAGATCGCCCCAGGGCAATTGTGTGAACCCCGGCAGCAGCGGGCCAAAGCCTTTGATCATTTTTTCGGTACCAGCCGCAGCGATCGCCGCAGAAGACCGGCCGTGGAAACAGCCCTCAAAGGTGATGATCCCGGTCTTTTCAGGCAGGCCTTTTACGTACCAGTACTTGCGCACCATCTTGACCGCCAGTTCACAGGCTTCGGTGCCGGAATTGGTGAAAAACACCGTGTCGGCAAAGGTGGTATCGACCAGCTTATCGGCCAGCGCCTGCTGTTGCGGGATCTCATAGAGGTTCGAGACGTGCCAGAGATTTTGCGCCTGATCGGTCAGCGCCGCCACCAGATCCGGGTGCGCATGGCCCAGCGCATTCACCGCGATGCCCGACCCCAGATCGAGAAAACGTCGGCCATCTGCCTCGATCAGCCAGCTGCCTTCGCCTTTGACGAAGTTCAGGGGAGCACGCACATAGGTGGGCAGAACGGTCGAAATCATGATCGTGTCCTTCGTAATGAAGCCCGATTGGTGCCAAGGGCACGGGGGCAAGTCAAGTTGTCAGGGAAGTGTATGAACGCAAAAGGGCGATCGTGCCTTTGAAGGCACGGGAGGAAGAGCTCAGGCTCGTCGGATGATCGCGGTTTTGGTCATGGGGCTGCGTTTCGCAGGGACGCGCCCGAAAAGCAAGCGTTTATTTTGCTCATGAGGGAACTGGGCAGTTCAAAGGCAAAAAGGCCAAACCCGCAGGCTGTCAAGGAGGGCAAGACAGCATATGGGTTTGGCCCAGAGCATGTGATCGTGTCACTTCGACCACATGCTGTATGAGAGGTTTGTGGCCAAACCCCCCGGATGCACCCCTAGTGCAGACGCCCGCGCGGCGCCTGAGGGACGGGGCTTTGCATCAAAGCCATGGGCATGAGATCCGCCATACGTTCCAGCGCGCGGCCAAATTTCACTGCGCTGTTCACCAGCTTTTCAGCCGAAGTCGGGCGGGTCATCAGCGCGGCCATCATCTGGGCTTCGCGGGTTTCACCGGCACTGGCCAGCGCCACAAGCTGGGCAAAGCAGGCTTCGTCACTACCCAGGCATTTGCACCCAATCGCATGACGCATCATCGGGCGGCTACCATGGCGGGCGATGATATAGGCCATATCGCCCAGCGCCTCGATGGCGGTCATGCCCTGATCCAGACCAAGCGACTGAATAAATTCACTATTCAGCTGCGCCTGTGTGGTGGCATCTTCGGACCAGAGCCGCAGATAGATCACGCTGGAAACCTCAATCGGGGTCAGTTCTTTCAAAAGACCAACGGCCGCGCCGCCGCGTGGGGTGCTATGGATGGTCATTGCGCTTTCTCCCGTTCGGTTCTGTCCAGCAGGGTTTCCAGATAGCTCACCGCCGACAGGCTGGGCGTTTCAGAAAGCAGAGACAGCGTGTCGTGCAAAAGCGCTGTATCGCTTTGCTTGCTGCGCGGATCCTTTTGCTTTGGATGAGTCATGATCTGGCCCCTTAAGTTGCGCTTTATCTGACTAATTTACTCATGTTTGTCAATTCCTGATTTTTTTACTTGGTATTTTTCCGCCTTTCACATTTCAACCCAGGGTTTCAGGGCTGGTGGGCCAATGGGCAAAGGCTCATGTCATATTCAGCTTTCTTGACATGTATCAAAGTCGTGCGTCATTAACCCATTCAAATATCAATATGTGAAATGGAGAGACGCATGACAGACAGCCGATTCTCCCCGTCGCGGCGGGGCTTTTTGACCATGGCGGCGGGCGCAGGCGCGCTGGCCGCCGCTGGCGCAGGCAGCAAGGCACAGGCGCAGGTGGCCACAAAAGCCCGGATCGTCATTCTGGGCGCAGGCGCGGCAGGCACCGCGCTGGCGAACCGGTTGAATGCCCGTCTGGATGGGGCGCAGATCACCGTGGTGGACGGCAGAACACAGCACATCTATCAGCCGGGCCTGACCCTTGTGGGCACCGGGCTGAAACCCGCCAGCTATGTGGTCAGCGACACCAGCTATTGGTTTGACGCAGGCATCACCCTGAAACAGGAGCACGCCGCCAATATCGACCCTGAGGCCAATCGGCTCACTCTCGCCGGGGGCGAGGTGCTGGAATATGATTATCTGGTGGTCGCCACCGGGATCGAGCTGAACTATGCGGCCATTGATGGCTTTGAAATGGGGATGATTGGCAAGGACGGTGTGGGGTCAATCTATGCGGGGCCGGAAGCGGCGGCAGCCACATGGCAGGCAGCGGGCAGATTTACCGAAACCGGGGGTGTTGGTCTGTTCTGTCGCCCGCAGACAGCGCTGAAATGTGCTGGGGCACCGATCAAGCATACATTTTTGATTGACGATATTGCGCGTCACAACGGGGGCCGCCCCAAGGCCGATATCACCTATTTCGCCCACAATAAGGCGCTGTTTGGCGTGCCTATCGTCTCAGAGAAGATCCGCATGATTATGGGTGATCGTGATATCAAAACCGAATACGAACACCATGTGTCTGCGATTGATGCCGGGGCGAAGACAGTGACCTTCACCACACCTGACGGCGATTATGAGCGCGACTATGACTATATCCACATCGTGCCCCCGCAACGTGCCCCCAAGGTGGTGCGTGAAAGCGGGCTAAGCTGGGCCAATGCGCCCGAGGGCTGGATGGAAGTGAACAAATTCAGCCTGCGCCATGAACGATATAAGAATGTCTTTGGCATCGGCGATGTGGCAGGCGTACCCAAAGGCAAGACGGCGGCTTCGGCCAAATGGCAGGTACCGGTCTGCGAAGCGCATCTGGTGGCGGATATCGCGGGCAAGACCTCGGATGCGTCATACAATGGCTATACATCCTGCCCGCTGATCACGCAGATCGGGCGCGCGATGCTGATCGAATTTGACTACAACAACAACCTGACCCCCTCTTTTCCGGGCGTGATTGCGCCGCTCGAAGAGCTTTGGATCAGTTGGTTGATGAAAGAGGTCGCCCTGAAAGCAACCTATAACGCCATGTTGCGTGGCAAAGCCTGAGGAGCGCGAGCAATGAAAGAACTGACATTCGGCACCCTGATCGCGGTTTTTGAAGAGGTCTTTGGCCGCGGGCTGTTCTGGGCCATGGTGGCCTTTGCGGCGTTGATCACCCTGGCCTATCTGTTTGTCCTGTTCCGTGACCGGGCGGTGAGTTGGAAAAAATTCCTCTGGGCGCAGCTGTCGATGCCCTTTGGCGCAATTGCAGCGGTGCTGTTTGTGCAGAAAATGACCAATTCCGGCTTTGTCGATCTGGGCGGGCCGATTGATATCATTGTGCTGCTTGCAGTTGCCGTGGCCGGGGCCATTGGGCTGGCGATTTTGGTCTATACGCTGCAATCCCTGCTGGGCAAAGGCACCCGAGAGGCCTGAGGCTACAGGGGAAATGGCCGGGGCGCGTTGGAACGCGCCCTTTTTGGCGCGGCAAACCATAGGTCACAAATTGACATCCCCGCCCAGCCGGGCAAATTGGAGCAAATAGCTTTTTGGGGGAATGACATGAAACTGACCACCACCGCACTGGCCCTGTGCATGGGTCTGGCAAGCACCGCCTATGCAGAAACCTGCGCCACAGGCAAAACCCTGACCGATGGCGTTCTGACCATCGCCACCGGCAACCCAGCCTATTACCCCTGGGTTCTGGATGATGCGCCCGAGGCAGGCAAAGGATTCGAAGCGGCTGTGGCCTATGCGCTGGCCGAAGAAATGGGCTTTGCCGCGGATCAGGTGACATGGGTGCGCACCTCGTTTGATCAGGCGATCCAGCCGGGCGCGAAAGATTTCGACATCAATATGCAGCAGTTTTCGATCACGCCCGAGCGCGAAGAGATCGTCGACTTCTCCAAGCCCTATTACACCTCGGCCATGGCGGTTCTGACCACCCAATCCGTGATCGACAGCGGCGCGGCCCCAACTGTGGATAGCCTGAAAGGTCTGGTCTGGGGCGCGATGGGCAGCACCACCGCCCTGCCCATGCTGACCGACCTGATTGCCCCTGAAAAGCAGCCGCTGCTTTACGGCGACAACGTCGATGTGACCGCTGCGATGCAGGCGGGCCAGATTGATGCGGCGCTGTTTGACCTGCCGACCGCGCTGTATCTGTCGGCGGTTGTCCTGAATGACGGTGTTATTCTGGGCCAGTTCCCGCCAGAACGCAGCGCAAACCCGGATCAGTTTGGCATCCTGATGGAAGAGGGATCCGCACTGAAAACCTGCGTGGACGACGCGCTGGACGCCCTGAGCGCAAACGGCAAGCTGGCCGAGATCGAAGCCACCTGGCTGCAGGAAACCACCGGCGTACCGCTGGTCAAGTAAGCGCGCCTTACCTTTAAAACATCGGGGGTGTTCGCGATGGCGAACCGGGGGCTTTGCCCCCTCCCCCTACCCCACAGGCTTTTCATGACATCAAAACCTCTTACGCGCCGCCAAGCCTATGAAGCCCAGCAGCGCCGCCGCGCCACGATGATTGCGGCCGGTTCGACATTTGCAGTGGTGGCTGCACTGGTCATTCTGATCCCCATGGCCCCCGGCTGGGAGGCTGTGAAACGCGTTTTCTTTAACGGTGCGGTGTTTGCCAAAACCTTTCCCGGCCTGTTGAACGCCTTTTTGCTGGATATCGCGATTTTCCTGTGGTGCGCGCCGTTGATTGCGCTTTTGGGGCTGGCACTGGCAATTGCGCGGGATCTGCGCAGCCCGGCGCTTTATCCGCTGCGGCTGTTTTCGATGCTGTTTACCGATGTCTTTCGCGGGCTGCCGGTTATTCTGGTGATCTATCTGGTGGGGTTTGGCATCCCCGGCCTTGGTCTGCCGCGCCCGTGGAACTCGCCCTATATCTGGGGGTCACTGGCGCTGATCCTGGTCTATTCGGCCTATGTGGCCGAGGTGATCAGATCGGGCATCGATTCAATTCATGAAAGCCAGCGGTCAGCCGCGCTGTCGTTGGGCCTGTCCGGGGCTGATACCATGCGTTTTGTCGTGCTGCCCCAGGCCATTCGCCGGGTGGTACCTGCGAATATGAACCTGTTCATTGCACTGCAAAAGGATGTGGCGTTGCTGTCGTTCATTGGTCCGGTTGAAATCTTCCGACAGGCCGGTGTGTATAAATCGCTGATGGCAAATTTCACCCCCTATATGGGCGCGGCGCTGATCTTTCTGGCGCTGACGATCCCCGCCACGCGCTATGCCGATTACCTGATGAACCGCCAACACAAGGCCCGGAGCTAAGCCATGCTGGATCTCAAGAACATCCACAAAGCCTTTGGCGACAATCCGGTGCTGAACGGCATTGATATAACCGTCGCGCAGGGGGAAATGATCTGTCTGATCGGGGCGTCAGGATCCGGCAAATCCACATTGCTGCGCTGCATGAACCTGTTAGAGCCGATTGATGACGGGGCGATCTTGCTGGATGGCACGGATATCTCGGAACCGGGTCTGGATCCGCAGCCGGTGCGCCAGCGTATTGGCATGGTGTTTCAGAGCTATAACTTGTTCCCACATATGACGGCGCTGGAAAACGCCATGCTGGCCCCACGCCGGGTGTTCGGCAAAAGCCGCGCAGATCTGCGGCCCGAGCTGGAGAAGCTGTTTGCCCAATTTGGTCTGGCGGATCGCATGGAGCACTACCCGGATCAGCTGTCAGGCGGGCAGCAGCAGCGGGTGGCGATCATTCGCGCGCTGGCGATGCGGCCTGAAATCATGCTGTTTGACGAAATCACCTCGGCGCTGGATCCAGAGCTGGTGGGCGAGGTGCTGGATGTGCTGCGGCAATTGCGCGAAGGCGGCATGACCATGGTGCTGGCCACCCATGAAATGGGCTTTGCCCGCGAATTGGCGGATAAGGTCTGTTTTCTGGAAAAGGGTCAGATCCTTGAGGAAGGTGCGCCCAAAGAGATCTTTGAGCGCCCGCAGCACGAACGCACCCGCGCGTTCCTGTCCAGGGTGTTGTAGGGGCGGCTGTTGTACTGAGAGATTTTCCCGATATGTCCCGCCCAACAGCTTCTGTTGGGCCGCGCCGTTCCGCCCCCACGGGGCGGCGCTAAGTCACTCGGGTTAGAATGCTTCGAGATCCTGTAATGGCCTTACCGCAACTGGTTCAGCGTAAAGCCCAGATCATAAAACCGTTCTGACAGCTGTTTCAGCCCCACCGGTTCCAGCGTGGTCAGCGGCAGGGGCAACTGTTCGGGATCGCCGCCGCCCAGCATCTGTGCCATCGACCGCCCAAACAGGGTGCCCGTCGTCACCCCGCGCCCGTTATAGCCAATGGGGGTAAACAGCCCCTCGTCCAGTTTGACGATGCGCGGCAGGTGATCGGGTGTCATGGCAATAGTGCCATCCCAGCCGGTTTCAAAGGCAACAGGCCCAAGATCCGGGAACATATGGCGCAGTATCCGCCCCGCCCGGCGCATGGTCAGCCCCGATTGCGGCGTGCCAAACATCCGCCCCATCGAGCCGACAATCAGCCGCCCTTCGGTGTCTTTTCGCAGCGAGCGCATGATCAGCCCGGTGTCCCAAAGCCCCTGTTTTCCCGGCAAAATGGCGTCCGCCAGATCCCCCAAGGGTGCGGTAGACAGCTGAAAAAAGTGAATATCCTGCCAGCATTTGCTCAGCCCCGGCCAAAGAGCATCACTATAGGCATTGGTGGCCATCACCACCGCGCGTGCGGTCACATGGCCCTGCGCGGTTTCCACCTGCCAGTTTGCCCCCACCCGGCGCAGGCCCTGCACCTGCACACCGGTTGAAATCTCGGCCCCTTCGGCCTTTGCCGCCCGCGCCAGACCGCGCGCGTAGCCCATCGGGTTGATCGTGCCAGCGCGCTGATCCCACAGGCCTCCGGCAAAGCTGGGGCTGCCGGTCATTTCCGCCGCCTGCCCGGCGTTCAGCAATTCCACCGGCGCGCCCAGACGCTTCCATTCCTCAAACCGGCCCTGCAAATCGGCCATGCCGCGTGGCGCATGGGCAGCGTGGATGGTGCCTTCGCGGGTGGCTTCGCAGCGGATCTGGTATTTTTCGATGATCTCAAACACCTGTCGCGGCGCATCTCCGAACAGCTCCAGAAACGATGGGCCACGATCACCCAGCGCGGCCACCAGCTTGGCCGGGGGCAGCCAGAGCCCCGCATTCACCAACCCGACATTGCGGCCCGACCCGCCATAGCCCACGCTCTGGGCTTCCAGCACATGAGCGGTCTGGCCGGCCTGCGCACAGTGCAGCGCGCAGGACAGGCCGGTATAGCCCCCGCCGATAATCGCCACATCCACAGTGCTTTCGCGAAACGCACCGCTGATCGGTTCCTCTGCCGCTGACTGGGCCCAAAGCGCTTGTTCTATGGTCATTTTTTCCTCCGCCGCAAACCCTTGCACCCAAAGCCAAGCCGGGTCAATCTCTGCCGTAGAGGGAGATGTCTGATGCAGAAATTAAAACGCAGCTCGGCGCAGATGGTGGCAGAGGCCCGCGCGCGGATCGAAGAAGTCAACGCCGAGGAATTGCAGGCGATGATGGATGATCCCGGCGTGGTGATTGTCGATATTCGCGATGTGCGCGAACGGCAGATCAAGGGGTTTATTCCCGGATCTGTCCATGCGCCGCGTGGCATGGTGGAATTCTGGGTCGATCCGGAAAGCCCGTATTTCAAACCCGTGTTTGGAGAGGACAAAAAATTTGTCTTTCACTGCGCGGCTGGTTGGCGTTCCGCGCTAACGGTGGCGACTTTGCAGGATATGGGCTTTGAAGCGGCGCATCTGCGTGATGGGTTCAAAGAATGGGAAGCCGCAGAAGCCCCGATTGAGTTTCCCGAGCCGCGCAAATAACGTCCCGGGCGCAGGGTGACCGCGCCCGGATCAAATCCTCAATCCGGGATCACCTTGCCCGGATTCAGGATCCCTTTGGGATCCAGCGCGGTCTTGATCGCGCGCATCATATCCAGTGCAACCGGATCTTTGCGCCGCGCCATCGACACACGTTTTGATGTGCCGATGCCGTGTTCCGCCGAGAATGACCCGCCCAGATCGCGCACCACCTCTTCGACGGCCTCAAGGATCTGATCAGCCTTGTCCGCGGCCTCGTCCGACAACCAAAGGGTGTAATGCGCGTTGCCATCCCCCAGATGCGCGACCATGATAGGCGTGCAGTTGGGATCAAAGCTCAGGGCACGTTTGGTGGCCTCATTGATAAAACGCTCCATCCGGTCCAACGCCACGGCCACATCAGAGATGACAATCGGGCGGTGTTGCAAGGTGACCTCGGCGGCGACCTCACGAATGGCCCACATCTGTTTGCGCTGCGCGTCGGATTGCGCCACCACCGCATCCAGCACATCACCGCTTTCGAACAGATCGCTCAGCGCTGTTTCAAGGAAACTGGCCAGCGGCAGGCTGCCATCAGCCCCTAGCGTCACATCGCGGGGGGCGGTGGCTGAGAGTTCGATCAGCAGGTTGACCTCGTGATCCTGACCCAGTGGCAAAACCGCATCTGGGTGCATTTTAGCATAAGCCCGCATATAGGTTTTCGGCATGAATTCAAACGCTTCGACCGCACCGCCGGTAGTTTCCTGCAAGGCGTTCAGCAGCCGCAGCGCACCCGAAAGCGATTTGGCAGCGACCATGGCCGTGGCATAGGCGCGGGGTTTGGGAACCAGCTTTAGCACCGCGGCGGTGATGATGCCCAGCGTGCCCTCAGCGCCAATCAACAGGTGGCGCAGATCATAGCCCGTGTTGTTTTTGTGCAGCTCAGTCAGCAGATCAACGATGCGCCCATCGGCCAGCACCGCCTCAATCCCCAGCACCAGATCGCGGGTATTGCCATAGCGCAGCACGTTGGATCCACCCGCATTTGTTGACAGGATCCCGCCCAGCCGGGCCGAGCCTTTGGCGCCAAATGTCATGGGAAATGAAAGATCCTGCGCATGAACCGCATCATGCAGATCGCTCAGAATCACTCCAGCTTCGACCACCGCTAGGCGGGCTTCGGGGCGGATTTCACGCACTGCGTTCATACGGTCCAGCGACAGCATGATGGCCCCCTCAGCGCGGGTGCCACCAGATAATCCTGTGTTGCCCGCCACCGGCACCACAGTGATGTTCTGGGCGTAGGCCAGCGTCATGATGCCCGAGACCTGCGCAGTTGTGCGCGGGCGCAGCACGCAAAGCGGTGTCCAGCTGTATTGCCCTGTCCAGTCCTGCGTCCAGGGGGCCATATCCGCCCCTGTGACCACAGCGTCATCGCCCAGAAGCGATATGAGTTCTTTGATCAAATCCATACAGGTTTGATGGGCCGCCCCTGACACCCTGTCAAGCGCTGCGGCGCAGTTTGTCTTCCAGATCTTTGGCCAGAACCCCCATGCGCACGCGGAAACGTTTGTCCAACCCGCCTTTGGCCAGTTTCAACGATTGCACCAGCAGGCGCGCAGACAGGGTTTTGGGCAGGAAATCAACGGTGGTGCTGATGCGGGTGCGCCCCCGGCTTAAGGCCACGACATCGACCACCAGACGCACCTCAAGCCCGCCAGAGACCGTGTCAAAAATCATCTGTTCCGGGGCGGAAAATTTGGACAGGGCGATATTGGCCTGCCGTTTCTTGCCACGAAAATTGAAGCCCACGCGCCATGTGCGCCCCTCACCGGTAACGGTGCCTTCACTCAGGCGTTCAACCTCGATACCGCGGCGCAGGGCCTGACGTTCGTGATTTTCGAAATCCGACAGATCCGCAAAAACGCGGTCCAATGGGGCCTCAATGTCTTCTTTTGCGGTCAACTGCATCTGATCTGCCTTTTAAATCTGCCTTGTGTTCAACCTGTCAAAGCGGGAAACAATCACCGGTCTTTGCGGCGTATTTTGCCTTTAATCCAGACGATCCGCCAGCCAATTTCGCAAAAGAAAATGCGCGATTGCCCCTTTGCGGGCGGGCAGAACATCCGGGTGGTTTCCGGCAAAAGCCTCTGCCACCTCTTCGCGGGTCATCCAGCGGGCATCTTCCAGTTCGTTCGGGTCGAGGGTGATGGTATCGTCCAGCGCCTCTCCATAGCAGCCGAACATTAACGAAGAGGGAAAAGCCCAGGGCTGGCTGGCCAGATAGCGCACCTGCCCCACCTTGATCCCCGCCTCTTCCCAGGTTTCACGGCGCACGGCGGCCTCGATGGTTTCGCCCGGTTCGACGAACCCAGCAAGACAGGAATACATGCCTTTTGGCCAGCCGGGCGAGCGGCCCACCAGTGTTTTATTGCCATGGGTGATCAACATGATCACCACCGGGTCGGTGCGGGGGAAATGCGGCGTGCCGCAGCTGGGGCACATGCGTTCCCAGCCGGATTTGGTCTTTTCGCTGGGCGCACCGCAGCGGGCGCAGAACCGATGGCTGTCGTGCCAGCTGAAAACCGCTTTGGCGGTGGCGGCCAGTTCTGCATCGCGCGGGGTCAGCCGCGTCATGATACGGCGCAGTTCGGCAAAGACATGGCCCTGAGGCAGGCTGGGATGGCACTGTTCGGTGACATCCAGAAAGCTGTCGGCATCGGCTTTTTGCGCGGCCTCCCAACTGGAAATGTCGTGGGCGAAGATCGCGGCCCCCTCTTCGCGGCCCAGCAGGATCGGCGGTGTCTGCGACTCGGAGAGGATCGGATGTGTAAGCGGCAGGCGCTGAAGTACGCCCTGCGCATCAATCAAAGGCTTGCCGCGCCACAGCAGGACCGTGCGGGTCTGATCATCCTGCATCACCGCAGATAAAGCCTTGATATCGCCACGCATTTCCGCTGCGCGATCCAGCCCTGATCCCCCAAAGGTGACTGTTTCTGCCTGTATCATCTTATCTGCCCTCACCCGATATTGACCCGCGCCGCCGTCTGCGCCAACGTGACAATACGAGGGCAAAGCAGATAACGCTGCGTGATCTGTGAAAGAATTTGATCAATGTCACAAGACCTTCGAATGACTATCGTAAGCATTTCAGCACAAACGACCATCAGGTGATCCCATGACCGATACTCTCAAACCATTCCTAAATCGCCGTCAGTTTCTGGCTGGCACCACCGCTGGCGCTGCGCTGATCACGCTGCACCCCTATTCCGTTCAGGCGGCGTCAAATCAGGCGCATCTGCGGATCATGGAAACCACCGATCTGCATGTGCATGTTTTCCCCTATGATTACTATTCGGACAAACCGCGTGACACCGTAGGTCTGGCACGCACCGCAAGCATCATCAAAGAAATCCGTGCCGAGGCGACCAATACGCTGCTGGTAGACAACGGGGATTTCCTGCAGGGCAACCCGATGGGCGATTACATCGCCTATGAACGCGGCATGAAGGAAGGCGACAGCCACCCGGTGATTACCGCAATGAATGCCGTGGGCTTTGATGCGGCGACGGTGGGCAACCACGAATTCAACTATGGTCTCGATTTCCTGATGAAGTCGGCCGCAGGCGCTGATTTCCCCATCGTGCTGGCGAATGTGGCCAAGGAAAAGGGCGGCTCGGCGCGCGATGACGTGACCCTGTTCAAGCCCTATGTGATCCTTGAGCGTGATCTGACCGATGGTGCGGGCAACACCCATCCGATCAAGATCGGTGTGATCGGTTTTACCCCGCCGCAGATCATGAACTGGGATCGCCGTCATCTGGAAGGCAATGTCGAAGCGCGCGATATCCTGGAAACCGCGCAGGCTTATGTGCCCGAAATGCGCGAACAGGGCGCGGATATCGTGATTGCGCTGTCACACTCGGGCATTGGGGCGGCAGATCACAGCGACGGTATGGAAAACGCCGCCGTGCCGCTGGCCAATGTGGATGGCATTGATGCGCTGGTAACAGGCCATAGCCATTTGGTTTTCCCATCCGCCACTTACGAAGGCTATGCTGGTGTGGATGCCGCCAAAGGGCTGATCCATGGCAAACCCGCCGTGATGGGGGGCTTTTGGGGGTCGCACCTTGGCTTGATCGATCTGCTGTTGGAACGTGACGGTAATGAATGGCGCGTGGTGTCGACCACCTCTGAGACCCGCCCCATTTCAAAGCGCAACGAAGATCGTTCGATCACGGCGCTGGTCGAAGATGACCCGGCAGTGCTGGCCTCGGTGGCGAAAGACCACGAGGAAACACTGGCTTATGTGCGCCGTGCGGTTGGCAAGACATCCACCCCGCTGCACAGCTATTTCGCGCTGGTCGCAGATGATCCGTCAGTCCAGATCGTGTCGATTGCGCAGAAGTGGTATGTCGAGCAGATGCTGAAGGGATCACAGTTCGAAGGGCTTCCGGTTCTGTCAGCCGCCGCCCCCTTTAAGGCCGGTGGCCGTGGTGGCCCAGAGTACTACACCGATGTGGCAGCAGGCGATGTGGCGATCAAAAATGTCGCTGATCTGTATCTCTACCCCAACACCGTGCGGGCGGTGAAAGTCACCGGTGCGCAGGTGAAAGACTGGTTGGAACGCTCTGCCGGGATGTTCAATCAGGTGACTGTGGGCAGCAAGGATGCGGTGCTGCTGAACCCATCTTTCCCCAGCTACAACTTTGATGTGATCGACGGGGTGACCTATCAGATTGACCTGTCGCAGCCTTCAAAATTCGGCCCAAAAGGCGAGTTGGAAGATGCCACGGCCAACCGGATCGTGAACCTGATGTTCAATGGCCAGCCGGTGACCCCGGATATGGAATTTGTCATTGCCACCAACAACTACCGCGCCTCTGGCGGCGGCAAGTTCCCCGGCACCGGCGACACCATCATTCTGGAAGCACCAGACACCAACCGCGATGTGATCGTGCGCTATATCGTCGAACAGGGCACGATCAATCCAAAGGCCGATGCCAACTGGTCGTTTGCGCCGCTGGTAGATACCTCGGTGCTGTTTGAAACCGGGCCCAAAGCGCGTGACTATATGGATGACGTCAAAGGCGTCACCATCGAAGATGCAGGCGAAGGTGCAGATGGCTTTGCCGCCTTCCGCATCAATCTGTAAAACCAGTTCACAACTTGTGAAGACGGGCGGCTCGACAGTCGCCCGTTTTTTGTTTCAATTGCCCGCAGGATATAAAGGAATGCGTTTTGACATTTACCGGGGTGATTTTCGATCTGGATGGCACATTGCTGGACACAGAGGCGCTGGCACTGCAGACGGGGCAAACGGCTTTTGATGCGGTGGGGATCAGTAACTATGAGGGTATCCTGCACAGCTTGGTGGGCATGGATTTCGTCACTGGCGCTGAACTGCTGCGCAACGCCTATCCCGATGCGGATCATGATCGTCTGCACCAGATCTGGCGCCAAGAATCCAAAGCGCTGCATCTGAACGGGGTACCTCTGAAACCCGGTGTGATTGAGCTGCTGGATCTGCTGCAAGAGCGTGATCTGCCCTGGGCAATTGCCACCTCGTCTTTTCTGACCTCAGCCCAGCGCAAACTGGATAGCGCCGGGTTACTAGATCGCGTTTCACATCTGGTGACGCGCGATGATGTCACCAACCCCAAACCGCATCCAGAGCCTTTTCTTATGGCCTCGGGGCTGATTGATCAGCCACCTGCGCAATGTCTGGCCTTTGAAGACAGCGAGTTGGGGGCGCAATCGGCCAAGGCCGCCGGGATGCGCGTGGTGCAGGTCAAAGATATAATCCCCCCCAGCGGCAACCACGCGCATTACGTCGCCGACAGCCTGTTGGACGGGGCGCGGAAGGCGGGCTTGGTTTAGGGAAAAAGAGATGGATATTTTGTCCCTATTGGATGCGCTGCGGTCGGATTATTTAAGCAGGTTCGAAGTGGCCTATCAGCAGCAATCTGGAATCTATGAACAGGTAACCACCGAGATCGCATTCGAGATATCGAAAGGCCCCTACAAACGTTTGTATGTGATCGACCTCTTGGGAAAAGATGGGGAGGCTTTGTCAGCCGTTGAAGTCGCTACAGACGAAGACTCTTATCTTGGTGGCCTTTCGTTGCAATACAAAGCCCTATCGGTTGAGTTCGACTGTGTTTCGTGGGAAGCAATGAGGTTTTCTTTTCGACCCGTACCAGAACGATTAACCGGCTTTGAAGCGTGGTTTGACAAATGGATAGATTTGGAAGCGATACGCAGGATTGATGGCCAGGTTTTTTCCAATGTCATTCATTTTGCGTGGCTGGAAAGTGGTTTGCTAGATGTGGACTTTGGTTCGGCTCCAACGGATGCAGTGATCGAGTTGCTCGACCTTTTTCAAACTAGCGGGGTGAAATCCGTTTTAGTGTCGAGCGGCAAAGAATGGGAAGACACCCGAAATTGCTCATCATCGGGGGCATTGCCAGATAGATAACACAGCAACCCAAAGAGCGTTTGTTTCCTTGATCGACATCGAATCCAGGAAACGCTTTCTGTCTCAAATCTTCAAAGACGCTCCCGAATTTAATCCAGTGAACGGTCCAAGCTCAGGGCCTGCGGATCAATCTTAATGATCAAACAAGCATAAAAAGTAATTTGAATGGAACCTGTGTCTGACATGGAAGAAGTGCAACCACCCCTCGTTATAGAGACGCCAACGCCGCGAGTTCAAAAAGATGCCAAGTTCTATCCCATGATGGGGGGAACGTTGGACGGGCACCTGTCTTACCGTAAGATAGGTGACGCGACCTATTTTCCCCCAATTGGTGACGCCTCCTGGCACCCCACAAATGCAAAGCGATTTCGTGATGTTGCTATTCCTGCGGTGATGTCTGCGCATTGGAGACATAAGGTGCTAACGATTGACCCGAAGGAGTTTCAGCCATTTGCGCCAAAGTTACGCGTGAACAATGACGATCTGATTGAACATTTGCCTGACATACACCCATGGGTTCCCTTTATGATTGTGAGCGAGCGGGTGAAAATTGTCATTGAGGAATTCGCCCCCAATTCTGCATATTTTTTTCCGGTAGAAATTTTTAGCCAGACCAGCAAACCAATAGAGAAACCCTTTTATTGGTGCGTCGTGAAAAATAGACTTTATTATCGAAACTCTACTCTGGGTAGATCTATTGTGAGCGTCCCCTTCCCCGGATATTTCAGTGACGGGGGGCTGGTCTATGAAATAGAGACCTACCCGGAAATCCAAAATCACTTGGATGCGCTTCCATTGTGGGGATTGGGTTTACGGTTAGGAACGGCCTGCTTTTCACAATCACTTTTCAAACACTTGAAGTCGGAACTTCTCACAGGTTTAGTTGAAAATACAGAAACTAAATTTGCCAGTGATAGAAAACCCTATGAGAGTATCGGGCATATAGCGTAAAAGCTATTTTAATGGATAAAACCAATCCGTCAGGGTGTTTCGGTTTCCAAGGAACTCCGAAATCGACCAGCCCCAAACCGGGGACTGGTCCATTTGTTGGCCTGTCCTGCTAGTCACCCGAATCTGAAGTTCACCACACTGAACAGCGGCGCCGGAGCGAACTTCAGATTTTGTCCGGGTGACTATAACACTTTGAATCTAGTATGGTTTAAGGAATTGAAATTCGCTTCCGCGCTAAGCAGATCAGTGAGGCGAATTTCAATTCCACCATACTAGGGCCTTACATTGATGCGGCGCGGATCTCATCCAGTGAGCGGTCCACCGTCAGGGCCTGCGGATCAATCTTGATGTGGATGATGGCCGGTTGGTTCGAAGCCACAGCACGCTCATACGCGGGCACAAAATCCGCTGTTTTTTCAACCGTTTCACCGTGCCCGCCAAAGGCGCGGGCGTAGGCGGCGAAATCCGGGTTGATCAGTTGAGTGCCCACCACGCGGGAAGGGTATTCGCGTTCCTGATGCATGCGGATGGTGCCATACATGCCGTTGTCGACCACGATCACCACAATGGGCAGATCATACTGCACAGCGGTGGCAAATTCCTGCCCGTGCATCATGAAACACCCATCCCCGGCAAAGGCGATCACCGGGCGCTCTGGGTGCTGGCGCTTGGCGGCGACGGCAGCGGGCACGCCATAGCCCATGCTGCCCGAAGTAGGCGCAAGCTGGGTGCCAAAGCGGGTAAAGTGGTAAAAGCGATGCAGCCAGGTGGCATAGTTACCTGCACCATTACACAGAATGGCGTCATCTGGCAGGGTCTCGTTCAGATGTTTCAGCACCGCGCCCATATCCATGTCGCCAATCACGCGGGTCGGATAGTTGCGACGCTGATCCAGCGCCGCGCGCTGCCCTGCAATCAGATCCGCCCGATCCGGCCCTTCTTTGGCCTGCGCCAAAGCGGCGCGCAGGAACTCTGGCGGAGCAGTGTTGATGCCCAGTTCCGGGGTATAGACCCGGCCCAATTCTTCGATACCGGGATGCACATGGAACAGGCGCTGCTGCGGCGTCGGAATCTGCATCACCTCATAGCCCTGCGATGGCATTTCAGAGAACCGCCCCCCAAGCAGCAAGATGACATCCGCATTTTTGGTGTAGCTGGCCAGAGCCGGATCAGCGCCCACCCCCAGATCTCCGATGAAATTCAGGTGATCAGATGGAAACAGCATCTGGCGGCGGAAAGAGACCGAGACCGGTACATTCAAACGCTCTGACAGCTGCACAAGATCCTGCACAGCGGCCTCGCTCCAACGGCTGCCACCCGCGATGATCAGCGGCTGTTTGGCCCCATGCAGCGCGTCAAGGACGGCGGCAGTGTCATCGGCTGAGGGCATGGGCGCCGAGACCTGCGCCGGGCGCGCATCTGCGGTGACACAGGCTTCGGTCAGCATATCTTCGGGCAGGCCAATCACCACCGGGCCGGGGCGGCCATTCATCGCCACATGAAACGCCCGCGAGACCACTTCGGGCAAGCGCGCCGGATCATCAATTTCCGTGGCCCATTTCGCCCAAGGGGCAAAGGCAGCGGTGTAATCCACCTCTTGAAAGGCCTCGCGCCCTTTCATCCAGCGCGCTACCTGCCCCACAAAGAGGATCATCGGCGCGCTATCCTGTTTGGCGATATGCACCCCGGCGCTGGCGTTGGTCGCGCCCGGGCCCCGGGTGACAAAGCAGATACCGGGGCGGCCTGTCAGTTTACCCTGCGCTTCGGCCATCATCGCCGCGCCACCTTCCTGACGGCAGATCGTGACGTCAATGCCGCTGTCATATAGCGCGTCCAGCACCGCCAGATAGCTTTCACCGGGCACGCAGGACACCTTATCCACGCCTTGCAGTTTCAACTGGTCCACCAGGATCTGCCCACCGGTGCGCTTGGTTTGTATCATCGATCTCTCCCCTGCGTTTGCGCAAGTGATGAGCAAGAAAACCTCTGCGCGCAAGAGAAGACATGCGGGGAACAGCGATTTCCTGTTGGTCGCGATCAACGGGATTTTCTGGGGTGGCGCAACGTCAAAGACTGGCAATTCCAAAACCCGCCCCCATAGTTGCAAATGACAGCAACCAGTGTCCGGGACAGCATGCAAAAAACTGATCAGCTTCGCACAATGATGAAGACCTATGAAAGCGCGCAGCATACGGTTGTAGGGATGCGGCTTGAAAAGGGCGAGGCCCAGTTCACCAGCGCGGGCGCGCCGGAGGAAAAGACCGCGCCCGAAGATCTGCTGTTTGAAATCGGATCGATCACCAAGGTGTTCACAGCCATTTTGCTCTGTGTGCTGGTGGAAGAGGGCAAGGTAGATCCAGCCGCCCCCCTGCGCGAGATGGCAAGCGAATTGGCGGATGTGCCCGCATGGATCACCCCGCAAAGCCTGACCTCGCACATCAGCGGGCTGCCGCGCATTCATGTGCCCATCTGGAAGGCGCTGATCAAACCCCTGCCAGACGATCCCTATGCTGCATTTTCACGCGCTGATCTGCTGGCGTGGATGCGCAACTGGCAGGGCAAAGATCCTGGGGGCACGCCGCGCCACCTGTATTCCAATCTTGGCAGCGGTCTGCTGGGCGAAGCCATGGCCCTGTCACAGGGCCAGCCCTTTATGCGCTTGCTGAGCGACAAGGTCATTACCCCGATGGGGCTGACCGATACTGGCTATCCTCTGCGGTCAGATCAGCAGGATCGGTTCATGCCCCCGCGCCATCACAAAGGGCACAGACTGGTGCCCTGGACCTTTCAATCCATGGCTGCGGCGGGATGCCTGCGATCCTCGGCGGGTGATTTCGCGCGGTTTGCCGATCATGTGCTGCGGGCCCTGAATGCCCCCGAAACCACGTTGGATCGCGCCATCTGCCGTTCGGCCCGGCCAGTATTTGGTCTGGGCCCACGGGGAAGGATGCAGCCCTCGGCGCAGTGTTCGGGCTGGATTTCGATGACGCTAAGCAAAACCGCGCCCGGATTTATCTATCATGACGGGGCCACAGCTGGATCAACCTGCGCGATTTATATCTGCCCCGACAAACATGAGGCCTGCGCGGTATTGTCGAACAATGGCATCGTGGCCAATCTTTGGGGCAGCGCCAAACTAAGCTGGTCAAACCAGCTGGGGCAGGTGCAAAAGCTGTTCACGCAGGGGTAAAGTCAGAACAGATCCAACTGCTGTTTGTCTGCAGGCCGCACACGGCGTGACGGGCGGCCTTTGCGGCTGCCGTGTTTTTGAAACACCGCTTTCGACCGGGATCGAAAGCCAGCTGCCTTTTTCACTGCGCTGATCCGGCTTTTGGCCTGTTTCGCAGCGGCGTCCTGATCGACGATGGGTTTGGGGTAAGGCAAAGCACCACGATCTTCGAACAGGGTATCCGCCCCATCCCAGGGGGTATGGATCTGACTATCAGGCAGATGTGCCAGTTCAGGCAGCCATTTGCGGATAAACAGCCCCTGCGGATCCTGATCGCGGCTTTGTTTGACCGGGTTATAGACACGCATGGCATTGATGCCGGTCACGCCGGATTGCATCTGAAACTGGCTATAGTGGATGCCCGGTTCGTAATCCGTGAACAGCCCGGCCATATAGGGCGCTGTTTTACGCCAATCCAGCCAAAGCTGGTAGCTGGCGAAACTGACCAGCATGGCCCGCATCCGAAAGGTGATCCAGCCGGTCTGGATCAGTGACCGCATACAGGCGTCAATAAAGGGAAATCCGGTCTGACCTGTGGCCCAAGCCGCAAAGCGGGCCGGATCGTGATCCTCTTCGCGCAGCCCTTCAAAGGCGGGATGCATGCAATGGGTTTCGATTTCGCGCTGGTCTTCCAGTTTTTGCACAAAGTGACAACGCTAGGCCAGACGCGACCCAAAAGCGCTGAGATTGCGGCCAAAGACCGGCTTTTCCAGTGGGCTAAGCTGGCTCTGACAGCGTTTAAGCGCCTGCACCACTTCGCGCACAGACAGGCTGCCCCAGGCCAGATGCGCCGACAGGCGCGAGCAATTGTATTCTGACGCCAGAGGCGATGATATATGCCGCAGATAGCCCCGCGCGCGAAGATCGTAGAAACTACGCAGATCGTCGATGGCGGCGCGGCGTCCCCCTCTTTGCGGTTGCGGCAGGGCCGGACCAAACATCGGATGCGCCTTTGGCGGCAAAGGGTCGCTGGCGCAGTCAACTGGGATCAGGCGGCCAGGCTTTGGCACGATATCCGCTGCCATGCGCTGATTGCGAATGCGGCTCCAGTCATCGCGAGATTTCAGACGGCGCACCACCCCGTTTGAGGGCAGTTCCCGAAAGGTCAGCCCACGCGCGCGACACATGTCATGCACCGCCAGATCACGGCGGTACGTCCAAAGATCTGCGGTTTCTTCATGCGCCCAGATGGTTTGCGCGCCCGTCTGATCGGCCAGCGCGACCAGCACGTTACAGGCATTGCCGATGCGTATGATCAGGGGCTGCCCCAGCCGGTTCAGGCTGGCGTTCAGATCGCTCAGACAATCGTGAATAAACTGCCAGTGCCGAGACGACGCAAAGGGCTGCTGCCAGAGCTCTGGCTCAACAATATACAGCGGTATCACCGGCGCGCCGCTCTGCACCGCCTGAAAAAGCGGCAAATGATCATGCACCCTCAGATCGCGTTTGAACCAGACGATATGGGGGGCTGGCTTCATGCCGTCAGTCTTTCCAGAAAGCCCGGAATCTGCTTTTTGAGCTTGAAAAATCCCTTGGTAGCATGGGGCCAGACCATGGCATCATAAGGGCGGATCACCTGCGTGACCGCGATGTCCGAGGCAGCAAGGCGGCGCTGGGTTGTGGCGAAACCTTCGGCCATAGGGCCAGCCGGCAAATAGCTACAGGCGACCTGCTGCGTGCCAATCTGACGGGCGGCCCGCCGGATTGCATTGCTCCAATCGTGGCCCAGATAGGTCTGACCGCCGGCCGCCAAGGCTGTTGCGCGCACTGCATTTTGGGCAAACTCTGAAGCCTCGGGCGAAATGATCCCAAGCACCCCGGCCGGGGTCACACCTTTGGGCGGCGCAAGACAATCCTCTTCGGTGATCAGCCAAAGCGCCCGATCCGGGGCGTGATCCGGTGCTTTGGGCAAGGGCACAAGCCCATGATCTGCCTGATCCACCAAGGGCGCGGCGTTTTCATTCAACTGCCCCTTGGGGTCAAAATAGCCATTGGTAAAGCGCGCGATATTCTCGGCGGTTGCCAGATAATGCTTGCCCCGGGTGTGCAGCCCACCCACCCAGCGCCAACTGAGGGTGTTTGAGGCCGGGTCTGCATCCACAAGATTGCGAAGAAAGAAATCCGCGCCCAACTCCCAAGGCAGGCGCAGGGTGAAAATCCAGATCGAAGCAAACCACATGCGGGCGTGGTTGTGCAGATAGCCGGTGTCGCGCAGCTGCGCGCTCCAGTGATCGAAGCAGGCGATGCCCGTCTGGCCCGAAACCGCAGCGATATAGTCAACGGGCAGATCCTGATAGGCCGACAAAAGCCCGGCCTGATATTGGGTCCAGACGCTGGGGTGCTGTTGCAGCCAGCCTTTGAAATACCCCCGCCAAAACACTTCCTGAACAAAGGACAGCGCATCGGGCGGGCTGTGATGTGCCAGAACGGCGCGCAGAACTTCGACCTCAGAGATCAGCCTGTGCCGCAGATAGGGCGACAGCCCGGACACCGCCTGCGGCGCAGTCCCGCGATCATAATTGCGCCCATTGGCATAGGTGCGCCCAGCATGGGGGGCAAAACTGGCCAGACGCTGCAGCCCGGCGGCACGGGTTGGATCAAACATCATTTGAACCTTTCTTTTTCGCGGTACTCTGCCTGTTGGATCTGCACCGATCCGAGCAATATCGGACCTCATCCCAGACAGATTTCCATTTCCTGCGCCATGCGAATGGCCGCCCGCAGGTGGCGCATATTTTCTGCGGCAGGTCAGACTTTTTCATGGGTTTCCAATGCCCTGAAGAACCGCTGCGCATCCGTGTGCACAGCCTGACGTTTGTCCGCCCCCATACGATCAAGGGTTTTGAACACAAACCCCATCCGGGGATTGCCGCGCAGCCTGTCGGCGTTGCGGTCGATAAAATCCCAATAGAGATAGTTGAAAGGGCAGGCCTTGGGGCCGTTCTTTGCCGTCACCTTGTAGGAACAGCCCGCGCAGTAATTCGACATTTTGTTGATGTAGGCGCCGCTGGCCGCATAGGGTTTCGAGGCCAGCACCCCGCCATCGGCAAACAGCACCATGCCATGCACATTGGGCAGTTCGACCCATTCATAGGCATCGGCGTAGACCAGCAGATACCACTCATTCACCTGATCCGAATCCAGCCCGGCCAAAAGCGCGAAATTGCCCAGAACCATCAGGCGCTGAATGTGGTGCGCATAGGCATTTTCGCGGGTTTCAAGCACCGCCTGTCGCAGGCAGTTCATCCGGGTTTTTGCTGTCCAGTAAAGGTCCGGCAAAGGCCGCGTGGCCTGCAGATAATTCGTCTCTTTATAGTCCGGCATCTTGTGCCAATAGAGACCGCGCACAAATTCCCGCCAGCCAAGGATCTGGCGAATGAAGCCTTCCGCCGCATTCAACGGCGCCCTGCCCTGCCGGTAGGCCTGTTCTGCTTTCTGAAGACATTCAAGCGGCTCAAGCAAGCCGCAGTTCAGGTAAAGCGCAATATGGCTGTGGTACATCCAGGGCTCGCCCTGCACCATCGCATCCTGCCAATCACCAAACTGCGCCAGCCGCTCGGCTATGAACATATCCAGTGCCGCAAGCGCCCCCTTGCGTGTGACCGCAAAGGGAAAAGGATAAAGATCACCAAAGTGATCGCCAAAATTGCGTTCAACCAGCGCCAGCACCTCTTGGGTGATCTCATCCGGGACGGCCGTATAGGGCGCGGGGATTTTCAGCCCGTCTTTTGGTGGCTTGCGGTTTTCGGCGTCAAAGTTCCACTGACCGCCGCTCGGGCCTTCAGGCTCCATCAAGACCATAAACTTCCGGCGCATCAGCCGATAGAAATACTCCATCCGAAGCTGTTTTCGCCCCTTGGCCCAGGTTTCGAAATCCTCCTTTGTCGCCAGAAACCGATCATCTTCGACAATCGACACAGGCACGCACAGCCTACTGGCCCAGCTGCGGATCTCTTGCAACAGACGGTATTCGCCCGGTGCCGTCACCACCACATGGGTCAGCCCATGGGCGGTTAGGCTGCGCGCCACCTCACCGAACAGAGACCCGCTATTTTCAGGGGCCTCAAAGGGGGTGTAGTCAACGGTGATCCCTTTTTCCCGCAGCTCTGCCGCAAAATGGCGCATCGCGGAAAACACAAAGGCAATCTTTTTCTTGTGGTGTTTGACATAGGTTGCCTCTTCTCGGACCTCAGCCATGCGCACCACGTCACCCTGCTCAAACTGCGTAAGCGCAGACAATGAGTGGCAAAGCTGATCACCTAAAACCAAGATAAGTTTCATTATTTACCGACCAGTGCGCTTGTGGATCCTGCAGGGCATTCAATCAGTGGCGGCAAGAACACGCCTATATCTGATACGCAGCGCATTGCGCATTGGATCACCCAGCCAGAACATCTTGCCTCTGCGCTCGATCTCTCTTAGACAGCTTAGAACCCCCCAGGGGGGATAGATGAGGCAGAAAAGATGATGGTGCTTGCGACATTGCAGCATTGGGGGCGGCATGTGCTAAGTGCACTGGTCTGCCTTGCTGTGCTCTTATGGTCGCTGTCCGCAACATCTGATCACAGCCCAAAGATCATGGATGCGCTGCAAGATCATGCCCAGATGATCGCCGAGCACGGGCATTCACATGGGTTCGAAGAGGATTTGCTCTGGGCGATGCATGGGCATAGCCATGATGTGGCAGATCACGATCATTCCAACGCCGCCCTTTTGACGCCACGCACCACCAATGCGTTTTTCCTGACCCCAGCCAGATGGGCTGGCTTTGCGACCTCTCACCGGTCGCCCCCTGTTTTCCGATTGGATCGTCCCCCGCGCGCGTGACCCCTGTCACCCATGTTTTTGCGGACAATCCAAGGAGACCAATATGCAATCCGCTTTCTCGGAAGGCCAGCGCAGGCATGTCTTGCGCGGCACTTCTTTCCTATTCTTCTGCGCAGTCACGATGCTTTGGGCATCAGTCGCCGCCGCCCATAACGTCACCGAAGGCGACGCCGGGTATATTCAGGAAATCTGGGGGGTAAACCTGATCCCCTTTGCCTATCTGGGCGCCAAACACATGATCACCGGATATGACCACATCCTGTTTCTGCTGGGTGTGGTGTTTTTCCTCTACAAGATGAAAGACGTAGGCATTTACGTCAGCATCTTTGCGCTTGGCCATTCCAGCACCATGTTGCTGGGGGTCTGGTTTGGCTGGGGCGTCAATGCCTATGTCGTCGATGCCATCATCGGGCTCTCGGTGGTGTACAAGGCGCTGGACAATCTTGGTGCCTATCAACGCTGGTTTGGCGTTCAGCCCAATACCAAAGCCGCAACGCTGATCTTTGGCCTGTTCCACGGCACCGGTCTTGCCACCAAGATCCTTGACTATGACATCGCCTCAGAAGGGCTGCTGCCCAATCTTCTCGCCTTCAATCTTGGCGTTGAGATCGGGCAGATCATGGCCCTGTTCCTGATCCTGATCGTGATGGGTTATTGGCGGCGATCACCTGCGTTCTTGCAGCAGGCCTACACAGTGAATGTGATCATGATGAGCATCGGCTTTGTGCTGACGGGTTATCAGATCACAGGATTTTTCGTCGCCTGAAGCGCGACATGGAGATATGAAAATGTTCAATTCCAACAAACCTTCCCTGGACACGCTGCCAACATCGGCGCAGCTGTTGAAATCAACCCTGATCGCAGGGGCGTCAGCAGCGGCCATCCTGATCTCGGTTGTTCTGCCCGCTGAATACGGCATTGATCCCACGGGTATCGGCACTGTGATCGGTCTGACAGAGATGGGAGAAATCAAATCTCAGCTTGCCAGCGAAGCCGAGGCAGACCGCCAGCTGGAAACGGCGGGGGATGATCAATCCTCTGTGCTGAACGATCTGCTTGGTCTGTTTGTCGGCGCGGCCCATGCGCAGGAAGCGCCCCCATGGCGGGATGAGGTCACCTTTACTCTGGCACCAAATGGATCGGCAGAGTGGAAGATGGTCATGACCAAAGGGCAGATTGCAGATTACCAGATGGCCGTCGAAGGCGGCAGGGTGAACTATGACCTGCATGGTCATGGATCTGGCCAATCCGTCACCTACGAAAAAGGGCGCGGTTCAACCGGCGCAAAAGGAATGATCGAGGCTGGATTTGACGGCGAACACGGCTGGTTCTGGCGCAACCGTGACAAAGCAGATGTGACTGTCACGGTGCAACTGCGTGGCGATTATATCGCATTCAAGAACGCCAACTGATCACTGGCAGCCACTCATACAGTGTTTGGGTGGCTGCACATCCGCAAAGGTGCCTGGCATTGATTTCTGAAACGCCCAAAACAAAAAAGCGCCCCGGCTTGACCCGGGGCGCACTACACTTTCCAAAACCGCCGTTCCAAATCGCCGCGACAAGGTCAACTCTTGCAGGGATTATGCTTTCTTTTTGATACACATCAACGAGCCACGGTTGTGTTTTAATTAGCCCTTGCTGCGCAGCGTCACTGAATACCAGGGCCGTCCCATGAAAACCACCGCGTTTCTACTAATTGCTTTTGTTTCACTGCTTTTGGCTGGGCTCTACCTGTGGAGGATGCTGGATTACCGTTCTGATGGGCGAGAAAAAGAAAGACTGCTAGCGACGCGGCCCGAAGGTCCGCCGCTGTTTTCCAATCGTATGGTTGAAGATTTACCCGAACCTGCACGGCGCTATTTTCAGTTCTCCATCGCAGAGGGAACCCCGCTCCACACCGTCGCAGAGATTTCAATGCGCGGACAATTTGCAATGGGAACGAAAGACGCACCAAACTACATCCAGATGAGCGCTGAACAGGTTTTGGCGGCACCTGAGGGATTTATCTGGCAGATGTCTGGCGGTTCTGGCCTGATGAGGATTTCTGGTTCTGACAGTGCAAGTTGGACGCGCTTTTGGTTGGCTGGTGTTGTGCCGGTTGCGCGTGCGGGAGGCGACGCGGATCATGGACTTTCTGGCTTTGGCCGTTATGCCTCCGAAGCCATTTTCTGGACACCAGGCGCCGTTCTCCCGTCGGAGTCTGTGGTTTGGGAAGCCGTTGACGAGAACACCGCACGTGTGACTTTGACGCGTAACATCATCAGTCAATCTGTCGATGTAAAGGTCGATGCGGACGGTCGCCCAAGTGAAGTTGTGTTGCAGCGTTGGAGCAACGCAAACGCTGACAAGGAATACCGCTTTCAACCCTTTGGTGGCTACCTGTCAGAGTTTCGGAATTTCTCAGGATTTCAGGTTCCCACTCATATTGAAGCGGGCAACTTGTTTGGAACTGACGACTACTTCCCGTTCTTTATTGCCGATGTCAGTGATATTCGCTTCGTCCAGTAGAATAATCATTGCAGATAATTGCGCCTAATGCAGCATCGGTAAGACTGGGCTCTCCAGACTACCTTCGCCGCGATCTGCACCAAGGGCTGGTCTGGTATGAAACGACTTTCGCTGCGCATCGCATGAATAGGCGAGACGCGGACCTACCTGCCGTTAACCCAATGTCCAGTTTCTCATATGAATTGAGCCCAAAGAACCTACTACAACGGCGAAGCATCCATCACGGATACCCGCAGTTCGGCATTCCATTATCTTCAACTCAATCGGCGTCCTCCACAGCGACAATTGGAGTGTCGAAATGCTTCAATACTCTCCAAAGGATAACTACTGAACCTTCGTCCAATATACCGACGACTTCAAACGCAACTAGAACATCCCAGTCATCAACCATAACAGAACGAAGCAGATAACTAGAACCCATTTCTACGGAAACACTCTCAGATATTCTGGCACCATCTATCGTGAAACCTCTTGCACGCTTCTGATGCTCCCGGATTTTTGACATCGCACCCGGAGGGGTATAGGTCCAAAAAAAACTCCAAGCTTCAGCGCTCTCTCCTGGCAGCCAGGAAGGTACTGCTTCCGAAGCTGTGTCTACAACAGTCCGCAATGGAGTACTTCCCAAGCGCAAAAAATGTCCATAATTGGCTCCGGCGAAACCAGTATGAAATTGCATATCTCGGAGTTGTATATCCGAGCCAAAACCATATTCGCTGCTACGAGACACAAATGAGAAGTATGTCCCACCCCCACGTATTGCTGTGTCTGGTAGCAAATTGGGACCCGCCAGCTTCGTAATCCCCGAGCTTGGGTTTGAAAGAACGTCACTATAGCGCTCTTGGAGATTTTCTGGCACCTTCAGGGCTTCGGCAACCTTTTCCTTTATCCTTCCATCAAGTTCTGAGAAATCATCTGAGGATTCCCCTGCTCCATTTGTTGTCAATGGAGTGATCAAGAAAAAGCCCGATAGAGTTACCGCCGAAAGTACCAGCCAAGCCGAAAATGCTAGCCTAAACCAGAAGGGATACAGGCTCAGCGTGGACATGAAGGCTTGAATATTCTCAATCATTTCTTTCATTCCAACCAATTCTTGTCAGCCTTGCGCCGACCTACGCGACCTTGATATGAGAAATACCCAGCTCTGATAAGTCAATGCAACAAATCAATTTGGCTATCCGCAGCTAGCACAGCATACTACGTGGTTGGTGGTGTTCCTGCCCCATAAATCCAAAGCCGACGTTTGCCGCAGTATGACGAAGGTACGGACTGGGCTCACAACTGACCTTCTCCGCAATTTGTCGGAATGACCGTTCTGGCACTAGCGTACTATTTCACTCCCAACCGTAAGCGCCCTCCTTGCTTCAGCGCCTCAACAGTGCTGGCGCCTAGATTTCACCCTCTACGACAAGGCGCGTCAAGCCGTACGCGATGCAGTGTGCGTCATAATCGAAGCTGTGCTTTGTCGCCTGATCTGGGGGAATAAGGGTGATCTTGCAGCTATCGCGGATTGCCGCAAGATCCGCAGGCTCAACCATCCCCACGGCGGCTGAAAGCATCGCCTTCAGCCGGGGATCTTCTGGAACGGTCCCGCTCACAGCTGCTTCGAACACCGCAGCGCGGGCCGGATCAGCACCCACGATCAGACCCACATGGCTAAGGGTCTGGGGGGCACTGACCAAAGCGGTCTGAATGGTGAAGTTGTTTGGTCCCCACCCCAGCGCGGCGGCAATTCGATTGGCTGCGGCCTGTGCCGATGCCGCAACCGTTATGACCAGCTGAAACTTCATGCCAAACCTCCCAAAAGCAACGGGCGTAAGATCGACCTGTGATGATCTGTGAGTGGCCCAGATGCGGTTTCGTCCCACAGGCAGATCCCGCCGATCTGACTTTCGAACATGCGACTTGCGTAAGCCGAAATGTTCAGCTCACCCCAACTGTTCATTGCGGCGGGCAGGAATTCCAGCACGTGCGGCTTACCATCTGAGACTTTTGCAGCAAGATCAGCCCTTGACCCGCTAAAAAACTCACCATCGACATAGACAGGTGTCGCATTATGATGTTCAGTCGATCTCCAAATTCCCACCCAATAGGCATTGCTATGCGACCTGAACAGAATAGCGTTGCTATCCGTTGTTCTCAGCCCAATGAGAAGAGAGCCACGTGTGGGGCCGCCACCTGGCAGGGCAACGCCCATGGAATGCTGGATGCCGTCAAAGGCCAACGCATCATTTTCTAAATGGGGCCTAAGCGCCTCGCTGCCTTGGACAAGAGGGCCGATGCCGCCGGGTACTTCACGAATAGAGGCATGTTTCAGCACCCACGACATGGCGTCCGAACTGCTTTGCGTCACAAACTTTGTCTGCTCTTCGCGTGCAGCGATGAAGACGCAGCCAGATCCATTTTGCGAGATACCCTGCGACCCCATCGCACCCTGACTATCTCGGCAATGGACATTCACATGCCTGCCTTGCCAGTCTTCCGATGTGATCGCCCAATCAATAAGATAGCTCTTACCCGGCGTGGTATCGAAAATCCTTTGGCCGCCAGGCGACCGACAGAGACGATCCGGACGCAATGCGCCATCAGCTCGGGCACGGTCTTGAGCCCCTGCCTGCGGGCCAGATCGTCCTGAATGGTGTGCGGCCAGTCCGCATCGAACAGCAGCCAGGTGGGGCGCATGTGCATAAACTGCCAGATCATCTGGTGCAGGATGTCCCGCGTCCAGGGCGGGTTGGTGATGATATGGGTGACACCGGTGCTGTCTACATCTTCCCTGGTGGCCTGCAGGGCATCTGATCGAAAGATCCCCGCACCCTCTGGCTGGATATCGGTCGCTACCACACATTGCGCCCCATAGCTTTGCAACTGATCCACCAGATCACCACGCCCAGCGCAGGGTTCCCAGAAACGACAGCCAAAGGTGAGGTGCGGGGCGAGAGCCTGCCCAGCGCGCCGGTCAAAGGTCAGATAGCGATCCTGCTTGCGGCGTTGGAAGGTGCTGCGCTTTCCCATCAGACTTCTACCACCTCAAACTGAAGGACAAGATCTTATGAAACGAACGCAGTCAGACCTCAGATCCGTCGCAAAAATCCGCATGCAACTGTCGGAGAACCTCAAGGAACTTGTCCAGCGCAAAGGCGGCAACGCCTCTCAGTTCGCCCGTGACACAGGCATCAACCGCACCCAGTTCAATCGCTATCTGATTGGGGAAAGCTGGCCGCGTCCGGATGTCCTTGATCGCATATGCCAGTACACGGGCACCGACGCTCGGATCATGACAAAGCCGCTTGCGGAAATTGAGGGTGCCGACAATGCGGAAATCCAGCTGCTGCGCAGCGAGATGGCGGCTATCTCGACCCTTACAGCCCACGCCCTGGATGATCGGGAATGGTCGCTTGTCGAACAGGCGAACCAGATCGCAAACGCGGCTCTAGAGGGGGATGGCGAATGACCAATCAAAGCATGCCAGAGCGCGTGAAATTGGACCCTGATTACAATGGTCATGATAGCCAGGTAATCGGATGGGCGCACGATGCGGTTGAAGACGATTGGCCCGAATACATCCGTGCCGATGCGATCACACCGCAGATTGCAGCGAAAACGCTGCTGGCCGCAGAAGAAAGCTTCCTATCGGGCGGGCCAGCAACAGAGCAATTTCTGTCCATGAGTATCGCGGCCTGTTTTGCTGCGCAGGCATATGAAAAAGGTTTCGGTGATCAAGCCATCTCCTCCATGGCGCGGACCTTCCTGATCGCCCTTATTGACCCAATGGATGAGCGACTTGATTACCTCCGCGCTGACCCAGTTTCTGGGGAGGCTGTGCGCCAAGCGCGTGCGGCAGGAAAGGGAGGAGGGTGATGAGCAAACGCGTCAATATGTATTCGCCGAGCCCAATCTACTTTTCCGAAAGGCAAACAGCAGAGTTTCTGGGCTACAGCGTTGAGTGGCTCCGCAAAAATGTCCTCCAGCTAGAGCAACAGTACGGGTTCCCGCGCATTGACCCCGCTATCGGCAAGCGCCATGCTCCGTCAATTGAGGTATGGGCACAAGAGCGCAACAGTCGCCACCGCCAAATCGAGCAGGTTAAAACTCACTCTGCAACGGGGAATACCCATGCCTTCTGAATTTCCAGCATCCTTATGGGATGATAGCGATCCGCTATATGCGCCCTTTCTCAAAAGGAAAAAAGGGCGCTACGCCTACTGGCAGCCCTCAAAGAAATACATTGATCACGGGTGGCAACTCAAAAGCTACCGCCTTGATGGCGAGCTGAATGATGGCAACGATCTTGACCGAGCGCGTCACTGTCGCGAACTAACGCGCGAACTACTGACCTGGTGGGATGGTGAAACAAGCTCCGGCCTTCAAGAAGGGACGTGGGGCTGGCTAATCGGCAGGTATTTCGCCGATGACCATTCTTCAATCAACGACGCCTCACCTGCTACGCGAGATGGATACAAAAAGTTTATCCCAAAAATCGCCGATGCAATCGGCGAGGTTCTTATCAGCGACACTGATTACGCGGCAATGACGTCTTGGCGCCGCATGATGGAAGAAAACGGCAGATCTACGCACTACATAAAAAAATGGTTCACTCACTTCGGTCTTGTCGTCAGCCACGGGATAAAATTGGAAATCCCAAGATGCCAAACCATCAAGGATATTCGGCGTGAAATGCGAATTTCCGCCGCCCCCCGCAGAACGACCTTCGCCAACCGATCGCAAATAGATGCGGTTGTCGAAAAGGCTGACGCCTCGGGTAAAGGGTACTTGGCGCTCGCCATTCTACTACGGTTCGAGTTCGCGCTGAGAGGCGTTGACGTTTACGGCCAATGGAGCCCCACAGAGGGACGAGAAGGCGGCATTCAGCACAATGGGCGGTTCTGGGATGGCGGACTGACTTGGGACATGGTTTCGCAAGACCTGACCCGGTTCAGCAAAGTGATCTCAAAGACGCAAAAGTCTCTACCAGAGCCCTACACCTTTGACTTAACCGCAACCCCTCACATACAGCAAAGACTAGCAAACATCCCTGCAGACGCCAGATTTGGCCCGGTGATAAAGCTATCTGACGGCATGCCTCCCAAGCAAGATGTGATCCCTCAAGCATTCCGCAGGATCGTCAGATCTCTCGGTATGCCAGAGTTGCAAATTAGGGACGCACGGTCAGGGGCAATCACAGAAGCTAAGAGCCTTGTCGATCCTCTCACACTGAGAAATGCAGCACAGCACACGCAAATGCAAACAACGGATATATACGTCCGAGACAGATCAGATAGCGCAAATCGCGTTGTGCAACTGCGTCAAAGAGCGGTCAAGGAATCAGAGACAACAACAGGCTGAGGGAACCGCGAGGGAACTTTGAGGGAACCGCATTCTAGCTGCGCTTTCTCATCTGCTAAAAAGCTAGAAATTTTTGGGGTTTATGGTACCACCTCCCCGGCTCGAACGGGGGACCTCCTGATCCACAATCAGGCGCTCTAACCAACTGAGCTAAGGCGGCACTGAGGGGCGATTTACAAACTGTGCCGGATGAATGCAAGAGCGAATCCCAAGAAAATCGCATCAAAGCGCAACTTCCTGTCGATCTTGCCAAATGCGTCCCGGCCCGCTATCCCGCGAAGACACCCGCACGGGTGGATGAGCAACTGGGATGGACATCATGGGCATCAACGACGAACGCGACATCGAAGCCAACCTGCAGATCGGCCCCACCGATCAGGGAATGGTCCGCCTGTTCATTTACGCTGGCGATTTGGAAATTCCGATGGATTTCGACCCGGAAGAAGCCGAAGAAATCGCCGAAGAGCTGCGCGCCGCCGCTGCCACAGCCCGCAACGTGAAAAAATAGTCAGGCCGCCTAGGGCCTGTTGGCGTCCAGCAGACCTGACAGGCGCGGATCGCGTAACAACTGCAATCTGCGCGCCGCATCCATGGCGAATTTACGGGTGATTTTGCTGCGCCGTGCGCCTGCCAGTTTGTGTTCTGGGGCGGGGCGCAGGATTTCAGCATCATAGCCGTCTGCAATAATCAGCCCCGCGTCCTGCGGTAAGACTTCGGTCGGGAAATGCGCATCGACCGCCCAGAAATAGCGGTCACACCAGGGCAGGTAGCCCTGCCATTTAGCGTCACTTTGGAAATCAGCCAGACTGGATTTACATTCGATAATCCAGATCTCACCCTTGGCACCCACTGCGCAGACATCAACACGCAGCCCCCTGTCGGGCACAAATTCCTCAAGGGTTGCAAAGCCATGGCTGCGCAGGTGACGACAAACGCCACGCGCCAGAACTTGCCCCGGCATCATCTTTTGATCCGCATGTTCCATCCAGACACAAAAGAACATTAACAGAACATATGCAAGCCCCTTGCGCCCGCCCATTGGAAGACATAGATCCCCCCTTGGCGGGCTTCTGCCCTTTCCGTGTCACGGGTACATTCCGGTGGCCTTAAGCAAATCCGAGGGAGCTGGCTCTGTCGTGGTCCTGGCTTCGTTACCTGGCGCCCACCTGTATATACAGGTCCTCGGGAATGCGTAACCCACACGTCTGCGCGCGGTTCCCGCCACCTTTGCGCCCCCAAGAGCCTGTTGACATTCACCCCGCGCCCCCGGCGCGAGACGAATTTTGCTCAGCGCTAGGCATTTTGACCGCCGTGATCTGGTTGATCACGAGGAAAAAATAACGCCGCGATGGGCAAAATGCGCCGCGTCTCTGTGAGATTTGGACAAAATCCACCATCGCGGCGTTATTTTGGCTCGAAAAGGGGCCACCTTTACATCACCAAAATGCCTGACGCTGGTGGATTTTGGTCTCAAACCGGAGGCGCGGGGTGAATGTCAACAGGCCCTAGAAACAGCAAAAACCGCGCAGCGGGCTGCGCGGTTGTCTTAAAGGCCTGAAGGCTGGATTAGCGCTGCAGGCGCTTTTTCAGCAGAGTCTGGCTATCGTTTTCCGCAGGCACGGTCAGCGGTACCAGATCAGGTGTCATCTGGGTCTGACGCTTGCCACCACCGGGGGTATCATCATCAGACAGGCGCATGATCGCGATGGAAAACTGCACACCGGCAAAGACGATCCCGTTGAAGATCCACAGCATCAGCACAGCGACAAAGCCCACATTGCTGGTGGAAATCAGGTGCCATAGATTGGCAACATTCAGCCAAAGCAGCAGGCCGACGAACAGCGCGGACACGCCAAAACCAATGATCACCTGCGTGATATACATCTGAATGAGACGAGGCATTGCATAAGCTCCTTGCATTCTGGGCTCAGAATACGAGCAACGCCGCCAAGCGCAAGTCAAATTCCCGTCACAATTTGAGAGGGGGCAGATCAATGCCCGCCCCCTGCCCGGTTCAACCAACCTCTGCGAGGGTCTGACCTTTTTCGAGGCAGTCCAACAGCAGCGGAGACGGGGTCCAGACCAGCGGATCGCTTGCGGCCAGCGCCTGCAAACGGTCGACGATCTGCGCCACGCCCAATGTATCCGCGTAATGCATCAGCCCGCCCCGCCAGCGGGGGAACCCATAGCCAAAGACCAGCACCAGATCGATATCGCGGGCCGTGGCGGCGATACCTTCATGCAGGATATCCGCGGCCTCATTGATCATGGCCAGCAGCATGCGCTCCTGGATCTCTTGCGTGCTAAGGGGGGTACGGGTGATGCCCGCAGCCTGCGCCTGCGCCAGAACCAGCGCTGCGACCTCATCATCCGCTGCTTTGGTGCCCTCTGCATAGCTGTACCAGCCGCCACCGGTTTTGCGGCCCAGCTTGCCTGCCTCAACCATCTTGTCGGCGATGGGCACATAGCGGCGGTTTGGGTCGCGGGTGGCGTCCTGACGGCGGCGATTGGCAAAGGCGATATCAAGACCAGAGAGATCCTGCGCCTCATAGGGGCCCATCGCATAGCCAAAGTCAGTCATGGCGGTGTCGATATCCTGCGGCAGGGCGTGATCCATCATCACCGTATCCGCCGCTTCGCGGTAGCGCGCCAGAATGCGGTTGCCGATAAAGCCATCACAGACACCCGAAAGCACCGGGATCTTTTTCAGCTTTTTGCCAAGGGCAAATCCAGTGGCCAGCGCCTTGTCAGAAGTGGCGTCGCCCTGAACGATCTCAAGCAGCTTCATGATATGTGCGGGCGCAAAGAAATGTAGCCCGACAACGCGCGAGGGATCAGCGACGGTCTGAGCGATGTCATTGAGATCAAGGTAAGAAGTGTTTGAGGCCAAGATGGCCTCGGCGGGCAGCGCGGCTTCCAGTTTAGTAAAGACCTCGCGCTTGACCTCCAGGCTTTCAAAGGCTGCTTCGATGGCCAGTGTGGCGCTTGCTGCGGTGGTATAGTTGTCAGAAACGGCCAGTCGGGTGCGGCGATCGTGTGCTGCCGCTTCGCTGATCAAGCCACGTTTCAGGCTTTGACCGATGATCTTTTCGACATTGTCCTGCGCCCGGGCGACGCCTTGGGCATTGGTTTCCAAAAGCGTCACATGACAGCCCGCATTCAGCAAGGCATAGGCGATGCCCGCGCCCATGGTGCCGCCACCCACAACGGCGACATGATCGGTTGCCCCGGGGATTTCGGTCAGCTGTGCCGGGGCTTTGGCCGCGCGTTCCGAAAAGAACATATGCCGCAGCGCGCGTGCCTGATCACCCACCCGCAACTCCATAAAGCTTTGGCGTTCCTCTGCCAGCCCTTCGGACATGGGGCGATCAGAGCTGGCGGCGATCAAATCGATGGCGCGTTGGGGGGCAATCTGGTGTTTTTGCTTTTTGCTGGCCAATGCGCGGGCGGCGGCGATGGCCACGTCGTCTTTGGCTGGATCAGGCAGGTCGCAGACCCGCATGGCCCCCGCCAGCACGCCAGAATCCAGGTCTTTGGCCGCCTGTACCGGATCTGCGGCGATGGCGTCGATCAGGCCGATCTCAAGCGCTTTTTCCGCTTTCACCGGCTTGCCGGTGGGCACCAGATCAAGCGCGGCTTTCATGCCGATCAGACGCGGGGTGCGCTGGGTGCCCCCTGATCCGGGCACAATCCCAAGCCCCACTTCGGGCAGGCCAATCTGGATCGCTGGGGCCGCAATGCGATAGCGGCAGGCCAGAGCCAGTTCGCAGCCGCCCCCAAGCGCCACGCCGTTCATCGCGGCAATCCACGGCACATCGCTGGCTTCGATCTGGGCCACCACGTCATTCAGATGCGGGGCCACGGCCGGGGCGTCAAATTCCCTGGCATCCCCTCCGGCGGCAAAGGCACGCCCGGCGCCAGTCAGAATGACCCGCTCAAGCCCCTCTTCGCCCGGTAGACGATCAAGCGCGGCCTGCAGCCCTTCACGGACCGCCAGTCCAATCGCATTCACCGGGGCATTGACCAGTTCCACAATCGCAAAAGCGCCGTCACGGCGGAAGGTTACGCTCATTTTCATCTCCTGGGTTGGATCAAAAGAAAAGGCCCGGTCTGTGCCGGGCCGGGATCAGGGTTAGCGCTGCGGCAGGCGCACGGCCCCGTCAACGCGAATGGTTTCCCCGTTCAGATAGGGATTGGCGATGATCTGCGTTGCCATCAGCGCATATTCCGCCGGCATCCCCAGACGGTGGGGGAACGGAATATTGGCCACGATGCCTGCGGTGGTTTCCTCGGGCAGACCTTCCATCATCGGCGTGTTGAATAGACCCGGCGCAATCGCCATGACGCGCACGCCCTGTTTGGCCATTTCGCGCGCGGCGGGCAGGCACATTGAGGCAATCGCCCCCTTTGACGCGGCATAGGCGGTCTGACCAAACTGACCATCCTGAAAGGCGATAGAGGCGGTGTTGATCACCACGCCACGTTCACCTGTGTCCAGTGCCTCTTGTTCCATCATCTGACGGGCGGCGTGGGACATGACATAGTAGGTGCCAAAGAGGTTCACCTTGAGAACCTTTTCGAACAGATCAGTCGACAGCTTGCCTTCGCGGCCCACGATACGGGCGGCCCAGCCCAGACCGGCGCAGTTCACCGCGATGCGGGCGCCGCCCAGCTGTGCTTTGATCGTGTCAAAGGCGGCGGCAACCGAAGCTTCATCACTGACATCGGTTTTGATCGCCAGAGCGCCGATCTCGGTGGCGACGGATTGCGCGCGGTCTTCATCGAAATCGAGAATGGCAACCCGCGCCCCATCCGCTGCAAATCTGCGTGCGGTGGCTTCGCCCAGACCGCTTGCGCCGCCTGTAACAACGGCAACCTTACCTGAAATGTCCATAAATCTTTCCTCCGGTTTTGGGCGGGGTGGCCCAAGTCTTTTGCGGCTTCGCCTGAAGTTGCAAAGCCTCCTCTCCCGTTTGGGATATCCATAATGCAGTTGCAGCATCAGCGCACGGGGCGATTTGCGTAAAATCGCCCCCCGACTGTTTTTGTACTGTTCAGGTCATGGTCGGATCAGGGCACCAGGAACAGGGTGATCGCCGGAAAGGCCACCAACAGGACCACGCGCAGCAGATCTGACACCACGTAGTAGATCACCGCGCGATAGGTATCGACCATCGGGGTTTCAGGATCCATGGCGTTGATCACAAAGAGATTCATCCCAACAGGCGGGGTAATCAACCCCACTTCGACCACGATCAGCACCAGAATACCAAACCAGATCGCCACATGTTCAGCGGACATGCCGAAATCAAGCGCTGTGATCACCGGGAAGAAGATCGGGATGGTCAGCAGGATCATCGACAGGCTGTCCATGAAGCAGCCCAGCAGCAGATAAATGACAAGGATCACCGCCAGAACCGTGATCGGTGCCAGCCCCAGATCCACCACCCAAGCAGAGAGTTCCTGCGGCACGCGGGTGCGGGCGAGGAACAGGTTATAAAAGGCCGCGCCAAAGACGATAAAAAAGATCATCGCGGTGGATCGGGCCGTGTCGGTGAAACTGTCGATCAGGGTTTTGAAGGTCAGACCGCCGTTGACAAAGGCGATGATGCCCGTGCCCAGCGCGCCGACGGCTGCGCCTTCGGTCGGGGTGAAGATGCCGCCATAAATGCCGCCCACAACTGCGATAAAGACGGTCAGTACCGGCCAGACATCAAACAGCAGCTTAAAGCGCTGGGTCATCGGGATTGGCTGGCGCACGCCCGCGCTGTCAGGGTTCATGCGCACATAGATCGAAACAGCCAGCATATAGCCAACGGCCGCCAGAATGCCGGGGATAAAGGCCGCGAGAAACAGTTTGGCGATGTTCTGTTCGGTGAGGATCGCATAGATCACCAGCACCACAGAGGGGGGGATCAGGATGCCCAGCGTGCCGCCAGCGGCCAGTGTTGCTGTGGAAAAACCGCCCTTGTAGCCGTATTCTTTCAGTTCAGGCAGGGCGACGCGGCTCATGGTGGCGGCTGTGGCCAGCGACGACCCGCAGATCGCGCCAAAGCCTGCGCAGGCGCCAATGGCCGCCATGGCCACCCCCCCACGGCGGTGGCCCAGAAAGCCTTCGGCGGCTTTGAACAGCGCCTGGCTCATGCCACCCAGCGTCGCGAAATAGCCCATCAACAGGAACATGGGCACGATAGACAGCGAATAGTTTGAGAAGGTGGTGTAGGTCAGATCTTTGAGCTGCGCCATGGGCAGGCGAGTGCTGCCCATCACCAGCGCAAAGCCGCCAAAGCCGGTCAGAAACATCGACAGGCCGATAGGCACACGCAGAAATATCAGCCCCAGCAGGAAGGGGAACGAATAGATGCCGATTTCAAGGTTGGTCAATGGTTCGCTCCTGCGGCGTTTTGGATGATGACCCGTCCGGTGAGGGTTTCAATGATACGGATAAGGGCGACATAGACCGCAGCGACCGCCGCGACAGTCGCGCCAAACAGGCTGGCCGCATAGGCCCACCACAAAGGGAACCCCAGCAGCATGGTGGTCTGCCCCGAGCGCAGCTTGCGCGCCATGCCTTCGTTCAGCTGCATGGCAATCACCACCAACGCCACGGCAAAAAGAACCGCAATGATCACATCCAGCGCCCTGTTCATCGGGCGCGGGTACATCGGGGTAAAGATGTCCACGCAGGCGTGACCATAGGAGATCTGGCAAAAGGGCAGAAAGGCGAAGATGCAAAAGGCCATGCCCGCCTGCACCATTTCGAAATCGCCGCGCACCGCGCCGACCCCCGCGTCAATCAACCATTGCGCCAGCCCCGGCAGAATGCCCGCATCCACAGCGGAATAAAGGACCGAATTGGCTGCGCGCCCAATGATCGATATACAAACGATCAAGATTAGAAGCGTCAGAACCGCCCCCCCCAGCACCGCCATCAGACGTGCGAGATTGGCCACTACGGCGTGGATCCTTTGCATGGATGCCCCCCAAATTCAGAAAAGGAGAGGCCACGCACCCACTGCGCGGCCCCTGCCCGTTTGGATTACTGCTGTGCTTTATACTCAGCCATCAGGGCTTTGGCTTCGTCAATCAGCGCCTGACCGTCGATGCCTTTGCCTTTCATTTCCTCAACCCAAGAGGAATAGATCGGGGATACGATTTCGCTCCATTCTTTGGCCTGTGCCTCAGAAACGGTTACGATCTGGTTGCCCGCTGCCACCGCTGCTTCACGCGCCGGGCCATCGCTGTCGGCCTGAGTGCCGCCGGCAAAGACCGAGAATTCCAGACCGGAATTGTCGTCGATCACCTTTTGCAGATCTTCCGGCAGGCTTTCATAACGGTCTTTGTTCATCGCCAGAACGAAGGTCATGGTGTAAAGCGCGTTACCGTTGAATTCAGTGTGGTTTTTCACCAGCTCAGGGATTTTCAGCGCGCCAGTCACTTCCCATGGGATGGTGGTGCCGTCGATCACGCCTTTGGACAGCGCTTCTGGGATGGCCGGAACCGGCATACCGATGGGCTCTGCGCCGACGCGGGTCAGCAGATCGTTCACCATGCGCGAACCGCCACGGATCTTCATGCCGGTCAGGTCAGCAGGTGTCGAAACCGGTTTGGAGGTGTGGAACATGCCGGGGCCGTGCACCCAGGTGCCCAGAATTTCAACATCTGCGAACTGGGTGTCTTTCATGCCGCTTTCGAACATTTTCCAATAGGCGTATGAGGCAGCACGCGCATCATCCACCATAAAGGGCAGTTCGAACACCTCGGTCGACGGGTAACGGCCGGGGGTATAGCCCACAACGGTCCAGACGATATCTGCAACGCCGTCAATGGCCTGGTCCATCAGCTCTGGGGGTTTGCCGCCCAGCTGCATCGAGGGGTAGCGTTCGATCTCGATCCGACCGTTTGACGCCTCTTCGACCTTGTCCGCCCAGACATCCAGGATCAGCTTTGGTACATTGGCCTGTGCTGGCAGGAACTGGTGCAGGGTCAGGGTGACGTCTGCTGCCCAGGCACCGGTGGCCGAAAGCGCGGCCATCATGGCACCGCCTGCAACGCCCAGAAGAGTTCTACGTGTGGTCATATCTATCCTCCCTAGATAGGTTGTCCCCGCGGGGAAATCGTGGTTTTGGCCAGTCGGCCCAAAGGCCGATCTGTTGCGTCGTGCATGTGGAAAAGACTGATCTGAAAGGCACGCGCCTGATGTGCGGCCCTGGTGATCCTCCCGTGTCTCCTCCTTCAGACGCCAACCCATGTGGCGGCCCCTGATCCCGTTATTGCCCTGCAAAGCGACAAACGCAATTCACATCGCAAAGGAACGATCTTTGCCCGATGTGACATTTGACGGGCTGCAGCGCAAAATCGTTTCATTTGCAACCTTTTTCACGCAAGTTTTTTCCCAAGACAAGCCTTTTCAGTCCCTTAGCGACAAAAAAACCTGACCATGCGGTCAGGAGTGTTGCGAAACAGCGGTTTAGCGGCAGCACTGCCCTGCGTCGAACTGGACCAAGGCTGGCGATGATCGCCTAAAACGAGAGTGAGATGCGCTGTATATTCGCAAATAGGGCGAGGCGGTGAATCACCTTCATAGGCTTGCTCATGCTTTGTTCAGCCCCGGTTAACGCTGGATTTCACGGGGCACAAAGCATGCACAACCTATGCACAATCCATGCGCATGGCGGTGCACCCGTCCCAATGGTTAATGACAAAATGAAACCCTTTCTTTTGGATCAGACCTGTGAAACAAAAAGAGAACAAAGAGAGGGATCCCATGGCGCATCTACGTATTGATAACCCGACTGCCCGGGCCTTGTGGCTGACAAGCCATGGTCTGGCGCAGACACCCACCGGGCCACTGGATGTGCTGAAGATGATCGAGCATCTGGGCTTTGTGCAGCTGGACACCATTCAGGTGGTGTCGCGGGCGCATCATCATATTCTCTGGAGCCGCAATCAGAACTACCGCGAACCGATGCTGGACCCGATGTTGCGGCACAAGCGGCAGGTGTTTGAACATTACACCCATGATGCCTCGGTGCTGCCTATGTCGTTTCTGCCCATGTGGCAGCGTCAGTTTCGTCGCAAGAAAGCCGAGGTGGGGCGGTCAAACTGGTTTGGCAAACATCTGGATCCCGATCTGATCGCCGAAGTCACGCGGCGTGTGCGCGAAGAAGGGCCGCTGTCGACACAGGCTTTTGACACCAAGGTGAAAGGGGACAAGGCGATGTGGGCGCGGCCTCCGCATAAGATGGTCCTGGATTACCTATGGTATGCGGGCGAGCTGGCGACATCACACCGCGAGGGGTTTACCAAATTCTACGATCTGGCTGAACGGGTCTTTCCGCAGGATCTGCCAGAGCTGTCAGATGAGGCGCAGATTGATGGGCTGTGTACAGCCGCGTTAGAGCGGATCGGCTTTGGCACCCTGCCCGAGATCCGCAAGTTCTGGGAGGCCTGTGAGGTGGCCGAGGTCAAGGCCTGGGCCGAGCGCGCGCAGCCGATTGAAGTTGAGGTGCAGGGCGCCGATGGCAGCTGGACACAGGCCCTGGCCTGCCCGGATATCGAGGCCCGGATCAACGCGCTGAAAACGCCCACCACGCGGTTGCGCATCCTGAACCCTTTCGATCCCGCCATCCGCGACCGCCCCCGCATCGCCCGACTGTTTGGCTTTGACTACACCGTCGAGATGTTCGTGCCTGCGGCGAAACGCAAATGGGGCTATTACGTCTATCCGCTGCTGGAGGGGAACCGCTTTGTCGGCCGGATCGAAGCCAAAGGCGATCGCAAAACCGGCGTTCTGACCCTGTCGCGCTATTGGACCGAGAACCAACGGCTGAACACCCCCAAACGCGAGGCCAAGCTAGAGGCGGAACTGCAAAGGTTTGCCAAACTGGCGGGGTTGGAACGGGTGGAGTGGGCAACAGAAGCAGTTTAAAATCCCCCCAAAAGATCAACACATTTACATGTCCGGGTTGCAAATGAACAAAGGTGAATATGATGGTTTGGAGGGCATGTCGCGCCTTTTCAATGCCGAACAAGCGAATGGTCAACTCTCTGCAGAGATCATCATTTTCCATGCAGCTTTAGAAACTGAATTAGTCGAAGTTCTTTCCAATCTCATGCCGCGACCTGAGTGCGTACTCAGGAAATCGCCACCGCTTGGATTTGGTCATAAAGTCAACCTTTTGAAGGCACTTTGGACAAACACAAAAGTTGACGTTGATCCCGCCGCCAACGTTCTTTTTAGGTTCAACGAACTCCGAAACTGCGTTGCCCATTCTGATGATCGCAAGGCATTCGAAACACACCACAAAAAGCTACATGAGGCTTATAAAAAAATTGATCCTTCTTGTCGGGCAGATCCTTCGATCCTTGAAGTTGCGCAGGGTGTTTGTCTTTACCTTCAAGACGGCTCAAACCTTTCAGAGTTAGCAGAAGCCTTTTCTGCGCTAAGTAATTTAGCAAACAACATACTGCCTAAAGCGTTCCCTCCAGATCCCAAATAGGTTCGTGACGGTTTAGCTTCCAAACCAATCTGCGTTTCAGGGAAAGGATCGCCGTTTTCCCCGGATTGCCTGTCGGTCCGGTTCGCGCCAGCCACGGCACGCAAGGCGGGCATAAATCTGTCTCTGATGTTTGCCATCAAAAAAGGGCACCCGGTTGGGTGCCCTTCTGGGTTGGGTTTGTGGCGGGTTACTCTTCCACGCCCAGTGCGACAAAGCGGGGGTCGCCGCCGCGGCGGACGAGGAGCAGCAGGGATTTGCGGCCCTCATCGCGGGCCTCGGCCACGCGGTCTTGCAGATCGTCGAGGGTCTTGATCGCTGTCTGACCGGCTTCGGTGATCACATCGCCGTTGCGCAGGCCCTTGTCGAAGGCTTCGGAATCTTCGGCGATTTCGACGATGGCCAGACCGTCGGTGCCTTTGGGCACGCTGAGGGTTTCGCGCAGCTCATCGGTCAGCGGGCTGAGGGTCATGCCCAGCAGTTCCATCTTGGAGGGTTCCGCAGGTTCAGCGGCGGGGGTGGCGGCGCCTTCGGCCTCTTCACGGCGGCCCAGAGTGACCTTGAGGGTCTGGGTTTCGCCATTGCGGTTGACCACCACGCGCACGGTTTTGTTCACCGGTGTATTGGCAACCACGCGCACCAGCTGGCGGGTGTCTTCCACTTCGGTGCCATCAAACGAGATGATCACATCGCCCGCTTCGATCCCGGCCTCTTTGGCGGGGCCTTCGGGAACGTCAGAGACCAGCGCGCCTTTGGCTTCGGACATGGCCAGAGCTTCGGCGATTTCATCGGTCACGTCCTGAATGCGCACGCCAAGCCAGCCGCGACGGGTTTCACCGAACTCGCGCAGTTGGTCGACCACTTTGGTGACCACATTCGAGGCCATCGAGAAACCGATACCGATCGAGCCGCCATTGGGGGACAGGATCGCGGTGTTCACGCCGATCACATCGCCATCCATGTTGAACAGCGGGCCTCCCGAGTTGCCACGGTTGATGGCGGCGTCGGTCTGGATGTAGTCATCATAGGTGCCGCTCAGCGCCCGGTTGCGCGCGGAAACGATCCCGGCAGATACGGAAAAGCCCTGACCCAGCGGGTTGCCCATGGCCATGACCCAATCCCCCACACGGGCGGTGTCACTATCGCCAAAGGTGACGAATTTCAGCGGCTCTTCGCTTTCGACCTTGAGAAGCGCGATATCGGTGTTCGGATCGCGGCCAATCAGTTTTGCAGGCAGTTCGAACCCCTCAAAGAACTCGATCTGGATTTCATCCGCCCCTTCAATCACGTGATTGTTGGTGACAATGAAACCATCCTCGGAGATCACAAAGCCGGATCCCAGCGCCGAGCTGCGGCGGGGGCGGTCGCCGCCCTGACCGTTGCGATCCTGAAATTCGCGGAAGAAATCTTCGAAAGGGGATCCTTCGGGCACGATGCCCTGCGGGCCACCGGTGCGGCCGGCAACCACGGTCTGGGTGGTGATATTCACCACGGCCGGGCTGATCTGTTCCGCCAGATCCGCAAAGCTTTCGGGCGCGCCACGGGCCTGCGCCATAAGCGATTGCGACAAAATCAAAACCATGGACAGGGTCGCCAGCCAGAAGGCGCGAAGGGGCCTTGTGCCGTCCTGTGTCAGAGCGAGGGATTGATGTTGCAAAATGATCTCCTTGTCTCTGCCAACCGCAGGGTTTCTTGCGGTCTGCTCTTACAATCAGTGTGACTGATGTAGGTGCGATCTTGCAACACCAAAGGGGTTAATTTCACTTTTCACGCAGCCGTGACTGGCTGTGAAAGACCACATAGGCAGTTCGTCGCTGTGGGGGTTAAGATCTGGTATGCTGGCAAGGGTTTCTGCCGGGTTTTGGCGGGATTGTGCGTTCAGCGGCAAAGCAGCGATATTGTCAATGAAAGATGATGCTCCAAAAGACAGGTCAAAGGACAGGGATACACAAATGAGCCCACCTCATGATAATGCCTGGGAAGCCTGGACCCCGGCGCAGCTTTGGCGACGGTTACAGGGGCTTGCGATTGACTGGTATGTCGTCGGGGGCTGGGCTTTGGATCTGCATCTGGGCGTTCAGAGCCGGGCGCATGACGATCTGGAGTTTGCTGTTTCGCCTCAAGGCGCCTGCCGGGTGGCGGAGCGTCTCGGGGAACTGGCCTTTTTTGCGGTGAGACAGGGCAAGTTTACCCCTTGGTCTGAGGCTGATCCGATCCCTGATGATCTTTGGCAGATCTGGGGCGCTGATCCTGAATCCGGGGTCTGGCGGGTTGATATGATGATGGAGCGTGGCAACCGCGAGCATTGGGTTTACAAGCGGAACGCTACCATAAGCCAACCAAGGTCAGAGGCCATTCGGACCACTGCGCAGGGCATTCGCTATCTTGCCCCGGCAAATGTGCTGCTGTTCAAGGCCAAACATCACAGGCCCAAAGATGAGCAGGATTTTCAGGCTGCCCTGCCCGGGCTGACCCAAAAGGAGCGCGAAGATCTGGCTTGCTGGCTGGATATCACCCATCCGGGCCATGTCTGGATTGAGGCGCTGCGCTATTAACCAATCACCCAAAGCAGGCCTACGCCAAGGCCCAGGGCGATCAGGCCGGTCAGGCGGCGGGCGTCCAGGGGCATGTCGCGCATGGTTTCCAGCAGGCGTTCCACAAGCGAAGGGGCCAGTGCGTAGACCAGCCCCTCGATGATGAGGACCAAGGCGATCCCCGTCAGTATGTCAGTCACGCTCACTGCGCGGGATTTTCGTTCTTGAAGTATTCGAAGAACTGGCTGTCCGGCGTCATGACCATGGTGGAATTCGTGCCGCGCAGCGAGGTTTCATAGGCCTGCAGCGAACGGTAGAAGGCGAAGAATTCCGGGTCTGCGCCATAGCTTTCGGCGAAGATACGGTTACGTTCCGCATCTGCGGCACCGCGCAATTCGTTGGCTTCTTTGCCCGCCTCGGAGAGGGTCACAACCACCTGACGATCCGCATCCGCGGTGACACGCTGCGCCGCCTCGTTACCGCGGGCGATTTCATCCGCCGCTTCCCGCTGGCGTTCCGCGCGCATCTGCGCAAAGGTTTCGTTCAGGTTCTGCTCGGGCAGGTTGGTGGTTTTCAGACGCACGTCGACCACTTCCAGACCCAGCGACCGCGCCTGAACCTTGGCCTGTTCGCGAATGCGCAGCATCAGCGAGGCGCGATCTTCCGAGAGGATACGATCGGAGGTGACCTGATCGGCGCCCAGCACTTCGCGGATCTGCGAGTTCAGAATGCCAGCCAGACGGCTTTCGGCGGTGCGAAGGCCACCAACGCCCACGGCCTGACGGAACTGCACCACATCTGCAATGCGGTAACGGGTGAAGGCGTCAACCACCAGACGACGGTCATCTGACGGGGTGACCTCGATGGTTTCGGTGTCCAGCGACAGGATGCGATCGTCGTAGCGCACCACTTCCTGAATGAAGGGGATCTTGAACGCCAGACCGGGCTCTTCCTTGACGGATTTGATCTGACCGAACTGCAATACCAGCGCCTTTTGGCGTTCATCGACCACAAAGATCGACGACAGCACCAGCACAAGAGCGACCACAACCACCGGGATAATATAGGTAGACTTACCCATGATCAGTTGCTCCCTTTGTTCAGTTCATTGAGCGGCAGGTAGGGCACGACGCCCCCTTCCCCGGTGATGGATGGATCAAGGATCATCTTGTCCACATCCCCCAGAACCTTTTCCATGGTCTCAAGATAGAGACGGCGGCGGGTCACATCCGGAGCTTTGGAATATTCTTCCTGCACGGCGGTAAAGCGCGCGGCCTCACCCAGCGCTTCGTTGACGACGCGGGCGCTGTAGCCTTTGGCCTCTTCGATGGTCTGGGCGGCCTGACCACGGGCCTCGGCGATCACCTTGTTGGCATAGGCATCCGCTTCGCGTTCCAGACGCACACGGGCCTGTTCAGCGGCCTGCACTTCGCGGAAGGAGTCAATCACCTCGGCGGGCGGGTCGGCCTGATCGAGGTTCACACGCACGATATTGATGCCGCTTTCATATTCGTCCAGCAGGCTTTGAATGCGTTCTTCGGCGGCGGCAGTGATGGCGCCCCGTTCGGTGTTCAGGATCGGTGCCAGACGGCTGGCCGCGATGATTTCGCGCATCACCGATTCAGACACGGCCTGCACGGTTTCCTGCGGCTCTGCGATGTTGAACAGCAGTTTCGACGGATCGCTGACATTCCAGACCACCTGGAATTCAATATCAACGATATTGGCATCGGTGGTCAGCATCAGCCCATCGCTGCTGTCAACCACACGCCCCGAGCGATCCACGATCCGGCGGCCATCACCGATGATTTCCGTCCGCTCTGAGGTGGTGTTGATCACTTCGCTGGTAACGAAGGGCCATGGCGCAAAGTTCAGACCGGGGTTGCCGGTGCGGTAATATTCGCCAAGAAACAGTTCAACGGATTGTTCTTCCGGTTTCACGGTATAGGCGCTGGAAAACGCCCAGAGGCCAAGACCAACCAGTGCGGCCAGTGCGACTGTGCCTTTGGTCAGGCCGGGCCCACCGGAGCCACCGCCAGAGCCACCGCCCCGGCGCGCACCATCACCCCCACGGCCGCCCATCAGAACGCGCAGCTGTTCCTGGCCTTTTTTCATCAGCTCGTCAATTTCAGGGATCTGGCCATCATTGGGGCCGCGTCCACCGCCGCCCTGTGGGTCACGGCCATTATTGCCACCCTGATTGTTGCCGCCTCCGCCGCCCCCCCAGGGGCCGCCGCTGTTTCCTGCCATGAAGTGCTTTCCTTCCTTGGTCTCGTTCGTCGTCACGCTGCAATGCCCTAAAGGTGAGCATTGCAGCCTGTATTTCAAGTCTCGCGCACGGGGGTGCGCAGGGTCACCAGCTCTTCGGCCATGACCGGGTGCACCGCCACGGTGCGGTCAAAATCTTCCTTTGTCGCCCCCATCTTTATGGCGATGCCCGCCAGTTGGATCATCTCTCCTGCGCCGGGCGCGACGATATGACAACCCAGAACCTTGCGGCTGGCCTTGGAGACGATGAGCTTCATCAGCACGCGGTCGGATTTCCCGGCAAAGCTGGACTGCATCGGTTTGAAGGAGGTGGCGTAGACCTCGATGGGTTCCTGTGCGGCGGCGTCTTCTTCGGAGAGGCCCACGGTGCCCATTTCCGGCTGGGTAAAGATGGCGCTGGCGATCAATTCGTGATCAACGGGGGTGGGTTTACCGCGGAAGACAGTATCGACAAAGGCCATGCCTTCGCGGATGGCCACCGGGGTCAGGTTGACGCGGTCAGTCACATCGCCCACCGCGTAGATTGAGGGCACGGAGGTCTGGGAATACTCATCTACCAGCACTTCGCCTTTGCGGCCCAGTTTCACGCCGACCTCTTCGAGGCCCATGTTATCGGTGTTGGGCGCGCGGCCAGTGGCGTACATCACGTGATCAAACACGCGCACATCGCCATTGGTGGCGGTGACCTGAATGCCGCCGTCAACTTTTTCAAGCTTCTCGACATTGGTGCCCAGATGCAGATCAACGCCACGCTGGATCATTTCCTCGGCCACAAGACCGCGCGCTTCGTCGTCGAAGCCGCGCAGGATCTGCGCGCCGCGATAATACTGGGTGGTTTTCACGCCCAACCCGTTCATAACCCCGGCAAATTCCGAAGCAATATAGCCACCGCCGACAATCAGGATGCTTTCAGGCAGCTTGGGCAGGTGGAAAATTTCATTTGAGGTGATGGCATGTTCGATGCCCGGCACATCGGGCACAGAGACGCGGCCACCCATAGCCAGCAGGATGTGTTTGGCGGATTTGCGTTCACCGGTCGAGAGCTCAACCGTATGGGCATCGACAACCTTGGCACGGGCGTCAAAGGTGTCAACGCCGGAGCCGGCCAGCAGCTTGCGATAGATGCCTTCAAGGCGGTCCAGTTCAGCGGCCAGTTTACCGTGGAAGTGATCCCAGTTGAAATCGCCTGCGGGGATGTCCCAGCCGTAAGCGCGGCCTTCTTCGACCATGCCGGGATAGCCCGAGGCAAAGACCATCAGCTTTTTGGGCACGCAGCCACGGATCACGCAGGTGCCGCCATAGCGGTCTTCCTCGGCCAGGGCGACCTTGGCGCCGGTTTCGCCCGCAGCAACACGCGCCGCCCGGACACCACCGGACCCACCGCCGATTACAAACAGGTCATAGTCAAAATCGCTCATGGCATTGTCCTACATCATCTTGGCAAAGAGGTATTTCACAGGCGAGATAAGAAGGCCAGAGGGCGAAGTCATCCCGGCCCTATGCACGAAAGCGTTAATTTGGTTACAGAAAGGTGAAGTTGGGTCTAGGCTTCATACCGGGCGCGCTGTTTTTCCCAGGGGTCTTCGGCGTCGGGTTTGTAATGCTTCAGCGCATCGACAAAAAGTTGCGCCTGATCAGCTGGAAAGTCCGAGAGAGGCAGGCTGAGCGATTTGCGACCAACGCCCGCCTGCGAGACATTGACAAAGCTGTCATGGAAACCGCCAGTTTCCCTGCGCAGCAATTCGATGCTACGAATATCCTGCCAGCGCAGACATATCCCCCACTCCGGTTCACGTTTCGGAGCCGGAGCGCGCCAGTGGGTCACTGTCAGCCCCTCATCCGAAAGCGTCAGTTGCCAGACAACGGGATCACGCCCTTTGATAAGACGCAGGCCATCGCGCACAGCACGTGCAAGCACAGGGAAACAGGTGACTGCCAGCAAAACCACGACAACGGGCGGCGACCAAAAAGACGAGTCATATCTTTGGAGGAAAAAGACCCCAAAACTCAGTAGCGCGATGGAGAAAACCAGCTCGGAGAGGATGCAAGACCATAGCCTGCCCCTGCGGACCTGAGCTGAGAAAATTTGTTCTTGCATTAACATTAAACTGAGACGGAAAAATGGAAAAGGGATGGTACGCTGGGATTTTCTGGGCGGGGGCTGCCGCCTCAGATATCCCGAAAGATGTTTTCGGCTTCGACAAATTCGAGCCGGTCTTCGGTTACGGTGCCTTCGTTGATATCGCGGGTTTCGGTGCGGCCGTCACCATAGCCGATCACCACCTGATCGCAGATGTCGATGAACAGCCCGTTTTCCACCACCCCGGGAATCTGATTAAGCACCATGGCCAGCTGGCGCGGATTGCCGATGCGGCCAAGGTGCAGATCCAGAATATGATTGCCTTCGTCGGTGATAAAGGGCTGTGCGCCGTTCATGCGCAGGCTGGCCTGACGCCCCATGACATCCATCGAGACCAGCGTTTCTTCCACCAGGGCCTGCGTGGTACGCCAGCCGAAGGGCACGATTTCAACCGGCAGAGGGAAATTGCCCAGATGTTCGACCTCTTTGGCGGCGTCAGCGATGACCACCATCTGATCAGACGCAGTGGCGACGATCTTTTCCTGTAAAAGCGCGCCGCCGCCGCCTTTGACGAGGCTCATGTCGGCGTCAAATTCATCGGCCCCGTCGATGGTCAGATCCAGCCATTTGGCTTCGTCGAGGCCAACAACGTCAATGCCCACCTCGCGGGCCAGTTCAGCGGTGCGTACAGATGTGGGCACGGCGGTAAAGCGCAGGCCTTCTTCGCGGACAGCTTCGCCGAGGCAACGCACCAGCCAGGCGGCGGTGGATCCGGTGCCCAGCCCGACACGCATCCCATCCTCGACGAATTGCGCGGCCTGTTTGGCGGCAACGAATTTGGCTTTGTCGATGGGGGAGAGTTCTCCGCTCATGGGGGGCTCCTGCGATAGATTGGGTCGGTTATACGCGTCCTGCACGCATCAGGCGAGAGGCAAATGGCATGGATTTGAGGTAGGGTCAGGATCGCCACCGGCGTTCGAAGGGCAACTAAGCAGGTGTTGAGCGCGCAGGAACTGGAGGGGACAATTGCCATCGGTCAGAGGCGCCGCGCGGCGCTTTGATCGTCTGGAGGATTGCCAGCTTTTAGCAAATGCTTGAAAAACGGCACTCAACTTCATCAACTCAGCAACTGGGAATTAGGGTCAGGATGCATTAATCTTGCACCACTGGCAGACTTTGTTTGCACTCCCGCTCCAGCACCTCTCTTATGAATGCGTATTTAGGGTTTCCCTGGCTTTCTGTTGATAGCCTCTTCACTGAAATAAAATTAACTATACCCTTCGTTTCTGCCTTGGCAGCAGATTCTAAAGTGACCGCGAATTCGAACGCTCTGATACTGTCAGCCGCCAAACGTAGCACGTGGCGGGGTGTCACAGCATGTTCAAAATTTACTATCTTTTCTGATGGCATTCTTTTGCTCTTCAGATAAGAACTGTACGAATTCCCCATCTTAAAATCATGGGCAGCTTTCAGAAATTTCCGAGGCAGTCAATTATATGTCCAGTCTAATTTTTGAAGAACAAAAGGAATAAGCACAGCACAATTGTTATCAAACTAAATACCAGAGAGAGGCTTTCATAGGAATTTTCCCAAAGCAAAAACCCTATGAACGATGATAATGGTACCAAAAATATGTATTTTTTAGACAAATATCGATCTCGATTTTAAGGATGGTTTACGATTATGCTTTTGAGTTATTGAAATATGACCCTTATAGATATCTACTCATCGCGCCTATCAAATAGCGAGATTTCAAAGAAAAACCCTAAAGGGCCAAACGTCGCAATAAAAATGGAAAACAAATACCATGGCCCGCCCTGCTCCCCCGGAAATACAAATATTGAAAAGCACACAAGTATATGCGCGCATACATAAGAAATTGCTTTCTTTCGGATGGAATGTTTTGACATTTTTTGGAACTCCGATGACGCCGTTGTGTACTGGTGCTCACCCCCTTAGCAAAGATCGAACCTATGCAGAACCCCAATCAATTACACCTGAAGGTTTTGAGGGTTCTCCCTTCGCGCTCAGTGGTATATAGGAATGGGGATCATTGTATCCGCAAAGTCTTGTTAAGCGGCCTCAGCCCCGCCTCAAAGGGAGCCAAGCGCTAGTGCCTACTTCACATCTTCAAAATCCAAATCCAGAAGGTAGCGAGATATCGCATATTTTCGGGCTCTTTCCCTCTCGGCGTCGCTATATCTGCGCTTGTATGCGTTGCGCCCCATATTCCGAAACAACAGCCGGAAGACTAAAAAATAGAATGAAAGGAAAGCTGTTGGAATAGCTAAATATTGCAAAGCGGGCGCCCTGAGCGTGACGGATAGGGCTGCCAAAAGTAGAAAAACAACGGCCAAGATCAAACCCAAGCACAACCGCCAGCTTGTGCTTCTCTGTTTGAAAATCACCTCTTTCAAACTGATGCCATTTGCCATTCAGCGTATCCTGTTTTCTCGCCCCTCAACCGCCCCTGTGGGCGGCGGCTGGTCTAAGCGGTGGCAGATCGAGACGAGACTTAGTTGAGCTGCGTCAGCACACCCGATTGCAGCGCCACCCACAGCAGACCCGCGCCCAGCACGCCGCCGATCAGATAGGGCAGCACCTGTTGCCAGAGCGTCTTGCGTTTGCCGCCAAAGGCCTGCGCTTCGATCCGGGCCAGCAGTGTGGGGGCCGGGGCGCGTGTGGGCAGGTTTTCGGTGAAGGTCACCAGATATTCGTTCCAGGCCACCAGATCCTGTTGCAGATCCGGGCTGCGGGCCAGCGTGTCTTCGAGGGCCTGCCGTTCGTCTTTGGAAAGCAGCCCCAGCGCATATTCTGCGATCAGCGCCTCGGTGTCTGGCAGGTCTGCCTGGGTCATTGGCTTAGGGCCTCGCGCAGATGAGACAGGGCCTTGCGCAGCCAAAGCCGCATTCCGGCGCGATCAGCCACGCCCTGACGGGCGAGATCTTCGTATTGCCAGCCCTGTAGATAGCTTAGTTTGATCGCTTCTTCGCGGTCAGGCGACAATTGCGCCAGCGCCTGAGCGAACAGCTGCCCTTCGGCGCTGCGGCCCGGTTCCGCCTGCGCCAGAGTGGCGGGGATGTCGTTCAAGGCAATGCCCAGCGGCAGTGCGCCATCGTGGTGTGAGGCGCGCAAGATGGCAATCGCGTGGTCGCGGGTCAGACCCAGCAGCAATGTCCAGGGCGAAAGCCCATTGGGGCGGGCGCTGGCGGCCTCTTCCCAGAGGGTCAGATAGACCTCTTGCAGGGTTTCCTGAGCGGCGGCTTCGTCTTGCAAAATGAAATAGGCCACGCCGTAAAGCCGCGCCGAGGTGGCGCGGTACAGGCTGACCAGCGCGCGCCGGTTGCCTTTGGCCACCTCACTGAGAAGATCTTCGAGTTGCTGCTGCGCTGACATTTGACCGAATGTTCCGCTTTCTCTTGCCCCTAGCCCCAAATTAATGCACCAGTGTGACAACATTTCATTCGGGTTAGAGGACACGACCACAATGGCGGACGGCATGAGCGATATCAACGCGAAACCGACAGAAGAGATTTCGGTGCGCGATGTCTTTGGGATTGATAGCGATATGGTCGTTCATGGCTTTGCCGAGCAAACGGATCGCGTGCCAGAGATCGACCCGACCTATAAGTTTGACCCCGATACGACACTGGCGATTCTGGCGGGGTTCCGCAACAATCGTCGGGTGATGATTCAGGGCTATCACGGTACGGGTAAGTCGACCCATATCGAACAGGTGGCAGCGCGGCTGAACTGGCCTGCGGTTCGTGTCAATCTGGACTCACATATTTCGCGGATCGACCTGATCGGCAAAGACGCGATCAAGCTGAAAGACGGCAAGCAGATCACCGAGTTCCAGGAAGGCATCCTGCCCTGGGCGCTGCGCAACCCTGTGGCCATCGTGTTTGACGAATATGATGCGGGCCGCGCGGATGTGATGTTTGTGATCCAGCGGGTGCTGGAACATGACGGCAAGCTGACCCTGATGGACCAGAACCAGGTGCTTTCGCCGAACCCGTATTTCCGTCTGTTTGCCACCGCCAACACTGTTGGTCTGGGGGATACAACCGGCCTTTATCACGGGACACAGCAGATTAACCAGGCCCAGATGGACCGCTGGTCGCTGGTGGCGACGCTGAACTATCTGTCGATTGATGCGGAAACCCAGATCGTGCTGTCGAAGGCACCACATTACAACAATGAAAAGGGCCGCAAGACCATCAAGCAGATGGTGACTGTCGCTGATTTCACCCGCCGCGCCTTTATGAACGGTGAGCTGTCCACAGTCATGAGCCCCCGTACCGTGATCAACTGGGCGCAAAACGCCGAGATCTTCCGCAATGTGGGCTATGCCTTCCGCCTGTCTTTCCTGAACAAATGTGACGAGCTGGAGCGCCAGACCGTTGCCGAGTTTTATCAGCGCTGCTTTGACGAAGAGCTGCCGGAAAGCGCGGCAAGCGTGAGCCTGGGGTGAAATGGCTAAGCCTAATCCCTTTGTTTTTGGTTGGCTGCGCGGGCACCGAAATGCCTCTTCAGCCAACTCCTTCAGATGCGTGGATCAGCGATACTGTCATTGCATTTGTGCCAGACGCCAACACTCCTTATTGTGCCATCATCCGCGTCGTCGACGGTGACACCATAAAAATGCAATGTCCCACCTCTTTTGGCGCTGTTCGGCTGCTAGGCTATGATACCCCAGAGACTTTTCAACCAAAGTGTACCGAAGAGAAAGAACTTGGGGAGCAAGCCACGCGTGTGTTGCGAAACGTGCTATCCTCTGCACGCCAAATTGAGCCCCATGTGAAGGGCATCGACAAATATAACCGCCATCTGGTGAAGCTGGTTGTTGATGGACAGCCGCTTGCAAAGATCATGATAGATAAGGGGCTAGCCGTCCCATATAGTGGTGGCAAACGCATTGATTGGTGCGCCCGACTGAAAGCGTAAACATGACCAAACCCAACGACAACCCAGCCGATCCTTTCAAGAAAGCCCTGGCCGAAGCGACCAAGGCCATGGCCGATGATTTTGAGCTTTCGGTGAATTACACCGTCGATCCGGCCGGGGTGTCGGGCGACAATATGCGTCTGCCTCAGGTCAGCCGCCGCATGACCCGTGATGAGGTTCTGCTGGCGCGGGGCACGGCGGATGCGCTGGCCTTGCAGCGCCGCTATCATGATGCTGGCACGCATGCGCGCTATGCGCCCCCCGGTGATATGGCGCGTGAGATCTATGAGGCGATGGAAACCGCGCGCTGCGAAGCCATGGGTGCGCACGACATGCCCGGCACGGCCTCGAACATTGATGTGAAAATTCAGGCCGAGGCGGAACGCCGGGGCTTTGGCCAGATCAAACAGGCCGCTGAGGCGCCTATGCCTGTGGCGGCGGGCTATTGGGTGCGCCAGCTGGCCACCGGCCGCGATCTGCCACCTGACGCGGCCAATGTCATGGAGCTGTGGCGCGGTTTCATGGAGCAGCAGGCTGGCGGCACCATCGAAAGCGTTGAGGATGTGATCAACGATCAGGCGGCCTTTGCCAAACTGGCGCGTCAGGTGATCACGGATCTGGGCTATGGTGATCAGCTGGGTGATGACCCGGACAGCGAAGAAGACGAGTCCGACGACAGCGCCGAAGAAGACGGTCAGGACGACGAAGAACAGCAGGAATCCGCGGGTGATGAGGACGACGGGGAAGAGGCAGATGCCAACCCCGAGCAGTCTCAGGAACAGACGCAGGATCCATCTTCGGCGCAGGTTTCGCTGGATGAAATGGCGGATCAGGAAGACGCCGAGGATATGGATATGCCCGAGGGCGAAGCGCCCCTTGAGCCCCCTGCCCCGGCACCAATTTCCGAAGCCGACCCGGAGTACAGCGTCTATACCACCGAATTCGACGAAGAAATTCTGGCGGAAGAACTGGCCGAGCCGCAGGAGCTGGAGCGGCTGCGCGCCTATCTGGATCAGCAGCTGGAGCCTCTGAAAGGGGCTGTGTCGCGGCTGGCGAACAAATTGCAGCGCCGCCTGCAGGCGCAGCAGAACCGGTCATGGGAATTTGACCGCGAAGAGGGCATTCTGGATGCAGGCCGTCTGGCGCGTGTTGTGGCCAACCCAACCACACCTTTGTCGTTCAAAGTGGAAAAAGACACCGAATTCCGCGATACCGTGGTGACGCTGCTGCTGGATAACTCTGGCTCGATGCGGGGGCGTCCGATTTCGATTGCGGCGATCTGCGCCGATGTTCTGGCGCGCACGCTGGAACGCTGCAACGTCAAGGTCGAGATTCTGGGCTTTACCACCAAACTGTGGAAAGGCGGCAATTCGCGGGAAAACTGGCTGAATGCCGGGCGCGAACAGCAGCCGGGGCGTCTGAATGATCTGCGCCATATCATCTATAAAGGGGCGGATGCCCCATGGCGGCGCACCCGCGACAATCTGGGCCTGATGATGAAAGAAGGGCTGCTGAAGGAAAACATCGACGGCGAGGCGCTGGAATGGGCGCATCGGCGCATGGCCGCCCGGCCCGAGGCGCGCAAGATCCTGATGGTGATTTCAGATGGCGCGCCGGTGGATGACAGCACCCTGTCGGTTAACCCGGCCAATTATCTGGAAAAACACCTGCGCGATGTGATCGCCATGGTGGAAAAGCGCAAGCAGGTGGAACTGCTGGCCATTGGCATCGGCCATGACGTCACCCGCTATTACGACCGCGCGGTGACCATCACCGATGTGGAACAGCTGGCGGGCGCGATGACGGAACAGCTGGCTTCGCTGTTTGATGCTGATCCGCGTGCGCGCGCCCGTGTCATGGGGATGAAGCGCGCCTCCTGATCGCCTCTTCATCTTGCCTAATGAACATTGTTAGCGTGCGGGGCTGGCCCCGCGCACCCGGCAGAGCTGCCTAAAGGAAAGGGTTCGATCATGTTCCAAAGCTTCACGCTCACCGCGTCACCGGATCACGGATCTGACCGCCTGAGTGCTCTGCGCGACGCGATGCGCAGCCGGGGGCTGGCCGGGTTTCTGGTGCCCCGCGCCGATGCGTTTCAGGGGGAATATGTGGCGCCGCATGATGAACGGCTGTCCTGGCTGACCGGCTTCACCGGATCTGCGGGCTGGGCGGTGGCGCTGCAGGATCGCGCTGCGGTGTTTGTCGATGGGCGCTATCGGGTGCAGGTGAAATCACAGGTGGCCGAGGTGTTTGAAAAGGTCGACTGGCCGGAAACCTCGGTGCCCGCGTGGGTGGCTGGATCGGGCGCAACCGGGGTGATTGCCTTTGATCCCTGGCTGCTGAGCCTTGATCAGCTGCGCGGATTTGAAAAGGTGCTGGCTGAAGGTCAATCGCTGGAGCGTTCAGAGAACCTGATTGACGTAATCTGGGAAGATCAGCCCGCCCCGCCCAAGGGTAAGGTGATCGCACAGCCGATTGCGCTGGCCGGGGAAAGCATCGCGGACAAGCTGGCACGCATTTCGCAGGCGTTAAAAGCGGATGCCTGTGTGATCACGCAGCCGGATTCCATCGCCTGGCTGCTGAATATTCGCGGCAGCGATATTGAACGCAACCCGGTGCCGCATGGCTTTGTCATTCTGGGCAGTGATGGGCAGCTGCGGCTGTATATGAGCGCGTCAAAGGTTCCGGGGCTTGAGGATCATCTGGGGGCGCAGGTGCAGCTTTGCGCGCCCGAAAATCTGATCCACGATCTGGCGCAGCTATCGGGGCGCGTGCAGATTGATCCGGCTACCTGCCCGGTGGCCATCTGCGATACGCTGACCGCCGAGATTGTCGAAGCGCAGGATCCCTGCCTGCTGCCCAAAGCGATCAAGAACAGCACCGAATTGCAGGGCGCGCGGCAGGCGCATCTGCGTGATGGCGCGGCCATGGTGCGTTTTCTGAGCTGGCTGGATGCGCAGCCCGCGGGCAGCCTGACAGAAATTGATGTGGTCAAACATCTTGAAGGCGAACGCCGCGCCACCAACGCGCTGCGCGATATCTCGTTCGAGACCATTTCGGGCGCCGGGCCAAATGGGGCCATTGTGCATTACCGTGTGACCGAAGACAGCAACCGCCCCGTGAATGATGGCGAAATGCTGCTGGTGGATTCCGGGGGGCAGTATCAGGATGGCACCACCGATATCACCCGCACAATCGCCATTGGCGCGGTTGATCCTGAAGCCGCCCGCGCCTTTACGCTGGTGTTGAAAGGTATGATTGCGGTGTCGCAGCTGCGCTTTCCCAAGGGTCTGGCGGGGCGTGATATTGATCCTTTTGCCCGCGCCGCGCTTTGGGCTGAGGGGATGGATTATGCCCATGGCACGGGTCATGGGGTGGGCAGCTATCTGTCGGTGCATGAAGGGCCGCAGCGCATTGCCAAGACCGGCATGGTCCCCCTTGAGCCGGGCATGATTTTGTCGAATGAACCGGGGTATTACAAAGAAGGGGCCTTTGGCATTCGGATCGAAAACCTGATTGCCGTCGAAGAAGCCCCTGCCCTGCCCGATCAGAATGTGCCGCAAATGCTGCGATTTGAGACGCTAACATGGGTGCCGATTGACCGCAGATTGATTACACCTGAGATACTGACCGCAGGAGAACGTGACTGGCTGAACAGCTATCACGCCGAGGTACAGGCGAAAATCGGGCCACTTGTCGATAGTGACGCAGCCGCATGGTTAGAGCAGGCCTGTCGACCAGTCTGACATAAACGTGTTACAAGCCTCGTGTTTGACAGGGCCAGCACGTAACGGGGAGAGCATTATGACCAATCACATCACTATCGTACCAGCGCAGGGCAACTGGGTAATTCGCGCTGGCGGGGCCGTGCTGGGTGAAAGCCGGAACGCTCTGGAACTGATCGAAGGTGATCGCGATCCGGTGATCTATTTCCCGCGCGAAGACATCGGCATGGCGTTTCTTGAGGCCACGGATCACAAAACCAACTGCCCACACAAGGGCGAGGCATCGTATTTTTCGATCATGTCGAAATCCAAGACCTATGAAAACGCCGTCTGGAGCTATGACGCCCCCATTGACGCAGTGGCGCAGATCAAAGGCTATCTGGCCTTTGAACAGCAAGACGGCGTGGCGGTCGAAGAGGTTTAAACCTCTAATCCAAAGAGATAATTTCCTAATGTAATAATGGCCCCGGCACCAGTTTGCCGGGGTTCATTATATTCTGAGGGTCCAATGTCATCTTGAGACTGCCCATCACATCCCAGCCCGCACCGTGTTCGGTGCGCATAAAACCCAGTTTGCCCATGCCGATGCCATGTTCACCGGTGCAGGTGCCGCCCAGCCGCAGGGCACGAAAAGCCATCTGATCAGACAGGCGCTTGGCCTCATGCATGTCATCGGGGTTGTCGGGATCGACCAGCAGGATGGTGTGGAAATTGCCATCCCCCACATGGCCCAGAATGGGACCAGTGATGGTTGAGGCGGCGATATCGGCGCGGGTTTCATCCACGGCCTGCGCCAGCTTTGAGATCGGCACGCAGATGTCAGTGACAATCGCCCGTGCGCCGGGGCGGGTGGCAAGAATGGCGTAATAGCCATTGTGGCGCATGGCCCAAAGCGCCTTGCGCTCTTCTTCGCGGGTAGACCAGCGGAACTCTGACCCGCCGTTGTCTTCGACGATTTCCGCAAAGCGTTCCGCATCCTGTTTCACCGCCTCGGGCGAGCCATTGAATTCCACCAGAAGATGCGGGGCCTCTTGCATTTCAAGGCCCGCATAGTCGCTAAAGGCGCGGGCGGTATCGGCGCAGGTGAACTCCATCCGGGCCATGGGAATGCCCATCTGAATGGTTTCCATGACGGTATTCACCGCCGATTTCATATCCGGAAAGGCGCAGATCCCGGCGCTGGTGGCTTCGGGGATGCCATGCAGGCGCAGGGTCAATTCGGTGACCAGCCCCAGCGTGCCTTCGGAGCCGACAAAAAGCGCGGTCAGATCATAGCCAGCCGCGGATTTGCGCGCCTGCGACCCGGTGCGGATCACACGGCCATCCGCCAGAACCGCCACAAGGCCCAGCACATTGTCGCGCATCGTGCCATAGCGCACCGTGGTGGTGCCCGAGGCACGTGTCATGGCCATGCCGCCAAGCGTGGCATTTGCGCCCGGATCGACCGGGAAAAACAGGCCAGTGGCGCGCAATTCCTGGTTCAGCGCTTCGCGGGTGACGCCCGGCTGCACGGTGACGGTCATATCGGCGGCGTTGATCTGCAACACTTTGTTCATGCGAGTGAAATCAACCACCACCCCGCCGCGCAGCGCCAGACCGTGTCCTTCCAGCGAGGTGCCCGCCCCCCAGCCGATCACGGGCAGATCATGGATAGCGCAGATTTCGACAATCTTTTCAACATCTGCACGACTTTCAGGGTACACAACCGCGTCGGGCGGAGTCATTGGGAAATACGATTCGGATCTTCCATGCAGATCCAGTTCGGACTTGGCGATCGTGAATTGATTGCCTAGGACTTTATGCAACTGATCAAGCGCCTGTTTAAGGGCCATGCCGTGAACTCCGGGTGGTTTGTTATATCTTAACGGCGCATCAATCCGGGTGGAACCACTCAATCGCAGGAGCCTCAATTGCTACAACTTGTGCGGCAGCAGATGCACAGTGCCCAGCGGGCGATGGGAAGCGGATGGGACCTGCTGCGCCATAAGGGACCAGGGCAGATACAGTTTTGGTTCATAGCCTTGGGGCTTGGCATCGTCTCTGGATTTGTTGCGATTGGGTTTCGCGCTGCAGTTGAGTGGCTGCAGGCACTTTTGTACCGGACAGAGCATGTCAGCCTGCTGCACAGCCATGCGCAATCGCTGCCCTGGTACTGGGTTTTGGTGATCCCGGTGATTGGCGGCATTGCCATCGGACTGATCCTGCATTGGGCCACCCCGGACGGGCGGGCGCGTTCGGTGGCGGATGTGATCGAAGGCGCTGCGCTGAACGATGGGCGGGTTGAACCCAAAGCGGGGATCGCCTCGGCGCTGACCCATTGGATTACCCTGTCGACCGGAGGATCAACCGGGCGAGAGGGCCCCGTGGTGCATATGGCAGCGCTGGCCTCGACCTGGGTGGCGAATTTTCTGCGGGTGGATGGCATCACCGGGCGCGATCTGCTGGGCTGTGCGGTGGCAGCGGCGGTCTCGGCCAGTTTCAACGCCCCCATTGCCGGGGCGCTTTTCGCGCTTGAGGTGATCCTGCGCCATTTTGCGCTGCACGCGTTTGCGCCCATTGTGGTGGCCAGCGCGGCGGGCACGGTGATCAACCGGCTGGTTTACGGCGATGTGACCGAGTTTATCCTGCCCGGCACCACGACGGTTGAATTCTACCTTGAGCTGCCCGCCTTTTTCATTCTGGGGCTGGTCTGCGGGCTGATTGCGGTGATCATGATGCGCGCGGTGTTTTTTGCCGATGATCTTGAGACCGAACTGCAAAACCGCCTGAAGCTGCCCTATTGGCTGCGCCCCGCTGTGGCCGGGCTGATCCTGGGCGCAATTGCGATATTCTATCCGCATATCATCGGTGTGGGCTATGAGACCACATCGCTGGCGCTGACCGGTGGCTTGCTGATGCATGAGGCCTTTGTTTTTGCCATCATCAAAGTGGTGGCGGTGGCGGTGACCATGGCCGGGCGCATGGGTGGCGGGATCTTTTCCCCGTCGCTGATGGTGGGGGCGCTGACCGGGCTGACCTTTGGCCATATCGCAACCGGGCTGTTCCCGGATGTGTCCAGCGCCTTTACGCTTTATGCGCTGGCGGGCATGGGCGCTGTGGCGGCGGCGGTGCTGGGCGCGCCGATTTCAACCACCTTGATTGTGTTTGAATTGACGGGTGACTGGCAGACCGGGCTGGCGGTGATGGTTTCGGTGTCAATGTCGACCGCGCTGGCTTCGCGCATTGTCGATCGGTCGTTTTTCCTGACCCAGCTTGAGCGGCGCAATGTGCATCTTGCGGCGGGGCCACAGGCCTATCTGTTAACCATGTTCCGCGTACAGGGCGTGATGCGCAAACCCATGGATGATGGCGCTGCGGATGAAGCCACCTGCCTGAGCATGATTGAACAGGGCCTTTATCTGCAATGTCAGGCAACGCTGGAAACCGCACTGCCAATGTTTGAGCGATCCGGGGTGGATTTTCTGCCGGTTGTGGAACTGGAAGGCCCGGATCAGACGCCCGTTTTGCAGGGCGCATTGTTCCATCTGGACGCGCTAAAGGCCTATAATCAGGCGCTGACAGCGACCGCCGAAGAAGAACATAGTTAAGCGCTGCGCGGGTTTTGCGCCGTTCACCCCATCAGGGCGCGGGCGGCGGCGCGGGCTTCGGGGGTGATAGTGTCACCTGACAACATGCGAGCCACTTCGGTTTCGCGCTCGTCCGGGGACAGCGGCACGACATCCGAGGTGGTCACATCATCGACAACGTTTTTCGCCACTTTCCAGTGATGCGCCCCCAGCGCCGCCACCTGCGGCGAATGGGTCACGACCAGAACCTGCCCCCCTTCAGCCAGATCCTTCAGCCTGCGCCCCACCGCATCGGCGGTTGCGCCGCCAACACCACGGTCGATTTCGTCAAAGATCATGGTGACACCCCCGTCACGTTCCTCAGAGAGGCAGACCTTGAGCGCCAGAAGAAAACGGCTGAGTTCACCGCCCGAGGCGATCTTGTTCAACGCGCCTGCCGGGGACCCCGGATTGGTAGCAACGGTGAATTGCACCGCGTCACGGCCATCGGGGCCTTCGGGGGCCTCGGCAACTTCGGTCTGGAACACGGCGCGTTCCATTTTCAGCGGGGCCAGTTCACCGGACACAGCCGCATCCAGACGGGCGGCGGCGGCTTTGCGGGCCTCGGTCAGGGAGTTTGCAGCGGCGTCATAGGCGGTTTCGGCAGCGCGCACCGCCTGCGTCAGCGCTTCGATCTGGGCACCGCCCGCATCCAGCGCCTCAAGCCGGGCGCTGAGTTTCGCGGTCAATTCAACCAGTTCATCCGGCATGACCTGATGTTTGCGCGCAAGGCCACGAATGGCGAAAAGGCGCTCTTCGGCCTCTTCGAGTTCAGCGGGATTGAAGGCCAGCGCATCAAGACAATCGGCCACGCCGCGCGCGGCTTCGTCCAGCTCGGCCATGGCACGGGTAAGCGCATCAATCGGGGAATCCAGCCGGCCCTCGGCCTTGTCTGTGACCCCTTCCAACCAGCGCAGCGCACTGGCCATGGCCCCTTCGGCCCCGTCATACCCCAGCGCAGTTGAGGCCTGCGCAATATCATCCCGGATCTTTTCTGCCGATTGCATCATGCGGCGTTTTGCATCCAGTTCGGCCTCTTCGCCCGGTTGTGGATCCAGTTTTGTCAGTTCTTCAACCGCGTGACGCAGGAAGTCTTCTTCGGCCTGCACAGCTTCAAGCGCCTCTTGCGCGGCACTCAGGGTTTTGCGGGCTTTGCCCAGATCGCGCCAGGTCTTGCGCACCTTGTCGGCGGGGATTTCCAGCGCACCATAGCTGTCAAGGATCGCGCGATGGCCCTTGGGGTTCAGCAATCCGCGATCATCGTGCTGACCGTGCAATTCCACCAATGTTTCACTGAGACGGCGCAGAACTTCGCCCGAGACGCGGCGATCATTGACCCAGCCGGTTTTGCGCCCGTCCGGGGTGTTGATGCGGCGCATGATCAGTTCGCCCTCGGGATCAAAGCCCAGATCCTCAAGCACCGCGAGGGCGGCATGGCCTGCGGGCAGGTCAAAGACAGCGGTGACCTCGCCCTGTTTGGCCCCCTGACGCACCAGTTCCGCACGCCCACGCCAGCCCAGCACAAAACCCAGACTGTCGAGCAGGATAGATTTCCCCGCGCCTGTTTCCCCGGTCAACACGTTCAGACTCGGTTGGAAATCCAGATCCAACCGGTCGATGATCAACATATCTCTGATTTCAAGCGCGCGCAGCATGGTTTACCGTCGTCGGGCGGAGACTATCCCCCCGGTCCTTACAGCCACTCGCCCTTGACCATCTGGCGATAGACGGCCCCCAGCCAGTTGTCTTTGAACACCTTGGGTTCCAGCCCTTTACCAGTCAGCAGCTTATAGCTGTCTTCATACCAGTCGGTGGACTGATAGTTATACCCAAGAATGGCGCCTGCAGTCTGTGCCTCTTGCACCAGACCCAGCGAAAGATAGGATTCGACCAGACGGTGCAGCGCTTCGGCGGTGTGGGTGGTGGTCTGGAAATCTTCGACCACAACACGGAAACGATTGATCGCCGCGCCAAAGTGATCGCGTTTCAGGTAATATCGCCCGATCTCCATCTCTTTGCCAGCCAGGTGGTCAAAGGCCAGATCAAACTTCAGGGTCGCGGAACGGGCGTATTCGCTGTCAGGATAGTTTTCGATAACGCCGCGCAGCGCCTGAAGCGCCTGAAAGGTCAGCCCCTGATCGCGGCCAACCAGTTCGATCTGGTCATAGTAGCTGAGCGCCAGCAGATACTGAGCATAGGCCGCATCGTCATCTGCCGGGTAGAAATCAATGAAACGCTGGGAAGAAGCCCGTGCCTCTTCGTACTTCTTATCCTGATGGTAAGAAAAGGCCTGCATGATCAGGGCGCGTTTGGCCCAGTCGGAATAGGGATAAAGGCGTTCAACCTCGCCAAAGTAGAAGGCGGCGTCTTCTGGATCTTTGGCGGCCAGTTCATATTCGCCGCGCTCATAGATCTGTTGTGCGGTGAACGTCTCCAAGGGCTGGCCATTCGGGCCGGTTTCCTTGCTTTGGAATTCACTACATCCGGACAACACAGCCATAAAGGCAGCCCCGATCACAAACTTACGCGATCTGCACCCAGCCATACTCGACGTCCCTCACTCCGTTCAGGGTGCCACGCACCCCCCCTTTCGACAGGGTCTAGCACATTAAATCGCTGTGCAAAATGTCTGAAAAACGTTTTCTGGCGTCCTTTCGCCGATCAGGCGACGGCCGGGATTTCGTGCGCTTCAACGCCTGCACCCGGAAGTTGATCTGCCTGCGCCGCGTCACACTGAACAAAGCGGAAAGACCCCGGCGTAGCGAAGAGTTCATGCAGCAAAGCGTTGGTCATGGCATGGCCCGCTTTGTGACCTTCGTAATGGCCGACAATCGGCGCACCAGCCAGAGCCAGATCGCCAAGCGCGTCCAGCATTTTATGGCGCACGGCTTCGTCATCGTGGCGAAGGCCGCCGGGTGACAGCACCTTGTCGCCATCGACGACAACCGCATTTTCGTAAGTCCCGCCAAGGGCTTTGCCAGCGGCGCGCATTGCATCCACGTCCGAAGCACGGCAGAATGTGCGGCTGGAACTGAGTTCACGCACAAAGGCGCCATTGGCCAGTTGCAGTGTCTTTTTCTGCGCGCCAATCGCGGCGTCGGAAAAGATGATTTCGAAATCCATGCGCAACCCGCGGTCATTCGGGCTGAGCCGCGCCCAACCAGAGTCTGAGCGCACTTCGACAGTTTTCAGGATTTCAATCGCCTTTACCGGTTCGGCAAGTTTGCGCACACCGGCGTCGAGAATACCGCGCACAAAGGGCACGCTGGAGCCATCCAGAATGGGCGCTTCGGGGCCGTCGATTTCGATCAAAGCATTGTGAACACCACAACCCGCCAAAGCTGCCATAATATGTTCAACGGTTGAGACGGCGATGCCGCTGTCATTCACGATCAGGGTGCAAAGAGGCGATGTTTCGACCCGGTGCCAAAGGGCTGGAATATACTGGTCTGCATCGTCAACATCTGTTCGTCGGAACCAAACGCCAAAGTTCGCTTCCGCCGGGCGGAGGATCATGCGCGCAGGTTTGCCGGAGTGTAGCCCGACACCTTCAAAAATGATTTCCGAACAAAGAGTTGATTGCACGAGCTATCCCAATGATACCGCCATTCCCCCACGAATACGGCTTTGGGATAGGTAATACGGGATGACTCTTCTTTTGCTCAAATCAAAGATTGTAACTGTGTGAAACATGGGCAGGCTGCGGGTGGCGGAAGGTTGCCAATCTATTAACCTAAACACGCAACATATTGAAAATAAACTACTTTTATCGCTCACACATAAGCAGAACAAACTGATTTAAAATGTTCGTTTTGCAAAAATCATCCCACTCAGGCGGCAAACCGTGACAATTGAAACAAAAAGCGCCCCGAAATCGGAGCGCTTTTCTTTAAGGTGATTCACCCAGATCAGTTCGCCTGACGCCGCAGGAAGGCCGGGATTTCGATCCGGTCATCTTCGGCCTGCGCTTCTGGCTCTTCTACTGGCATGGGGCGCTGCGCCTGCATCTGCGGCTGACGACGACCGGCAGCGGGCTGCTCGGGCGCGGCCCCTGCCCCGGTCATGCGGCCGATCAGCGAATTCACGCTAAAGCGCGGCTTTTCGGCCTCAACCGGCTGAGGTTGCGCCTGGTGCTGATGCGCATGCTGTTCCTGCACCCCTTCGCGGGCATGGGCGGCAGCGGCTTTCAGACGGGCCAGCGTTTCAGGGCTGGGTGTGCCGGGGGCCGCAGCGCGCGGAGCCACGAAATCCTGCGGATCCGCTTCGATCGAATCCTGCTGCGGCTGGAACTCATTGGTGGCCGGTCGATAGGCCGGTGGCGGCAGATCGTCCTGCACAGGCTGGGCCATCTGCGGCGCAGGCGCTGGCTGTTCAAACACAGGCTGCTGCGGCGCCACAGGTGCAGGGGCTGCGGCCTCAAAAAGCGATGGCTCTTCGTCTTCATATTGCATCGGCTGCTGCTGGGCCACTGGCTGCGGTGCCGGAGCGGGCGCAGGGGCCGCGGCGGCAGGGGTCACTGCGGTGACAGACACCTGCGGCGCAGGCTTGGCCTGCGGCAAAGGCTGCGACAGCGAGCGGCGCGGCAGCGGTGTGTCCGCAACGTTTTCATTGGCGTCGATCCCGGTTGCCACAACAGAGACGCGCATGCCACCATCCAGAGCGTCATCCAGTGTCGATCCAACGATGATGTTTGCATCCTGATCGACTTCTTCACGAATGCGGTTGGCCGCTTCGTCCAGTTCGAACAGGGTCAGATCGTGACCACCGGTGATGTTGATCAGAACGCCATTTGCACCGCGCAGTGAGATCTCGTCCAGAAGTGGGTTGGCGATCGCCTTCTCCGCCGCTTGGATCGCGCGATCTTCGCCGGATGCTTCGCCCGTGCCCATCATCGCCTTGCCCATTTCGTCCATCACGGCACGCACGTCAGCAAAGTCGAG
>JAOARQ010000060.1 GCA_025210455.1 Pelagimonas sp.
CAAGGCCTCGAGTGCAACTCTGGCCTTGAATTCAGGCGAATGGTTCTTCCGTTTCGACATCTCTGATCTCCTTCACGTCGAAGATCAGCAGACAACAAATCGTAGCTTACGTCAGTGTCCGAATTTCGGGGGGTAGCTCACATTCTTGCACCCCTATTTTGAAAACATTTCAGCAGAGCAATGGCTGAAAGCGACGGTTCTTGAGACAACTCCTTGTACAATCAGATTCTTTCCTGACCCTCCGCAACATTGGGGACAAGAGCTCCAACAACGGCTGCTTAGGCAATTCGAAGTGCTTGGTTTGGCGAAGCTCTACGGAAGCCAAGCGGGCCGTGAAATAAGTGACATTCGCGCAGGCTTGCACAGACACTTTGTATCGGGTGGCCAAAACGACGTTCAATCTGAACTGGCCCACCAATGGAACTCTCGAAGGCAAAACCAGATTAATTCTTGGAAGACAGCGCTGTATGAGGCCCTCAAAGATTCAGAGTGGTTCTGCGCGGGAGGGTATCAGGGGGTATGATCTGTGACCTGCACACATCTTGCAGCGGCGGTCCTTAGACCGGACCTCTTCTAAATCGTATCTGAATGGAACTTGTGATGTCGCTTGCCAATAACGCAACCAATTCAGAAACGCGGAAACCGGCTACAAAATTTTGTAACCATCACCATCAACACCAACCGGTATGGACAGCTTTGACGAGAGCGTTTCAATAGCATTTGCTACTGTGTCGCGAAGATGCCATTCCTTGCCGCTTGAGTGGTACTTGATCAGTTCCCCAAGTGCAGCTCGTGTGCCTTTTGCTTCAAGCGCATAAACACCATGGCTTGCAACATTGTACTTTTCTGATTGCAGCAAACGCTCAATTAGACTGTCGGGAAATACCTGCCTTTTACGACGGAGTTCATGAAGAGCGTTGCTGAGGCTGTGCGCACCCTTGTAATCATCGTCATCCCATTTATCGTCGTCAAAATCTTCAATCGAGATGAGTGTACTATCAAGTACTCTTGAGCAGTAGAAAGAACCCAACCGGGCTCCCGAGTTAGCGATCTTCAACCGTTGCAAGTCGCTCAGATCAGTTCTCTCGCACCAGTCTTCAACCAACTCCGCCCATTTGGCTGAACCTGGATGAGGTGGGCTGTTTTGAAGACCTCCACTCAGGAACGAATCCATTTCAAAAATGTATCGCATGCCAGTGGCCGCAGAGCTGGCCAATCGAACGGTGTCCGCAGGTGAAAGCTCTCTCTCACTAACCAACTTCGCAGCGCGTTCAGCTAGCTCTTTATCTTGGTAATACCCAAACAATGATACGGTAGCATCTACGAACTCCAGATCCATAACAGGGGTTTCGTTTACGAGACCCTCAAACACAGCGCCCTGACCAAATCGAGCCTCGAAAAGTCTCAGTATCGTTTTTACTTCAACATCAACGTTTTGGCTCGCCAAGCAAGCATCTGTTACCCTCTTTCTTGTATCTCCGTCGCGTAGACTTAAGGGAAGGCCTTCAACAATCTTTATCTTGCGATCTTTTGAAATCTCCGGATTCTCGAAAACTTCTAATAGGAACTCATCGCACTTTGGAATCAACTTAAGAAGATCACGGACCTCAAAGTGATCGTCCCAATTCTCTGCTCGAAGTGCGGTTTGAACCAAGGGATAGGCTCTTTCGTCCAGAGGAGAGCCAGATAGCTCAAACGCTCGCATTCGCGACTGATTGGAGAGCTCTTCGTTTAGTGCGATCTTCAGGGGCAAATGCCGACTGATTGAATCCGGAGAAAAATTTCCAAGAATGGATAGAATGTCATCTATCTCTTGTGCATCGGTTTCGGGCGCACTGATAAAGTCTATGACCATCTGAACCGCCTGATTACCCACAGAATTTAACGCCGGACGCATCTCTCTGTAGTAGCGAAACGTCCCGGAATCGTTTTCAAGCAAGTCCCTAAATACACTCAGCGTCAGCTCGGGGTCTCCAAGCCTGGTGATGATATCGCCTGCGCCATTTGAGTTTAGCCAGCGATGGTGCAGCGCAGCTGTCAGCGTGGAAGATGGTGGAGAGCAAAAACCATCCAAAAGCAATCTACCTGTTCTCTCTCGTGCTCTCGTTGGCGCGTGAACCCAGAACTCCACCAACTTGTCGCCAACTTGTCTTGCAAGTTCTTCGGTGACGTTTGCCCCGTTGGCAATACATCGTCCGACCAACCTCATACCTGACCTGAAAGCATCATCTTCGCGTTCCAGCATCTTCTCAATCGCCACGTTTGCATCCGGGATGAGCTCTAACGCAAACTGAATAACCTGAGCCCAAGGCCGCTGAATCGCATCGTCTAACCTAGCCGGTAGGCTCTCGGGAGCTTGGGCCACAAGATAACACGCAGCCAAATACTCTTGCACAATTGGGTAAGGAAATTGGTATCGAATACTCGACTGCTGCTTAAGGATGCCATTCCCCAAGAGCCGCTGGAACACTTCATCTTCGCTCCCGGCACTTGGAATCCTCAGAGAAATTGCACGGCGGACTTCTCTTTCGCTGGCTCCTATTTCCTGCCCTTCCAACCTGTCAAATGCCAGCTTTTCCGAAACAGCACGAAGTTCTGTAGAACTGCCGTTTTCCCTGTGTGTAGCTTTATGGTGCGAAGGGGCGAAAAGGGTCTTTAAATATGCTTCAATTAAGTCTGACCGAGTAATCGCCTCTACTTTGTTCAAGTCCATGGTGGCAAGCAACATGGAAAGAAACAGTGGGATGCGAGCAAGTTTTTCGAGATCCGGGTAGAGCTTAAGTGTATTTAGGAACTCCCATCCTTCGCTGAGATCGAGCTTGTTGCGCATTGTGTCAACAAATCGAATGATGTCATCATCGTCTAGTGGGAGGAGTTCGACAATCTGGGCTTCGTTGCTTCCTGTTAGAACTGCTGGGTCTCTGACGGTGAGCAGCCAAGGTACGCTCGGAAATCTCGCAGTAAACGTCGACAACCGGTTCAAAAGAAGTGGGCGCACATCAGGAGGGACTTCGTCCAAACCATCAAGCAACAAAACGAGTAAACCCTGCTCCGCAAGCCGTTGCCAGTCTGCCATCAGAGACATCTCGCGTTCGATGTTGGAGGACAAAAATTCCATGACACTGCAATCGCTTGCCCCAAAAGACGAGAGTGGAATCGACACCGGAACATATGGCCCCGTAGACAATCTCGCCGCTATGCACGTTAGCAACGCTGATTTGCCATGTCCTGGACCCGCAACGATAATAGCTTTGGGCAGATCAATGGAGGGGAATACTTTCAGATCGAATAGGCCTGACTCAAGATCGAGCTCTCGTCCAAGGGTTTCGTCTTCAAAATCAGAGAAATGGGCACTGTCATATGCCTTAGCGCGCGGCCAAACGAATAACTCTTCTACTGGGCCAAACACTCTAGTTCCCGGGATCTCTATTTTTGAAGTACGGGCGATTACTGATCTATATGCTGGAAGCCCCCATTCGGGCGGGTCACTGATTTCAATGCCGTGCTCATCCCAAAGCGTTTTCCGAAGTTGAGGGGAAACAAAATAACCTCGCTTGCGCGCCCTTGAACCAACTAAATCCCGCAATACTGTGAGCAATTGGTTTGGCAGAACGAACTCGCCTGATAACCGTTTTCGACTGAACTCCCTTTCGATTTCATTCTCGGTCAAATGGCGAACGGTAGTGTACCTGAGGATGTCAAGCGCCTCTTCGCCAAGACCTATCACCTTCTCGATTTTGGACAAAATGCGGGCTTGGCTCTTGCTTAATCTTGCGCTGAGTTCTGCTCGATCCATACTGGTGCGTGTCCGTTCACACAGTTCATGGATGTCAGAAGAAAGGGATGTCTGCTCACCGATGATGATCGACAATTGATCATGGGTTGAAAACTCCACAGACGAACGTTGGTCGCGAAGCGATTTCCAAATATTGGCCCAAGAAGCACCGCTTTGTGGAAAACTGAGCTTAACGTTCCAATACTGAACATGTCCGTCTGCAAAGCGAACTACGATATCGTCAACATGACTGGGGGCTTCAACCCTTACATCAACCACCCTCTCGCGTGCTGCTCCGGGCGCAAGGTCCAGTAATTCCAACAAAGCCAAAGCAGCCACGCTGTTTTGATAATAGATTCCCGCTTGAGTGGATGTTCCGCCTGCTTCGACCATTTTAGTTTTTCTGTATTGCTATTGGTTTGGTGCTCAATGCTTTTTCAAGCCTGCTTGTTTCTAACACAATGATAGGGTGGCGAGCATTCGTCAAATAATAGGTCATCTATGTTGACATTTCTTGTATTTTGTAGGAAACTCTTCCTATCAACGCCACGAAAGCGCTTAAGCTTTCTTGAACCTGCGCTGACAATCACCAAATAGTACTTACGTCCTTTGCAGGCGCCACCCCTGCAGCAAGAGTAAATTCGCGAAAGCGTTGAACTGTGTGTTCCGCTGCGCGTTCTTCAACCAGAAACAAATTGAAAGGCTGACCGCATCGCTGCGGGCAGAAAGCGTACCTGCATGCCGCCACATCTTGCCAAATACAGAAAGTACCTTGCTCCGTTTGACCTGAGCGAAGTGCGCAAGGATGAGATTATCCACATGTTTTACAACGCCATGGACAGCTTTGTGAGCCGCGCGTTTGAGGATGATCCCACACAAATCTGTATCGAAGGTCAGGTTGTGAGAAATGCCTTGCTTGAGTCCGCTGTGTTAGACTCGGGAGGCCACGCTGGCACCACGCGAAATTTGTCTGAAACATTCAATGCCACGAAAGGAAAACGATAGATAATGCCGAAGCAAAAACTACAAAAAGCCGTCATCTATTGCCGGGTTTCGGGCACCAAACAAGTGCGCGAAGGTGATGGCCTTGGGTCGCAAGAGACAAGGTGCAGAGAGTTCGCAAGCCACAAGGGATACGAAGTCGTCAAAGTCTTCAAAGATGAAATGAGCGGCAAGCTGGCGGCGCGCCCTGCGATGATGGATATGCTGCAATTCCTCCGCAAAAACCACAAAGCGGGCACCGTCGTCATCATCGACGACATCAGCCGTCTTGCACGAGGGTTAGAGGCGCACTTACAGCTTCGGGCTTCCCTTGCCAAAGCTGGTGGTAAACTTGAAAGCCCTTCGATTGAATTTGGCGAAGATTCAGACAGCCTACTTGTCGAAAACCTCCTCGCCAGCGTTGCTCAACACCAACGTGAAAAGAACGGTGAGCAAACCAAGATCCGTATGCGCGCCCGAATGCAGAACGGTTATTGGGTGTTTGGTGCTCCCCTCGGCTACAAATTTGAGACCAAACCCGAACATGGCAAGGTGCTGGTGCGCGACGAACCCGTCGCCTCAATCATTGCCGAAGCAATGGAACGATTTGCATCTGGAAGATTGCAGTCCAAAACCGAAGTCTCACGCTTTCTAGAACGAAAATCGGCCTTTCCAAAGAACCGCGCTGGCAAGGTTCACCTGACGCGCGTGATGGAACTGTTTAATCGCCCGATCTATGCAGGGTACATATCGCACGAGGACTGGGGGCTACATCTGGTTCCGGCCAAGCATGAAGCGCTCGTCAGCTATGAGACATTCCAGACGGTCCACAAACGCCTCAATGAAGCCGCCTACGCGCCCGCACGGAAAGACCTGAACGAAGACTTCCCTCTGCGTGGCTTCGTCACCTGTGGACACTGTGAACAGCCTATGACGGCCTGTTGGTCCAGGGGTCGCAGCGCCAAATACCCCTATTATCTGTGTGACACGAAATGCTGCGTCGAGTATCGAAAGTCCTTCCGCAAGGAAAAGCTCGAAGGCGAGTTTGAACTGCTGCTCAAAGATATGCGGCCAAGCGCCAGTCTCTTTGCCATGGCGTTCGACATGTTCCGTGATCTGTGGCAGGCGCGCCTTCAATCTGCCGAAGATGAAAAGCAGTCTATACAGATGCAGTTGTCCCAAATGGACCGCAAGTCGGCCCAGATTCTCGACCGCCTGATCGACACGAACAGCGATACGTTGATCAGCGCCTATGAGGAAAGACTGCGCGAGATCGAAGAACAAAAGACATTTCTGGCTGAAAAAATCCAGAAATGCGGCAAACCCATTGCCCACTTCGACCAAGTTTATCGAACCGCTTTCGATTTCCTCGGAAACCCCAGTAAATTATGGGCTTCTGAGCGCTTTGAGGACAAGCGCGCGGTGCTAAAATTGGTCTTTGCGGAGAGGTTACCCTACACCCGAAATGAGGGTTATCGAACCGCTCAAACCTCCTTACCTTTCAAGGCCTTGGAGGACTTTCGCTTGGGAAAGTTTGAAATGGTGCCCCCACACGGACTCGAACCGCGGACCTACTGATTACAAATCAGTTGCTCTACCAGCTGAGCTATAGGGGCACCGTTTGGTCCTGATAGAAAGTTTCAGAACCAAGCGCAAGAGCAAAAATCAACGATTTGCGCGTGCAAGCAATCCAACCGCCAACATACCGACAGCAATCACCAAAATCGCGGCGGGCGCGGCCTGGCCGAGGGCTTCTAGTGAGGCCTGTTCATGCACGCGTGTGGCCAATGTTTCATAGTTGAAAGGGCGCAGCAGCAGGGTCGCGGGCAGTTCTTTGACGCAATCGACGAACACCAGCAAAAGTGCCGAAGCAATCGAGGCGCGCATAAGCGGGAAATACACGGCGCCCAACACCTGCCCTTGGTTGCGCCCCAAAGACCGCGCGGCCAGTGCCAGATTCGGTGAGATCCGCCCCATCGCAGCGTCTGCCGCCCCCTGCGCAATGGCAAAGAAGCGCACACAATAGGCCAGCACCAGCGCAAAAGCGGTGCCGGTCAGAAGCAGCCCCGGATCCCATCCGGTTGCAGCATAAAGACTGTCGGCGATGAAGTTATCAATTGTTGCCAAGGGGATCAGGATACCGACCCCCAGCACTGCCCCCGGCGCGGCATAGCCAATGGTGGTGACAGGCAGCAGCTTGCGCGGTAGTTTTTGACCGGAGAGCCGCACACCATAGACCAGAAATATCCCCCCGGCCACAGCGATCACCGCTGCCAGCCCGCAGATGGTCAAAGTATGGGCTGCGGCCCGCCACAACTCGGGATCGCGCCAGTGATCAGCATTGCCCAAAGCATGGCTGAGGATCACCCCAGCGGGCAGAATAAACCCAACAGCAAATGGGATAAGGCAGGCAAAGAAAGCCATGGCTGACGCGCCGCGCGTCAACATTTTGCGCGGGATCGGGCGATGACGCGTGGAAAGGTTGAAAAACTGTTTTTTCTTGCGCGAGGTCTTTTCCAACAGCACCAGCATTACGATGATCAGCAGGACCACGCTGGCGATCTGGGCCGCGCCCCCGGCATTATTGGTTTCCAGCCATGTGCTGAAAATGCCTGTGGTCAATGTCTGTACAGCGAAGTAATCGACAGTGCCAAAATCGTTGACGCTTTCCATCATCACCACTGCAACGCCCGCCGCAATGGCCGGACGCGCCAAAGGCAGGCCGACACGCCAGAACCGCCCAAAGGCCCCCTGCCCCAGCGACTGTGCGACCTCGTCTGATGCGGCAGATTGTTCACGAAAGGCATTGCGACTAAGCAGGTAAACATAAGGATAAAGCGCCGCTGACAGGACAATGATCGCCGCGCCCATGGATCGAATCTCGGGAAACCAGTAATCTCGCGCGCTTTGCCAGCCAAAGAGCGCACGCAGACCTGTCTGCACCGGCCCGGCATATTCCAGAAAATCAACCAAGGCATAGGCCCCGACATAGGCCGGAATGCCCAGCGGCAGCAGCAAGGCCCACTCCAGCCAGCGTCGCCCGAAAAAGTCGAACCGGGCAATCAGCCAGGCAGAACAGGTTCCGACCAAAGCCGTCAGGATCCCCACCCCAACCATCAAAATCAAAGTGTTGGACAGATAGCGCGGCAAGGTCGTGCGCATCAGATGCGGCCAGATGTTTTCAGTGGGAAACAGCGCCAGAACGACCACCGCCACAATTGGCGCCAGCACGATCAAAGCGATGATCAATGCCCCGACAGACCAGCGGCTGGGCAGGCTGACCCGCCGCGAGTGGCTTTGATATTCTGTACTGGCCATGTCAGATCTCAACCGGTTGTTAAAATTCGCGATACTAGCTTATAGTAGCTGAGGGACCCAATCTAAACCCCAGAAAAACAATCGGATATATGCAAGTCATTCTTCACACCGGCGTTCATTGTACTGACAATGACATGATCCTGAAATGCCTGTTGCGCAACACTGACGAATGGCGTCGGGAAGGAATCGCCATCCCCGGCCCCAGCAAGTACCGCACTTTGCTATCCGATGCGATCAACCGCCTTGTGAATTCGACCCCCGGCAGTGACACCCGCGAAATTCTGTTTGACGCTATTCTGGAAGAAGATCCCAACAGCGTCAAACGCCTGTTGCTGAGCAATGAGAACTTCTTTTCCGTGCCCAAGCTGATGTTTTCCGGTGGGCTTATCTATCGCAAAGCCGAGGCGCGGCTCAGCACTCTGGCCCGGATCTTTGATCAGGATGATATCGAATTGTTCATTGGCCTGCGCGATCCGGCCAGTTTCCTGCCAGCCGCCTATCACACCACACCTCACACGGATTTTCTGGACTTCATGTCTGGTGTCGACATGATGCAGTTTCGCTGGTCAGATCTGATCCGCCGCATTCGCACCGATGTGCCCAGCATCAAAATCACCTGCTGGAGCAACGAAGACAGCCCGTTTATCTGGGGCGAAATCCTGCGCACCATGGCCGGGATCGACATGTCGCGCAAAATCACCGGTGCCTTTGAGCTGTTTTCGACCATTGTCTCAAAAGAGGGAATGCAGCGGTTTCGGGGGTTTCTGAAGGAAAACCCAACGATTAACGAAGATCAGAAACGCCGGGTGATGATGGCCATCCTAGACAAATACGCACTGGAAGACGCGATCGAGGAAGAACTGGATCTGCCCGGTTGGAACGAACCATTGATTGACCATCTGACGGCAACCTATGAGGCGGATCTTGATATCATCGCGACCATTCCGGGCGTTCGGATGATCGCCCCATGATGCCGCAAAATGAAACAAGGGCCCGAAGGCCCCTGAACACCGTAAGAAGACAGTTACCGTTCAGGACATGCCCAGCGCGGATTTGTACATATCCAGTACCGCTTCTTCTTCGGCGATATCATTGGCATCACGCTTGCGCAGCGCGATCACCTTGCGCATCACCTTGGTGTCATAACCCCGCCCCTTGGCTTCGGCCATGACCTCTTTTTGCGCATCGGCGATGTCTTTCTTTTCCGCTTCGAGCCGTTCAAAGCGCTCGATGAACTGGCGCAATTCGCCTGCGGCCACCCCGTAGTTGTCCGAAGAAGTCTCTTCCATGTTTGCCTCCTGAAAGCTCGGTCTCTTCCCTACCCAAGCGCAGGCGCTGCATCAAGGGGTTGCGCAAGAACCGGCGGTCCTTTACCGGCTCTGGGTGTTGTTTAGGAAAGGAATGCACATGGATTGGCTGGTTTGGACAGGGGCTGCGGTTTCATTTGCCGGCCTGCTTGGGTTGGTCTGGTGCATCCTTCGTGTCGCACGGGCCAAACGTCAGGGCCTGAGCGACGACGATCTGCGCGACGTGGTGCGCAAAGTGGTACCACTGAACATGGGCGCGCTGATGTTTTCCGTGTTGGGTCTGATGATGGTGATCCTGGGGATCTTTCTGGGCTAACCAGCTGCCTGCTGGCGCATCCGTGACCGCCGGGCAGCTCGCCTTTCCAGAGAGGTTGGAAAGCGCGGCAGATCATACAGGTCTGCCCCTGCTTCGGCTGCACGCCGCCACAACCTATGTGGCCGCCAGAACCGATGATCCGGGCCAACGATATGTGCCATGCGCGATCTAAGCGCAAACAAACCGCGTCGCTGCGCGGCAAAGATCACTCCTCCCTGGTCCGCCGGAAATCCAAGCGCCTGAACCGTTGCCAGATCCAGATCAGACACGCGTGGCACAAACCCCTTTTTATAAAGCTCCAACGCCTCATTTAAGACGGCGGTCAACAGCAGATCTGCGATCTGATCAGGCGGCAGGGTCTTTGCCGCGCGCTGCGCATCAATCAGCGCGCGCACCTGATCTGACGGCATCACGGTCTCATCGCGCCAGTCATAAAACCCGGCCCCTTTGATCCAGCCCGTGCGGGTATTTTGCACCAGAAGGCCTGACCAGTTTTGCCCCTCACCGGTGTTGTCGGAAAAATGCGCCAATCCCAAGGTATCGCGGGTGCGAAAAGGCGGTTTGCTCCAGCCTGCGGCTTCGGCGGCAGCGTCCACCTGATAGGGATCCGCCCCGAGTGAAACGATCCCATCCGCCGCAAGGTGATAGGCCCGCAATAGATGTGAACGCAGGCTTTCCCGCACCGACCCAACCTGCAAAACCTGTTTGCCAAAGGCTTTGGCCAGCGCCAGCGCCGCCGCGGCGTCACCCGGGTGGCTTTTGGCGCCGCGCAACAGTTCAACCATGCCGCGCCCGGCAACCGGATGCGCAAACAGCAGCGCCACGCGTTTGTTGCTTTTGGGCAGGAACCCGATGCTGGGAAGTTTCAAGGCCAGCGCCTGAGGCAGGAAATCGCTTTCACCATGCAAGACCACATCCGCATCCTCGACCATCTGCGCACACCGACCGGTGCGCAACCTGTCCAGCAGCGCCATATCTGTCGGGCCTGAGTGCACCACAAGGCCAGGGATTGCCTGCATCTGATCACGCCATTCGGCCAGCGCGCTCAGATCCTCTGCACCCCAGTTCACCGCAAAGCCCGACCGCAACGCCAGCATGACAATCTGCATGGCGTGGGAACTGGCCCCAAGCACAGCAATCCGACGATCCGGCGGCAGGGCTTTGACCGCGTTGCTCTGGCGCAAGGCCAGTTCCGCCTTTTGCAGATGTCGCAGGGCCTGCGCATCGGGCCTGTCAAACAGAGCCTCCTGCGCTGCGTCCTCCATGGCGCAGCCCATCTCAAACGGCATCACCGCTGCCGCCTGAATCAGGTGCTGGATCTCTTGCTGCACGTCTGAGAGATCCTGCTGGGTTTCGGGAAAAGCTGCCCTGCGCAGACATTCGGCCCGTTCATACACGGGACGTGGCGGAGCCTCTGACTCTTGCAACATGCGCACAAATTTCACCGCCGCATCGCGGGCGTCGCCTTCAAACACACCATCAACCAAGGGCTGATCCGCAAGGCGGTCCAACTGCAACGGTGTCCCGTGCAACAGCGCATCATGCAGCAACTCACCTTGCAGCAAACGCGGCAGACGCTGTGTCACCCCACCTGCCGGCACCGTCAGGCTTTCCACCGCGGGGCTGCACATCACCGCCCCGCGCTGCGCCAAACGGTAATGCGCACAAAGCGCAAGCGCGGTTTCACCGCCGGAAAGCTCACCCTCAATAACCACAAGCACCGGGATCGCCGCCTCTTCAACGGCGGTACAGATTTCGGCCAAAGCCTGAGTTTCGCCGCTCCGCGCCCGATCCCAAAGGCCAAGCGCACCACCGGGACGAAGCTGCAACACAATAAACTCAGAGGTATTCGCGGCCTCGGCAATGGCGGCGATCACCTGCGCCGCTGTCTCTTGCGGCGCCACACCAACCAGCCAAGCATCAATGCCGACAAAGGCTATTCCCTTTGCCAGTTCAAGCTGCACCGCACCGATAGGTTGGTCCTGCGTCACCAGACATACTCGTATGATTTCATCTTTGGAAAGCCTAGCGCATGGCGCCCAGCCGCAGAAAGAAAAACACCCGCTTTCGGGAAAAATGACAAAGGCGTGACACCTGAGACTCAGGTCACGCCTTTGAAAACCTTATGTTCACACCGCAAGAACCTAGATCGGCATATTGTCAAACTGATCTTCAACCATCTCATCAACCAGCGATTTCGCCCAGCCCGGTGCCCGCCCCCCCAGCGATTCCAGGGTCAGCACGGCCTGTTCCAGTTTCTCGACCAGCAGATTGCGTTCGCTTGGATCAGCGGCATCAATTTCGCCTTTCAGGCTATCAATTCGGGCCTTAAGCTCAGTCTTCAAAACAGTTCCTCCCTGTTTAGACCCCAGCGCATGTCACACACAGCGGGGCATCCGGCAAAAGTGACAGCCGCTCCTCGGCAATCTCTTCACCGCATTTTACGCAAAAACCATAGTCACCACTCTCCAATCGGGCGAGTGCAGCTTTAATTCGTGCAATCTCAGCTTGACCACTCTCGCCGAGTCGCTCAAGCACTTCTTCATCTTCACGCTCAACCGCAGCCTCTTCCCAGTCTTTGGAATGCGGGGCTTCCAGCGCCTCTTCAATCCCATCCAGACGCAGGCCCAGTTCGCGAAGACGGTTCAGCAAAGCCAGCTTGTTTGAATGATGTGACATCTTTTTCTCGCCTCCTGAAAACTATCGGTATTATGGTTAAGTTGAGGTTATGCTGCGTTGATACAGGTCAATCACCCGCAGCTATTCAACGCGCCCCAGCATCCGGCCCTTGAAACACATTCTCATTTGCGTATATGTTTGTTCAGCAATGGATAGGAACCGCCACCATGACACCCGAAGTAACCGGATTTTTCGATCAGGCCACCAATACGATTTCCTTCGTCGTCCGCGACCCGAACGGATCAGCCTGCGCGATCATCGACAGTGTGCTGGATTTTGATTACTCTTCTGGCCGCACCGACACCAAATCTGCCGATGAGATCATCGCTTTCGTCAAAGACAAAGGCTATGAGGTGCAATGGCTGCTGGAAACCCATGTCCACGCCGATCACCTGTCAGCGGCCCCTTATCTTCAGGAACGCCTTGGCGGTAAAATCGGTATCGGTGATCGCATCAAAGTGGTGCAGGACACCTTTGGCAAGGTCTTCAACGAGGGCACGGAATTCCAGCGCGATGGATCGCAGTTCGATCAGCTCTTTGTCGAAGGCGATACGCTGATGATCGGCCAAATGCGCGTGGATGTGCTGCACACACCGGGCCACACCCCAGCCTGCCTGACCTATGTGGTGGGCGATGCGGCCTTTGTTGGCGATACATTGTTTATGCCTGATTTTGGCACTGCGCGCTGCGATTTTCCCGGAGGATCCTCACAGACGCTGTTTGATTCGATCCAGAAGATCCTTTCTCTGCCCGACGACACCCGGATCTTTGTGGGCCACGATTACAAAGCACCAGGCCGCGATGAATTTGCCTGGGAAACCACCGTCGGCGAACAGAAGGCCCGCAATGTTCATGTTGGAGAGGGCAAGTCGAAAGGGGATTTTGTCGAAATGCGTGACACGCGCGACGCCACTCTTGCGATGCCAAAGCTGATCATCCCGTCACTGCAGGTGAACATGCGTGCAGGCCAGATGCCGGAACCGGACGAACAGGGGGATGTCTTTCTCAAGGTGCCCGTCAATAAAATCTAACTCGCCAGTCAGAGCATCAAAGGCTCTGACCGCGCGCCCTTAGCGAACAGGGCTAAACACAGGATAAGGAAACGCGATATGCCTATGGATTGGGTATGGGGCCTGATCGGCGGTTTGCTGATCGGGACAGGAGGAGCAGTGTATCTGCTTGGAAACGGCCGCATAATGGGGGCTTCGGGAATTATTGGCGGCCTTGTGGATCGCACGGGGTGGGATACCAAATGGGAACGCATCGTGTTTCTGCTGGGTGTAGCCGCTCTGCCCGTGCTTTTGATGCCGTTTTACCGCGACGTCGACACCAAGGTGACTGACAATCTTTGGGTTCTGCTGGCCGCCGGTCTGCTGGTGGGCATCGGCACCCGTATTGCCAATGGCTGCACCTCTGGCCACGGGGTCTGCGGCATTTCCAGGCTTTCCGTACGTGGCATGGCAGCGACCGTCTTTTACATTCTTGCCGGTGGCGTTGGGGTCATTCTCTTCCGCCACGTTCTGGGGGTGATCTGATGCTGAGACTGATCATTGCATTCATCGCAGGCGGATTTTTTGGCGCGGGTCTGTTCATTTCCGGCATGACCGACACCACCAAAGTGCAGGGGTGGCTGGATGTATTTGGCGATTGGGATCCCACGCTGGCCTTTGTCATGGGAGGGGCGATCCTGCCCATGACGCTGGCCTGGTTTGTACGCAGCCGCCGCAGCATCTCGCTGACCGGGGTGCCGCTGCCGCCCGCCCCTTCGACCAAAATCGATTCGCGGCTGGTGATCGGATCAATCCTGTTTGGCATGGGCTGGGGGCTGGCGGGCCTGTGCCCCGGCCCATCCATTGCCGCCATCAGCTATGGCGGGGCGGGTTTATACGTCTTTTTGGCCGCTATGCTGGCTGGCATGGCCATTACCCCCATGGTTCGGGTACAGTTGAACAAACTTATCCCTGCACAACAGTGAGAGACCATTCATGAAGACCATCACCGAAACCTATTCCGTCGCACCCCAGATTTCGGCGGAAGACGTAAAGGCCATTGCGCAGGCAGGGTTCAAACGGGTGATCTGCAACCGCCCCGACGCCGAGGTGCCGCCATCCCACCAAAGCGCTGCAATCGAAGCTGCGGTGCGTGCCGAAGGGCTTGATTTTGCAATTCTGCCGCTGACCCACCAGACCATGACGCCGGAAAACGTGCAAAAACAGGCTGAACTGGTTAACGAAGCGGATGGTCCTGTGCTGGCCTATTGTGCCTCTGGCACGCGCTGCACGGTGGTCTGGGCATTGGGGGCCGCAGCCGAACATGGATCGGATGCTGTCATCGCCCGCGCCGCTGAGGCCGGGTATGACATCGCAGGCATGAAGCCGGTTCTGGATCTCATGTCCAAACAGGGCTGATCAAATTTGGCGCCTGATCCGCATTGCGGGTCAGGCCGGTTCTTTGTGACAGTCACTTGATATCAAAGTCACCACTGCCCGGTTCGAATTGATCGTCCAGGCCAATGTCAGGCAGGTCACCGCCGGCATCAAAAGGTTCGTCAAACCCCCCGATATCAAATTCAGCGGCCTCATTCTCAAAATCGAGAGGTGGCAGATCTGGCAGATCTTCCGCCATGGCATCTGCGCCAAGATCGGCGGCAGGCATATCAATATCGGGCAGCTCCATTTCTGGCATGGCTATTTCTTCAGCGCCCCCACCCATGCCATCAAAATCCGTCGACATGCCAGACAGATCTGGCAGTTCGGTTACCGGTTCCTGCTGTGGTTCATCAGTTTCGGCAAAGTTTTCAGCAACAGGCATATCTGCGGTTGGCAGTGCCTGCGCCTTTGGCCAGTTCAGCCGTACCGCGCGCATGCCATGTGCCTGCCCCAGACGCCCGCGGGCGACAATATTTCCGCGCCCGGCAGCCACTTCGACATTGTCCAGAGCATCTGGCGCAAGGGGAATGACATCCCCAACCTGCATGGCATCCGCTTTGGAAAGTGGCAGAACAATCCGCGACAAGATTGCATCCAGACGCGTTGGCACATTGCCGAGCACATCCTCATGTGGGCCCGGCCCCTGTTGTGTCTGCTGCTCTGAATCTTTGGTTTTCTTGGCTTTCCGCTCAGGTAGAAAAAACGTGATCGTTCCCTTGCGCCGCCCCAGCGCCAGATCCATTTCCGCCCGAAACGCGCGATATGACGCCGCATCCAAGAGCAACCCTGTGGTGCGCGCATCTTCCAGCATGGCGCCAAAACGATACCCTTCCACCTGTTGTTCCAGCGAATGGCCGCTTAGGTTTTCGGTCAGACGGGTCAGTGTGCCATCCAACAGCGGGGCCGCCATGGCTGCATCGGTCTGAGTGAGAACACGGTCCTCATCCACCGGCATTTGTGATACTTGTTGAATGGTCTGCACTTCGACAATGCCAGTCAGGATCTCGCGATCAATCGCTGCGATGCCCAGCGCCCCATCTGGACCGTCGAGCAGGATCAACAGATCCTTGGCCCCAAGTGTTGCGATCAGACCATCCTGATCAACCATATCTAAAGTGACATCCTGCGTGACCAGCGCAAGATCCCAAAGCACATCGGCCGTGCGCGACAGCGCCCTGCGCAGCGCTTTCGTCGGCGACATGCCCCGTGCTTCAAACGCACGTTGGGCCGCCTGTGCCTTTTGGCCCAAAACGTCATCGCGTGCCCCGTCAGCCATCCAAGTTTCACCTATCCCTTGCGTGTTCACTGATGTTATCGCGGGATTTAGTTACCAAGCACTTTAAGCGCGCAGGGATTTGGCAGGATTTTATAAAATTATGTCACGAACTCAGGACACAACCAGTGGCAAGGTCAGACGAAAGGCCGCCCCGCCCTGCCCCGGAAGATAGGAAATTTCGCCACCCAGCCGCATGACAATCTGCCGGCAAATCGCCAACCCCAGCCCGGCCCCGCCAGCTTTTTGTTCCCCGACCCGGGCGAATTTCTCAAAAATCACATCCTGCGCTTCCGGTGCGATACCGGATCCATTGTCGATGAAATCAACAATCACCTCACCGGGCTGGCGGTGGATTTTGATCCGCAGCACAGGCTCTTGCGCATCACAATATTTCTGAGCATTGGCAATCAGATTGATAAAAACCTGACTAAGCCGTTCCAGATCCGTGGTCAGTTCTACCGCTTCAAATTCAGATCGACGCCGAATGTGCAAATTGCGCTCGGATTCAGGCAGGATCACAGCCGCAACGGCGCGATCCAGCACGTCACTCAGGCGCCCGCGCGAAAGATTGAGATTGACCTGACCATTTTCAAGCACGCTCAGATCCAGAAGATCATCCAGCAATCGCGTCAGCCGCAGGGTTTCGTCATGAATAATCGACGCATATTTATGCGTTTCTTCTTCGGTCAGATCGTCAGTGTCGCGCAAAATTTCGGAAAAGGCGCGGATCGAGGTCATCGGTGTGCGCAACTCATGGCTGATCTGAGACAGAAAGGCATCTTTTTGCACCGACAGCCGGGTCAATTTATCATTGGCAGCGCGCAATTGCGCCGCGGTGCGCGAGAGTTCCTCGGATTGCATCTCAAGACGGGCAGAGTATTCCATGATCTGCGCAGTCTCATCCGCCACGGCCATCAGATCTTCGACCGACACCGCCATGCCGCCGACGATTTGCCCTAGCATCGCATGGGCTGTGGCTGCCCCCACCGTACCAGCCAATTCACGTTCAAGCACCTGCAGAAATGCCGGGGTGGGTTCGGGCAAGTGCCCAGCAAGCCCTTGATTTTCAGCCTCGTGCTGAAATAGCGCCAGCGCCACCTGACTACCCAGAATCCTCTGCGACATTACCATGAGATCTTCGGCCTGCGCCGCCCCATGCGCCCAGCCGCGCGCGGTGCCGGGGGCCTGTTGCGGATTGACGAACTGCACCCCCTGAAGGCGCTCTAGTGGGCTGGGAAAGCTGGTCAGAGAAACGGCAAAAAAGGCAACCAAGTTCAAAGACAGGCTCCAAAGCAGCGTGTGCAAAATCGGATCCAGCCCGGAAATTCCAAACAACGCGCGCGGGTTCAGCCATGTGATGCCAAAGGGGCCGTTTTGGAAAAACTCGGACGAAAGCGCCACCCCCGGTCCAAAGCTGGGCAGATAGAGCGTATAAAGCCAGATGGCAAAACCAACGGTCAACCCAGCCAGCGCGCCGGATCTGGTGGCCCCGCGCCAGAAAATCCCCCCCAGCAGGACAGGCAAGACCTGCGCCACCCCGGTGAAAGACACAAGCCCAATGGTCGCTAATGCTTCGCCGCCGCCTGACAGCGCATAGTAGAGATAGCCCAGCGCCAGCACGCCAGCGATAGAGACGCGCCGCGCGGTGATCACCACATTGCGCACATCACCTGAAACACTGGCGGTATCCTTGCTCAGCCACAGCCAGATCGGCATGACGATATGGTTGGATACCATGGTCGACAGGGCAATGGCCGCGACAATCACCATAGAGGTGGCCGAACTGAACCCGCCCAGAAAGGACAACAGCGCCAATCCATCGCGGCCATGCGCCAAAGGAACTGTCAGAACAAAAAGATCCGGGTTCGATCCGGGGGGCAAAGTATCCAGCCCCGTCACCGCGATCGGCATAATAAAGAGGCTCATCAGCAGCAGATAGAGCGGAAAAGCCCAGGCCGCCATGCGCAGCTGAGCGTCATTATCGTTCTCGACCACCAGCACCTGAAACATGCGCGGCAGGCACAAAAAGGCCGCGGCTGAAAGAAACATCAGCCCAGCCCAACGCCCGCCATCCACCTGCCAATGTCCCAGATCAGAGGCGTCAATCCGCGCCAATGTATTCGAAATGCCGCCAGAAATGCCCCAGACAACAAAGGCCCCCACTGCCAGCAGCGCGGCCAGTTTCACCACCGCCTCAACCGCGATGGCCATGACCACCCCGTGATGGCGTTCATTGGCATCCAGACTGCGCGTCCCAAAGATAACGGTAAAAACCGCCAGCCCGGTGGCCACCCAAAAGGCCGTCAGCTGGGTTGGCCCCTGAACACCGGTTTCCGGGTTTTGGAAGACTTCAACGCTTAGAGTGACCGATTGCAGTTGCAGCGCAATATAGGGTGTTGTTCCAACAACTGCCAAAAGGGTCACCCCAACGCCCAGCAGGTTTGACTTGCCATAGCGGCTGGAAATCAGGTCAGCGATTGAAGTGATGCGCTGGCTGCGGCCGATCCGCACCAGCTTGCGCAGGATCCACCACCAGCCAATCATCACCAGACTGGGCCCCAGATAAATCGTGAGATATTCAAAACCGCTGCGCGCAGCAGACCCGACCGCGCCATAAAATGTCCAGGCCGTACAATATATAGAAAGCGACAGCGTGTAGATCAGAGGCGAACGCAGCCAATCCCCGCGCCCATGCGATGCGGCCCGCTCTGCCACAAAGGCCACGGCAAACAGCAAAAGCACATAGACAACAGAAATCGCCGCCAAAGCGTTCAGCGCAGTCACTCAAGCTCTCCGTCCTGGGTCTGGCCATTTTGCGATGTGCGCAGGGCAAACACCAAAGCCCAGCCCACCAGAATCAGCCAGATCCAGACCATGAAGACAAAAACCAGACCACTAGAGGCCCGCATCGGGGTTTCAGAGACGCCCCAGAGCAAAGGGATGCTCCAAAGCATCATGCCCAGCAGCGGCAAGGCCCGCGCCGCATCCACCAGACGGCGGCGGCGATAAGTCTGGCGCTGCACAAATAGCGGCCCTGTATTCGCGTCGCTTTGCTGGCCTTCCGGGCTCATGCTTCGGTCAGCCTGCGCACGGCTTCAAGCATTTCAGCATTGGAAAAGGGCTTAGTCATGAATTGGCTAACACCGGCGCGTTCCGCCATTTCACGATCTTTGGTCTGCCCACGCGCCGTCAGCATCAAAATCGGCAGCTCGGAATAAGCGCTGTCATCGCGCAATTCGCGCAAAATATCATACCCGGACCTGCCCGGTAGCATGACATCCAGAATCAACACATCGGGCTGGCGCGTACGCACCACATCAGCCGCATCCACGCCGTTGGAATGTGTCTGCACATCCCAGCCGTCGCGCGACAGGATGAACTTGATCGCCTCGATGATATTTGGCTCGTCCTCAACCAGCAAAACCTGACCGGCCATGCGTTCCCCCGTTTACCCCCCGACCCCGATATCGTTTGAAGTCACGATATTTCTGCCAAGGCCTCAAAAAGCTTACGCCGTTTCCAAAGCCCCTGTCAAAATGATTGGTAAAGGTTTTTACACAGATCCGGACAGGATCGACCGTTCGGTGCGCGCATGACAGCTGTTGCGCGGGCAAACGCGACAGGACACCCCCAGATTGCTGGGCTGTTCCGTGGCATTTGCAGGGTCAGGATGGGGGCGCACAAGCATATGTGCCTCAAACTGCGCGTCATTATTGACAGCAATTGGGCCAACCGGCGTGGCAATGGCATCCACCCAGACCCCGGCACCGGTTCGGCCCGGATGAATGGCCGGACGGGAAATAACCACCATCGGGCGATTGAGCGCGTGATACAGCGGCCAAAGCGGACAGGCTGCGCCAAAGCGCGGCATGGGAAAATCAGGCAGCGGTTTGCGAAACCGCAGCACCCCAGCCGCATCACAAATCGCCAACCCCACCGGATCAGGCAGCACAGTATCGGGCATGGCAGCCAACCTGCGCATCACAAGCGTAGGCTCTACCCCAAGCGCCTGCGCCAGCCGCACCGGATCCGGGCCCAGCTTTTCCAGCTTTTTCGCCAATTGAACCATGGGCAAAGCCCGTGCATCACGGTCATAGGCTTCCAGCCAGTCACTCAGTAGATCGCGTCCGATGGTCGACATGCCCTCAGAAAGCTGCGCCCGCGTCCGACCAACCGATTGGCCCTTTTCCAAAGCCTGCACATGATACTCGGTGCTTTCCAACACGCGGTCCAGTTCTTCCTGGGGGTTGCCCGTGGTAGAAGACGAGGCCTGATCGGACTCAAGATACGTCACCAGCCCGCGGCTGGTGTCTGCCAAGCGCGCGCTGTCTTCGTGAATATTGCGATGAAACCGTGCCTGCCAGTCAGCGTCGATTTCACCGGGTTCTGCCAGAATGGAGGCCGTGGAATGGATGGCGGCGACCGTGGTCAGCATCTCGTGCAGCGAGGTCGCCAGATGCGGATCATGGGTCATGCGGTCGGTCAGAGTTTCCACCGTGCGCTCCAGCGTGGAAATCCGCGCCCGGCAATCAGACAAAAGCTGCGCCCAGCCCGGAAAGCGACCGGCGAACTCATCCACACGATCAACCTCGGCCCCGGCCTGTTCCATGTCGGATGCCGCCTCGCGCAGGGTACTGATCAGCGCCGCCCCCGCCCCTTCGGTCAGCAAGGCGGGTTCCACCCTAAGAACTTCGGCGATGTCCAGCAGCAGTTTCCCGCCGATTCTTCGGCGATTATGTTCAATCAAATTGAGATATGAGGCAGAAATACCCGCCTTGCGTGCAAGACTGGCCTGTTTCATCCCGGCCGCCACACGTTTTTCGCGAATTCGGCTGCCTGTCAATGTGTCGCGGGGCATATGCTTTCCTGCGCCTAATCAATGGGTTTCTGCGGCGCAGTATAAATAGATTTACAGAATACCATAGACTACTTTTCAAACTTTGACAAAAAAAGCCTTCTTTCAAAAGCCCTTGTTGCGCAGTTTTCTTACCCCCTGTCATACTGGATTTGCACAAATGCGTGCCGTGATCGGTATTGAGGAGTACCCGATCACATTTCACGAAACGGGAGGAATTTCATGTCCAAGACCAACCTGACACGTCGTGGCGTGCTCAAATCCGGCGCATTGACCGGTGCTGGTGTCGCTCTGCCGACCATCTTCACAGCGTCGAGCGCAGCAGCCTACACCAACGAGCCCACTGGCAGCTCGGTGACCCTGGGCTTCAACGTACCCCAGACCGGCCCCTACGCCGATGAGGGCGCAGACGAACTGCGCGCATATGAGCTGGCTGTCGAGCACCTGAACGGTGGCGGCGATGGCGGCATGATGAACACCTTCAGTTCGAAGGCGCTCAAGGGCAACGGCATCCTGGGCAAGAAAGTCGAATATGTAACTGGTGATACCCAGACCAAATCGGACGCAGCCCGCGCTTCGGCCAAATCGATGATCGAAAAAGACGGCGCAGTCATGATCTCGGGCGGTTCGTCTTCGGGCGTGGCGATCGCGGTTCAGGGCCTGTGCCAGGAAGCTGGCGTGATCTTCATGGCGGGTCTGACCCACTCGAACGACACCACCGGCAAAGACAAGAAAGCCAACGGCTTCCGTCACTTCTTTAACGGCTACATGTCGGGCGCGGCTCTGGCGCCGGTTCTGAAATCGCTTTATGGCGATGACCGCAAAGCCTATCACCTGACCGCAGACTACACCTGGGGCTGGACTCAGCAGGAATCCATCGCAGCCGCGACCGAAGCGCTGGGTTGGGAAACCGTCAACAACGTGCTGACACCACTGGCTTCGACTGACTTCTCGTCCTATATCGCACCAGTTCTGAACTCGGGTGCGGATGTTCTGGTTCTGAACCACTACGGCGGCAACATGGTGAACTCGCTGACCAACGCGGTTCAGTTCGGCCTGCGCAACAAAGAAGTCAACGGCAAGAACTTTGAGATCGTTGTGCCGCTCTTCTCGCGCCTGATGGCACGTGGTGCGGGTGAAAACATCAAAGGCATCGTTGGCTCGACCAACTGGCACTGGTCGCTGCAGGATGAAGGTTCGAAAGCCTTCGTTAAGTCCTTCGGCACCAAATACGGCTTCCCGCCGTCACAGGCCGCGCACACCTGCTATGTTCAGACCCTGCTCTATGCAGACGCCTGTGAGCGTGCGGGCACCTTCAACCCTTGTGGCGTTGCCGAAGCTCTGGAAGGCTTTGAGTTCGACGGCATGGGCAACGGCAAGACCCTGTATCGTGCCGATGACCACCAGTGCTTCAAAGACGTGCTGGTTGTGAAGGGCAAAGAGAACCCGACCTCCGAATTCGACCTTCTGGAAGTTGTCGAAGTTACACCGGCGGCTCAGGTCACCTATGCAGCGGATCACCCAATGTTCGCAGGTGGCGCGCTGGGATCGTGCAACTCGGGCGCATAAGGTCTGTGGTGCGCGCCCAAGGTGGCGCGCACCCAACCGGCCCGGGCGCCAGTGGCGGCTGATCTCTGGCCAACCTTCTTAACGCAATCCGGCATCTAACCATGCACGCCCATAGCTGATCGCTTTGGGCGACGGGTTACCTTCATCCAGTGGTGGGGCAATGGACGCATTCCTTCTTCAAATTCTCAACGGGCTCGACAAGGGCTCGGCCTATGCGCTGATTGCGCTGGGGCTTACACTCATCTTCGGCACCTTGGGCGTCGTAAACTTCGCCCACGGGGCGCTGTTCATGATCGGCGCCTTCTGTTCCGTCTTCCTTCAGCGTCTGCTGAGCCTGTCCTACGAGACAATCGACCCAACCAAGACCGACTTTCTGGGCAATCCGGCCAAGGTCAAAACCCCCTATGTCGAAAGCTGGTTCGGGCCAGAGTTAGGCGGCGTGATCATAGACTGGTCTGTTCCGCTGGCGGTGCTCTTTGCTATCCCGGTGATGCTTGTGGTTGGCTATGTGATGGAACGCGGGCTGATCAAACACTTCTACAAGCGCGAACATGCTGACCAGATCCTCGTGACCTTTGGTCTGGCGATTGTTCTGCAAGAGGTGATCAAATACTTCTACGGTGCGAACCCAATTCAGACCCCTGCCCCGGACGCGTGGTCTGGCGTGGCCCATCTGACCGATACCATCGTCTATCCCGTCTGGCGGATCGTTTATTTCTTCTTTGCTGTGGTCATCATCGGCGGCGTCTTTGCCTTCTTGCAGTTCACCACCTTCGGGATGGTTGTGCGCGCAGGCATGGCAGATCGCGAAACCGTGGGCCTGCTGGGCATCGACATCGACAAACGCTTTACCCTGATGTTTGGCCTTGCCGCCGCTGTCGCAGGCTTGGCGGGCGTGATGTACGGGCCAATCAACGCGCCCAACTATCACATGGGCATGGACTTCCTCGTGCTGTCCTTTGTTGTGGTGGTTGTTGGCGGCATGGGGTCGCTTCCCGGTGCGGTTGCCGCAGGTTTCCTGCTGGGCATCCTTGAAAGCTTTGCCTCAATGGACTGGGCGACGACGCTTATTCCCGGCATCAACCAGATCATCATCTACCTTGTCGCCATTGTCATTCTTCTGGTCCGCCCGCGCGGCCTGATGGGCAAAAAAGGCGTGATGGAGTAAGACTATGTTCGGACTGGATAAAAAAGATACAACCCTGCTGATCATTGTCGCCATTCTGACGATGTTCGCCCCCTTCATCCTGAACCCCTTCCCCGAGGGCTCTGGCCTGGCGCAATTCAACGCGGGGTATCCTGACCTGATGCAGCGCTTTGTGATCTTCGGGATCTTCGCCATCGGGTTCAACATCCTCTTTGGCCTTACCGGCTACCTGTCCTTTGGCCATGCGGCCTTTCTGGGTGTGGGATCCTATTCGGCGGTCTGGATGTTCAAACTTCTGAGCATGAATATCCTGCCAGCGATCATCTTGTCGGTGATCATTGCCGGGGTCTTTGCACTGGTCATTGGCTATGTCTCGCTGCGCCGCACAGGGATCTATTTTTCGATCCTGACGCTGGCGTTTGCGCAGATGTCCTTTGCGCTGGCCTATTCGGTGCTGACACCGATCACCAACGGTGAGACCGGTCTGCAGGTGACACTGGATGATCCGCGTATTCTGGGCCAGTCGGTCACCGCGGATGGGTCTATCCCCGTGACCAACCTGTTTGGTCTGGAGATGCGCTCGGCCTTCAACCTTGAGATCGGCCCCTGGCTGTTCACCTTTTCGGCTGGATACTATGTCTGTGCCATCGTGATGCTGCTGGCCTTCTACCTGTCGATCCGCATCTTCCGTTCGCCCTTTGGCCTGATGCTGCGTGCGATCAAATCGAACCAGCAGCGCCTGAACTATACAGGCCTGAACCCAAAGCCCTACACACTGGCGGCCTTTGTGATCTCGGGCATGTATGCTGGTCTGGCCGGTGGTCTGATGGCCGCGATGGACCCGCTTGCAGGCGCTGAGCGCATGCAGTGGACAGCATCGGGCGAAGTGGTTCTGATGACCATTCTGGGTGGTGTCGGAACGCTGATCGGCCCGGTACTGGGCGCAGGCATGATCAAATACTTCGAGAACATCTTCTCCAAGATCAACGACAACGTTCTGCACGGCTGGTTCAGCTTTCTGCCTGATGGTCTGGAAGACACCGTTGTGTTCATCCTGCACCCCTTTGTGGGCAAGGGCTGGCACCTGACACTGGGCATCATCTTTATGCTGGTTGTGACCTTCCTGCCGGGTGGTCTGGTCGAAGGGGGTCAGCGGATCGCGCGCATGTTCAAGCGCAAGCCCCAGGACGACGACGCCCAAGCTGGCAAAACAGAGCCTGCGGAATAAGGAGAGGCACCCATGGGAATTCTTGAAGTCAAAGACGTGGGGAAACGCTTCGGTGGCCTTCAGGCGCTGTCGGATGTGAACCTCTCGGTGCAGGAAAACACCTGCCATGCGATCATCGGGCCAAACGGGGCGGGCAAATCAACCCTGCTGAACTGCCTTGTCGGCAAACTGATCCCCGACACCGGCAGTGTGATGTTCCAGAACCAATCGGTTCTGGGGCGCACCCCGCATGAAATCAACCAGATGGGCATCAGCCGCGTTTTCCAGACCCCCGAGATCTTTGGTGATCTGACCGTGATGGAAAACATGATGATCCCGCTGTTTGCAAAACGCGACGGGGCCTATCGTCTGCACGCCATTGAATCGGTGGGCAACGAAAAGGATCTGGTCCAGCAGGCCGAGCAGATGCTCGCTGAGGTCAATATGCAGGACAAGCGCAACATGCATGCGGCGTCAATGTCACGCGGGGATAAGCGTCGTCTGGAAATGGCCATGTGTCTGGTGCAGGAACCCAAGCTGCTGTTGCTGGATGAACCCACCGCCGGGATGGCGCGGGCGGATACCAACAACACCATCGACCTGCTGATCGAAATCAAGGAACAGCGCGATATCACCATCGCCATCATTGAGCACGATATGCATGTGGTTTTCTCGCTGGCGGATCGGATTACCGTTCTGGCGCAGGGCACCCCGCTGGTCGAGGACAGCCCGGAAAACATCAAAGGGCATCCCAAGGTCCAAGAGGCCTATCTGGGTGAAACCCAGCAGGTCTGAACCTCTGCGGGATGCGGTGATCTGCATCCCGTCACATCGCAACACCGCAGGGCGCGGCACGCCGCCCCTTCCCTCCGCAAAGAGGTATCACCATGAATGTACGCCCCGATTTTTCGAAAAACGCCAACCATGCCGAAACGGCCCCTGCGTTCCTGTCGGTCTGGGACATGCACAGCTATTACGGCGAAAGCTATATCGTGCAGGGCATCAGCTTTAACGTCCACGAAGGCGAGATCCTCGCGCTTCTGGGCCGTAACGGTGCCGGCAAAACCACCACGCTGCGCTCGATCGCCCGTTTGGATGACCCACAGGTCAACCACGGTGAGATCTGGCTGGACCACAAACCGCTTCACATGATGAAATCCCATGAGGCAGCGCAGGTTGGTCTGGGCCTTGTCCCCGAAGATCGCAGCATCATCCCCGGCCTGACCGTCGAAGAAAACCTGAAACTGGCCCAGATCGTGCCGCCGATTGGCTGGTCGATTGATCGTCTCTATGATCTGTTCCCACGCTTGGGTGAACGTCGCAATCAGGAAGGCGTGACCCTGTCGGGTGGGGAACAGCAGATGCTGTCGATTGCCCGCGCCCTTGCCCGCGACATCAAAGTGCTGCTGCTGGACGAACCCTATGAAGGTCTGGCACCGGTGATCGTTGATGAGATCGAAAAGACTCTGCGCCACATCAAGGAACAGGGCATGACCACCGTGATCGTGGAACAGAACGCCGTGCGTGCCCTGCAACTGGCAGACCGCGCTGTCATTCTTGATACTGGATCAATCGTCTTTGATGGCTCAGCCGCCGAAGTTCTGGAAAACGAAGAGCTGCGCGCAGAATATCTGGCGATCTGACACCGCTCCCCGTCGGATCACCAGCGGAAACGGGCCATTGCGCCCGTTTCTTTTTTGCGCTTTGGATTGGCCCAGACAGAACGGGACCAAACCGATGACACCACCCAGCCTATACTGCGTTCCGAATTCAGCGGTGCAGCTTTTGGCCCCTGCGCCCGAGCTGGATTTTCATTGCACGCATAGGTTGGAGCTGCCGCAAGAGTACACAGCGCTTGAGATCTGGAACCTGATGCGCCGCGAACCACTGCCGTTGATGAAGCAGGCTTTTCAGATCCGCGATGCGATTTCATCGCGGTTTGGGGTGAAACGGATCGGTGGGTTCTCAACCACCCCGGTCGAGACTGTTCAGCAAGGTGAAATGCTGGATTTCTTTCTGGTCGAACACATCTCAGACAGCACCCTGTCCCTTTCTGCGCGTGACCGCCATCTGGACGTGCTCACCTGTATTTCAATTGAAAATCAGGTGCTCTCGATCACCTCATCGGTGGTGACGCACAATCTTTTTGGCCGGATATATATGGTGCCGGTCGGGCCTGCACATCGGTTGATCGTGACTGTCATGTTACGCCGCCTGCGCAAAACGCTTTCAACAGTTTGAACCAAAAAAACACAGGCCGCCCGCGTTTTGGACACCCTCGCGCCACGGGTGTTAACCATCGGTTCTGAAATTCCTTCCAATTTGACTCATCGTGCAGCAAATATAGTGAAGATATGGTAACTTCACCCGGTGGGGGCACACTGGACGGAGCACGAACATGCAACTCTCAGGTCTCGCCACGCTCAGAGCACCGCTGACCACGCGCCATCCGCATGGTCTGCCCGAGGCCCGCGCAGGCAAAAGCCGTGATCTGCGCGTGCAGCCGATGAATGACCCTCGCAATCCGCAGGCGCAATTGAACGCTGGGCGCACGCCACCGACGCAGTTCTGGCGCGCCGCCAATGGTGAACCAATCCCAAACCCGCAGGCCACTCCGCCCTCGATCATGCAGATCAAAATCACCATGATGCTGGAAGAACAGGCCAAAGCCATGCGTGAAGAACAGCAGGCCGAACGCCCGGCCCAGCCCCCACGTTTGGAACTGGCCTATGACCGTGATCAGCAGATCGACGCAGAGTATACCGATGTGACGGATCAGGAATGATCCTCAGAAAAGCGCGCACGTAGCTCGGTTTTCAGGACTTTTCCATAGTTGTTCTTGGGCAGCGCATCGACCTGGATATAGTGTTTCGGCCGTTTGAAGCGCGCAATCTGTGACAGGCAATGCGCATCCAGCGCGGCTGCATCCAGTTCGCAGGCGCAGACGACAAAGGCTGCCACCTCTTCCCCCCACTCGGCATGGGGTTTGCCAACCACCGCGACCTCCTGAACCGAAGGATGATCCTGCAACACCTCTTCCACTTCACGTGGATAGATATTTGTCCCTCCCGAAATGATCAGATCTTTCGAGCGGTCTTTCATGGTCACATAGCCGTCTTCATCCATGCTGCCCATGTCGCCTGTCCAAAGCCAGCCATCCACCAGCGTTTTCGCCGTGGCTTCAGGGTTTTGCCAATAGCCCGGCATCACGACATCTCCACGCACGAGGATTTCACCCACCTCGCCTGTTGCAACCGTCTGGCCGTTTTCATCGCCGATGCGGACCTCGACAGCGGATTGCGCCCGCCCAACCGATCCAAGCCGTTCACGCCAGCGCGGATGGTCCCGGTCGACCACATCGCCTCGGCTGAGCGCGGTGATCCCCATAGGGCATTCGCCCTGACCATAGATCTGGGCAAAGACCGGACCGAACCAGTCAACAGCTTCGATGATATCGGCGTTGTACATCGGCCCGCCGGCGTAAACGATGGTTTTGATACCCTCGCCCCCGATCTGCAACCCCTTTGCCATGCGCGTCAGTCGCTGCACCATAGTCGGGGCCATGAACATATGAATGCGTCCAAAATGCTGCGAAAGATCAAGGATTTCACGTTCGTCAAAGCCGCCGGAAACCGGAAACACATGCGAAGCGCCCGCTCGCACATGCATCATATTGTAAATCCCCGCCCCATGGCTGAGCGGCCCGGCATAAAGCGCCACATCATGGTCTTCCACCAGATCGCAATCGCTTTGATAGACATCAGACATGATCATCAACATGCGGTGGGTCATCATCACACCTTTGGGGCGTCCCGTGGTGCCCGATGTATAGAACAACCAGGCAAGATCTTCGGGTGCGCGATAAGCAATATCATCCAAGGGGCTGTGACCCAGCATCTGCTGCCAGGCTTCACTGCCGGATGTGATCACTTGCGCCTTAGTCGCCGCGGCCAGATCTGATGCCAGATCTGCGGTGGCAAAAGCACGTTCAGCCCCGGCATCCTGCATGATCCAGGCCGCCTCTTTGGCGTGCAGCTTCGCATTAATCGGAACAATCACCGCACCCGCGTACCAACAGGCATATTCGGCAATCAAATACTCGGGCACATTCTTCATAAACAGCGCCACGCGATCGCCGGATTTCACACCCTGAGCGTGTAAAGCCCCCCCAAGACGTAAGGCTGCCTGATGAAAATCGCCATATGTCATGAACTCAGTCCGACCCAAAAACAGCGCCATACGCTCTGGCCGAAGCTGCGCCTGACGGGCTAACCACAAGGCAATATTCATGAAAAATCCTCCCAGACCCTGAGGCGCACCAAAGCACCCCTTGGTTGAAAGGGCAATGCCCGGATGCTTTTCCCTCCCGGTCTAGCTTTTATTACGTCGCGGCTTTGTCTATATACAGCCTCGGAGTGGGCTTGACCGTGTTTTGCGGCCCGAGCTTTTGATCATATCTGCGAGGAACGGATGAGTAAGAAAAACCACGAAGCGGATGTCGCCTTTATCAAGGCTCTGGCTGAACTTTTGCGCGAGAATGACCTGACCGAACTGGAAGTCATGCGCGAATATGGCGATGACGACAGCCTGAATGTGCGTGTATCGCGCGCTGCGGCTGCGCCGATTGCCGTGGCTGCCCCTGCTCAGGTTTCGGTTCCTGCCGCAGCGCCGGTTGCAGCGCCCGCAGCGGCCCCTGCCGCCGCCCCGGCCGAGCCAGAAGATCCCGCTGCCCATCCCGGCGCGGTCACCTCGCCCATGGTTGGCACCGTCTATATGCAGGCGGAACCCGGTGCGCCGGCCTTCATCTCGGTTGGGAAAACCGTGAACGAAGGGGATACCCTGCTGATCGTCGAAGCGATGAAAACCATGAACCACATCCCGGCGCCGAAATCCGGCACGGTGAAACGTATTCTGGTAGAAGATGGCGCCCCCGTTGAATATGGCGCTCCGCTTGTGATCCTCGAATAAGGGGCTGGCGATGTTCAAGAAAATCCTGATCGCCAACCGGGGCGAAATCGCCCTGCGCGTGATCCGCGCCTGCCGCGAAATGGGCATCCAGTCGGTCGCGGTGCATTCCACCGCCGATGCTGACGCGATGCATGTGCGCATGGCAGATGAATCCATCTGCATCGGTCCCGCTCCGTCGGCGGATAGCTACCTGTCGCTGCCTGCGATCATCTCGGCCTGTGAAGTCACCGGTGCAGAGGCGATCCACCCCGGCTATGGCTTCCTCTCGGAAAACGCACAGTTTGTGCAGATCGTTGAAGATCACGATCTGGCTTTTATCGGCCCAACTGCGGAACATATCCGCCAGATGGGGGACAAAATCACCGCCAAAGACACGGCCAAGGAACTGGGTATTCCAGTTGTTCCCGGCTCTGACGGCGGCGTGGCCACCGTGGAAGAGGCCAAGAAGATTGGCCGCGATTTCGGATATCCGGTGATCGTCAAAGCCACTGCAGGCGGCGGTGGGCGCGGCATGAAAGTGGCCGCCACCGAAGACGATATGGAAAGCGCCTATCACACCGCACGCGCCGAAGCCAAAGCTGCTTTTGGCAATGACGAAGTCTATATCGAAAAGTATCTGCAGCGTCCGCGCCACATCGAGATTCAGGTCTTTGGTGACGGTCAGGGCAATGGCGTACATCTGGGCGAACGTGATTGTTCGCTGCAACGTCGCCACCAAAAGGTCTTTGAAGAGGCCCCCGGTCCCTCGATCACTCCGCAAGAGCGCAAATACATTGGTGATATCTGTGCCAATGCCATTGCCAAAATGGGCTATCGCGGCGCGGGCACCGTTGAATTCCTCTATGAAGACGGCGAGTTCTATTTCATCGAAATGAACACCCGTCTTCAGGTGGAGCATCCCGTCACAGAAGCGATCTTTGGTGTGGATCTGGTGCGTGAACAAATTCGCGTCGCCGAAGGCATGCCGCTGTCCTTCACGCAGGATGATCTGGAAATCAATGGGGCCGCCATTGAAGTTCGGATCAACGCGGAACGCCTGCCCAACTTTGCCCCCTGCCCCGGTGAGATCACCCAGTATCACGCCCCCGGCGGTCTGGGTGTACGCATGGATAGCGCGCTTTATTCCGGCTATAAGGTGCCGCCCTATTACGACAGCCTGATCGGCAAGTTGATCGTCCATGGCCGCGACCGCACCGAGGCTCTGGCCCGTCTCCAGCGCGCTCTGGGCGAGTTGATCATTGACGGCAAAGGCGTGGAAACCACAGTGCCGCTTTTCCATGCGCTGCTGCAGGAAAAGGACATCCACACCGGTGACTACAACATTCACTGGTTGGAAAAATGGCTTGACGCTGGCGGCCTTGACGGCTGATCTGTGATCTTAGGCGCGCGGTCTGTCCGCGCGCCTTTCAAACTTTCGGACACAACCCGGCAGCTTGTTTTGGTGATTACAACAGAGCTTCTTTTGCGGGCCTACCGCACGGGCCTGTTCCCGATGGCCGAACATCGGGATGACCCAGAGGTATTCTGGGTCGAACCGCGCCGCAGGGGTATCTTTCCACTGGATCAGTTTCACATCTCGCGCAGTCTGGCAAAACGCCTGCGCCGTGATGACTATGACGTGACTTTGAACCGCGCCTTCGATGATGTGATTGACGCCTGCGCAGATCGTCGTGAAACGTGGATCAGTACGGAAATTCGTCGGCTTTACACCGATCTGCACCACGAAGGCTTTGCCCATTCCCTTGAAGTCTGGAAAGAGGGTGAGCTGATCGGCGGCGTGTATGGTGTTGCGGTTGGCGGGGCGTTTTGCGGTGAATCCATGTTTTCGCGCGCGACAGATGGGTCAAAGATCGCTCTGTCCTGGTTGATAGATCTGCTGAACCGCACCGGGTTTACCCTGTTTGATACCCAGTTTCTAACACCGCATCTGGCCAGCCTGGGTGCACAGGAAATCACGCGCGCAGCTTATACACTGCGATTGGAAGAAGCCGTTGAGCGCGAGGCAGATATTCTATCCGCCCCCTTGGCCAGCGGTGGTCACGAGGTGGTACAACGCAACACCCAAACGTCATAACGCGGGTGGTTCATCGGGTTCAGCGCCGGGGATGAGGCCACCATCCAGCCGCGAAAAATCGGCTGCGCCACCCCAGCTTCGCGCACGCTGAGAAAGGCAAAAGCATCGCCAGACGGGTTTCCCTTGGGAAAACGGCATTCTTTCAGGTGGATTTCAACCAGGCCTTCCACATCCCGTGCACCATTCGGCAATGTCACGTCATGCACCTTGGCGTTCAGCTTATCCAGAACACGCAAAACCGCCCCTGTGCCAGGGTTCACGGCCTCTTGCGCCGTGGCTCCCTGCCCCAGCAATAGCGCCACCATCAGGGCTGCTATTCTCATTCGTCACCGCCACTTACAAATTTCAACAGCAGGGAAATCAGACTTACCGATCCCTGCGTGTCGTATATCTCATCTCCGGGTTGGAAATAGAACGGGGAGCCCCCGGGAGAAATTTCAACAAAGTTCCCCCCCAAAAGCCCCTCAGAGGCGATGGCAATTGCACTGTCATCGGGGATTTCGATCCCCTCACGAATCGTAACGGTGGTATCCGCGCGGTAGGTTTCCGTGTTCAGCGATACGTCACGCACGCTGCCCACCTTCACGCCGGCAAGCCGCACATCGGTGCCAATACTGACCCCTTCGATAGAGCGAAAAGAGGCATGCAGATCATAGGCCTGCGCACCACCAGAGGTCATCCCGGTGGTTTGGATCGCATAAAACCCAAAAGCCAGAGCCGCCGACAATACGACGCCCCCAACCGCAATTTCAGTTGCCGAATGGCTCATTCAGGGCTCCAGGCCTCATAATCCTGACGCGGGGCTGGTGCCTTGGCGCGGATGGACCCGGCCGGGGCATAAGCCTGCACTGTGCCTGTCAGGTTTTCTTCGTGTTCTGCTTCCCAAGGCTTATGCGCCAGAGGTTTTTCAGCAGGGTTTTCATCAAAGGTGTGATGCAACCAGCCATGCCAATCAGCACTGATGCGCGAGGCTTCGACCTCACCATTGTAGATCACCCAGCGGCGTTTGCCGTCGCGCGACTGATAAAAGGTGTTGCCCTGTTCATCCTCGCCCACACGCACACCGTTGCGCGCCGTGTAAAGGCGAGTGTTCAAGGTGGCGCCATTCCACCATGTAAAGGCGCTGAGAACCGTGTTGAGAATGCCCATGGACGACTCCTGTTGCTCTGCTAGCGTTATGGCCGAAGGCGACCCTCAGGTCCAGTGGTCGCCCTGACGCACACCCTAAGGTGCGGAGCATGAAGAATTGTAAAACTTACGCCTGATCGGGCAAAAGCGCTGTCAGTTCGATCTCGATGCGAAATTTCGGGTCGATCAGATTGCATTCAATCATCGTCGCCGCCGGCGGATTTGCGCCAAAGGTCTCTGCCAGAATGTCAAAGCAGGGTTCGAATTCATGGCGATCGGGCAAATAGTAATTGACGCGAACCGCATGTTCGAAGCCGCTGCCTGCCTCTTTAAGGGCATTTTCAATCACGGCCAGTGCGCTTTTGCACTGTTCAGCCACGGTGTCACCCTGACCGACGGTGCCCGCCACATGCACAAAGCCACCCGCAACCACGGCGCGACAATAACCCACGCGCTTTTCGAATTCACCACCAGAAGAAATACGTCTGATCATCTTGGTCCTCATTTCAAAGAAAAGGCGGGGTCGCCCCCGCCTGTGTTGGTTAGAGAAATGGCTGCCTTAGCTGGCGGCCCCCTCTTTTTGTTGGTCTGCATAGATCATCAGCGGCTTGGTTTCCGCATCTACAGCTTCTTCATTGACCACAACTTCGCTGACTTCATCCATGCCCGGCAGCTCGAACATGGTATCCAGCAAGATTGCCTCAAGGATAGAGCGCAGGCCACGCGCACCGGTTTTACGTTCGATCGCCTTGTTGGCGATGGCCTTCAGCGCGTCATCGGTAAAGGTCAGCTGCGTGTCTTCCATTTCGAACAGGCGCTGGTACTGTTTCACAAGCGCGTTCTTGGGCTGTGTCAGGATAGTGATCAACGCATCTTCATCCAGATCTTCGAGGGTCGCCACCACGGGCAGACGACCGACAAATTCAGGAATCAGACCAAATTTCAGCAGATCTTCCGGCTCAAGATCTTTGAAGAGTTCGCCAACACCGCGATCATCATTTTCACGCACATCCGCGCCAAAGCCCATGGCCGAGCCCTTGCCGCGCTGCGCGATGATCTTGTCCAAACCCGCAAAAGCACCACCGCAGATGAACAGGATATTGGTGGTATCCACCTGCAGGAATTCCTGCTGTGGATGCTTGCGCCCGCCCTGCGGCGGCACCGACGCCACTGTCCCTTCCATCAGTTTCAGCAGCGCCTGCTGCACACCCTCACCGGATACATCACGAGTGATAGAGGGATTTTCCGATTTGCGGGTGATTTTGTCGACTTCGTCGATATAGACGATGCCGCGCTGCGCGCGTTCGACATTGTATTCTGAAGCCTGCAACAGCTTCAGGATGATATTTTCCACATCCTCACCCACATAGCCCGCTTCGGTCAGTGTGGTGGCATCTGCCATAGTGAAAGGCACGTCCAGAATACGCGCAAGTGTTTGCGCCAGAAGGGTTTTACCGCAGCCCGTCGGACCGATCAGCATGATATTGGATTTGGCCAGTTCAATATCACCCGATTTCTGAGCATGATTCAGGCGTTTGTAGTGGTTGTGCACCGCCACAGACAGTACGCGCTTCGCCTTGGCCTGGCCAATCACATAGTCATCCAGAACTTCACAGATCTCACGTGGCGTGGGCACCCCTTCCGAAGACTTCAGGCCAGCGCCCTTGGTCTCTTCGCGGATGATATCCATACATAATTCGACACATTCATCGCAGATGAATACGGTCGGGCCAGCAATCAGTTTGCGCACCTCGTGCTGGCTCTTGCCGCAGAAGCTGCAATAAAGGGTATTCTTGCTGTCACCGCCTGAATTTGTCGCCATCTTGTACCTTTCCCGGGAAAAAACCGGTCTCGTCGTTCTGAGCTGGGCAAAGCTGTCCCGCACCTGCGGGCCCTCTACCAGCCCAGCTTAGGACAGCCTCTACCCGGCCACAATCCGAAAATTAGGTTTAGCCTAACCTCGGGTTTACCTGTTTCACTCGTCTTCGGTCACACGGTTGGCCACGATTTCATCAATCAGACCCCAGTCTTTTGCTTCTTCCGGGGACATGAAGTTATCGCGCTCAAGGCCAGCCTCGACCTCTTCATAGGTGCGACCGGTGTGGGTCACGTAGATTTCGTTCAGACGGCGCTTCAGCTTCAGCGTCTCTTCGGCGTGAATCATGATATCCGTCGCTTGCCCCTGATAGCCGCCCGATGGCTGGTGCACCATCACACGGCTGTTTGGCAGCGAAAAGCGCATGCCTTTTTCACCAGCCGTCAGCAGCAGCGACCCCATCGAGGCCGCCTGACCAATCACCAGCGTCGAAACCTTCGGCTTGATGTATTGCATGGTGTCATAGATCGACAGGCCACTGGTCACCACACCGCCGGGGCTGTTGATATACATGGAAATTTCCTTGGACGGATTTTCCGCCTCAAGGTGCAAAAGCTGCGCCACGATCAGCGATGACATGCCGTCATGCACGGGACCATTGAGAAAAATAATCCGTTCCTTCAGCAGGCGCGAAAAGATGTCATAGGCACGTTCGCCACGGCTGGTCTGCTCAACCACCATGGGAACAAGAGTATTCATATATGTTTCAAACGGATCTTTCATCGGCCTGCCTAACTTAGGGTGTCTATTTCTGTTAACGCGCGAAGGTTAACTGAGTCTTAGTATTCGCCTTGGTCAGTCGCAAGGGGCAGAGAAAAATTCGCTGCAACTTGAAATGGAATACCCCCGGCGCGGGGCAAGCCTGCCTGCCCTGCGCCGGGGGTATCAAACTGACGTGATCAGCCAAACATATCGGTGGTAATCCCCTCGTACCAACCGATGCTTTCCTCATAGGTGACCTTGCGCAGATCTGCATCTTCGCCCGTCTGACTGATAAAGCCGCTGGTTTTGGCGATCTTTTCATCAGTCGCCTCGTAAGAGGCGCCAACTTTGATGCCGTCATCTGTCGCAACCAGCGACCAGCAGGTGTTCGAGAACTTGGCCGGGAAGACGCGGCTGCCTGTCAGAGCTCCGCGCACAGCCATTGCCGCAACCTTGGCCTGCGAGTTGGCCGAGAAGCCAGATTTGGGCATATCCCCCTGATTGGTCGCATCGCCCAGAATATGAATGTTCTCGTCCAGACGTGACTGCATGGTATGCCCATCGACCGGGGCCCAGTTGCCATCTGTCAGTGCCGCAGAGGCGCAGATGCTGCCTGCCTTTTGCGCCGGGATGACGTTGCAGACGTCTGCTTTGATCACTTCGCCATCCACATCAACAGTCATATCCATCGGGTTGACCGACACGTTTTCGCCGCCAAAATCCGGGCCGATACGTTCAATCATTCCGCCATAGTGCTTGGCCCAGCCCTCTTCAAACAGAGCCTGTTTCGAGAACTTCGGCTTTGGGTCCGCGATGATGATCTTGGCTGTGGGATTGGTGTTTTTCAACACATGCGCCACCATCGAAATCCGCTCATAGGGGCCGGGTGGGCAGCGATACGGGTTAGGCGGCGCAACCATCACATAGGTGCCACCCTGTGGCATGGCCATGATCTGACGCTTCAAAAGCTCAGACTGGGTGCCCGCCTTATAGGCATGAGGCATTTTGCCCTGCGCGCTCAGATCCCAGCCCGGCACCGCGCCCTCAACAAAATCAATACCGGGACTGATGATCAGGCGGTCGTAAGGCACCTGCCCGCCCCCAGCCAGAGACACAGTTTTAGCGTCGCGATCCACGCCCGTGGCCCAGTCATGAACGACATTGATACCATAGTCCGCAGCCAGCGTCCCATAAGTATGCCCGATAGAAGACAATTCGCGGAAACCACCAATATAGAGGTTGGAAAAGAAGCAGGTGTAATAGGTGCGAGTCGGTTCGATAAGCGTGACATCGATTTCACCCTTGCTGTCTTTGGCAACATAGCGCGCAGCGGTGGCCCCACCCGCCCCGCCGCCGATCACCACGACCCTGGGTTTGCCCTGTGCGCGCACCATGGGTGCGCTGAGGCTGGCAGCGGTTGCCGCTGCGGTGCCGATAAATGCACGTCTGTTAAGTGTCATGTGGTCTCTCCTCCTGCTATGGTCTTACAGGCCTTGCCCCCTTCCTCCCGGCGGCAGGGCCAAAACTATTCAATGTCTTTAAAATATGCCGCAAGGGCGGCGATCTCTTCGTCAGACAGGCGCCCAGCCATCATCTGCATCACCGGATGCGGGCGCAGCTTGCGCTTATAGGCATGCATGGCGATCACAAAATCTTCCTGTGGCCAGCCGATCACATTGGGAATGCCCTGATCCGACCCGTCGCGCTGATGGCAGGTCAGGCACTCTGAGGCCAGATATTCGCCATAGGCCACATCGCCGACAATCGCGAGGATCTCGGGTGGCAGTTCCACCTCGCGTTCATAGGCGGTGGGGGCCGCTTCGGGCAGATCCTGCGGGTTGGCGGAAAACGAGCGCAGAAACGCCAGCATATCGTGCCGATCCTGTTCGTCCTTCAACCCTCGGAACGACATATTTGTTCCTGAAACCAGTGCCTTGGGGTTTTCCAGATAGGCATCCAGCCGCTCCAGGTCCCAGGTCAAGCCATCGCGTGATGCGCGGATCATGCCCTTTGAGTATCGGAACCCCTCAACCGAGCCCGCCTTGCGCTCAAAGATCCCATTCAAATGGGGCCCGATGCGGTTTTTCGCATCGGGCCCGATCTGATGGCAACTTGAACATTTGCGGAAAACCTTTGCCCCGCGATCAGCATCCCCGATCTCGACGGCAATCAGATCAGCCAGCGCCGCCCCCGCAGGGGCCAGCGCAATGATCAATGCTGCAACAACATTTCTCATGGGTTACGGCTGCGACTTGAGATATTCGATCACCGCCCGCAGATCTTTGTCTTTCTTCAGACCGGCAAAGGACATCTTGGTGCCTTTGAGGTACTTTTTCGGCTTGGCCAGGAAGGCGGTCAGCTCGTCTTCGGTCCAGGTGCCCTCCAGTGCGGCCATGGGTTTGGAGTACTTAAAGCCCTCGACTGTCGCCATCTGACGGCCAACGATGCCGTTCAGGATTGGCCCGGTCTTGTTCTTCGCTTTGTCGCCGACCTGATGGCAGGCTTTGCATTTTTTGAACACCTTCTTGCCTGCGGTGACCAGTTCCGGATCCAGCGCGGCCTCTTGCACTGGTTCTGGCGCAGGGGCAGCGGTCTCTTGCGGGGTTTCCTGCGCCGGTGCTGATGCCTCCTGCACCAAGGCCGGAGCAGTGTCCTGCACTTCATCATCACCTTTGAACAGCACGTGTTTGGTGATGGTCACGTTTTCCTTGCAGTTTTCCATGCAGGGCTCACTACGCCACAGGCTGTATTCCGTCGCGGCACGGTCGTCGATGATAAAGCCCTCTGCGTTTGGCATCGCCACATCCAGAAAGGTTTCGTTCGACAGCACAAAATCATCTTCGATGATATCGTTCGAGTAAAGGATATAGGCCACAATGGCATAGACATCATCATCCGACAGAGTCTGCGCCGCACCAAAGGGCATAGAGCGACGGACATAGTCGTAGGTTGTCGACAGATAGGGCCAGTAAGATCCCACGGTTTTCAGCGGATCTTCATCTGCAAGCGTATCATCGCCACCCGCCAGTTTTGGCCAGTTATCAACACCTTCTGCGAAATCGCCATGGCAGATGGCGCAGGCTTCGGCGAACAGCTCTTCGCCAACGATCGCATCGCCTGATCCAACCGGCAGGCCGGTGCCGTCAGGCAGAATGTCTTTGTCCCAGGCTGCGATTTCTTCCGGCAGAGCCGCCCGGCCAAGACCATATTTCCCACCTTCGGCAAAGACCGGCGCGGCAGTCAGTGCCAGCGTGGCGGCAAGGGTCAGATTAAGAAGAGACTTCGACATTTTCCGCCTTCCCGTCAGCTGTAACATACCATGTCTGGATGCAGTTGTTATGATAGATCGAGTTCAGCCCGCGTACCTCGCGCAGCTGCGCTTTGGTCGGCTGCACATAGCCGGTTTCATCCATGGCGCGGGACTGCAGGAACATTTCTTCGCCGTTCCATTCCGTATCCAGATAGAAACGGGTCAACGCTTTGTTTTCACCCGCCTTGGCCAGACGCGCGGTTTCCCAGGTCTTGCCGCCATCTTTTGACACATCCACGCGGGTGATTTTACCGTGGCCAGACCAGGCCATCCCGGTGATCACCAGTGGGCCGTGACCGTGTTTGATCGGTGCCTGCGGGCTGGGCGAGGTCACCACGGATTTCGCATCCATGACCCATGTCCACTTGCGCGAGGTGCCATCTTCCAGGGTGTCAGTGTACTTTGAGGTCTCTTCGCGGCTCTCCACCGGGGCATTCATCACCTCGATGCGGCGCAGCCATTTGACCCACATGTTGCCTTCCCAGCCGGGAACAACCAGACGCACGGGATAGCCATGTTCTTTGCGCAGCGCTTCGCCATTGGCGTAAAAGGCCACCAGCACGTCATCCAGCGCCTTTTCCATCGGGATAGAGCGCCCATTCGACGACGCATCCGCCCCTTCGACATAGACCCATTTGTCTTTCAGATCTCCGGCAACCGAGAGGCCAGCCTCTGCCAGCAGGGTCCGAAGCGAGACCCCGGTATATTCCATATTGTGGATCATGCCATGGGTGAACTGCGCGCCATTCAGCTGCGCCCCGGCCCATTCCATGCCGGTATTGGCAGCACATTCGCAGAAATACACATGCTGTTCACGCGGGAAACGCTGAAGATCGTCGTAGGTAAAGACCAGCGGTGTATCCACAAGGCCATTGATCATCAGACGATAGTCTTCTTTCTTCAGCTCAATCGCGCCGGAATGGTGGCGCTCAAAGGCGCAGCCCTGCGGGGTGATCGTGCCGTCCAGTGCATGGATCGGTGTAAAGTTGATCGACGAAATGGTATCCGCTGTCAGCCACTCCACATTGCGGCGGACCACGTCGCTTTCATATTGGATCGGCAGGCCATAGGGGGTGGCATCCACCCCATCCCCCAAACCAGAGGCCCATTCCTGGACCTCGGTGATCAGCGGGTCCGGCCCTGCCGCTTTTGCGGCACCTGCGGTGACAGCCCCTGCCCCCAGCGCCGCTGCGCCTGTCAGGAACTGGCGACGCGAAGCGCCATGCTTCTGTTCATCTGCCATGTGTCTCTCCTTTCGGATCATCTCATTCGCTTATGTGAATGGGATGCGTGAAAAAGAAGGGCGCGGATCGCGCCCCAGATACGGCCGCGCGGGGTTAAATCCCCGCGACGGTCACGGAATTATTCGGCTCCAGTTTAATGGTGCCCTGTTTGCGAATATGGCTTTCGACCACATCCCAGATCTGCGGTCCTTCGGTGCCTTCATTAACCGAGGCCCAGCCTGCCACCTGATAGGTCTTGGCGGCGTCGATCTTTTCACCGGTCTTGAGCAGCGTCATCTCAGAGATGCGTTCGCCCTGCGGTTTGGACACATCACAGCGATAGGCCATGCCACCAATGCGCACCATGTCGCCGCCCTGCTGGTAATAGGGATCGGGGTTAAAGATGTTATCGGCCACATCCTCAAGGATCACCTTGATGAACTCACCGGTCATTTCGGTGCGATAGGCCTGACCATAGGTCATCGACGTCACGTTAAAGATATCTTCGCGGGTGATGTTGTCACCGGGCAGCAGGCTTGGCCCCCAGCGTACGCCGGGCGACATGGCGATATCTGCGTCGCGCTCAGAAATCAGCGCATCACAGATCAGATCATCCCAAGACCCGTTAAAGTTCCCACGGCGGTAGAGCAGGCTGTCGGTCTGGCCAATGACCTCTTCGAGATCAGCCTTGTAAGGGGCGCGCTGCGCCTCGATCAGTTTGGTCATCGCCGGATCAGGCGCAATCACATCCGAGAAAATCGGGATCAGCTTGTGTTTAAAGCCCATCATGCGCCCATCGCGAATATCCAGATCGACACGGCTGACAAATTTCCCGTTCGACCCCGATGCCACAACGATCGTGTCATTCACCACATAGGGTTCTGGCAGCGCATCATGGGTATGGCCCGACAGGATCACATCAATGCCCTGCACCTTGCTGGCCATCTTTTTATCCACGTCAAACCCGTTGTGCGACAGAACCACCACGCATTCTGCGCCCTGTTCCCGCACCTCATTCACCATATCCTGCATGTTCTCATCACGGATACCAAACGAGTATTCCGGGAACATCCAGCGCGGGTTGGCGATGGGCATATAGGGGAAAGCCTGACCAATCACCGCAACCTTCACGCCACCGCGCTCAAAGAACTTATAGGGTGGGAACAGTTCGGCCGGTTCATCCCATTCCGCATCAAAGATGTTCTGACCCAGCGCCGCAAAGGGCAGGTCTTCGACGATTTCATTCACCCGTTCAGACCCAAGCGTGAACTCCCAGTGGAAGGTCATCGCATCGGGTTTCAGACCGTTCATGACATTGACCATATCCTGGCCTTCGGTCTTCCAGCAGGTATAGGAGCCATGCCAGGTGTCGCCACCATCCAGCAAAATCGCATCGGGGCGCTCTGCGCGGATCGCATTCACCACCGTGGCCACGCGGTCCAGACCGCCCACCTTGCCATAGGTCTGCGCCAGGGCAGAAAAATCATTATATGTCAGCGCGTAATGCGAGGGCGATCCATCATTGATGCCGTATGCTTTGCGGAAATCGGCACCGGTGATATGCGGTACAAAACCCTTATTTTCGCCAACGCCCAAATTGATTTCCGGCTCACGGAAATAGATCGGCATCAGCTGCGCATGGATATCCGTCACATGGATCAGGCTGACATTTCCAAATGTATCGAACTGCAAAAGCTGGTCCTGTGTCAGGCTCTGCTGAGCGGCAAGGCGGGACCAGTTGCCAAAGCCAGAGGCCCCGACCATCGCCGAAGCCGCCATGGACACCTGCAGAAAATCGCGTCTTGAGATCATGGGGAGGGATCTTTCTTTCTCTCTCGCGACACACATGCACATGTGTGAATGGGTAAATTTAAAGAAACCCCGCGCCAGTAGGTCTGGCGCGGGGCACGATAGGTTTAGTTACGAACCGAGGGGCCTTCGACCGACAGGCCGTTACCACGTGAGGTCACGTAAAGTTCCAGAGCAACAAAATCAGCTGATCCGGGTTTGTAGGTTTCAGCGCGCGTATCACGCACACAGCCTTTGAAACGCGAATGCACGCCGTTCAGCTTGGCATTCTTCAGACGGTAGGCCGGGAACCCGTTAATCTGACCCTGTGACAGGTGATCAGCACGGATATAGTTGCCATAGTTGTCTTCGTGGCAGTTGGCGCAGGACAGCTCGAGCTGGCCCGTGCGGGTATAGTACATCTCTTTACCCTGCTCCCACATGGCCTGCGCCGGACCGTCAATGGCCACATTCACAGGCATACCGCGGGATTGCACCGAGATCAGCGCTTCCATTGCGATGGCTTTGCCTGCGTCGTATTTCCACGCCTCGGCGCCCATACGACTCACACGGCAATCGTTCATTTGCATCTGCAGCGTGCGTACCTCTTCGGCACCGTCGTTCCATTTGGGATAGACGGCTTTCACGCCTTTCATGCTCTCTTCGACATCTCCGTGGCAATCCGCGCAGGATTTCCCTTCCGAGCCCTCGGCGGTTTCCCAGGTATCCATCGCCTGCTCAACAAACAGCATGCCGGGATTGTCGAAATCGTCCATCTCCATTTCCTGCGTGTTGTCCGTGCGGAAATGCCAGCCGGAAATCAGCTCGTCCAGGGCACCATCCAGATGCGCAGGGGCGGCTGTCTTAGTGATCATCTCGATCTCGTCGTTGATGATGAGCGTGTCATCATCCGCGCCACCCGCGATGGCCATCGGGGCAGCCAGCAGTGCGGCAATTGCCGTCAAAGCCTTGAATTTCATAATGTTCCCTCCCTTAAGGCTGTTCTGCCCCGTACGCGCCACGGGGCAGAACAGATCGCCATCAGCCGATCTTGATCTTCTTGGCCGTGTCATAGACCGAGCCATCATCATCGTACCAAGTGAACTTGAACTCGCCCGCTTCAGGAACTTTGGCTTCGAACTCAACATAAGGATTGGTCGAGATCGCCGGTTCCAGCGTCACATCCATGACGTTCTCACCGTTGAAATCGCAGGTGAAACGATTGATGATCGAGCGCGGGATAACGTTGCCGGATTTATCCTTGCGCTGGCCGGATTCCATTTTGTGGGAAATCAGCGTCTTGATGGTGATGGTATCACCAGCAGCCGCTTTTTTCGGGACTTTCACGCGGGGTTTTACACCAGATGCCATAGTATCTCTCCTTGGTCCTTAGCCGCCGCAGCCGCCGATGGTGACCTTCACGGTCTTGGAGGCGCGGGCGAAAGACCCGTCTGCCAGCTGAGCAATGGCAACAACATCCTGCGTGCCTGCCAGACGAATGCGGGTCGAAGCCGACTGAGACCCGGCGAGTGCGCCGAACTTGAAGGTCGCCACGCCCGGTGTCGGGTTGCCAGAGGCCACGATCATAATGGCGGTCGCGCCTTCCGCGGCCACGGAAACCGGTACGGTATTGCCGTTTTCAGCGATTTCCGGTGCGTCCAGTTCGACACCACCGTCAGCGACTGCTGCGCCGCCAGTAAATTCTGCGATAACATCATCCACAGCAGCGTTCACACGGAACGGCAGGACGGTCATCAGCGCTGCACCGGCCCCAATGGCCAGCGTTTCGCGACGAGTGAATTCCATCGTCTTTACTCCTTAAAAGAAGGTTGCCTTGATCAGCTTTCCTTGAGGGTCATCAAGAAAGCGACCACATCTTCGATATCCTGCGCCGAGAGGAGTGGCGCAAGTTCGCCCTTGGGGGCTTTACCGGTGTATGCGTCACCCGGACGGATGAAGCCACTGGTCTTGTAGAAAGCCGGCATAACCGAACCTTCAAATGTCATTTTGGCGTTTGCAACGATGCCACGCACTTCTTCGATGGTGCGGCTATCGCCTGTCCAGGACAGTTCCGGGCCAACCTCACCGTGAAACGGCACATCGGCCAGCTGTGCGACCGCATGGCACGACACGCAATTGCCCTTTGACTTGGTGGCAAAAACGTCGCGGCCACGCTCGGCGTCACCCGGCTGCCCCGACAGTGACTGCGCCACCTCGCCATATTCGCCAAATACCACGTCAGCAGGTGCAACTGTCTCTGCACTTGCCACGCCCGCAACCAGCGCAAGCGCTGCTGAAATTGCTGTAAGCCTCATGTTCCCTCCCTAGGCTTGTCCAGGGTCCGCGCTGACCCTGTCTAACTAGCTGATGTATACCGTAGGCCACTGTATGGCCCCGACGCAACAACAAATTCATGGATATGAATTAATGATCCGATCCGCCGCAGGTCAATCAAAGCTACCGTTGTTGCGTTCTTGAATCATACGTGCGTGATACCTTTGAAAATCTTCCCCGTTATCAAGCGCATACCGCTTTTCCGCCACCCATGTAAACATGTCCAGGCTCGTGCCCTTGCCAAAGGCCCCCGGCATGATCGCGACAGCGGCCTGCAAGGCATTTTGGCCCTCTGGCACCTCTTCAGGCAGGAAAACGATGTTGGGGGTGAACATGACATTCCACTTCCGGGCCATCTGTTTTTCGCTCAACGATTCCCCGTCAAAATCCACAACTTCGACATCACCATAGAGGTTCATCTGCACCACAAAGAAATGCGCATCGATATAGGCGCTGATCATCTCATCCGAAAAGACCTCTTCGTGCATCTTGCGGCAGTAGATGCAGCCCGCCTGTTCAAAGAACAGCACAAGACGCTTGCCCTCTGCGTTGGCCTCTTCCAGATCCTCGCGCAGATCCTTGAAGGTCTCGCGCATCCAGGGCTGTTTGTGCAGACCATCATCCCCAAGTTCGGCAAAAACCGGCAGCGCCATCAGCGCCGCAGCCGCCCCCAAAATCCACTGTTTCATATCTTCCCTCCCCTAAGCCTGCGTCAGACCCAATTGGGAAACAGACGCAGCATGGCATCCGCAATAAAGCGAACGCTGTTGGTGGCAATCAGAATGGCGAAAAGCACCAGCATCACCCCGATTACCTTCTCAGTATACTTCAACTTTTCGCGATGTCGCTGCATCCACTTCAGGAACGGCTGGGCAAAAATCGCGGCCACAACAAAGGGCAGCGTCATCCCCAGACCAAAAATCATCAGCAAAATGCCCCCGCGCCAGACCTCGCCCAGCGTGGTCGCGATCATCAAAATGGTCGCGAGAATTGGCCCGACGCAGGCTGTCCAGCCAAAGCCGAACGCCAACCCCATCACATAGGCCCCCAGCGCGGTTGAGGGATCAGATTTGCTTTCCATCCGAGCCTCGCGGTAGAGAATTCCAATCTTGATCACGCCCAGAAAATGCAGCCCAAACAAAAGGATAATCAAGGCAGCCGCATAGCGCAGCCAATCCAGCCAGGCATCGAACGCACGCCCCAGTGCCGTGGCCCCCATCCCCAGCGCCATAAACAATGTGGTCACCCCAAGCGCAAACATCAGCCCTGAAATCACCAGCCGTTTGCGCGCCCCCTCAGAGATCCCGCCATCCGCCCGCAGCTCGCTCATCGAGAGGCCAGCCATATAGCTTAGGTAAAAGGGAACCATCGGCAGAACACAGGGGGTAAAGAACGCGCCCAGCCCGGCCAAAAACGCCCCAAGATGCGTGACGTCCATCCTGTGTGCTCCTTGATCAATTCATATATTCAGATTATGTAGATTGTCATCTCCTCGTCAATTGGTGGCACTGATGCTGATTAGACTTTTTGCAGGCCTCGCGACTGCGGCGCTTTTCTTTGCCTCAAATCCCGTCTGGGCCTCGGGCGTGACCCTTGTGATGGTTGAGCAGCCCGGCTGCCACTATTGCCGTAAATGGGACGAAGAGATCGGGCCGATCTACCCCAAGACCAGTGAGGGCCAGTTCGCCCCCCTGATGCGCGCGCAGTTGGGCACTCCGCCCGAGGGCACCACCTATGCCCGGCGCGTCAACTACACGCCAACCTTTATTGTGGTACAAGATGGACAAGAGCTGACCCGCCTTGAAGGCTATCCCGGCGAAGATTTCTTCTGGCCAGTACTGGAAGAACTGCTTAAAAGGCACGCCGGATACGAACCGGTCACACAATAAAGATTTTGGAGCGGGACAGATGGCCCTTCCGGTACTGCACGACGATCTGACTGAAAGCGAACTGGACGCAATTGTCGAAAAGGCAACAGTGGCCTCGGCTTTCCTAAAGGCGATCAGCCATGAGGGCCGCCTGATGATCCTGTGCCATCTGGTCAGCGGTGAAAAATCTGTAACCGAACTGGAAGAGCTGCTCTCTGCGCGTCAGGCCGCCGTCAGCCAGCAACTTTCGCGACTGCGCCTTGAGGGGCTGGTTATTCCCCGCCGCGAAGGCAAAGCAATCTATTACCGGCTGGCTGACAAACGATCCCAGAAGGTACTGGAATGCGTCTACGATCTGTTTTGTCGCGACGACGAAGACTGATCCCTTAAGGCGTTTAGCTGCTAAGACTTGATTAAAATTTAGTCAGGCGCATACTGCCTTGGTCAGTGCCGATGGCACTGTGGGAGGACATCATGCCAGAATTTTTCAGCGACTTTCACTTGGTGGCTTTGATTGGCCTGTTCAGCGGGCTGCTGCTGGGGCTGGCCGCGCGACTTGGGCGATTTTGCACGCTGGGTGCCATCGAAGACGCGCTTTATGGCGGTTCAACACTGCGCATGCGCATGTGGGGCATTGCGATTGGCACAGCGATGATCGGCAGCTTTGCCTTGATGGCTTCGGGGCTGCTGCAAGCCGGCAGCACGTATTATCTGTCAATTCGCTGGATGCCACTGGCGTCGATCGCAGGCGGGCTGATGTTCGGCTATGGCATGGCCCTGTCCGGCAACTGCGGCTATGGCGCGATTGCCCGTTTGGGCGGCGGCGATCTGCGCAGTTTTGTGATTGTGCTGGTGATGGGGGTGTCCACCTATGTGGTGCTGTCAGGGCCGCTGGCCCCTATTCGCGCTGCGCTTTTTCCGCAAATGGAGGTCACCGGAACGCCCCCCGGCATTGCGCATTATCTTGGGGACGGGCTGGGGGTCTCGGCCAATCTGATTGGCATGCTTATCGGCGCTGCGATCCTGCTGGGGTGCCTGTGGACACCTGAGTTTCGCAAGAAACCTGCACAGGTCTTCTGGGCCACCGTGGTTGGGCTGGGGGTTATCCTGGCCTGGGCAGGCACGGCCTGGGTGGCCAGCTTTACCTTCGAAGACCTGCCGGTCGTGTCGCACAGCTTTGCCGCCCCTTTGGGGGAAAGCATGTTGTGGTGGATGACCGGATCAGCGCGCCCATTGTCCTTTGCGGTTGGTTCGGTGGCGGGGGTCTGGTGCGGTGCCTTTATCGGATCGCTGATCAAAGGGCATTTCCGCTGGGAAGCCTGCGAAGACCCCCGCGAACTGCGCCGCCAGATTGTCGGTGCCGCCCTGATGGGGGCCGGCGCGGTGATCGGGCTGGGCTGCTCGATCGGTCAAGGCCTATCGGCCTTTTCCCTTCTCGCGATTTCGGGACCCGTCACATTTGTGTCGATCTTTGCCGGGGCCGCACTGGGGCTGAAACAACTGATCGTCGGGTTTCAGCCCGCTGAGTAGTGCTTAGCCAAACTCTCGCAGACGGGCCACATAGCGCGCCAGCGTGTCGATCTCTAGGTTGATCCAATCGCCGGTTTTGGCCTTGCCCCAGGTGGTGACAGCTTTGGTGTGTGGGATGAAGTTGATGCCAAAATCGCAGCCGTCCACATCATTCACTGTCAGCGAGGTGCCATTCAGCGCCACTGATCCCTTGGGCGCGATATACTTGGCCAGAGCCTCGGGCGCGCGCAGGGTCACACGGGTGCTGTCACCTTCATCATGCATCTCGATGATCTGCGCGACGCCATCAACATGGCCTGAAACGATGTGACCACCCAGCTCATCGCCGACTTTCAAGGCGCGCTCCAGATTCAGACGCTGACCAACCTGCCAGCCCTGATTGCTGAACTCTGTGCCAATATTGGTTTTCGACAGGGTTTCAGCGCTGATATCCACATCAAACCAATCTTCTCCCAGCGCGACAACGGTCAGGCAGACCCCATCGCAGGCAATCGACGCCCCCAGATCAATGCCAGATGTGTCATATGAGGTGCCAATGCGCGCCCGCAGGTCGCCTTTCATTTCGGTCTCGCGGACCTCACCCATGTCGGTTACGATGCCTGTGAACATCTTTTCCCCTCTGTTTAAAGGCAATTTGCCTTAATTTGGACGAACTCGGTTGTTAATCAGTTTCTCAGGGAAAGGGCTTAGAACGACGCTATGTGTAAGGCAAGTAAACAACACCGGGTCTTTTTGTTCCTGCAGGGGCCGCATGGGCCGTTTTTCCATCGTCTTGCAATGATGCTGCGAAAAACCGGGGCCGAGGTCTGGCGCATCGGTTTCAATGCTGGGGATCAGGCGTTCTGGCCAGATAAATCCAGCTATATCCCCTTTCAGAAGCAGCCCGAAAACTGGGCAGAGGTTTTTCTTGATCTGGTGCAGGAAAAATCTGTCACTGACATTGTGCTCTATGGCGATGTGCGCGACATCCATGCCCGCGCCGTCCAAGAGGCCAAGCGCCTAGGCCTGACCGTGCATGTCTTTGAAGAAGGATACATGCGCCCCTATTGGGTCACCTATGAGCGCGATGGCTCAAATGGGCATTCCAAGCTGATGAACATGAGCATCGAGCGCATGCGCCACACGCTGGAACTGTCGGATATGGAAGCCCCCCTGCCCCCCGCCCATTGGGGCGATATGCGCCAGCACGTATTTTACGGCGCGCTCTATCATGCCTTTGTCATGTTCAAGAACCGACGCTATCGCAACTTCAAACCCCATCGGTCGCTGACCGTTTCGCAGGAATTTGTGCTCTATCTGCGCAGGCTGCTGCTGATGCCCTTCACCTGGGGCGAACGTGTGTTGGAAACCCAGCGCATTCGCATGGGGGGCTTTCCTTACCATCTGGCACTGATGCAGTTGGAACATGACAGCAGTTTTCAAAAGCATTCTGCTTTCTCGCGCATGTCGCAATTTGTGGAAATGGTGATTTCCGGCTTTGCCAATGGCGCACCGGGCCATCACCACCTTGTCTTCAAAGCGCACCCACTGGAAGACGGCCGCGGGGATGTACGAAAAGCGATCCGGCAATTTGCCCGGGATTACGGTGTCTCAGATCGTGTGCATTATGTGCGCGGCGGCAAGCTGGCGCAGCTTTTGAATGATGCCCGCACCGCTGTCACCGTGAATTCAACCGCAGCGCAACAGGCCCTATGGCGTGGCATACCAATCAAAGTGTTTGGCGACGCGGTCTATGCCAAACCTGAATTTGTATCGAATCAGTCTCTGGCTGAATTTTTTGCCACCCCTACACGCCCCGACATGTATGCCTATAAGGATTACAGGCGCTATCTGCTTGAAACTTCACAGGTTGCTGGCGGTTTTTATTCTGCGCGCGGGCGCAGACAACTGCTGCGGCAAGTGGTGGATATGATGCTGGCCAAGGATGATCCCTATGATGCCCTGCGACGTGGGACCGCGGCTCCGAGGCAACAGTTGAGGATTGTGCAATAAACGACACAACCCCTAGTACTGGCTTTTTTATCTAGAATACGGTACGTTACAAAAAAAACTTGAGGCAGAACATAGGTCGAGGAGACCGAGCAGTGAATAATTCCCCTACCCGCTGGGTGCGGTCTGTCGCACTCTTGGCTGCGGTGTCTATCGTGGCATCCTGTGGCCTTCCGCGCGTCGGCCCGAACAAACGCGAGATTTATGCAGGGTCCGTACAGCGCGAGGGCGACGCATTTATCGTCGCCGTGAACGACCGCGTCACACGCGCAACCGCCGTTGCCCCTGCGCTTGGTTTCTCTGATACTTTCCAGAACGCTGGCATCGTCGGGTCTGACACGATCCGCCCCGGTGACACGCTGGGTATTTCCGTCTGGGAAAACGTGGATGATCCGCTTTTGGGATCTGGCGGTGGCGCTGCTGGCGGCGGCGGCCCTGCGGTTCTTGAAGAAGTGCAGGTTGACGGCTCAGGCTTTATCTTCATTCCTTACGCGGGCCGTATCAAAGCCTCGGGCAACACGCCCGAACGCGTGCGCAGAATCATCACCTCGAAACTGGAAAGCCAGACCCCGGATCCGCAGGTTCAGGTGCGCAGACTGGCCGGCGACGGATCAACTGTCAGCCTTGTCGGCGCCATCGGCGGTCAGGGGGTTTATGCGATTGAACGCCCAACGCGCACCCTGTCGGCCATGCTGGCCCGTGCTGGCGGCATTTCAATCAAGCCCGAGATTGCCCAGATCACTGTGATCCGTGGCGGCCAGAAGGGCAAAGTCTGGTTCCAGGATCTGTACAAACACCCGAAACTGGACATCGCCCTGCGTGGCGGCGACCGCATTCTGGTGGAAGAAGACACCCGCGCCTTCACCGCGCTTGGCGCGACTGGCACTCAGGCCCGCGTACCGTTTGAATCGCAGACCCTCAGCGCTGTTGAGGCCATCGCGCAGGTGGGCGGCCTGATGGCCACCGCCGCAGATCCAACAGGCGTCTTCATCTTCCGCAACGAACCCGCCGAAGTGGCCAATCAGGTACTGGGCCGCAGCGATCTGGTCGGTGCACAGCGTCTGGTTTACGTTCTCGACCTGACCGAGCCCAACGGCATGTTCATGGCCCGCGATTTTGTCGTGCGTGACGATGACACCCTCTATGTGACCGAAGCGCCATTCGCACAGTGGAACAAAACCATTTCGGCTCTGACTGGCTCGCTGAGCACCGCAGGGACATTGGCAACCCTGTCGCGCAGCCTCAGAGATTCTGGAAGCTAACACTTGGCCCCGCGCCCGACACAGACCACCGACGCCGAGGGTTCAGCTCCTCGGCGTCTTTTCGTGTTCAATGGTGGATTTGTATTTCAAAAGCGCCTGCGCCGTATTCTTCGCCTTGCGGGTTATCCCGTGTCTCTGGGCTGGCCTAAACCTTCAGACCTGATCGGTATCTGGGGCAACGCAGGCACAGCGCATCGCGGGCGGGCAGTTGCAGAAAAAACCGGCGCGCAGCTTTTGCATGTCGAAGATGCCTTTCTACGTTCCCTTTTTCCCGGACGATCAGGCGAGCCGCCGCTGGGGCTATTGATTGATCACACCGGTCTGCACTTTGATGCGAGCAAGCCCTCGGATCTGGAAACCCTGCTGGCGACCCACCCGCTGGATGACACCGCCCTTCTGAACCGCGCCCGCGCGGCCATGGTGCAGATGCAAGAGGCCAGGCTGAGCAAATATAGCGCCACCGAAACAGATTGCCCCCTGCCCGACCCCGGCTATGTTCTGATCGTTGACCAGACGCGCGGCGATGCTTCGGTCACCGCTAGCAAAGGAGACCGTGCGCGTTTTCTTGAGATGCTGACCATCGCGCGCGAAGAAAATCCCGGCGCAAGATTTTTGATCAAAACGCATCCTGAAACCACCGCAGGACATCGTGAGGGCCATTTCAGATCTGAGGACGCACAGGGTAAGATCAGCATCTATGATGGCAATGCCGATCCCTGGAGCCTGCTAAATGGCGCGATCGCTGTATATGTTCTCTCGTCGCAGATGGGGTTTGAAGCCATTCTGGCCGGCCACAAACCCCGCGTGTTTGGCAGCCCGTTCTACGCCGGCTGGGGCCTGACCCAAGACGAAGAGTTTTTTCCTAGGCGCGGTCGCTCCCTGACGCGCGCCCAGCTTTTCGCGGCTGCCATGATCCTATACCCAACCTGGTACGACATCTACCGCGATCAATTGTGCGAGTTGGAAACCACCCTCGCCACATTGGAAGCACAGGCCCGTGCCTGGCGGGAGGATCGCCAAGGCTGGGTGGCGTCTGGCATGCGGCTTTGGAAACGGTCGGCTTTGCAGGGCTTCTACGGCAGATACCGCAAGGTAGTTTTTGAAAGCGATCCCGCCAAAGCAGCGCAGATCGCAAAGACAGACCAGCGCAAGATCATGGGCTGGGGAGCCCAATCAGACGCCTCAGCGACGCATGTAGAGGATGGCTTCCTGCGCTCAAAAGGTTTGGGTGCTGCACTAACACCGCCGCTGTCCTTGGTCGCTGATCCTGTGGGGATCTACTATGATCCGCGTTCAGAAAGCGCATTAGAGCAGTTTATTCAGCATAGAGCACAGAGTCATATATTTCAATTTCATAGATCTTTTAGGCTCATAAGTTCAGTTGACGCAAAAAACTTGTCCAAATACAACCTATCCGGAGATTTACCCACAATCCAACAAGGCAGCACCATTTTGGTCCCCGGACAGGTTGAAGACGACGCCTCTGTCCTGCTTGGCAGCCCCTCAATCCGGACAAACGCCGAGCTTCTCGCCTTTGTACGCAAACACAATCCAGACGCGCATATTCTATGGAAGCCTCATCCGGATGTATTGGCGGGGCTGCGCAAAGGGCAGGTTGACAGACCGCTTAACTGGGCCGACCAGATCGTGCTGGATTGCTCAATTGGTCAGCTTTTACAGCAGGTTGATGAAGTTTGGACAATGACCTCCCTAACCGGCTTTGAAGCGCTTCTGCGCGGCTGTAAAGTCACCACAGTCGGTGTGCCCTTCTATGCAGGCTGGGGCCTGACGACCGATTTTGGTCCAATCCCGGAACGCCGCCTTAGTGGCCCACGCCCATCACTTGAGGCGCTGGTTCACGCCACGCTGATCGACTATCCACGATACTTTGATCCTGTCACAGGGCAACCCTGCCCTGTGGAAATCACTGTGGAAAGATTGGCTTTAGGCAAGACAACCCAATTTTCGCCCCTTAACCGCACACTGTCCAAATTACAGGGAATTTTTGCCAGCTATGCACATCTTTGGCGACGATAGAAAACACATAAGGATCGACCCGCAAGACTCTAGAAAAATTAAATTTTCTCCTCTTACGGCCTATTTTCTACGCCAAACATGATGCACATCGCCACTAGCCATGCTCAGATCGCTCAACTCAAATCGCGGAGCTGAAGCGAGCTCTTCGATCCCTAGCCCACCGATACCCGGAAAGCCTTCTGCGCCAAGCGCCACACCGGCCGAAAACACATGAAGTTCATCCACTAAGTCATTGATCAACAGACTTGAAGCAAGGCTCCCGCCCCCTTCACAGAATACCCGGGTCAGCCCCTGCTCAGCCAAAGTTGCAAGCGCCTGCGTCGGGTTCACTTGACGGCCTGATAGCCCACTGGAAAGCAACTTTGCCCCAGCCTCTTCCCAGCTACGTGCAACCTGTGCATCTACGTTTGGCCCATGGCATAGCCAGACAGGAATCTCACCTGCGGTTTGCGCCAGTTGCCCTGTCAAAGGCAGGTCCAAGGATCGTGAAAAGACAACTCTGACAGGTTGGCGTCGCTCACCCAACCCACGCACCGTTAAGGCTGGATTATCCGCCCGAGCAGTGCCGCCCCCGACCAAAACCGCATCATGTTTTGCACGCAAAGCATGCACCTTGCGCCGCGCTTGCGGGCCAGTAATCCACTGGCTTTCCCCCGTGGCGGTCGCGATCCGCCCGTCCAGACTGAGGGCGAGTTTGAGAGTGACCCAGGGCCGTTCCTGAGTAAACCGCATAAAAAAGCCCGCATGGTCATGATAGGCCTCTTCGGCGCGGATTCCGGTCTCGACCTGAATGCCCGCCTCTCGCAACCGCTGGAACCCCTGCCCCGCCACACGTGGATCTTTATCTGAAATGGGTGACACCACACGCGCCACACCCGCAGCAATCAAAGCATCACAACACGGGGGGGTCTTACCATGGTGTGAACAGGGCTCTAGCGTCACATAGGCCGTAGCGCCACGTGCGGCTTCACCAGCCATATCCAGAGCCACGCGTTCCGCATGTGGGCGCCCGCCGGGCTGTGTCCAGCCCCGACCGACAACGCGATCATTTTTGATCAAAAGGCAGCCAACAGCCGGGTTTGGCCAGGTTTGCCCCATACCGCGACGCCCCAGCGCCAAGGCCTGGGCCATGTATTTTTCGTCTTTTGAGGTCACTTTTGCGGCGGTACGTCTGGGCGCAATTCGCTAACGAATTTATCGAAATCATCCGCCGCCTGAAAGTTCTTGTAGACGCTTGCGAAGCGAACAAAAGCCACCGTGTCGATGCGCGCGAGGGTCTCCATCACAATCTCACCGATCATCTTCGACGGGATATCTGTTTCGCCCATGCTTTCCAAACGACGCACAATCCCCGAGATCATCTGATCAACACGATCAGGTTCAATCGGGCGTTTTTGCATCGCTATCCGGATCGACCGCTCCAGCTTATCGCGGTCAAAATCTTCACGCCGACCGTTGGTCTTGATGACAATCAGATCACGCAGCTGAACGCGCTCATAGGTCGTGAAACGCCCCCCACAGGCCGGACAAAATCGACGTCGCCGAATGGCGACATGGTCCTCTGCGGGCCGTGAATCCTTAACCTGAGTATCAATATTTCCACAAAATGGGCAACGCATTGCTGGTCCCCTCGCTTGTCTGCTCATCCGCCAAAACTGTGGGTTTGCCCCACTTATCCACAGGCACTATAGGGGACATCCCATACCTTGGGTAGAGGAGAATTGCAGCCGCTAGATCCTGAAGGGGAAAATCTGGATCAGCTCCCCTCCTGTCACGAAATCGCAACAATCACAGAGTCAGATGCGCAACAACCCGGCGCTGATGCGGCGCATTGCGATGTTCAAACAGGTAAATGCCCTGCCATGTCCCAAGCGCCATCCGCCCACCCACAATCGGGATCGAAAGGCTAACGGGCATCAGGACCGCCTTGATATGGGCCGGCATGTCATCCGGCCCCTCATAAGTGTGCCTGAGATACGTCATGGCGGGATGATCAGACCTGGGAACAAGGCGCTCAAAAAACGCCTGCAAATCGCTGCGCACCTCTGGATCGGCGTTTTCCTGTATCAGCAGGCTGCAAGACGTATGTTGCACAAACAGAGTTAAAAGAGCGCTTTCCCGCCCCTGCGCAGACACCCAGCCAGCAACGTCGCGGGTGAATTCATAAAGACCTACACCACCTGTATGGATTTCAAAAACGGTCGACATCACGATCTAATCGAAAATCTCATTTCCCATCTGGTCAATAAAAACCTTAGCCTTGCGCAAGCTTTCTGCGCGCGCCTCTTCTTCGGATCCCAGCACATCAGCGCGCATCATATGGTGCGATTTCAACTCGGCACCGATGGTCTTTTCAATCTGCGCAGCAACACGAAAACCACCAGATTCTTTTAACGGCTTTGGCGTGATCGCAAAGTCGTTGTACATCTCAGGTTGCTCTGCCGCCTTAGCAGAACCATCTTTGGTGCCAAAAAGTTTTGAAAAAAAGGACGACATGCCTGCCTCTGCGGTCTGCTGCGGTCGATCTTATATTTGATCTGAGATCACCACAGGGGAATTGGAAACGCCCCCATTTTGGGGGCGCTTCGCATTACTGATCCAAGAAACTGCGCAGCTTGCGCGAGCGGCTCGGATGTTTGAGCTTACGCAGCGCTTTCGCTTCGATCTGGCGGATACGTTCGCGCGTCACGCTGAACTGCTGACCCACCTCTTCCAGAGTATGGTCAGTATTCATACCAATACCAAAGCGCATGCGCAGAACGCGTTCTTCACGCGGTGTCAGCGAAGACAGAACGCGGGTCGTGGTTTCCTTCAGGTTTTCCTGAATAGCAGAATCCAGCGGCAGAACGGCGTTCTTATCTTCGATGAAGTCACCAAGCTGGCTGTCCTCTTCATCCCCGATGGGCGTTTCAAGCGAGATCGGCTCTTTGGCGATTTTCATCACCTTTCGCACCTTCTCAAGCGGCATCTGCAGCTTTTCTGCCAGTTCTTCCGGTGTCGGTTCGCGGCCAATTTCATGCAGCATCTGGCGACCTGTCCGCACCAGTTTGTTGATCGTTTCGATCATATGCACCGGAATACGAATGGTGCGCGCCTGATCCGCAATCGAACGCGTGATCGCCTGACGGATCCACCAGGTTGCATAGGTCGAGAACTTGTAACCGCGACGATATTCGAACTTATCCACCGCCTTCATCAGGCCGATGTTACCTTCCTGAATAAGGTCAAGGAACTGCAGCCCGCGGTTGGTGTATTTCTTGGCAATCGAGATCACGAGACGCAGGTTGGCCTCGACCATCTCTTTCTTGGCCTGACGGGCTTCTTTTTCACCCTTTTGCACCTGACCAACGATGCGGCGGAACTCAGAGATATCCAGACCGACATATTGACCGACCTGCGCCATATCCGCCCGCAGATCTTCCACCTTGTCTGAGGAGCGTTCGATGAACATCTGCCAGCCACGGCCAGATTTTCCACCCATCCGTTCCAGCCAGTTCGGATCCAGTTCGTGGCCGCGATACTCATCGACGAACTCGCGGCGGTTAATACGCGCCTGATCCGCCAATTTCACCATGGCACTGTCGATCGACATGATGCGTTTGTTGATGCCGTAAAGCTGGTCGATCAGCGCTTCGATACGGTTGTTGTGCAGGTGCAGCTCATTCACCAGTTCAACGATTTCTGAACGCAGCTTTTGATAACGCGCCTCGTCAGCGGTGGAAAAGCTGTCATCCTCATTCAGGGTTGCCGAAATCCGGCTGTCCTGCATTTCGGCCAGTTCTTCGTAATCGCGCGCGATCTGATCAAGGGTTTCCAGCACACGCGGCTTCAGCGCGGCTTCCATCGCGGCCAGCGACATGTTGGCCTGATCATCATCATCGTCGTCATCGTCATTGGCGATGGGGTTGCCATCAGCATCCAGCTCGGGCTCATCGCCCTTGGGCTTGGCCGCGGCTTCGACATTGCCGGTGTTGACGACAGGTTCGTCCATCTCACCATCTTCGTCCATCTGGCCAGAGAAGGTGGTTTCGAGATCGATCACATCGCGCAGCAGAATATCTTCGCTCAGAAGTTCTTCGCGCCAGATGGTGATCGCCTGAAAGGTTAGCGGGCTTTCGCACAGCCCGGCAATCATGGTGTTGCGGCCAGCCTCGATGCGTTTTGCAATGGCGATTTCGCCCTCACGCGACAGCAGCTCAACCGAACCCATTTCGCGCAGGTACATACGCACGGGATCGTCGGTGCGATCCAGTTTTTCTGTCCCGGAAGAAGCCAGCGCAACATCACCGGCGCGCTTGGTTTCGACCAGTTCGGTCGACCCCTTGTTTTCCTCTTCTTCGCCCTCTTCGTCGTCTTCAGTGACCTGAATACCCATTTCCGAGAGCATCGACATGACGTCTTCGATCTGGTCAGAGCTGACCTGATCCGGGGGCAATACCTGGTTCAGCTGGTCATAGGTGATGTAGCCACGCTCGCGGGCCTCGGCGATCATCTTTTTGACCGCCGCCTGGCTCATATCAAGGCTGACATCGTCGTCCTGAACCTGGGTCTTGGCGTCGTCATTGTCTTTGGCTGCCATGCGGCTCTCCTGATCAGGGATGGGCGGGTGATTCGCCGAATCGAATCAAATGACATGATTCCGATTCGATCACCGTTTAACCCTATTTCTTTACCTATTTCTCACCAAAAGGCCAGTCACCCCCGGCCCTTGTCGAATCGGATCTGTTTCAGCAGCGAATCAAAGGCGTTTTTTTCATCTTTGTCGATATGCGCCCCGTTATCCCCAAGGGCAAAATCCGCGTCTTCTTCTTCGTTGCGACGTCCGGCCTGCGCACGGGCCTTGGCCGCTTCGCCCAGACGCCAGGTCATGGCTTCGTCGGGGTCGTCGGTCAGATCCTGCTCGGCCTCTTCCAGCTCGGCTTTCCACCCTGTCATCGCTTCCAGCTTGGCCAGTTCGCCCGCGACGGTCATGCGGGTCATGTCATAATTTCCGGGGCTGCGGATACAGGGAACCACAGATACATGGCGCGCCTGCAACAGGGTTTCAAGGGTCTGCGGCCCCAGAGCATCTTCAACCCGGTCGCGCAGCATCTCTTCTGCCCCGATCGAGCGCAAAATCACATCGCGCAACAGCGCGTGATCTGGATCGCTACAGGGCATATCTTCCAACTGGGCCTCAAATTCAGCGGCAACAGCCGGGGTCATCACCAATGAGGCAAGGATAACCGCCTCGCGCAGACGCGTTTCAGCATTATCCCCGGCCGCCACCAAAAGCGATGATTTCGCCCCCGCAGTTGGCAGGGGCGGCGCGCGCCAGTCACGCCGCTTGAAACCGGTCTTGAAGCCGCCAGACGGCCCACCGCCACGCTGCCCCCGAAACAGCTGAAAGCGCAGATCCTTCAGTTCATCGCCATAATGGCGCTTCAGGCTGGGATCTTTGATCTTCATGATCCGTTCGCGCAATTGTTTATCCAGCGCGGCCTTGCGTTCTGGGCTGTCGAACACCTTGTCTTCGGTTTCCTGCCGCCAGAGCAATCTCACCATGGGCATCGCATCGTCCAGCACAGCCTGAACCGCCTCGGGCCCATCACTGCGCAGCAGATCATCCGGGTCTTTGCCATCCGGCATCACAGCAAACCGCAGACCTTTGCCCGCCTCAAGCAAGGGCAAGGCCAGATCAATCACCCGAAAGGCCGCCCGCAGCCCAGCCTTATCTCCATCCAGCGCGATGATCGGCTCAGAGGACATGCGCCACATCAATTGCATCTGCGGTTCGGTCACCGCTGTACCCAAAGGCGCAACCGCCGCTGTGAACCCCGCCTCAGACAAGGCGATCACATCCATATAGCCCTCGGCCACGATCAGAGGCTGGCCCTTGCCGCAGGCTTCGCGGGCGGGGCGCAGGTTATAAAGATTGCGGGATTTGTCGAACAGTTCGGTTTCCGGCGAATTCAGGTATTTCGCATTGTCATTCGGATCCATGGCCCGACCGCCAAAGGCAATCGCCCGCCCCCGCGCATCACGAATGGGGAACATGATGCGATTGCGAAACACATCATAGGGTTCGCGCCCATTGTTCGAGGCCTTAACCAACCCGGCGGCCAGCATCAGATCCATCGGCACGTTTTTGGCTTTCAATGCCTCACGCAGATGTTCCCAGCCCGCCGGCGCAAAGCCAATTTCAAATCGGTCCAAGGCCGCCTGATCCAGCCCCCGCTTGGCCAAATAGGCCCGCGCATCCGCCCCTGCCCCGGTCTTAAGCTGCAGGCGAAAGAACTGAACCGCCTGCTCCATGACCTCGGTCAGCAGGGTTCTGCGATCCGCCTTTTGCTGCGCCTGCGGGTCACGCTTGGGCACCTCCATCCCGGCCTCCTGGGCAAGGATCTCAACCGCTTCGATAAAGCTGACATTTTCGGTCTCGGTGACGAATTTGATCGCATCACCTTTGGCGTGGCAGCCAAAGCAATAGTAATAGCCTTTCTTGTCATCCACATGAAAAGACGCGGTTTTTTCATGGTGAAACGGACAGGGCGACCACATATCCCCCTTGCCAGGCTGAGACTTGCGATTGTCCCATAGCACCTTGCGCCCGACCACTTGGGCCAGGCTGGTTCGGGTGCGCAATTCATCTAGGAAACCGGGGGGCAGACTCATGGGGGTGAATATCAGCCCTCAAAGCCGCTTGTGCAAGGGGCCAGTTGAGGTCAATTTTCGCCCGCGTCAAACATTGTCAGATCGGGCGAAACAGGATCGTCAAAGCGTTTCGCAAAGCGCCTTCCAGCTGACGCCGACCTGCTCGTTCAGCTGGTCTTCGGGCAGGGTATAGACCCAATCCGCCAGCATCCCAGCCGCGTCTTTGCCCAGTTCTTTTTTCAGCACTCTGCTGGCCTTGCGCTTGGATTTGCCATCCGCACGGGCCTGCACAACTTCCATCACCATGGCCGCCTGCGCGTCACAATCCACCTTTTCTTCATCCGCCATAACAGGCGTTGCCAGACTCAACAGCAGCCCGGCAAATACAGCACCGCGCATGGGTGTCTCCTTTTACCGCTTGTCACGGGCTTAGACCGCGCCCCGCCGCGCGGCAACTGCGCCCATGGTCTCAGCCAATTCATGAGCAAGAGTTCGCGCCATTGAGCGGAAGGCCATGATCCGAAATCCGCCGACGTGCCGGGTGATCAGCACATTCATATGATTCAGTTGCGTTTTTGCCGCAGTCCCCGGGGCAAAACTGGTGGCCCGCAAATCCATCGGCACCAGACGGGCCAGAACATCTTCGGCCCCTGCTCCGGTCAGATCCACAATGGCCCAGGCGTCGCTTTGATCCGTCACCGCAGCCAGCCCTGCAAGGGCCTCGCGCGGGTTAGCACCCAGCACAAAGGCCTGCCGTAGGCCGGACCAGACAGCGCTGATATCGCCATGGGTATCCACTGCACCCGGCGCGGGAAACCCCACGCCAAAAGCGGCCTTCAGCGCCTTCGACACTGCGGCCTGCTGCCCTTTCAATGGGGCAACAGTCCAGATCACCTGTTGATCCACTTCGCTAAGCTGCACGCGGCCTTTGCTAAGGGGCAACAAGCCATCACAAGCGGATTTTGCTTTCAGATCAACCACGCAGCCGCCCTCCTTCGGGATCAAATGCAACCGGATCAGTCACTTCGCAAACCATATCAACGCCCCGGACATGATCGACCAAGCGCAGCTTGTGCCCATGTCTGCGCCGTCCGTCTTTCAAAAAGCCGAGCGCGCGCACTTCGTTCAAAGTGGGGGAATACCCGGTCGATGTGACATAGCCCAAGTCATTTTCGCTGACAGGGTTGGCCCCATCGTTGAACAGATGCGCCCCGGCGGGGATCTCACCATCATCGACCGGACGCAAGCCCACCAGCTGTTCGCGGTCACGTTCGGTCAGGCCCGGACGCGCGGCCATGGTCTTGCCGATGCAATCTTTTTTCGCGCTGACCATCTTTTCAAAGCCGCAATCAAAGGCCGTGGTGCGCCCATGGATTTCCGAATGGGTGATATGCCCTTTTTCGATACGCAGCACATTCAGCGCTTCCATCCCATAGGCCCCGCCGCCCAGCGCCTGCGCACGGGTCACCAACTCGCGGAACAGGCTGTCACCATAGCGCGCGGGCACGGCGATCTCATAGGCATGTTCGCCGCTAAACGAAATCCGGAACAACCGCCCCTGAACGCCACCAACAGACACCTCACCGCATTGCATGAAAGGAAAGCTTTGATCGCTGATTGGTTCATCCAGCAGGCCATTCAGCAATTCGCGTGATTTTGGCCCGGCCACAGCAAATTGCGCCCATTGTTCAGTGACGGAAATGAACCGCAGATCCATCTGCGGGCAAAGCGCCTGATGCACCCATTCCAGATGACGCATCACCTCACCCGCCGCCGCCGTGGTGGTGGTCATCACCCACTGGCTGTCAGACAGGCGCGCGGTGGTGCCGTCATCCATCACATAGCCATCTTCGCGCAGCATCAACCCATAGCGCACCCGGCCCGGCTTCAGCTTGGAGAAACTGTTGGTGTAAACGAAGTCCAGAAACGCCCCAACATCCGGCCCCTGCAGGTCAATCTTGCCCAGAGTGGATACATCGCAGATGCCAACCGCCTCGCGCACCATTTTGACTTCGCGATCACAGCTTTCACGCCATGTGGTTTCACCGGCTTGCGGGAAATACGAGGGGCGATACCACAGCCCGGCCTCAACAAATTCGGCCTCCATTTCTTGTGAAGCCTGATGCGAGGTGGTCAGCCGCTCGGGCGCAAACCCTTTGCCCTGCCCCCCAGCGCCCAGCGCCGCAATCGCCACCGGGCTGTAGGGCGGCCGGAAGGTTGTGGTGCCTGTTTCAGGAATATCCCGCCCGGTCGCATCCGCCAGCACCGCCAGCGCCAGCACGTTTGAACTTTTACCCTGATCCGTCGCCATGCCCTGCGTGGTGTAGCGCTTCATGTGTTCAACTGATGCGTAGTTTTCCCGCGCCGCCTGTTTCACATCCTTAACGGTCACATCGTTCTGGAAATCCAGCCAGGCGCGGCCCTTGCCCTCTACGGCGTAAAGCCTGCCGGGCCGGTACTCGCCGCCCTCGGCCTGCGGGATTGCAGGTAAATCACATGACTTGCCCAGCGCCTGCGCGGCATGCAATCCGGCCTCTGCCCCCTGTTGCAGGCAGGCCGCGGTGGAAAACACGCCATTCGCTGCCCCGGCCACGGTCAGACCGGGCACGGCCCCGTCGCGCGGCACAAAGGCCAGCAGGTCATCCCGCCAGACGGGGCGGCCATTCATATGGCAGGTCAGATGTAGCGAAGGGTTAAAGCCGCCCGACACGCCCAGCCCCTGCACATGCATCTTTTCAATCTTGCCATCAGGCAGCCTGATCGAAATCGCCTCAAGCCCCTGCGCCCCATGGGCGCGGGTCACCTGCGCGCCGGAATAAAACGGCACATCACCAGCCAGGTTGTCTGCATCATGGCGGCTATCAATCAAAGCGGCGACATGCAGACCCGCCTCGGCCAGATCACGCGCGGTTTTATGGGCGTCATCATTGTTGCCAAAGACAGCCACGGCCTTGCCCGGGGCCACGCCCCAGCGGTTCAGGTAGGCGCGCATCGCCCCGGCCATCATCACACCCGGACGGTCATTGTCACGAAAAGCGATATGCCGTTCCAGCGCACCGGCACACAGCACCGCGCGTTTTGCCGTGATGCGCCAGAAGCATTCCACCGGCATGCCCGCCCCATAGGCCATATGGCCGCTGACCCGCTCAAGCGCGCCATAGACACCCTGATCATAGGCCCCTGTCACGGTGGTGCGCGGCATTAGGCGCACATTCTCCATGGCCTGCAACTCGGCCAGCACCTCTTTCACCCAGATCTCAGCGGGTTTGCCATCGACCTCTTCCAGATCCACCAGAAGCTGCCCGCCAAAGGCGCCCTCTTCATGGGCAAGGATCACATCGGCACCGCTGCGCCCGGCGGCCAAAGCGGCCATCAGCCCCGAGGGCCCGCCGCCAATCACCAGAACATCACAAAAGGCATAGGCTTTTTCATAGTGCTCAGCCACCGGGTCACCGGACAAGGCCCCAAGGCCCGCAGCCCTGCGGATCATCGGTTCATACAGCTTTTCCCAAAAGGCTTTGGGCCACATGAATGTCTTGTAATAGAACCCAGCCCCAAAAAATGGCGCGGCCAGATTGTTCACGCTGAGCAGATCGAACCTGCGGCTGGGCCAGCTGTTCTGACTGCGCGCCTGCAAACCTTCGTAAAGCTCCTGCACAGTGGCGCGCACATTGGGATCCTGCCGCGCGCCCGAGCCAATCGTCACCAAAGCATTGGGTTCGGCGCTATCCGCCGTCAGCACCCCACGCGGGCGGTGATACTTGAAACTACGCCCCATCAGGCGTTCGCCCGCGCCCATCAGCGCAGAGGCCAGCGTATCCCCGGCAAAGCCCTGATAGCGCACACCATCAAAAGAAAAGCTCAGCGGTTTTGAACGGTCAACCCGCCCCTTGCCTTCAATCCGCATCCTGACCCCCGACAAGTTCTGCGCTGTAAATTTCATGGGTGACCGTATCACGTTCCACCCGCAGCCAGGCCCCGCAGCCCCCTTCGTGGAACCACAGATCCTGCGTGCGCCCCGCAGGGTTATCACGCAGATGCAGATAGTCATTCCACGCGGCCGCACCGGCATCAGGATCAGGGCGGTTCACCATGCAGGCTGCCCCTTGATAATAAAACTCTCGCCGGTCACGTTCGCCGCAGATCGGACAGGGTATTCTCATGCCTGCTACATCCCTTCACAGCTTTCGGGGCCCACCCGAAACAATTTGTAAGTCACCCAGGTTTCCGGCTGTTCTGCCAGATCCATGGTGCCCCCACAGCCATCATTGGCGTCTTCATCCACCAGCAGATACCGGGTTTTGAACAACAGCGTATCGCCGCTTTGCTTTGTCACCACCAGCGATCCGGCGTCACATTCCGCCCGACACAGCTGACTGTTGCTTTCGGTGCCGCAAAAAAGCTGCTGCGACATCACAACCTTGGCCAGATCGGGGGAATGCCCCTGACCCGCGCCCATCACCAGAACAGAGGCATCGCGCGACACATTGGTGACCCAGTCCCCGATGCGAAGCTTGATGATCTGCACCACCTGATCCGGGTGTCTGGCCAGATGTTCACCGGAATAGGTGCGGCGATAACACCCCGGCTCAAGCGCTTGCGCCGCAAAGGGCACGAGGATCAAAGCGAATGCGGCAACTGTGGTTTTCAAAGACATGGCGGCCTCCAAGGTATCAATGCAGGTTGTGCTGAGAGCCGGTGCCCTCCTCATCCATGATACCCTGTCCGGTTTCGAACCGATCCAGACGGAAGCGCGCGGCAGGCCCATGCGGGCGATCCTGCGCGATCAGATGCGCAAAACTAAAACCAGAGCCCGGCACGGCCTTGAACCCACCATAGCACCAACCGCAGTTTAAATAGAGGCCTTCAATACCTGACTTGTCGATGAGCGGAGAACCATCTGGCGACATATCCATGATGCCGCCCCAGCTGCGCAGCACCCGCGCCTTGCCGATCACGGGCATCAGCGTCATTGCGGCTTCCATCACATGTTCCTTCATCGGCAGATTGCCCCGCGCCGCATAAGACGCATACATGTCCAGATCACCCCCAAAGACAAGGCCACCCTTGTCCGACTGGCTGATATAGAAATGCCCCATGCCAAAGGTCACCACATGATCAATGCAGGGCTTCAGCCCTTCGGTGACAAAGGCCTGCAAGACATGGCTTTCAATCGGCAGGCGCATCCCGGCCATCGCCGCGACCTGCGAAGACCGCCCCGCCACCACAACGCCCACTTTCTTAGCACGGATCGCCCCACGGGTGGTCTGCACCCCGGTGACTTTGCCGTTTTCAACGTCGATCCCGGTGACTTCGCAGTTCTGGATCAGATCCACCCCGCGCTGATCCGCACCACGCGCATAGCCCCAAGCGACAGCATCGTGACGCGCTGTCCCGCCGCGCTCATGGAATAGCCCGCCGTAAATCGGAAAACGGCCATTGTCGAAATCCAGATAGGGCACCATGGCGCGCACCTGATCGCGGTTCAGCAGTTCGGCATCATCACCCTGATTGCGCATCGAATTCGCCCGCCGCGCTGCATAATCGCGCTGCCCGTCCGAATGAAACAGATTCAACACACCACGCTGGGACATCATGGTGTTAAAGTTCAGATCCTGCTCCATGCCCTCCCAAAGCTTGAGCGAATGCGAATAAAACTCAGAATTTCCCGGCAGGTTATAATTGGCGCGCACAATCGTCGTGTTGCGTCCGATATTGCCGCCCCCCAGATAGCCCTTTTCCAGCACGGCCACATTGGTCAGGCCATGTTCCTTTGCCAGATAATAGGCCGTCGCAAGCCCATGGCCACCGCCGCCTATGATAATGATATCATACTCTTTTTTCGGAGCAGGATTGCGCCAGTGAGGGGCCCAGCCCTTATTGCCGGTCAGCCCTTCTTTTAAAATCCTCAACCCCGAAAACCGCATGGCCTGCCCTCTTGCCAGATCCGGGCGCATCTTCGCCCGAATCCGACCCTAGCAATGCTCATGCGTGCATTCTAGCCGGATTATCTATATGGCCGCGCGACAAAAATTCATCCGTTGCTCCAGACAACCTTGGGGGCAAAACGCGGGCGGGTGAAACCATAGTTATAGAACAGATCAGATGTGCTCACCCCAGGGATCTTTATAGGTGGCTGATAGTCAGTTTCAGTCTCAACGACGATCACCCGTTCGTTGTGTAGCATTGTCGGCAATTTCGAATACATTGACGTCAGATCACGCGTCTTGAGCGCGCCAAAACTGCCGCGCGTTTTTGACCATTCGGCGACATATTTCTTCTTCTTGCCGTTGTAGCGCACCAGGGTCACCCGCAGCGAATGCCCCGACGCAGAGTGCGTAAGATACCCCAGCAGGTTATTCATGCCTGTCAGATAGGCATTGTCGATCGGATCGGTCTGGCGCGAAATCGCGTCTGAAATCGTATAGGCGGCCTTGATGTTCAGGCTTTTGTGGCGCTGCATATCATGCAGAGAATAGATCCCGGCCATAATCGCCAGCACCGTTGGCAGCCAGATGGCGGCTTCGACAGCGATTGAGCCCCGTTCATCACGGGCAAATCTGGAGCAGAGGGTTCTGATAGCATTCAACATGTGTATTACCTCGGTTCCTGGACAAAAGCAGAGGTGACGATCATCTGCGCAAAGCCCTGCGTGTCCTTGTTCATTGCCTTGCCCAGACCAGTGGTGGGAAGCACGGGCTGATACTTCAGGCAGGCCCGGATGAGCATCAGCTCGTTGTCCTGACCATGTTCGAAGTCACGCACCGGACGCGGCGTTTCGACTGCGTTCTGGCAATCGGCCTGTTGCGGCAGAGATTGAAACTGACGTGGGTCGACCTGAACCATTTCAAGACGCAGGTTGTTTTCGCAGTTTTTGAGAATATCCGCCTCTTCACAGATACGCCTGCGCGCCTTGTTGTAATCATACTGCGTGCCAGTCGCGAGCTGGATTTCCCGCGTCACCAGATCAACCGCGCGATCCAGCATCGAATGACGCAAGTTCATATAGCCAATCTCAATTCCCGTGGCCAAGATGGTGCTGAAAAGCGAGAAATACAGCACAAATTCAATGGTTGCAGTCCCGTCTTGTTCCTTGCGGAAACGACGGACCAAGCGGTTCAGGCAGGACATCATTGGATCAACCTCAAGCTGTTGATTTGGCGGGCGATGGCATGGAAGGTTTCGGTGATCTCGACCCCATTCACATCAAAGAAATGCGATGGTGACGAGGCGCAGGCCAAGAGATCTTCCTTGCCGCTTTGCGGCGCTTCAAAGGCAATGGCAAAAATCACAATGCCCTTGGCTTTGGCTGCAGTACAGATATCGGTCAGGCGATTGTCCACGGTCTGGCCACTGGCGACGGACTGCCAGGGATTTGCCCACTCATTGTAAGTGCTCCAAGACAGGTGTCCGTCGTAATATGCGGGGCGCAGGAAACGCTTGGCGATTACATTGGTCCCAAACCGATGGAACGCCTCTGCCTTGCTCAGACGGCGTGCGTTTGATCCGCCGTCCGCATAATTTCGATAGGGGTTCCAGTCAGAATGTCTTCGGCGGTCGTGGAAATAGAGATCATTGTTTGACCCATAAGAATCCCGCACCAGAACTGAATAACGATCATCGCTGTAGCTGGCGGTGCCGCGTTCATCGACAAAGATATCCGACATGCCAGAGCGCAAACTTGGTTTCAGGTCATACTCTTCTGTATTGGCGCCATCTGTCATCATGACAATGAACTTGATCGCTTCGGGATCAGTATACTTGGCGGGCCGACCCTTCACGTTGTTTGTCGTCAGCTTTGCGTCCGCCATGGCAGAGACCACACCAGCTGTAGAGTCATCCAGAAACGCTGCGCCCCATTTGACACCGACGTGAATGGCCGTACCCCCGGCCGCTGAGAAGTTGTCGATGCGATTTTTCAGCTGGTTTACATTTGTATTGTGCACCATGACAGAGCCAGGGTCACTCCCCCCGCAAAGAGGCGTTTTGACCGGGTTTTCGCTCCAACTATGGGTAAACACATCAAAGTGCCCCATGCGGCGCAGTTCCCTGGTCGGGTTCATTGCTACGCTTTTGAAATCCGCGTCCTCAAACATCGCGCAATGCGAATAGTCATGTGTCTTGGCAAGGTTGAAATAAGGCGCGGTCTGCGGCCCGAGATTGACTGTAGAGTTATACGGAACAACCGAAACCGAAGTGAGACCCGACCCTTCCTGAGGGGGTTGGATAACGGTTTGCACAAAGGATTTCGCCGCGGTTTTCATATTCGCGAGGCGATTGTAATCCGCCATGGATCCCGAGACGTCCAACACAAGAGAGACCTCAACATTCGAGATCTTCTCTTCCGCGGCGCTGACAACCGGGATCTTCAGCTTGTCAAAGCCCGACATGCGCAGGAACACGGTGCTCATGTCCAGCTTGCCGGTTGCTGTGACCGTGCGAAAGTTCAGACCGGGATCAACAACCACATTTGTCAGCGCATCCCCCAGACCCGCTTTCTTCATGTAATCTTCAACCACCAGCTTTGGTTTTTGCTTTTGATCAAGGTCAGCCGCAGCCAAGACCGCGCGATCCATTGCGCTTTGCAATCCTGCCCGCAAAGCTTCCCGGCGCATAATGTCGACTGACGCCCCTGCGATCAGCATCATAATCAAGAGCATCATTACCGAAAAAACCGAGATATTCCCCGCTTCTTCTTTGTAAAACCTGATCAGATCCGATGTCACGCGTCTCATCCAGCAGCCTCCTTACATAGGCCCAACTCATGCGTTGGGTGATGTTAAGGTTTAGGCAGGATTTAAGGCCAAAATGGGCCTGAGACCCGTCACAGGCGGTGCCTTTCCAAGGAGATTTTTCTATCAAATCGGGCAGAAACCCGTGGTTTGACACAGATTTGCACCATTAACCAATACGAAAGGATATTGGTTAACACCAAGCAGCGCCTGCGCCACAACAATGGCATTATCCTTAACAAACGCAGCCCGTTAAAACGAAAAGGCACCCGCAATGGGTGCCTTTTGCAGTCTTATGATCGGGTGATCAGAGCCCTTTTGCCCTGTAGCTTTTGGCAACACGATCAATCGCCACAATATAGGCAGCGGTCCGCAGGTCTGTGACATCGCTGCGACCATGCCAAACCTCACGCATGGACTGATAGGCGACACGCATCGTATCATCGAGCCCCGAGCGGACCAGTTCCAGCTCATCGGCGCCGGGCAGGAACTTTTCTTTGAATTTGGGATCTAGGTTCCACTTATCCCCCAAAACCGCATCAAGCCGCTCCAGTTCGTTGACCACAAGCTGATGCCGCGCCTCTTCCTGACGGCGCTGCATACGGCCAAAACGGATATGAGACAGGTTTTTGACCCACTCAAAGTAAGACACTGTCACACCGCCTGCGTTGGCATACATGTCCGGGATAATCACGATGCCCTTGGCGCGCAGAATATCATCCGCCCCGGCTGTCACGGGGCCGTTCGCAGCCTCGATGATCAGCTTGGTCTTGATGCGATCTGCGTTTTCAAGGTTAATCACCCCTTCCAGCGCCGCAGGAACAAGGATGTCACAATCTTCTTCCAGAACTTTGCCACCGTCTGCCACATAGGTCGCATCCGGGAAGCCTTTGACGCCCCCGTTCTGAACGATCCAGTTGCGAACGGCCTCGACATCCAGCCCGGTTTCACTGAACAGCGCACCATCGCGTTCGATGATACCAGTGATTGTGGCCCCATCTTCTTCGCGCAGGAACTTGGCCGCGTGATAGCCCACGTTCCCCAGCCCCTGCACGATGATGCGTTTCCCATCCAGCGAGCCTGTCAGACCCGCAGCCGCCTTATCCTCATCGCTGCGGAAGAACTCACGCAGCGCATATTGAACGCCTCGGCCCGTTGCCTCAACACGGCCAGCGATGCCGCCGCCGTTCAGCGGTTTACCGGTGACACAGGCCTTGGCGTTGATGTCCGTGGTGTTCATGCGCCCAAACTGATCCGCGATCCAGGCCATTTCACGTTCACCGGTGCCCATGTCAGGCGCGGGCACGTTCTGCGAAGGGTTGATCAAATCGCGTTTGATCAGCTCATAGGCAAAGCGCCGCGTGATCATTTCCATTTCATGATCATCATATTGGCGCGGATCAACGCATAGCCCGCCTTTGGACCCCCCAAAGGGGGCCTCTACCAGCGCGCATTTATAGGTCATCAAAGCCGCCAGCGCCTCGACCTCATCCTGGTTCACGGCGGTCGCAAAACGAATGCCCCCCTTTACCGGTTCCATATGTTCCGAATGGACCGAGCGATACCCAACAAATGTCTGGATCTGACCGCGCAGACGCACCCCGAAACGTACGGTATATGTCGCGTTACAGACGCGGATCTTTTCCTCAAGGCCCGGCGGCAGATCCATCAGTGCAACCGCGCGGTTGTACATCAAATCAACCGATTCCCGGAATGTAGGTTCCTTGATAGGCGTTGTGGACATGCGATCCCCTTCCTAGCGACCAGTGACCAAAATTTGGATACATTCTGTACTGCATAAGAGGTGACATTAACGTTAACGCCGATCAATCCAAAACTGCACATTTTTTCATCACGTTTTTTGGCAGGCCGTGGTCATAACTCAGCTTTGCGCCCCATTCACGCCGTTTTCGAAACAGTATGGCGCCGCCCAGTATACTGTTCACCAAACCCATGATTTTTCTTAAGTTTTACGACATCTGACGCCCCAATTTGGCCACTTTAACCTGTCAGACAAAATCCCATCAATGAGTATGACATCTTTGACCCGGTCTGCCCCGGGGGGAAGGTTTTGAAATGACAAGATGGCTTATGCCGAGGTCTGCTGCGACCCCCCGGCCAGACCATGTCTCGCAGAAGCGACCACGCGCCCGTATCTCTCGGTTCAGGACCGATGAGACTGGCAATATGTCCATTCTTGCGATTTCTGGTGCTTTGATCATGATGGTGTTTGGCGGGATCGGTATCGATCTGATGCACGCCGAACTTCGCCGGACCAAACTGCAAAACACGCTGGACCGCGCCGTGCTTGCGGCGGCGGATCTGGATAATAAATCCGATGCCAAAGCCACTGTCATCGACTATTTCCGCGCCATGGATATGAGCGACGCTTTGGACCCTACAAAGATTGTCGTTGATAAAGGCCTGAACTTCAAAGACGTCACGGCTTCTGGCAGCGTGCAGATGCCGACCCTGTTTACCCATCTGATTGGCCACAACAGCATGAGCGTCGAAGGCACGGCCCGCGCAGAAGAGCGGATCAACAAGGTCGAAATCTCCATGGTTCTCGATATTTCGGGGTCCATGCGTGACAATCAAAAGATGACCAATCTCAAAAAGGCGGCGAACACCTTTGTCGATACGCTGCTAACCACCAATAACAAAGACATGGTGTCGATCAGCATGGTCCCCTATTCACAGCATGTGAATGCCGGACCAACTCTGACCAATTATTTCAATGTCGATTGGGATCATGGATTTTCGCATTGCCTGGAGTTTCCCGACAGCCACTTTGATTCCGTGCCGTTAAACACAAGCCACCGCTATGAGCAGGCACAGCACTTTCAGTGGAACTACTCTGGCTGGAACGATCTGACACAGCCGATCTGCCCAAGATACAGCTATGAACGCATCTCGCCCTTCAGTCAGAACGCCACCGCGCTGAAATCTCAGATCAATTCATTCCAGCCACGGGCCGGGACACAGATCTTTATCGGCATGAAATGGGCGGCGGGCCTGCTGGATCCGGCGTTCAGATCTATCACTTCGCAGATGGCTGCGAACAATCAGGTCGACGCTGCATTTTCGGCACGCCCCGGAAACTATGATGACCCGGATACGCTGAAAACAATCGTGTTGATGACAGACGGTCAGAACTCATCGTCAAACCGTATCCGCGATTGGGCTTACAGCACCCCCAGCGATGTATCGCACTGGAGCCGCTATAACCTGAACTACTTCCTGTATCGCTACGTGCGTCGCTACCAGCGCTCTCAGTACTACACGCAAAAATACACGGCCAATCAGGGTGACCAGTTGCTCGACAAGATTTGCACCGCTGCGAAAAACAAAGGGATCATCATCTGGACCATTGGCTTTGAAGTCGAAGACCACGGGGCAAATGTGATGCGAAAATGTGCCTCGTCAGATTCACATTACTTCCGTGTGGAAGGCGTAGCGATCGAAGATGCCTTTTACTCTGTGGCACGCACCATCGCCCAGCTGAGGTTGATCCAATGACCCAGATGTTCAAACAGACTGTTCAACACTTCCGCCGCGATGAAAGCGGACAGGTTCTGGTTCCATTTATCATCTGGATCCCCCTGTTCCTGATGCTGATCATCTCAACCATCGAACTGGGTACGCTGACAGTGCGTCACACGGTGCTGGAACGTGCGCTGGACCAGACCGTGCGCGAAGTACGTCTGAGCAACGCACCCATAAACGCCGCAACATTGAAACAAAAGATCTGCGCGCGCGCCAAGGTTCTGACAGGGTGCTCGGAAACACTGCATCTGGAAATGGTAGCGCTGAACATGCGCAACTGGTCTGCGCCAAACACCTCTGCAGATTGCGTCGACACGACCCAGACGGTGACTTCGAACCGTACCTTTGACCACGGTGTCCCGCATGAAATGATGATGCTGCGCGCCTGCTACAAGTACAAGCCTTTGACACCTGCAGGTGGTCTGGGGGCTTCGCTTGCCAAAGACGCCCAAGGCTACACAGCCCTCGTGTCAACCAGCGCCTTTGTTCACGAACCAAGATAGGAGTGGGACAATGATCAATACCTTTTTGAAATCCCGCATCCGCCGGTTCAGAAAAGACGAAACCGGCGCCATCTCTGCCGAAGCAATTATCGTCTTTCCGCTGCTGCTCTGGCTGTTTGGTGTGGGCTGGGTCTATTTTGATGCGTTCCGGCAACAGAATGTAAACCAGAAAGCCAATTTCGTGATTGCCGACATGATCTCACGCGAGACATCGTCGATTACAAATAGCTACATCAGCAATACCTACAGCCTGCTGCTGCTTCTGGATCAAAGCACCAGTGCCAATACCGACATGCGGATCTCCGTGGTGCAGTACGATGGCGTACAAAAAAAGTGGTCTGTGAAATGGTCAAAGACCCGTGGCACGAAAACGGCGCTGACCACCATCACAACCGATATGGCCACACGTCTGCCCAGCAAGGTCACCCATACGGAACAGCTTATCCTGGTGGAAACATGGGATGATTACGCGCCGGTGCTGAAAGTCGGTCTGAACGATTTTGAAATCAAGACCTTCAGCTTTACCAGCCCCCGCTATTCGACGCAGATCCCGTACAGCCAGAGCTAAACTGAGTGGGGCACCGAGAAGGTGCCCCAAAATCAATCACGCGACGCAACCAGCAGCGACAGGCTGTCCGCTACAGGTTTGGTCTGCGACCCGGCCACAACACCACCAATCGCCACCCGCCTGCGCCAGCGCCACCAAAGGCCTGGGCGCCAGGCTGCCGGGTGTTTGTCTTTCAGGACAATCACAAACCCGTTCGATGGTTTCATGGCGAACATCGAACGATCCACCTTTGCGATATCATCTATTGTGACAATCACGGTGCCATCACTGTCTGTCAGCGCGGTTTCGGTCAGCACAATCTGATGCGCGCTGGCGTTCCACAGAACCGCAGCGCCCCAGACCGACACAATACCAAAGCCAAACAGCTTCCAGCCGAACCCCATTCCAGAGGTGGCCGCAGCGACAAAAATCAGCAATGAGCCAAGCGCCAAAAGTGACCCTGCACCAAACACACGCCGGGCAGTTGATGCGTGGATTCGTCCCAATTCAGTCTCAGACATTGCTCACCTCAGGTTACCTGCCAGCCCAATAGCGCGAAGCCATGCGTATAAAAAGGGCTTTTGATCCGCCCCGCACCTCCTCTATGACAGATCCAAGAGAGACATGACATGCCCAGCC
>JAOARQ010000061.1 GCA_025210455.1 Pelagimonas sp.
ATTCGAACCTACGGTGCGCGGTACCAAAAACCGGTGCCTTACCACTTGGCTACACCCCAACTGTGAGGGGCTGTCTAATGTTCCTTTTGGTGGGGTGCAAGCCCCAAGTTGCATAAAATCGAAAAAAATTATGAGGCCTCTGCTTCGGGGTATTGGGCGTCTGGGTCGAAGAAGGTGTAGCGCGCCCGTCCCGCGCGTTTTGAGGCGTAAAGGGCGATGTCGGCCTGATCGAGTATGTCTTCTGGAGATCGGCTATCCCCTTCTTCGGAAACGCAAATTCCAATGCTGGCGGAAATATTGCATTCACGGCCTTCGAAAGGAACGGGTTCCTCGATGCGTTCGATCAAACGCGCAGACAGGTCTGCTAGACGGCTTTTGCGGGTGAGGGCGTGGCAGATAATGACGAACTCATCCCCCCCAACGCGGGCGACAAGATCATCCTGCCGGGTTTCGTGCAGCATGGTCTGCGAAACCTGCTTTAAAACCGCATCCCCGGCTGCGTGACCCATGGTGTCGTTGACCTGTTTGAACAGGTCCAGGTCGATGTGAATCAGCGTGAAGGCTTCGCGGCTGTGTTGCAGCCGGTTCAGGGCTGTTTCCATCGCACGACGATTCCCCAAACCTGTTAGCGCGTCGGTAAAGGCGCGTTCTTCGGCTTCGATCTTGGCCCCTTGCAGGCGGGTGTTTAGGCTGCGTGATGCATCCATTGCTGCTGACTTCGCCTCAACAAGGTAGAGCATCTCAATTGCAAGGTCGGTGGCGGCGAAGTCCGTGCTGGTCAGTTGATAGTCGCGCACAGCGTCAACCACGGCGATGCCAAAGGACATATTGATCACCGCGCCACCATTGCCATCTGCCATCAAGACACCTTTGAGGGGGGTGCGAATTCCTTTGCGCACGCGCAGATGCAGCTTGCGTCCATCCACCTGCAAAAGCTGTTCCATAGTGGTGATGGCTCGGGGGCGGTACACTTCGAAGGCTTCGAGAAAGCGCGCGCCTTCCAGCGGTATTGGCGAAATTTTATGTAGGGTCGGACCCGCTTGAATCATATGGCCGGTCGGGTCCAGCACAACGTGCATGGGGCAAAAAACGTGCAGCATTTCAGTGGGTAGGGTGCTCATGCGACGCCTCCTGAGGCGGAGAGATCGAATTCGCGCCCCTCTGTAAAGGCTGTCGCAACAACGGAAATATCGATACGCCCCATATTCTTAAACCCACCATCATAGTCCAAAAGCGCAAGCGCGCCGTAGTCATCTGCCATCGCACGCAAAACGCCGACCATAAGATGCCCAAATCCCGGCAGGCCGGGTGACACTTTCAGCTGGAATTCGGTCTGGGTGTGATCTGTCAGTTCGAGATCGGGCAGGAATAAATCGCCCACAGCCAAACGGGCGCGACCTGGTAGGTCTTCAAGAGAGTGCAGAAACTCGATGAAATCGACCCCACCATAGCGCAAAAGCCGTCTGAGCGCCTCGGAGTTTGGATGCGACACCAGATAGGTGCCCAAATCTTCCAGAAAAACCTCAATGGGTTTGTCGAGAACCTGATGCGCGGCGTCCAGAATGGAAAAATAGGTCGTTTCGTCATAGCTGAGCATGGATTCAATGTCCGGCTCGTCCAAGGAGGACAGAGCCGCAATCTCAAGCCATTTTTCCGGACCGTATGTGTCCTGTACGAAAACCTGTAAAGTTTTCAAGGTCAGTCCAAGCATGTCGCCTCACATCGTTGATCTGAATCAAAGATGTCAGGGCAGGCTTAATTTTTGGGTAACATATTAAATTGAAGGGAAATATCGCCCGGGGTCTGCTTGGCTAGAAATCCGTGGGCGCCCCCCCTTCGGCTTTGCGGCGCGCGACAAAGTCGGAAAGTTCGTCTTTGATGGCGGCGTCCATGGGCGGGGCTTCGAACTCATCGATAATCTGTTTGAACTTCATATGCGCGCGTTCCACTGTCCAGACCGATCCGGCAGCCTCCCAGGCCTCATAGTTTTTCCAGTCTGACAGGAAGGGCTGATAAAAGGCGGTCTCATAGCGATCCTGCGTGTGCTGAATGCCAAAGAAATGCCCGTTGGGGCCCACTTCGCGAATGGCGTCAACAGCCAGCGCATCGTCGGACGTATCCCAGATTGTCGGGTCCATATAGCGTTGCAATTGCGCAATCACTTCGCAGTCCATGATGAATTTTTCGGGGCTTGCGATCAGCCCACCCTCAAGCCAGCCGGCGGCGTGATACACCATATGAGCACCCGCCTGAATCGCCGACCAAAGGCTATGTTCAGTTTCCCACATCGCCTGACCATCGGGCACATTTGCGGCGCAGACCCCGCTTGCGCGCATGGGCAGGCCGTAATAACGGGCCATCTGTCCGGTCATCTGTGTGGCGCGCATGTATTCAGGGGTGCCAAAGGCGGGGGCACCAGTTTTCATGTCCACATTGGATGTGAAGGTGCCAATCATACAGGCGACACCGGGGTTGATGACCTGCGCCAGAACAACAGCGGCCAGCCCTTCAGCCAAAGATTGCGCCACGGCGCCCGCCATCGTCACCGGGGCCATGGCACCGGCCAGTGTGAAGGGCGTTACCACAAGCCCCTGACCACGCCGCGCCAGACGCATCCAGCCATCCAGCATCGGGATGTCGTGTTTCAACGGCGATGTGGAATTGATGTTGGTGTACATCCGCGGTTTGGCATCAAATTCCTCATGGGTCAGCCCACCGGCAATTCGCACCATTTCCATCACATCTTCGATGCGCTCTTTGCCAAGCGCATAGGCATGCACGGCCTTGTCTGTCAGGATCAATTTGTCAAAGAGCACATCCAGATGCCGCACGCTGGCATGGATATCGACGGGTTCCACCGGATAGCCGCCTACGAAGTGGATACAGTTGAAATATTGCGACAGCTTTAACAGGTTCGCACATTGTTCGCGATTGCCGGGAACTTTTCTGCCCAGTTCAAGATCCCAGTAGTTGGGGGGCGACGACACATTGCCGAACAGGATCTTATTGCCACCAAATTCCAAAGTGCGATCGGGGTTGCGTGGCGTGATGGTAAAGCTTGAGGGCGCTTTCCCCACCATCTCCATGACAAAATCACGATCCATCCGCACATTTTCGCCGTCAATGGTGCAGCCTGTGGTCTTGCGCAGGATATCCAGCGCTTCGTGATTGAGAAACTCGATGCCGATTTCTTCCAGGATGCGCATGGTTGCATTGTGCATCCGTTCAACGGCTTCGGGTGTCAAAGGTTCGGTGGGGCGGTCCATATTGACCGGCAAGGACCAGGGAGACTGTTCAATCGACGGCGCTGTACGGCGGGTGTTTCCTGCGCGTCCACCGCTGCGGCGGCGTCGGGTGCTTGTGTCTGTCATAAGTGCCTCCTGACCTGATGCTCCTATGACAGGGAATGTTTGGGGGCGCTTCCTGTCGAAAAACGACGAATATTGTCGTTTTCGTATTTTGGGTTTGCGATTGTCTGATCTTAGGGTCTGTTGACATCCACCCCGCACCCCCGGTTTGAGACCAGAATCCACCAGCGCCAGGCATTTTTGTGACGCAAAGGTGCCCCTTTTCGAGCCAAAATAACGCGGCGATGGTGGATGTTGGCTAAATCTCGAAGAGACGCGGCGCATTTTGCCCATCGAGTCGTTATTTATCCCACGTGATCAACCAGATCACGGCGGTCAAAATATCTGGCGCTGAGCAAAATGCGTCGCGCCCCGAGGACGCGCGCTGACTGTCAACAGACCCCAGCCCCGTTTGCAGGACTAGTCGCGATCAAGCCACGCGGGGATCTCGCCGATATTGGTCAGCACCACATCCGCGTGACTTTGCAGATCTTCCCGTGTGGCCATGCCGGTCAGAACCCCGATGGTCATCATCCCGGCGGCACGACCCGCGATCAAATCATGCAGGCTGTCCCCCACCATGGCGATATGATCCGGTGAGATACCCGTCTGATCGGTAAAGGCCAGCAGCGGCGCGGGATCGGGTTTCGCCCCATAGCCGCTGTCAAAACCAGCAATGAAATCAAACATCTCTAGCACCGATGCCGCCTGAAGATGGGCGAAGGCCCCCATTTCAGTGTCATTTGTCATGACCCCCAATGCGATGCCGCGCCGCTGAAACTCGCTCATGAGAGGGGGCAGGGGAACGGCAGGTGCCAGGGGGGCAGCCTGCGCTTCTTCGGCCAGAAAGTTTTCGATCTCATCGGCTGAGCGATCGGGCAGGGCGCTCGCTAGGCATTCGGCGGCTTCTCGGGTGGTGCCCGCAATGATTGGACTATCTGGCAGGAAGGTCTGCGCCTGCAGATCATAGCGCGCGGCCCGCGCGAGATTTTGCACCACCTCAGCATTCCCATTGCTGAGTGTCTGCATCACTTTCAGCGCCCAGACCGACCAAGTGGCCGAGAAATCGAACAATGTGCCGTCTTTGTCGAAGATCAGGCCTTTGATAGTATTGCTCATGTCCAGTGTACCTGTTCTCCGCCGGGCAGGGCTGCGCGGGCTTGCATCAAAGTGTCGTAGGGAAGCCCCTCGGTGTCGCAAAACGCGGTTACCCAGGCATCATCCATTAACAGAAAGTCCAGAACGGACCCCTGAAACTCGGGGTCTTGTAAACGTTCCTTTACATCGTCGATGCCGGCCCCTGAGGCCCCCGCAAATATGGGAAATAGTTCATCATTTGACGCGAGCCATGCGATGGCCTGCATCCCAATGATCTCGGCTTTGTGACGAGAAAATGACATTTCGTTCGATTCCTGAAAGGGTTTTTTAACCTCTCTCACCAAATCTAACTCCAGCAGAAAGTGCAAGCGACGTGACTTCTGATTTTGGATTGGGGACATATGAGATGACAGCTCGGGTATTGGTGGTCGATGCGGTGCCAACTAACCGTATCATCTTGCGAGTGAAGCTTTCCGCCGCATTTTACGAGGTTGTGCAGGCCTCATCGGGGCATGCCGCTGTGGCCATGGCGCGCAAGGTGCGCCCGGATCTGGTGATTACGGCCTCTGATCTGCCGGATATGTCCGGGCGGTCGCTGTGTGCGACGCTGCGCCGGGATCCGGCCAATACACATACGCCCATTGTGATCGTGCATGGCGAAGATGATCTGGATGAGCGGCTGGTCTCACTGGCGGCTGGTGCGGATGATGTGCTGAGCCGTCCGATTGATGATCTGGTGATGATGGCGCGTCTGAGATCGCTGCTGCGCGCCCGCGATGCTGAAGCTGAGTTGCAGCTGCGCGATGATACCCGCCGTGCCCTTGGGCTGGCAGAGGACATGTCCAGTTTTGACAGTCCGGCGCGTGTTTGTCTGATCCCGACAGGGCAGCTGGAGCATCCCGAACATCTGGCCAGGGCAATGACAGAAGACTTGGGTTCAAAAGTAGAGCTGATCGATTCAGAAGAGGCTCTGCGTGAACGCAGAAATTCGCCCGATGTCTTTGTGATTGCCGAAGGCCCCTATAGTCTGGGTGAGGGGCTGTCGCTTTTGCCGCAGCTGCGTGCGGCATCGCAGACCCGCCATAGCGCAGTGGTCTATGTGGCGCAGCCACACATGCGACGCGAAGCAGCCAGTGCCCTTGATATGGGGGCAAATGATCTGCTGGCCGCTGGTCCTGATTCCGCCGAGCTGACCATTCGGGTCAGGAAACAGATTGCGCGCAAACGCACCAATGATCGGCTGCGGGCCAATATGCGTGATGGGCTGAAGGCGGCTGTCACAGATCCGCTGACCGGGCTTTATAATCGCCGCTACACCATGCCTTACCTGAACCGGATCAAGGATCGCGCCGCCGAGCATCGCCGCCCTTATGCGCTGCTAGTGGCGGATCTGGACCACTTCAAACAGGTGAATGATCTTTACGGTCATGCGGCGGGTGACACAGTGCTGGTCACCTTTGCCGAACGGCTGCGGGACAACCTGCGCGCTGCGGATCTTCTGTCGCGCTGGGGCGGGGAAGAGTTCCTTGTCGCCATGCCCGATACCGATCACGCGGCTGCCAAACGCACGGCGGAACGGATCTGCGCCATCATGGCCGATCATCCGCTGCGCATTGCAGGGGGCGCGGAAATTCGGGTCACGGTCTCTGTGGGCCTTGCGCTTTGGCACCCGGGGGATGACCAGGATCCGCTGTCGTTGATCGAAAAGGCAGATCAGGCGCTCTATGAGGCCAAAAAACAGGGGCGCAATAAGGTTGTGCTGTCAAACCGTATCGCCAAATTCCAGCCGCCCCGCGCCAGCCAGTTGGAAATGGCGCTGCCGTTGGCCAATGACACCGATTCCATGCCTCTGCGTCAGGCAACGCGCAGCTAAGCATAAATGTTCTAAATGAAAGCGCTGCCAGAGGATGATCTGGCGGCGCTTTATGTTTTCAGGGCAGGGCTTAGGGTAAATGCATCCAGAGCCTAATCATCGCGATGGCGATGCGGCTTGTGCCGGTCTTTATCGCGCCACTTGTCGCGGCGTTCGCGCCAGTTTGTCAGCTCATCTTCCAGCCGGTCAGCAAAAATCGCGCGCTCCTGGGGCGTCATGTCTGAGATGAAGTCCACCAGAACCTCTTGCCCGCGTTTGCGCCGGTCGGCGTTGCTGGCGCTTTGTGCCTCCAGGGTGGCCAGCAGGGCCGCGCGATCAAAAGGATCGCTGCGCAAAACCCCCAAAGCCAATTGATAGCCCGACAAGATCCCACGCCCGTCTTTGGGGGGCTTTTTACCCAACGTGCTGCGCAGCGCAGAGCGCAGTTCCTTGCGTTGATCTTCATCAAAGGCACGGGTGTAGGGGGTGACCGGATCACCGCCTTTGCGTACCCAAGGGCTGGCGTCGCGCCCATGTGACAGCGCCCCCACCAGCAGGCCAATCACCAGCAGATTCAGCGCGAGCGATCCAAACAGCACCACCCGCAGCCAGGGGCGCATTTTGACAGGTTTTGTGGTGTCAGACATGCTCATCCCTCCATGAGTGCCAGATCATAGCCGCTTAGGGGATCAATCCCCAAAGCCCCCAGACCGGTCTGTTGCAGATCCCAGAGGCTGGACATGCCGCTGGTGGGGCTGATGCCCAGCCAGACGCCCACGGCGCAGGTGGCCGCCAGCCCAGCCAACCCGGGCCAGCCGCCGATGGCCGCCTTGAGCTGGCCCCAGATTCCCGGTTCGGGCACGCGGGTCTGTGCAACTGGCTGGGCCGCTAGCGCCTGCTCCGTCAGGGTTTTCATAAAGTCGACCGACAGCTCGGGCGGGGTGTCGCGCGCGGCCGAGAAAAAGTCATCGAGCCCGATATCATCTTTTCTGTCAGTCATCGTCTTCATATCCCAGTTCATCTTTGCGCCCCAGTAAGAGCGCCTCAAGCGCGCGTTTGCCCCGCGCAGTCAAGCTTTCCACGGCACGCGGGCCAATGTCCATGATCTGCGCAATCTCGGGGTTCGAAAGCCCTTCGATATGGCGCAGGACCACCGCCTGCCGCTGCCGTTCCGGCAGCTGGCTCAGCGCCTTTTGCAAGGCCTCGGCACGGGTTGCCTGTTGCAGGTTTTCCGCGACGGATGGCGCATCATCTTCCGGTTCGGGGATAGCATCCATGGACGGGCCGCTGCGTCTTTTACGCAGGCGGTCGGCGCATAGATTGGCCGTCACCCGATATAGCCAGGTGGTCACCTTGGCTTCGCCCTCACGCCAGTCAGGGGCAGTCTTCCACAGCCGCAGCAAAGCCTCTTGCGTGACATCTTCGGCCTCGGCGCGATCGCCCCCCAGCAGTCGATAGGCATGGGCCGTCACCCGCGGTGCCAGTCGCATGGTCAGGGCGCGTGCGGCGGCCGCATCGCCCCGGGCATAGGCCGAAAGCAATGTCTCATCGCTGTGCTCGCTCATGGCATCATAGGGCATCTGATCCATTTCCCAGCGCTATCGCTTTCCAGCGGGTTGCGCAATGCGGGGCCTTCCCAAAAAGGAAGGCCCTGTTTGATCCAAAGATCAGTTGTTGTCGTCGTGATCGTGGCCGCCTTTGCGCTTGCCACCCCATTTGCCGCGCATCTCTTTGCGGGCGGCTTCGGCTTCTTCTTTGGTGATGACACCGTCTTCATTGGTGTCGAGCTTTGCGAACATCTTGTCTGCGCGTTTGTCAGAGGAGGCAGCTGCTTCGGCTTCGGCGGCGCTGATCTTGCCGTCGTTATCGGTGTCGGTGCGTTCGATCATCTTGGCGATGCGGCGCTCCATCTTTTTGGCCGCCCGGTCTGCGTGTTGCTTTTGAGCATGGGCTTTCAGCTCATCTGCGGTCAGAAAACCATCGCTGTCGGCATCTGCATCGGTGAACCGCTTGGCTTTGGCCTGTGCCACTTCTTCCTTGGTGATCTGGCCGTCTTTGTTCAGATCCATCTGTTCAAACATCATGGCGCCGCCGCGCGGGCCTTTGCCGCCATGTTTGCCCTCAGCCGAAGCCATGCCCGCCAGACCCAAAGCCAGAGCCACTGCACCTGTGATCATCAAAACCGGTTTCTTCATTGCAAGGTCCTTTCTGCTTGCGTTTCCTTGTGTCCCGCCCTGTGTTGGGCGTTGATGCAGGCTTTTACGGAGGGCGATGAAAGTCCCGTCGGTGATTTTGTAAAAAAGTGGCTCACGCCGGATCACGCAAACGTGAGCGGCAATGTGATCGGTAACAGAAAATGTGACATCCAGACGCAAGGACGTTTTGGACCCTTCCAAGATGAAGGGTGAAAGCGCATCAATACGCCTGCGCGCCGAGGACGAGGAAACCATGAGCGAAGAGATCGAAGAACGAGAAACATGGCCCGCGGTCTGGAAGGGCTGGCGTAGGCGCTGCCCGAACTGCGGCTCGGGGCCGATGATGTCTGGATACCTCAAAGTGCGTGACACATGCCCGGTCTGCCGGGAAGAATTGCACCATCACCGTGCGGATGACGGCCCGGCCTATGTGACCATTTTGCTGGTGGGCCACCTGATGGCGATCCTGATGCATGTGACTTTTGTGATCTACCGTCCCGAACCTTTGACAATGGCGACCGTCTTTACGGTTGGCTGCGTTGGCTTGTCGCTTTATCTTCTGCCCAGATTGAAAGGGGCTATTGTTGCGTTCCAATGGGCGCGCGGCATGCATGGGTTTGAGCTTTCAAGCCAGATGACAAAGGGGCAAAATGCAGACAACGGACAGCAAACCTCGGGATAAAACGGCAATTCGCAATGCCGCGACGGTGATCGTCATTCGCGATCGCCAGACCCGCCCGCGCGTTCTGATGGGGCAGCGGGGGGCGAAAGCGGCCTTTATGCCCAATAAATTTGTCTTTCCCGGTGGGGCGGTGGATGCCGCCGATGCAGAGGTGCCACTTGCCGCGCCTCTGCCAGCGCTTTGTGCCGCACGGCTGAACGAGGATTCAGCGCCGGGGCTGGATCATGCACTGGCTGTCGCGGCCATTCGCGAGCTTTGGGAAGAGACCGGGCAGATTGTCGGCGCCAAGGGGATCTGGCCCGATGCCATTCCGGCTGACTGGCTGCATTATGCCGAAACTGGTCATCTGCCTGCTGCGGATGCGATGCAATTTGTCTTTCGTGCGATCACCCCACCTGGGCGGCCACGGCGGTTTGATGCCCGGTTCTTCCTGCTGGACGCCGAGGCCCTGATGTCTGACCCGGATGATTTCAGCCGCGCCGAGGACGAACTATCGCATCTGCAATGGATTGCGCTGGATGAGGTGCGCAACTTTGACCTGCCGTTTATTACCGAAGTCGTCCTGGCCGAGGTGACCGCGCGGGTCAGCGATGGGATGCCGCCTGCTTCGGTGCCGTTTTTCCGCAATGATGATGAAGCGAGCCTGTTCCTGCGTCTGCATGGGCGGCCGCAAAGTGATGATTAACTCATGTTGAATGTGATTGAACACGGTACGCCGGGCGGGCGGCCCTTGGTGATCGTGCATGGCCTGTATGGGTCAGCGCGCAATTGGGGCGTGATTGCCAAACGTCTGTCAGATACGCGGCACGTGGTGGCGGTAGACCAGCGCAATCACGGCGAAAGCCCCTGGTTCGACAGTCACAGCTATCAGGATATGGCCAGTGATCTGGCCGAGGTGATCAGCGCCTATGGTGGGCAGGCTGATGTGCTGGGGCACTCTATGGGGGGCAAGGCTGCGATGGTGCTTGCGCTGACGCAGCCGCAGATGGTGCGCTCTTTGATTGTCGCCGATATCGCGCCGGTCACCTATACGCACAGTCAGATCCAATATGTAAACGCCATGCGTGGTGTGGATCTGGACCGGGTGAGCAAACGCGCCGATGTTCTGGCGCAGCTCTCTGAAACCGTTGAAGATAAAACGCTGCAAAGCTTTTTTGCGCAGTCTCTGGATGTGACGACAAAACGCTGGCGGCTGAACCTTGATGTTCTGGCGCAGGAAATGGATAAGATCTTGGGATTTCCCGATGTTTCCGGCCAGTTCGATGGGGCGACCCTGTTTTTAACCGGTGGGGCCTCTGACTATGTTCTGCCGGAACACCGTCCTCAGATCCGGGGATTCTTTCCCAAAGCGCGTTTTGTGAAAATGCCAAAGCTGGGGCACTGGCTGCACGCGGAATCACCGCGCGATTTCGAAGCCTCAGTGCGGGCCTATCTGGATCATATTGGCTGAGGCAGAGGCCTTTAGTCGTCGAGAATCCGCAGAGTTCCCTGTAACCACGGCAGGGATTTCAACGCCGGCGCCACAACCATTTCGTCGATCAACATGCGCGCTGTGCGGGCCAGATCGCGGGGCACCTCATCGGTCCAGTCGCTGGTGGCAAACAGTGAAACGGTGCGTGAAAGCGGTTCAAAGGGCAGCGGATGGGCTTCGAGTCGGTCGTGCAGACGCGCGGCGCGCATAAAGCCCGTGGGCGTGGTCAGCGTCCAGCCCATGCCCCGTGCGACCAACGTCATCAGCGAGAGATGCGCACCAATTTCAAAGCGGTTGGGAAAGGTCAGTTTCAACCGTGCCAGATGGGCTTCGACCTGTCCGCCAATCAGCAGATCACGATCATGACGCAGGATGGGCAGGGCCTGCATCACCGCTTCGATCCCGCCATGTGTGTCCACCGCACCAATAGGGCAGACAAAGATAAACGGGTCATGCAAAAGCGGATATTCCTGAACACCTTCAATGGCTTCGTTCATTGACCCCGCAATCGCCATATGCAGTTCCCGTGCCTTGAGCTGGCGGGAAATATGGTGGCTGGGGGTGGTGGTCAGTTTGAACTGGCACTGCGCCATATTTTCCGCCAGCAGTGTCACCAGCCGGGGTGTCAGATCATTGTCGAAATCGTCGATCACCCCGAGGTCCATCTTGCGCAGATGGGTAAGGTCCATGACGGTGAGTTCGCTTTGGGCCTGGCGCAGCTGTTGCAGCACGGTTTTGGTGCGTTGCAGGAAATTGCGGCCTGATGGGGTGAGTTGCATGGGGCGGCGGCCGTGGTCGACCAGATCGACGCCAAGCGCCGCCTCAAGATTGCGCATCTGCTGACTGACGGCGGGCTGGCTGAGGCCGGTCAGTTTCGAAGCCCCCGCCACCGACCCGGCTTGCGCCAGCGCTTCGAAGACCTCAAGGCCCTTCAGGGTCACCCCTTTGTTCAGCATATCCTACCCCCGAAACCGGCCTGCAAAGCCTGTCAAAATCACAGACCTTTGCAGGTTTTCTCAGCGGTGCCCGCGAAGGCCTTGTAGCGCTTCCAGAAGGCTTCGTTGCGTGGATTATCCGATTGTCGCACCACCTGCGCCTGATGTGGGTTCGAAAAGAACGTGGTGGCAAGCCTTTGATCACTATGGGTTAATGTGCGATTGGCCACGCTTTGCACACAGCCACACAGCCGCCGATTGGCTGCCTTGCGCCCCGCGCCGATACAAGCGCTTGAGATCGGGCCTGCGGCGAAACTATAGGCCGCGCGGCTGACTTGTTCACCCTGATAGGGGCCCCGTCTGGGGGTGACATAAACGGGTTGGGAAATGGCCCCGCCCGATGGCGGATTGCTGTAAAGCGCGCGGTTGCGATCCCCGCCGCCCGCACATGCAGAAACGACCATCACGGCCGCCAGAAGTAGTCCGGTTCGCATCATTTTACCTGTCTCTTGCTGTGGACCGTGCGGGTTATCCCGTCTGTCTGGCCCTTCGCCCTCGAGGGGTAGTATGACGTGGAAAAGATACCTGTGCAATTGAGGATTGCCCCTGCGCGTTCAATTGCCAAAGGGGGTGAAACATGGGGGGCACAATCCATGCACATCCTATGCACAAAGCATGCGCATGGGGTGTGGGTTTGCTATATTGAGTTGATAGTTACAATTTAAATCAACGTTAAGTGGATAGCTTTGGGTAATCACGGAGGGCAGTTCCGACCTCGGGAGGTGCAAAGCGCCTCCCATTGGGGGAGGTCGGCGCTGCCCGGCCTATCGTCCGGGCGGGGACTTTGGGGAAATATCAGGTGTCCAAAATTTGAGGGAGTGTTGGTGGAGAAGTAGGTTTTGCGCCAGTCGCAAGTTCGCTTAGTTCTTTGGTCCAATTCAGGATGTTTTCAATCCTTTCGCGCGGACCAAGATCATCTTCGGAAATTACCCAAGCTGATATGGCGATGGCGGACATGCTCGTGCCGATGACTCTGAGGGCGGGGCCAAACCAGTGGGTTTTCTGGCCGTCTGAATCTGAACGGGCCTGTTGCAGCTCTGCTTCTAGCTGCGCGACGCGTTTTTGCAAACGACCAATTTCTTCGCGAAGTTGTTGTTCTGATCTCGCGTTGTGACCGTGATTTGTAAGGATGTCTCCGATCCGGTCCAAACAACTCGGGATCGCCTCTAGAGGTTTTAGAAGCTCAGGTGTTTCGTTAAACCCGGTCTCACTGCGGAAGACTTCGAACTGCTGGGAAATATTGACTGAGATATGGTTGACCGAGGCGGTCACGGATTGCGGATACTGGAACAGATGAGCGACACTGTCAGGTTCGAATTCCGGAGCGTGGGAGGTTTGAGACGCCTGTTCGGATTGCCATTGCGCCTCGATTCTGGCGATTTCTTCGGCGACGGCTTTGGGGCCTGCCTTCCAGATCTTATTGGGTATAAGAGCGATACGATGTTGAAGGTCATTTTCAATGGGGTGACCAGTGAAAAAGCCCAGATACCAGCGTGTCCAAAATGTCGATTTTGTCGTTTCAGTTTCCAGAAAGCTCAATAGGGCAGCAGGTAGGGTTTGTTCGCTTTTCCTTGGGTTCGCCTCAGGCAATCTCCACAGTGGTTCTCGAAAAATATTCTTACCCCTCCTGATGGCTTCCATATCCTCTTTGATAATAGGGATCAGTATGGCTCTGTGGTCGAATGAGATTCGAGCAGTTGTTTTTGTAACTATGGATCGAAAATGTCGGAAAGAATCGAATGAATCCGCCATTGCGAGTTCAGCCATTCCAGCGATTTCTCTTGGTTCTAGTTGACCCGTTAGAGATTTCTCCGTGCGCAAGACCGTCATCATAGCTTCTCGCGCGGCTCGCCATGCTTCCGATGCGGCTTCTGGTGTAGTACCTGCTCTACCTCGACTGGTTTGCGAAACCACGTCTGTGTCGAATTTTGGAGTTTGGGTGTAGCCCACATAAGCTAGCAAGAGAGATCTGAAGGTGTACAAAAGAACGTGTGGATCATCGCAAAGCGAAGAAAGCGGAGCACCTCGAAAAGCCTGTCGGATTGCGAGAGCCTGTTGAAACCTAGGAGGGAGTTCGTCCCTTACTTCGTCGATCAGCTTGTTTACTAATTCAGGTCTCATAAAGATGTGCAACCTATCACTTGACCAAACCCCAGTTTCGCCCCATATCCCCGGACCATGACACCTCTTGATCGTATCCGCAATTTCTCAATCGTGGCCCACATCGACCATGGGAAATCCACCCTGGCTGACCGGCTGATCCAGATGACCGGCACCGTTAAGGAACGGGACATGCAGGCGCAGCTGCTGGACAGTATGGATATTGAGCGTGAGCGCGGCATCACGATCAAGGCCAACACGGTGCGCATTGATTACACCGCCAATGACGGGCAGGACTATGTTCTGAACCTGATCGACACCCCCGGACACGTGGACTTTGCCTATGAGGTGTCGCGCTCGATGAAGGCGGTTGAGGGATCGCTGCTGGTGGTGGATGCGTCGCAGGGCGTTGAGGCGCAGACGCTGGCGAATGTCTATACTGCGATTGAGGCCGACCACGAGATCGTGCCGGTGCTGAACAAGGTGGATCTGCCTGCGGCGGAACCTGACCGGGTGGCCGAGCAGATCGAAGATGTGATTGGTATTGACAGCACCGATGCCTGCCTGATCTCCGCCAAGACCGGCATTGGTATCCCCGATGTTCTGGAGGCGATTGTCACCCGGCTGCCCAGCCCGCATGGCGGTGACATTGATGCGCCGTTGAAGGCGATGCTGGTGGACAGCTGGTATGACCCGTATTTGGGCGTTGTTGTTCTGGTGCGGATCATGGATGGGCGTCTGAAAAAGGGCGACCAGATCCGCATGATGCAGACCGGGGCGAAATATGGTGTGGATCGTGTGGGGGTTTTCCGCCCGCAGATGGAAAATGTGGATGAGCTTGGGCCGGGCGAGATTGGCTTTATCACCGCGTCGATCAAGCAGGTGCGTGACACCAAGGTGGGCGATACGATCACCCATGAAAAGCGTCAGACGCCGGAACCGCTGCCGGGGTTCCAACCGTCGGTGCCGGTGGTCTTTTGCGGGTTGTTCCCGGTGGATTCGGCTGAATTCGAAGATCTGCGCGATGCGATTGAAAAGCTGTCGCTGAATGATGCGTCGTTCAGTTCCGAGATGGAGACGTCGGCGGCGCTGGGCTGTGGGTTCCGCTGTGGGTTCCTGGGGCTTTTGCACCTTGAGGTGATCCGCGACCGGATTGAACGCGAATACAACATTGAGCTGATCACCACCGCGCCGAGCGTGATCTATCACGTCTATATGAAAGACGGCGAGATGGTTGAGTTGCACAATCCGGCGGATATGCCGGATCCGTCCAAGGTGGATCATCTGCAGGAACCGCGCATCAAGGCGACCATCATGGTGCCGGATGAATATCTGGGTGACGTGCTGAAGCTGTGTCAGGACCGCCGGGGCATCCAGCTGGATCTGACCTATGCGGGCACACGGGCGATGGTGGTCTATGATCTGCCGCTTAATGAGGTGGTGTTTGATTTCTACGACCGTCTGAAATCGGTGACCAAGGGCTATGCGTCGTTTGATTACTCGATGGAGGGCTATCGCGAGGACAATCTGGTCAAGATGTCGATCCTTGTGAACGACGAACCGGTGGATGCGCTTTCGACCATGGTGCACCGCGACCGAGCTGAGATGCGCGGGCGGGCGATGTGCGAGAAGCTGAAGGATCTGATCCCGCGCCATATGTTCAAAATCCCGATTCAGGCGGCGATTGGCGGCAAGGTGATCGCGCGTGAAACCCTGTCAGCGATGCGCAAAGACGTGACGGCCAAGTGTTATGGCGGTGACGCGACCCGAAAGAAGAAACTGCTGGAAAAGCAGAAAGCGGGTAAGAAAAAGATGCGCCAGTTCGGGAAGGTGGATATCCCGCAAGAGGCGTTTATTTCAGCGCTGAAAATGGATGATTGATTTGAAACCCCGGCTTTGGCTGGGGTTTTTGCTTAGATAGACTGATCCTATTGCCGCGGGAAATTTTTGGTCTTGAGGATTTCTTGGGCGGCAAAGCCGCCCAGCCCCCAACCGCCCATTGGGCAGGGATTGTTCTATGTGATCAATTCCAAGGCGTGCGGAAATATATGCCTTGAGAGGCGGTATTTCTATTTTGGCGGCGGATGGGAAATTTCTGCAGCCCGACCCATGTCAAAGGTTTGAGAATCGGATAGGCTGGTGCGCATGAGTGACGCGAATGAACCCAATATGCTGATGCAGTTCGAAACACCAAGATGGACGTTTTTGGGATGGCTCTGGGGTGTTGTTGGATTTCTTGCGGCGACGGCTTATCTTGTGGGGTGGTATTTTATTTTCGCAGCCCCACTAATTTTGGCATATTTGGTTCTATCGCTCATTATCAGTAGCTTCGCTGAAAGCGCGGAAGTTGCGCTTATCGTTTTAAGTCCGCTCGCACTCTGGTTTCTCATGTGGCAGGTCTTCTGTTTTGTCGGGCCCGCATGTCTTGAACTGCTTCGTTCAGTGGGACTTTTCCTGCAAAGAGCACATTGCCTGACGCCGAGTTCGGCCATGGCTGTTGTGAGGCAGCGGCGCGTGTGTGCTTCACATCAGCTATTGAATCTAATGGGGTGGCTATTCAGGAAAATCTGACTGAGCAGTGTTTCAGAACACCGGGAAGATGAGAGCCAATATCCACACCGCCTGAAAAATCCAAACTTTCCTGGGAGGACTGAATATTTTTGCCTGGCAGGGGTTCAGCTATCAGGGATAGGTATCTTTTCCGCTCGTCTTTGAATTCATCTGAATAATAGTAGAGAAATAAATTCCTTTGCGTAGAAATGATCACTGGCAAAAGTAATATGAGATAGTCAATCGGTTGCGGTAGAATGTGAAAAATAGACATAAAGTCACTTTTGCATTTCGATGGTAAAAGACACCCAAAAAGGTGCCTTTTTGTTCGCGCTGTGATGCCGTTTATTCCGCGTTGTCGGCGGATTCTGCGTTCAATGCGCCGTAGTTCTGGGCGCCGATCTGGTCGTGCAGGCCGATCTGGGTTTCCAGAAAGTCGATATGGCCCTGCTCGTCGAGGATCAGTTCTTCGAAGAGGTGCATGGAGGCGTAATCGCCCACATCTGAGCAGTATTTGCGCGCCTCATTGTAAAGCGCCACAGCTTCCATTTCTGCTTCCAGATCGCAGGTCAGCGTTTCGCGAAGGTTTTCGCCGATGCGCAGCGGATCCAGTGTTTGCAGATTGGGGTGGCCTTCGAGGAACAGAATGCGGTCGATCAATTTATCCGCATGTTGCATTTCCTCGATGCTTTCTTCGCGCATCTTGCCTGCCAGTTTGGTGTAACCCCAATCGTTTTGCAGGCGGTAATGCAGCCAGAACTGGCTGACGGCTGTCAGTTCAACCCTGAGCGCCTTGTTGAGATATTCGATGACTTTGCTGTCGCCCTTCATGGTATGCCCCTTTGGTACGATTGCTATAAGAATCCTCAGGAATTTCATCTTTTAGAGGAATTCTAAAGTTATCATTCCCGCGCATCTTAGCAACAAACAATTTCATGCAGCCACCACAATCGGGTTTCTTTCCAAGGGCATGGTAGATCTTGCCAGGGGTGATCACGGTCTGGGGGTCAGAGGCACGCATCCAATCAATAGCGGAATGAATATCGCGGTCGGATATGGACTGACAGGAACAGATGATCATGACTGGCTCACATTGCTGGACGGCACTTTTCTGACAGAAAAACTTAGGTAAAGCAATCCTGATAATTTGTGTCAGTTACATGCGCCTCTGCGCCGCAGAAAATAACAGTTTCCCAAGCCACCCCTTACAGCTATACACGCGCGGGTTTGAAAACATCACCGGAAGGACCGGCTTATGGCAAATGTCGTCGTCGTGGGCGCTCAGTGGGGCGATGAGGGAAAAGGCAAGATCGTGGACTGGCTGTCGAGCCGGGCTGATGTGATCTGCCGTTTTCAGGGCGGGCACAATGCGGGCCATACCCTGGTTGTGGATGGTGAGGTCTATAAGCTGCACGCGCTGCCATCGGGTGTTGTGCGCGGCGGCAAGCTGTCGGTGATCGGCAATGGCGTGGTGCTGGATCCCTGGCATCTGGTGAAAGAGATCGAGTCGATCCGGTCGCAAGGCGTTGAGATCACGCCGGAAACCCTGATGATCGCCGAGAACACTCCGCTGATCCTGCCGATTCATGGTGAATTGGATCGCGCCCGCGAAGAGGCGGCGGCGAAGGGCACCAAGATTGGCACCACCGGGCGCGGCATTGGCCCGTGTTACGAAGATAAGGTTGGCCGACGTGCGGTGCGCGTTGCAGATCTGGCGGATGAGGCGACGCTGGAGGCGCGTGTGGATCGGGCGTTGCAGCACCATGATCCGCTGCGAAAAGGTCTGGGAATCGCCCCGGTTGATCGCAATGCGCTGGTGGCGCAGTTGAAAGAGATCGCGAAAGAGATCCTGCCCTATGCGGCCCCGGTCTGGAAGGTGCTGAATGAAAAGCGCAAGGCGGGCAAGCGGATCCTGTTTGAGGGGGCTCAGGGCGCGTTGCTGGACATTGATTTTGGCACATACCCTTTTGTGACCTCGTCGAATGTGATTGCCGGTCAGGCGGCAACAGGTGTTGGCATGGGGCCGGGCGCGATTGATTACGTGCTGGGCATCGTCAAGGCCTATACCACCCGTGTGGGCGAAGGCCCGTTTCCGACCGAGCTGCTGCAGGCGGATGGCACGCCGGATGCGGATGGGCAGCGTCTGGGTGAGCGTGGGCATGAATTTGGCACCACCACCGGGCGTCAGCGCCGCTGTGGCTGGTTCGATGCGGCTCTGGTGCGCCAGACCTGCGCGACATCCGGTGTGAAAGGCATCTGCCTGACCAAGCTGGACGTGCTGGACGGGTTTGAAACCCTGAAGATCTGCGTCGGCTATGAGCTGGACGGCAAGCGCCTGGATTACCTGCCGACAGCGGCGGATGAGCAGGCCCGCTGCACCCCGATCTATGAGGAAATGGACGGCTGGAGCGAAAGCACCGAAGGGGCGCGCAGCTGGGCTGAGCTGCCCGCAGAAGCGATCAAATATGTGCGCCGTGTCGAAGAATTGATCGAATGCCCGGTGGCGCTGCTGTCGACCTCGCCTGAGCGGGATGATACCATTCTGGTCACTGATCCTTTCGCCGACTAAGGAGATCCCATGGCGCTGAGTTACAAAGCCCGCAGGCGGTTGTCGCTGGTGATTTTGCTGCTGGGGCTGCCGGCCTATATTGCGGCGGTCTGGTATGTGCTAAGCCTGTTTGAACGCCCGCCGCTGTGGCTGGAATTTCTGGTCTATGTGGGGCTTGGCGTGGTCTGGGCCTTCCCGTTCAAGTATATCTTTCGCGGGGTTGGTCAGGCTGATCCGGATCAGGGCGAATGATCTGACCTTAGGGTAGAAAGTTAAAAGGCGCCGCTGGGGCGCCTTTTTCTTTGGGTTCGACCACCGTATGACTGGGTCAGACTGCCGTTTGGCTGGGGCGGAAGCTGTTGCGGGCTGAGGCGACAAAGCGTCCGCCTTCGGTCTTTTCGATTTTGCCCTCACGCAGGAGCTGGCCGAAGTTGCGCAGCCGGTCTTCGCGGCTGTATTCGATGTTTTCCAGTTCAGAGACGGTGCGCATAAGCTGCGGGCGCGAGAACTGTTCGAGACCTTCCACAAAAGACATATAGGCTGCGGCGGCTTCCAGCAGTTCGGGCAGTTCGGTGGCCCCCATGGAGCGGGCGAATTCGGCGAAACCACCGGGGGCTGCATTGCCTGTGGGCTGGGCGGCTGGTGTGGCGACCTCATTGAGCGCGGGGCGCGCGGATGTGGCGGCGCGGGCCACGCGGCGCGGGCGCACGGGGGCCACAGGCTGCGCAGGGGTTTCGTCAATGCGGTTTTCCGGCACCAGCTTGAGCGGGGTTGGTTTGTTTTCCGCCTGTGGGCGTTCGGTGCGGGCTGAGCCGGATTGCGGGCGGCGCGGGCGCACCACATTGGCCAGATCTTCGCGGTAGGCTTCTGTGCCGTCGGTGGGCACCGCACGCGGCCCGAGCGAGCGCTCGGCCTTGGTGGCCTCAACAGCGGCGCGCAGATGCGCCAAGGCGGTGCGGCGGCGGTTGCCTTCCGGTTCGTCCATTTCCGTATCAGCCTGCTGCATCAGGCGCGAGGCGTCATGATCTTCGACTGATTTTTCGGTCAGCAGGGCGCGGGCGGGGCTGGCCAGTTTCACGGCTTTGCGGGCGCTGCTGCGCACCTCATCCGCGATCACATCCTCAAGATCCGGGGCCTCGATCGGGTTGTCCAGACGCAGGGGCGCGGGATCGGCAGCGGGGGTGTCCACCTCAAAGCCGCCGAGGTTCAGTTCACCTGCGGTGTCAGTCGGAGCGCCATCCAGTTCCGCTTTGACAGCGGCCAGTTCGCGCGACAGTTCATCCTCGTCTTCGGCAGAGAGGGTGCTTTGCGGCGTGGGGGTTGTGGTGGGCGCAGTCGCGGGGGTGTCTTCGGGAACCTCTTCGAAGGCACCGGACTGGACCGCCTTTTCGAAATCCACGCGCTTGACCTTGACCACGCGGGCGCGGGTTGGGCCTTTGGCGAGGTCTTTCTTTGGGGCAGGTGTGGCCACAGCGACAGGTTCTGCAACGGCTGGGGTTTCTGGCTTGGGCTCTGCCGGGGCGTCGGAGGCGGTTTCTGCAACGGGTTCGGGGGTTTCAACCGGGGCGGATTCGGTGGGGGCGGCCTCTGCCTGAGCGTCATTGTCCCAGGCAGACAGATCCTTGAGCGCGGCATCCAGCGCGGCATCGCTGCTGGTTTCCAGCGCCTTATCCAGATCGTCGCCATCCAGCGCGGTCAGGTCGGTATCCAGATCCGGGGCATCGGCAGGCGTATCCATGACACCAGCCAGGGTTTCCGACAGGCTGTTGAGCAGCGCGTCATCATCCTGATCGTTTGTGTTTGTTTCTGAAACTGTGTCTGTTTCAGGGGCTGGCTCTGGCTGCGCCTGCGATGTCTCATTGTCCTGAACAGGCGCGTCATCCTTGGCCAGCATTGTGGCACCGAGGGCTGCGGCCCCGGCAGCAAGTGCGCCAGTCACAGCAGCAGTGATCGCTGAACCGTCTTTTTCAGCGGGGTCTGCGGCGTCACTTTGGTCGGGTTCCGGAGTTGCCTCTGGGGTGTCTGCGATTTCGGCAGCCTCAACAGGGGCGTCTTCGGTGAGATCACCCAGCAGGGCCTCAAGATCGCTGTCATCGCTGGCCACGGGGGCTGCCACGGGCTGCGGTGCCTCAGCCTCTTCGGGGGCGGTGTTTTCCGGGGTGTTTTCAGGCAGCTCTTCGGCCAGATCCTGCGGTGGCTGCTCAGAGACAACAGCGCGGATGCGGTCAAGCTTGGCGGTGACATCTTCCTCCGAGGTGGGAGACCGCAGAGCAGGCGCGGTCTCCGACCCGGAAATGCGGGGCTCTTCGATCTGGGCAGCTTCCAGATCGGGCACATCCGCGGAAAGGGGGGCAGTCGGGGAATCGTCTTGCAGAGCCGGTTCATCCAGACGTTCGGACAGGATGGCCGTGGCTTCGATGGTGTCGTCGTCGGGCAGCAGATCAGAGGCGGGATCAAGCGTATCGTCAGAGGCCAGCGCAGCAGAAAGAGCGCCAGCAGAGGTGGCCCCGCCCGCAAGTGCAGCCTGCCCGATGGACAGCTTGCCATCGCCCATGTCGTCTGTCAGGCGCTGGCGCATCATTTCGGTGGCAAGTTCAGGATCGAACTGCGGCGGTTCGGCGCCAAAGAAGCGGTCTTCGCCAACAACGCCCCGGAAGAACTGTGTGGTTTCCTTGACAACCGCCAGCGGATCTTCGAACCCCTCTGCGGTGCACGAGAAGGTGCCGTAGGATACGGTCAGGATTTTACTTGAACTCACCATGCGCTGCTCACTTTCATTCGCTCTGCAACAGAGTGTTTACTATGACGACCGGGACGAAAGCTGATCGAAACTGTGCCTTTGTCCGTATCATTTTGTGACTTGTTTGTGGTCACTGTGGTAAAAGGCCATTAAATGGCCATGAATGCTAAAATTGTTCACACAACGGATCCGGTCCTTCTGATCGGCGGGGGCGATTGCCCTGATATGGTGTTGCACGCGGCTTTGGAAAAGGCCCGTTGCGTGGTGGCGGCGGATGGCGGCGCACGCAGGGCCCTGCGGTTGGGGCGTGTTCCCGATGCAATCATCGGAGATATGGATTCACTGCGGCCTGATGAAATTGCCGCGCTGCCCGAAGGGGTTTTGCACCCCATTGCCGAGCAGGATAGCACAGATTTCGACAAATGCTTGCGAAATATCCAGACGCCTCTGGTGCTGGGCTATGGCTTTCTCGGGGCGCGGCTGGATCATGAACTGGCGGTGTTGAATGTGCTGGTGCGCCGGGCGCAATCCAACTGTGTACTGGTGGGGGAGCAGGATCTGGTGCTGCTGGCTCCGCCTGAGATCACGCTGGATCTGCCCATAGGCGAACGGCTGTCGCTGTTTCCCATGCGCGAAGTGACCGGGCGGTCGCAGGGGCTGCGCTGGGCGATTGATGGGTTGCAGTTTGCGCCCTGGGGGCAAAGTGGCACCTCAAACGAGGTGAGCGGGCCGGTCACGTTGCAGTTTGACGCGCCGGGGATGTTGCTGATGCTGCCGGTGGGGTATCTTGAGCAGGTTACTCAGGCGATGCTGCGCGCTTCTGCGTGGCATGTTCGCGCTGAATAACATATAGGCCCGATGCGATGGTGATGGCGATGCCAAGGCTGGCCAGCGGGCCGGGCAGGTCGTTGAACACCAAGTATCCCACCAGCGTGGCGATGGGAATCTCAAGATATTGCATCGGCGCAAGCGTCGAAGCCGGGGCGTATTTCAGCGCCCAGGCCATCAGCAGATGCCCCAATGTGCCCGCGATCCCCATGCCGATAACCATCAGCCAGAGCCCCTGTCCAATCGGGGCCCAGGTGAAACTGGGGCCGGGCAGAAACAGGCTGGCGGGAATCAGCACCGTCAGGCCGATCAATGCAGACACTGCCTGTCCGCCGATGGGGTCCACTGTCGAACCAATCTGGCGGCTGACCAGCATATAGGCGGCAAAGACAAAGGCCACGCCCAGCGGAAACAGCGCGGGCCAGCCCACATCCTGAAAGGCAGGCTGGATCACCAGCAATGTGCCGACAAAGCCCACGGCACAGGCGATCAGACGCCGCCAGCCAACCTCTTCGTGCAGGATGAAATGCCCCAGCAGCAGCATGATAAAGGGCATGACAAAGGCAATGGCCACCGCATCGGCGATCGGCAGATAAAGCAGCGCCGTAACCATCAGCGCGATGCCTGTAATATGCAGCATGGCCCGGATGGCGACAAAGATCAGGTCGATGCGGCGCATTCTGAAGGGTTTGCCCAAAATCAGGCAGACCGGGATCAGCAGCCCCGCCTGAAACAGAAACCGCAGTGTGACCATCTGACCAACAGAAAGATGCGGCCCAAGCAGCTTGGCCAGCGCATCGGCCATCGGGATCAGCAGGCAGAAGGCCAGCATCAGGGTAATCCCCAGCAGGGGTTTGTCTTGGCTTTGTGTCATGCGGGCACGCTATGTCGGGGGCGGGGGAAGGTCCAGACGTGCTGGGCAAGTTTAGGCTGGGGGCAGGGGGGCTTTGGCACGCAGTTCGGCCTGACGTTCGCGCCAGAAGATATACAGCCCCGATCCCACGATGATGGCAATGCCCAGCCATGTCAGCCCGGTGGGGAAATCCCCAAAGAAGGCATAGCCAACCGCTGTGGCACCGATGATCTCAAAGTATTGCAGGGGGGCGATGGTGCCTGCCGGGGCAAACCGCAAAGAGAAGGTCAGCAGGATATGCGAGATGGTGGCAAAGACACCCACACCCAGCAGGGTCCAGACTGCGGTGGGGCTGGGCCAGACCGGATCCAGCGCCGGGATGCCGCGGCCCTGAAACAGGATCAGCAGCGGCAGCAGGATCAGTGACGCCGCAAGCGCGGTATGGGCCTGCAGGGTCAGGGGGGCTACGCGCTGAGACATGGCGCGGGTCAGCAGCATATAGATCGCAAACAAAAAGGCGGTGCCCAGCGGCAGCGCGGCCACCAGCCCCAGATCGGCAAAGCTGGGGCGGATCACCAGCAGCGCGCCGCCAAACCCCACCACGGACGCCGCCATGCGCCGCCAGCCAATGGGTTCTTTCAGAAACACAGCGCCCATCAGCGTCAGGATAAAGGGTTCGACAAAGAAAATCGCGATGGCGTCGGCGATGGGCATAAAGCGGATGGCGTTGAAAAAGCACAGAGTGGCCAGCAGCAGCGCCAGTGCGCGCAGCATGTGCTGGCCCATGTCGCGCCAGTGCATCCCCAGCGCGGCCCCGCTAAGCAGCAGCACCGGATAAAGCGCCAGCACCTGAAAGATAAACCGCGCCGCCACGATCTGCGCCACGGGAACTTCGGCCGGGGTCAGCTTGGCCAGGCCGTCCATCACCGGGGCCACGGCGCAAAAGCCCAGCATGAAAAGAATGCCAAGGGTGGTTGTACTGCTGTTTGGGGTCATTGGGGCCTCGCTGCGCTGAGGCTTTGGTAGCGCTGCGGATCTGATTTTCTATCCCATTACCGACAAATGCATCCTGACCTCAGGGCAGCAAGGTCAGCCAGATCCAGACCGTCAGAACAGAAAGCGCGGTTGCGATCAGCACCCCCGATGCTGCGACCCGGCGGGCGCGCCCGTACATATTTGCAAAGACATAGCTGTTGATCCCCGGCGCCATGGCCGCAGTCAGCACAACAGATCGAAAGGCTTCGGTGGTGATGCCGCTGAGGGTGCCGAGGGTCCAGGCGATGGAAGGGTGCAGGATCAGCGAGACCCCGCAGATCAGCGCAATGATGCGCCCATCGCCCTGCGGGCGATAGCGATAGAGCACGCCGCCCATGCCAAAAAGCGCGACGGGCAGCCCGGTGCGCACAATCATATCTACCGCGTCATCCACCGGGCGCGGCAGCGAGAGGTCAAACAGATTGGTAAAGGCCCCTGCCAGAATGCCAATCACCAGCGCATTGCGGAACATGGCGCGCAGCACCTTGCCGGGCACGGCGCGGGCAGGGGTGCCTTTGGCGCGGGCGATCTCCATCGCGGTGATGCCCAGCCCATAGCAAAAGGGCGAATGCAGGGCGACGATCAGGAAGTTGGCCTGCAGCGCGTCGGTGCCATAGGCGCGTTCCGTGACCGCAAGGCCAATCATCACCGAATTGGCGAAGAGGCAGCAAAAGCCAATGACAACCGAGTCTTCCCAATCGCGGTGAAACAGATGACGCGCCGACAGCAGCCCGACGGTGAACCCCGTGGCCGATCCGGTGTAAAAGCTGATCAGTACCCAGGGGTCAAACTGGCCTTGCAGCGACAGGGTCGAGATGGCTTTGAACAGCAGCACCGGGATGGCGATGGTCTGGGTGTAGCTCATCAGCCCGTCGATGGTGCCCTCTGAGATCACCCCGCGCCAGACCGTCAGATAGCCCGCGCCAATTACCAGAAAAACAGGCAGGATGACGTCGAGAAGGGCTTGCATCGGATCGGGGCCTTGGGCGCGGAAAGGGGCGGGAGACGCGGGGGCGACTAGACCGGATAGGTAATGGTCATGCCGTCATAGGCGGGGGTGATGTGATTGGGGGTCTCGGCCTCGACAGTGGCGTAATCAAGATCAATGTGCATGTTGGTCAGCACGGCGCGCTTTGGGGCGGTGCGGGCGATCCATTCCAGCGCCAGATCCAGATGGGCGTGGGTCGGGTGCGGTGTGCGGCGCAGGGCGTCAACGATAAAGCAATCGAGATTTTCCAGATGCGGCCAGACATCATCAGGGATTTTGGCCACATCCGGCAGATAGGCCAGATCCCCCACCCGGAAGCCAAGCGCATCAATCGAGCCATGGTTAACGGTAAACGGCGTCAGGGTGATATCGCCGCCCGCGCCGGAAATGGTAAAGGGCCCGTCGATGGTGTGCAGGTTCAGGATTGGCGGATAGGGCGAGCCTTCTGGCTGCACAAAGGCATAGCCAAAGCGTGACAGCAGATCATTCTGCGTATGGCCATCAGCCCAGACGTTCAGCCGCTCACGGGTGTTAAAGACGATCTGGCGCAGGTCATCCAGCCCATGCACGTGATCGGCATGGGAATGGGTCCAGGCGACGGCATCCACACGGTCGATTTCCGCATCCACCAGCTGCGCCTGCATATCGGGGCCGGTGTCGATCAGAACTCGGGTTGTGCCATCCGGCGTTTCGCGTTCAATCAGCAGGGAACAGCGGCGGCGGCGGTTGCGGGGATTTTCGGGGTCACAATCGCCCCAGACATTGCCGATCCGCGGCACGCCGCCCGACGATCCGCAGCCCAGAATGGTGAAACGCAGCTGTGATGTCATGCGGCCTCGCGCTTGAGTTGGGCTTTGGGAAAGAGGCGGTCAAAATTGGCCTCGGTGGCGCGGGCAAAGTCCTGATAGCTAAGGCCAAAGACCTCGGCGCCGACTTTGGCGGTGTTGACCACATAGGCCGGTTCATTGCGTTTGCCGCGTTTGGGCGGTGGCGCAAGGTAGGGGCTGTCGGTTTCCACCAGAATGCGATCCAGCGGCGCGGTGGCAAAGATATCGCGCAGCTCCTGCGATTTGGGGAAGGCGGCGATGCCCGACATGGACAGGTAAAACCCAAGATCCAGCGCGGCGCGGCCCAGTTCGGCGGAGGAAGAAAAACAATGCATGACGCAGTTAAACGGCTGGGCCTTATGCATATCGCTGAGGATCCGGGCCATATCGTCATCAGCGTCGCGGGCGTGGATGATCAGCGGCAGGCCAGTGTCTTGCGCCGCTTCGATATGGATCTTCAGCGAGGTCTTCTGGATCTCTTTGCTGTCCGCCGTATAGTGATAATCCAGACCCGTTTCCCCGATGCCCACGAACTTCGGGTGCTGCGCCAGCGTCTTGAGGTCATCTACTGTGGCCAGAGGCTCTTCGGCGGCGCTCATGGGGTGGGTGCCTGCGGCGTAAAAGACCGGGGCGTGGGCCTCGGCGATGGCGCGCACCTGCGGCTCATTGCGCAGACGGGTGCAGATGGTGACCATGCGGTGCACACCCGCGTCCAGCGCCCGCTGGACCACATCGGGGCGCTCTGCATCGAAATCCGGGAAATCGAGATGGCAGTGGCTGTCGGTGATAAAGGCTTGGGTCATGACATCTCCTTTGGGTCGGTTGTGGTCGAAGCCAGCGGGAGGGTCAAGATGGTGTGGGGGATAGGGGGCGTATAATGCGCCCAAGTGTGCGGGTGGGCAAAGCCCCCACCTGTCTGGGGGCTGACCAGTTGTAAAGAAGGGCGCGTGCGCCTTTAGTTCAAATCTTCCAGCAACCGACCGTGGCGTTTGGTTTCGCGGATGATGTCTCCGAAGGTCAGCAGGCCGCGCGCCTGACACATGGGCAGCATTTTCACCAGCACTTCGGCGGTGGCGACGGCGGCGCCCAGGGCGGGGTGGCGCAGGGCGGGGGGGATGGTGACGCCAAGGCGATCGCAAAGCGCGTCCAAAGTGTGGGTCTGCGAGGCGCCAAACAGCACCGCTGACAGCAGCACGGTGTCGAGAATGGGATTGTCCCAGGTGACGCCCATTTTGCCTTTGTGACGGTGTAGAAACGCCATATCAAACGGGGCGTTATGGGCCACGATGATGGAACCTTTGGCGAAGTTGTGGAAGTGCCGCCCGGCCACGTCGATGCCGGGTTTACCCGCCACCATGGCGTCTGAGACCTTGTGCACCTTGGTTGAGGCGGGCGGGATCGGGATGCCGGGATCGACCAGTTCGTCGATCACTTCGCCTTCGATGATGCGGCCATTTACCACCCGCACCGCGCCGATCTGCACGATCTCATCTTTGTGGGGCAGAAGGCCGGTGGTTTCCGTGTCAAAAACCGCATAGGTCAGCGCCATCAGCGGGGTGTCTTCATAGGTTGCGCCCAGCTTCTGATCGAGCAGGTCGAAGTCATAGGTCAGCGGGCGCGCCGCATCGGGGGTGATTTCCGCATGTGCCCCATCAATCACCAGCATATAGCCGCCGCCCTGCATGGGTTTCATACGCATGTCATAGCTTTGCTGGCCGTCATGGCCCATTGCGTCGAAAACGACCTCTTTGCCAGTTTTCACAAGGGTCTGCCGGGCAGTGGCCAGCGCGTTGTGATCAAAGTAATCCGCCAGCGCCGCGTTCAGGCGGGGCACGCCCTGCTGGGCCAGCACTTCGGCGGCCTGACCGTCATACAGCACGATCTGATCTTCGGGACTGACCAGAATCATCGCCACCGGGATTTCTGTCAAAAGCGCGGTCAGGCGGGCTTTTTCCTGTTCCAGCCGGTTGGTTTCTGCGGCGACTTTATCGACGGTTGACAGCGCTGTTTCTGTCAGCGCCGAGGTGACCGCCGAAGCCGCCGGGGCCAGATCGCCCAGATATCTGGCGGCCTTAGTGTCGACATCCTGTGTAACACCCGCATGGGCGCGGGCGCGCATGTCGGACGACAGCTTTTCGATCGGTTTGGCGACATTTTCGTCAAACAGCAGCCAGACCCCCGCAGCCAGCGCCACGATGCCCAAAATGGCCAGAACGCCACTGAAGACAAAGCCGTTGATCAGATCGGATTGCAGCGCCCGCGCATAGCCCGCGTAGAGCGCGCCCAGAATGATGGCTGTGCCGCCTAGCGCAATCAGAGAGAAAAACAGAAAGATGCGCAGACGAAGGCTTAGCTGTGTGAACATGTCAGACCTTTCGACAAACGGTTGAAACAATGGGATCGTCATGGCCCACATCACGCCAGACCGGCGGTGAGCCATCGCCAAGGGCCGGGTCTGCCATCATGCCCTTGGTGCAATCCACCATGACTTCGACGGCGCTGAGCGGCTTCCAGCGGCTGTAAAGATAGAGCGCCACCAGATGCAGGTTTTCATCCTGCGTGTTGGTCTGGACATTGGCCAGATCGACGGCGGCAAAACGTTCGGTAAAGGGAAAGGCCAGGGTCCAGGGGCGCCACCAGGCTTTGGTTTCAACGGTCTGGGCAACCACCATGCCCTGGGGCAGGGCGGCGGTATTGCGGCCAAACCAGCTGTATTCATTGGAAATGGCTGCCGCCATCATCGCAGCCCCCGCGCCCACGGGGATCATCCATTTGGGCAGACGCCTACCCGCCAGTCTGGTCAGCAGCAACATGCCGCCCGCACCAGCAAACCCCGCCACGAAGACGGCGATCAACTCAAGAAACATGACCTTTTCCTCCTCCTGAGGGCGCGGGGTGCGCGCCCCCTTCCGGGCTGATCAGCCCAGCATTCCTTTCCCGTGACCAACCGCAGATTGCAGCGATTTGACCACAACAAATGCGTCCCGCAAATGACTTCGCTCAAAGTCCGAGAGCGCGGCGGGGGCGAGATAGTTATCCGGTTTGCCCCCGGCTTTGATCTGCTCGGCCTGTCGTTCCAGACGGGCTTCGGCGATCAGATCATAGGCGTCCAGCAGATCCTGCCCGCCGGACTGGCTCAGCACCCCGGCGGCAATCCCGGCCTCAAGACGGGCGCGGGTGTTCACCTGTGTCAACTGGCCTTGCAGCGCATAGACCCGGCCCAGATCCACCACCGGCACCACACCGTTGTGTTTCAGATCCAGTTCGTTCTTGTGTTCGCCGGATCGGATGGTGGCAAAACCACGCAAGAGCCCAAGCGGCGGGGTGTGTTTGAGCGAGTTCGACACCATATGCGCCACAAAGATCGAGTTCTTCGCCGCCATGCCAAGGGTGCTGTCCTGCAGATCTTCGAACAGGCCAAAGGTGCCGCCGATGGCGCGCAGGTCAAACATGACCGACGCCAGCATCTGCGCTTCGCCGTCGGGTTTGTGGATCCACTGGTTGAAGTATTCGCGCCAGACCCGCAGCGGCTGACACCAGCGCGGGTTGGTGGCCATCATATCGCCGGGGCAATAGAAATACCCGGCCACATCCAGCCCGTCGCAGACAAATTTCGCCAGATCCGCGAAATAGGGCATCTGATCATCGGTGACGGCATCGTCGATGATGATGCAATTGTCCTGATCTGACACGCCAGTCTGTTCCTGCCGCCCCTGCGATCCGCAGGCCAGCCAGAGATAGGGCACCGGGGCGGGGCCCAGCTTGGCCTCTGCCAAGGACAGCAGGCGGCGGGTGGCGGTATCGGCGATATCGGTGATCAGCCGTGTGACCACCTCGTGGCGGTTACCACCGGCCACCAGCTGCACCAGCAGCTGCGGAATGCGCGCGGTGACTTTGGCCATCTGTTCGGCGCTGTCTGCATGGGCGATTTCTGAGACCAGTTCCGCCGAGGTCATGGCCTGAAACCGGGTCAGATCGGTGTTGGTGACAATGCCCACCAGTTGCCCGGCTTCGGTCACGGGCACATGGCCAATCTTGCGCTCCATCATCATGTGCAGCACGTCCGACCCGATGGCGCTGGGGGGCAGGGTCAGGGGATCGGCAGTCATGATATCCTGAATCGAGGTGTCAAAGGGCAGGCCATGGCCCACCACCTTGCCGGATATATCGCGCACGGTGGCGATGCCCTTCAGGGCCCCACCCTCGGTGATGCAGATCGATGAGACCCGGCGTTCCGCCATGGCGCGGGCGGCATCCTGCACAGTGGCCTGCATCGAACAGGTCAGAGGCGGGCGGGCCATCAGGGTTTCCACCCGTGTGGTGGAGAGATCGGATTTCTTAACCCGATCCCCGCGTGAGCGATCAAAGAACTTGCGGGCGGCTTCGTGATCTTGCAGCAGCGCGCGAAACGCCGGGGCGGGCAGCATCAGCACTACGGAATGCTCTTCTGCGCGGGCGCTGGTGACAGCCTGCCCATCGCGCAAAAGCCCGCGTTCGCCAAAGGAGTTGCGCACACCCAGATGCGAGACCACAACATCGTTTTCGTCGCGGACTTCGATCTTACCTTCGTAGATGATGAAGAGACCGGGCAGGGTGTCGCCCAGATCATAGACAGGAAAGCCTGTTTCGATTTCCCAGATGTCAAACTGCGGCACAAGCGCGTCAATGGCGTCGGCGGGCAGGGCGTCATAGGGGTGGACGGAGCTTAGAAAACGTTTGAGCGCACTAGGGTCGAGGGGCATGTCCGGTCCTCAGATAGAAATAATACCTGAGTGATACAGGCTTGGGCTGGGATGCGATAGGCTGGATGGGGTCGCAGACATGGCTTAGCGGCGCTTTTTTCGCGAAATTTTCAGGGTTTATAAAGAAACCGGGGCCCGTTAAGGCCCCGGTCTTTGTCACATTGTCCCAAGCCGCAGCTTAGTGGTCCTGAGCGGCACCAGCACCACGTGGGATGCGGACGCTTTCCACCAGCTCTTCGATCTCTGTCGGGATCGGCGCAGTGGCTTTGGACACAAAGTAGGCAACGGCGAAGTTGATCATCGCGCCAATCGCACCGAACGAGGTCGACTTGATTGTACCCAGCAGAGGATCAGCATCGGTGAAGCTGTTGGTGCCCGGGATGAAGAACCAGCCTTTGTGCAGGAAGATGTACAGCAGGGTCACGATCAGACCTGCCAGCATACCTGCAACCGCACCTTTGTTATTCACCTTGGTGAAGATGCCCATCATCAGTGCCGGGAAGATCGACGCAGCCGCCAGACCAAAGGCCAGAGCAACGGTTTGCGCAGCAAAGCCCGGAGGGTTCAGACCCAGATAGGTCGCAACCACGATGGCCACAGCCATGGCGATACGGGCGGACATCAGTTCGTTCTTCTCAGAGATGTTCGGGGTCAGCTGACCCTTCATCAGGTCGTGAGACACAGCAGTCGAGATCGCCAGCAGCAGACCAGCCGCGGTTGACAGCGCCGCCGCCAGACCACCCGCCGCAACAAGGCCAATCACCCAGCCCGGCAGGTTCGCGATTTCAGGGTTCGCCAGAACCAGAATGTCGCGGTTGAACTTGGTCAGCTCGTTCTCAGAACCCCAGCCCGCAGCTTCCATAGCAGCAACGGTGTCGGCGTTCTTGTCGTTGAAGTAGGCAATTTTACCGTCGCCGTTCTTGTCTTCCCAACCCAGCAGGCCGGTTTTTTCCCAGGTCGCCATCCAGTTGTACTGTTCGTCCGAGGCGATCATTTCAACCGATACCGGTTCGCCTGCGGTGCCGTTTGGCCACATCATCTCAGAGATGTTCAGACGCGCCATCGCACCAACAGCAGGGGCGGTCAGGTACAGCAGGGCGATGAAGACCAGAGTCCAGCCTGCCGACCAGCGTGCGTCAGATACCTTAGGCACGGTGAAGAAGCGCATGATCACGTGTGGCAGACCCGCTGTACCGATCATCAGCGACAGGGTGAACAGAACCATGTTCAGCGTGTCAGCGTGGTGGCCAGTGTACTCTTTAAAGCCCAGCTCGGTCACGATCTGGTCCAGCTTGGCCAGCAGAGGCTCACCAGAAGCTGCGTGATCGCCAAACAGACCCAGTGCCGGGATCGGCGTGCCTGTCAGCTGCAGCGAGATGAAGATCGCCGGGATGGTGTAGGCCATGATCAGAACGCAGTACTGCGCCACCTGCGTATAGGTCACACCTTTCATGCCGCCGAACACCGCGTAAGCGAACACAACCGCCGCACCGATGAACAGGCCGGTGGTGTTGTCCACTTCGAGGAAGCGACCAAAGGCAACGCCCACACCGGTCATCTGACCGATAACATAGGTGGTCGAGGCAACGATCAGGCAGACAACGGCCACAACACGTGCGGTCGAGCTGTAGAAACGGTCGCCGATGAATTCTGATACGGTGAACTTGCCGAACTTACGCAGGTAAGGCGCAAGCAGCAGAGCCAGCAGAACATAGCCGCCGGTCCAGCCCATCAGGAAGGATGAGTTGTCGTAGCCGGTGAAGGCAATCAGGCCCGCCATCGAGATGAACGAGGCCGCCGACATCCAGTCAGCCGCTGTCGCCATACCGTTGGTGACCGGGTGAACGCCGCGACCCGCAGCGTAGAATTCCGATGTAGACCCCGCGCGGGCCCAGATCGCGATGCCGATGTACAGCGCGAAAGACGCGCCAACAAACAGCAGGTTAATGGTAAACTGATCCATAAGTCTTATTCCTCAACGCCGTATTCACGGTCGAGTTTGTTCATGCGCCAGGCGTAGAAAAAGATCAGGCCCAAGAAGACCAGGATCGATCCCTGCTGTGCAAACCAAAAGCCAAGATCGGTGCCGCCAACCTGAATGCCGGCCAGCATCGGGCGCAGCAGAATGCCAAAGCCAAAGCTGACGACCGCCCAGATCACCAGGCTGACGAGAATGATGCGAATGTTGGCTGACCAGTAGCCTTTATCGGCTTCGGCCTGCGCAGCACTCTGAGATGTTTGATCCGCCATTTTGCGGGTCCTCCTCTTCCTCCATTGGCCCCAAGACATGGGGCATGAGACCACTGCCTGAAGGCAGAAGTCTGGTTCCGGGCCCCCCACCGGAACTGCGGGGCCCGTCGTTTCAGGTCACGGGGGGTTAGCCTGTGGCCGTCCGCACGATCGCGCCAAGCTTGGCAGCGATGTCCTTGATTTCTCCCATGGCGTCGATGTGCTGTAACGCGCCTTTGGCAGCGTAATAGTCAATCAACGGGGCGGTCTGGGCGTGATAGGCCTCAAGCCGCTGTGCCAGTGTTTCGGCATTGTCATCGGCGCGCACGGGCTGACCCGCAGCGCGGGCCTCTTCGGCGCGGTTGAGAATGCGATCCACAAGGATCTGATCGTTGACACGCAGTTCAATCACCAGATCCAGCTTCTGACCGTTCTTTTTCAGCAGATCGCCAAGAGCGTCTGCCTGAGCCAGCGTGCGGGGGAAACCGTCGAAGATAAAGCCGTTCGCCTTGGAGCTGGTCAGCTTTTCCTCGATCAGCCCGATGACGATGTCATCGGTGACCAGTTCGCCGCGCTCCATGACAGCGGCAACGCGGTTGCCCAGTTCTGTGCCGCTCTTCTTGGCTTCGCGCAGCATGTCACCTGTGGACAGCTGCACCAGACCGAACTGATCTTCCAGCATTTTCGCCTGTGTGCCCTTCCCGGCGCCCGGAGGCCCGAGAAGGATTACGTTTACCGTGCGGGTCAATGTGTCTGCATCGCTTGCCATGGATCAGCTCTCCCGGTTCATGCGGTTTTCGATCAGGTCGTCGACAACTGCTGGTTCCGCCAGAGTTGAGGTATCCCCAAGCGAGCCATAGTCGTTTTCGGCGATCTTGCGCAGGATGCGGCGCATGATCTTGCCCGAACGGGTTTTCGGCAGGCCGGGGGCCCATTGGATCAGATCCGGGCTGGCAATCGGGCCGATTTCGGTGCGGACCCATGTGCGCAGCTCTTTGCGCAGGTCTTCGTCGGGCTCAACGCCGTTCATCAGGGTGACATAGCAATAGATGCCCTGACCCTTGATTTCATGCGGATAGCCCACAACGGCGGCTTCGGCGACTTTTTCATGTGCAACCAGCGCGGATTCAACCTCGGCGGTGCCCATGCGGTGGCCAGAGACGTTGATCACGTCATCAACACGGCCAGTGATCCAGAAGTCACCATCTTCGTCGCGGCGGCACCCGTCGCCCGAGAAATAATAGCCTTTGTAATCGCTGAAATAGGTCTTTTCAAAGCGCTCGTGGTCACCCCAGACGGTACGCATCTGACCCGGCCAGCTGTCTTTGATCGCCAGCACGCCCTCAACCGGGAAGGTGTGGATTTCTTCGCCCGACTGCGGGTCCAGAACCACTGGCTGCACGCCAAAGAACGGCTTCATTGCCGCACCCGGCTTGGTCGCGTGGGCGCCCGGCAGCGGGGTCATCATGTGGCCGCCGGTTTCAGTCTGCCACCATGTGTCAACGATCGGGCAGTTTCCTTTGCCAACCACGTCATTGTACCAGTTCCAGGCTTCCGGGTTGATCGGCTCACCCACGGTGCCCAGAATGCGCAGCGACGACAGATCACATTTCTCAACGAATTCATTGCCCTGACCCATCAGCGCGCGGATGGCGGTGGGGGCGGTGTAGAACTGGTTGACCTTGTGCTTTTCGCAGACCTGCCAGAAGCGCGAGGCATCCGGGTAGGTCGGCACGCCTTCGAACATCAGCGTGGTCGCGCCATTGGCCAGCGGGCCGTAAACAATGTAAGAGTGCCCGGTGACCCAGCCCACATCCGCAGTACACCAGTAGACGTCGCCCTCGTGGTAATCAAAGGTCACTTCCTGTGTCAGCGACGCATAGAGCAGATAGCCACCCGATGAGTGCACAACACCCTTGGGCTGACCGGTCGAGCCAGAGGTGTAGAGAATGAACAGCGGATCTTCGGCGCTCATTTCGACGGCGCGGCAGAAGTCATTCGCCTCCATCGCCATCTCATTGTAATCGTAATCGCGGCCTTCGACCCAGGTAGTCTGGCCACCGGTGCGCTTGACCACCAGACATTTCACGCTGTCTTTGCAATGCAGCAGCGCCTTGTCGGCGTTGGATTTCAGCGGAGTCTTGCGGCCACCGCGCGGGGCTTCGTCGGCGGTGATGATCACCTTGGCGTCGCAGCCGTTGATACGGGCCGAAAGCGCATCCGGCGAGAAGCCGGCAAACACGATCGAGTGGATCGCGCCGATGCGGGCACAGGCCAGCATGGCATAGGCGGCTTCGGGGATCATCGGCAGATAGATGATGACGCGGTCGCCCTTGGTCACACCCATCGTTTCCAGAACATTTGCCATCCGGCAGACGCGGCGGTGCAGGTCGTTATAGGAAATCGACTGCGCCTGTTCGTTTGGATCATCGGGTTCAAAGATGATCGCGGTCTGGTTGCCGCGTGTCTCAAGATGGCGGTCGATGCAGTTGGCTGCAACGTTCAGCGTGCCATCCGCAAACCAGTTAATGTTAACTTTCCCAAGGGTGAAGTTTACGTTTTTGACCTGTGTGGGCTTTTTGATCCAGTCCAGACGCTCTGCCTGTTCGCCCCAGAAACCTTCGGGATCATTGACCGAGCGGGCATACATTTCATCGTATTTTGCCGCGTCTACGTGCGCCTTATCAGCAAGCTCCGCTGCGGGCGGATAGGTGCGCGCAGTGGTTGTGGTCTGTTCGGTCATGAAAGACTCCCCCTTAAATGTTCCTCCAGCCGCGTGTCGTGACGTCACGGGCTTCCTCGCGTTGACCATAGCAACTTTGGAAAGTTTTTGAAGTTCTGTTTTGAAAATAGGGGTTTAGCTGTAAAAAATTTTCAGATTTGCATATATTTCTGTAAATGAATTTTCGCATTCTGCCATAAGTCGCTTATTTTATACGGTTCATCAAGAAGGGTTAACGAATGCCGACTTCATGTGAGCGCTCGCGAAAGGATGTTGCGCTGCAGCGTTTCGATGTGACAAAAGGTTGCGGCATGCAAATGTATACCGAATTTGCCGCTTTTTTCGGCGAATCTTGTCTGCCACTTCGCTTGACGTGGGAAGCCTCTTGAACCGCACGAGTGTTTCACTAGGGTTGGTGCCAAGGCGGCAGGGACCGCTTGAACTTCCGGGGAGGAAAACGATGAAAAACATGACTGCTAAACTTTTGGGCACCGCACTGGCCGTGACCTTTGCATCCGAAGCCATGGCGACGGAATGGAATGTATCGGTCTGGGGCAAGCGCCGCGCCTTTACCGAACATGTTGAAAAGCTGGCTGAACTGGTTTCAGAAAAGACCGGCGGCGAATTCACCATGAATATCTCCTATGGTGGCCTGTCCAAGAACCGTGAAAATCTGGATGGCATCAGCATTGGCGCCTTCGAGATGGCCCAGTTCTGCGCTGGCTATCACCGCGACAAGAACCGCGTCATCACCGTACTGGAACTGCCCTTCCTTGGGGTGAATACCCTTGAAGAAGAAGTGGCTGTTTCGGCGGCGGTCTATGCGCACCCCGCCGCAGCCGAGGAAATGGAGCAGTGGAACGCCAAGCTGCTGATGACCTCGCCTATGCCGCAGTACAACCTTGTGGGCACCGGCGAGCCGCGCGATGCGCTGGCTGAATTCGAAGGCATGCGCGTGCGCGCCACCGGCGGCATCGGCAAAGCCTTTGAAGCGGTGGGCGGTGTGCCAACATCCGTGACCGCGACCGAAGCCTATCAGGCAATGGAAAGCGGCGTTGTTGACACCGTGGCCTTTGCGCAGCACGCGCATCTGGCCTTTGGCACCATCAATCAGGCCGACTGGTGGACAGCCAACCTGAACCCCGGCACCGTGAACTGCCCGGTTGTGGTGAACATTGATGCCTATGACGCCCTGTCTGACGCCGAGCGCGAAGCGCTGGACAGCTCGGTTTCTGAGGCGCTGGATCACTATCTGGCGAATTACGGCACGCTGTTGGAAAAATGGGATGGGGTTCTGGCTGAAAAAGGGGTGACCAAGGTTGAGATCCCAGAGGCCGAACTGGACGCCTTCCGCGCCAAGGCCGCCGATCCGATCCGCGAGGCCTGGATCAAAGACATGGAAGCCCAGGGCATCCCCGGTCAGGAACTTTATGATCTGGTGCAGGACACCCTGAAAAAGTCGCGCATGTAAGCGTCTGACATCGGACGGCCCCGGCAAGTGTCCGGGGTCGTCTTTCTTTTGCACCCCAAAATAAGGAGAGAGGCATGGCCGGAGCTTCGGCAGTGCTTGAGGATTCCAGCTGGCTCAGCCGGTTGGACCGCGCCCTTGTGCCCGTTGAGCGCGTGATGGCGCTGATCAGCGGGCTAGCGGCGTTTTCACTTATGTTTCTTGCGGCCTATTCGGTGGCAGGGCGGCAGCTGGACAAGACCTTTGTCGCGCCGCTGTTTGACGCCATTGGCCTGATGGATGGCCCTTTGCCGGGCTATGTGGATTACATCGAGGCGCTGATGCCGCTGATCGCCATCATGGGGGTCAGCTATGTGCAGCGCGAAGGTGGCCATATCCGGATGGATATTCTGGTGGGGCAGCTGCGCGGGCGGCTGCTGTGGCTGCTGGAGCTGATCACCGTTTTGCTGATCCTTGCGCTGATGCTGGGGCTGGTGCTGGGGGCGTGGTATCACTTTGACCGCTCGTTTGATTGCGCGCGTCCGCTGTGTTCGCGCGACAGTTCCATCGACATCGGTCTGCCGATCTGGCCATCGAAACTGGTGGTGCCGGTGGCCTTTGCGGTGCTGTGCCTGAGGCTGATCCTGCAGGCTATGGGCTATGCCCGCGCGCTGGTTCTGGGCCTTGAGGCCCCCGCAGGTGTGCCGCTGGTACAATCGGTGGCGGAACAGGCGCAGGCCGAAGCAGACCAGTTGGAGGGCCAGCCATGAGCGAGATCGAAATCGGCCTTTGGGTCACGGGCGGCATGCTGGCGCTGGTGGTCATCGGCATGCGCGTGGCCTTTGCTGCGGGCTTTGCGGGCTTTGTGGGCATCACCTGGATCTTCTGGGCCAAGATGAAATATGCGCCGGAAAAGTTCCTCTATTTCAATGAGCGCCGCGAAATCTGGGATGGGGCGCTGGGCAAGGCGTTTCAGATCGCGGGGCAGGTGCCGCATTCCAAGGTCTCGTCACAGGCGCTGTCACTGATCCCGGTGTTTATCCTGATTGGCTATCTGGCTTATCACGCCCGGCTGACCACCGCCTTGTTCGAAGCCGCCAAGCGCTGGATCGCCTGGGTGCCCGGCGGGCTGGCGGTCTCAACCGTCTTTGCCACCGCTGGCTTTGCGGCGGTATCGGGCGCATCGGTGGCGACGGCGGCGGTCTTTGCCCGCATCGCCATCCCCGAGATGTTGCAGGCGGGCTATAACAAACGCTTTGCGGCGGGGGTTGTGGCGGCGGGCGGCACGCTGGCCAGCCTGATCCCGCCTTCGGCGATTCTGGTGATCTATGCCATCATCGTTGAACAGGATGTGGGCAAGCTGCTGCTGGCGGGCTTTATCCCCGGTGCCTTTTCCGCCGTGGTCTATGGCGCGCTGATCGTTGGTATCGCGGCGGTGTTCAAAACCGTAGGCCCCCCGGTCACAGGCTTTACATGGCGCGAACGCTTCGAAAGCCTGCCGCCCGCATTGCCCATCGTGGCGGTGGTGGTGATCATCATCTTCTTTGTCTACAACCCCTTTGGCGACGCCTGGGGCACCCCCACCGAGGGCGGAGCCATTGGCGCCTTTATCGTCTTTATCATGGCGATTGCGCGGGGCATGCGGTTGGGCCAGCTGAAAGAAGCGCTGATCGAAACCGCCAAGCTGACGGTGATGATCTTTACCATCATCTGGGGGGTGCTGATCTATGTGCGCTTTCTGGGTTTTGCCAAACTACCTGATGCCTTTGCCGATTGGATCACCTCGCTGCATTATCCGCCGATGCTGATCCTGATCTGCATTCTGCTGGCCTATGCGGTGCTCGGGATGTTCATGGATGCCATCGGCATGCTACTGCTGACGTTGCCTGTGGTCTACCCGGCGGTGATGGCACTGAACGGTGGGGAAACCGTGGCAGCGGCAGACAGTGCCTTTGGCATGTCGGGGCCAATGTGTGCGATCTGGTTTGGCATTCTGGTGGTGAAGATGGCAGAATTCTGTCTTATCACCCCGCCCATCGGGCTGAACTGCTTTGTGGTGGCTGGGGTGCGGCCTGAACTCTCGGTGCAGGATGTCTTTCGCGGGGTAACGCCGTTCTTTATCGCGGATGCGGTGACAATCGCGCTGCTGGTGGCCTTCCCGTGGATTGTGCTCTGGTTGCCGTCGCTGGCTTAGAGTTAGAAAAAATGAAGCCAAAAGGCGCTCACTATATGGTGGGCGCCTTTTGTTTTGTCGCGCCCGGACGAAGGCCGGGCTGCACCTGCCTTCCCCCCGGCAGGTGCATGCGCACCTCCCAAGGCAGGCGCAGCCCTTTGTGGTGATCACTGAGTGTCACCCAATCTTCACAAAACTCATCTTGCTCGACTCGCACTAATTCCATATTTCCGGAAATATGGAAAAAGAAGTGATCACCCAGCTTGCAGCCCTTGCCCATGACCGCCGTCTGGCGATCTTCCGGCTGCTGATGCGCCGCTTTCCCGATGCGCTGCCTGCGGGCGATATTGCGCAGATCCTTGATCTGCCCGCCTCATCGCTGTCGACCTGCCTGTCTAATCTGCGGCAGGCCGGGCTGATCACCCAGACCCGTCAGGGCACCACCCTGCGCTACAGCGCGGATACCGCCCGGGCGGGCGCATTGATTGACTACCTCGCCTCCGACTGCTGTCGGGGGCGGCCCGATATCTGTCTTACACCATCCGCCACATCGGAGATCCCCATGAGCCCGCGGAAATACAACGTCATGTTCATCTGTTCCGGCAACTCTGCCCGGTCAATCTTTGCCGAAAGCCTGCTGCGCGATCTGGGCAGCGACCGCTTTGAGGTGTTTTCCTGCGGGACCAACCCGCAAAGCCAGTTGAACCCCTATGCGGTTGAGCTGCTGACCGGCAAAGGGTTTGAGACCTCGGCGCTGCGGTCCAAACATATCTCCGAATTCCAGACCGCCGATGCGCCGCAGATGGATTTCGTGTTCACCGTCTGTGATCAGGCCGCCAATGAAGACTGCCCGCCCTGGCCCGGTCAGCCCTATTCCGGCCATTGGGGCCAGCCTGACCCGGTCAAAGCCACCGGGTCCGAGGCGGAAAAGAAACTGGCGTTTCAGCAGGTCTTTGGCGCGTTGAAAAACCGGATCACCAGCTTTGCCGCTCTGCCGCTGGAAACGCTGGACCGCATCAGCCTGCAGGCTGAAATCGACACAATTGCTCAACAGAAAGACTGACCTTATGACCACCTACGCGATCAACGGCATGGGCCGTATGGGTAAGCTTGTGCTGCGCCCGATGCTGGAAGCAGGCGACAAGATTGCCTTTATCAATGACCTTGTGGGTGATGCGCAGACCCATGCGCATCTGCTGGAATTTGACACGGTGCATGGCCGCTGGGATGCCGAGTTTTCCCATGACGACGACAGCCTGACCATCAATGGCACGCGCATCCCTGTGTATAACTGCGCCAGCATTGATGACCTTCCACTGGAGGGTGTGGATATTATCGTGGATTGCACGGGATATTATAAAACTGAGGCCCGTATCGCGCCCTATTTCGCCAAAGGCGTCAAAAAAGTGGTGGTCTCTGCACCAGTGAAAGACGGAAATGCCGCCAATATCGTCATCGGGGTCAACGATGAGATCTACAATCCTGCCGAGCATGACATCGTCACCGCTGCCTCCTGTACTACCAATTGCTTAGCGCCGGTTGTTAAGGTGCTGCACGAAGGTCTGGGCATCAGACATGGCTCTATGACCACCATTCACGATGTGACCAATACACAGGTGATTGTGGATAAACCGCTCAAGGATCTGCGCCGCGCGCGCTCTGCGCTGAACTCGCTGATCCCGACCACGACAGGCTCGGCCAAGGCGATCACCATGATCTACCCGGAACTGACAGGCCGCCTGAATGGCCATGCGGTGCGGGTGCCGCTGCTGAATGCCTCGCTGACCGATTGTGTTTTCGAAGTTGAACGCGAAACCACCGTCGAAGAGGTCAACGCCCTGTTCAAAGCCGCCGCCGAAGGCCCGCTTTTGGGTATTCTGGGCTATGAAACCCGCCCGCTGGTTTCGGCCGATTACACCAATGATGAACGCAGCTCGATCATCGACGCGCCCTCCACCATGGTGGTGAACGGAACACAGGTGAAAATCTACGCCTGGTATGATAATGAATGGGGCTATGCGTACCGCCTTGCCGATGTGGCGCATATGGTGGCCGCCGCGCTTTGACATAGGGGGATCCGCGATGAAGCCCGTCAGTCTGATCTTTACAGGCCTTGTGCTGGCCACGCCAGCCCATGCCGATCTGGTCTTTTGTAACGAGACCGGGGTCAAGGCCAGCGTCGCCATCGGCTATGTCGAAGACGGCGTCTGGACCTCGGAAGGCTGGTGGGGCGTCGAACCCTTTGATTGCACGCCGGTGGTCACTGATACGTTGAAAAAGCGCTATTACTACTGGCGGGCAACCAATACCCATGGGGCCTTTGACACCGGAAACTATGGGTTCTGCACCCGGTCCAAGGCCTTTACCATCGCGGGCGACCACGATTGCGAGGGGCGCGGGTTCCGGCGTGAAAAATTCGCCGAAATCGACACGGGCGAGGCGGTTTCACATATCGTCGCCCTGACCGAGGCCATGGCCCCCGCGGGCACTTCGGATGAAGAAGGGCCCGCGCATATGATGCAGGGGTTCCTGGCCCCGCCGGGCACCCATGGCGAACCCTATTCCATCCGCGCCAGTTTTGAGAGCTGCAGCTATCAGGGCAATGACCTGCTGTGCAGTTTTCTGGCGGATGGCTGGCGCTATGTCGCCAGCTCTGCCGACCCCACCGATCCGCATTTCTTTGGAGATTTCCAATATTTGCAAAGCGGTACGCTGGTGGATCTGTCTGGTGACATGATCTTTTACGCCGATGACATCGCGCAGATCACCATCCGCGAATGGGGCGAAGCGGTCAGCCCCTCTGTTGCGCCCCCCGGCTCTCTTGAGGGGTTGCATGAATTCCTTCAGGGGTTCTGGATATCCGATGATGACAGCGCCTACGCCTGGAGCATTCAGGACAATGAACTGCAAGAGTTCTATGATGCCAACCTGATGCAACGCTCTTATTTTGAACTGGCCCCCAGCTGCGCAGCCTCGAACGGGCAGGGGCCAGTGATCATTGCCTGGCCTGACCCCGATGAAGGTGACGGGCCAACCTGCTATCTGGTTCTGCACACCGATCCGAACAGCCTGGGGCTGGCGAATGTGGTGGTGGGGCGGGATCTGTCTTTCACATATGCAAACTAAACGCGCCTGATACGCGTCCAAAAGCCTGAGATCATGACACAAACCGATATGTCTAAACCAAGCGGTCTGGCCGCTTATATTGCCGTGACTGCCGCTTACTGGGCCTTCATGCTGACCGATGGCGCGCTGCGCATGCTGGTGCTTTTGCACTTTCACACGCTGGGGTTTTCGCCGGTGCAGCTGGCCTATCTGTTTTTGCTGTACGAAGTGGCGGGGATTGTCACCAATCTGTCTGCCGGGTGGATCGCCGCGCGCTTTGGCCTGACCTCGACGCTGTATGTGGGGCTGGGGCTGCAGATCATAGCGCTGCTAGCGCTGACACAGCTGGATCCCAGCTGGGGGCTTTGGGTGTCGGTTGCCTTTGTCATAGGGGTGCAGGGGCTGTCTGGCGTGGCCAAGGATTTGTCCAAAATGTCGGCCAAATCGGCGGTCAAACTGCTGGCCCCCAGCGGGCAGGGGGGCCTGTTCCGCTGGGTGGCGGTGCTGACCGGATCGAAAAACGCGGTGAAGGGATTTGGCTTTTTGCTAGGCGCGGCGCTGCTGGGGCTGGCGGGGTTCCACGCCGCTGTGCTGGGCATGGCGCTGGTTCTGACGCTGGTGCTGATCGCGGTGATCTTGCGTATGCCCCCCGGTCTGCCCAGTGGCAAAAAAGGCGCTAAATTCAAAGAGGTCTTTTCCAAAGACCGCAATATCAACTGGCTTAGCCTTGCGCGGGTCTTTCTGTTTGGCGCGCGCGATGTCTGGGTTGTGGTGGGCATCCCGGTCTATTTCTACGCCGTACTGTCTGATGGATCCGAGGCGGGCAACCGTCTGGCCTTTTTCACCATCGGCACCTTCATGGCGGTCTGGACAATCCTCTACGGCGCGGTGCAGGCCTATGCCCCTAAAGCGCTGCGCGCCGCCACCCGGCCAGAACCCGAAATCATCGCCGCCGCCCGTCTTTGGGCGCTGATGCTGCTTTGGGCGCCGCTTGTGCTGGCGGCGCTGGTCTGGTGGGCCGGTGATCCCGCGTCTTGGCTGACGGTGCTGCTGGTGGCGGGCCTGCTGGTCTTTGGCGCGATCTTTGCGGTCAATTCCTCGCTGCACAGCTACCTGATCCTGGCCTTCTCAAAAGGCGAGCGCGTTACGATGGATGTGGGCTTTTATTACATGGCCAATGCAACGGGCCGGTTGCTGGGCACGCTGATGTCCGGTGTCAGCTACCAACTGGGCGGATTGCCGGCCTGCCTGCTGACCGCCGCAATTTTCGTCGCCATCAGCGCGCTGGCCGCTGGGAAACTGCGGGCAGAGTAGGCCGCTTCGGATCATGCCCGCACCTTGATCGGGCATGATCCGAATTCCAAAGAACAACGCGGCGCAGAGCCTTCTGAAACCCTGAGGTTCAATGCTGTACATGCCCCGCGAATGCGACCGTGCCATTTTGATCAAAGCAGACAAAAAGCGAATCGTAATCTAACCCAAGACCGCTGCACATCCCAAGACTGTATCCTGGGCACTTCAAGCCATTGATCTGGATGTCGTATGTCGATTGCCCCAGCAGTTTGATGACTGTTTCGCTGCGGGTCGTTTGTGAAATTAGGTGGTTACTTATCAGATCGTGCACCATGCCCCCGCGTGGACAGGTTCGTTCTTTCTGCGCGCATTCGCCGTCATTCAGTCCCTTACAGAGGCCGGCTTCAGCCCATGTCTGAGGGTCAAACTTGTCCCCCCGGAACGGGTCAGCAACACGGACCAGATACCCGCAAAACAAAAGAACCCCAATGGAGACAGAGATGGATGCGACACCTCGCAGGAAACGCCGATTGAAATTTACAACACGCATTTGCACACTTTGTGATTTTTCAAATTGCCACCGATATATCGGGTTGGTGCGCAAGCCATGTTCGTGAAGTCTTTGATAAGTTGATTTTCTTGTTAAAAACAGCAGTGCGCTCCCAATGAAAGCAAAGCACAGCGCAAGAGCCAACAAAAATAACATTGTGCAAAGGGTCCTTTGTTTTCAAAAGGCGCGACAAGGTAGATGCCTGCATCCGCTTGGTGATATGAAATAGGTGCCAGCCGCGTGCGGTAATCTTCTTTCAGACGCTATCGTCCAATTCAGCGATAGCCAAAAGAAAGAGTGCGACACATGAGATTGCGTGTCAATCAGCACCCAATACGGCGGATTGAGATCAGGATTACTGCATCCTGTCTTTGGTTGGTGGAAAATTGAAAAGGGCCCGTGTGGGGCAGCCCTTTACCATAAATGATGCGGCGTTCGGTCGAGCGCATTGTACGAGTGAAGCCATGCCGCAGAGCTGGGGCAGAAGATTTTTCGGGCGCTATCTGACAGGTGTATCGGCTATGTGGGGTGGGCTGAAGTTCGGTAGGGTTAGCCAAATATTTTCACCAGAGCCACAATGTAGATGCAGATCGCAGCTATCATCAACAATTCACGCCAGAATGGTTCGCATAGCCCTGCCTCGCGCCTTTTACCAACTCCGTATGCCGTGTGGAGCCGCGCCCCCACCCAAAATAGCCTGTGAAGCAGACGGATTATCCGAGGTCTGTCTTTCATTCGGGTACAGAAAAGCTTGACGGAACGTGGAAACAAAATGTGGGTGAGTGCCGATAAGTAAGCGAAAAAACAAAGCGCATGAACAAGTATGATGATCAAAGCAGGGGCGCCTCCTGAAATGTAAGAAAAAATGAACCATCTAATTTACGATAAATATGCAATAACTCTACTTCGAGCCTTTAATATACCTACATGCAATATTTACTGCAAAGGGCCCCAGGTGGGGCCCTTTGGTGTTGGAATGTGCTGGGGTTTATTCCAGTTCGATCAGCAGATCTTTTGCGTCGATCTGGCCGCCGGGGGTGACATGCACCGCCGATACGATGGCGTCGCGTTCGGCGTGGATGCCGGTTTCCATCTTCATGGCTTCGATGGTCAGCAGCAGGTCGCCTTCGCAGACCTTCTGCCCGGCCTGAACCGCAACGGTTGCCACAACCCCCGGCATTGGCGCGCCGATATGGTTGGCATTGCCTGCCTCAGCTTTGGGCCGCACCGCGCTTGAGGCTGCGATCTTGCGATCCTGCACGCGGATGGTGCGCGGCTGGCCGTTCAATTCGAAAAAGACCTTGGCCTCACCGTTTTCATCGGTTTCACCCACCGCCTGCATGCGAATTTCAAGGATCTTGCCCGGATCAATTTCCGCGGTGATCTCTTCACGCGGTTTCATCCCGTAAAAGAAGGTCTTGGTGGGCAGGGTGCGCACCGGGCCATAGGTGCGGTGACGCCCCATGTAATCCATAAAGACCTTGGGATACATCAGATAGCCCGCCAGATCCTCATCATCGACCGCTTTGCCTTCCAGTTCCTTGGAAACACTCAGGCGGGTTTCCTCGATGTCACAGGCTTCGGCGTGCAGGCCGGGGCGTTCGGTAAAGGCCTTTTCATCCTTGAGGATCTTGCTCTGGATCGCCTTTGGCCAGCCACCGGGGGGCTGCCCCAGATTGCCCTTCATCATGTCGATCACGCTGTCAGGAAAGGCCACATCCACCTGCGGGTCTTCCACCTGCGTGCGAGTCAGGTTCTGGCTGACCATCATCAGCGCCATATCCCCAACCACCTTGGACGACGGCGTTACTTTGACGATATCGCCAAACATCTGGTTCACATCCGCATAGGTCTGGGCCACCTCATGCCAGCGCTCTTCCAGACCCAGCGACCGGGCCTGCGCCTTGAGGTTGGTGAACTGGCCACCGGGCATCTCGTGCAGGTAAACCTCTGAGGCGGGGGCCTGCAGCGAGGATTCAAACGCCGCATATTGCCCGCGCACCGCTTCCCAATAGTTGCTGATCTCGCGGATCTTCGCCACATCCAGCCCGGTGTCGCGGTCTGTATGACGCAGACCTTCGACGATCGAACCCAGCGTCGGCTGCGAGGTATTGCCCGAAAAGCTGTCCATCGCCGCATCCACCGCATCCACACCGGCGCGCGAGGCCTCCATGATGGTGGCAATTGCCGCACCAGAAGTGTCATGCGTGTGGAAGTGGATCGGCAGGCCAACCTCTTCTTTCAGGGTTTTTACCAGCTGCGCCGCCGCCGAAGGTTTCAGCAGGCCAGCCATGTCTTTCAGGCCCAGAATATGTGCGCCTGCGGCTTTCAGTTCCTGCCCCATGGCGACATAGTATTTCAGATCATACTTGGCGCGATCCGGGTCCAGAATATCGCCGGTGTAGCAGATGGTGCCTTCCAGGACGCGGCCGGTGTCCAGCACCGCATCCATGGCAACACGCATGTTTTCCACCCAGTTCAGGCTGTCAAAGACGCGGAAGACATCAACACCGGTTTCCGCCGCCTGTTTGACAAAGAACTGCACCACATTGTCAGGGTAGTTGGTATACCCCACACCGTTGGCACCGCGCAGCAGCATCTGCGTCATCACATTGGGCATGGCGGCGCGCAGATCGCGCAGGCGCTGCCAGGGGCATTCCTGCAAAAAGCGATAGGCCACGTCAAAGGTCGCACCACCCCAGCATTCCATCGAAAACAGGTTTGCCATGTTATGGGCATAGGCGGGGGCGACCTCGATCATATCCTTTGAGCGCATCCGCGTGGCCAGCAGTGACTGGTGGCCATCGCGCATGGTGGTGTCTGTGATCAGCAGCTGCTTTTGCGCCAGCATCCAATCGGCCACCGCCTGCGGGCCTTCAGCCTCTAGCAGGGTCTTGGTGCCTGCGGGCGGTTCTGCACCCCAGGGGGTCTTGGGCGCACGCGCCGGTTTCAGATCGGCAGCAGGGGCCGCACGGCCCTGTACCTCGGGGTGACCATTCACCGTGATATCCGCGATATAGGTCAGCACCTTGGTGCCCCGGTCGCGGCGCTTTTTGAACTGGAACAGTTCAGGCGTCTCGTCGATGAACTTGGTGGTGTACTGGTTGTTTAGGAACGTCGGATGCTTGAGCAGGTTTTCCACAAAGGCGATATTGGTCGACACCCCGCGCACGCGGAATTCGCGTAGCGCCCGGTCCATGCGGTTGATGGCTTTTTCCGGGGTAGGGGCCCAGGCGGTGACCTTGGTCAGCAGGCTGTCATAATAGCGCGTGATCACGCCGCCCGCATAGGCGGTGCCACCATCCAGACGGATGCCCATGCCCGTTGCTGAACGATAGGCGGTGATGCGGCCATAATCCGGGATAAAGTTGTTCTGCGGATCTTCCGTGGTCACACGGGTCTGCAGCGCATGACCATTCAGCCGCACATCATACTGAGACGCCTTGCCGGTGGCCTCGGCCAGCGATTTGCCCTCTGCAATCAGGATCTGCGCCTGCACAATATCAATGCCGGTGACTTCTTCGGTGACCGTATGTTCCACCTGAACACGCGGGTTGACCTCGATGAAATAGAACTTGCCGGTTTCCATATCCATCAGGAATTCAACCGTGCCCGCACATTCATAGTTCACATGTGCGGTGATCTTGCGACCCAGCTCACAGATTTCTTCGCGCTGAGCCTCAGAAAGATAGGGGGCCGGGGCGCGTTCAACCACTTTCTGGTTGCGGCGCTGCACCGAACAGTCGCGTTCATACAGATGATAGATGTTGCCCATCTTATCACCCAGAATCTGCACCTCGACGTGGCGGGCGCGGGTGATCATCTTTTCCAGATAGCCTTCGCCATTGCCAAAGGCCGCTTCCGCTTCGCGGCGGCCTTCCAGCACCTTTTCTTTCAGCTCATCCGTGCCAAAGATCGGGCGCATCCCACGACCGCCGCCGCCCCAGGACGCTTTCAGCATCAGCGGAAAGCCGATCTCCTGCGCCTCAGAGGTGATAGCGTCAAAGTCATCGCCCAGCACTTCGGTGGCCGGGATCACCGGCACACCTGCCGCAACCGCCACCTTGCGGGCGCTGGCCTTATCGCCAAGCGCGCGCATGGTTTCAGCCTTGGGGCCGATAAATGTGATGCCATTCGCGGCGCAGGCATCCACGAAATCCGGGTTTTCCGACAGCAGGCCGTAACCGGGGTGGATCGCATCTGCACCGGATTCCTTGGCAACCCGGATGATTTCCTCAATCGAGAGATAGGCGGCCACGGGCCCCATGCCCTCGCCAATGCGATAAGCCTCATCCGCTTTAAAGCGGTGCAGGCCCAGCTTGTCTTCTTCGGCAAAGACCGCCACGGTCTTTTTGCCCATTTCATTGGCAGCCCGCATGATGCGGATGGCGATCTCGCCGCGGTTGGCGATCAGGATCTTCTGGAACTCGGCCATAAGCAGGGGTCCTTCTGGTAGCTCTCCGCCGCGTCAGGCGCGACGTTGCAAGAGTTAAGGCCTGTGCTGCGTCGCAGCGCAAGGGGTGTTTGCAAAATACGCTATGGTTTGCAAAAAATTTGCAAAGTTGGGGTTCTGCGGGCTAATACTGATACTGACGCTAACACTATCCCGCTTGCAAAGACCCTATAGATCCGCATGGCCGCCCGGATTTTCCAAAACGACAGCCCAGTGAATTTTCGCGCCATTCCGGGTTTGATCAGGGTAGAGCTTAGAAAAACAGATGTTTGCCGCGCAGATCTTTGGGATGTTGCGCGCCCAGTTGCCCCAGATTGGACACAAGATCCCGTTGCAAAATCTCGGTCAGATGTTTTGGCCCCTCTGGCCCCAGCGCCGTCAGCGCATAATGCCAGGCCCGCCCCATCATGACAAAATCCGCCCCCAGCGCATAGGCACGGATAATATCCAGCCCACCTTCGATAGCGCCATCATAGATCAAAGGCAAAGAACTGGCCTTGCGAATCTGTGCCAGCGCATCCGCTGTGCCCGGCGCGCCGGCAAACTGCCGCCCGCCATGGTTCGACACCCAAAGCGCATCGACCCCCGCGGCCTCCAGCTTGGGTGCGTCTTTAGGGTTCAGCACCCCTTTGACAATCAATGGCCCCTGCCAGTGATCGCGCAGCCAGTGCAGATAATCCCAGCCCGGCGCTGTGCGCAGCAGATAGCCAATATGCGCCGTGGGATCGCGGCTTTCGAAATCGCCACTGTATTTATCCAGCGTTTTCATATGTGGCATCCCCGCCTGCGCGCGGCGCAGCGACCAGCTGGGGGTTCGCAGGCATTGCCAGAAAATCCGTGGCGTGACACGCGGCGGCTGCGTCAGCCCCCCGCGCACCTGCCGTTCGCGCCGCGAGGCCACTGGCACATCCACCGTCAGAATCAGCGTTTCAAAGCCCGATCCCTTGGCCCGCGCCAGCAGATCGCGGCGAATCTCTTCATCGCGGGGGGGATACAGCTGAAACCAGCCGCGATTCCCGGTCAGGGACCCCACCTCTTCGGGTGTCATCGTGGCCACCGTCGACAGGCTGTAAGGCACCCCGGCCGTCAAAGCGCTTTGCGCCAAAATCGCCTCGGCCCCCGGCCAGAACAGGCCCGAATGCCCCACAGGGGCCACACCAAAAGGCAGGTCATAGCTTTGTCCCAGAAACTCTGTGCGCAGATTCGGCGCCACCTCACCATGCAGAATCGATGGGTAAAATCCCACCCGATCCAAGGCGCTGCGGTTGCGATCCACACTGCCATCATCGCCGGTTCCGCTGTGCAGAAACTCCCATGTGAAATGCGGCAGCCGCTTTTTCGCCCGCGCCTGCAGGTCTGAAATTGTCATATATTTCGCGTGAAAATCCATGTAGATATAAGGGGTTAAAGGAATTGTCTTGTCCAGAGAAATTTCCGGTTTCCAGAAGATCTGCACATTACATTTCAAATCTTCAGAGCTTTTAAACTTCTGGGCCACATCTTCAGTTGCACAACGAAAGCAGGAGCTTTGAAAATGCACGCCATGATTCTGGATAAATCGCCCAAACGCCTGGAACAGGAGCAAATTGCGTTTATCGAATCCGGGATTGATGTCACCGGAAGCGGTAGCCTTGCGGTGGCTGAGGCCTGTCTGAAACGCTCTGTGATTGATATTCTGGTGATTGATCGCCGCTCTGCCGGGCAACGGTTTGCTGAATTTGTGCGCCTTGCGGAATATCGCAATCCGAATCTGGTGACGATCACGCTGACCCCGGATGTTTCTGGTGATACTGATCGTCTGGTGCAGGCCTTCCCATCGGTACATGTGGTGCTTGGGTCGGAAGTGTCGCCAACGGTTGCGGCGCGCATGGCCATGGCCTCGATTGCCGGGCAGGCGCAATGCAACGTGGCCGCGCCACAACCCACACCCACTGCACCTGCGCAGCCCTATGCAGCGCAACCGCAGGCAGGCGGCCATCCGCTATATGCAGATCAGGATCGCGGCGCACTGGAACTGGCGCAGGAAATCTCAGAGGCGCTGGACACCCGCCAGGACAGTTATCAGCAGCGTCCAGCCCCGCAGCCGGTCTTCTCTTCGCGCCGCTCGGATATGGTTGCAGCCTAACACATAAGTCCACGCGGAACGGACCAAGAACAGTGCTTCCCCTTTCCGGGCCAAGGCGCTATCCTCTGCTGCATGAGCAGTTTTGACGAATATGACGCCTTCGAACAGGCCGGATCTCTGTCTTCGCGCGCCATGGCCGCGCGCCCGACACCCTATCTGGACGAATTGAACCCAGCCCAACGCGAAGCGGTTGAGCGGTTGGATGGCCCCGTGCTGATGCTGGCCGGGGCAGGAACGGGCAAAACCAAGGCCCTGACCGCGCGCATGGTGCATCTGCTGAACACGGGCCGCGCCCGTCCAAACGAAATCCTGTCGGTCACCTTCACCAACAAAGCCGCCCGCGAGATGAAAAACCGCATGGGCCGTATGCTGGGCGAAGCGGTCGAAGGCCTGCCCTGGCTGGGCACGTTCCACTCGATTTGCGTAAAACTGCTGCGCCGCCATGCGGAACTGATCTGCGTCGATGACGACGACGGCGTGGTCGAACCCGCACGCCCCAGCCTGCACCTGAAATCCAACTTTACCATTCTCGATACCGACGATCAGCTGCGCCTGCTCAAGCAGTTGATTCAGGCTGCGGGCATTGATGACAAACGCTGGCCCGCCCGCCATCTGGCCAATATCATCGACGGATGGAAAAACCGCGCGCTCACCCCCGATAAGGTGCCCAGCGTCGACGCCGGGGCCTATAACCATCGCGGCCCCGAGCTATACGCCCAATATCAGCGCCGCCTGTTGGAATTAAACGCTGTCGATTTTGGTGACCTGCTCATGCATATGGTCACCATTTTTCAAACCTACCCGGATATCCTGAACCAGTATCAGCGCTGGTTCCGCTATATTCTGGTCGACGAATACCAGGATACCAACGTGGCGCAGTATCTCTGGCTGCGGCTGCTGGCACAGGGACACCAGAACATCTGCTGCGTGGGCGATGATGATCAGTCAATCTATGGCTGGCGCGGGGCCGAAGTGGGCAATATCCTACGGTTTGAAAAGGATTTTCCGGGCGCCCATGTGGTGCGGCTGGAACAGAATTACCGCTCGACCCCACATATTCTGGCCGCCGCCTCTGGCGTGATCCGGGGCAACGCCAACCGCCTTGGCAAAGAGCTCTGGACCGAATCTGATGAGGGCGAAAAGGTCCGGCTGATCGGCCATTGGGATGGCGAAGAAGAGGCACGCTGGATCGGTGATGAAATCGAATCCATGCAGCGCGGCACCCGGGGCATGCGCCCCTACAGCCTTGATCAGATGGCCATTCTCGTGCGTGCCTCCCACCAGATGCGCGCCTTCGAAGACCGCTTTCTAACCATCGGCTTGCCCTATCGCGTCATCGGCGGCCCGCGGTTCTACGAACGCATGGAAATCCGCGATGCCATGGCCTATTTCCGCCTTGTGACCTCGCCCAGCGACGATCTCGCCTTTGAGCGCATCGTCAACACCCCCAAACGCGGCCTTGGCGACAAGGCGCAGCAGACCATCCAGCGCATCGCCAGAGAAAACCGGGTCTCGTTAAAAGAGGGCGCCAGAAATTGCGTGCAAAATGGCTTGATAAAAGGGAAGGGCGGCAAAGCGCTGAAAGAGCTTGTTGACGGACTGGACAGATGGACAAAAGTCGCGACCCAGACAAGACTTGTAGATGTGACATCTACAGTGCCCAACAGCCCCGAAGGGCTTTCTCAGCCCAGGGATCTTTTGGGCGAAGAGTATGACGCCTCGTACCGGCAGGATGAGGGTGAAGATGTCCTTGAGGACATTACTCAAACTCTGGTGACTGAACCGGAGATCCCAGACTATAACCACATGGAATTGGCCGAAATCATCCTCGATGAATCCGGCTACACCGAGATGTGGCAAAACGACAAAAACCCCGAAGCGCCGGGCCGCCTTGAAAACCTCAAGGAACTGGTCAAGGCGTTGGAAAATTTCGAAAACCTGCAGGGGTTCCTCGAACATGTCAGCCTTGTCATGGACAATGAAAGTGATGATGGCGGGGCCGAGGTGTCCATCATGACGCTGCATGCCGCCAAGGGGCTTGAGTTCCCGGCGGTCTTCCTGCCCGGCTGGGAAGATGGGCTGTTCCCCTCGCAGCGCAGCATGGATGAAAGCGGGTTGAAAGGCCTCGAAGAAGAGCGCCGCCTGGCCTATGTCGGCATCACCCGCGCCGAAGAAGTCTGCACCATTTCCTTTGCGGGCAACCGTCGGGTGTTTGGCCAATGGCAAAGCCAGCTGCCTTCGCGTTTTGTCGATGAGCTGCCCGAAGAACACGTCGATGTGCTGACCCCCCCGGGGCTGTATGGTGGTGGCTTTGGCGCAGCGCGCCCGGTGATGTCTGACACTGTGACATCCAACATCGAAGAGCGCGCGATCAAATCCGACGTCTATAATTCCCCCGGCTGGAAACGTATGCAGGATCGCGCCAGCGAGGGCCCCAAGGCCAAGCCAAACACAGGCAAATCCAGCGTGATTGATCTGAAGGCCGTGGCCGCTTTTATGATTGGGGAACGGGTCTTCCACCAAAAATTCGGCTATGGTGCGGTGCTCAGCGTGGACGGCGATAAGGTCGAGGTCGAGTTCGAAAAAGCAGGCGTCAAAAAGGTGGTGTCTCGCTTTATTTGCGCCGCCGAGGATGTGCCGTTTTAGCGGCGAAGGATTTTGTGCCTTTCCTCGGAGAGACGCTATCTATTTCATTTCGTGTGCTAAAACACCGGCAGCGGCGCATCCCCTTTGGGCTGATCCATCACGATCTGACTATGCACCCGCGCCACATCCGGATGGGCCAGCAGCACCTCTTGTATCAGCCGGTTTAACGCGGATAGATCCGGGCAGTAAATCCGCAGCAGATAGTCCGCCTCGCCGGTCATGGTCCAGGCGGAAACCACCTCGGCGCGGGTCGATAGCAGGGTTGCAAAGCGCCGCCCTTCTTCGGCGCCGTGGCGGGCCAGCTGCACCTGCACAAAGGCCTGCACCGTCAGCCCCAGCCGATCCGCGTCCAGCCGCGCGCGATAGCCTGCGATCACGCCGCTCTCTTCCAGACGCTGCCTGCGCCGTGCGGCCTGACTGGCCGACAGCCCCAGAATCTCGCCCAATTCCTGCGAAGTGGCCTGCCCATCGCGCTGCAAACTGGCAAGAAGCTTGATATCCATTGGGTCAAACATGCGTGCTCTCCGCGCTATTTCGTAAAACCGTGCGTTACACCCTGCCTAATCTTTAAAATTTGCGCAAGATCGCCGCCTGCTGGCAAAAATAAAGGCGCCTCACCGGGCGCCGCATCATCAGGGACTGTCGCAGGTCTTAGCCGCGTGGCATCTTTAACGTGATATTGCGCCCACCTTTAGAGTAGCGCAGCGCGCCTTCGTCGATCCGCTGCACCCGGCCACCATCCAGACGATCCCCGGCTTTGACTTTCTGGTACTTGCCTGAGGGCAGGCGCACCAGCGCGCGGCGGTTGCTGGGCGTGCCATAAACGCCGATCAGGCTGACCTTCGAGAGGTTGATGGCATTCTTGACCGTGGCATTGCGCGCCACAGCACCCGCGATTGATCCACTAGGCTGCACCGTGCGCGGCGCAACAGCGGCGGTGCGCACCGGGGCGGGTTCTGCTTCGGCGCGCTGCTTTTCAGCTCGTTTTACAATGGCGGCAATATTGCGCGGGCGTGTAACAGGAGCCAGCGAGTTTTGTACCGCCTGTGCCGTGGCAGGGGCATCCGGCGTTTCCTCTGCGGCTGTTTCCTGCACGGTTTTGGGGCGCATCGAGGGGCGCAGCTGCGCCAGCTCACTCAGTGAAATTCCACCGTGGCTGGCCCGTTCGCGCTGTTCAATCAGATCGCTGGGGCGCGATTCCGGGCGAAACAACGCCAGCGCATTTTCCGTCGCCTGCGGGGGGGGGGCCTCGGCGCTGCTTTCCGGGGCGGGCGTCTCAATCACACCACGCAGAGGCGGCACAATCGGCGGACGCCCTGTGAACACGCGCAGACCGTCAGGGGTGATCGCCCCTTCTGGTGTGGCGCGCACCAGCCCGCGATCATCGAAATCAAAGGTCTGATCGGCGCGCGGCGGCAGGCCCGGATCTTCGGGGCGCGGATCGCGGATCACCCGCGACACATTGGGCAAAGCCACCGCGTCATGCTGCTGCACCGTCGGGTCAATCGATGCAATATAGGGATCTTCAATCGCTTCCGGGCGAATGGGCAGCGGCGGGTTGGGTGCGCGCTGCCAGATCCCCGTGGCGGCATAGGTTGCCGCCGCCTCTTCGCGGGTCAACGCGCGTGGCTCAACCGGCTGCGCCAGGGGGGCAGGGGCCACGGGTTCATTCTCAAGCGCCGCCAGCAGCACCTCCTCGCCCGCTTCTGTATCCTCCTGCGGCTCAGCTGGGGTGTTGTTTCCCGCGGGCTCCTCGGTGGGGGGCAGATCCTCTTGCGCCACGGCCACCGGCTTGTCTGACCGGCCAAACAGCCCGGCAATGCCGTCTTCCACAAAGACCGTCGCCCAGGCCGCAACCACAATCAGGAACAGCAGCAGGATCGAGGTCAGGATCAGCCCGAGGAACCGGGGCTTGCCGCCCACACGCCGCTGATTGCTGCGCTGACCAAAGACGGTCAGGCGTTCCGCTTCGGCGTCGCGCGCCTTTTGCGCGTCGGTACGGGTGTCGGTTTTCTCTTTGGCTTTGCGCGGTTTCTTTTCCGGTTTGGCCTTGCGGGCTGCCCCAATCCCCAGCTTGCCCAGACCGGTCTTGGTAGGGGCTTCCGGGGTTTGCGCATCGGGCAAGGCCTGAATGGGTGGCGCTTCCGGGGCAATCTGTTTCGGCTTGGGCGCGTGGCGCTGTTCTTTGACTTCGGCCACAGCCTTGGACAGGGCCGCCCGCGCCTTTGACCCGCTGTCCTGCGCAGCGGCGGGCTTTGACGCGCCATTCATCCGCTTGCGCAGACCCGACAAAAGCCCCCCTTTGCCAGAGGATTTCGCCGCAGTGTCGGCAGGTGCCGCAGCCGCCAGCGCCTGTTCAGGCGCTTCCGCCCGCAGTGTCTTCGCCGCTGTTTCCGCCTTTAACCGCGCAGGATCAACGGGTGTAAACCGTGGTGACACCCGTGCTGACAGGGCAGAGGCATCCACCTCTGTTTTGGGCGGCGCAGGTAAATCACCCGGCGACCGCTCTGCCCGCACCCGCATTGAGGCAAAGGCCGAGGAAGCCGCAATCGCCGAAGCTTCTGGCGTGTTCAAAGGCGGGGGCACCTTCCGCGAATCCGCAGCTACGGCCGGGGTCGGCGATGGTTTCGGGGCCTCAAAGCTGGGTTCAACCCGCGTAGCGGGGCGTGGGGCAGGGGCCTCCGGGGTCTTTGGTTTTTCCGCCTCGGGCGCTTCTGGCTCTGGGGCCTCAGGTGTCTCGGCGTCTTGTGCCTCAGGGGCCGGTTCCGGATCGTTTTGCGCGTCTTCCTGTGGCTCGGTCAGAGCCTCGGTGGCCTTTTCCTCAGGTACCTCATCTGCCTTTTGCTCTTCGGCCTGCGTTGCCTTGCGCGCCTCGGCTTCTGCTTTGCGTTGTCGGCGCAGCAGGCGACGTTCATGCGGGGTCAGATCTTCGGGCTCATCTTCTGCGGCAGGCTCTGCGGCTGGGGCTTCGGTGTCTTCGGCATCCAATGCCAGCGAAAGCTGAGGCGATTCAGCCTTGGCCTCTTCGACCGGCGCAACCTCTTCTTGCGCGTCCAATGTCACAGGCGCGGCAGGCTCATCTTCCTTTGCCACTTCGGCTTCAGGCGCCGCGACCGGCGAAGGCGTTGGTTCAGGGGCCGGGTCTGGCTCTGGCGCCGGCGTTGGTTCTGGCTCGGGAACTGGCTCAGGTGCTGGCTCCGGTTCCGGGCGCAACGCGGGCACAGGCAACAGCGCCTCTTCATCCGCCGCGACAATCACAATATCCTTGGTGATCCGCGAAACTGCCCGGCGCCAGCCCTTGGCCTTGCCGAAATAGACCGGCCCGACAAAAGCACCACTGTCGCTTTGCGCAATGTTGCACACCGGGGTAAACCCATGGGCCTTGGCAAATCCTACCGCTTCCTCAAGGGTTTCATTCGCCACCGCTGCAATCATCATGCTGCCGTGATGCAATGAGATGTCAAAGCTCAGATCGCTGACCGCATAGGGCGTCGCCCCTTCCAGCGCGGCGCGCGCAGCCACATCGCGGGTGACATCATCGCCGCCGGGATCAGGGAACGACAGATAACGGATCTGTTCGTTCGGGATCAGCAGGGCCACTTTCGCGCCGTCAGGATCCAGCGATTCCGCCTTGTTGCGCAGGCCGATCACGGCAGTTTCAAGATCCGGGTTGTCTAGCGCAACCTCTTGGATTCGCGCCCAAGTATCGCCCATGCGGCGCAACAGGGCGATGCCTTCGAAAGAAAGTGAAAGCGCAAAATTCGGTGTCATAAGCTGCTCTTTACCAGTCCGCCCCACAGGGCGGGAGTCCTTAAGGTCTGTGACAGGTAATTACAGCAAGTCTTTGCCGAGGAAAAGAAAGATGGCGGGAAACGGTTGCCTGATCCCCGGCGCGGACGGATAGACTGTGCCCAAAGCAATGCGAAAGGTCGAACATGCGCAATTTGATACAGGCTATGGTTGTGACGGCCGCCGTTACCTTCGGGCAAACCGGCTGGGCTGAAAGCGCGCGGCAGATCGTTGTTGGCGGTCAAGCCAGCATCAGCGCCGCGCCGGATACGGCGGTGCTCAGCATCGGCGCGCAGGAACTGCGCCCCAGCGCGGTTGAGGCGATGAACGCGGTCTCTGACAGTCTCGCGCGGGTGCTGGAACTGCTCGATGCGCAGGGGATTGCTGCCAAAGATGTGCAGACCTCGTCGCTGAACCTGCACCGCCGTGCCAACTGGGATCGCGATCAAAACCGCGAAGTGGTGCAGGGCTATGAGGCCTCAAATATGCTGCGCATCCGCGTGCGCGATCTGGATCAGCTTGGCACCGTGCTGGCGGCGGTTCTGGATCAGGGCGCCAATACCATGTCGGGCCTTGAGTTCACCGTGCAAGACAAAGCGCCCCTGCGGGATGCAGCCCGTCAGGCCGCGGTGAAAGACGCCATGGCCAAAGCCGCGCTTTATGCGCAGGCCGCCGGGGTTGAACTTGGGGCGGTGCTTGAAATCCGCGACACGGCGGCCCCAGCCATGCCGAGTTATGACCGCGCTGCACCCGTGGCAATGATGACCGAAGCCGCAGAGATCCCTGTCGCCGCAGGCGAGATCGCGCATCAGGCGCAGGTCACCATGGTCTTTGAAATCAAGTAAAGCCCGCGACGCCGTGCGGTGGCTTAATCAGGGCGTCTGCATCCCCCATATGCATGGATTGTGCATAGGATGTGCATGGGTTGTGCCTGAGACGCTCTGCCGCGCCACGCCGATTTTAACCAATGATTCGTGTGGTTTAGTGCGCTGAAAATAGAAAGGGCGGGGAAATCCCCGCCCATCTGCTGTTACGCGTTGGCTTTGTTCAGCGCCTGATCCAGATCCGCAATCAGATCTTCGGCGTTTTCGATCCCGATCGAGATCCGCACCACATTTGGTGCCGCACCTGCCGCCACCTGCTGCTCTTCTGTCAACTGACGGTGCGTGGTCGAGGCCGAGTGGATCACCAGGCTGCGCGCATCGCCAAGGTTCGCCACATGGCTGAAAATCTCCAGCGAGTCCACGAACTTGATGCAGGCGTCATAGCCGCCTTTCAGCGCCACGGTGAACAGCCCACCCGCGCCTTTCGGGCAGACGGTTTCCACGCGGTTGTTGTAGGGCGAACTTTCCAGCCCTGCATAGGTTACATAATCCACAGCGTCGTGTGTTTCCAACCACTTAGACACGGTCATCGCGTTTTGCACGTGACGCTCCATGCGCAGTGACAGGGTTTCGATGCCCATCAATGTGTAATGCGCCGCCTGCGGGTTCATGGTCATGCCCAGATCGCGCAGTCCGATGGCAATACCGTGGAAGGTAAAGGCCAGCGGGCCAAATGTTTCGTGGAACTTCAACCCGTGATAGGCAGGCTCTGCCGCGCTGAGCGATGGGAACTTGTCGCTGGCCGACCAGTCAAATTTACCGCTGTCCACAACGCAGCCACCGGTGACAGTTCCGTTGCCTGTCAGATACTTGGTGGTCGAATGCACCACCAGAGTTGCCCCCAGCGCGATGGGGTTGCACAGGTAAGGCGTGGCCGAAGTGTTGTCGACGATCAGCGGCAGGCCCGCGTCATCGGCAATGCCTGCGATGGTCGGAATATCAGTGATATAGCCGCCGGGGTTGGCGATGCTTTCGCAGAAAATCGCGCGCGTATCATCGTCGATCGCGGCTTTAACGGCTTCTACATCATCAAAGTCTACAAATTTCACGTTCCAGCCAAAGCGTTTGATGGTCTGGCTGAACTGGGTGATCGTGCCGCCATACAGACGGGTCGACGCCACCAGATTGCGGCCCGGCGCCATCAGCGGGAACAGCGCCATGATCTGCGCCGCGTGGCCCGAGGAACAGCACACCGCGCCTGCGCCACCTTCCAGGGTGGCGATGCGCTCTTGCAAAACAGCCACGGTGGGGTTGGTCAGGCGCGAATAAATATAGCCGACTTCCTGTAGGTTGAACAAAGCGGCGGCATGTTCAGCGTCGCGGAACACATAGGCGGTGCTTTGGTAAATCGGCGTCTGCCGCGCGCCGGTTGCCGGATCAGGGCGTGCGCCCGCGTGGATTTGCAGGGTGTCAAAACCCATTTGAGGTGCGTCAGTCATGGTATCCTCCCGGTCGGAAATCACTTTGCGCATAGGGGTAAGCGATTGTTCTGCGCCTCACAATGTCTTGATCGTGAAAAGAGACAGTGTTTTGCAAAGGGGGGTGTCTCTGGGATAAAGTTCTGCGCTAGCGCATCCAGAAGCCTTCGCGCTTGATACGGTTGCGAATGGCCTGTTCCTTGCGGGGCAGATCATCGCGATCAAACAGGGCGCGCACTTTCTGGCCGCGCCCCTGATAGATCATGCGTTTGATCGGATCATACTGTTTTAACAGCTTTTTCAATTTGTTAGGCTGGCTGATGGTCTCTAAAACCTCGACCACCCGGTCGCTTTCGCGGGCGTAAAGCAGCGGCAGCACCCGGTAATGACAGGTCACATCCCCATCCAGCAGCCCCTCGGGCAGGGTATCGCGCCCGCCCCCAAGCGCATGGATGACCAGAGGCAGCGCCACTTGATCCAGCCAGGGATCAAGGCTTTGACAGATCAGCTCTTGTGGGGCGTTGTCGCGGATCTCCAGCGCGTATTTCAGAAAAAGCGCGCCAAAGACATGCGGGCATTCATAGAAAAAGAACCCGGCGTTAAAATAGAGATAGCGCCGCCAGTATTCATCCGGCCAGCTTTGATCGAGACTGCTGTCGAAATCCAGGCCAAAGCGGTCATACAGTGATTTCCAGGTCTGGGTATAGCCGGGGCCGTAAAGTTCCTGCTGCGGCCAGGTGTTTTCCCGCCGCATCGAGGCCATGGGCCGGGCAAAATCAAACGGCACCTTATCCAGCGCATCCAGCACCAGCGTATCGGTGTCGAAGAAGATAAACGGCTCTCCCTTGGGGAGGGCAGCCAGCGCTTCGATCTTGTTCCCATAGGGGTAGTCATGGCCGAAGTGTTTGTTTTCAAACGGAAGGATTGTCGCTCCCAGATCCTGCAGCCCTGCCTGAATATCTTCGGGCAAGGCCGGGTTGTTTGGCCAAAGCGGCCCCGCCTGAGGCACCGCAACATGCAGCTGAAACCGCTCTGACGTGCCGCTGGCCTTTAATGAGGCCGCAAACAGCAGGGCCTCGTAACTCAGGCGCCCCGATTGCGCGATAATCAGGATATTGACGCGCGGCGGGGTATTGGGTCGGGGGGCTGATCTGCGGGCCATGGCTCTGCTCTGTCGTTTTGTTGCGACTATAGGCAGAAAGTTAATGGCCCGAAAGAATTGATTTTATATCAGAAACAATCCGTCAAAGCGCGATGGGCTGCATCACCTGTGGTTCGATCACATCCACACCGGGCAGACCGGCGGTAAGATCGTCGGCACTTTGTTCCAGCAGGGGGAAGGTGCGATAATGGCAGGGGATCACAGTCTTGAAGTTGAAATACCGTTTCGCCGCATAGGCTGCCTGTTTCATGTCCATGGTAAAGAACCCACCGGCCGATAGAATGCCGATATCAGGTTGATAATAATCACCAATCCAATCCATATCAGCCATGATCCCGGTGTCGCCAGACAGGTAGATCACCTTGCCTTCGCCCTTGATGATATAGCCGATTTCAGCGCCCACATACATAGGCCGCCCGTCCACCACCATTGACGAAGAATGCGAGGCGGGCACCATCGACACCTGCACAGCACCAAATTCAACGCTGCCGCCTTTGTTGAACCCCATGCCCTCAACCGCACCCAGATCTTTCAGATAGGCCGCCAGCTCATAGATAGCTGAAACAGGCGCACCGGTTTTCTGTGAGATTTCAACGATATCCTGCGTGTGATCAAAATGCCCATGGGTGACAAGGATCTGCGTCGCCCCCGCCAAGGCCGCGTCATGATCCTGACCTTCCATCATCGGATTGCCATTCAACCAGGGGTCAATCAGCAGGATCTGATCTTCGATTTCGATGCGAAAACTGCCGTGACCCAGCCAGATGATATTCATAAATGTACTCCTGTTGATGACTTGTTTTAAACAGACCCTAGCAGGACAATGGTGCGGGTAAATAGATAAGGCAGCAGCCCCACAGCCCCAGGCAGTTTAAGAGGCAGGAAAAAACCATGGATTGGACACAGGCCGTCGACGGATATTGTGAACGGGTGGATGCCTCCTATTGGGCGGAACCGGTGAATGCCATCACCAATGCAGCGTTTATGCTGGTGGCGGTGCTGATGTGGCAGCGCAGCTTTGGCATGGGGCGTGTGCTGGCGGCGGTTCTGTTTGCGATTGGCGTGGGATCCTATCTGTTTCACACCCATGCGCAGCCCTGGGCTGCCTTGCTGGATGTGCTGCCGATTTTGATTTTTGTTGTGCTCTATGTCTTTGTTGCCAATCGCGATTTCTGGGGGCTGCGGGGCTGGGCGCTCTGGGGTCTGACTGCGCTGTTCTTTCCCTATGCCGTGGTGATGGTTCCTGTTTTTGGTCTGGTGCCGGGGCTTGGCGGGTCGGCGGGCTATGCGCCGGTGCCTTTGCTGATCTTCATCTATGCGGTGCTGCTGCGCCACAGATTGCCCGACGTGGCGCGCGGTCTGGCCATTGGCGCGGGGCTTTTGGTGCTGTCGCTGACAGCGCGCACCATTGATGAACCGCTTTGCACGCTTTGGCCCATGGGCACGCATTTCCTGTGGCATATGTTAAATGCGGTGATGTTGGGCTGGATGATTGAGGTTTGGACGCGGCATATGCTTGCGGCGCGGGCGCGGGCGCGTTAAAGCCAAATCTGATCCGCAATTCTCAAAGAGGCCGACCCCATGTCGATCGATATCGAGACCGCCGCGCGCGTGGCGAAACTCGCCCGTATCAAGGTTGAAGACGACCAGCTGCCCGAGCTGGCCCATGCATTCAATGACATCCTGGGCTTTATCGAACAGCTGAACGAGGTGGATGTCGACGGTGTCGAGCCGATGGTTTCGGTGACACCCATGCGTCTGGCCCGCCGTGTGGATGGGGTGACTGATGGGGATCAGCAGGACAAGGTTCTGAAGAACGCGCCCGACGCGCGCGAAGGCTTTTTTGCGGTTCCGAAGGTGGTGGAATAATGACTGATCTGACGAAGCTGAAAATCTCTGAGGCCCGCGACGCGCTGCGCAAGGGTGATGTGACCTCTGTTGAACTGACCGACGCCTGCCTGAGCGCCATCGAAGGCGCGGGCGCGCTGAATGCCTTTGTGCATAACACCCCCGAAATTGCGCGCGAACAGGCCGCAGCAGCGGATGCGCGGATCAAGGCGGGCGAAGCACCAGATCTTTGCGGCATCCCTTTGGGGATCAAAGATCTTTTCTGCACCAAAGGTGTGGATAGTCAGGCTGCATCGAACATCCTGAAAGGCTTTAAGCCGGAATATGAATCCACCGTGACCAGCAATCTGTTTGGTGACGGTGCGGTCATGCTGGGCAAGCTGAACATGGATGAATTCGCCATGGGGTCGTCGAATGAAACATCGGCCTATGGCAATGCGGTGAACCCCTGGCGTCGTGGCAATGATGAGGCCGCGCTGACACCGGGCGGCAGCTCGGGCGGGTCGGCCTCGGCTGTGGCGGCAGACCTGTGTCTGGGCGCAACCGGCACCGACACCGGCGGCTCTATCCGTCAGCCTGCGGCCTTTACCGGCATCACCGGCATCAAACCAACCTATGGCCGCTGTTCGCGTTGGGGTATCGTGGCCTTTGCCTCCTCGCTGGATCAGGCTGGCCCGATGACCAAAGACGTGCGTGATGCGGCGATCATGCTGGAAAGCATGTGTGGTCACGATCCAAAAGACAGCACCAGCGCCGATCTGGCAGTGCCAAACTTTGAGGCCATGCTGACCGGTGACGTTCGTGGTAAAACCATTGGTATTCCAAAAGAATATCACATGGATGGGATGCCCGAGGAAATCGAAGCGCTTTGGGCCGAAGGCCGCAAGATGCTGACCGATGCCGGTGCCAAGATCGTTGATATCAGCCTGCCGCACACCAAATATGCGCTGCCTGCCTACTACGTAATTGCCCCGGCCGAAGCCTCTTCGAACCTGGCGCGCTATGATGGGGTGCGCTATGGCCACCGCGCGACGCTGGCGGCCGGTGATGGCATCACCGAAATGTATGAAAAGACCCGCGCCGAAGGATTTGGCGAAGAGGTCAAGCGCCGTGTGATGGTGGGCACCTATGTGCTGTCGGCGGGGTATTACGATGCCTATTACAACCGCGCACGCAAGGTGCGGAACCTGATCAAGAAAGACTTTGAAGATGTCTTTGCGCAGGGTGTGGATGCGATCCTGACCCCGGCAACGCCTTCTGCGGCCTTTGGTCTGGGGGAAATGAAAGACGCCGATCCGGTGAAAATGTACCTCAATGATGTCTTTACCGTGACTGTGAACCTTGCGGGACTGCCGGGCATCGCCGTGCCAACCGGGCTGGACAAGCAGGGCCTGCCTTTGGGCCTGCAGCTGATTGGCCGCCCATGGGAAGAGGGCGATCTGCTGAATACCGCCTATGCGCTTGAACAGGCGGCGGGTTTTGTGGCCAAGCCGGCGAAATGGTGGTAACGCCAGTCTAAACAACAACAGGCAGGACCGAGGCAAAGTGATGAAACGGATTTTTCTTTGTGGCGTGGCGCTGATGGCGATGGCCGCTTGCGATCCAAGCGTTCCTGACAGTGCTGCGGGCCTGCCTGAAACCGGGCGCGGTGTTGGGTTTGATAACTACGACACCTATCGCCAGAACCGCGAAGCGCAGCTGACCGGCACGGCAGAAGGTGCGGCGGCGGCACAGGCGGCTGCGCAGAATTCCGGGCAGGCGCCTGTGGATGCCTCACCCAGCAATCCAGCGCCGCAGATCGTGCGTGGCAACACCTCTCAGATTTCGTCTGAGAATGATTTCGATGCGGTGTCCGCGCAACGGGATATTCAGGCGGATGCGGCGCTGATTGCGCAAAACCGCGCGCAATATCAGCAGGTTCAGCCAACAGATCTACCATCACGGACGGGCGCAGGTCGTCCGAATATCGTGTCTTTCGCTTTGCAAACCACCAATGCGGTGGGGGTCAAACTGTATAAGCGCTCCAGCTTTAACGCGGGCAATCGTTATGCCAAGGCCTGTAGTGCCTTTGCATCCGCAGATGAAGCGCAAGAAGAGTTTCTGGCTCTGGGTGGCCCCAATAAAGACCGCAAAGGCATGGATCCTGACGGTGATGGATTTGCATGTTCCTGGGATCCGACCCCCTTCCGCGCGGTGCGCGGGGGCTAGGCTTGTCTAAGCCTTCAGTCACTGCGCTCTGGCGGCCCTCTCCGAACTTTGGGCCGCGGCGCGGGGTAACTGCGCCGGATCTGATCATGCTGCATTACACGGCGATGTCCTGCGCCGATGCTGCCTGTCGTGTACTAAGCAATCCCGAAAATGAAGTGTCCGCCCATTACGTGCTAGCCGAAGACGGGCAGCTGTTTCAGCTGGTGCGCGAAGAAGATCGCGCCTGGCACGCGGGGCGTGGGTCCTGGGGCGGCGACAGTGACATCAACTCGCGCTCCATCGGGATAGAGATTTCCAATACCGGTTTTCAACCCTTCCCTGAGCCGCAGATGCAGGTTCTGGAGTGCCTTCTGTCTGACATCATGACGCGCTGGTCGATCCCGGCGCAAAATGTGATTGGCCATTCTGATACGGCTTTGGGCCGTAAGATTGACCCCGGTGGGCGATTTGACTGGAAACGTCTCGCACGGCAGGGGCTGTCGATCTGGCCCAAAGCGGGTCAGGGTGCGCGTGAAGGGGCATGTGAGGCTGCGGATTTCTGGTGCGATGCGCAGCGTTTTGGATACGGCTATGAGCCGGGATTGGAGCGGGAAACTCTGAACGCCTTCCGGCTGCGGTTTCGTCCCTGGGCGGTTGGGGCCTTGGACGAGGAGGATTGCGCCTTGATGGCAGATCTGGCCGCGCGCTGGCCTGTTGCGGGGGATGTGTGAGTATTCTTTGTAGGTCCTTGGTGTAAGACTCTGAGCTCACCAAAACAAAGACCTTTGTTGCGTATCCACCCATCCCCTGATCTTTGTCTGACATCCGCCCCGCATCGCGCCAAGCACAATAGCCGTCTCCCCTTCGGGGGCCCTCGGCGATTGAGCTTGTCCCGAAGCGCTGCGCCTGTCTGAGCAATCTCAGGCGACGGGCGGCTCCGAAACAAAGATCACTCCAGTTTATAGGGCAGCACGTCACGGCGGGTCGGGGTGATCGACAGGCGTTTTTCCAAAGGTGGCACAGAGCGTTGGTGGCAGTTGATGCGTTCGCAGATCCGGCAGGAGATCCCGATGGGTTCAAAGGCGCTGGCGCGGGTGAAATCCATATCATCGGCATAGACAAGGGCAGCGGCGTGGCGCACTTCGCAGCCCAGGGCGATGGCATAGCGGCGGGTGGGGGCACCGAATTGACCGCCGGGTTTCGAGACATCCCGCGCGAGCGAAATATAGCGCACCCCATCGGGTGTTTCGGCCAGCTGGCGCAGGAACTGCCGTGGGGTTTCAAAGGCGCGGTGCACATTCCAAAGCGGGCAGGCCCCGCCAAAGCGCGCAAATTGCAGCCTTGTGGCCGAGTGGCGTTTGGTGATCGTGCCCGCTTGATCAACCCGGACAAAGAAGAAGGGCACGCCTTTGGCCCCCGGTCTTTGCAGGGTGGACAGCCTGTGCGCCACCTGTTCGATCGAAGCCCCGAAGCGTGCCGAGAGCAGCTCTAGATCGTGGCGGCTTTCCTGCGCGGCTTCCAGCAGGCGTTTGTAGGGCATGATGGCCGCGCCGGCGAAGTAGTTCGCCAGACCCAGCTTGGCGATAGAGCGGGCCTCTTCCGATTGGAAACGCGCCAGATCCAATGTGGCATCCAGCAGTTGTCCCTGTTGCAGCAGGGCAATTTGCACCAGCATCTGAAAGCTCTGGGTTTCCACCGGCACCAGCGAAGACAGGATCAACTCGCGCCGGTCTGCATCGAAGGACCGCAGCGGGGCCTTGGGGGAAAACACCACATGAATGCCGGAAGACGCGAGCCTTGCGACCAGGGCTGCGCGGATATTGCCATCCTGTCCCAGTTTGGCAGCAAAATGTTCGCCCGCGCGATCAACCGCGTCGATATAGTTGTCGCAGTAATGAAAGAAATCCCGCACCTCTTCCCAGGGGCTGGGCTGCAGTTGGGTGCCTTCGCGGCCCAGAGCTTCGTCAAGCGAGGCCAGCCGTTCATGGGTTTGCCGATAGGCGCGATGCAGCGCCAGAAAGGCGCGCGCAAGGGCTGGCGCGTTTGAGGCGGTCAGCCGCAGATCCGCCAGTTGCGGTGCACCTTCGCCAAAGACCGGGTCTGCCAGCGCCTCGCGCATGTCGGACACCAGCCGTTCAGCATCGCCCTGACCCAGTTCAGTGACGTCAAAGCCGAACTCCTGCGCCAGCGACAGCACAACCGTGGTCGAGACCGGGCGGTTGTTGTTCTCCATCTGGTTCAGATAGGGCAGAGAAATGCCCAGCTTGGCGGCAAAGTCTTTTTGCGTCAGGCTCAGACGCGTGCGGATGTCTCTCAGCTTTGCGCCTGCATAGAGTTTTTGGGTGGCCATTTTGTGCTGCTTTGCAATGTTGCGGTTAACCCTTTTCAGATTTGCAGCATATTTCTGGTTAAAGGTCCAGTCCGCTCAGGCGTCTTTCGCGCAGGATCACCAGCCTGATGCTGATCAATGCGCCGACCGAGACCGCTAACATCAGCCAGACCAGCGGAAGGGGGCTGCTGGCGCCGCTGAGGATCACCCCGGCATAGGCCGAAAGCGCCGCGCCACCGGCCAGATTAATGGCACCGCCCAGCCCAGAGGCAGACCCGGCCAGATGTGGGCGCACCGAGAGCATCCCGGCAGTGGCATTGGGCAAAGTCAGCCCATTGCCGATCCCGATCGAGGTCATGGCGAGGAAGAAAACCAGCGCATTATCATAGCGCAACAGCAGCAGGATTGCCAAAACGCCCATGCCAATAACGCCCGCCCAACAGCCCCAAAGGATCATGCGGATGATGCCCACACGGGCAGCAAAACGTCCGGTCAGAAAGTTCCCGGCGAAATAGCCCACAGCGGGCATGCCGAACAGCAGCCCCGTCATTTCCGGCCCGAGGTGGTAGATATCCGAAGAAACATAGGCCGCACCGCCAAGGTAGGAAAAGAACGCGCCAGAGGCAAAAGCGGAGGACAGGGCAAAGCCCCAGAAGCGCGGCGAAGACAGCAGTTCGGGGTATTCCGAGATCTGTTCGCGCAGGGTCTTGCCGGTGATGGTCAGGGTTTCCTTAAAGTCGAAATAGCTGATGGCAAACAGCACCACTCCGCCTGCAAAAAGCAGCCAATAGGTGGCCTGCCAGCCGTAAGTGCCGCCAAGATAGCCGCCAATCACCGGGCCAAGCATGGGCACCAGCGACATCCCCATGGTGACATATCCGATCATCGAGGCAGCGCTTTCCTGATCATACATATCGCGGATCGCTGCGCGGCTGAGTACCAGTGCCGTGGCAATCACCGCCTGAAGCATCCGAAACGCGAGGAAGACCCAGATATTGTCGGTCATCAGACAGCCCAGCGTGGCCAGACAAAAGATCGCGATCCCCCATAAGATCACCGGGCGGCGACCAAGTGCGTCTGATATCGGTCCGATCAGCACCTGAAGCAGCGCATTGGTGCCCAGATAGGCTGCCACAGACAGCTGCATGATTCCATAATCGGTGCCGAAATAGGCTGTCATCATGGACAGACTGGGCACAAAGATGGTCATCGACAGAGCGGCCAGACCTGCAAGCAGCGTCAAAGTGGCCACATGCGGTGGGGTGCGACGGTTGAGAAACACGGAACTGGCTGGAGTTTGCATAGGGCCATTGGTAGGGTTGGCCTTGGCCAGTGTCTACTAAATCCCCGACGTCACTTTGAAAAAAGTGAATGCGATGGGTGGTTATGCAGCTTTGCAATTTGCAGATGATGGAATATGCCAAATTTGCAAATTTGCGAAGAAATCCTTGAGACGCCGTGAATGCCCTGTATGTTCTCCCGAAACGGAAAGGGCCGGTAGATGAAAGATATTCTCCAGGAATTGCATGACCGCCGCGAAAACGCCCGTCTGGGTGGTGGTCAAAGGCGCATTGATGCGCAGCACGCCAAAGGCAAGCTGACCGCGCGGGAACGTGTGGAACTGCTGCTAGATGAAGACAGCTTTGAAGAGTACGACACCTTCAAGGCGCACCGCTGCACCGAATTCGGCATGGAAGAAAACCGTCCCTATGGCGACGGTGTGATCACCGGTTGGGGCACCATCAACGGTCGTATGGTCTATGTCTTCTCGCAGGACTTTACCGTTCTTGGGGGCTCGGTTTCGGAAACCCATGCGCAGAAGATCTGCAAGATCATGGATATGGCGGTGCAAAATGGCGCGCCGGTGATTGGTCTGAACGACTCGGGCGGGGCGCGTATTCAGGAAGGCGTGGATGCGCTGGCAGGCTACGCCGAGATTTTCCAACGCAACATCATGGCCTCGGGCGTGGTGCCGCAGATTTCCGTGATCATGGGCCCCTGTGCCGGTGGCGCGGTGTATTCGCCAGCGATCACCGACTTTATCTTTATGGTCAAAGACAGCTCATATATGTTTGTGACCGGCCCGGATGTTGTAAAAACCGTCACCAATGAGGTGGTCACCGCCGAAGAACTGGGGGGCGCATCGACCCACACCAAAAAATCTTCGGTTGCTGATGGCGCCTTTGAAAACGATGTTGAGGCCCTGGCCGAAGTGCGTCGTCTGGTGGATTTCCTGCCGCTCAACAACCGTGACAAGGCGCCGGTCCGTCCGTTCTTTGATGATGTGGACCGGATCGAAACCAGCCTTGATACGCTGATCCCTGAAAACCCGAACACGCCATACGACATGAAAGAGCTGATCGTAAAACTGGCGGATGAAGGCGATTTCTACGAAATTCAGGAAGACTTTGCCAAGAACATGATCACCGGGTTTGTGCGCCTTGAAGGCCAGACCGTGGGTGTTGTGGCCAACCAGCCGATGGTTCTGGCGGGCTGCCTTGATATCGACAGCTCGCGCAAGGCGGCACGGTTTGTGCGCTTCTGCGATGCCTTTGAAATCCCTGTTCTGACACTGGTCGACGTTCCGGGCTTTCTGCCGGGCACCTCGCAGGAATATGGTGGCGTGATCAAACATGGTGCAAAGCTGCTGTTTGCCTATGGCGAAGCCACCGTGCCGAAGGTCACCGTCATCACCCGCAAAGCCTATGGCGGCGCTTATGACGTGATGGCCTCCAAGCACCTGCGCGGCGATGTGAACTATGCCTGGCCTACTGCGGAAATCGCGGTGATGGGGGCGAAAGGCGCGGTTGAAATCATCCACCGTGCGGATCTGGGCGATGCAGAGAAGATTGCGGCCCATACCACCGAATATGAAGACCGTTTCGCCAACCCCTTTGTGGCGGCTGAGCGCGGCTTTATCGACGAGGTGATCCAGCCGAAATCCACCCGCAAACGTGTGGCCCGGGCCTTTGCGATGCTTCGCAACAAGAAGCTCGAAAACCCGTGGAAGAAACACGACAACATCCCGCTGTAAGTCAAAGAGATGAGCGGTGTTGGTGAAAATATCCAGCGACTTCGACGCGCGGCGGGCCTCACGCAGGCCGCGCTAGGAGAAGAGATTGGAGTAACTAACACCGCTGTATCAAACTGGGAACAGGGGCTGGCAGAGCCAACGTTACAAAATGTTCTGAGGCTTTGCGAAGTGCTGAATACCACGGCGGATCAGCTTCTTGGCGTTCCTTTTGGTTCAGTCGGTTCCAAAGCGCAGGTCTTTGTGGTTTCCCACGCGGATGAGGGAAAGTTCGAGGGGCAGGGGCTGCGATCGTTCTTTGAATATCGCCAGCTTGGGGTCTCTGAGGCGTCAAATGGGGAGTTCGGCGCGCATGTGATCCGGGCGGTTCCGGGGGAACAATTACCGGGCGAGTGGCACAGTCATGATCTGAGTTTTCAGATGGTCTATGTGACGAAAGGCTGGGTCGAGTTTGAATATGAAGGGCAGGGGGCTCACATGCTCCGCCCTGGATCTTGTGTGATGCAGCCTTCGGGTATCAGACATCGTTTGATCCGAAATTCTGATGACTTGGAGTTGGTGGAAATCACCAGCCCCGCTAGTTTTGAAACCACTGAGGAAAAGGCTAAAGCGTGAGACGCAACAGCTGGCATATCAAACAGGATGAAACCTCTTATACCTTGGCGCGCCATTGGCCGCCGCGGTTTGATGTGTCGGCGCAGGCGCAGTTTCCAGCCCTGCGCAAAGCCCGTCTGGCCCGTCAGATCCGACAGGATCTGTGGCGTCAATTTCAGGGCTTGCGCGGTTTCTCTCCTGTGGTACAGATTGACGCAGATGAGTGTCATCTGCTGGTGACAGCGGGTGGGCGGATTGACGGAAAGATCCCGTCGGGTCTGCCGCATGACATTCAGACGCTGCTTGACAGCCCCGCGCATCGGGCGCGGTGGATGAACTGGGCGCGAAAGGCCGCATCATGATGAGATGGGCCAAGAGTTACAGACCTTCGGGTGCGCCCAAGGTCCGTGCGATCCCGGCGGGAGGAACCTGCAAATGGTGCTGGGGTCGCACCTTTTCACCCCTGTTGATTTTGCTGGCCGCGCCGCTTTGGGCGCAGGATCTGCTGCCTGTTCCCTCGGGCCAGCCTGTCACTCTGTTTGACATCGTCGCTGATGACGCCGCGCCGGGGACCAAGCGCTTTCGTTATCTTGCCCCAGAACTGGGGCAGGCGCAGCGCGGCTTTCACGAGATTGCCGATGATTTCCCGCATCTGTGCAAAACGCAGGCGCTTCCGCAACTGCAGCGCGATGGGGATTCCACCCGGACTGTGGTGATTTCGCTGATGCAAAGCCCGGTGGATTTCGGGGTGATGACCCCGGATGTGGTGCAGTTTTTCGAAAGCTTCACCATCGAAAATGACCTCTGCATATGGGAGGCTTTTTGATGGCTACACAATATCTTGCGGGACGTCCTTCATCTAAGAAGGTATCTGAGGCTTCTGCGTCACAGGGTAAATCCTTGGGGCAATTCACATATCTTTTTGACATTTACTCCTATACCCTTGGCACCGATTGCACCCAAGCAATCGTTACCTCGATTGTAGGCCTAGGCAGGTCTTCATATTTTAATAGGAGTAAGAGATGTCGAAGAGCATCAAGCTGTTTGCCATGTTCGCAGTTGTTGCAGGTGTTGCTGCCTGTGGTGGCGGCAATAAGCAAGAAGAATACGTTGTTGTCGACCCTGAGCCCATCAGTGTCGAACCGGTCTACACCGGCAAGTACAAATAAGTACAACTTGGGACGGGCGATTATGTCCGTCCCGGTTCTGCCGGCCCCTAACAGAGAGGTGCTGGCATGCTGAAGCATCGCGGCTTTCCCGGGCGAATGCCCAGTTCTGATTTCCAATTCACAATCCGACGCGCCAATCCGCGGGGGGTCACCCCTCTCAAGCGGCTGGAACGTTATCGTGACCGCCGCCCGGCAGACCGGCGCGCGGATACCGCCTTTATGAAGGCGCTATGGGACCATTTCGGCGATCAACCCTTTGAGCGTGGCAATCTGGATGCAGGGCGTCTGAGCTGGCTCTTTGGGCGCGAAGTGCTGCCCTATGAGGAAGATTTCGATCCCGAAGATTATGAGGCGATGCTGGTCATCGACGAAACCGCCGCCCGCGCCGCCTTTCCTGAGGCTTTCGAAGAAGGCGAGGAATGGGACTAACCATGCGCCTGCCTGAAATCCTGATGAATTCACATACGTCACAGACACACGCGCCCATGCGGGGCCATTAAAGAAGAAAGGACAGATATGTTCGATAAAATTCTGATTGCGAACAGGGGTGAAATCGCCTGCCGCGTCATCAAGACAGCCCGCAAGATGGGTATCAAAACCGTTGCGATCTACTCGGATGCGGATAAACAGGCGCTGCATGTGCAGATGGCCGATGAGGCCGTCCACATCGGTCCGCCGCCTGCAAACCAGTCATATATTGTGATCGACAAGGTCATGGATGCCATCAAACAGTCTGGCGCACAGGCGGTGCATCCGGGCTATGGCTTCCTGTCGGAAAACGCCAAATTCGCCGAGGCCCTTGAGGCCGCTGGCGTGGCCTTCATCGGCCCCCCTAAAGGCGCGATTGAGGCGATGGGGGACAAGATCACCTCGAAGAAGATTGCGCAGGATGCCAATGTTTCGACCGTGCCGGGCTATATGGGCCTGATCGAAGACGCGGATGAAGCGGTCAAGATTTCGAATGAAATCGGCTATCCGGTGATGATCAAAGCCTCTGCCGGTGGCGGCGGTAAAGGCATGCGGATTGCCTGGAATGACGAAGAGGCGCGCGAGGGCTTTCAGTCGTCGAAAAACGAAGCGGCCAACAGCTTTGGCGATGACCGGATCTTTATCGAAAAGTTCGTCACCCAGCCGCGCCACATCGAAATTCAGGTGCTCTGCGACGCGCATGGCAACGGCATCTATCTGGCCGAGCGGGAATGCTCGATCCAGCGCCGTAACCAGAAAGTGGTCGAAGAAGCGCCGTCACCTTTCCTGGATGAAGCCACCCGCAAAGCCATGGGCGAACAGTCGGTCGCGCTGGCCAAGGCCGTGGGCTACGCCAGTGCCGGGACTGTGGAATTCATCGTTGATGGCGACAAGAATTTCTACTTCCTGGAGATGAATACCCGCCTGCAGGTGGAACACCCCGTGACCGAGCTGATCACCGGTGTTGACCTTGTGGAACAGATGATCCGCGTTGCCAATGGCGAGCCGCTGAGCATCACTCAGGACGATGTGCAGATCAACGGCTGGGCGATTGAAAACCGTCTGTATGCGGAAGATCCCTATCGCAACTTCCTGCCTTCTATCGGTCGTCTGACCCGCTACCGCCCCCCTGCGGAAGGTGAGCTGGGCGCAGGCATCGTGCGCAATGACACCGGCGTTTATGAGGGCGGCGAAATCAGCATGTACTACGACCCGATGATCGCCAAGCTGTGCACCTGGGCGCCGTCCCGTGGTGAAGCGATTGAGGTCATGCGCAACGCGCTGGACAGCTTTGAAGTGGAAGGCATCGGCCACAACCTGCCGTTTGTGGCGGCTGTGATGGATCACCCGAAATTCATCTCGGGCGATATGACCACCGCCTTCATCGCAGAAGAATATCCCGAAGGCTTTGAGGGGGTTACCCTTGAAGAAGCCGAGCTCAAGCGCGTGGCGGCAGCTGCGGCGGCGATGAACCGCGTGGCGGAAATCCGTCGCACCCGCGTATCGGGCCGTCTGGACAACCACGAACGCCGTGTAGGTACCGATTGGACTGTTGCCCTGCAAGGCGCGTCTTTCGATGTCAGCATCGAAGCGGATCAGGCCGGGTCGACGGTGAAATTCGCGGATGGTTCAGAGCTGCGCGTTGAAGGTGACTGGACCCCGGGTGACAGCCTTGCCAGCATGACCGTCGGTGGCGAAGGTCTGGTGCTGAAGGTCGATAAGATCACACAGGGCTTCCGTCTGCGTACCCGTGGTGCGGATCTGAAGGTCAATGTGCGCAGCCCGCGTCAGGCGGAACTGGCAAAACTGATGCCTGAAAAACTGCCGCCCGATACCTCGAAAATGCTGCTCTGCCCGATGCCGGGTCTGATCGTCAAAGTCGATGTCGAAGTGGGCGATGAGGTTCAGGAAGGTCAGGCGCTCTGCACCGTTGAAGCGATGAAGATGGAAAACATCCTGCGCGCTGAGCGTAAAGGGAAAGTATCTAAAATCAACGCTTCTGCGGGTGACAGCCTGGCGGTTGACGATGTGATCATGGAATTCGAATGATGCGTCTTTCCGCTGACATAACCAAGGTTTCACAGGGGTTTTCCCCCTGTGGCGCTTGGTATGTTGCGGAGTCTGATCTGGGCGCAGGCGGGGATCTCGCCTGTACCACATTGCCTTGGAATGGCCTTATTCGCGCAAGAGACCGTCAACCTTTGGCACCTACCTTCGGCTCCGGTGGTCTGTGGTTCCAAGGGGTGTGTCATGTTCTTGCAGGGTTTGAAACGCGTGTGTCTGGCGCTGAGTGCCTGTCTGATGCTGGTCAGCTGTGCCTCGCTCGACGAGGAAGACAGCCTGCGCGCCGAGCTGAAGAAATGGCTTTTCCTTGCGCAGACCAAACATTTCACCTCGAAACAGACCTGTACGATCGGGGTGTTCGAACTGGCCTCAAGCGAGCTACGCAGCACCGCCCCCCGCAAGGTGACCACCTTCCGCGAGGCGCTACATTATATTCGCAAAGATCGCGCTGTGACCTTCGATATGCCGGGTGTGACCCCCAGCGAAATCTCCGAAGGGGTGATGTCGCTGGATCTCAGCCATGGGCTGGGGCTGGTGTCAGCCGGGGTCGGGCCCTATCTCGATTGCCTCGAAGAGGGGCCGATCATGAATGGGTTTTACGCGGTTCTGACTTCGCCCGAGGCAGTGACCATCTACAGTCCTGCTGGCAATTTTCTGTTGATGGTCTACCCGCCCGAAGCGGTGGCCCTGTTCATGCGCGGCAATGTGTGAATGCCCGCCGAAATTGGCGAAAAAATCATTACAATCTGAATCGAAATTGCGCCCTTAAGTGGGCGCTCATCAAGCCATGTCATGATCTGCCCCGATCTGTTTCGCCGGGGGGCTGCTTTCCCGGTCATCGGGAAAGGCTTGTAAAGATTATGGACGTGACGCTGCATATCGGGGCACATCGCACCGGCTCGACCAGTTTTCAGAACTATCTGCGTGACAATCGTGTGCGCCTTGATGGGCAATCTTATGGGTTCTGGGGGCCATGGCGCACGCGCAAGGGCCTGCTGAATGATCTGGGCGCGCGCCCGGCATCGGCAAAGGCCGCACAGCGGGCGGCTGGACGTGTGCAGATCAATCTGGCCGCAACCGCGAAACGCGGAATGCGCTGCCTGCTGGTCTCTGATGAGAATATGATCGGCACCCCGCGTCGCTGCCTGCGCAACAGGGCGCTTTATAGCGATATTGGTGAACGTATGGCGCGCTATCACGCGGCCTTTCAGACACCCAAACGTATTTTGCTGCAAATCCGCAGCCTTGACACATGGTGGCCTTCGGTGATGGCGCATCTGTTGCCCCGTGGCGAAGATGTGCCCGCCGCCGGTACGCTTGAGGCGATCACAAACAGCCCGCGCAGCTGGCGTCATGTGATTGCTGATCTGGCCTGCGCCTGCCCTGACAGCGAAATTGTCGTGACCCCGTTTGAGCGCTTTGTCAGCCAGCCTGATCGCCTGTTTCAGGCTATGACAGATGCGCCGGTGGCCCCGGCTAGCCGGGTTGAAGGGTTCTGGCATAACCGCAGCCCTCTGCTGCCAGCCTTGCGTGACCTTTTGGAAGACCGCGGGCAAGCCATGGATTTATTGCCGGAAGGCGACGGGCGCTGGAACCCGTTTCACCCGGCACAAAGCGCACAGTTGCGCGAAATGTACGAAGATGATCTGTTCTGGCTGCGTGCCGGGGCGGATGGTCTTGCCAAACTGACAGAGGATATCGGGCCCTCAAGACCAAGATTAGACTTGGCAGCGGCCCTGCACGAGAGAGGACAACGTGATGACCGACCTGCCCGAAAACTGGCGCAAACTGGCCGAGAAAGAACTGCGTGGTCGCGCAGTTGATGATCTGAACTGGAACACGCTCGAAGATATCGAGGTTAAGCCGCTTTACACGGCTGAGGATACTTCGGATCTGGATCACATGGGCACGCTGCCCGGTTTTGGTCCCTTTACCCGTGGGGTAAAGGCCACCATGTATGCGGGCCGCCCCTGGACGATCCGCCAATATGCTGGCTTTTCCACCGCTGAGGAATCCAATGCCTTTTACCGCAAAAACCTGGCCGCCGGTCAGCAAGGGGTTTCGGTGGCCTTCGATCTGGCAACGCACCGTGGCTATGATTCCGATCACGAACGTGTTGTCGGTGACGTGGGCAAGGCCGGTGTGGCGATTGATAGCGTCGAGGATATGAAAATCCTCTTTGATGGTATCCCGCTCGATAAGGTGTCGGTCTCGATGACCATGAATGGCGCGGTGATCCCGATTCTGGCGAATTTCATCGTCGCCGGGGAGGAGCAGGGCCATGACAAATCGCTGTTGGCAGGCACCATTCAGAATGACATTCTGAAAGAATTCATGGTGCGCAACACCTATATCTACCCGCCTGAACCGTCGATGCGGATTATCTCGGACATCATCGAATTCACCTCGAATGAGATGCCAAAGTTCAACTCGATCTCGATTTCCGGCTATCACATGCAGGAAGCGGGTGCGAACCTGGTACAGGAACTGGCCTATACGCTGGCCGATGGCCGCGAATATGTGCGCGCTGCGATGAATGCGGGCATGGATGTGGATAAATTCGCAGGCCGTCTGTCGTTCTTCTTTGCTATCGGCATGAACTTCTTCATGGAGGCGGCGAAACTGCGCGCGGCGCGGACCCTGTGGCACCGTGTGATGACAGAGTTTGGGGCCAAGTCTGATCGTTCTAAAATGCTGCGCACCCACTGCCAGACTTCGGGTGTATCCCTGCAGGAACAAGACCCCTATAACAACGTGATCCGCACCGCCTATGAGGCGATGTCAGCGGTTCTGGGGGGGACACAGTCGCTGCATACCAATGCGCTTGATGAGGCGATTGCCCTGCCGACCGAATTCTCGGCGCGGATTGCACGTAATACTCAGATCATCTTGCAGGAAGAAACCGGTGTGACCAATGTGGTCGATCCGCTGGCGGGCTCTTACTATGTGGAAAGCCTGACAGACGAGCTGATCAACAAGGCCTGGGCCCTGATGGAAGAGGTCGAGGAAATGGGCGGCATGACCAAGGCGGTGGCCTCGGGGATGCCGAAACTGCGCATCGAAGAATCAGCGGCAAAACGTCAGGCGATGATCGACCGTGGTGACGAAGTTATTGTCGGTGTGAATAAGTATCGTCTTGAAAAAGAAGATCAAATTGACATTCTCGATGTGGACAATATGGCTGTTCGCGAAAGTCAGGTGGCCCGTCTGGAGCAAATCCGTGCGACCCGCGATCAAGCGGCCTGTGATGCGGCCCTGTCTGAATTGGAACGTCGCGCGAATGAAGGTGGGAACCTTCTTGAGGCAGCCGTAGAAGCAGCCCGGGCGCGCGCCTCTGTGGGAGAAATCAGCATGGCGATGGAGAAGGTGTTTGGCCGTCACCGTGCCGAAGTGAAGACTTTGGCAGGTGTGTATGGCGCAGCTTATGAAGGGGATGAAGGGTTTGCCGCGATCCAGAAGGCGGTGGATACTTTTGCCGAAGACGAAGGTCGCCGCCCGCGTATGCTGGTGGTGAAGATGGGGCAGGATGGTCACGACCGTGGCGCCAAGGTGATTGCAACCGCCTTTGCGGATATCGGTTTTGACGTCGATGTTGGCCCGCTGTTCCAGACCCCGGATGAAGCGGCGCAGGATGCCATCGACAATGACGTGCATGTTGTGGGCATCAGTTCGCAGGCGGCAGGCCACAAAACACTGGCTCCGCAGCTGATTGCCGCTCTGAAAGATCAGGGCGCAGAGGATATCATCGTGATCTGCGGTGGTGTGATCCCACAGCAGGATTACGATTTCCTCTACAATGCCGGGGTTAAGGCTATCTTTGGGCCGGGCACCAATATTCCGGAGGCGGCTCAGGACATTCTGCGTCTGATCCGTGAAGCCCGCGCGTGAGCGAGCGGCCCGGTTTATGGTATCCTGCCTCCCTTATTAGGGGGGCAGGGGCCGTCTGGGCTTTGGCAGTTGTTTGGGGTGGTGCCTGCATGTTGCCGGCACCACCCCTTTTGGTATCCTCGATTGTGGCGCTCTTATTGGCTGGGCTGCCATTGATGTTGATGATTTCATCCGTTGCCCAGCGACGGATTTTCTCGTCCGAGCCTGAAGGCGATGATGCCACACGGCTTTTGGCGGTGGATACTCAGGTTTTGGGCAACACGGTTGAACAGGTGGTGCTGGCCATCTGTATCTGGCCTTTGGCCGGATATGTGCTGGGCACCGGGGTTCTGGTGGCGCTGGGCCTATCCTTTGCTGTGATGCGTCTGGTGTTCTGGTTCGGATCGCATCGGTCAAAAAGCCTGCAGGCGTTTGGGTTTGCCGCAGGCTTTTATCCAACTGTTTTTGCAGCGATTATGACGCTGTTTTACACGATTTACGCCATGGTCTGAGACGGCGCTTCGCTGTCTTCGGGGCGGGCTGAAAGCATCAGTGCCGCATATCCCAGAACCCCCGACACCAGCGAGCCAGACAACACACCCAGACGCACCTGGTTCATCAGGTCAGCATCGTCAAAGCTGAGCGAGCCGATAAACAGCGACATGGTAAAGCCGATCCCGGCCAGACAGGCTACGCCGTAGATTTGCAACCAGGTTGCGCCATGCGGCATCCGCGCCAGCCCCATCTTGACGATCACCCAGGTGATGCCAAAAACGCCAAGCTGTTTGCCCAGCACCAGACCGGCGGCAATGCCCAGCGGCAGCGGTGCAAAGAGATCCGCAATGGTCATGCCTTTTAGCACCACGCCCGCATTGGCAAAGGCAAAGACCGGGACGATGAAATACAGCACATAGGGCGACAGGCCATGTTCCAGCGAATGCAGCGGGGATTTGCCCCATTTGTCTTTCAGCGGAATAAAGAAGGCGGTCACAACCCCGGCCAACGTGGCATGTACGCCGGATTTCAGCACAAAGAACCACATTACAACGCCCAGCAGCAGGATGGGGGCGACGCGGTGAACACGCTTCATGTTCAGCCAGAACATCAGTGCGGCAGGGATCAGCGCAAGGAAGAGATAGTCGATTTTCAGCTCGGCGGTATAGAACAGGGCGATAATCAGGATCGCGCCCATATCGTCCAGAATGGCCAGCGTCAGCAGGAACACCTTAAGAGAGGCGGGCGCGCGGCTGCCCACCAGCGCCAGTACACCAAGGGCAAAGGCGATGTCGGTGGCCGCCGGGATCGCCCAGCCTTTGACGGTGCTGGGATCCCCCCAGTTCAGCATCAAAAAGAACAGCGCTGGCAAGGCCATCCCGCCAATCGCAGCCATGCCCGGCAGCACCACATCAGATGGGTTTTTCAGCTTGCCATCCATCAGCTCGTGTTTCAGCTCAAGCCCGATCAGGAAGAAAAAGATAGCCATCAAACCGTCGTTGATCCAAAGGATCAGCGGCTTTTCCAGCCCGGCGCCATTGACGGTCACCGCCAGATAGCTGCCCAACACGCCCTCATAGGCCCCCGACAGGCTGGAATTTGCCACGATCATCGCAGCGCCGGCCGAAACCATCAGTAATATTCCCCCCGAAGCCTCATGGCCGAAAAAACGGTCAATGGCGCGCAAAAGCATAGCTGTCCTCCTGAAATCATGGTTTCATTAAAGGTGGCTTACAAATGTGTATTTACAAGCACTTCTGCCTTGTAAATTGATAGGATCGTGCAGATTTAGCCAAAGGATGTGCAGAATGCTGATTTTAGATCACATTGCGGTGCTGGGAAAGACGCTAGCCGAGGCGCAATCCCATGTGGAACAGGCGCTGGGCGTGCCTATGGGGCCGGGCGGTGAACATGCCCGCTATGGCACCCATAACCGTCTGATCGGGCTGGATCCAGCCCTGTATCTCGAAGCCATCGCGATTGATCCCACCGCCGGGCCAGTTGAGGGCGCGCGCTGGTTTGGGCTGGATCAGTTTCAGGGCGCTGCACGGTTGGACAAATGGATCTGCCGTGTGCCCGATATGGATGCTGCGCTAAAGGCTCTGCCCATGGCGGGCCAGAAGGTGGCACTGGCACGCGGAGATCTGCGCTGGACCATGGCGGTGCCAGAAGATGGCATGTTGCCCTTTGATGGGATGTTCCCGGCGCTGATTGAATGGCACACGGACAATCTGCCGGGGCAGCGCTTGCCCTCTTGTGGGCTGCGGTTTGACCAGCTGACCGTGTCTCATCCGCAAGCCGATGAAATGCAAGCGTTGCTTGGCCCATTATTGCAGGGGGATTGGGTGCATTTCGAAACCGGGCCCGTCGGGTTGTCAGCGGTTTTCCAAGGGCCAGAGGGTGCGCGTGCCCTGTGATGCGGGTCTTGTGATCCGGCCTGCGACCGCAGCGGATGCGCCTGATGTGCAGGCGCTATGGAATCTCGCAATCCGCGAGACCCTGATCACCTTCAATGCGCAAGAAAAGACGCTGCCCGAGGTGGCGCAGGCGATCACCGGGCTTGATGCGTTTTTTGTGGCCTATGACGCGGGAAAACTGCTGGGCTATGCCAGTTATGGGCCGTTTCGGTCAGGGATCGGCTATGCGCATAGCCGCGAGCATTCGATTATGCTGGCCCCAAAAGCGCGCGGTCGGGGGCTGGGGCGACGCCTGATGCAGCACATCGAAGAGCACGCCCGCACCCAAGGGATACATATCCTAGTCGCTGGGATATCTTCCGCCAATTCCGGAGCAGAGCCGTTTCATAAAGCATTGGGATTTGTTACCGTGGGGTATATGCCCGAAGTCGGGAAGAAATTTGGCACCTGGCAGGATCTGGTCTTGATGCAGAAAACCCTGTAGGGCCGCCGCAAAAAGGTAGGTTACCGATGTCCATCTGGTCGCGCATAACGCAGGCGCTGCAGTCTCTTGCCAGCGGCGAGAGCCTGACCCAGGTTTTTGAACACCTGCGCACCCCGCCCGAGCGCACGGTGGGCTTTACCATTGCGGTGATTGCGCTGTCGGCCAAGATGGCCAAGGCCGATGGGTTGGTGACCCGCGATGAGGTCACTGCCTTTCGTGAGGTCTTTCAGATCTCTCCCGAAGATGAAGCTGGCGCTGCGAAAGTGTTCAATCTGGCGCGGCAGGATGTGGCGGGCTTCGAAGACTATGCGCGCAAGATCAAGGCGATGTTTTCAGATGAGGGGCCAACCCTGTGTGACCTGATGGATGGGCTGTTCCATATCGCTATGGCGGATGGCACCTATCACCCGAACGAAGATGCTTTTTTGCAGGAAGTGGCGCAGATCTTTGAGATTGATGATCTGCAATTCCGCGCTATGCGGGCACGCTTTGTGCAGGATTGCGCGCCTGATCCCTATACGGTGCTGGGGGTGACACCAGACATGACGCTGGACGAAATCCGCAAGGCCTATCGCCGTCTGGTGCGCGAAAGCCACCCGGATGTGATGATCGCCCGCGGTGTCCCCCAAGAGGCGGTGCGCCTATCTGAGATGCGGATGCAGGATATCACCAACGCCTGGACAGAAATTTCGCAGGGCGCTGCGGCCTGAGATGCGTCTGGCCACCTATAATATCGAGTGGTTTGACAATCTGTTTGATGATCACGGGCGGGTGCTGGCGGATGACAGCTGGCTGTCCAAACGGCAGGGCACGCGGGCGCAGCAGGTGCAGGCGGTGGCCACGGTTTTGCGTGCCCTGGATGCGGATGCGGTGATGATCATCGAAGCGCCAAACACCAGTCGCAAACGCGACACGGTGAAAGCGCTGGAAGGCTTTGCCGCCCGGTTTGATCTGCGCACCCGTCGGGCTGTGATGGGTTTTGCCAATGACACGCAGCAGGAAATCGCGCTGCTTTATGACGACAGCCAGCTTTCCGCGCGTCACGATCCGCAGGCCAGCCCAGAGGCCCCGGCGTTTGATCAAAGCCTGCTGATTGATCTGGATGTGGATGCCGCCCACGACGAGGTGCGGTTTTCCAAGCCGCCGCTGGAAATGGCGGTGCAGACACGTTCCGGCAAGGCCCTGCGGCTCATTGGGGCGCATCTGAAGTCCAAGGCCCCGCATGGCGCGCGCAACCGTGACGAAGTCATGCGCATTTCAATCGCCAATCGACGCAAGCAACTGGCGCAGGCCATCTGGTTGCATCGCCGGGCCAGGGGGCATTTGCAGGCAAGTGAAAGCCTGATGATCATGGGCGATCTGAACGATGGTCCGGGGCTGGATGAGTTCGAACATCTCTTTGGACGCAGCTCGGTCGAGATCATTCTAGGCGAGGGGCCAGAGGCGCTTTATGATCGCAACGCGGCGCTGGCGCTTGGGCATCGGCTGGCGGCGCAGCCCAATACCGCGCGGTTCTATATCTCATCGGAAGAGCGCTATTTGCAGGCGCTTTTGGATTATATCATGGTCTCAGCGGATCTGCGCGCCCTGTCGCCGCGCTGGCGTATCTGGCATCCTTTTGACGATCCCGGATGCTGGCGCACCCCGGCCCTGCGCGATGCTTTGCTGATGGCCTCTGATCATTTTCCCGTCACGATTGATCTAGAGATCTAGGCTGCTTACATGATTGCTATGAAACAGATTGCTGTCCCGATTTTCGCCCTGTCCCTGATCGCCAGCCCGGTCCTGGCCCAGGAAGATGCGCCCAGCCTGATGGAACGCGGGGCGCGGCTGTTCTTTGAGGGTCTCATGCAAGAGATGGAGCCCGCTTTGGATGAGGTCGAAGGCCTTGCTAAGGATCTGGTGCCGCTCATGCAGGAACTCTCAGGTGAGATGGGGCAGGCCTTTGCTGATCTGCTGGATCAGGTCGAAGATTGGGCCGCCTATCATCCGCCCGAAATCCTGCCCAATGGCGATATCATCCTGCGCAAGAAAACCCCGCAAGAGATGCCGCAAGAGCCCTCCACGCCCGATGAGATTGAACTGTAGAGCCTTCAGGCTGTTAGGCGCTTGAAGACGGCTGCTGCCCAGAGGGCTTAATCGCCGGTATCCACCTGAAAGCTCTGGGCGTCCAATGCGGTTGCCAGTGATTTGAACCGCGATTCTGCCGCCTCGCCAAACAGCGCTTCGTTGTCAGACGAAAGCTGTAGGGTCAGATCCTGCGCCGCTTCCTGCCAGATCAGCTTGGCGCGGTCGTCGCCGGGTTTCATGCTCCAGAGCATGGCCCCGAACCGCAGCGCCTTGCCTAGCACTTCGGCCTCGCGATGTTGGCGTTCATCCAGCAGCCCATAGAGGCTTTCAAATCGCGTGCCTTCGCTTTTGTTGCGATAACGGAACAGCAGGGCCAGCCCTAGAAACACACGTTCCCAATGCTTTAGCCCACCCAGATTGGCGCGGGTGGCGTTGTCGAAGCAGACTTCGGCGCGGTAATCGGGGTGGGCGCGCCAGCTGACGTCGTGCAGCAGACAGGCGGCTTTGATCAGCCGTTTTTGCGGCTTGTCCGCGTGTGGAAACAGCGGCATGACAAAATCATATAGCGCCCGCCCAGCCCCCGGAATGCGCGCGTCCTTGGCTTCGGCAAAGCGGCAGGCCTCGATCAGCGGATCGCGGTCACGCAGATCTTGTGGCATCTGTTCGAACAGCAGGCCTTCGCGGATACCATAGCTGGAAATGGCGATGTCTTTGGGTTCAAAGGTGTCAACCACCTGCGCCAGCACTTCGGCGGCATAGGGCACCAGCGCCATACGGGTGGCCGAGATCCCGCACAGGCGGCGCAGCTCTTCGATGTCGTGCTCTTCGATGAATTCAATGGTCTTTTCGACGGCGCGCGCATCCATGCGATATTCATGCAGAACATGCAAAGGATAGTCGCGGCGGATCATGTCAACCTTGGCAATGGCGCGCCAGGACCCACCCACCAGAAACAGGCGATCACGCTGGGTACCCATATGTTTCACCAGCGTTTTCAATTCCTTGCGGATGTATTTTTCGCGCTCTTTGCGCCCGCCGTCCAGATCTTTGAACTTGAGCGGCCCCAAAGGCGAGGTAATGCGCCGCCCGACTTTGCCATCGTGAATTTCCGCCAGTTCCATGGAGGAACCGCCAATATCGCAGACCAGCCCATATGACGCAGGCCAGCCCAGCAAAACGCCCTGGGCGGACAGGCGGGCCTCTTCATCGCCGTCGATCACCCAGACCTTGCAGCCCGTTTCCTGTTCCAGCTGCGCGCGGAATTCCGGGCCATCTTCGGCGTCGCGCATGGCAGCGGTGGCCACGATGGACAGATGCGGCAGATCCATGCTGTCAGCCAGATGCTGAAACCGGCGCAGGGCGCGCAGGGCACGGCTGCGCCCTTCTGGGTTCAGCCGGCCGGTTTCGGCCATACCAGCCCCCAGACCGCAGAGGATCTTTTCGTTGAAAAAGTAAGCGGGACTGCGCGCAGCCCCGTCAAAAACAACCATCCGAACCGAGTTCGACCCGATATCCACCACGCCGACGCGCGACAGCGCGCGGGCTTTGGGATCATCAAACAGAGGGTGGCCAAAGGGATCCCAATGGCCGTGGCTGTCTTGCTGCATGCGGATCTAACCCCCAGTAACCCACGGTAAAACCATGAAGAAAATGACGAACCGCACAGGTTTGGTCAAGCGCTCAAATGCGCCTGAGGCAAAAAAGCTGGTTCCAAATCTATCCTCGCGCGTGGGGCTGATCAATCGCTATGTGTCAGCTGTGGCACGTCATCGGCCCCAGCCGATCCGCGCCCGGACAGCGATGGATTTTCCATAAAGAAACGGTGGCAGTTAAAGCCTTTTTCGCCCTCGGGCACCGGATAGCGGGTGAATTTGCCTGTGCCCTCCATCACCCAGCTTTGGGTGGTGTCTGCCAGATTGGCGGCCATGATCTGGCTGACGATCTGCGCTTTGACGGTGGCGTTGTTGATCTCAACCCCGGTTTCAACCCGGCGATTCAGGTTGCGCCCCATCCAGTCCGCAGAGGAAATGAACACCCGCGATTTGTCGTGTGGAAGCCCGTGGCCATTGCCAAAACAGGCGATGCGGGAATGTTCCAGAAAGCGGCCCACCACAGATTTCACCCGGATATTTTCAGACAGCCCTTTGATGCCCGGACGCACACCGCAGATGCCGCGAATGATGCAGTCGATCTTAACGCCCGCCTGACTGGCGCGGTAAAGCGCGTCGATCACATTGGGTTCGATCAGCGAATTCATCTTGAGCCAGATCTGCGCGGGTTTGCCCTTTTTCGCGTGGTCGATTTCCTTGTCGATCAGATCAATCATCCCGGTTTTTAGCGAATGCGGCGAGATCAGCAGGTTTTCCAGCACCTCGGGTTTGGCATAGCCCGACAGATAGTTGAAAATCTTTGCCGCATCGCGCCCAAGGGCTGCATCACAGGTAAAGAACGACAGATCGGTATAGATCTTTGCGGTGATCGGGTGGTAGTTGCCGGTGCCCCAATGGGTATAGGTGACCAGCTTGTTGCCTTCGCGGCGCACCACCTGCGAAATCTTGGCGTGGGTTTTCCAATCGAGAAAGCCATAAACCACATGCGCGCCCGCGCGCTCCAGACGCCGCGACTGACGGATGTTGGCGGCCTCGTCAAAGCGCGCCTTGAGCTCGACCAGCGCGGTGACCGATTTACCATCCTCTGCCGCTTCGCAGAGCGCAGCGACAATGGGTGAGTTCTTTGAGGTGCGATAGAGCGTCTGTTTGATCGCCACCACATCAGGATCCTGCGCCGCCTGATTGAGAAAACGCACCACCATGTCGAAGGTTTCGTAGGGGTGGTGCAGCAGCATATCTTTTTGCTTGATCGCTTCGAACATATCGCCGTCGTGATCTTGCACCCGTTCCGGCACGCGGGGGGTGAACACCGGCCAGAGCAGATCGGGGCGATCGTCGATCACCAGCTCTTTGGTGTCGCCAACGCCGATCATGCCGTCAAGTTCGACAACTTCGCTGTCCTGCACATGCAGTTCGCGCATGATGATCTTGCGCAGCGCTTTTGGGGCGCCTTTGGAAATGGTCAGCCGCACCACCTCGCCGCGACGGCGGCGTTTCAGGGCCACTTCGAATTCGCGCACCAGATCTTCGGCTTCTTCCTCGACCTCAAGATCACTGTCGCGCAATACACGAAATCCCAGATGATCCTTGCATTTGTAGCCGGGGAACAGGCTGTCTATATGCAGCAGCAGCACATCTTCGAGCAGGATAAAGCGGTGTTTGCCCTCTTGTGCGGGCAGGGTCATGAAACGGTCAATTTGGGCCGGAATGGGCAGCAGCGCCTGCAGGGTTTTCTTGTCGCGCTTGCGTTCCAGCTGCAGCGCCAGACAAAATCCCATATTGGCAATAAAAGGGAAGGGGTGCGCCGGGGCGATGGCCAGCGGGGACAGCACCGGGAACACCTGGTTCAGGAAGGCATCCGCCAGATAGGCGATGTCTGATTTATCCAGCGCATCGCGGGCGACGATGGATATGCCTTCGGCCTCCATCAGCGCCTTGAGTTCACCCAGCATGCGCTGCTGTTCCGACATCAGATTGCGCGCGTCTTCGTCGATCAGCACCAGTTGCTGCGCCGGTGTCAGACCGTCAGCGGCGGGGGTGGTGTTGCCTGCCTGCGCCAGTTCGCGCAGACCGGCCACACGTACGGTGTAAAATTCATCCAGATTGGCCGCCGAGATCGACAGAAAGCGCACTCTTTCCAACAGCGGCACCTTGGGGTTTTCGGCCTCTTCAAGAACGCGCCAGTTAAAGGCCAGCCAGCTCATTTCGCGATTAAAGAACCGCGCCGGTCCGGTCAGATCGAGATCGGGCAGCGAGATGGGTTTGGGCAGCGGGGAGGTCAGAAAATCAGCTTGGGTCATGGGGCGCTTATGCGGAAGGGTTGCGACGGTTTGATGACAGGAACCCCATGACTTTCGCGCTATTCCATGCTGGCTGCAAGGTCTTCCAGAACCTGTGCGGCCAATGGTCTGTTCACCCCCTTGGTGCGCCCCATCGCCGCCAGATCCAGCGCATCGACGATTTCCGCCGCAGCGCGGTAGCTGCGCGGCATGTGGCGGGTCAGAAAGGGGATCACATCCGGTGCGGGCATGATCTGACGATCCGCAAACAGTTTCAGCAGCAGCGCCGACAGCAGATCATCATCCGGCTGCGACAGCTGCGCCGCCTGCGCGCCCATCATGCGGCTTTGCAGATCCGGCAGGCTCAGCCCCCAGTGGTTGGGGGCGCGTTCCGAAGTCAGCAGCAGGGCATGGCCCTGCGACAGCACCAGATTGTGCAGGTGAAACAGGGCTTCTTCGGCGGGGCGGTTTCCGGCGACGGATTCCACATTCTCAACGCAGACGTTTTGGTTGGAGAGCGCGGGAATATCGCTGTCTTGCAGGGCCTTGGCATCTATGATCTGCGCGCCCGACAGCGCCGCCCAGACATGGGCCAGATGGGTCTTGCCCGCACCACTTGGGCCGGACAGCACAAGTTTGCGGGCAGGCCAGATCTGCCAGCCTTCGATCTGCGCCACGGCCAGGGCATTGGCGGTGGTGACGTAAAAATCTTCGCGTCCCCGCGCCGCACGTGCGGGCAGGGGTAGGGCAAGTTGCTTTGGTTTGGTCATAGGTCCTGATCGCGCCCGATAACGCCTTTGTAAAGACGGCTTTGCGTATATTGTCCGGTGCCAAAACGGGCGATGACGCCAATGGCGGCGGCCAGAGGCACGGCAATCAACATGCCGACAAAGCCAAACAGCGATCCAAAGACCGACAGCGCCAGCAGCAGCCAGACAGGGTGCAGCCCCACCGATGAGCCAACCAGCTTGGGTGTCAGAAAGTTGCCTTCGAGCAACTGGCCCGACTGGAAAATGGCCCAGACAATCACAATGCGGATCCAGTCGGTTTTATAGATGGTTGATCCGGCTTCGATCACTTCGATGCTGCCCCAGTACTGGAACAGTGCCAGACCTACTGCCAGCACACCGCCCACCAGCGCGCCTACATAGGGGATAAAGGTCAGCATCCCCGCAACCAGCCCAACCACAAGGCCAAAGTTCAGGCCAACGAGCATCAGTGCAACCGCATAATACACCCCAAGGATCATGCAGACCGACCCCATGCCGCGCACAAATCCCGACAGCACCCCATCGACATCTTTGGCGATGGCGCGAACAGTGGCTTTGTGATCCAGCGGCAGCAGGCTGTCGATATGGGCAATCATGCGATCCCAGTCCAGCAGCAGATAGACCGCCACAACCGGCGCGATCAGCATGATCATCAGCACGTTCAGCAGCGAAGCCGCTGATGAGAGAACAGTGTTCAGCAGTTCGCCGCCGCGTTGCTGTATGGTCTGGCCCACATTGGCCATGGCATCATGCAGCGGGCTATCCGGTTTCAGCAGGCTTGGGAATTTTTCCGAGACAAAGCCACGCAGATCCTGAAACAGCTGCGGCGCGGTTTCAAACAGTTGCACCGCCTGCTGGATCAGCGTCGGGATCACCGCAAGCGCCAGAATGATCACGATCATAACAGCAAATACCGCGATAATCCCAGTGGCCACAGCGCGCGAAAAGCCCATGTTTTCCAGCCGGTCTGCCACCGGATCCAGAAAATACGCGATGGCGGCGCCCATGACAAAGGGCAACAGCACATTGCCCAGATACCACAACACAACAACAAAGATCGCAGTGGCGATCCCCCAATAGCGAAACTGATCTTGGACGGGCAGGGGCATGGGTCCTCCTTGGGTGCTTTCCTTTACATCACCCGCTCTGGGTTCGGATTCAAGGGCTCAGATCCGCCAGAAGCTGTAGCAGGCGGGTTCTTTCTGCTTTGCCGCTGTTTTGGGTGGTTAGGGCAAGCTGTTCCAACCCCAGATGGGCGGCGTAAAACAGATGGGCGACGGTGGGATCGGTCTGCCCTATCTGGCTCAGCTCCTCGGCGACAAAGCGCAGCCGTTGCTGATCAACGGTTTGCAGCACCTGACGGGCGGCTTTGTCACGGCGTGCCCAATCCCGGATGGCGGGTTCGACCGCAGCCCCACCATAAAGCGCCGGGGTATGGGAGGCGGCGTCGATCAGCGCCTCAAGCCTGGCGCGGCCCGGCGCAAAGGCCTGTAATTCATTGATGATTCCAGCGGTGGCTTTTGCCTGCCAGTACCCCAGCATCGCGTTTCGGAACTCAGAGATGTCTTTGAAATGCCAGTAAAAAGACCCCTTGGTGGTTTTCAGATCCCGCGCAATGGCTTCGGCGCGCAAGGCGGCGTGCCCACCCTTGGCCAGCGCCCGAAACCCGGCAGCGATCCAGTCGTCTTTGCTTAAACGTTTCTGTGTCATCAGATCACCATACGGAGGCGTATTGACAATGGCCAGTTAAGATTCATAACCATACGCATCCGTATGGAGAATCGAGATGTCAAAATCCTTTATAGTTTTATCTGTCCTGATGGCCCTGACTTTGGGGTTGCATCTGTTTGGAGGCGGCCCGCAATATGCCGATCCTTTCTGGCACATCCTGCCTGATGGCGATCTGCGTGTGATGGGCTGGGTGCTGTGGCATGCGGTGTCGGTTGCGCTGGCGGTGTTCGCGCTGGCCTATCTGTGGATGGCACGGCGGCCCAGCTTTGATCTGCTGCTGTTCACATCGCTTTTGCAACTGGGCTGGGCTGCGCTGTTTCTGACCGGGGGAATGCTTTGGCTGGGCAGCCTTTGGATTCAGCCGCAATGGGTGTTGTTCACGGCCTTTCCGGTACTGGCCCATCTGGCGCATTGGACCCGCGGCAGATCTGAAAGCAAATGAGCCACGGCCTTGCGACCGTGGCTCTTCTCTGGAGAAGCAAGTCCCCGCAGCCGTGGGCGGTCCAGGCTTATGGCTGCGGGTCTGTGAGGGATCCAGAGATTACAGTGCAGCGCTGGCGGGGAATATGCCTGTCAAGGTGCCAGCCTGCGGTCTGTTTTGTCACTTGCACATGGGGCTGGTGCCCGGCAGCAGCACCTTGTCAATCACGTGGATCACGCCATTCTCAGCTACAATATCTGCGATCACAACCGACGCTTTCTGGCCAGTACCATCCGCGATCTGCACGCCGTCGCTGGCATCGACGCACAGTGAATTGGCCGCCATCACGGGCTGAACTTCGACCATGCCAGAGGGCAGATCGCCCGACATGATCTTGGCATCATCCACATGATACAGCAGCACATTGGTCAGCTGATCTTTGGCTTCGGGTTGCAGTAGACCTTCGACGGTGCCCTCTGGCAGGGCGGCAAAGGCATCATTGAGCGGGGCAAAGACAGTAAAGGGGCCGGGGCCTTGCAGGGTTTCAACAAGATCGGCTGCCTGCAACGCAGCAACAAGGGTCGAAAAACGCTCATCGCCCGCGGCGATATCGACAATGGTATTGGCGTGGGCCGCACCGGCCAGGGAAACAGCAATCGCAGCACAGGTCAGTTTCAAACGTGTCATGTGGTATTCTCCTGATGTCAGTATCGTGGATACGCCGCGTGTTTTGGTGTGGATGATCATGGTCACGCAGCCGTGATCCGGTGTGAACTGCACGGGCGCAGGCGGCGAAAACGCGAAAACCCCGGCAGCTGTGGGACAGAACCCTTGTCAATATGGCGCGCATGGCGCAAAACGCCTTGAACGCCAATTACAAGGGTCCGACCATGCGCCTTTCCCGCTATTTCCTGCCCGTCCTCAAGGAAACCCCTTCCGAGGCGCAGATTGTCAGCCACCGTTATATGCTGCGCGCCGGCATGATCAAACAGCAGGCTGCAGGTATTTATTCCTGGTTGCCGCTGGGCTTTAAAGTGCTGCGCAAAATCGAAGACATCGTGCACGAAGAGCAGGCCAAGGCTGGCCATATCGCCATGCAGATGCCGACGCTGCAAACCGCCGATCTGTGGCGTGAATCGGGCCGCTACGATGGCTATGGCGAAGAAATGCTGCGCATGCAGGATCGCCACGGCCGCGATATGCTGTTTTCGCCGACCGCAGAAGAGCTGTTCACCGATGTCTTCCGCAGCCATATTTCCAGCTACAAAGATCTGCCGCTGACGCTCTATCAGATCCAGTGGAAATTCCGCGATGAGATCCGCCCGCGTTTCGGGGTGATGCGGGGCCGCGAATTCTATATGAAAGACGGCTATAACTTTGATCTGACCAAAGAAGATGCACTGCACGCTTATAACCGCCATCTGGTGACCTATCTGCGCACCTATGAGCGCATGGGTCTGAAGGCGATCCCGATGCGCGCCGATTCCGGCCCGATTGGTGGCGATGACACCCATGAATTCCTAGTGCTGGCCGAGACTGGCGAATCCGAGGTTTTCTATGACAGCCAGGTGACCGATCTGACCTTTGGTGATCGCGAGATCGACTTTGACAGCCACGAACAGTGCCGCGCGGTGCTGGAAGAGTTCACCTCGCGCTATGCGCGCACCGATGAAACCCACGACGAAGCCCTGTTCAACCAGATCCCCGAAGAGCGCCGCCGCGTTGCCCGTGGTATCGAAGTGGGGCAGATCTTCTATTTCGGCACCAAGTATTCGGATGCGCTGGGCGCGACGGTTCAGGGCCCGGATGGCAAACCCACCGCAGTGCATATGGGAAGCCACGGCATTGGTGTCTCGCGTCTTCTGGGCGCCATCATCGAAGCCAGCCATGACGACAAAGGCATCATCTGGCCCGAAGGTGTGACGCCGTTCCACTGTGGCATCGTCAACCTGAAACAGGGTGACGAAGAGGCGGATGCAGCCTGTGATGCGCTCTATAAGTCGCTGACTGCACTTGGTCTTGAGCCGCTGTATGATGATCGCAAAGAACGCGCTGGCGGCAAGTTTGCTACCATGGATCTGATTGGTCTGCCTTGGCGCATCACCGTCGGCCCGCGCGGGTTGAAAAACGGTGTGGTCGAAGTGACTAGCCGCCGCACCGGCGAAAGCGAAGAGATGACCCCGGAACTGGCGATTGAGAAAATCGCGGGCATCTATGGCAAGACCGTCGCGGGCTAAGCACCGCAGAGTGGAAACAGCAAAGGGCGGGGCTTTCCCCGCCTTTTTTCGTGTCAGACGTGGGGAATTTCCCCATGACCCAAAATGCGGGCTAAGTTAGGGTAAGTGAATTATTGGGGGAACGCAGATGATTGTCCGGGCGGTGACTTTGGCAGGCGGATTGCTGGGCGCAGCAGGGTTGTCGCAATTTCCCGAGTTTTCACAACAATATGTGCAGCGTCTGGGCGGTGCGGTGGATGAACTGCAACGGCAGGTCGAACGTTATGAAGGTGATGCCGCGCGGGTTGGATTACCTCTGGGGGACTACATCACGCAGCTTGGCACCGAAGGCCCACTGGCACAGACGCAATCGAAAAACATGGCGATGGATCTGGCGCGCTACCAGTCGCTTTCTGGTGCCTTGAGCGCGATGCAGGGGGCGGGGCCCTTTACCCGCGCCAAACTGGCGATGACCCATATGGGGGATCGTGACGTGGCGCAGCAGGCGCTCAAGGCATTTAAACCCGCCATGCCGATCACCTTTGAGGGGGCGACATTTGCTGGCACCGGATTCTTGTCAGGTTGGCTGGGGTTGAAAGCGATTTTGGCGCTGCTGGCCGGGCTATGGCGGGCGATTCTGGGGATCTTTGGTCGTAAAAAAAGCGCGGCTTGATCTAAGCACCGCGCTTTATTGTTTTAGATCGGGTAGGATCAGGCGACCGCCTGAACCTCATCGACGATACCGTCAACCACCTGTTCCAGCAGCGCCGGATCTTCGCATTCCGCCATGACACGGATCAGCGGTTCGGTGCCCGATTTGCGGATCAGCAGGCGGCCCTTGCCCTGAAGATCAGCTTCGGCGGCGGCGATGGCGGCTTTGACGCTGTCTTTATCCAAAGGCGCGGCCCCAGCGCCAAAACGCACGTTTTTCAGCAATTGCGGCACGGGCTCAAAACAGTTGGCCAGATCGGATGCCTTGCGACCAGAGCGCACCATTTCCGCCAGAAACTGCATCCCGGCCATCAGCCCGTCACCGGTGGTGGCAAAATCGGTCATCACGATATGGCCCGACTGTTCACCACCCAGATTAAAGCCGCCTTTGCGCATGGCTTCAACCACATAGCGGTCGCCCACGTTTGTACGTTCAAGACGCAGGCCCTGACTGTCCAAAAAGCGTTCCAGCCCCAGGTTAGACATGACGGTCGCCACCAGAGCACCGCCTTTCAGCCGATCCTCAGCCGCCCAGCGAGAGGCCATCAGCCCCATGATCTGGTCGCCATCCGCCACCTGACCTTTTTCGTCGATCAGAATAATACGGTCTGCATCGCCATCCAGACAAATGCCCACATCCGCATTGTGGCGCAACACCGCATCCGCGGCCTTTTGCGGCTTGGTCGATCCGCAGTCGGCGTTGATGTTCAGACCATTGGGTTCGGTGCCAACGGTCACAACGTCAGCGCCCAATTCCCAGAGAACTTCGGGCGCGGTGCGATAGGCGGCCCCATTGGCACAATCGATCACCACTTTGATCCCATCCAGACGCAACCCGGTGGGCAGGGTGGATTTCACCCGTTCCTGATAGCGAAAGCGTCCATCATCAATACGTTTTGCCCGACCGATATTCTGTGGCTGCGCTGGGCGCACACCGGTTTCCAGCATTTTCTCGATTTCAGCCTCGACCTCATCCGACAGCTTAAAGCCATCGGGGCCGAAGAACTTGATCCCATTGTCTTCTGCCGGGTTGTGGCTGGCGGAAATCATGATGCCCAGATCCGCGCGCATAGAGGGGGTCAACAGGCCCACAGCCGGGGTGGGCACAGGGCCCAGAAGCAGCGCGTTCATGCCGGTGGATGTCAGGCCCGCTGTCAGGGCGTTTTCGAACATATAGCCAGACAGTCGGGTGTCTTTGCCGATAACAACACGGTGTACGCCGTTGTGTTCGTTACGAAAATAACGGCCAACCGCCGCACCAAGCATCAATGCCATCTCGGCGGTCATAGGGTAGGCATTGGCTGTTCCGCGAACGCCATCAGTACCAAATAGTTTGCGGGCCATTAGGAATGTTCTCCTTTAGAAATGGCGTGCCAAAGGGAAAGGGCTTGCGTCGTTTCCACGACATCATGAACGCGAACAATCTGAACCCCCTGAGCGATCACCGCCAGGGCCACAGCCAAAGATCCGGGCATCCGTTCGGATGCGGTTTCTGTCTTGGAAATCCGGCCAATAAATCCTTTTCGGGAGGCACCAACAAGAACGGCGCACCCCAGCCCATGAAAGAGCGATACATTGTGCAGCAGGGTTAAATTGTGGCCAATATCTTTGCCAAAGCCTATGCCCGGATCGACAATCACTTTTTCACGGGGAATGCCTTGCTCTTCCAGCTTGGCAACCTGAGCTTCAAGAAAATCATAAACGTCCAGCAGCACATTGTCATAGTGCGGATCAATATGCATGGTGGCGGGGTCGCCGCGGGCGTGCATGATGCAGACCGGCAGGTCATTGTCGGCACAATAGCGCGCCAGCAGCGGGTCAAAGGTGAAACCAGAGATATCATTGACCAGATTGGCGCCAGAGCCAACCGCAACCTGCGCTACGGCGCTTTTGCGGGTGTCGATTGAGATCGGGCAGGTGATGCTATGTCTCAGCGCCTGAATCACCGGTTCAATCCGGGCGATTTCAGCTTCTATTGGTACGGTTTGCGCGCCCGGGCGTGTGCTTTCACCGCCGATATCAATGATATCCACCCCATGATCCACCATGCGCTGCGCGTGGGATACGGCGCGGGTGGCGGTGTTATGGCTGCCGCCATCTGAAAAACTATCAGGGGTGACATTCAAAATACCCATGACCCGTGGCTGATCAAAGCTGAGGTCCATGATGGGCGCGCGCGGGGCAGTCAGACGCTGCTGCCAGTCGGCCGGAACCTCTGAGGCGAGGATCATAACAGGATCAGAGCCACGCTGATGATGCATGGCATGGGTAAACCATCCCTGACCACCGGCCAAGGGCAGGGCCCCTTTGGGCGCAGGGCGCAAGTAATTGACGAGGGGACGAAAATAATCAGTCATGTCTGTGACGTGACCCAATCACTGCAACTTGGCAAGTGTTTCAGAACAGCGGGGCGCCTATCTCAACCGAGCGTTGTGCAATCGCGCTTTCGGCAGGCAACTTGTCGCCGATAATGAGAAATTCCGAGGCTTCGATCTCTTGCGCGAACCAGGCGGCCAGCGCCACCGAATCGTCCGGGCCGCTGTCTGGGCCGTGGGTGGCATCCAGCACGATCTTTGACGGAGCCCAGACGGAAATCTGGCCGTTTTTGATTGCCCAATCCAGTTCGGTGCGGGTGGCCACCACTTTGCAGCGCAGATCCTGTGCCGCCAGCAGCCAGCAGTTCTGTTCGATCGCCAGCAGGTCAACGCGGCGCTGGGTCATGGTGTGATTGGTGCGCAGCGGTTTCACCTCCGGGCCGCCGACACACAGAATGACCGGCGATTTGCGCGTCGCCAGTTCTGAAATCCAATCTTGCAGCCCGGGGTGCATGATGGCGTCATTGGAAAGATACACCAGACGTGGATGCGGGCGTTCCTGCGCAGCTTCTTCGGCCAGTTCCTGAAGGTGATCGGCGACGTCCCGTTTTGTCCGCACGATTTCGACCCCCAGCGCACCGGGGCCGCGATCCAGTTTTTCGATACGCACAAAGGCGCGCATGGCCTGCGGTTCCAGCAAAATGCGTTCCGCGACACGTTCCGCCAGAGTTTCCAGCAGATTCAGCCGCTCGGCTTCCAGCTCAAGGGCAATGGCTTCGGTGACGCGATCATACGACAGGATGCGATCAACATCGTCATCCAGCACATCGGTCTGCGGTGCCACTTCGACAACCACATTGAACTGAATCCGCTGTTTGGTGCCACGTTCTGCCTGAAACGCCCCGATTTCAACCTCAACGATATGGTCACGCAGGGAAATACGATCCCGGGGGCTGTCGCCGGCGGTGGCGATGGCACGCTCAGAAGGGTGCGCAAAAGCGAGGCGGATTTCACTGGCCATTTGGGTCTCCGGGTTCGTCAAGCATGGCGGATCACCCGCCATGGGAGGCATCTAAAGCATCCACGCCCTCACGGTAAGAGGAAAAGACGACGCGTTGTTTTTGAAAGGCGACGAGACCCTGACAAATGTTTTGTCAGCCCTTCCAGGTGTGCTTGTAGAAAATATGCACGCCAATGCGCGCTGTCCGGGTGTATTTGCGCGACCAGTTTGGGCGCACAGCGGTGGTGTGATAATGGGTCGCGCCCTCGGTCAGGATGTGCGGTGCTTCACCTGACAGCACGAGCTTGGCCACTTTGCCCACCCGTTCCCAGGCACGAGGTTCCGAAATATGTTCGGGGCGGCCATCGCAGGTATAGGTGAACTGGCAGGCATATTTCCGGCCGGTACCCTGATTGATCACACCACAGACAGAATTGGGGAACCGCCCGCTTTTGACACGGTTCATGATCACTTCGGCCACGGCAAACTGGCCTTTGACGGTTTCGCCACGCGCCTCAAAGTAGAGCGCTTCTGACAGGCATTTCCAATCCTTGCCACCTTTGGCGCGGGGCTGGCTATCCAGCCATTCGGTGGTGTAGCTGATTGTTGAACCCGAGGTTGCGGCCTTGGCCTTGGCCGGATTGAACAGGCTGTCGATATGGGTTTGCGAAACCTTGCTCAGGGCGCGATGTTCGATCTGCATAAGACGTTTGGCAGTGGCAGCGCCATCCGCATAAGCAGGGGAAGACAGGGCCCCAGATAAGGCCCCCGTGACGGCCATCGACAGCACAAGGCTAAGCGTTCGGAACATGAGCAGCAATCATCCGTTGTTTCGCGCACAGAAAGAGCGCGCCCTTCCTGAACGCGCTGGATGTATAGAATAAATCTAAAATCGTAAAGGCTGTCTGAATCCGGGCCTAGGTGACTGTGGCATTTTGGATGGCCAGATGCGCCGCTGCAAGCCTTGCTACAGGTACGCGAAACGGCGAGCAACTGACATAATCCATGCCCACAGCGCGGCAAAAAGCGATCGACGCAGGGTTGCCCCCATGTTCGCCGCAAATAGACAGGGTGACGCTGGAATTGGTTGCGCGACCGCGTTCCACACCGGTGGCCACCAGCTCGCCTACGCCTTCAATATCAAGCACATGGAAGGGATCTTCGGAAAAAACACCCTGCTGCACATAGTCAGACATAAAGCGCCCGGCATCGTCGCGCGACAGCCCATACGTCATCTGGGTCAGGTCGTTTGTCCCAAATGACAGGAAGTGTGCGTGCGGTGCGATTTCATCTGCGCGCAGACAGGCGCGGGGTGTTTCCACCATCACCCCCAGCCGATAGGTGAAGTTACGCCCATGTTCGGTTTTTACCGCTGCCGCCACTGCTTCGATTCGGGTGCGGATCAGCTCAACCTCGCGTTTGGCGGACACCAGCGGCAGCATGATTTCCGGCACAACCGGCTCCCCATCGCGTGATGCCGCGAGGGTTGCTTCGAAAATTGCGCGCGCCTGCATGTCGTAGATCTCGGGCACCGTAACCCCCAGCCGCACACCGCGCAGCCCCAGCATCGGGTTATATTCCCCCATGCTTTCGACACGGCGCGTCACATCGCTGACCGGCAGATCCAGCGCTTCGGCCAGATCGCGCAGACCTGAACGGGTGCTGGGCAGGAATTCATGCAGTGGTGGGTCAAACAGGCGAATGCAGACCGGCAGCCCTTCCATAATGCGGAACAGTTCGGTGAAGTCTTCGCGCTGCATCGGCAGCAATACCGCCAGCGCGGCCTGACGATCTTCGGGCGTGTCGGCAAAGATCATCTCGCGCATGGGGGTCAGGCGGTCGGCCTCAAAGAACATATGTTCGGTGCGGCACAGCCCGATCCCATCGGCCATGAAATTGCGCGCGGTGGCAGCGTCGGCGGGGGTATCTGCATTGGCGCGGATATTGATGTCGCGCAGTTCATCCGCCCATTGCATCAGCGTCTGAAAGGCATCATCCAGCGAGGCTTCGATGGTGTCCGGTGCGCCCATCAGCACATCGCCCGAGGTGCCATCAATGGTGATCGTATCCCCCTCGCGCAGGATGCGGCCATCTTCGGTGGTGATCTGGCGGCGCTTCATGTTGAATTTCATCCGCGCAGCCCCCACCACGCAGGGCAGGCCCAGTCCGCGCCCGATCACCGCCGCATGGCTGGTCATACCGCCGCGTTCCGTCAGCACCCCGACCGAGGCATGCATGCCGCGAATATCTTCCGGCGCGGTTTCGCGACGCACCAGAATGCAGCGTTCGTGACGCGCCAGACTGGCCTGCGCTTCAGCGGCGGAAAAGACGATCTTGCCGGTGGCCGCGCCGGGAGACGCGGCAATGCCGGTGCCAATCACATCGCGGTCCGCCTCTGGGGCAACCTGCCGGTGCAGCAGTTCCGAGACTTCACGCGGTTCAATGCGCGTGATGGCTTCGGGGATTGAAATGATCTGATCTTCGGCCAGCCGCACTGCGATGCGCACCGCCGCCCGCGACGCGCGCGCCACACGCACCCCATCCAGAATATGCACCACACCGTTTTCCAGTGTGAATTCGATCTGCATTTCTTCGCGCAGCTTCACCCGCATCAGTTCGGCGTGTTCGACCAGGCTGGCAAAGGCCTCGGGGTATTCTTCTTCCAGTGACAGCCCGCGCGGATCTTTGGTCAGATAGAGGCTGGGCAGCCCATGTTGCAGCGCCTCGCGCCCCTGCGATTGCGACAGATAGCGGCCTGTGATCTGTGGCAGCCCGGTATCAGAATTCACCAGTTGCAACACCCCAGAGCCACATTCGCCCTGACCAATCCCCAGCGCCATTTCCTGCACCACCAGCCCAAGCCCCGCATCCGCCGGGGCCCCGCGCGCCTGCCGCAGCAGTCGTGCGGTGGTGCCTTCCCAGGCCCGCGCCATTGAGCGCAGCACTTCGCGCAATTGCTTGGCTGGATCCTGAGGGAAGGGGGCTTCGGCCTCTTCTTCATAGGCGCGCAGCGCCTGCGCTAAACCTTCGGGGCCGAGATCTTCGATATCGTCAAACATATCCGGATCCAGACGCTCTACATGGATGGCGTAGGATTGGATAAAGCGCAGATAGAGGGCGCTGGCGGCTTCCTGACCAATTTTTGCGGCCAATTCGCCGTGGCGGGTATCATTGATCCCAATATTCAGGATCGCACCCGGGCCACCCCAATCCGGGTCTTCCGAAGAAGGGCGCACACAAAGCAGCGCGCCGGGTTCAAAGGCGGCGATCATGGCATCCATATCGGGCATGTCATCGGCGGCGATATTGTGGACCGCTTCAAAGGACAGGGCCACCGTGCGCGGCACCGGCAGATCCAGTCGCACCAGCCGCTGCAAACACTTGGCCCGCCCCCCATGTGACGCGGGCGTCATGGGGGATGAGGGTGTGATCAGCGTGACTTTGGCGTTTTGTGGATCCGGTTTCTGCACTGCGGCACCTCTATGTGGTGGATGCAGCATAACCGTGAAAGAGGTTAACGCAAGCGGCGCGTTCGGGTATTGAGTAACGCGCAGGGATGGCGCATCTAAAACCCAAGGTACTGAAACCTATCCGCAACAGAGCGTGGGGCATCCGAGGAGCGATTGCAAAAGAGGGAACCACTGTCCGAAAGCCTGTCTCGATCGCTTGGTGTGTGCGCCAGTCGGCAAGGCCGACAAGCCCCGACCGCCCCCAACTCGGCCGAGGTTCGTCTAAATGGCTGGCGCAAGCGGTGTGGTTGAAATCGACACTGCTTAAAGTGTCGCCCGGCGGTGCCGCCGGGCGCGGTGGTCTGAAAAGGGCTTAGCCCTCGACCTTGCTGAGAGCCGCGACCTGACCGCAGGTCTGGCGGATGCGTGACAGCAGGTTCAGGCGGTTGCGACGCACCACCTGATTATCAGAATTCACCTGAACCGCCTCAAAGAAGGCGTCAATCGGTGCGCGCAGCCCGGCCATGGCCTCCATCGCGGTGGCATAGTCTTCGGCCCGCATGGCAGGGCCGATTTTGGCCTCTGCCGCATCCAGCGCGTCAAACAGCGCGGTTTCGCTGGCGTCTTCGGCGAATTTGGGATCGGCACCGTAGGAATATTCCACACCGTCCTTTTCTTCTGCCTGCGACAGGATGTTATTGGCGCGCTTAAAACCCTGTACGAGGTTCACACCGTCATCGGTGCCCAGAACCGCCGAAAGGGCGCGGGCGCGGGCCACCAGCAAGGCAATGTCATCATTGCCCTCCATGGCGATGCAGGCGTCGATCACATCATGACGAATGCCTTCGTCTTTCAGGAAGACCTTCAGGCGGTCGTGGAAGAAGCCCAGCAAATCTGCCGAAGCTGAGGCCACAACCGATTTGCCATGTTCCGCCTGATGTGTAAGCTGCTTGGCCTTCTCTTCTGAAGTTTCCCCAGCAGCCGCCTTTTCCCATTCGCTGACTTTCAACAGGGTCGACAAGGAAGTTTCTGCCGCCTCTTTCAGGCCAAGGCGCACACCATTCTCCAAAACCAGCCGGATCACACCCAAAGCCGCGCGGCGCAGGGCGTAGGGGTCTTTTGACCCAGTGGGTTTTTCGTCAATCGCCCAAAAGCCTGTCAGCGTGTCCAGCTTATCCGCCAGCGCCACGGCAACGGACACAGGCGCAGTTGGCACATCGTCCGAGGGGCCCAGCGGCGAATAATGGTCTTCACAGGCGTTGGCCACATCCGCAGGCAGGCCAGCAGCCTTGGCATAATAGCGACCCATCAGACCCTGAAGTTCCGGGAATTCGTATACCATTTCCGACGACAGATCAGCTTTGGCCACGGTTGCGGCCTGTTTGGCCAGCGCCGCGTCAGCGCCGACAGCCGGGGCCAGTTCCGCCGCCAGTGCCGCGATACGCGCGATGCGTTCCGACTGTGATCCCAATTCGCGATGGAAGGTCACATTCGACAGGCGCGCGGTCCAGCTTTCCAGGCCTTCGGATGTGGCCACCCGCAAATCGTTTTCCCAGAAGAACTTGGCATCGGCCAGACGCGCCGCCAGCACCTTTTGGTTGCCCGCAAGGATGGTCGCGCCATTGTCTTTGGTTTCCATGTTCGACACGGTGATGAATTTTTCGATCCGACCCGTGGCCGGGTTTTTCACCGAAAAGAACTTTTGATGTTCTTTCATCGAGGTTTGCAGCACCTCGGGCGGCAGTTCGAGGAATTCCTCATCAATGTCGCCCATCAAGACCACAGGCCATTCCACCAGACCGGCCACTTCGCGCAGCAGCCCTGCGTCTTCAACCACTTCAAGGCCCAAAGCAAAGGCGGCATTGGTGGCGTCATTCCAGATCGCTTCGGCGCGTTCCTTGGGATCAAGGATCACACGTGCCTGTTTCAGCTTGCTGGCGTAATCGTCAAAGCCAGTGACCTCGATCGTGCCTTTCGACAGGAAACGATGGCCTTCGGTGCTGTTGCCAGAGGCGATGCCGTCAATGTCCAGCGCCACAACCTCGCTGCCCGCGTCATCGGTCAGCAGGCAGATGATCGAATGCAGCGGGCGGACCCAGCGCAGGCTACCTGCGCCCCAGCGCATGGATTTGGGCCAGGGGAAATTGCGGATGGCTTTTTCCAGTTGCTCGGCCACGATCTCTGCGGCCGGGCGGCCCGGTTTGGTGATCTTGGCATAGTAAAAGGTGCCCTTTTTGTCTTCGCGCTCTTCCAGATCTTCGCGGGCAACACCGGCGCCGCGCAGGAAACCTTCCAGCGCTTTGTCAGGGGCGCCCACTTTGGGGCCGCGACGTTCTTCGGTGACGGTGGGGCTTTCAGTGGTCAGCCCCTGGACGGTCAATGTCAGGCGGCGCGGGGTCGAAAACGCAGCCGCGCCCGCATAGGTCAGCCCCGCCTCGACCATGCCGTCTGTCATCAGCTTTTTCAGATCCTCCGCCGCTTTGCCCTGCATGCGGGCGGGGATTTCTTCGGAAAACAGTTCAATCAAAAGATCGGGCATGGGTCAGTTCCCTTCTCGTTCCGGGCAGTTTTCGCCCAGGGGCGTGCCATCATAGGCCTTATCGCCGCAGTCGTTGATTTCGTGCCAGATATAGCCGCGCCCATCATCCGTGATCGCGACCACGCGGTCGATGCCGTAATACAGGTTGTGCTGGCTGGTGAAGACCAGCGCGCGGCCTGCTTCAATGTCTGCGCCGATGGCTTTGGAATCGAAACAGTCAAACCAATAGGGCGCATTGCGCGGGGCTGGGTCTTGCTTGGTATAGAGCTCATAGGTTTCGGTCAGCATCGGGATCGACATGCTGGTGGTAAAGCAGGCGCGATAGCGAATAGGCGAGCTTTCCGCATCAATCGCCTGAAACCCCTCATAAAGGATCGGCTCGGGCGCGCCGCTGGTCAGAGACAGCAGGGTGACGTCATTGCTGCCATTGGCCTTTACCTCATCATAGTAGTGATAGACCTGCATGTAATAAACAGCGGCACCGAAAATTAAGCTGAACACAACAATGAACCCCGCAAGGATTTTTCCGGTCATGCCTGTTCTGTCTCCGGAACAAAGCCGCCAGCGGTGGTCTGAACAAAGGCATCCGCACATTGTTTCGCCAGCGCGCGCACGCGACCGATATAGGCCTGACGTTCCGTGACCGAGATCACCCCGCGCGCATCCAGCAGGTTGAACACATGGCTGGCCTTGATGCATTGATCATAGGCCGGGTGGGCCATGATGATGCGCTTGCCGGTTTTGGGATCGACATGTTCTTGCGCCAGAATATCAGCGCATTCTTTTTCGGCCTCTTCGAAATGGCGCAGCAGAACTTCGGTGTTGGCCACGTCAAAGTTCCAGCGCGCGTATTCTTCTTCGGTCTGCTTGAAGATATCGCCATAAGTCAGAGGGCTTGGGGACTGCGGATCGTTGAAAGGCATATCCATCACGTGGTTGATGCCCAGCACATACATCGCCAGACGTTCCAGACCATAGGTCAGCTCGCCCGAGACGGGGGTGCAATCATGTCCGCCGACCTGCTGGAAATAGGTGAACTGTGACACTTCCATCCCGTCGCACCAGACTTCCCAGCCAAGGCCCCAGGCGCCCAGCGTCGGGCTTTCCCAGTCGTCTTCGACAAAACGCACATCGTGCAGTTCCATGTCGATGCCGATGGCTTCGAGGCTGCCCAGATAAAGTTCCTGCAGATCCGGGGGGCTGGGTTTGATCAGCACCTGATACTGATAGTAATGCTGCAGGCGGTTGGGGTTTTCGCCATAGCGCCCATCGGTGGGGCGGCGCGAGGGCTGCACATAGGCGGCAGCCCAGGGTTTCGAGCCAAGCGCACGCAAAGTTGTGGCCGGATGGAAGGTGCCAGCGCCCACTTCCATGTCATAGGGTTGCAAGATGGCGCAGCCCTTGGACGCCCAGTAGGTTTGCAGGCGCAGAATGATTTCCTGAAAACTGCGCGGTTTTGGCAGTGTTTCGGCCATATCGAAGGCTCCCTTTTCGGTGTTGTGCCTTGATTAGGGCGGCTGATCGGCGTGGTCAACGCAAAGTGAGCCAATTTGGACGTGCAACCCGTGTCGCATCTGATAAACATGTCTCGATAAGAAACGCGTAACCTATTTCCCAGAGGTCCAAGCAGGAATGTTGAAAAAAGCCATTTCCCTGACTGCGGCATTGACTGTGACAGCTCATTTTGCCCTGGCTCAGGATGCCGCTGATCTGGTCTATATCCAGATCGAAGCTCGTACCAGCCTTGCCGGTGCAGAAGAAAGCGTCCGAAATTATGTGGATGTTGCACCGAATGTAAACGGGTTTGCACTGGGTGGCGGATGGTATGGCGTGGCGCTTGGGCCCTACAGCCGCGATCAGGCCGAACAGGTTTTGCGCGATCTGCGGGTGCAGCGACGGATCCCGAATGATTCCTATATTGAACAGGCGCGCGCCTATGGTCAGCAGTTCTGGCCGGTGGGTGCTCAGCCGCCAGTTGCGCCAGTGGCCACACCCGTGCAGCCCACGACACCGGCGCCTGTGGTGGTGGCCGAGCCGGAACCAGCCCCCGCCCCGGAACCTGCACCAGTTCCCGCGCCCCAGCCCGTTGTTGAATTGGAACCGGAAGAGACCCCACGTGAAGCGCGCCGCTCGGAATCGCGTCTCAGCCGGGAGGAACGCAAGGATCTGCAGGTCGCGCTGAAATGGGCCGGGTTTTACAATGCTGCGATTGACGGGGCCTATGGCCGTGGTACGCGACGGTCGATGTCGGCCTGGCAAGAGGCCAACGGCCATGAGCCAACAGGCGTATTGACCACCCGCCAGCGCGCACAGTTGCTGGCGCAGTATAATGCCGTTCTGGATGGCATGGGATTGCAGCTTGTTGCGGATCCCGGTGCTGGGATCGAAATGCAACTGCCGCTTGGAGCGGTAGAGTTTGATCGCTACGAAGCCCCCTTTGCGCTGTATCGTGGGACGGGTGCGGTGGAAGGCGCGCAGGTGCTGCTGATTTCGCAGCCGGGTGACCGCAAAACCATGAATGGTCTCTATGAGATCATGCAGACCCTTGAGATCGTGCCGCTGGAAGGCCCGCGCGAGCGCAGCAAAAACGGGTTTGTGTTGAATGGCGTGAACAGCCGCATTGTCAGCCACACCGAAGTCGAGCTGCGCAACGGCGAAATCAAAGGGTTCACCCTGATCTGGCCCGCAGGTGACGAAGAGCGCCGCACCCGCGTGCTGGGCATGATGCAGAAGGATTACAAGCGCCTGAGCGGCGTGCTGGATCCGGCGGCGGTCAGCGATCAGGGGCAGGGGGTTGATCTGGTCTCTGGTCTGGCGGTGCGCAAAGCAAAGGGTAATGCCTCGGGCTTTTTCGTGGAATCCCGTGGCACGGTGCTAACCTCGGCCAGCGCAGTCGACCAGTGCGAACGCGTGACCCTGAACGGTCTTTATAATGCGCGTGTACTGGCCTCGGATGATCAGCTTGGGCTGGCGATCCTGACACCGGAAGACACGCTGGCGCCAAGTGCTGTGGCCGAGTTCCGCTCGGATGTGCCGCGTCTGCAATCGGAAATCGCCATTTCCGGCTATTCCTTTGGCGGTGTGCTGACCGCGCCGACGCTGACCTTTGGCACGTTGCAGGATCTGCGCGGCCTCACCGGAGACGAGCGTGTGGCGCGCCTGTCGCTGGAGCCGTTGCCCGGTGATGTGGGCGCGCCGGTGTATGATGCAGGTGGTGCGGTGATGGGGGTTTTGCTGCCGCAGGACAATGGCGGGCGCCAACTGCCAGAACAGGTCAGCTTTGCCGTCAAAGGCGAAGTGGCGCTGAATTATCTGCGTGACAATGGCATACAGCCCGCAGCGCATAGCGGCGAAAGCTTTATGGCACCCGAAGATCTGACCACTCTGGCTGGGAATATGACCGTGCTGGTCAGCTGCTGGTAGGTCCGGCGGCTATTCCGTTTGAGTTATACAAAGCCTCCGGATGTTCCGGGGGCTTATTTTTTGCCGCTGAACAGCCGTTTGAGCGCGCCATATTGGCTTATGGCCAGCCCGATCAGTATCAGCGCCATGGCGAAGATCAGGCTGATCTGAAAAGGTTCGCCCAGAAAAAGCACCCCAAAGATCACCGACCACAGAGGCACCTGATAATTGGTCAGGCTCATGAAAACCGGGCCTGCGCTGCGGATGACCAGCACCCGCAACAGATTGGCCCCTGCGGTGGGGATCAGCGCCAGAACAAGCAGCACGATCAGCGTGTTGCCATCGGGCATGACCGGTGGCCCCTCTTTGAGCCAGGCCAGCGGGAGGACAAACAGGCAGCCAAACAGCAGCGGTACCGCCGCCAGACCGATAGGGTCTACCGGTGGCAGGCGGCGCATGGTGACCGAACTGACCGCATAGCAGCAGGCCGCGCCCAGACAGGCCAGCCGTCCCCAGGTTTCCAGCGGCGAGCCGCTGGATTGAAACGCCTGAGAGCCCACCAGTATGCATACCCCGACAAAGCCAATCACAAAGCCAAAGGTGCGGCGCAGGGTCATGCGTTCACCCGGCACAAACATATGCGACAGCGGCAAAACCATCAAAGCCACCGACGCCATCGACACTCCGGCATAGCCCGACGCCACATGCTGCTGCGCCCAGCTGAGCAGCAAAAAGGGTAAACCGCTGGACAAAATACCGATCACCACCAGCACACCCCAGGGGCGCTGATCACTCAGAAACAGCTTTCCCCCGGCGGCCCACCACACCAGCAGCGTCAAAAGCGTGGCAAAGCTGACCCGCCCGGCGGCCAGCCAGAAAGGGGTGATCCCCTCAAGAGCCATGGAGATAAACATGAAGGTGGCCCCCCAGACGATGCCCAGCGTGGCCACCATGGCCCAGCTGCGAGGGGTGATTTCCGGGGGCTGTGTCATCAAACCTGTCTGCGTAATAGGGGTCGCAAAACGCGCTTTTGGGCGGGTTGCGTTTTCGTTCAGGCAGATTGAATACAAAATCCCGGCAGTTTCAATGCGCAATTCCATGGCGGCGCAGCCACTCTGCCACGAGCTGCTGTCTGCCCCGCGACACTGGAATGCTGTCGCCGATGCGGGTTTTCAGGTTCTGCCCCTGCATCCCAAGGATCTGATCTCGCGCAACCCAATAGGACCGATGAGGCATAATGCCGTCCGTTTCGCTGGTCAGGGCGATGAAATCTTTTAGTCGGGCCTGAACCTGATGGGTGTCGTCAAAGGTGCGCAGGTGCAAATGGTGACCCGCGCTTTGCACCCAGAGGATCTCTGACAGATCAAATTTTCGCCCTCCAATTTGGATCTGTGGCGCAGTTTTTGAAGGAAATGCGTCAGCAGAGTGCCTCCGGTTTTTTTCCTGCTGTGCACGAAAGTGTGGGAAGAGCCAGAACACTGCAATGTTTTCTGCAAACTGAAGAATGATCACAACGCGCAGGTAGTCCAAAGCACCAAAATGCTGGCGCTCGGGCACCCAGTCGCCAAGGAACTCTGAAAACAGGGTCGAGATCCAGGCGCAGATGAGCCCCCAGCCAATCATCGCCAGCGGGTGCCAGATCGGCGCAGAAGACACCCGCGTCCAGAGCTTCCATACCAGATGCACCCAAAAGGGCAGCAGTGTGAAGTAATACGAGGCAATCACACTCAGATAGAATATGCGGGTTGAAAGG
>JAOARQ010000062.1 GCA_025210455.1 Pelagimonas sp.
GAATTTCTTTGCCAGTCGGCCCTTCGCTGAATGCGTTGTCGGGCACCTTCAAACACCCCACCAGCGCCATCAATCCAATTGCCGCTACGCCGATTTTCGTGTTTATTGTCAGTTCCTTCACGCTCAAATCCTCAAAATTCATTGTTTCCATTATGGTAGCGCGCAGAAAACGACCACACAACCGGAATGAACGTGCGCATTCAGAACTTACCCAACACGCGATACAGGCATCGCGTTTTCTTCTAGCTCTCATTATCCTGATGCGTTCTCGCGGGCTATTCGGAATGTTGGGCAAGCAGTGCATCAAGACGCTTTTGCGCAAACATCGCCAGCGCTTCTGCATCCTTCACTGCATCTACCGGGTCTCTTTGTAACAAGGCCGCCTTTGCCTCTCTGAGCCAGGACGATTGCGTGTCTTCAATTTCTCGCGGGTGCGTCATCCGTAGCTCTCCTTATCAAAAAATTGGGTGCAAAATAGTTGCGGCAAAAGGATATGCCATCGCTTACAATGGTATATTCATATCAGTATATTCAGAATAGACGATGGAGATATTCAATGCCCCTCTACATACGGGATGATGACGTCAATAACCTGGCTGAAGCCGCGCTCAAATTAACCGGCAGGACCAACAAAACAGCCTTGGTCAAAGATGCTTTGGAAGCCTTCATCGAAGCCCACAGTGCCCAGGAAAGTCTCCACGACAAAGTCGCGAAAATCCAAGAAAAAGCAGCCCAACACGGTATCGTGGCAGATGGCGTGGACGACAAAAACTTTATGGATGATGCGTGGGACCAAGCAGATGTTTATTGACGCCAGCGCTGTGGTTGCAGCGATCAAAGGCGAGCCCGAGGCTCAGGCTCTTTTGAAGGCCATGGAGTTGCGGATCGGAAAGCTGATCGCATCACCCGTCGTGCGCATGGAGGCGACGCTTGCACTTGCGAGAACGCGCAAAGAGCAGCGTGGCGAAGTTCACATGACTGCCGAGGATTTTGAGGTGGCCGGCCAGCTCGTCACAGAGTTTTTCGACTGTGCGAAAATTCGGGAAGTCCACATTACAGAAAGCACAGGCAAAGCAGCCTGTGACGCATTAGCAAAATATGGCAAAGTCGCAGGGCATCCAGCGAAACTGAATCTTGGCGATGCATTGTCTTATGCCTGCGCCAAGGCACACCACCAGCCGCTGCTCTACAAGGGCGAAGATTTCAAACACACCGATCTTGCCTGAACAGTAAGCAAACAGATTTCCGATAAAGAAGACCCAGATTGCGAATGGGCAACCTTCGGTCATAATTCAGCCCGATATCGAAAACGGATTGCCAGATGAGAAGCGAATTCGCACTGATTTTGCAAAGGGTACTCCGTTGGATGAAGGCAAAGACCTGGCTTGGAAACTGAACCAAAGCGCTGAACACATTAGCATCATAAACTGGTGAGACAGGATTCAAGAAAAGTACATCAAGAGATTAGAGTGGGAATATTTCGGTGTAATCACGAGTGGGAAAGCCATTATGGTCGCGGCCATGAATGCACAAAATGCGTAAAGTACCAACACACACATGATTAGGTGTATACTAACTGAATAATCACTGTCAGCAATGGAGGCAGCAGGTATGCCGACAGATTGATTAAGGAGGCACAAGGAGTGCCATACACCAAGGCAGTGTGCGAAATGCCTAAGCCAGAATTCCAGTATTTGGATCATTAGCCACAGATGGAGCTATGACCACATTACTTCAATGTATAACTGCCGCGACAATTCATCAATCTCAGATTTATAATGCGAACACATTACTGTAGGCGTGCGCGCTGAATAGTTTAGCAAGTTCTTCTTGAAATTCCGCTGCAGCCTTATTGAAGTCTTGCCCTGTAATCCGCCGCCGTAGACCAGGCATCGGGTTACGCGACAGTTCCGTGGCATTGGAGGTCCGCCCTCGTAGTCAAACGCCAGACGGCCCACCGAGCCTGTGTCAGAACGCGGGGGACTGCGTTCGCACCGGCCTGCAATTGGCCACGGCCGATCTCTTCAAACGAAACGGACTTGCCATTGGCCCAGCTCAGCGCTTCAACTTCTCGCAGAGCCGCCCGATCCAAAGCTCTCTGTCTGATCTACACCACCAGCATATCTAGATGTCCAACTGCCGTCGCGGCACAGCCCAGGTGCGCGGCGCGGGTGCTTTCGGCCCCCGTCCAAGCCTTCAGGTCGAACGAGTGGGGCAGCGTTGGCTCGCGGTGGCGGCATTTCTTGGTCACCAGGCGCATCGGTTAGATCGGGCAGAAGCCACAAATTCCTCTGCTTTCTTTCCCGAACATAAGGGGTTGGCATGCCCTCGGGATCTTCTGAGTAATCCAATAATGTTAATAGTTTATCAATAATATAACCAATATATGTAGATAATGCATACTACTAAGACATTCAATTCCGTGTCAATCAATATACGATAATTATCACTTATCATATCTTGACAAAAGTCCCCACTCTCGCCACGCTCAGCCCATGAAAACCCGACTGGAAACGCTCAGCTCGACGAGAGAGACCGCCCTGACCTCTCTGGATGTCGAGGATCGCGCGGCGCTTGAAGATCTCTATGTCCGTGGCACGCCAGAGAACACTCTACGCGCTTATGAGCGGGATCTGGTCTATCTGACGGCTTGGAAACAGGCGGCATTTGGCGCGCCCTTGACATGGCCGGAACAGGATGAGGTAGCGCTGCGCTTCATCCTTGATCACAGCCGTGATCTGACGCAGGCCTCTGGCCGGGCCCGCGAAACGGCGGATCAGCTAATCAATATGAGGCTGCGCAAATCCCTTGCCTGCCCTGCGGCTTCGACGCTCAACCGCCGTATCGCATCGTGGAGCGCGTTTCACCGCATGCGCAATCTGCCGAACCCCTTTGATGCGCCGCTGGTGCGTCAGGCACGGGCCAAGGCGCGCAAAGCCACAGCCCGCCCCCCTGCCCCGAAATCAGCCCATCCGATTACAAAGGATGTTCTGTTGAAACTGCTTGATGCAGGCGGGCCTGGTCTGCGCGGGCTACGCGACCGCGCCATTCTGCTGCTGGGTTGGGCCAGTGGCGGGCGGCGGCGCTCCGAGATCGTTAGCCTTGATCGGAACGATATCGGGCTGGAGGAGTTTGAGAGCAAGGGCCTCGTCTGGATCACCTTGCTGCAAACCAAAACCACCGATGCCGGCACAACCCCGAAACTGGTGCTCAAAGGCTATGCGGCCCGCATGCTGGTGGCCTGGATTGATGCGGCGCAGATCGAAGACGGCCCGCTGTTTCGGCGCATCACCCGCACAGGCGCATTGGGGCAAAAGCGCCTCTCAGCGGCTGCCGTCTCGCAGATCGTGAAGCGCCTGTTGATTGAGGCCGGTCTGGATCCGTCCTATGCCTCGCCCCACGGGTTGCGTTCGGGGTTTCTTACGCAAGCGGCGCTAGACGGTGCCCCCTTGCCTGCCGCCATGCGCCTTTCGCTGCACCGATCCGCCGCACAGGCACAGAAGTACTATGACGATGTGGATATCGCAGAGAACCCCGCCACCGACTTGCTTGGGATGGGGGAGTAGCTGCGCACCACTTTCCATCTCATGGATGATCGAAAGCCCATGCTACCGCATCAATCCCCAATAAATTCCCGTCTGATCAAAATATGATGTGATAGAGGGTCGAACGCCCCCCCGCCTCTGAACGAACAAGCGCCCCCATCGTTTCCAGCGCCCGCAAATCGCGGGTTGCGGTTGCGCTCGATGTCTGTGCGATGCGCGTATACGATTTGGCACTGATCCCCTCTTCCACCCGTCTTGCCCCCTGAACAAACAGGCGTTCCATCACCTTTCTCTGGCGCGTGTTCATCTGTGGTTGAAAGCGGCGCAGGAAGCCATTTTTACGTAAGACGAACAGCGCCTCTTCCCGCGCCAGTTCTGCGGCGCGGATGATCGTTTGCAAAAACCACACCACAAAGGGCGTCGCATCAAGCCCCCCCCTGCCCTCCTGTCGACCCGCTTGCAAAGCCGCATAATAGGCTTTTTTATCTTTCTCGATCTGCCGCGACAGAGAAAATGGCAGCACTCTTTGAGAGGCAAAGACATGTTCGATCAGCGCCCGTCCAATCCGCCCGTTTCCATCGGAAAACGGATGAATGCTTTCGAACCAAAGATGAGCCAAAGCGGCGCGAATTGGGGGGGCGGTGTCGTCAGGCGCGTTTAGCCATGTCAGGAACCGCTGCATTTCCCGCTCAACCTCTGTGGCGGGCACAGGGCGATAAAGCACATCATGATGCCCGGCAGACGCCGAGCGGGTGATCTCAATCTCAAAGCTCCGCCACCCGCCCCGATTTTCGATTTCGACCCCAAAAAACAAGAGTTCATGCCAGTCGAACAACCTCTGTTGATCCAACGTCTGATCAGATCTGCGCGCCGCAGCCATCAACGCGGCAACAGCATCCGAGCGCCGCGAAATCGCTGCACGGTCACGATGTTTAAGCGATGCAACAACCGAAGCCTCGATTTCAGATGATGGAAGGGAAACGCCTTCAATTTGAAACGAAGATCGCGCCTCAGCTACAATCTGCGCAAGAAGAATCGCCTCTCGCTCCTCTGGATCCAACCCGTGCAGCAGCCCTGAAATTTCCCCAATATACCCCGCCGCCTGGGCCAATATTGGCTCTGTCTCGGAACGGGAATACGTGAAGTTGGGCCAATGAGGGGATTGCCAGATCTCTGTCATGATTGGAATATACACGATATTCAGATCACAAAAAGACAAATTTTGATCTGAATGTCTCCATCAATCTCATCAGGCGCCTCACAAGCGACCCACCTGCCTTTAGTGCCCTGTTTGGTGTCTCCTACAACCTGTGGAAAACCTCTTGCAGGAATCGCATTTTTACGCGACATAATTACGGAGATAAGCGAATAAAACGCCAGAAAGCGTAACTTTCATCGGTGCTCCGACCTCCGGCTGCGACATCTGGCAAATATGACCCTGAAAACAGGGCAAGGCGAGCGGATGAGCGATACAAAACGAATTGATACCCTGGTTGGCGAACACGCGCAAAAGCTGTCTGAGCGGCTTCAGGCCCATAGGGCGCAATTATTCCCGCCAAACGCTCAACGTCAGATGCGCACCTTCACCTCGGGAGAGGTGGCCAACCTTTTGGGGGTGAAAGACGCCTATCTGCGCAAACTTCATCTGGAAGGGCGCGGCCCCTCACCCGAAGTGCGTCAGGGTGGGCGTCGTTATTACAGCACGCAAGATATCCAGACCCTGCGCGAAGAACTGGAACAGGGTGCGAAATCCGCCGGCACCTACCTGCCGGGGCGGCGCGAAGGCGACAAACTTCAGGTGATCACGGTCATCAATTTCAAAGGCGGATCCGGCAAAACCACCACCTCTGCGCATCTGGCGCAGAAACTGGCACTGGATGGATATCGCGTACTGGCCATTGATCTTGACCCGCAGGCCAGTTTCAGCGCGCTTCATGGATTTCAGCCAGAGTTCGACCTGCTTGATGGCGGCACGCTCTATGATGCGATCCGTTATGATGATCCGGTGCCGCTGCGTGAGGTGATCCAAAAGACCTATTTCACCAATCTCGACATCATTCCCGGCAATCTGGATCTGATGGAATTCGAACATGAAACCCCCCGTGCCATTGTCGGGCGGCAGGGATCCATGTTTTTTACCCGCGTCGGCGAAGCCCTTGCCGATGTTGAAGATGACTATGACATCGTGGTGATGGATTGCCCGCCCCAGCTGGGGTTTTTGACCATGTCGGCGCTGTCATCTGCCACGGCCATTCTTGTAACAGTGCATCCGCAGATGCTGGATGTCATGTCCATGTGTCAGTTTCTGCTGATGACCTCCAACCTACTGGGGGTCGTCTCTGAGGCTGGGGGCGATATGTCTTACGACTGGCTGCGCTATGTGGTGACACGCTACGAACCGGGCGACGGTCCGCAAAATCAGATGGTCAGCTTCATGCGGTCCATGTTTGGTGAACATGTGCTGAACAACACGGTGCTCAAATCCACCGCGATCTCGGATGCGGGCATCACCAAACAGACCCTGTATGAGGTCGAAAAGACCCAGTTCACCCGATCCACATATGAACGCGCGATGGAATCGATCAATGCAGTGAATCAGGAAATCGCGGATCTGGTTCAAGAGTCCTGGGGGCGCTGAGCATGGCACGCAAAGATCTTTTGAAAGGTTTGATGGGCGAGACCAGCTCGCCAGAACAGCCTCAAAAATCACAAGGCCTTGACCCGGCCAAACCCCGGCGCACGTCTGGCGCGATCGGAGCCGTCAGCCAGTCTATCGCGCAACTCAAAAGCCGATCAGTTGTTGAACTGAACCCCGACCAGATCATGGCCGGAGGGCTGACTGACCGACTGGACACCGATGATGCAGATCATGCGGCCCTTGTTCAGTCGATGCGCGAATATGGCCAGCAGGTGCCAATCCTTGTGCGGCCGCATCCCGACAAAGCGGATCACTATCAAATTGTATATGGCCGCCGCCGCCTGCTGGCACTTCAAGATCTTGGCAGCCCAGTAAAAGCCCTGGTGCGTGATCTTGATGATCGCGCCCTAGTCATGGCCCAGGGTCAGGAAAACAGCGCCCGGCGCGATCTGACCTTTATCGAAAAATGCAACTTTGCCCATCAGATGCGCGAGGCAGGGTATGATCGCAAGGCCATTTGTGATGCACTTTCGATTGATAAGACATTGATTTCACGCATGCTTTCTGTTTTTGATCGGATCGGCATTGAGGTGATCGAAGCCATTGGCTCTGCCCCCGGCATTGGGCGCGATCGCTGGATCGCGCTGGCGGATCAGATGGAAAAAATCAACGTCATCCCCGAACAAATCGTGGCGGCGATCACGATTGCAGCCGATGACAAACCTTCACCAGAACGGTTTGAAATGGCACTTCGGGCCTGCGGCGACCGATCAGAAAAGCTATCCACAAAAACCTCCGCTGCACCGCGTGGCAAGACCCGCAAAATCACAAGTGCAAACGGGTTTCAGATCGGCAAAGCCGTGACCAAAGACAAAGAGGTTGTCCTAAGCCTGCCTCGCACAGGGCAGGGCAAATTTGCCGACTGGTTGGTCGACAATCTCGAAGAAATCTATGGTGACTGGATCAGTGACACCACAGAAAGAGCAGACACAAACAAAGGAGGTAAAAAGGCAGGCAGCTAAAAAGAAAGAGCCCTCCAAGACATACATCCCAGAAGGCCCATTCGTTTTCTAGACAACTACGAATCTAGGTCTTGTGATGCCCTGCTGTCAACAGCAAACGTCTTTTGGGCGAACGGATTTTCTGTCCCTTTTGAAATACTATGACCTACATCGCAGCGACGCCCTTTGGGCGGCGTACAGATGCGCTTTGCCTGATAGAACAGGCGATTTCCGCAACAACGCCCCCTCCCCTTCCCCATACTGACAAATGGCAATTGTTCCGCCAGCTTTGCACCGCGCGTCATGCCTTTGGCGTGACCGACCGCGATCTGACAGTTCTGAACGCGCTGCTAAGCTTTCACCCTGATCGTGAGCTGTCAGCTGACAGTGATCTGGTTGTCTTCCCGTCCAACAGAACACTGTCAGATCGAACCCATGGGATGGCCGAAAGCACGCTGCGCCGTCATTTGGCGGCTCTGGTCAAAGCCGGGCTGATCCAGCGGCGCGACAGCCCAAACGGCAAACGATACGCTATTCGCAGGCGCAACGGCGACACCGCCCGTGCCTATGGGTTTGATCTGAGCCCCCTGCTCTTTCGAGCTGTTGAGATTTCCCAAGCCGCCTGCGCCGCCGAAGAGATCGCCGAACGGATGCGTGATCTGCGCCATGATATCTCTCTGATGAAACGTGACGCGCTGATGTTGCTCGAACAGGTGACAGCTGACAATCGGGGCACCGAATGGGAAAGCCTGCAGTCAAACTTGCTTGAGGTGCATAAACTGACCCGTAGAAAGCTAAGCCTCGAACAACTTGAAATCTTGCGTTCCAATGTGGAAAACCTGCTTAATTCGTTGCGCAACGCATCATGCGAAACAGTAAAAATGGACGGCTCTGACAGCGAAAATGAGCGCCACTATCATAATACAAATAAAGATACCTTTGAATCTGAACCGCACGACATAGGGCATCAAGCATCTGTACCAACAGTACGCGACACATCTACAAAGAAAGATCCTGACATCAAAATTGCGACGGTCTTGGCGGCGTGTCCTGACATCAAACCCTATCACCCAGATCAGATTAGAAACTGGGCGGACTTGCTTCAGGCTGCCCAGTTGGTTCATTCAATGATGGGAATTTCAAATGAACTTTGGGAACAAGCCAAATCAGTGATGGGACCCGTTCAGGCTTCGGTCGCACTGGCAGCTATTTTGCAAAGAATATCCAAGATCAACAATCCTGGTGGGTATCTACGTTGTCTTAATCGCAAAGCGGAAGCGAAACAGTTCTCTGTTACCCCAATGGTCATGGCCTTGCTTCGCAATCAAAGTTGACAGCTGTCAACCATCGCAAAATTCAGATGGAAAGAGCGCTGTCTCAATCAAAGCAGTCATCATGAACGGTCACTACTCGATTGATCGAAAAAGGCCCATAGGCCTCTTACCGGTATTTTCCCAAATGCACCCTCCCCCTGATCAACTCACATACGCCGGATCAAACCACCCGGCGGTTATATCAGGAGGTAAATCCCATGTTGAAAACTATTGTATCCGCGGTTGTTGGTCTGGCTCTTATTCTTGCGACGGGCAGCATTGTAGCACCCAAGGCGACGGCCAATGTGATTGATCAGATACCCGAGGTGTTTGATAGTTTAGGCCAGCCCGACTGCGAGTCACACCCACAGGCCTGCCTACTGCGCAAGCAGGCAAAGCTGAAAGATTTGGCCCGGAATCTAGAGCAGTCATCTGAACGGCTTGATCTGGAGCTGGGACGTGCAGCTGAAGTGCTGGCGCGGAACAAATCGCTACGCGGGCAGAACCGTCTTTATCTCGAAGAGGGAAAGCGTCTGCTCAATAAGACAGTGGGTAACGGGCCAATCCACTTTGCTGGGGCAGTGTATCCAACACGGACTGCTTTCCTCGATCAGCTTGAGCTGTTGTTTATCGAAGGCCAGCGGTTGGATGCGGTGATCGCAGATGCAGAAGGGCTGCACGACAACCTGAATACGGCACGCCGCAATCTGATTGCCCATCGCTCGGAAATTCGTGCGACCCTGTCGATCCTGCCGTCGAAGATGGCACTGATCGATGCCCAACAGAACTATGCTTTGCTGACCTCAGATCTCAAGTCAATCGACGAGGTGCTGCGCGCAGGGGAAACCGGGACCAATGTTGTGGACCGTTTGCTACGAAACACAGAGGAACTGGCCGCCGCAGAGACCCGCGCGTCGGAGGGCAACGTCGGGTTTGAAGCATGGTTGATGGAGAAAGCAGCAACTGCGCACTGACGCTTGCTAGCAACACAGTCACCGGTCTAGGCTCTGGATCGGTGGCTCTGTCATTTTCCGAGAGAGAGGTTTCATTTTGAAGGGATTGTTTTATGCGGCGCTGGTGACGCTGGGATTTGTACAGGGCGTCGCAGCGCAGGAAACCGGGCCGTTCCAACTGCCTGCCGGAGGTTTTGGCGTACCGGGCTTTGGTCAACAGCAAGCGCTTGTATCCCATGCTATGGACGAGGCGCGGCGGCTTGGGCTGTTTGAGGAAACGCAGAGCATTCGGTCGGGCTGGATCGATCGGGTAGCGAAAATCACCGGGCGCCTGGATATCATGACCGCTGCAAAGGATGCGGACGGCCAGCCGATCAGTTTCGCCTGTACGGGCACGGCAATCACGCCGATCTATGTTCTGACGAATGCGCATTGTCTGAAAACCAGCGGGCGACATCGTGCGATTTCGGCGCTTTTCCTGCCAAACTATCGTGATGCACGGCGGCGAAACGTGGTCTCATCCTATTCGGTGTCGCTGACCCCGGTGGAGCGGGGCAGCGAGGATTCATTGGATTATGCTGTCCTGCGGCTAGAGACGCCTTTGCAAGAGCATCAGCCGCTGGGGTTTGCGATCCGTGATCCGGGGCCGGGGGAACCTTTGGTGATCATTGGCCATCCCGAAGGACAACCATTGCACCTTTCACGTGGGCGCTGCCGGTCTGATCATGAGGTGCCACTGGACGGGAGCGACGTGGTTCACGGCTGCGCGACTTTGTCGGGATCATCCGGCTCGTTGGTGTTTTCGAGCGAGGGGCAAATTGTCGGGCTGCACTTCTGGGGCGGGTCTTTGCTTAGCGGGCGGCAGGTGAACCGGGCTGTCCGCATGGCGACTTTGGTGAAGGAAAGCAAAATTTTGCGCGAAGTTTTTGAACCGTCCAGAAATGAACAACCGCCTTCGATTGACCTGAGTGCCGTGAGCAGTTTGCCGCAACACATAGAGACCCATCGTGCCAACTGCGCGAAAGGAGAGATGGTTTCATGTGCTTCTGTTGCTGAACGGATTTTTATTGAAGGGATAATTGATGAATTTGCGGAAGACGCGGTTTTCTATTCCAGTCTGGCCTGTCGGAGTGAAAATCTCAGGGGATGTGTTGTTCTTGGACTTCTCTACAATGCCGGGAAAGGGGTCGTGCGTGACAGGGCCAGGGGTGCCGAACTCAATGCCTTTGCCTGCGAAAGGGGGGAACCGAACGCGTGTAACAATCTCGGGTTGGCGTATTTTGCAGGGGAGGGGGTGAAACCTGATCCGGTCAAAGCAACGAAACTGTACGAGAAAGCATGTAGAGGTCAGCTTTGGAACAGTTGTGTGACTTTGGGTGGTCGGTTCGAACTTGGCAATGGTGTGGCTCAGGACTATTCAAAAGCGGCGGAGCTCTACGGGGTGGCCTGCGATGGTGGTGACGCATGGGGATGTGGGAATCTTGGTGCGCTTTATTCGAATGGGTTCGGCGTAAGCCAGGACTCTTTTCTTGCTGCAGAGCTTTATCGGAAGTCTTGCAAAGGTGGCCAAATGTGGGCCTGCGCCAACCTAGGGCGGATGTATGAGTTTGGAGCAGGTGTGGAGCGGAGCTCTGCTATTGCCGTTGAGAAGTATAAGCAGTCATGTCAAGGAGGCTCTCCGCGCGGGTGTTACTTTCTGGCTGATGCCCACTATTTTGGCCAGGGCGTATTGAAAGACCAAAAGCAGGCTTCACTCCATTACAAAATGGCCTGCGACCTTGGCCATGCAGAGGCCTGCAACGCCTTGGGGGCCAACTATCAAACCGGCGAAGGTGTTGCTTTGGATGAAACAAAGGCTCTCGCGCTTTTCCGTCAGGCTTGTGAAGGTGGCAGCAATGACGGCTGCCTGAATTTGGAGGCCTTTGGTCAATGATCCGTGTATTTTTGTCAGTCGTGTTTTGGTTTTTCCTATGTTTTCAATCATTTGCGCAAGAAATACTGCGGCTCGAAGGTTCAGATGAGGGCATGGTGATGCAGGCGCTCAGGGCTTCTCCCATGCAGTATGGTTGTTTTGGATCGGTCTCGGTCGAGGTGCCCGATATTCTGTTTGAGAATGACAAGGCGCGGCTGACGGCAGCAGCGGTTGGACAGATGGATGTTCTGGCGCGGGTGATCGGGCATTCGGAGTTCAGCCACGATAGTTTTGTTATCGAAGGCCATGCCAGCGCACCCGGCAGTGATGCGCATAATATGGCCCTTTCGGAACGGCGCGCTGAGACTGTGATGGAGGCGATGGTCCAAAGGGGGATCGCGCGGCACAGGATCGCCTGGCGGGCATATGGAGAGCGGCGTTTGCTGTATCCCAAGAGACCGGACCATGCAGATAATCGGCGTGTGTCGATCCGGCGGATCGCGGCGGGTTCTGCCCAATGGGAGGCTTTGGAAATCGCCGCGCGGGAGACGCATCGGCTGTCTTTTCGGATGATGGTGGCAGAGGAGGGCGGCGCGTGGTGGGCGCTGCCGCGCGATGTTGTGGCCCGCACGCTACCTGTGTTTCTTTGTGTTTCAGCCAGCCGGGGCGGGCTTTTGTATGTGGAAATCCGCGAGGCGGATCAAACGCAGTTTGAGCCCGTGGGCACCTATCCGCTGCCCGAGGGTGGCCTTGTACGGGTGCCGCATAACCGGGAGTTTCGGTTTACCGGACAAGCCAAGTGGCAGGAGATCCGGCTGCGGCATGTGGATTGCATGCGCGCGGTCTGCCCCGGGCCGGGCGCGAACTTGCAGGAGAAGCTGGAGATTGCCCCGAAACGCCGCCCGCCAGAGCCTGTGAGCCCGCCTAAGTCTGGGCTGGCTGGCTGCGGTGAGCCGGGCGTTATTTGTGAAGTTTTCAAGGTTCGCCACGAGTGACCGTGTTTTTGCTGGTGACCCTCCCCCTGACCTTAAGATGAAAGAAAAAGGAGAACGGTCATGAGAGAGTTTTGTCCCGGTCAAGATCGGGAAGGGCAGATCATTCGTGAGATACTGCTCTATGGGTCAGCTGGGTTCGAACCGGTTCGCCTGGCACTATTGCGTGCCTTGTTGACGGTAACCGAGGGCTTTGAGAGCATTCGTCAGGCGGCAAAGGCGAGCAAGAGCGCCAATGATGAGGCATGGCGGGCCTATATGTATGGCGAGCATGGGCTGGCAGATGATTGGTTTCGGGAGTTCTCGGGCCCAAAGCTGGCGCGACTGGGCAGCGGTTTCAAAGGACACATGCGCGCTGATTTCGAAGTGGCGGTTGTGGATTTTGCCGAATTTTTCATTCCCGAAGCCTGCAAGCTTCTGGCGCAGGATCTGCGCACCAAGCCAAAGTTTCTTAAGGCAGACAACGCGAAAGCTTTGGCCGAGATTGGCAAAAGTGCCTTCACGTTTCAGGTGAGCCCCAAGGCGCAGGTCTACGCAGGACTGAATACGATTGGCTATCCGCAGGTGTCTGGCGCGCAGGCGGCCGACCTGCCGCATTATCTGGGTGGGCTTCAGGCCTTTGCTCTGGCGCTTGACTTAGAGGCAGACGACCGGGCTGTTTCGCTTGATATGCTGTGCAAGGCGGATCTGGCGATCGGGCTTTCCGTGGTTTTGGAAAATCGCCGGGTACATAAGATTCTGGGGCCTTTGCAGGACGCGGATTTTGCGGCCCAGGCGGTTGCCTTGGTCAGGACTTTGCGCGAACGGCATGAGGATTGGTCTGCAGATCCGCGGCGCGGGCGTGCTGCCTTTGTCGCTGAAGTCGACCTTGGTGGCGGCGGAGCGGTGCATAATCCTCTGCGTATCCTGACGGCCCTGGAACTGTATTATGCGGCGATAGCGGGGGCGACCCCACCAGAGCGGGGTGCAGAGGCATTTGATCCCGACGCTCTCAAGGCTGTTCCCTGGACGAAGCTGCAGCATCTGAGTTTTGTCGGAGAGGCGGCTTCACTGAGCGAGCAATTCGGAGCCGACGGAGACGCAACGCTGCTGGAGGTTGTCGATGCAGAGGTATGCGCGGAGGCCATGGGCTATCAGAAAGCAGGGCACGCAGACCAGATTGCAGCGATTGAGAACCGACAGTTGGAGCAAGCCGGTTTTTTGGTGGAGCCGAAACAGACGGCCATAGACGTTCTGGTTGCAAAGTATCTTCAAAGGGATCTGCCCGGCGAAGAGACGCTGGGTCAGGTGCTGTTGCATGACAGCCTGCCAAAACTGAAAGACGATAAACCCGGCGCGCGAAACGCATTTTTGGTGAAGTGGAAGGGGATGGTGCGGGATCTGGCAGCGCGGCTGACAGCCCTTCGGGTCAGAAACCCCTCCATTCCTGTGACACCTGTGCCAAACCAGTCCGGCAAACCCAGTTGGGCAACACCGAAAGACACAGGATTTGGCCTCTATTTAGTGGAGGCTCATAAATTTATTGGCGCGCGGCTTAAAAGCTTTGCTGCCGCGGAGCAAGGAGACGCCAAATGACACAGGATCTTACTGATATGCTTGTAGCTGTGTTTGCAACCCAGACCGAAGACCTTGAAATTGAGGTGAAACCGGTGATCTTCTGGCGGGACATCCTATCTGGCAAACAGATGATGGACGCGCGTGCGCGTGCGCTTTTGATGGGGTCGCCGCTTAATCGGCGCATGTTTGAAGAGGCTTATCAGGCCGAGCGCGCGGCGCTAATCGAGCGGGTGGCAAACCTGCCGCAAGCGCCCTACCTGCGCCAAGCCGCGGCGCCCGCAAGGCGTCAGCCGATCCATATTGATGGGCTATCCGGGCTGATCCTCGAGATTCAGCCGTTGGGTGATGGTTGGCAGATCATTTTGGACACCTCAGGGCTACAACTGCCGGTAGGGGTCGAGGTGACGCTTTACGACGATCTGGGCCGTGTCTGGATCAGCGGCGCGGTCCCGCGCGATGGGGTGCTGGATGATTTCTGGTCTTTGCCCGACGCGCCGCAGGATGTTGTGGCCCAAGAGCGCGCCATCGGGCTGCGGCTGGATGATCTGGTGTTGGTGCCGCTGACGGCGATTGACGGAGGGCAGGGCGATGGGTGACAGGAGTAACCGGTCGCTGGCCTTTCCGGTGGTTGCACCTGGCGGGGGCAGTACATTGGTGCGGGTGACGGTTTGGCTTGAAGAAGGCGAGGATAGTTTTCGCTTTGGCCGCCATTGCCACGCCCGGAAAGACACGGAAGAGACGGTCGACTATTTCCGCCAGATGACCGCGCGCCGGTTTTGGCCGGAGCATGTGCAGAGCCAGCGCAGGGGGTTGCGGGTCTCGTTCTACCCCGAAGGCCAGCGCAGCTATGTGGGCGAAAGCTATGGCTTGCTTGCGATTCTGGCCGATATGCTGGCAACCACGCGCCCGGAGCTTTTCTGGAGTGACTACGACAATGGGCAGAAAGATCTGGCGATTGTCGCCACTGGAGAGCCGAATGGTGAGGGCGCTTTGGTGCTGAACGACGCCGGGCAGAATGTCGGCGGTCTGGAGGCGAAGCTGCGGGCGGTGCTGGCGGATGGCGAAGAGATGTTCGGCCAGCATGCTGAGAAGCTTCTGGTGGTGCCGCGTCAGACCCCCGAAGGCGAAGAGGCGGTGCTGATTGCGGAATTGCAGGCCAAGGGCTGGATAGTTGTCCAGACCTCTAATTTGGCTGAGACGATCCGGGGCGGACTGCTGGCACCGGAAGGGGGCGAGGCAAGGTCAAAGGTGCACAAAGATGGCTGGCTCACATGGCAGCGGATCGGCGCAGGGGCCTGTCTGGCGGCGGTGCTCGCGGTGCTGGGTCTGTGGCAGGGCAGGGAGGAGCCACCGGTCTCTGCGTCATTGCTGAAGAAGCAGCCAGAAATTGTGATCCCGCAAGTGGCGACTGCGGCCAATACAGATCCTGTGCCGGTGATCTATAGCGGGGCGCTGAGCGTTGGTGTGAAGCTGGTGCGGGATGAGAAGACCTATGACGCGCCGGTGGGCAATCCGTTTATGTCGGGCGAGAGAGTTCGGCTGATCGTGACCCACACCGGCGGGCGTCCGGCTGTGGCGGTGTTGTATCGTGGTGAGGTGGCTATCAAGGATCTGGTTCTTGTGCCGGGGCAGGCCGAGAAGGCGGATTTTACCCTGCGCGATTTGGTGGACAGGAGTGGCAAGGCCATCATTGCCGTTGCCGATTGCGCCGAGGTGGATTGCGCCTCTGCCAGAGCGTTGCTCAGGAAGAATGCAGACGCGACTACGCGCAGCTATCCGGTGGGCGATTTCCGCGGTGTGCGGGCCGACCCGGACAGCCGGTTGAAGACCGTATTGAAATTCGAGATGTTGTGAGGATCCAAGAGATGAAAAGCATTATGGCTGCTGCGTTCCTGAGCCTTAGCGCCGGGGCTGCCCTGTCTGAAGACTGCATTGATCTGGATATGGATGTGTACCTTGTCGATCCAGAAACGTGGAAGGTACACGGTGAGTATCTTGATTTTGAGGGGGGCGACCGGATTGCCTATGGCGATCATTTCCGTGTCAAGATGCGCGGAGAGAAGCCGGGGGTGTACAGGCTGTGGACCATTGATCCGCAGGAGGTACAGAACCACGATTATCCACTTGTGCAGTCGAGCGCCGGGCCGGTGACGCTCCCCTGCGGGACTGAGCAGGATCTGCGCACCTGCCCCGATGCCCCCGGCGCGCCTTTCCGTGCAGTGGACAAGGCAGAGGGGCTGGAGGCTGCGCCGCTGGTAACGGAACTGTTGATGATCAGTTACACACCCTGCCGCAAGGCCGGTGATCCAGTGGGCAAGGTCGCGCTGCCTCTTTGTGCCGGGATTGTTGATCCGGCCTATGACATGGCGCAAAGCGTCGCCCATATTGGCCGGGCAGAGGCGCTGGAGATCGCGCGCCCGTCGCGCAAAGGCTGCCCCTATGAGCGCGATACGGAGGACAATATCATCATTCATAAAGTGGTCGAAATTCCGGTGGTGCGCTGAGGCAAAGAGGGGGAGCTTATCATGAGAAGACTTGTTTTTAGCGCGGTCTGTGCCGGTCTGGTCGCCGGGGTGGCGCAGGCGCAGCCGATGCAGCTGGATCCCGAAGGATTCGGCTCGGTTCCGGTGTCGGGGCAGCAGGCGCTGGTCTCTATGGCCTCTGATCTGGGGCCGGGGTTTGTGCCTGCCAAACGCTTTACCCGCGCGCCTATCCGGCCGGTGGCAGATGCGACCGGGTTTCTTGATCTGAAATATGCGCATGGAGGGCGCAATGCCTGTACGGCGGTACTGATCGCGCCGACGATCCTAATGACCAACGCCCATTGCGTGCCGCAAACCGGGCCAGAGCGGGTGATCAACATTGTCTTTCAAACTGGATTTGAGGATTCCAACCGGACGCGTCGGGTTGAGTTTCTTCGGGTTGATCCAACGGCAATCGAGTTTTACCCGGCTCCTATTGATGCGGCCTTGCTGCGGTTGATTGATCGCTCAGAGCGTGTCGCGCCGATCCGGTTTGACATCGCTGACCCGCTTCCTGACGAAAGTCTTTTTATTGTTGGTCATCCGTTGGCCGCGTCGAAACAGGTTTCAACCGGCGCGTGCTTTGCTGCCAATGAGCCGCTGAACGGTGACACGGTACTTCATACCTGCAATACTCATGAAGGCAGCTCTGGCAGTTTTATTGTCAGCAATGAGCGGCGCAACACCGTGATTGGCCTGCATAAATGGGGGGCCAAGCACGGCGCGCGCTACAACATGGGCACGCGTATGACCGAGATTGCCTCGATCAGCCCAGAGTTTTCCAAGGTATTGGGGCAGGAATTTGTTCCGTCTAAGCCTAAGCCGCCGCAGCCAGTTGCTGAGAATCCGATTTCGATGGTCGAGGCCTGTGATCGCTATGCAGCACATCCCTATAATCCCGACAATCCACCGGGGATCGTCGGGGTGGATTGGGATGACCTGATTGTCACTGATGCAATTGCAATCTGCGACGCGGCGTTGAAGCTTTTGCCCAAGCATGACCGGGCGAACTTCAACCTCGCGCGGGCCCATCACAAGAATGGCCAATACGATGAAGCGCGGCGTTTGTTAGAACGCGGTGTGGATCGCGACTATGCGGCAGCCTATCACAATCTGGCGGCGCTTTACGCGGGTGGTTTAGGTGTCGAAGTTGATCTCGATGAGGCTGGGCGGCTGTATGAGCGGGCGGCGGATCTTGGGCATGCGGTCTCTGCTTTGCAGCTTGGCGATATGTATCGTGACGCCCGTGGAAAGCCACAGGATTATGATAAAGCGATGGCCTACTACCGGAAGGCCTATGAAGACGGCTATGCGGAGGGTGCTGCCAAAATCGGCTGGATGATTGGTGAGGGAAAGGGCGTTCCCAAAGACATGGAAACGGCGATTTCGTGGTATAAAATTGCCGCGCAATCGGATGTGGCCTGGGCGATCAACAATCTTGGACATGCCTATTTGGAGCAAGAGCGGTATGCTCTGGCCAAACAGAACTTTGAGCATGCCATTGTGCTAGGGTATGAAACCTATCCCAACCGCAATATGGGGTTGCTTTATGAAAACGGCTGGGGTGTGCCGCGCGATTACGACAAAGCAGAGGCACATTATCTTGCAGCCGACGCAGCTGGGCATTCTACGGCCAAACGGCTTTTGGGTGATTTGTACCGTGACCGAGACGACAGCAAGCGCGACCCGCAGCAGGCGCTGTCTTATTACGAAGAGTCGGTAAAGAGTGGTGACAAGGAGGGTTTGGCCAAAATCGGCCATCTCTATGCGCGCCGCCATATACAGCTTGGCTCTGATGAGGAGACCTATAAAGCGGCGGTGGATGCTTTGGAGAAGGCGGTGGCAGAGGATATCGCCTGGTCCAAACGCGAACTGGGCCGTCTGTATCGCTATGGCCGGGGCGTGCCGGAGGACAAGGCGCGGGCGGTGGCGCTGTTCCGTGAAGCCATGGACAAAGATCGAAACGCCAAGATCCGGCTTGCAGATATGTATCTGCGTGGCGAGGGGGTGCCGGTGGACGGCAAGCGTGCCCTGCGGATGCTGGAAGAGGTCGAGGCAGAGGATGACGATTGGGCGCGCGGCAAGCTGATTGCGCTGCTCTCGCGGGTGCCTGCCCCAGACTATGTGATTGATCCTAAAGCGTATGAGTATGGCAACAGGACGAAAGCTGAACAGAAGTCGGAACAGCTGGAAGACGTGAATTTTACCTTGGCCTGGGCGCAGATAATTGGGGCTGTCAAAGCGCCAATCCCGGAAACCGAAGGGTATTCGCTGAGGTTGGCGCGGCTTAGCGCGCTGATGACGAAAGGGGATGCCAATGGTCACTTTGAAACGACGGCACGCAAAATGCATGACCGGGCCCGCGCGCTTTTGGCGGTGCATCTTGATGATTTGGAGGCGCGGCCCGAGGACGGTTGGCTTTGGGGTGGCCTGCCGCATGTGGGCGGCCCCGATATGATGCAGGTTTTGTTCGGGGCGGAATTTAATGACAAGCCGCTGAGCGCCAAAGACATCAATACCCGCAACAGGTTGCTGGTTGTTGAGGCCAGACGATCCGCGAAGAACAATCCTGAGGGGCCTCAGGTTTATACCAATGGGCGTTCTCAGAATATGACGGTGCGCGAAACTCAGACTTTGCTGACCGATGTGGGTTTTAAGCCCGGTATCCCAGACGGCAAGGTTGGTCCGGCCACGCGCCGGGCGCTTTCAGGGTTTCAGCGAGCGCTGGGGCTTGAACCGACAGGTCAGCCCGATGCTGTCACGCTCTTTGCTCTGAGACGCGCGAAATGGAATGGTTTCAGATTTTAACACGCTGGAGCCATCCAGGAACACACAACTGAGATAAGCGTCAAAATCGGCCTGGTCATTCCCGTGATGGTCGGGCCGGATTGTCTGTGACAGCGCTGACCGGTGCGGTTGCGCCCCAAAAGAACGATATTGATCGTTCTCTATCCTTTCATGGTTCTTAGAACCATCCGCGCTGCGGCAACGGTTGGATCGTGCGTTTCTTTGAGAATCTGGATCCGGTCAAATCGGTTTGGGTCGCAGTTCACGGCTTGCCGCAGCGCTGTTCCAAAGGCTTGCCTTAGCTCGGTGCCGATGTTGAACTTGCAAATGCTTGTTGTCTTGACCAGCTTTCGACGCTGATCGGCTGGTACGCCTGACCCACCGTGGATCACCAGCGGAACATTGGTTGCGGCATCAATTTCTGCGATGCGCTGTTCATCGAGCCCGCCGCTCTGACGCTGTTGCAAATGAACATTTCCGACGGAAATTGCCATGGCATCAACGTTTGACCGCAGTGCGAATTTTGCCGCTTCCTTTGGGTCGGTCCCGTTTGAAGTCTCTCCGCCGTCGTACCCAACAAACCCAATTTCGCCTTCGCATGAAATCCCGGCAGCGTGGGCCAGTTCGGCCACGCGCGCTGTTTCTTCAATGTTTTGCGTCAGCGGCTTGCGCGATCCGTCAAACATCAGCGAGGTAAATCCGGCATCCAGCGCTTTCTGACAGTCTTCGAACGTGTAACCGTGATCGAGATGCGCCACGATGGGCACGCTCGCATTTTCGGCCAGATGGCGAAACATTTTCCCCAAAATGGGCAGTGGCGTATGTTCGCGACAGCTGGGGCCTGCCTGTAGGATCAGCGGGCTGTTTTCAGCTTCGGCGGCGGCCACGAAAGCACGCATATCTTCCCATCCAAGCGTGACCATACCCGCCACAGCATAGCCCTGCGCGAGGGCCGGTTGCAGCACCTCTTTCAAAGTGACCAAAGGCATCGGTCTTCCTTTATTTTCGGCGCCCCAGCGGGCGGGTTATTTAAACTTTGCGATCATGTCTTTGATGCCGGGGATCGTTTCGACCTGATAGGCATGGCTGGGCTGGAAATACTGCACGAGGCTGCGCTGGCTCAGACCGCCGAGGATCGTGAAATAATACATCTCATATCCGGGCAGGGCGGCGCAGGGGTGATAGCCGCTGTCGAGACAGATCGTGGAGCCATCGACGATGTGATAGGCATCACCCGGTTTGCCATCTTCACGCTGCAGCATTTGCACGCCCGAGCCGTGGTTTGGGCGGAACCTGAAGTTATAGGTTTCGTCGTGGCGTGTCTCGATCGGCAGGCGGTCGGTGTCGTGCTTGTGGCTTGGGAAGCCAGACCAGCCGCCTGCGCCCACAGTAAACAATTCCGAAACCAGCAAGCGCCCGACCTTGTCGTGATACTTCTGGCCCAGAATATGTTTGATCTTGCGGTGGGTTTTGGTGTCGTCAGAACCGTATTGCACGAGGTCCAGTTCATCCGAGCGCACCGCGAAAGGTTCAAAGGTCTGGTCAAACCTGGCACCGGCCACGAAGACTTCACAGGTGTTTTTGGCTACCATCATGGCCTTGGCGCCGGATGGTACATAGACACCTTCGGGCTCACCATCCCAGACATCTGCACCGCGCCCACCGATATCTGTTGCGGCAAATCCTTCCACCTCAACATCAATGGTCCCGGTGGCCGGAACGATGCAGGTTTCAAACCCCGGCACCTGGTATTCAAACGACTGCCCCGCGTCGAGCTTGACGATATTGAAGTAATTCAACGGCACCGTTGCATCGTCGACGTCCACAATCGGCTTATTCTTATTGTCATAGGGGGCGATATGCATAGCTGCTCCTTTTATGCAGTCGTGGGGCCGGGGTGGTCGGACAGGAACGCCTCAAGCGTTGCGCGATCCGCCATGGCGGGGGCGCACCCTGGGCGGGACACCGTGACAGAGGCACAGGCCGAACCGCGCAGGAGCGCGGTTTTCAGGTCATGCCCATCGGCAATTGAGGTGACAAAGCCGGCCATAAAGCTATCGCCAGCGCCGGTGGGCTTGAGCGCCTTTACCGGATAGATCCCGGTGCGGATTTCCTCTCCCTGATGGAAGGTTAACGCACCTTTCTCGCCCATCTTGTAAACGATCAGAGGCACCGTTTCCGACAGCTCGCGTGCCTTGTCCAATCCCTTGCTGTAGTCGCCTGCGATAAAGCCGAACTCATCGTCATTGCCGACAATCATGTCGCTTGCATAGGACGCGCGGGTCAGCACTTCGGAGGCCACCTTGGGTGAGGGCCATGAATAAGGCCGGTAATCCACGTCAAAGATGATCGGCAATCCGGCTTGTTTGGCCAGATCAAAGGCTTTGAACGTGGCGCTACGCGAAGGTTCAGCGGCAAAGACCGTGCCAGCGGTGATCAGCGCCCCGAACTTTGCATAGTCCACCGCCTCAACATCACTGTCATCCATCTGAAAATCGGCGGCGCCGTTGCGATAGATCACATTGCGATGCCCCTGAACGCGGCTTTCGTAAAAGGCCAGCGAATTTCGGTATTCGCCACCCATGGTTGAGACATATTCCGTTTCTACACCGTAGCGTTTCAACTGGCCGATGCAGTAACTGCCGACGCTGTCATCCGAGACACGCGTTATCAGCGAGGCTTTGCCGCCCAGCTTGCAGATCCCCGCGCCGATATTCGCAGATGAGCCGCCAAGGCCAACGGTTACACGGTCCGCATCCTCGGCGGCAACGCCAGCATCGGTGAAAAAGTCGATCCCTGCGCGGCCTACGATGACGAAGTTGTTCTGCCGGATACCTTCAAACAAATCCGACATCAGACACCACGCCTTTGTTTGTCGCGGCCAGCTTCCCAATCGACATGGGCCTCGCGCACTTTGTCACTTTCTGTAACGTGCGGCGTGCCGACCTCCCACCAGGCATGGCCCTCGGCGGTCCAGCCTTCATAGGGATCAACCTGCATGACGATCACGCTGGTTGTGTCGGCGGCTTTGGCACGTTTGAACGCCTCGCCCAGCTCTGTTGGATTTGCCACGGTTTCCGCGTTGGCGCCCATGGCGGCGGCGTGGGCTTGAAAGTCAACCGCGAAAGGCGTCGTGGCGGTGGGCGTGTCCGCAATCAGGTTGTTAAAGCTTTCGTTGCCTGTGTTGTTCTGCAACTTGTTGATGACGGCGAAACCGCCGTTGTCGAGCACAAGGATGATCAGCTTTTTGCCAGTGAGCACGGAGGAATAGATATCGGAGTTCATCAACAGGTATGACCCGTCGCCACAAAAGACGATGGTATCCTGATCCGGCTCCCGCTCCGCTTGCGCGATGCGTGCGCCCCAGGCGCCTGCGATCTCGTAGCCCATGCAGGAAAAGCCGAACTCCACATCAACCGTGCCGATATCCAGGGTGCGCCAATTGGCGGTGACCTCGGCGGGCAACCCGCCTGCCGCAGCAACAACCCGGTCGCGAGGGTCACACAATTCGTTCACGACACCGATTGCTTGTGCATAGGAGTTGGGGCGGTTTCCGACGGCGACATTCTCGGCAACATAAGCATCCCATCTGGCGCGTTCTTGCCGGGCTTTATCCATCCAGGAGGCAGGCGCTGCGTAGCCCGCAATCGCCTTATCAAGCGCCTGAAGGCCCAGTTTTGCATCGCCCACGACCGGCAAAGAGCGGTGTTTGCCCGCGTCATGGCGTGCCGCGTTCAGGCCGATGATCTGCGCATCCTTGGCAAAGGCAGTCCAGGACCCGGTTGTGAAATCCTGCAGACGGCATCCAACCGAAAGGATCACATCCGCCTCTTCTGCAATAGTGTTGGCAGAGTTGGATCCAGTGACCCCAATGGGGCCGATGTTCAGAACATCAGTCGCCAGAAGATTGGCCCGGCCTGCGATTGTTTCGACCACCGGGATGTGATGCGCATTGGCAAAGGCTGTCAGCTCTTTTACAGCGCGGGAATATTGCACGCCGCCGCCTGCGATGATCATCGGGCGTTTGGCCCCTTTCAAGGCCGCGGCCGCATCGGCGATTTCTGCGGCATCCGGCGAAATCCGGCGAATGCGATGTACTTTGGGTTCAAACAGCTCTGCCGGATAATCATAGGCCCACCCCTGCACATCCTGTGGAAGGCCGATGAAGGCGGGCCCGCAATCTGCGGGGTCGAGCATGGTCGCAAGGGCGGCGGGCAATGATTGGATAATCTGCGCCGGATGTGTGATCCGATCCCAATAGCGACTGACTGCCTTGAAGGCGTCGTTGACGCCCAAGGTCGGGTCACCGAAGTGTTCCAGCTGCTGCAACACCGGATCTGGCAGGCGCGTTGCGAAGGCATCGCCGCACAGCATCAGAACGGGCAACCGGTTTGCATGGGCCAGGGCTGCAGAGGTCAACAGATTCGCTGTGCCCGGGCCAGCAGAGGCTGTGCAGAACATGAAACGCTGGCGTAGCCATTGCTTTGCATATCCAGCCGCCGCAAAACCCATGCCCTGTTCATTCTGACCACGGTAAAGTGGCAGCTTGTCCTGGGCACCATACAGCGCTTCGCCAAGGCAGGTGACATTGCCGTGCCCGAAAATCCCAAAGCCGCCGCCACAGACACGCAATTGCTGACCGTCTATGTCGATGAACTGATTTTCAAGATACCGAATGATCGCTTGCGCCGTGGTCAGGCGCACCGATTTCTGGCTCATGTGGATCCCTCCGAGTGTGGCAAAAATTCTCTGGCAAGTCGATTGCCGCTTGTGCCTTCGCGAATCTGAGGGTATCAACTTTGCAACCGGTTGCAAGCGCTTTCTTGGGAGGAGATATCCATGACCGACATCGGTATTGGAATCATTGGCGGTGGCTATATGGGCAAGGCGCATTCTGTTGCCATGGCTGCTGTGGGCGCGGTTTTTAACACCGCTTTGCGTCCTCGGCTGGAGATGATTGCCGCATCGAGTGAGGAGAGCGCCGAAGGCTATCGTCAGGCCTTTGGATTTGCCCGTGCCACAGCCGACTGGCGTGCGCTTGTCACCGATGACCGGGTGGAAGCGATTGTTATTGCTACCCCGCAGAAGTTCCATCGCGAGATTGCAGAAGCCGCCTTTGCCCTTGGCAAACCTGTGATGTGCGAAAAGCCTATGGGCGCGTCGCTTGACGATGCCAGGGCCATGACCCAAGCGGCCAAAGGCCATATAAACATGGTTGGCTACAACTACATTCGAACACCAGCGACGCAATACGCCCGCCGTCTTCTGCAAGATGGCGCGATTGGTGATGTGACATACTTCAAGGCCGAAAACGCGGAAGACTTTCTGGCTGATCCAGACCTTCCGGCGACCTGGCGAACCGAAGGTATGGCGAACGGTTGCATCGGTGATCTGGCGCCTCATCTCTTTAATATGGCGCTGGCCCTGATGGGACCGATTGACAGGCTCGTGGCCGAAGTTGAAACGGTTCACGAAGATCGCCCGGGCGGCAAAGTCACCAATGATGATCAGGTTCAGATGATGGTGCGCTTCAAAAGCGGCGTGATGGGGCATCTCTTTTCATCGCGCGTCGCAACAGGGCGCAAAATGGGATATTTCTACGAGATTTTCGGCACCAAGGGGGCCATCCGTTTTGATCAGGAAGATCAGAATGCGCTCTGGCTTTATCAGGCTGAAGGGCCTGAGGCGTCTCGTGGATTCAAAAAGATCCTGACTGGCCCGGCCCATCCCGATTATCTGTCGTTCTGCCAAGGCCCTGGCCATGGCACTGGCTATCAAGACCAGATCATCATTGAAGCGAAGGATTTCCTTGAGGCGATCCACACTGGCAAAAACATATGGCCCACTTTTGAAGATGGGCTGTCCGTCATCAAAGTTACCGACGCCGCGCTGCGCTCTGCTGAAAGCGGGCAGTGGCAAACCGTCGAAGAGTAAGGACACCAAAATGACTATTCTGATTGGCAACGCGCCCTGTTCTTGGGGCGTTGAGTTTGCAGATGATGACCGTAACCCCAGCTGGCGCAATGTGCTGAAGGACTGCGCTGAGGTCGGGTACAAAGGCATCGAGCTTGGCCCGGTTGGTTTCATGCCCGAAGACCCTGCGGTTCTGAAAGAGGCCCTCAATGAGTTCGATCTGGAATTGATCGGCGGTGTTGTGTTCCGCCCTTTCCATGACCCAGAAGCCTGGGACGATGTGATGGATGGGACCTTGCGGACCTGCAAATCGCTCAAGGCCCATGGCGCAAAGCATCTGGTCCTGATCGACAGTATTTCGCCGCGCCGCGCCTCTACTGCCGGTCGGGCCACAGAAGCTGAACAGATGGACAAAGCGGAATGGACTGCCTACCGCGACCGGATTGCGGAGGCCGCAAAGGTTGGCGTTGATCATGGCCTGACCGTTGGCATCCATGCGCATGCGGGTGGTTTCATGGATTTTGAGCCCGAGCTTGAACGCCTGTTGAATGAAATTCCCGAAGAGATTCTGAAGATCTGCTTTGACACGGGTCATCATTCCTATGCCGGGTTTGATCCGGTGGCTTTCATGAAACGCTATGTCAGCCGCATCAGCTATATGCATTTCAAGGACATCAACCCGGTCGTGAAAGCGGATGTGGTGGCCAACAGAACTGATTTCTACAAAGCCTGCGGTCAGGGTATTTTCTGCAACCTTGGGCAGGGGGATGTTGATTTTCCCTCTGTGCGTCAGGTGCTGCTGGAGGCGGGCTTTGAGGGGTGGTGTACCGTGGAACAGGATTGCGATCCGACCCTGCCCGGAACGCCCACCGAAGACGCGCGGTCCAACCGCGAATATCTGCATTCTATCGGCTTTTGAGGAGACGACCAGTGACACGTTTGAACTGGGGAATGATTGGCGGCGGCGAAGGCAGCCAGATTGGACCGGCGCACCGCATGGGTGCACAGGCCGACGGCAATTTCGTTCTGGCCGCAGGCGCGCTGGATCACGACGCGGTGCGCGGCAAAGACTATGCGCAGCGTCTGGGCATCGCGTCGGATCGCGCTTATGGCAATTGGCAGGAGATGCTGGACGGTGAAAAAGGGCGCGACGACCGAGTTGATCTCGTCACTGTCGCCACGCCCAACTCAACCCATTTTGAGATCACCAAGGCGTTTCTGGAGGCGGGCTTCAACGTGCTTTGCGAAAAGCCGATGACGATGACCGTTGAAGAAGGTGAAGAGATTGTCAAAATCGCCAGATCCAGTGGCAAAATCTGTGCGGTGAACTATTGCTATTCGGCCTATCCGATGGTGCGCGAGATGCGGCACAGGGTTGCCCGGGGCGAGATCGGCAAAATCCGCCTCATCGTGGTCAACTTCAGCCATGGGCACCATGGCGACGCGGGGGACGCTGACAATCCGCGCGTGCGTTGGCGCTATGATCCTGCCATGGCTGGCGTATCCGGTCAGTTTGCCGATTGCGGCATTCACGCCCTGCATATGGCCAGCTTTATTGCCGGGGATGAGGTCGAAAAGATCTCTGCCGACTTTGCCTCGACCATCTCCAGCCGCGAACTTGAAGATGATGCGATGGTCAACTTCCGCATGGAAGGCGGCAGCGTTGGTCGGCTGTGGACGTCTTCAGTGGCGATTGGACGCCAGCACGGGTTTGACATTCAGATCTTTGGCGAAACCGGCGGCTTTAAATGGTGGGCAGAGCAACCCGGACAGGTGATGTATACGCCTCTGGGTGGGCGCACACAGATCATGGAAAAGGGCGAAAGTGGGCTGTCAGATGAAGCTTCACGGCTCAGTCGCGTGGCCATCGCCCATCCCGAAGGTTTTCCCATGGCTGTGGCCAACATCTATGTGGATCTTGCAGCGGCAATCAGAGGCGAGCCGCATGGCGATTTCCCGACGGCGGTGGATGGGCTTCGCTCAATGGCGGCGGTGCATCAGGCGGTGGCGTCGGCAAAAGACAATGGCGCATGGGTCGATGCGCGCCCGCTTTCGTTGCGGTAAATTTGTACAGGCCCAGGCCTTTGAAGGGTTTGGGCCTACAAGGCCCTGAGCGTGCCGCGCTCGATAAACTCGCAGGGCAAAAGATGCGCCTTGGTCGGTCCGGTGCCGTCTTTCAGGATCGACGTGACCATATCCAGCGAGATGCTCACAACCTCCGGGATCGGCTGGCGAATGGTGGTCAGGTTGATGTTGTTCCAGCGCGCCATTTCCATGTCGTTCAGTCCGATGAGCCCGATATCCTCTGGCACGCTGAAACCCGCATTCTGAACTGCGGCCAATGCGCCGATGGACAATACATCGTCACCGCAGAAATACGCTTGGGCCACATCTTTCGACTGCAGCAACCGGTTCATTTCTTCCCAACCCGCATCATAGGAATAGGCGGTGGCGAATGAGGTGCTGACCTCCAGATCGCGCATGCCTTTCACGGCATCTAGAAACCCAAACAGACGGTCTTGGGTCGAGGTCGCGCTTTCCGGTCCGGCGAGCATGGAAATCTTATTGTAGCCACGGCGGATCAATTCCCGCGCGGCCATCCGCCCCGCTTCCTTGTTGTCGATGCCCACGACATTGACCTTGGGATTGTCGGCATGTCGGCCAAAGGCATGGACGACCGGCACCCCTTCGGCATGAAAGGCCTCGGCAAAGCTGACCGGCAGGGTCGAGGAGGCGACGATGACAGCGTCGACGGAATATTGCTGCAACAACCGCACAGAGGCGGCGGGTTCGTTTTCATCGCTCAGATTGACGAGCAGGGGTCTCAAGCCGCGCTCTTGCAGGCCTCGGGTGAAGAGATCGAACACTTGCAAGAAGATCGGGTTGTGAAAGTTGTTGCTGACCAGCCCGATGAGCTTGGTGCGACCCGTGGTCAAAGACGAGGCCAGAGCATTGGGGCGGTAACCGAGCTGATCGGCGGCCTTGTTGATTTTGGCGCGCGTTGCGGGCGAAACAGAGGCCCCTTCGGTGAAACACCGTGAAACGGCTGACCGTGACACCCCCGCCAATGCAGCAACTTCTTTCAGTGTGACGGCCAATCTTCTATCCCCGGCTACCGTTTGTTCGGTCTGTTATAGCGCCAGCGCGGGTGACTTAAAACCAACCAAGAAACCGATGCCGCTGCGGTCTTGCCGCAGCGGCTCAGACCGTCATGTGTCTTCGACATCATACTCTGGCTGGGTCTTGGCTCCGGTGATGTAAGCCACAACATCCTGCCCGTCGGTCTCTTCCTTCCTGAGATTGGCGACGATGCGCCCGCGACGGAAGACCACGATACGATCCACCAGATCCATGACCTGACGCATGTTGTGGCTCACGAGGATCAAGGGCTCACCCTGCGATTTCAGCGTGTGGATGATGTTTTCGACCTGTGCGGTTTCCTGCACCCCAAGGGCTGCTGTCGGTTCGTCCATGATGGTCAGTTTCGAGGCAAAGCTGGCCGTGCGCGCGATGGCCACGCATTGCCGCTGGCCGCCGGACATCCGCTCAATCGTGTTGTTGATGTTGGGGATTTTCACGCCTGTCCGCTCCAGAGCGTTCATCGTGTCCTGACGCATGGCTTTGTAGTCCAGCAACCGAAACGGGCCCAGCCAGTTGAACTTGGTCTTTTCACGACCCAGGAACAGATTGTCTGGTACGTCGAGATGATCGGCCAGCGCCAGAGTTTGGAACACGGTCTCAATACCCGCCTCGCGTGCATCAATCGGGCCGGTGAAATTCACGGATTGCCCGTCAAAGATGACCTCACCTGAGGTGCGTTGTTCCCCCCCGGTGATCTGGCGCACGAAGGTTGATTTCCCCGCGCCGTTGTCGCCCATGATCGCCACATGTTCGCCCTTGCGCAGAACGAAATTGGCATCGTTGAGGGCATGAACACCACCATAGTGTTTTGTCAGGCCTTTGGTTTCCAGAACGATATCGTTGCTCATCTGTGCGTCCTCACCCTCAAGCCCGGTTTCGTTGTCGGTACTGATCCAGAATGACCGCCGCGACGATGATCGCACCCATGGCCATCAACTGATAGGAGCCGTCAAGCTTCACATAGGTGAAGCCGGAGCGGATGACGCCCAGAACCATGGCGCCCAGAACCGTCCCGATAATCGAGCCACGGCCACCTTGCAGGCTGATCCCGCCGATCACCGCCATGGCGATGGCGAAGAGTTCGTAGAACTCGCCCATGCCCGCCTGTGCGGTCACGGCTTTTGAGCTGAGCACGATGCCCGCAAATGCTGCCAGCATTGATGCGATCATGTAGACCAAGACCTTGTGACGCTTCACGTTGATCCCTGACATCCGGGCCGCTTCTTCATTGGAACCGATGGCATAGGTGTGTTTACCGTAGACGGTATAGCTCATGATCAACTGGAAAATGATCGCCAGTAGCACAAACCAGACCACAGGCATCATGCCAGAGCCGATCCAGGCATAACTGTCGGTCGGGAACGAGACCGGGTTGCCACCGGACCACCACAGCGCGATGCCACGGCAGAACAGGAACATACCCAGTGTCGCAATAAACGGAGGAATGCGGAAATAGGCGATAAACGTGCCGTTGATGATGCCGATACACGCGCCGAAGACCAGCCCGATTATCACCGGTATGATCACGGGCAAATCCATTGCCCAAGGGCCAAACACCGCTTTGGGGTTTGCAAAGCCGTTAACTTCGGCAACTTGTGCGAAACTCATTGCAATCATCGCTGTCGCAGCCACAAGGGGGCCAGAGGACAGATCTATCCCCGCCGTGATGATCACTTGCGTCACCCCCAGGGCGATGATGCCGATGATGGCCACCTGCAGAATGATGATCTGCAACCGGGCCTCATTGAAAATACTGTCAAACCTGTCTCTCGTATCGAAGAGAAAGCTTTGGCCATTCATATAGGGCGCGAATTGGCCGATGGCCTCGAAAACGGTGATGATGATGATCAATGCCAGAAGAATATTCAGCTCATTGGGCCATGACCTTTTGGATTTGTCAAAGGTCAGACCGCCGATGCCTTGGCCTGTGTCAGCCATGCGCGCCTCCCCAATTTGGCGGTAAGGAAAAAGGACGGCGCTCAGATGCGCCGCCCAAGAGTGCCAGGTTCGATAACCTTAGTTTTTGTCCAGGAAGTCACCCATGTTCTCGGGTGTTACGAGGACGAAAGGAATATAGACTTTGCTGTCGACATCTTCGCCGTTGATCAGCTTGAGAGCCGCGTCGATGGACCCGGTGCCCTGACCAACAGAATCCTGGAACACGGTGACGTCATAATCGCCCGCCGCCATGACAAGCAGCGCGTCCTGAGAGGCGTCAACACCGCCAACCTGAACATCAGCCATATCCATCCCAGCCGCTTTCATCGCCTGGATCGCGCCGATTGCCATTTCGTCATTGTTTGCGAGAACGAAATCGAAGGGCTCACCCGATGACATCCAGTTTGTCATGAGATCTTGTGCCTCATCGCGCGACCAGTTCGCGGGGGCCTCGTCGATGATTTCCATAAAGTTGCACATGTCCATGCCGATCACGTCATAGACGTCTTTGGTGCGCTGCACCGCCGCCTGATTGGACAGCTGACCATTCATGATGTAGCCGCGCGCGCTGTTGCCTTTGCCTTCTGCGCGCAAGTTCTGGCAGACTTGGAACGCGGACAATGTGCCGGATTCGATTTCGTTGGAGGCCACAAACGCCTGGGTCGGTGGCAGTTCGTTCACATTGTCCGGCTCACGGTTGACATAGACCAAAGGCGTGTCGCCAGCCGCCGCCGAAACAGCGGCTCCGGCAGAGGTGTCCACGATGTTCACGATGATCGCGTCAACGCCTTGCGCCACGAAGTTTTTCACCTGGTCAATTTGCTTTGCAAGGTCGTCTGTCGCGTCTTCCTGCTGATAGGACAGGCCGTCGATCGTACCAGCATATTCAACCATACCTGTCCGCAATACCGTCAGCCAGTTATCGTCAAAACGCGAGAACGTTGCGCCAATTTCCTGTGACATTGCAGTAGTAGACATCATCGCGGTGACGCCTGCAGTAATCAATAGCTTCTTCATGGTTCCTCCCATTCGCGCGCTCGGTCCACGCTTCATTTACTTAAGAGACAATTCGCCTGCTGAGGTGGCAAATTGCTGTTTCTTCCAATCCAGCCGCATGATCGTGCACACGGTCAAAACATGGCTCGGTGAAAACCGACTTAAGCCCTCACATTTAGGCAGTCTAGCAAACTTGCAACCGGTTGCAACAAATTTCTTGAACGCCGGTTTGAGGGGAAATGAGGTTTTTGCGGAGCTATTGCGGTATTCTTCGCGCGCTGGATTGGTCGCGTTGAGGGGTGTTTTCAAGCGGTTTCAAAAGGCTGTGCATCACATTGGATCTTCGCTAAGACACCCGGCTTTTGTGATGGATGTGGCCGCGCTTGAGAGTTCTGATTGTTTTTTCACGTCCGACCGGTTGGGCCCTGATAGCTACAGGCCGTTGCAAACGACCAGGTTCAATAGTCTTGTCCAGAGCGGCCTTGGCGGTTTTGGCATCTCGCCGGGCTGTGAAAACAAAGCTGATCATCTGACTGGTGGGGATGATTGCACGCCACGTTCTTCCGACGCGGATATCAGCCGCCTGACTGTCGGCTCGGGCACAGCGTCGGCGTTTGAACGGTGATCTATGCGACCATTGCAGCCTCACATCACCGAAAGCCCCAGCGTTCCAGTAAATGCAACAATCCCCCACAGGTCGTTTGCTGGCGCTTTTGTCGCAAACGGCCCAGACGCGGGGCCTGAACCGGTGAAAACTGAGGTCATGCAACAGATGATCACTCTGAAACGTCTCGACCGTCGTGCCACCGGCTGCGACCTGGTTGCGCAAAGCTGAACACGCCCCCGCGTGGGGCGCATCACGCTTTGCATCCTTCGAGACAACGGAAATGACATATGACCGCAACACCCCAACTGCGCCTGGCCATAGATATTGGCGGCACGTTCACCGACACTGTGCTTGTCGAGGGCGAGGAGACGATCCTTGCCTAGACCAAGACCCTGACCACCCACCAGAACCCTGCCGATGGCGCGATGGAAGGCGCGAAACGGGTGATGGCCCAGACCGGGCGTGCGCTGTCCGAGGTTACGGGCTTCATCCACGGCACAACTCTGGCGACCAATGCGCTGATCGAACGGCGTGGGGCGACAGTGGCGACGATCTGTACCGAAGGGTTCCGCGATATTCTGGATATCGGGTACGAGCGTCGGTATTCGCAGTACGATATCAATCTGGAAAAGCCCGACCTGCTGGTGCCGCGTGAACACTCGTTGGTGATCCGCGAACGCATGTCGGCGGATGGCGAGGTGCTGATTGCGCTGGATGATGGCGCGATAGATGGGCTGCTGGCTCAGATCGACGCGACCGGTGCCCAGGCGCTGGCGATCTGTCTGATGCACACTTATGCCAACCCGGCGCATGAGCTGCGTCTGCGCGAGATTCTGGCCGAGAAGCGGCCCGAGATTACTGTCTCTATTTCGTCCGAAGTCAGCCCCGAGGCGCGGGAGTTCGACCGGCTGTGCACCACCGTGGCGAATGCCTATATTCAGCCGCTGATGGAAACCTATCTGGCGCGCTTTGTCGCCCAGTTCGAGGCCGAGGGGGTTACTTGCCCGATTCTGATGATGACTGCGGGTGGCGGCATGTGCACAGTGCAGACTGCCGCGCGTTTCCCGATCCGTCTGGTGGAATCAGGCCCCGCCGGGGGCGCCATTCTGGCTGCGCGCATTGCCGCGCGTGCGGGGTTGGATCAGGTTCTGTCTTTCGATGTGGGGGGCACCACCGCAAAGCTCTGTCTGATTGACCAGGCGCGTCCGCAGACGTCTCGCGCGTTTGAGATCGCCCGCGCCGCGCGTTTTATCAAGGGGTCTGGCATGCCCGTGCGCATCCCGGTGATCGAGATGATCGAGATCGGGGCAGGGGGCGGCTCTATCGCCGGGGTCGACCGGCTGGGGCGCCTGACCGTGGGGCCGAAATCGGCGGGGTCCGAACCCGGCCCAGTTGCCTTCATGCGCGGCGGTACGGATCCGACCGTGACCGACAGTGATATTGCCCTGGGCTATATCGTGCCCGACACCTTCGCCGAAGGGCATATCAAGCTGGACCCGGAGGGGTCCAAAGAGGCTCTGGCCCGTTTGATCGGGTCTAAGCTGGACACGGACGCTGTAGGGGCGGCCGATGGGGTCAGCCGCATCGTGGATGAGAGCATGGCCAGCGCGGGCCGGATGCACGCGGTGGAATCGGGCAAGGACCTGGGGCCGCGCACCATGATTGCTTTTGGGGGAAATGGCCCGCTGCATGCCAGCCGCGTGGCGCGGTCTGCGGGCGTCAGACGCATCGTCATTCCGCCCAATCCGGGCGTTGGCTCGGCGGTCGGTTTTCTGTTCGCGCCGGTCAGCTTCGAAATCGTGCGCTCGCGCTATTCGCTACTGAACTCTATGGACATGGACGGGGTGAATGGTTTGTTTGACGCGATGATTGCCGAGGCCATGGGCGTGGTTGCTCAGGGCGCGGGTGATGCGCCTACGGAAACCCTGCGCACCGCCTTCATGCGCTATAACGGGCAGGGGCATGAGATCGAGATCACCCTGCCAGACCGGGCATTGACAGTGGCGGACATTGCCCCGCTGACTGCCGCCTTTGAAGAGGAATACCGCAAGCAGTTCTCGCGCCCTGTGCCGGGGATGGAAATCGAAATCCTCAACTGGGCGGTGCGTGTGGCAACCATCGACGGTGCGGTGCCGCCGGTGCCCGCGACGCCAGGGCTGACCACGCTTAAGCCGAGCAGCACCCGGCCGATCACCTGCGATCTGGATGGAAACGCCAAGGAGGCGGCCTTTGTCGCCCGCGCTGATATGAAACCGGGCGACCATGTGCCCGGTCCTGCTCTGATCCATGAACCGCAGACCACCACGCTGGTGTCGGCTGATTTCTCGGCCCATCTGGATGCAATTGGAAACCTTGTGCTGGTTCAAGACCAGAAAGGAGGCGCATAATGACTGCAGATCTTTCCCCCGCCCGCCTGCAAGTGATGTGGAACCGTCTTTTGGCGGTTGTCGAAGAGCAGGGCCAGACCCTGATCCGCGCCGCCTTTTCCCCCATTGTGCGCGAATGCGGCGATGTTTCCGCCGGGATCTTTGACGTGAACGGGCGTATGCTGGCTCAGGCCGTTACTGGCACGCCGGGCCATATCAACACCATGGCCGAGGCGGTTTTGCATCTACGCGGGCGCTTTGCGCTTGAGGACATGAAGCCCGGTGATATCTACATGACCAACGATCCCTGGCTGGCCTCGGGGCACCTCAATGACTTCCTGCTGATGATGCCCGCGTTCAAGGACGGCAAGGTGATCGGTTTCACCTCCTGTACTTCGCACCTGGTGGATCTGGGTGGTCTGGGCATGGGGCCAGAGGGCGCTGATATCTATGACGAGGGCCTTTTGATTCCGCCCTGCAAGCTGGTCGAGCAAGGCACGCCCAACCCGCTGCTGATGGATATCATCCGCGTAAACTCCCGCGAGCCGATTGCGAACGAAGGCGACATCTACGCGCTTATTGCCTGCTGTGAGGCAGGGGTGAACCGGCTGGTGGATATGATGGAGGAGTTCGGCATCGATGACCTGCACAGGCTGGGCGATTACATCATCGACACCTCGCGCAAAGGTGCGTTAGCGGCGATCGCGGAAGTGCCGGAAGGCACCTACAAGAATATGCTGAAGATGGACGGATATGAGAATGAACTGGAGCTGCACGCGACCCTGACCGTCACCAAAGACAGCATGCATGTGGATTTCACAGGCACTTCGGGTCTGTCGAAGAAGGGCATAAACGTGCCACTGAATTATGCCACTGCCTATACGGTCTTTGCGCTGCGCTGCATCGTCGGGCCGGATGTTCCGAACAATGCGGGGTCGCTGGAGCCTTTCACCGTGGACGGGCCTAAGAACTGCATCCTGAATGCGCAACATCCCGCGCCGGTCGCCATGCGCCACACGCTGGGGCAGGTGACGCCGGATCTCGTGCTGGGCTGCCTGCATCAGGCGCTGCCGGATGAGGTGCCCGCCGAGGGTGCAAGCTGCATGTTCGACCTGCCGATGCGCCATGCGCCCGAAGTGGCTGCAGAAGGCGGACGCGAGTTCGCCATTGAACCGGTGCACAACGGCGGCACCGGCGCGCGGCCGCACGCCGATGGGCTGTCGGCCACCGCTTACCCGTCGGGTGTTTTCGGCTCTCAGGTCGAGATCACCGAAAGCGTGGCGCCGGTGGTCATGTGGCGGCGAGAGCTGCTGCCGGACACTGGCGGGCCGGGCAAGTATCGCGGCGGCCTTGGCCAGCGGATCGAGATGACCTCGTCCAACGGCGCGCCCTTTATCGTGTTCCTGTCGGTCGAGCGGCTGAAGTTCCCGGCACTTGGCCGCATGGGCGGGCAGCCCGGTGCGCCGGGGCGGATCAGGTTCCGCGACAGTGGTGGTGATATCCCCGGCAAGGGCGAGCTGCGCGTCACCGGCGACGACTATCTGATTTTTGATACCCCCGGAGGTGGTGGGTTTGGCGGGGACTGTTGCATTAATTGTATGTTCACATACGCATGCCGTGTTTCATCACGCTTCAGCTGCGTGTTCGAATAGTTGACGGATGAAGGCAATCTCGCCCTTAACACCGGGCGGCTTCTTATAGATGTGACCGCGTTTGATGGTTCGGATAGTTTCAATCCCGCTGAGGGTCGCCTTGGCAGACTGCA
>JAOARQ010000063.1 GCA_025210455.1 Pelagimonas sp.
GACAAACAGACCGGTCGTTGGATCAATGCTCGCCCCCGCTGGGCCGGTGACCAGAGACCACGTCAGATCATCGCCTTCCGCGTCCGTCGCAGTGAACTGCACGCCAAGCGCGTCGCCTTCATTGGCGGTGCGATCCGCAACAGCGGTGATCGCGGGCGTGGTATTGCCTGGAACAACCGTAATCGCCACTTCCACCGGATCTGAGCTGAGAACATTCTGACCATTTGGCTGGCCAGTATCATCCAGCACAAAGAAGAAGCTGGTTTCGCCCTGCATCTCAATCGGAGCGGTGTAGAGGAAGGTCAGCGGGCCAGTGCGGGTCAATGTCCCGGCCAGGGTCGCCGTCGGATCAGCCGGATCCGCAACGATACGGGCGCTCAGGTGGCCACTGGCGGTTTCAACATCGGTGCCGCTTAGAACGATCAGCGTTTCAACGCCGCCCGATACGGTAATCGCCTGCGCGGTGCCGGTGGGCTGATCGTTGATCGGCAGAACAGTAATGTCGATCTGCGCCGTGGCTTCGCCCAGTTTGCCGTCCTGCACCAGGAAGGTGAAGCTATCAGAGCCTGCGAAATTCGCCCCTGGTGTATAGGTCAGCGTGCCCGTCGCCGGATCAAAGTCGCTGAGCACACCATGGCGGGTGCCGCTGGTGACCGAATAGGTCAGCGTATCGCCATCCACATCGCTGGCCACCAGTTGAATATCCACGCTGCCATCTTCGTTCACCTGAACTGACGCCGGTGAGGCCACCGGTGCGGTATTGGTCGAACGGTCGATGGTAAAGGTGCGCACATAATCGCCACCCGGTGTGCCATCGCTATCGCCATCCAGACGGTTGCCCGAAGCATCATAGATCGCATTCGTCCCCGACAGTGTCAGACGATAGTCATCATCTGCCAGCGGGTCTGCAAAGCGTAGCACGATATCCGTTTCCGGGAAGGAATAGCTGGGCGACAAGCCGATCAGAACATCGTCAACCGTATCAAAAATACCGTCATCCCCCGCGCCGCGCAGTTCATAGTTCGCAACCGAACGCGCCGAAACCAGATCCAGTTCCTCATCGGTCTGGATCGTGATCGAGGTAAAGGCCAGATCGGTTGACGCCCCTTCTGCTGGCAGCGTTGGGATCTGCGTCACCTGCGGGCCGGTGGTATCGCCGCTGTTGCCCTGGAACTCCATCGCGCCGATGTCAAAATAGGTCAGACCCGGCGTTGGTGTGTACAGGCGTGAAATCCCATTGCCCGGAGCGCCAGCGCCCGAGAATTCCGAATAGCTGTAGGTATAGCCATTGCCCGCGCTCAGACCGATCAGAGCACGCGGATCGTTGTTGCCACCGCCATAGTCAAACTGGATGCGGCCGTCTGCGTGAAGCGTCACAGCAAAGTTCACCGGGTTCTGGGTTTCCAGCCCCTGCGTCACACCCTTCCAGCGGTAGGTGACCCAGCTGTCATCCGCAGCCACGGTTTCGAACACACCACCGCCAGAGACAGCCGTGCTGATATCTGACCAGAACGGCGCAAGGATCGGACGCGACAGGAAGTTTTCTTCTGTCGGGGAATAGAAGGCATTCCCACTTGTGCCGAGCTGGATAAAGCCTTCGGAGTTGATCCGTACGCTATCATAGGTCTGGCCGTGATAGCTAAAATCAATCGGCAGAGCGCGATGCACATAGCTGCGAGACGTATACAGCCCCACCGAAGTGCCCTCTTCGACAAAGGGACGATCCGCGTCGCTTTCCACAAAGAGATCTTCGCCAATCCCGGAATTCGCCACCGATGGGTCATCTTTGCGCGGGCGATCATAGAAATCGCTCAGACTGGCCCCAAAGGCATCCGCAGCATCAATCGCCGCAGAATCGGCCTGCAGGTTAAAGTTATCGTCGGATCCACCGCCCAGCTCGCTGTCGAGACCGCCCAGAACATTATCTGCGCCGTCAATATCGCGGAACTTGGGATCCCCTTCGACCATGCCGCGGAAATTGGCATGAACCGCCAGGAAATCCGCCAGCGTCTGATAGGTATCTGCGCCGACTTTCGCCGCGCTCGCCCCGCCATTTTCACCGCGATAGATCAGGTTGTACCCGCCCGTCACGCTGCCAACCGTGGAGGTTTCAAAGCTGAAGACCGTGCCAATATCCGTTTGCAGGATATTGTTGCGAATATCCGAGCTACGCCCGTTGCTGGTCACCTGAAGGGCCGGGCCAACCGAATGCACAATCGTATTGCCGCGCACAGTAAAGTTGCCGGTATGCAGGTTCACCCCAATGTTGGTGTTGGCATAGATCAGGTTCCCGATCAGCGACCCTGCATCGTAATAGCTGTTCCCCAACTGCACACCAACCGCGTTCGAATAGATCTGGTTGGTTTCCAGCAGGCCGCCATTGTCGACAAAGGCGCCAAGGATCGAATGGCCAAACACCCGGTTGCCTTCGGCCACGGCAGAGTGGGATGCCAGATACAGCCCACGCGGACCGGAATGGATCACGTTGTCACGCGCTATGCCGTCACTGGAGATTGTGACGTTTCGCAGACCATTGCCAAAGATCAGGCTGTTTTCCAGCACGGCACCAGTGCGCAGGAAGACCCCGGTGGATGCCCCTTCGCGCACAATCACATCTGAAATGATGTTCCCGCTTCCGTCGGCGAAGATACCATATTGGTTCGAACCGGTGATCCCGTAGATCTCAGACCCGGTGATGGTGTTGTTTGTACCGCCCAGATCAATCCCGCGCGAGGAATTATAGAAGGTGCCGTCAATGATCTGATGGTTCGTGCCACGCAGATAGCTGACGGTCTGACCAGACTGCGAGACATCCACATCACGGATCACACCAAAGCTGGTATTGTCCTGGAAATAGATCGACGCATGTGAGGTGCCCTCGATGGAGAGGCGATCCAGCGTCATATGGCTGGCCTCACCCGAAGCAACAACCGCGTAGTGACCATTCTCAATACGCATATCCTGCAGGGCCACGTGTTCGACACCTGCCAGATTGAAGATGTTGCGATCTTCATCGCCCATGTCAAAGACAGTTGCGTCCCCGACCCCACGGAAGACCACATCCGCCTGGTCCGAGCCACCATCTTCGCTGCCGATATTGATCTGCATGATCGGAGAGTACGTGCCCGCATCAATCCAGACCGTATCGCCTGCCTCAAGGTCATAGGCTTCCAGCAGTGCCGCAAGCGACGCCATTGGCGCATCCGCGCTGAGACCATGGTTGGTATTGTCGCCCACTGCGGTGGTGTAGAGATCACCGCTCAGCGAGCCATCATTGATATAGAAATCACGACCTGCCGGGGCGATCCGGATTGGCCCGTTAGAGACCCCCTGCACATCACTTGTGGTTTCTGTCACGCGGAACAGCGCGGTTTCTCCATTGGTTTCAGGGCCAGCCTGCCACTGGAAGCGACCCCGCCCCTGTTCGTCGATATCGCCGCCGGTCGCAGCCGCCTGCCATGTGGAGCCATTGTCATAGGACACTTCCAGTGCGAACTCAGGCGGTGTCGGCAGTGCAGTATCATTTTTTCGATACAGTTCAAAGCCATAGACGATGATGCCCGCAAAAGACGAATCGGACAGAACCGCGATTTCCATATCGCCGCCTGCGAAATCGTCGATATCCAGCGCGAACTGCACAGGTGTGACCGCGCGATTGCCCGCCAGCGCATACATATCGAGATCTTCACCAATGGCTGTGCCATTCATCAAAACATCGAAGGGGCGCGCAAAGGTATCACGCGAGAAGCCCGTGATCACCAGCTTGTAATCCCCGGCGGCCACATTGGTGTTAAATTTCAGCGTGTTAGACAACGAGTTGGTCGGGTACTTCGCATATCCAATGCTGTTTTGCGGCACACCGAAATAGGTCTCATCGTCGAAATAGGTGTGGTTGTAATGGGTGGTGTGACCGCCCGTTACATAGCCAGTTTCTGGTTTCCAGTGGAAGTCATCACTGCCAGTCAGTTCACCCCCACGGGTGCGAGCACCCAGCACACGATCTTCCGCCTGGAAGCCCATGGCCTGGAAGGTGATATCATAGGTATCCCCCGACTGCATGCGATCCACCTGCGAAGGCGACAGAACATAGACCTGACGGCCTGTGCTTTGCGCCGCATTGGCGGTCGCCCCATAGGCCCCTGCGTTCACCCGGCTACCATTGTTGCCCGGCTCATTCAGGAAGTCGCTGTTCGGATTGCCCAGATCAATCGCTGGCGAACCAGCCATCAGACGGAAATCTCCATTGGCCGCATCCACAAACAGCGGATCCGCCTGAATGGAATGATCATCGCGCTGATAGCCATAATGCCAGTCGCGCAGCGTCGCCATTTCCTGATCGTCAAGCGCACCAAAGACAGCGTCTCCGGTCAGATGCACAAGGTTATAATCGCTATCCGCCCGATCCACCGCATAGTTGAGATAATCCAGCGCCCGGCCTGTGGTCATCGAGATGATGTTGTTTTCCACCACAAAGTTCGTGGCGGCATTGCCTACCTGAATGCCAGCAACCGCCGCAGCGCCCAGCGCCACAGTGTTGTTGCGCACGCCCACGCGATCATCCCCATCAATGCGGATGCCGTGGGTCAGCTGATCACCAAAGACAACGTTGTTTTCGACGGTTGTGCGATCTGTATAGGTCGCGGCAACCGCAATCCCAACGCCCTGCCCGGTCACGCGGTTGTCGCGAATATCGACATCCTGGCGATAGACATAGATCCCATAGGCGGAGTTGTCGGTCAGCGTGTTCCCGAAGATTTCAGCGTTGTTCGCTGCATAGACACCAACCTGATTACCCCGAACAGTCGAATTTGACAGTTCCGATCCGCTCTCCAGATAGACGCCACGTCCGGTCGCCCCTTCGAATGTGGAATTGGTAATGACCGAGCCATTGGTGAAATAGGCGTTGTTGCGTCCCGACTGGTCATAGTTGGACCGCACCACAGCACCATCCACGCTGACATAGCGGCCGTAGATGCCTTCACGACGGTTGTCTTCGAACAGACCGCCAATGACTTCAACGTCATAGCCATCGGTATGCAAGCCATAGTACGCACCAGTGATATGAGCGTTCTCAACCCGAATACGGTCACCGCTCAGTTCCATCCCTTCCTGCGTGCCCGCGATATCACGCACCGTGACATTGCGCAGAATGTGATCATGGGAATTCTCGTGGTTCCAGACACCATTCGATGTTGCTTCAGCGAAGGTGCTGTCTTCGATCAGGGCAAAATCAGAGCCCTCGTGAATGACAATACCATGCGCACCATTGCGGGTTTCGATATTGGCGATGCGGATGTGGTCTGCGTTCGCCAGATGGAAGACATAGCCAGCATCTTCGATCCGGTCGAACACCGCCTGCGCGCCTTCGGCAGTTGGCCCAAGGATCGACACCATGGCATCCACGCTGCCTTCGTCGTCGGCGCCAATCACGATATCGCGCGGCGTCAGATAGGTGCCATTGTCGATATAGACGATATCACCCGGGTTCAGATCATAGGCTTCCAGCAGGTTCGCCAGCGACGCCATCGGGCTATCGGCTGATTTACCTGTGTTCAGATCCGAGCCAGCCGCCGTGGTATATTGGTCATCCGCATCCAGCGTATCGTTGATATAGAAGACATTTCCGCCATTGCCGACCTGCAGCGCCTGTGTCTGCGCACTGGCTGTGCCACTTTGTTCAGAAACGACACGCAGTTGCACAAACTGATCCGCCAGATCATTACCCGGTGTCCAGTCGTGCAGCGCCAGACCATGCGCGTTCAGCGCAATGCCGCTGTCCTGAACCTGCCAAGTGGCACCGCCGTCGATGCTGCTTTCCAGACGCACCGTTGGCGCAACCGCCCCGGCAGGGTTCGCCTGCAACAGCTCAAGCGCCGAGAAATACACGTGATATCCATCAACACGGTAGGTGCTGAGATCCAGAATGCCATCCGCACCAACGGTTACATTCACTTCGATCACATGCGGGGTGTAGGCCTGTAGGCCCACCTGATCCGCAACGCTGTAGTCATCCAGCAGTTGCACACCATTCACAGTCATGTCGATGACACCAGTGTTGGCGCGGTTTGCGCCGCTCCAGACATGGACACGCATCACATAGTCACCCTGTGGCACATCCTCAAAGCGATATTCCATATCGCGGTTCGAGGGGCGCACATTGGTGCGATAGACGGCGTCAAAGGCCACACCCGGCTCGGTCAGGTTTGGCGTCTGCCCATTGGTAAAGCCGGAATAGCTTGCACTCACGCGCTCGCTTGGCTTTTCCGGAGACCAGGCGCTTTGCCCCGGCTCATAGCGCTCGCTCAGGCCCTGATAGCCAAGATTGACCATCATCACCGGGCGCAGATTTGTCAGCCCTTCGGTACGCAGTTCGATCTGCGTGGGCGTGCCCACTTCCAGTTTGTTGAACACATTCGGGCTGAGGATCTGAAGCACCTCGCCAGAACCCGACTGCTGCGCCTCAGAGGTGCCACCATAGGCACCGATATTGACGCGACCGCCATTCTGACCAGCCGGTTCTTCAACCCAGCGGGCGGTCAGGCTGCCCGCATCAATCGCCGGGCTGCCCGCCATCAGGCGATAGTTGTCGTCATCCCCACGATAGCCACCCAACTCGTGCAGGCGGATGCTATCCACCATCACACCCTGCGTGTTTTCAGTGGTGATCCGCAGAACCAGATTATCCCCTTCCAGGATCACCTCACCAACTTTGACCCAGGACACGCCTGTGCCCGGAATCTCAGTCGACGGTGCAGTGTACTGGTTCGCGCTGCCGGTATCGACCAGCTTGCCCCCATCAAACAATTCATAGCGACCATGACCTGCATAGCTGCCAACACGGGTGTAGGTGACGAAGACTTCGTAAACGCTGCCCGCGTTCAGCCCATCAAAGGTAACCTCGGCCGAAGAACCAACCGCCAGACGATGCTGCGATCCGTTTACGCCTGCCCCTTCGACAAGGGTTGGGGCACCCGCCTCTTCGTTATACTGGATAACACTGGTATCTGTGTTGTCCACCTGAACGGTTGAAAGCGGCGCATAGCCTGTCCAACCTGCGGCGTTATCCGCGCCATCACGATCCACGAACAGCGGATCACCCACGATGGAGTTGCGATCATGGCCAGTAATCAGGCCCCAGTTGGTAACATCTGACACCGCAGTCGCACCCCAGTCACCCAGTGTGGCCGTGCCGTTCAGGTCAAACAGGTTGTAGTCGGAATTGACTCGCGACTGCGACGACCCTGCCACATCAAAGACCTTGCCATTCTCAAGGCTGAAGATCGAAGAGCGCACATTCACCGAGTTGTTGCCATCATGGAAGAACACGGTTGTATCGCTGACATCGACGGTATTATTGTGGAAGGCCACTGTACCGCCATTGCTGCCCGCATCAATCAGGTTTGTCGATGTGCCCGAGAAAATGTTATTTGTCAGATAGAGGGTCGCACCTGAATAGGTTGCAACATTCACCGCAGTGTTGTGGTTGTCATCAAAACGGGTGCCGGTGATCTCGATCCGGCCAGTGCCATCGACACTCACCCCGGTCGAGTTGTCATAGATGGTACTGTCTGTGACCAAGCTGTTGTGGCGCAGATAGATACCCAGAGGGTTGTCAAAGACCCGCAGCCCCGACGCCTGGCTGGCACCATGCAGTTCAAGCCCGCGTTGCGCGTTGCCATAGATCGCACTGTCTTCGATGGTTGCGCCCCCGTTCAGGGTGACACCGTAAACATTATTCGAGAACGACGTGATGTTGGTGAGAATACCTTCATCGACATACATGCCACGGGTGTTGCGATGGACCGTCGCGCCATCAATCCGCGTGCCGTCATTCGACTGCGTGTAAACATGATCCGCATAGATACCATAGTTGCTGCGGCTGAATGTGCCGCCGATGACTTCGGTATCGGTGCCATAGATTGCCAACGCGCTCTGTGCCTGCGTGACATAGGCATTTTCCACCCGCGTATCCACGGTGGTATTGTTCAGATAGATACCGTTGTTGCCGGGATCAATGACCCGGACATTGCGCAGATCAACACCTGTCGCACCACCGGTCACATCAATCCCATAAAGACCGCCACGTGTGGTGATGTTTTGCAGCGTGACAAAATCCGCCCCATGGATCTGGAACACATCCAGCAGGTGGCTGTTCATCTCAAAGATCGCCTCAGCGGCATCCGAGGTGGGGCCGGTGATGATAAAGCGCTCGGACAGGTCATCGCCTGTACCGGATTCACCGCTGTCGATCATGATCGAGGTGCTTGGCGTATATAGGCCGGTGTCGACGCGCACGATATCACCCGCGCCCAGGTCGTATTTCGCCAGCAATGCCGCCAGCGACCGCATCGGTGTTAGCGCACTCAGACCGTCATTGGCATCATCCCCAATGGCCTGCGTGTATTCATCCCCGGTCTGGCTGTCATCGTTGATGTAATAGACCGTAATCGGCAGCGCGATTTCAAAGCTTTCCGAGACACCGTTGATATTGGCATCTGCCACCGAAGACACGCGAACCTCATAGTTGCCCAGCGCCTGATCACCCGGAACGGTCCAGGTGTAGCTGCCGGAATTGGCGATATCCGCCGCCAATGTTGTCCAGGCCCCAGCACCTGTGCGGATCTCAATGGTGACATTACCTGCCCCCAGACCCGCGTGACGCCAGACGATATCCAGATCATCACCCTGCTGCGCGATCTGCCCCGCAACCGGCGACGTCACAGCAACAAAGACCGCAGGGCTCTCAGAGGCCTGATCGGTGCCACCATAGGCCCCAAGGTTGCGATAGCCGCCGTTGTTGCCGGGTTCATCGCCAACTGGCGCGGCTGCATCAGCGCGGTCGATGGCAATCGACTGGCTGGCCCCCGGCGCGCGGCTGCTGACCAGCATCACCGGCAGGCCGGAAATATTATCCAGCACCGGTGCCAGGCTGGCAGTGTTTTCCTGACCATAAAGGCTTTGCAGATGGAAGTTCAGATCGCGCCCGTCATTGTTGCCAAAGCTGGCCGCGTTCACAAATAGTGGATCTCCTTCGATGGAGTTCCTGTCCTGGAAGCTCACCTGCTTCCAATCCGCAAGGGTGGTCTGGTTGATACCACGCCAATTGCCAACAGCCCCGGTGCCTGTGGCGAAATACAGGTTGTAATCGCTGTTTACCTGCGATTGCGAGTTCACATTCACCCGCAGGGCCACCGCATCACGGCCCACCAGAATATTGTCGCGCAGGGTCAGGTTGGTCACACCATTGTTGACATGGATGCCCTCACCGCCGGGCGCATCATGCACAACGGTGTTCGACCGCACCACCGCATTCGAGACTTGGCTCAGATTGATCCCCGCCGCCGTGTTATCATAGACAATGTTGTTTTCGATGATTGGTGTGTTGGCGTAGGTTGTGATGCCCGTTCCATTGCGGAAGATCACGTTTTCACGCACCGTACCGCCAGAGCGTACATAGACACCCCAATTGCTAAAGCCATAGATCCGGTTGCCTTCGGTCAGGCCCGCATGGTTTTCAATACCCCGATCACCACCGGTCACAACGTTATGAAGCACTGTGCCGCTGTACGAGTTCACCGCATATCGCCCAGTATTGGCAATAACACTGCCCGCAAGTGTTGTATTCCCGCGGATCGTGACACCGGTGTAGGTGACATTCGACACATCCACACCTTCGCCCGCGCTCAGATCGGTGCTGCCCAGCACATAGCCCGCGCCGGTCGCGCCATTCAGATCAATACCGTATTGCGCCCCGTCCACAGTCACGCTGTGCATCCGGCCTTCGCCAATGCCAGCGGCACGGATACCCGCATGGGTCACACCCGTGATCGAGATGTCATAGACATTGGGGATATGACCTGAAATGTCGATCCCGTCAGACCCGGCATTGCTGATCTCGATACCCGAGATTTCTGAAACCGCGCTGCGGATATGCATCGCATCATGGCCAGTATCGCGCACGACGATATTGGTCAGTGTGCCGTCGCCCATGTCACCGTTGATATACAGGCCGATGTGGTCGCTGCCTTCGATCCGCAGATCATCCGCGCTGAAATCAGTCGATCCATTGGCCACATGCACACCATAATGGAACCCTTCGAAGGCCAGCCCAATCAGCGTGACAAAGTCGGCGTCATAGAGTTCGATCCCATGCCAGCCACTTTCCATGGCCAGCGCGCTTTCCAATGTGGTCAGGTCGCGACCTGCCCCCCGAATGGTAAAGCCTTCGTCCAGCCCAAGGCCAAAGTCGAAGGTGCCGGAAAGCTGCAGCTCTTCGAACATCTCATAAGTGCCTGCATCAATGTGCAGCGTAGTGCCCGCGCCCAGATCATAGGTTGCGAACAGGTCGATGATGGACGCTTTGGGCGCCGAAGCCAGCTTACCAGTGTTGCGGTAATCCCCTGTTGCGCCAGGGGTGTGCACATCATCTGTGTCGGATCCGTCATCCACATAGTAGAACAGTCCGTCTTCCGGCACCGAGAAGGTTTCAACCGAGCGGTCAAAGGCAGATGGCGCTGTCAGCAGCGACACCTGAATGCGCAGGTTATGGGTGCCAAAATCAATGTTGTTCAGCGAAGGTGTCCAGTTGAAGACACCCGAATCCGGGGTGGCTGCGGCGATGGTTTCCAGCACAACCGGGCCTTCTGGCGCGTCCTGCAACAGGTCGATGCGAACCGAAGAGCCATTGGTATTGCCAAAGCTTTCCCAACGGATGGCCATGGGTTCGTCGCGTTCCCAATCGGTGTACAGATCCGGATAGCGCAGGGCGATACGTGGCTCGGCCACGGTGCCCGCCTCAACACGCGGGCTTTGCGACCAGGCACCAAGATCGGTGCCCTGCTGCGCGTCGACCACTTTCACAAAGGCGCGGCTCAGGAAGCTGTCCAGATCGCCACTGCCATTGCGCGTGCCTTCGAAACGGAACAGCAGGCCGCGGGTGCCGCTGACCAGATCCACACGTTCCGACAGACGTTCCCAGCGATCCGCCAGATTGTCAGCGGTCAGGGTGATGGCCTCGCCGATGACAGTGCCATTCACATCCAGCAGCGACAGGCTGATGCTGCCCTGATCGGCAAAGGGACCACGCCCGTCACCTTGCAGGCGGCCACCAAAGACAATGTCAAAGGCCCCCGCATCAATCGATGCGGCGCTATAGGTCGCCAGATCAAGGGTGATGGTCTGTTCCGCAAAGCTGACTTCAGTCGCGCCCGGCACAAAGCGGGCTGCGTTCTGGAAACCACCGGTATCAGCCACGCTGGCCGATGTGTTCACCGTCCAGTGAGCTGTACCATTCGAGAAGTCCCCGTTGGTCAGCAGGTTGCCCTCCAGGCCGTCGCGATCTGCCAGACCCGTGGGATCACCGGCTTCGGCCCCAAACGAACTGACGCGCTGCCCGGCCACAGTTGGACGCAGGCGCAGATCACCAGAACCACGATCTTCGAAGTTTGGCTTCGACAGGATCGGATTCACCACGGTGGTGCCGTTCGAATGCTGATCCCAATGGCGCATTTCGCGCTGCCAGACCAGCATATCGTCGAACTCATGCACAAAGCGGGCAATCTTGCCGGTGCCTTCGGCGTGATACAGGTTGTAATCCGCAAAGAAGCCGCGATGCCCACCCGGAGAGATGTTCAGCGCAAAGCCGCCATGCACCTCGATGATGGAATTGGTCAGTTCGACCCGTTCAGCCAGGTGGGTAATACGAATCCCATCGCCCGAGCGCGCCAGAATGGTCAGCCCGTCCATCTGAACGTCCTGCGCATTTTGCACCTGCACCGCAGCTGTGGTGGTCAGATAGAAGACCGAATTCAGGATATCCTGCCCGGACGCGGCCGCAACACCCACTTGGGAATTGCGCACGGTCAGATAGCGGATATCACCGGAAATCGTATCCACACCGGTTACGGCGTTTTCGATCACAACCCCGGTGTCAAAGCCATCGGACCAGATCCGGCCATTGCCATCCACACCGGTTTCGTTATCGCGAATATCGGTGTTCGACAGGGTTATACCCCCGCCGCTCATAAAGATACCGGTGGCGCTATCTGTAATCAGGTTGCGGCCAGTGGTGCCGAAATCACTGGTGGTACGTACCCCGGTCTGACCCGAAATCACATTGGCACGGAAGGTTGCCGCATCCGCAAACCGCACCGCAATGCCGCTTTCATTCACAAAGCGGTTGCCGATCACATGAGCCGTGCCCGAATTCAGGGTGAACTCACCGTCAATCAGGTTGCCCTGAAGCTGACCCGGCTGGGTGGTGTCACCTGAAACAGTCACATCCCCATCAATCTGAGAGCCAAAGACATGCAGCAGATCGGTGGCCTGCAGATCCGCATTGTCATCAATGACCGAGTTGTGGATCTCAAGCGATCCGGCAACCAGTTCGTCATAGCCTAGGTGATCTACAAACATGCCCAGCAGACGCAGATGAACCGTCGCCGAGCCACTGGTATCGCGCATATCCAGATTGTCCAACGCAAAGTTGGACAGGGTCACCACGCTGTCATCCCCTGCCGCATTGGTGCTTTCGGTGATCTCAATAGAGCCATCGAACTCAAAGCCCGGCTGCGCAGCTGTCAGATGGATGTTGCGGCCATTGCCCGGCGCAAGCGTGATCGACCCGTCAAAGTTTTCAGAGAGGCCATCCATCACGATGACCAGATCCCCTGTGGGGTGGTTGACCAGCGCCTGTTCCAGCTCGGCGCGGTCTGACACACGCACCTGCGTTACATCACGCGGCTGCAAGCCCAGCATCACCGGCCCCTGGTAGCCCGCGCCTTTCTGATCCTGCATCTGATCAACAACACTGAAACCGACCAACGCATGGGCGCCCGCACCCTGCTGCGCCGAGAAGGTCAGATTTTCAAAACGTGCCGCGCTGTCATAGACCTGATTGGTGGCAGTCACAGCCTGCGTGTCATTTGCCGCGAAATTCGCACCATCCACGCCCATGTTAAAGCTATGATGAATCAGTGTGTTACGCACCGATGTCTGACCGCTGTCAGTCAGCAGCGTCGAGGTCTGCGCCAGCGCCTCAAGCCCATGAGTGCCGCGATCCAGACGGATGTCCACGGCAGCTTCGCCCGCTGACAAGGCAAGGGTATCCCGTTGTGCCACGGCCCAGTCGTCAGGCGCGCCCGGAGCGGTCGCCTGAAGCAGAGCGTAATGCACCTGATTTTGCGTGATCGCATCCCCTTCATCGACGGTTGCACCGATATCGACGGCACCAACCACAAAGCCCTCGGTCGCATCGGCAGAGCCATCCATGATCGCCACACGCGTCATGATGCGGCCCACCGTATCCGTCAGCACGCGGATATTTGTGTCTTCCCAGGCGGTGCCACTTTCGACATAGGCCAGTTTCACATGGCCATCATCCGCGCCAGAGGTCGATGCCCCCACAACTGCAAACTTGTCAGCGCCCGACAGGCCCGCGACATCCCAATCTCCCTGCGCGATACCGCTGAGCACGGTTTCCTGGGTGTTCGCTGGCGTAGCATCCGACAGATTCACGCTGACGATGTCACCAGTGCTGTTCAAACGCTGCGCAAACAGGCGGGTCTCAGTCTGAGACTGGGCAAACTTAAGGCCCGAAATCTGTGTGCCAGCTGCAAAGCTCATGACATCAACAGGGGCGCTCCAGTTGGTGCCGTCAAAGCTGGCGGTTTTCACAAAGACACCCGCAGCGCTGCTTTCGACATAGGCCAGACGGTGACCGCTCAGCCCCTGACCACCCATCAGCGCGATTTGCGTGATCGTTCCGCTTGGCAGGCCGCTGACGCCAAAGCCATTGCTGCCAGCATGATCCTGCCAGCCGGTCTGGCTGTGTTGCAACGCGACGCGCACAGCACCGGTGTTCGCATCAATCCAGCCGGTCAGATTATGGGCAACCGGGCCTGCGCCCTGCGCAAAGGCCAAGGTGCCTTCGCCCATGTTCATCACGCCATCGATGCTTAGCCCGGCAATCCCCGAGAACATCACAGGGGCGGTGCTGTTGGGCTGCGCCATGTCAGGCAGAACCATATCCGCCGGGCCGGGGTCAGCCACAACCGGAGCGGCTGCCGCCGCGCGGCTGGTGCCCCCGTCAAAGCCAACCGCATCCCCTGCGCCGTGGTCTGCCACTTCGCCCGGGGTTGCGCTGCCGATGATATTGTCGTCACCCAGCTGGCCAAACATCAGGTCAGCCCCATGGCCGCCATCAATCAGATCCGCGCCATCGCCACCGTGGATCGTATCGACTTCATCAACAAGCCCGCCTGCGACAGTCGAGAAGCCATACAGATCATCCGCACCGGCATCCCCATCTATCACATCCCGGCCTGCGCCGCCCATGATGGTGTCATTGCCCAGACCGCCTTGCAGCGCGTCGTTGCCTTCATCACCAAACAGGCTGTCATTGCCGCCTAGGCCATCAATCTCATCATCACCCGCGCCACCGCGCAGGGTATCGTCACCCTCATCCGAACCAATGAGCACATCCAGACCGTCACCGCCGATCAGCGCATTGCCCGCGCCAGCGGTGGCTTCAAGGCGGTCATTGCCCAGGCCACCCAGCAGGGTGTCGTTGCCAAAGCCGCCACGCACCAGATCGTCACCAGCGCCCGCATCCAGACTGTCGTCGCCATAAGATCCAAGGATCAGGTCATTTTCAGAGCCACCAGTGATGGTGTCATTGTCACGCCCGCCATCCAGGTGATCGCGGCCCGCTTCGCCGCGAATGCTGTCAGCACCGACACCGCCATAGACCGTGTCATTACCCACACCTGCAAGAATGGTGTCATTGCCCGCAAAGCCAAAGATCAGGTCATGGCCTTCGCCACCCGAAATATCGTCAGCGGTGCCGTGATCATTGTTGGCCCCAATGAGCGTATCATCCCCGATACCCCCTTCAAGGATATGGTTGCCACCGGTGCCCGCGCGCATCAGATCGCTGCCGTCACCGCCACGCAGCGTATCAGCCCCGGCGCCACCCAGCAGGGTATCATCGCCCAGACCACCTGTCAGGGAATCGTCTCCGGCATCGCCTTCCAACAGGTCTGCACCCGCTTCACCCGCGATGGTATCGCCACCTGCGCCACCACGCAGCGTATCTTCGTCATCGCCGCCGCTGATCAGATCCGCCCCAAGTTCGCCGCTTAGCGCGTCACGCCCGGCCTCACCTGTCAGCGTGTCATTGCCACGGCCACCAAACACGAGGTCGTTGCCAGACTGCCCCTGCAGATCATCGGCTCCGTCGCCGCCCCAGATGCTGTCAGCACCACCGCCGCCCAGCACCGTATCCTCACCAAGATGACCAAAGATCAGGTCATCCGCATCACCACCGGTGATGCTGTCGTCGCCTTCATGGGCGTAAATGGTATCGCGATCATCGCCACCATGCAGGCGGTCCGCGCCGATATGGCCAAGGATCAGGTCATTGCCCGCATCCCCATGCACGGTATCGTTGCCATCATTACCCTGGATCGAGTCATCGCCGTCATTGCCGCGGATCAGGTCACTGCCTTCGTTGCCAAAGATCGTGTCCGCCCCGGTGCCGCCGGTGATGATATCGCCGCCGTCGTTGCCATAGATGATGTCACGCCCGGCTTCACCGCTGATGACATCCGCATCCCCATTGCCGCTAATGCTGTCATCACCGCTGCCGCCCAGGATGGCATCAATGCCTGCGCCGCCGGTGATGGTGTCGTTATGGTCACCCCCATAAATCAGGTCGAGATCATCCCCACCCGAAATCAGATCGTTGCCTGCATAGCCATAGATGGTGTCATTGCCTGCAAGGCCCGTCAGCGTATCATCGCCGCTGCCGCCTTTGATCTTGTCGTTGCCGTCATGGCCGATGACAGTGTCTTCGCCCGCGTCACCCGCCAGCACGTCGTTGCCATCGTCACCATAAACCTGGTCATTGCCTTCCATGCCACGGATGTCATCTGCGCCGGTGCCGCCAAAGATAATGTCGTCGCCTTCGCCACCGGTGATTTCATCATTACCGTCGTAGCCAAAGATCAGGTCATTTTCTGAGCCGCCATGGATTTCATCTGCGCCCTCATTGCCGTGCAGCACATCCGCACCACCGCCGCCGTGAATTTCATCGTTCCCAAGCGCACCCACAACCGAGTCGTCACCGCGCCCGGCGCTGAGCGTGTCATTCCCGTCAAGGCCCAGCAGGGTATCGTCACCAGTGCCGCCATGTGCGTAATCGCTGCCTTCCATGGCGCGGATGGTGTCTTCGCCCGCCTGACCAAAGATCGTGTCATTCAGCGCCCCACCAATAATCAGGTCATCGCCCGCCGCGCCAACGGTTCCCAGCATGAGGTCAGAATAGCCCAACGTGCCAGAAAAGCCCGCGCGCCGATCATAATCTGTGATCGCGGCTTCGTCAGAGGTCCGGACACGTTCAGCCGCGCCTGCCCCTTCAGACGAACCATATTCGATCAGATCATTGAAGCCTTCAGGCAGTTCAGTCAGACCATTGACCAGATCATCCCCGATCAGCAGGTTCTGACCTGCGGTGCTGTCGGTGGTGAAGACACCGGATGTATGGGCCGATGTCGGCGCAGAACCGGTTCCGATGTACCAATCCCCAAAGAGATCATCACTTCCGCCGCCGCCAACAATCGCGTCATCGCCGCCGCCGCCCAGAATGGTATCATCGCCGGTCTCGCCCAGCACAACGTCATCGCCTGCACCCGCAGACAGGATATCGTTGCCCGCGCCCCCAAAGAGGAAGTCGCCCTCACCGCCAGAGAAGAGTTCATCGTCGCCGTCATCGCCGCGCAGCGTATCCGATCCCCGGCTGCCGATCAGCGTGTCATTGCCGCTGCCGCCTTCCAGTTCGTCACCGCCGCTTGCGACATGACCGCCCTGAATGCCCGCAAACATCAGGTCATCGCCACCGTTCCCCAGCAGCGTATCTGCACCAGCGCCACCAATCAGCGTATCGTTGTTGCCTGTACCGACAAGTGAATCATCTCCGGTTCCGCCATCGGCATAAAGTTCGACTGCATCACCGTTTTTGTCATTGAAGACACCGGTGAGTGTCAGCTTATCGTTGCCACTGCCAAAATCAGCGGTGATCCCGGTGATATTGTGATTTTCATTCGTACCGAACAGCTGTGACTGCCCAAAGGCCTGCACCTGATACAGCCCGCCGCCCAAGGCGGAGACCTTGTAATCTTCTGCGGTGGCGCTTGGATCGGCATTGTCGCCACGCTCTGAGGCGCGATCGCCCACATTCAGCACCAGCGTACCATTACCCGGATTGTTTGTGTCTTCCACATAGGTCGCCAGATGAGGCGAAACATCAATACAGGTCGGGATATCGAATTCGATCAGATTGAGACGGTACAGCTCTTTGCTGCCTTTGAAGAAGAAAGCTTCCCACCACAGGTCGATCACAAAATCGAGCTTGCCCGTCAGATCAAACATGCAAAGCGGACCGCCCTGCAGGTTATGAGTGATTTCATCCAGACGCACCCGGCCGTCATAGGCCCCTTCCACCGCATGGGGATCGTCCCCGTGTTTGGCATAGTCGGCCAGATCAATCTCAACCGATGGCTCCAGCCCACCTTCGACGCCAACCGAAACACCGGGAATGCCGACCGACACCCCAGCGCCAATCTTACCGTAAAGACGCGCTTCCGGGATATCTTCGGATCCCGGTTTGCCGTCAATCGTATCGGCAATATAGAACCCTGCCATCAGATCCAGCGCGTTCCGCTCACCGGGTTTTGCACCGGCAAACCGCTGAATACCCAGCGTGTCATAGCCAAAGGTCAGCTGCATCTCAGCGCCAAAAGACCCCGACAGGGTCAGGTTGATCGGAGGAGGCGACCAGATCGGAATGCTCTGGCGGAAATTGAACTCAAAGCCCAGCTTTGGCATGGTATAGCTGAACAGCGAAACCGGCGATCCAAAGATCAGCCCAAGCAGGCTGGCCGGATCTTCCAGAATGTCGATCTTAAAGCCCGGTTCCTTGTTGAACGCATTGCGTGCGCTGACAAAATCCGCCCCAGCAGATCCGAACAGCGAACTGATCTGGCTTTCAATGCTGGTCCCATTGGCATTCCAGGTCTGCCCGGTGATCAGGCTGCTGGGATCTTCCGGTGCCGCAAGACCAGACCCGCTGCGCAGGCCGCCTTCGGCGAAGGAATAGGTGCCGAAGACAATTTCACCCGCCGAGCCAATTCTGGCGATGGTGCTGACAAATTTCGCCACATCGGTCGCCGCCTGAACGAATTTGGCCACACTGGCAAACTCAGAGCCTCCGAAAATACGCGCAAGATCCAGAATAGAGGTCGGCCCACCCATCATTTCCGAGAAGACAGGCAGCGGTTTTGACAGCACTTCCAAAAGCGGAAGCAGCGGTTCGATGGCCTGATAGATCGGATCAAAGATCGGCGAGAGGAATTCGCGGACAAAAGCCCCGAAATCAAGCGAGATGTCTCTCAGTTCGAATTCGAAATCAATGCTGTTTTCAAGCGTGCCAACACCCCAATGACCAAAGAGATTGGCCTTGAGCGTTGGCAGATTACCCCCACTAAGGAAATCGCCCAGCGAGGTGCCTTCTGGCAGCGATCCTGTCTGCGCGATCATTTCGCTGAAACCAAAGCCCAGACGCGCGTCCAGATCCAGATTGGCTTCGAGGCTCATGCCGGTGGTCAGGGAGACAGATCCAAGGTTGGCCAGCGTAATCTGACCCGAGCTGCCTGCGTTGATATCCAGCCAAAGATCACCAAAGACACCGTTGTTGGTGGCATCAGCAGGTGCGCCATCCCAATCTGCATCCATCGAAGCCGCGCTGGGGGCCAGCGCCAGTTCGATAAAGGCAAGCTGGCCCAGCGCGATGAAATCATCGTTCAGATAGGCAGCCAGACCCACTTCAACTTCGGGGTCGGCGTTGCTGACATTGTCGAGGACATAGAACCCCTGGCGGTTCAGACCAAAGCCAAGGTCAATCGACCAGTTCAGATCCACCGCAACCTTGGACCCATCGACAACTTCAAAGCCAAGCCCCGGCAGACCAATGTCAAAGTCAATGTTCTGATCGGCAAGGTTTTCATTGCCCGCAAGGGTAAAGCGGATCTCAAGTTCATTCAGATCTAGTAAATCGAGATCAAAATCATCGCCCGGACGCCATTCGATGGCCGTCGATCCGCTATCTGCGGTCTTATAGGCAAAGACCACGCCAGACATCAGCGTGCCAACCTGGTCAGACAGGTTTGGATCATGCAGCTGCGCCTGGAACAGCGACAGCAGGCTGTCATAAATCGCCTGCAGCCCGTTTTCGCTGTAATCGCTGACCACCTGCGCCACACGCGCCCGGAAATCACCAACGAAATCAGCGGCATCGCCCAGTTGGTCGCCCACAAAGGGCAATTCGATCCCAAAGAGTTCGCCACGCATCACATCTTCGATGGTGCCAAGGATCAGATCAACGCCCGCGCCAATGGCGGCAAATGACCCAAAGAGGTTCAGATCCGCGACCTCAGCCGCCAGATCCGGAACACTGAAATAGAAATCATGCCCGCTTTGGTTCAGATCAGAGCTGTGGGTGAAGCTGGTGTTGCCCGAAGCGAGCTTGGCCAATAGCCCGCCAAGATCGCGCACTTCGAATTCCAGCCCGGTGGATAGGTCTTCGGTGATGCCCCCCAGCTTGATCGCCAGTGGCAGATTCACGAAGATCCCCAGATCATGGGTGAATTCCAAAGAATCCGTCAGGCTGACACTGCCCCCGATCAGATCAGCAAGGCTGTAACGCGACTGACTGTCTGAAAAACCATAGGCAAGGAAGCCGGTGTTCTCTTCATCGGTGCGGCCTGAATCATAGGTCGTATTTGCAACCACCGCGTAGCCTGCATCCGACACCAGCCCCAGCGGCCCGACCGAGAACTCTGCCTCAAGGTCTTGCGCACCTGCCAGAATTTCGACCCGCAGATCGGTGTCATCGCCGATATAGACACCGGCCTGACCCGCAATGATTTCGTCCAGATCAAGGATCAGCTCCAGATCGAGGATGGCAGCCAGATCGCCTATCAGGTTGCCACCGGCACCGACGGTAATGAACTGGCTGACACCGCTTAGCCCGCCGATCGCAGAAATCCCCAGCGACGACAGATCCAGATCAAACTGTTCGCTCAGCGCCACCGAGGAGGCAACGTCAATGTCAAAAACCAGTTCGCCATTGGCAGGGTTATAGACCAGACCAACAGTCGGCGCGGCGACCTGACCAAAGATCTCTTCCAGCTTGCTTTGCAGTGTCGAAGCGATCTGTTCGAAGGCCGTCGCCGGATTATCGAGGAAGGATTCACCCAGTTCCAGGATCTTGTCGGCAAGGTTGATGAAATCCTCAATCGCGTCACCGATCACCGGGATATCCTGCGCCAGTTCCGTATCGCGGAACCATTGGGTCAGCAGCTGAGCCACATCAATCAGCGCCTGCGCGACCTGTTCTGGCGTCAGTTGTTTGAGTTCATCAAGGAAATCAAGCCCATCCACATCCAGATCCCAAGTGTCGGGATCAAACAGATCCTGCAGATCAAGACTGAAGGTGGGGTTCGTCAGTGTCGGAAGCGCATCTGTTACTGTCTGCTCCAACACGATACCGGCATTCACCGACCCGCTGACACTGGCGCTGAACCCATCGCCATCGAAGAGATCGCCAATCAGGCTGGGATCAACCGTCAGATCTTTTAGGTAATGAATGCCATCGGTCAGATCGAGACTGATCGTGCCATCAAACGCCGCTGTTCCCGGTTCCAGACCGACACGGATAAAGCCCATATTGGCTTCGGCTTCGATACTGCCATCCACATCCAGCGTGCCGGTGGCCACAAGGTCATCAATGTACAACCCATTCAGCAGGTCCGAGCTGGCCCCTTGCAGCGCGCGCGGCGGTCCTGCCTCAGCACGGGTGCCAAAGCCAAGCTGCTGGGCGCCGGTCAAGTCAGCCCCCTGCGGTTCAATGATGATTGTCGGGTTTGCTCCGGTCACACGGAAGGTCACAAGCCCATCCGAGCCAACCGTCGCATAAATCGCATTCAGCCCGGCCGCCTGCAGGTTCAGGTTCAGATCATGCAGCGCTGCGTTGATATCCGCCGTCAGATTACCACGGGCAACAGATGGGCGTTCATTGGCGTTGTCATCGGTATCCGCGGCAGCGATGGTCACCGTTTCTGATGGGCGGCCATTTACCGAAATGGCCAAAACCGCATCCGAGCTGAGCACCCCGGTGATCGGAACAGAATTCTGCCCCTCAAGATTCAAGACGGATTCCGCCTGTATCGCGCCAAAGCCAAGGGTCTGCGCAGCCGGATCCCCCATGGCAGACGAGAAGGTCAAGGAACCGCCAAGGGTCTGATCCACAAGAACAATCTGAAGGTTTCCACTGCTCACACGCACATCAATCGCATCCGCAGACATCGGTGCGCTGCGTGTGCCATCCAGCTGCAGGGCGCCCGCCCGCAGCGCGCGGGAAATCGCAACCTGCAAGTCATTGGCCAGATGGGTCCGATTGGTGTTATCCGCTGTGACAGAGGCATCCAGTTCAACGTCAATACGGTTGCCATTGCCGAAAATCAGCGCGAATTCAGCATTCTCACCGGCAGGCAAACGACCGTTCGACGGGGCCTGACGTTTTGCGGTCATGATGGTTTCGACCAGTGTCAGGTCAAACCCAAAGGAAATCTGCGCGTTGCCCGTGGCGGAAATCGTCAACTCGCTTTCGCTGCTGACATTCGCCAGAGATCCACCAAGGTTCTGGCTGACATCAAAGCCGGTCTGCACATCCGCAAACACGTGGTTGAAGCTGAGCACAAAATCCAGACGATCAGTATTGGGATCATAGGTTCGTGTCAGGGCCACAACCTGATTGGCGGGATCACCATCCAGCCCCAGCAGCTTTTCGATCAGCTCTTCGATGCTGTCGAAATCCGGGAAGTTATTGGCATCTTCCAGCACCTGATTGACGCGCTCGGCAAAGGCGACACCCCAATCCAGAACCTCACCCACTTTGGCATCGGTCAGGGGGATCTTGGCATCCATAAAGTCCGCGCCGGTCAGGTTAGCCAGCCAGTCAGCCACCTGTTTCAGGCCCTGCAATACGGTCTGCGGCGTCAACCCTGAGAAGTTCGAGGCCTCTTGTTCTAGGCTACCGGTCATGACAAAGGTTGGATCTTCGCCGCTGAAGGGATCACCGCTGACAGAAATCACACCGGTGCCCTGAGTGCTCAGCAGATTGGCTTCCACCACCATAGCCCCGGTGATATCCGCCTCAACCGGTTGCAGGTTCAGCAGGCTGCCGATGGACCGCCCGCGCAATTCACCCAGCGTCAGGGCCGGAGGAGGTGTCCCATGGCCCGCGTTGACACCGCCGCTGACAGAAGCGCCAAGACGCAGGGTCGAGGCGGCATTGCCATCAAGTTCAAGATCCAGCACACCCAGACGCAGGCTGGTGTCAGCCTGCGTGTTCAGATTGCCTTCAAACCCGGCGTCGAAATCATCCAGACGCAGGAAGACCTGTTCCTCGACGTCTTTGTCGGGGTCCAGCTGGATCCCCAATGTGACGGTGGCACTGGTCGACACCGTGCCGATCATCTGCGCATCCAGGCCAAAGCCGATGCTGTTGCCCGCCGCATCCAGCGAAATATTATAAGGGTCGGTGGTGTCTGTGATCTCAAATCCCAGTTTAAGAACAAACACATCGTGCCCGCTGGGCAGGCCAAGCAGATCCAGCGCCGACTGCGCAGCCCCGTCAATCATGCCAGACATCATCTCGGCCCGGTCTACGACGATGTTCCAGCCGCGCGCAGCCAGCGCCTCAAGCGCATCTGCGGCGCGGGTGGCCGCGTTTTCAGCCGCCCCGGCAGGATCATTCACCACGTCCAGCAGCGCGCCCATGGCTTCGGACAGGACAACCTCAAGATCCAGAACCTCACCCAATGTGGTATCCACAAAGGGCAGTTCCGTGTTCATCAGCGAAGACTGCTGCGCTGCGCGGGCAAAATTCTGCATCCAGGGGCGCAGGGTATCCAGCGCCGCCCGCGCCGCCGCGTCCAGTGTACCGCTGTTCAGCAGGTCTGACGCGCTGCTGGGCAGAAGGTTCTGCAGATCGTTCAGATCATACGTCAGCTGAGGGGCACGGTTCAGATTGCCCATGTTCCAATTGACAGCAACCGGAACCACGGCGGCATCCCCATCAGAGCCGATGGCCAGTTCCGTACTGACGTCAATTGCACCATTATAAACAGGCGACTGCATAAAGGTGCCCTGCCCCAGCAGTTCACGCAGGGTGATGCGGCCATCATTGGCCACGGTCGCCGGATCACGCAGTTCCACATGGAAGGTGGCATCCTGCGTAGTATCCACGCTGCCATCCGGGTTGCGGCGCCCAATCAGCGCGCGGGTATTGCGCGCCTCAAGACGCAGGCCAGCCAGTTCAGCCGCAGCCACAAACGGCGTATTGGTCAGCAGGCGGAATCCAAGGTCTAGCGCGCTGTCGGCCCCAGCGGAAATGTAGACGCGATCTTCCATTGCCAGCGTCGGATCCAACAGCATCCCCAGCTGAAGCTGCGCAGTCGCCGCGCCTTGCGCCTGCGCCTGCCCGCCAAAGGACAGCTGGCCAATTGCGCCCAGATCCTGTTCCAGATCAATATCGACAGCTTCGTCAAAGCTGCGCTCATAGCTCAGGTCAATTTCCAGCGCTGTGCTGGTGGCCTGAATGTTCACATCATCAAAGAAACGTTCAAGTTCGCTTTCCAGCACATCCGGATCTGTCAGCGCCTGAAGCTGGGTCAGGATGGCTTCGACTTCATCAGCGAAGGCCAGAAGATTTTTGATTGTGTCACCCACAACCGGCAGATCGTCGATGTCACTTTCATCAACCAGTTTGCGTAGCATATCGGGCAAAGCTGAAACCATGTTCAGCACATCTTGCTGGCTCATATCGCGCCAACGGTCGATATCAACGAAATCAGAAACGTTTGAAATCAGTGTGTTGGGATCAAGAATATCGCTCCAGCTGGCGGTCAGAACGCGCACTTCGGTCAGGCCAAGGAAATTGGCTGTGATCGGCAGAGCGACCGACAGCGAGCCACCAACCTTGGAATAAGCGCCAGGATCCAGCACAGCGCCTTCCAGCTCGGCCAGGGTCAGAACCAGGGACCCATCCGTGCGCTCAAGCAGCAGACGCGCATCCGCCTGCGCCGTGCCGCCCGTGATATTCACTGTCAGGAAGTCGCCAACCGAGGCCGTGGCATCAAAATTCGTCAGGCTTGTTGTTACCTGCAACACTGGTGCTGCGGGATCAGCCACAAGGAACGCAGTGATAGACGGGCCACTGATGTCAAACCCGAAAGACACGCGACCCGAAACATCCAGATTGGCGGTAACCGCTGGCATGTCCAGATCCAGCGCAAACCCGGCATCCAGCGCCCAATCAAGATCAATATCGCGGGTCTTGGTCAGACCATAGTCGATGTCGATGATCGCTTCGTCCTGACCATCACCCGTCACATCCGCATTGCGGAAAGTGACGTTATCAACGCCGGCCTTCCCGGCCAGTTCGTTCATGATATCCGTCAGCGTGCCCAGCGTATCAACGCCGGTCAGCATGTCTTTCAGGCTGTTGGCGATATCCGCGCCCTGTGCCAGATGATCCCCGAAAAACGGCAGATCGCCCAGATTGTCAGAGACATTCAGCCCCGCAATGAAATCCGCCGCCGCATCAATGATCTGCGAGGCATCCATATTCTGCAGATCCCCCACACCGGTGAGGAAATCCAGATCGCCACCCAGCGTCACATCGCTGAAATCCGAGGCCCATGTGGCGCTGACATCAGGCGTAAACGAGGCCCCCGCCCCAACCACCGTCAGATCCAAAGTGCCCGACGCGGTCAGAGTGCCGTTTTGTGACACATCCAGACCATCCAGCGTGCCCGAGGTCAGCTGCGCGGCATAAAGGCGTTCGTCTGTGGTCTGCGAGATGGTGACGCTTTGCTGGATGTCCAGATCCAGATCTGCAGCGCCTGATGCGTCAAAAAAGCCCGAAGCCAGCGAGGCCTGCGCTGTGACATCCGCCCCGCCGCTCAGCTGAGCCGTGGCGGTCAGATCGCCGGGATCCACATAGAACCCGGTGCCATCAATCCCAAAGCTGAACTCAAAGTTCAGCGCGTAATCCATGGTCACATTGTGGTCGGCGCTCAGGTCAAGCTCAGAAATCTGGCCAACCGAAATCACTTCGCTACCGCTTTTGCCCAGCGTCATCTGGAACTGCGCTTCGGCTTCGTCATAGACGGCACCTAGCGTCAGGCCGGATCCAGCCAGCGCGGTTGTCAGCTCCGCGAGAAGTTCATCACTGGTCGGGGTCGCATCCGTTGAGAGGTAATCGGAAATGCTGTCAGTGATGGTATCGACCCACCCGTCGGTGTCGAAATCGAGCATCTGGCCAAGGCTGCGATTGATGACGGGGATTGTCTGAGAAAGCGCGCTGGACGTCTCCAGCGTCTGGGCCCAGGTTTCCAACTGGGCCATGCCCGTTGTCAGGGCAGCGGCATCGCCGGTCAGGTCGGCATTCAACAGGACGCGCTGTTCCAGCGCCTCCATCTGTGCCTTGCGCGGCTTTGCCAGCTCTTTTTTCTTGGCCGTCTTGCGTTTGAGAGCTTTGGAGGACGCAGACGGTGCAACCGGTTTAAGGGATCGACCCAACGGTCGACGGCCTAATATGCCCCCCAGTTCGCCGCCCTGCATCAATGCTGTGTTCGATGTTCCCAACAAAAGAGCGCCACGACGCCCAGCCCACCGAAATTTCATTTATCCCCTCTTTCGCCCTGCCCCGCGTCCGAAGCAAAGTCCAATCGTAAGACCAAAATGGCCAGTTATTGATTTTTCTTCCAAAGCAGGAAATCTGCCCTCGACTGGAAGCTTGAATGACACACACTTAAACACGCGCTATTATTCGGGGCTCTTTTCCAAAATCAACGATTTTTACCTGCTGGTAAGAAACCGCAGACTCAGGCAGAAAAACCCGCATCAGGCGCTGACTTTTTGGCATTTTCGGTATCAATGAAACGTCAAAGAGGATTAAGATCCTGAATTTGCTTACTATTTTTTTCAACCTATACGTTTAGGTAAGATCACGTAGCCTTTTTGGGCGTTAAAAATCGGTAAACTCCCCTTTTTCCTTCTGAGAGCTGACACAAATTAGTGCAAAAAATCTACTTTGGGCGTCGCAACGAAGGTGACGTCAGGCAGAAATCCTGATGCGAAACCGCCCTAGGTCAAGCTGTACTTTTGGTGCCTGAATCACCTTAGAAAATGGCCCCGCAAGCCATTCAGATGGGCACCAATATCTGATCTGCATAAGAGCAAACATAAGTCAGTTTCGAAGTGGAAAGGCGCCGGCGTCTTAGGAAACGCGCGAACAGGACAAGACACCGGCGCTGAGACCCCGTCGGAAGAAGGGGTGTTTCGAGCTAGGGGGAGGGCCCCAGCGTATATTCAGAACTTGCCATGTTCCGCCCGCCCAGGCCTTGATTTGCATCAAGAAATCCAGATGCATCTTTTATTTCTCAAAGGGAGCAGCGCGCACCGCAGGCAAAAGGGCCGAACGCTCTGTCGGCCCTTTGGGCCTCATCGCGAGGCCAGCGCATCTGGGAAAGCGAGATCCTGAGGATCAGGATTTCGGTTTGTCGTCATATTCGCCCGACAGGATCCGCTGCGCATCCCCTTCCGGATCGTCATATTGATTGGAGCGAATGGTAAAGACAAAGAAACCAAGCCCTGCCGCGCCCAGCACAAGGGAAATCGGGATCAGATAGGTCAGGACATTCACGGGCTTACCTCAGTCGTAATGCGTTGAGAGACACAGTAATCGAACTGGACGACATGGCCAAGGCCGCGATCAGGGGCGAACAAAGCCCGGCAATCGCCAGGGGCACGGCAATGATATTGTACCATGTCGCAATGGTAAAATTCTCGCGAATGCGTTTGGTGGCTTTGGTTGCGGTTTGCACCGCATCAGGGATCGGGGCCAGGGTTGAGCCCAGCAGCACGATATCAGAGGCCACCCGCGCCGCATCCAGCGCCGAGGCCGGAGAGATCGAAGCATGGGCTGCCGTCAGTGCCGCGGTGTCATTCAGCCCATCCCCCACCATCAACACATGCGCACCTTCTTTTGACAGGGCGTCGATACGGGCGGCTTTGTCTTGCGGCAGGGCTTCGGCCAGCCATTGCTGAATACCCAGCCGGTTGGCCAGTGTCTCAACCGCAGCGGTGGTATCACCAGACATCAGGATCACCCGCAGACCTTTATCCTGTAGGGCCTTCACTGCCTCTTGTGCACCTTCACGCAGACGATCGGTAAAGGTAAAGGCCTGCGGCTCTCCTTCGCCGACACGCAGCCATGCGGCGGTCATTTCGGTCTGGCCACCATTCACCCAGCTGGAGCGCCCAAGCTGCACGCGCTGACCTTTCCAAAGACCTTGCGTGCCATGGCCTGGCACCTCTGTCTGGTCTGTCACCGCAGCCGGGTGAATACCAGCACTACGCGCCGCGTCACTCAGCGAGATCGACAGCGGATGGGACGAGCCTTCGGCAAGGGCCAGAGCAATTTCAAGATCGGTGCGGGTGAAATCCCCAAGGTTCGTCAGCTCGGGGGTGCCTGCGGTCAGTGTTCCGGTTTTGTCAAAGACCACGGTGTCAACCTGTGCCAGTCGTTCCAGCGCAGTGGAATCCTTGATCAGCAGGCCCTTTTTGAACAACCGCCCAGAGGCCGCTGTGGTCACGGCAGGCACTGCCAGCCCCAGGGCGCAGGGGCAGGTGATGATCAGAACCGCCGCCGCAATATTCAGCGCCACGCGGAGATCACCGGAATACAGATACCAGCCCACAAAGGCCAAAGCCGACAGAATATGCACCCCAGGCGCGTAGAGCTTGGCGGCGCGATCCGCCAGCGACGTATAACGCGACCGCCCGGATTCAGCGACCGCCACCAGATCCGCCATACGGTGCAAAGAGGTATCGCGCCCCACGGCAGTGGCACGCACTGTCAGCGGGCCGGTCAGGTTCACCTCTCCCGCTGAGACGGCGGTTCCCGGCTCGGCAAACACCGGCAGGGTTTCCCCGGTCAGCAGCGAGCGATCCAACTCCGAGGTTCCTTTGGTGATTTCACCATCCACAGGCATACGTCCGCCCGGACGCACACGGATCAGATCGCTAATCGCCAGATCTGCGACGTTGACCTGCTCTTCGCCTTCATCCGTCAGGCGAAAGGCGCGCGGCACCTCAAGCGCGGCCAGTTCTTCGGCAGCAGAGCGGGCCACAGAGCGCGTACGGTGATCCAGATAACGCCCGGTCAGCAAAAAGAAGGTCAGCGCAATCGCCGCATCAAAATAGGCGTGTTCACCGGACAGTGTGGTTTCCCAAAGCGAGGTGATCAACGCCAAAGCAATCGCCAGAGTGATCGGCACATCCATGTTCAGTTGACCAACCTTCAGCGCCTGCCAGGCATTGCGATAAAAAGGCTGCCCAGAAAAGGCCACGGCAGGCAGAACAATAAAGGCTGACACCCAGTGGAACAGATCGCGCGTTGGTCCTTCGGCGCCGGACCAGACGGCAATCGACAAAAGCATGACGTTCATCGCCGCGAAACCAGCGACCGCCAGCCGCATCAGCAGATCGCGGCCTGCTTTATCTGTCTGCGTCGCGGATAGGGCGGTGGTGTCCAGCTCATGCGCCTCATAGCCTGCGCCTTCCACCACGGGCACCAGATCTTCGGCCACAACATCGGGATCTGCTTCGATGCTGACGCGTTTCATGGTCAGGTTCACCCGCGCCTTGCGCACCTGTGGATGCGCCATCAAAGCGCGTTCAACGGTGTTCATGCAGGCCGCGCAATGGATGGTGGGCAAAGACAGCATGATATGCGCCTCGCTCGGGGCCATATCCTGCTGGATCGTATTGGCATCCGGGGCGGCAACACATGCGGGGCACGCGGCGGCCTGGGGGCGCATAGCTGCTGTCATGACTTATCCTTTGACGTAAAAGACCACACGTTGCTCGAAGGGGGTGCCATCCAGGGCATTGGCCTTCATGCGGATATTCCAGTTGCCCGGCGCAAGGGTTTCGCGGGCCACATAGGCGGTGCCGTCAAACTGGAATTCAGGGGTGCGATCATCCTGAACATGGGTTGGACGCCCCAGCACCGCATCCAGTTTTCCCGCCTGCACCGGACGGCCATCGGTATCGGTGATCGCGAGGATCAGCAGACCGCCTGTGTGTTTGGCTTCCACAGTCCATCCCAGCGCCTCTTGGGTTTGGCGACGATCATCAAAGGTCTGGCTGGCGATATAAGAGTTTTTCACCTCCAGCCCCGGGAAGGTGCTGACGGCTTTGGTCGCCAGCGTCATATTGGCGGCAACAATTGAGGTGAAGATCAGCAGAAATGACACCACCGCATGCCCGCCCATAAAGCGCCCTTGCCGCGTGACCGAGTACCAGATCACGCCACCAGCCGCCCCAGCCCAACAGACCACCGCCAGAAAGAAGGGCAGCAGCATGCTAGTTCCTGGGCGTTCAAACGACACCCCCAGCGCAGCAAGTAGTCCGTTCATCCCCTGCCCGATGCGAAACCCACCAAACAGGCCAAGCGCATTGGCCGCCAAGCCAACCAGAAGCAGCAAAAAGAAATAGAAGAACCCTTTGGACTTGGCGACCTCAGTCATTTTAGTTGTCCCTTCCATTGAAGATGGTGTCGTTGTGGGCGCGGGCGCCTGTTGTCAGGTCTTCGACCCAGAAGCGGAAGGGGGTGCGTTCCGCGGCGGCGGGGGCCGAGTGACGGGGGGCGATCACATAGACCTTTTGCAGATAGGTCTGGTTTGCCGGCACTGTTACCGTTTCATAGGGGGTGCCTTCAAGCTGAACCCGCAGATCCTGAGGCCCTTTCAGCGTGATGCGGAACGGGCGGTCTTCGCCGTGTTTGTTCAGCAGCCGCACATCATAGGTGTTGCGGATCGAGCCATCCGACATGGTCACAAAGGTCGGATTGCGCACGGGGGCGACGGTCATTTCGATCTCGGGGCGGATGAACAGCGCCACCACAAGGCCGATCCCCACCAGCGACCACAGGCTGGTGTACATCACCGTGCGCGGGCGGAAGACGTGCTTCCAGACCGGGCGCGGCGGATTGCCTGCGCGTTCGCGCGGCTCATCGGAAAAGGCGAGATAGTCAATCAGCCCGCGCGGCTTGCCCACTTTGGCCATCATGTCATCACAGGCATCAATGCACAGCGCGCAGGTGATACATTCCATCTGCTGCCCATCGCGGATGTCGATCCCCACCGGGCAGACGTTCACACAGGCATTGCAATCAATGCAGTCGCCCAGGTTTTCGCGCTTTTTGCCCTTGCCGCGCGGTTCGCCGCGCCAGTCGCGATAGCCGACGGTCAGGGTGTCTTCATCCATCATCGCCGCCTGAATCCGTGGCCAGGGGCAGGCATAGATGCAGATCTGTTCTCGGGCAAAGCCGCCAAAGAAAAAGGTGGTCGCCGTCAGGATCAGCATGGTGGTATAGGCCACGGGATGGGCCTGACCGGTCACCAGATCCACCAGCAGCGTCGGCGCATCGGCAAAGTAAAACACCCAGGCCCCGCCGGTGGCCAGACCGATCAGAAACCAGCTGACCCATTTGGTCAGCCGCAGACGCACTTTGCGGAAATCCAGCTTTTTCTGACGATGCAGCCGCAGCCGCGCATTGCGGTCACCTTCGATCCAGCGCTCAACCAGAATGTAGAGATCGGTCCAGACGGTCTGCGGGCAGGCATAGCCACACCAGACCCGCCCCGCCGCCGAGGTGAACAGAAACAGGCCCAGCCCGGCCATGATCAGCAGCCCGGCAATGAAATAGAACTCATGCGGCCAGATTTCGATCCAGAAGAAGAAAAAGCGCCGGTTGGCCAGATCAATCAACACCGCCTGATCAGGCAACTGCGGCCCCCGGTCCCAGCGGATCCA
>JAOARQ010000064.1 GCA_025210455.1 Pelagimonas sp.
CATGCCAGCCTATGACAGCACGCTGACACTGGAGCAATCCGAAGATCTGCACTGGCGACTGACCTCTTACATGATGCCCTACAACACAAGCCTGCGCGATAGTCCAACCGCGCGGATCTGACATGAACAGGCCAGACACTGGCCCACCGGGCGATGGCCCGACAGACACAAAGCACCTTTGGTGCCTCAGGGAAAACGGAGACTGAAAATGACAGACTTCACCATGCAAAAAGACGCCGAGGGCGTCGCCACCATCAGCTGGGATGTGCCCGGCAAATCCATGAATGTACTCAGCCTTGACGGGCTGGCCACGCTGAACCAGCTTGTGGATGACGCCCTCGCGGATGAAACCGTGAAAGGCATCATCATCACCTCTGGCAAAGAGGGCAGCTTTGCAGGCGGTATGGATCTGAACGTCATCGCCAAGATGAAGGAAATGGCCGGAGATCAGCCGGAAAAAGGCCTGTTCGACGGTGTCATGCAGATGCATCAGGTGCTGCGCAAAATCGAACGGGCTGGCATGGACGCCAAGACCAACAAAGGCGGCAAACCCATCGCCGCCGTTTTGCCCGGCACCGCGCTTGGCATCGGTCTGGAACTGCCGCTGTCCTGCCACCGCATCTTTGCCGCCGACAACCCAAAGGCCAAGATCGGCCTGCCGGAAATCATGGTTGGCATCTTCCCCGGCGCAGGCGGCACCACCCGCCTTGTGCGCAAAATGGGGGCCATGGCTGCCTCACCCTTCCTGCTGGAAGGCAAGCTGTCTGACCCGAAAAAAGCCAAGATGGCCGGCATCATCGACGAGGTCTCAGATGACCCGATGGCCGCCGCGCGCGACTGGGTTCTGAACGCCAAAGACGCAGATATCGTCAAACCCTGGGATGCCAAAGGCTATAAAATGCCCGGCGGCGAACCCTATCACCCCGCTGGTTTCATGACCTTCGTGGGCGCGTCAGCCATGGTCAACGGCAAAACCAAAGGCGTATACCCCGCCGCCAAGGCCCTGCTCAGCGCGGTCTACGAGGGCGCGCAGGTGCCCTTTGACACCGCCCTGAAAATCGAAGCCCGCTGGTTCACCTCGGTGCTGATGAACCCGTCATCCGGCAATATGATCCGCTCGCTCTTCATCAACAAAGAAGCGCTGGAAAAAGGCGCTGTGCGCCCGGCGGATGTGGCCGATCAATCGGTGAAAAAAGTGGGCGTTCTGGGCGCAGGCATGATGGGCGCAGGCATCGCGCTGGTCTCGGCGCAGGCGGGCATGCAGGTTGTCCTGCTGGATCGCGATCAGGCCGCCGCCGACAAAGGCAAAGCCTATTCCGAAGCCTATACTGCCAAAGGCGTTTCGCGCAAAAAGATCACCCAGGACAAGGCCGACGCCCTGCTGGCGCGCATCACTGCGACCACAGATTACGCCGCCCTGTCTGACTGCGATCTGATCATCGAAGCCGTCTTTGAAGACCCGAAAATCAAGGCCGAAGTCACCGCACAGGTGGATGCCGTCACCAGTGACGACTGTATCTTTGCCACCAACACCTCGACCCTGCCAATCACCGATCTGGCACAGGCGTCGAAAAACAAGGAAAACTTCATCGGCATCCACTTCTTCTCTCCGGTTGAGAAAATGATGCTGGTCGAAATCATCAAAGGCAAAGAAACCGGTGATCGCGCCGTGGCCAAGGCGCTGGACTATGTGCGCCGGATCAAGAAAACACCTATCGTCGTCAATGACGCGCGTTTCTTCTACGCCAACCGCTGCATCATCCCCTATATCAACGAAGGGATGCGCATGGTTCTCGAAGGCGTGGCCCCGGCGCTGATCGAGAATGCCGCCAAAATGGTCGGCATGCCGCTTGGCCCGCTGCAATTGGTGGATGAAACCTCCATTGACCTGGGTGCGAAAATCGCCCGCGCCACCAAGGCCGCCATGGGTGACGCCTATCCTGACGCAGCCGTCGATGAGATCATCTTCTGGATGGAAGGCCAAGGCCGTCTGGGCCGCAAAGCCAAAGCCGGTTTCTATGACTACGATGAAAAAGGCAAACGTCAGGGGCTGTCGTCCGCTGTGGCGGCGCAATACCCACAGGCCGAGGAACAGCCGGATCTGATCGAGGTCCAGCACCGCCTGCTCTTTGCGCAATCATTGGAAGCGGTGCGCGCACTGGAAGAAGGTGTCTTGATGGATATCCGCGAAGGCGACGTCGGCGCCATTCTGGGTTGGGGCTTTGCCCCCTGGTCCGGCGGCCCGCTCAGCTGGCTGGATATGATCGGCTCACCCTATGCAGCAGAACGCTGCGATCAACTGACCCAAGCCCACGGCGACCGCTTCGCTTGCCCGCCCCTGCTGCGGGAAATGGCAGAAAAGAGCCAGAGCTTCTATGGCCGTTTCGGAACACAGGCCTCAGACGCCGCATAAGGCAAAGGTGTGTAAATGGTATTGCGCCGGGCCTTCGGCCCGTCGCGGTAGGCCGCCCCTAACGGGGCGGCCTTTTGCGTTGCGTAAAATAGGGATTGGGAGAGGATCGCGCTTTTGGTGGGGGCTGGGAAGGGGTTGCTCTGGTTCACAACAGAGATAACCCGCCATCACTGGTGCCCCGTCGCTTACGATACCTGAGCCATCCCCCTTCCCCAATCAAGGACGCCTCCGGCGCCGCCAAAGCGGTAAATCCTTGACAGGAGAAGCGCGATAGCTCTTGCCGGTATCGCGACGGTGGCTCCGCAGAGATGGCTGTTCGGGCACCTCCCCGGCGCAAAGGTTGCGAAAGTGGAAAGGTTGCGGGCGCGGGCAGATATGTTTGGCATGCGCATGGAATGTGCATGCTTTGTGCATTGGATGTGCCTGTTGCGCCCATCGCGGTGTTGCCTTAACTTTCCTCACGACCCCCCGAAATTTTAACGTTTGCTTAGGGCTATGCCCTGCCCCGCCTGTGTCGGATACGGCATGATCTCATGCGCCTTGAGGATTTCGGCCAGACGCTCGGCGGTGCAGGTTTCCCAGGCGCTGGCGCGACGTGCCTCAAGGCTAAAGCTCAGGATCTTGGCCTCATTTGTGGCGCAGACATCCCCCGCCGCATTCACCACCCTGTGGAACAGGATATAGCGTTTGCCATCCACTGCAATCAGCTGAGTTTCGATGTGGAATGCATCGCCTTCGGCCAGTTCCCCGGTATAGGTCACGTGATTTTCGACGATGACATATTCGGCCCCTTTGCGGGCTTCGATGGTTTGTTCTGGATAGTTCAGCCAGTTCCAGAACGCCCAGTTCGCCTGATCGCAGATCGTCAGGTAATGCGCCATGTTCAGATGGCCGTATTCATCCACCCATTCGGGTTTCACCACGTTTTCAACCAGACGCAAAGGCGCGGCAATGTCACCTGTCCAATCGTGCAGGAATGTATCTGTTTCCAGCATCTTAGCGCCCTTTCCAGATGGGATCACGTTTTTCGAACAGGGCGTTCATACCCTCTTTGGCATCTTCGCTGTCATAGATCTGACCATAGGCTCTCAGGTCACCGGCGCGCATGCGGACAAAGGCCTCCTGTTCGTTCAGATCTTCGGTAGCGGCATAGATTTCCTTGGCCGCCTGAAGCGACAGCGGAGCGCAGCGGCAGACACGCTCTGCCAGGTCACGAGCCGCCTGCATCAGCTGATCTGCGGGCACCACCTGATTGACCAGACCCCAGCGTTCCAGTTCGGCTGCATCCACATGACGGCCGGTCATGATCATCTCCATTGCGATGGCGCGCGGCACCCGGCGCGGCAGGCGGATCATGCCGCCACTATCCGGGACAAGGCCTATTTTGGCCTCGGTCAGGCCAAAGGTGGCGTGCTCGGCGGCCACAACCATATCAGCAGAGAGGATCAGCTCGAATCCCCCCCCCAGCGCCATGCCGTTAACCGCCGCGATCACGGGCTTGGTCAGCCCCCAGTATTCGGTCAGCCCGGCAAAGCCACCGACGCCCATGTTTTCATCTGGCGCTTCGCCCTCGGCTGCGGCTTTCAGATCCCAGCCAGCGGAAAAAAACTTTTCCCCTCCGGCAGTTATGATCCCCACTGACAGGTCGTCATCCATTTGCAACTGTTCAAAAGCTGCCCCCAAAGCCCGGCTGGTGGCCGCATCAATGGCGTTCACTTTGCCCCGCGACAGGGTGATTTCCAACACGCGCCCCTGGCGCTGAACCGTCACATCGCTCATGCGTTTTCTCCCGTTTTGCACAGTGTGGCCCGGATCGGCCCCTGCGATCATGCAGTATCCGACAGCAAAGACGCCGCCACGTCACTTGCGCGCATTTTTCTTGAAGGTGACGCGCCGCGCTTTTAGCCTTTGTTAAAACGAGGGGGATAAGATGAGTTTACAGATTTCATCAAAGGCGCAGGATCTGAAAGACCGCGTCGCGGATTTCATGGAAACCCATGTTATTCCAGCAGAAAATGACTACTTTGGCTATGTGGAAGGGGCCCGGGATCGCTGGACAATCCCCCCCATCATAGAGGAACTGAAAGCCAAAGCCAAAGCTGAAGGGCTTTGGAATCTCTGGTGCCCCTACCCTGATTACGGGGCCGGGTTAAACAATCTTGATTACGCCCCATTGGCCGAGATGATGGGGCGGTCGATCATCGGTCCAGAGGTGTTCAATTGTAACGCGCCGGACACCGGAAATATGGAAGTGCTGATGAAATACGGCACCGACGCGCAGAAAGAGCAATGGCTTACCCCACTGCTGGCCGGCGAAATGCGCTCGGCCTTTTGTATGACAGAGCCTGCAGTGGCCTCGTCAGATGCCACAAATGTCGAAGCTTCGATTGTGCGTGATGGCGATGACTATGTTTTGAACGGGCATAAATGGTGGTCGACCGGCGCGCCCGATCCACGCTGCGAGATACTGATTTTTATGGGTAAAAATGACCCATCCGCCCCCAAACACATCCAGCAGTCGATGATATTGGTGCCGATGGATACCCCCGGCGTGACATTGACACGCCCCTTGCAGGTGTTTGGCGATGATGATGCGCCCCATGGCCATGCCGAAATGCTGTTTGAAAACGTCCGCGTGCCCGCCGCAAATATGCTGCTGGGTGAAGGGCGCGGGTTTGAGATCGCGCAGGGGCGGCTTGGGCCGGGGCGGATCCATCACTGTATGCGCCTGATCGGAAGTGCCCAGCGCGCGCTTGAGATGATGATCACCCGCGCAAAATCCCGTGTGGCGTTTGGCAAACCCATTTCGGATCAAGGGGTCGTGCGGCAACAGATCGCCATGTCGGTCTGTGAAATTGAACAGGCCCGCCTGTTGGCCATGGCCGCCGCAGACAAGATGGATCGCGAAGGCAATAAAGAGGCGCGCGATCTGATCGCCATGGCGAAAATTGTGGTGCCACAAATGGCGCAGACAGTGATTGATCGCGCCATTCAGGTGCATGGCGCAGGTGGTCTGAGCCAAGATTATCAGCTGGCGCGGCTTTTTGCTTATGCGCGCACCATCCGTCTGGCTGATGGCCCTGATGAAGTGCATCAGGATGCGCTGGCGCGGCAGTGGCTGAAAAAGTTCTGATCCCGCTTATGACCGGGGCTGCGCCTCACCGCGCAGCGCTCTGCGTTTGCGTTTGAAAGCCTTGGCAAAGGCCTCGGCCATCTGGGGTTTATTGCGCGCTTCCAGATACTGCATCATGTTCTTTTTATAGAGATAAATCGCTTTGCGCGGTTCGATCATCTGGCGAAAGCTTTGCGGGGTCAGGCTGCCGTCAACGGCGACAGTCATGACCTCTTTCAGGCGCGACATGCGGCGCAGCACAAAGGCCGATTTATGGCCAAACCCGGTGGCGTGCAGATGCATGACATTTGCCCCCTCCATCCGCTTGGCGTGACGCCTGTCCAGCGCATCAAAGGGATCATACACCAGATAAATCTGCCCAGCGGATTGGATCTGCCCTGCGGCATCTGAAAACGGAAGCGTCCAATCCTGCCGCCGCCCCTTTGGAAAGCGCCGATCCCAGCCAGCGCTTTCTTTGCTTAGCGTGGATTGCGGGCTAAAGGCGATGACCGAACAGCCCGGCACAAGCGAACTGAAGGTCAGCGCCCCAAAACCCCCCATCGAGGTACCGCACATGACCACCTTTTTGAACTGGCGAAAAAAGCCACTGGCGCGCAGAAATTCGAGATAGGCAATCAGCTTGTCTTCGCGAAACCAGGTGGGGCCAGAGGCGAAAATGCCCAGATGGCTCCAGCCGCTGTCGCCAATGAATTTCGCCGCCCAGGCATCCCGGTGATAATCCCGCCCGCCCGCTTCGGCGAGGTTGTCAAATGACACCACCAGCACATCGGGTGACCGCGCCACATGCACCACCGCGTGATGGCCGCGTTTGTGATAAAACCCATCAAACGGGCCTGCTGGATAGATGTCTTTGAACCATCCGGGCAGGGTGATTTCGGGCTGTTCCTGTTCTGCCGCGCTCATGAACGCCCCTGCCCGATCTGCTGTGCCATCACATTTGCCTTTATCTACGCGCGCTCGCGGCGCTTATTGTTTCCTTTCTAGCGCTTATACCGCAGATCAGTAAAGGATTGTGAATTGACCCTATTGAAACGCCCCCGCCAGAAACTGGCAGAGACGTGGTGATCATGTCTGGTTGATCCGCTGTTTCAGCCGCTGGGCCACTTTCACATAAGACGACGGTTTGACCGGCATCTGCCATTCCATAAAGCGCTGCATCGCGGGGATGGGCAGACGCAGATCCTCTAGCAACTCATCAATCTGATGCATCGAAAACGGGATGATATTGGTGCCGCGCGCATGTTTGCCCTCGGTCCGTTCTTCCATCCAGGCAAGGCGGTCATCGGTTTTGCGCCCCATTTCAGCCTCAGAGGGTAAAGGCATATCCCCCGCCAGATATGACGCGATCCAAAGCGCGCCCACTTCGGCAGACAAGGCACTGAAAAAGCTGGAGTTATACCCGTTGAACAACAGATTTTCGACACCGATGGGTTTGACGCAGTTATACAGACGGAAGTTGCCTTTGGCGTCCATGATCCGCGATTTGGTGCTGTCATCCAGAAAGGGCACCTCTTGATGCCAGCCGGTGCCGCAGATGATGATATCCGCCGGGATCTCAGCGCGATTGGCCAGCACAGCGATCTTCTTGCCGCCCACAACCCGCAGCTCTTTGATCTGGGTATCGCGTTCCACAGCGATCTGCCCCTGCGCCACCATGTCATAGAAGCCATCAGTGGCCAGCGACACGGTCGAACGCGCAATGCGTTCAAATTTACCCTCAGGCACAAGGCCCAGTTTCTTTAACCCCAGCTGTTTGGTGGTTAGCGCCTGCACAGATCCCACCATGCCATTGCGGATGGGTTTGCCGATGCCGTGCAGAAATTTTTCAATCCCGCGTGGCCGGATGTATTTGAACAGCCCTTCCCCCATGCGGGTCAACAGCAGGTATTTGTAATTCAGCACACCGGCAAAGCGGCGGGGGGATTTCCAGATAATTTCTCTTGCAACAACGGTGGTGCTGCTGGTCACCTCGCCCACCGCAGCGGCCACATCACAGGATGATTTACCATAGCCGATCACCACCACATCTTTGCCCCGCGCCTCTTCAAGGTTCAGAAATTGCGAGGAATGGCAGATGCGCCCACCAGCGGCTTCAAAGGCTTCCGCGCCGGGGAACTGCGGGATCGCAGGGCGTGAGAAAATCCCATTGGCCACCACCAGGAAATCATATGTGATCTCATCATCCTTGGTGCTGACGGTCCATCTTCCATCCGGTTCTTGCCGGGTGGCTGTGACTTCGGTGTTCAGACGGATATGCGGCATCAGGCCTTTTTGGGTGGCATAGCTTTCCAGATAGGCCTGCACCTGTGGGCCACTGGGCCATTCAGGATAGCTGTCCGGCATTGGAAAGTCTGACATGTGATAGGTGTCTTTGCCATTCTGTGTCGTGATCCCCGGATAGGTCCGAGAGCCAGACCAGACGCCCCCCACATCACCAACTTTTTCGTAAACCGTGACATCATGGCCAAATTCGCGCAGGTGTTTGATTGTGGCGAGACCGGCAAAGCCTGCGACAATGACTGCAACTTTCATCCTCTGCCCCCCTTAGTCCATCAACAGCGGAATAGCGGGGGCCGCGCGTTCGGGGCCCATGGCGGTATAGCCACCGTCCACGCGAATATCCGTGCCGGTGATAAAGCCCGCCTCCTCCGAACACAGGAACATCACGGAATTGGCGACCTCTTCGGGATCTCCGGCACGTTTGAGCAAATGAAACTCACCCGCGACGCTATCCGTTTTTATACGATTGCCGCCGGTCAGCTCAGCCATGATGTTTGACCAGGTCCATCCGGGCGACACCGCGTTGACGCGGATACCATCGGGCGCGAGATCCATCGCCTGATTGCGGGTTAGCTGCAATATGGCCGCCTTGGAGACAGGATAAAGCCAGCGCCCGGTCTGCGCCACCCGCGATGAAATCGACCCAAAGTTCACAATGGCCCCTTTGTTTCTGGCCAGTTCATCACGCGCGGCCTGCATCAGCATCACCGAACCAACGATATTCACATCAAGACTTTCGAGCCACTCAGCGCGGGTCGACTCTGCCCCGTTGTCCAGATAGGAACAGGCGACATTCACCAGAAAATCAACGCGACCGAACTGGTCTTTGGTGGCGGCAACCAGCGCTTGGATCTGATCATCATCGCGCAGATCCGCTTCCCTGAACGCAACCCCATCGCGGATCAGAGTCTGCCCGGCCTCGCCATTGATATCGGCGACCATCACCTTCACCCCGTGCGATACAAAAGCATCGACGATCGCCGCACCAATCTTGGTTGCACCGCCGGGAACGATAGCAACCTTTCCTTTTAATCCACGCATCTTGATCCTCCCATTTTTATTTTAAGCTTGAAAAGACTCTGCGCAGCCTGTCTGATACCGCTATCCAGTTTGCGCACAGACTATCCGGGAAACGTGGAAACCTGCGCAGATCTGGCCCGTCACGGCAGGGAGGAGCTGCGATGGCACATCCAAGACCTTTGGCCAGACACCGCCTGTTTCGCAGCGGTGATCTGGATGAAACCCGCGAAGCGGTGGCGCGGATCTTTTGCCCCCACCGCCTGGACAGCATGGACGGCGGGCCTTTTGACGCCTGCCACCACCACGTGCGCGGGGAAAATCTGTCGCTGAACTATATTGAATATGGTGCCAAGGTGCGGATTGAACCGGGGCGGCTGGATCGGTTTTATTTGTTGCAAATCCCGCTATGCGGTGGGGCAGAAATTCGCAACGGCGGGTTTCAGTTTCTGTCTGATGCCAATCATGCGGTGGTGCTGAATCCCCATCTTCCCACCACCATGCTATGGACGCCGCAGACCCGCCAGGTGCTGGTTCAGGTCGATCGCAAAGCACTGCAAGATCACGCCACAACGCTGTTGGGGGCCAAGGCCCCTGCCCCGCTGACCTTTGATAACACCATGAACCTGAACGCGCCCAAGGCCATTGCACTGCGCCAGATGATTCAGTTTCTCCTGTCCGAAATCGACGCAGAACGGCTGATCCTTGGGGATGCGGGCCTGATGAGCCGTCAGGTGGAAAACACGCTGATGACCGGCCTGATCGAGGCGGTGCCAAACAACTATGCGCCCTTGATTGGCAAACAGGCCAGCGACATCAGTCCACGCAAACTGCGACTGGCCGAAGAATACATCACCGCCAATCTGCACCAGCAGATCTGTCTTGATGATATCGCCCGCGCCGCCAATGCCACGCCGCGCAATCTGCAGGATATCTTTCGCCAGTTCCGCAATTGCTCGCCCTTGCAGTTCTGGCGTGACCAGCGACTGGGGGCGGCACGCAACGATCTGCTTTGCGCAGATGACAATGACAGCGTGACCCAGATCGCCATGCGCTGGGGCTTTACCCATCTGGGGCGGTTTTCAGATGTCTACCGCAAAGCTTTTGGCGAAACCCCAAGCACCACATTGGATCAGGGGCTGAAACTGCGCCGCGCCTTTAGCGACGATGGGTCGCCGCGGTGCGGGTCACCTCTTCGTAGAGGCCCGACAAGACATTAAGCGTGCTGACTGCCTCGCGCAGGCGATCATGAAAGCCCGGCAGCTTGCGAATTTCTTCGATCAGCAATCTACGGCGCAGATCGCTGTAATCATCCGTCACGCGCCGCCCCTCTTCGGTGGCCTCATAGGTTACGCCGGTGCGCCCCGAACCTTTCTTTTCGATCAGCCCGGACCGCAGCAGTTTGCGTAGCGAATATTGAATATTCGGGATATCTTCACGGTTGGTCAGATGCGCCAGTTCCTTGATGCTCTTGGCGCGGTCATTCATGCGGATGATATGCAGCAGCGCATTTTCCGGCCCCGAGGCCGCCAGCTCACAGACCGAGGCCAGACATTCTGATTGCCATCGGCCAAAGCCTTCAAAGGTGCGCATCAAGGCAAATTCCAGCTCGGTGCTGGCAACTTCGACGTCATCCCCGGCCAGGTGCCATTGGAAGTTCAACCCGTCCGACTGGGGGTTTGGCTCATCTGTCATTGGCGTCTCCTCCGCCCTGTTGAGGGTTTCAAAAAACTTTTATTGACGCAAGCCGCTTTTAGGATAGAGTTTTTAAATAAAATTTATACTTAAAATATCTAGCTAAAGGGAGGAAGCTATGACGAACCTTATGAAACAGAAAGACGGGTTCAAACTGGGCACGTTTTCATCCAACTGCTCGTCCGGGATGACGGTGACGAAATCACCGGATCGTTGGGTGAATTCCTGGGAAAACAACCTGAAACTCGGGAAAATGCTGGATGAGGCGGGCATCGACTTTATGCTGCCCATTGCGCGTTGGATCGGTTACGGAGGAGAGACCGATTTCCATAGCGGCGTTCTGGAAACCGTGACATGGGCGACCGCATTGCTGGCCTCGACCCGGAACATTTCCGTCTTTGCCACGCTGCACACCACGGCCAACCATCCGGTTGTTGTTGCCAAACAGATTGCCACCATGGATCAGGTGGGTCAGGGGCGTGTCGGCCTGAATGTGGTCGCAGGCTGGAACAAGCCAGAGTATGAGGCGCTGGGTTTGACCCTGCCCGATGATCACGAAACCCGCTATGGCTATGCGCAGGAATGGCTGGATATCATCGAAAAGCTCTGGACCTCGGACCAGCGCTTTGACTGGGAGGGCGACAATTTTCATCTCAAGTCAGTGCTGGGGGATCCCAAACCCGTCAATGGCCGCCCGCCAATCCTGAACGCCGCCGGTTCGGAAATTGGCCGCGCCTTCGCCACCGACAACGCGGATTACCTGTTCACTCCGGCGATTGATCTGGCGCGATCAGTCGATGAAATCAAGGAACTGAAAGCCTTGGCCAATTCAAAGGGCCGCGATGTGGGCGTGCTGACCTTCAGCCATGTGATCTGCCGCGAAACCGAAGAAGAGGCCACAGCCTTTCGCGATCAATTGATGGGAGAGCTGGCCGATTGGGAGGCCGTCGACAATCTGGTGAACCTGCAATTTGCCCATGCGCAAAGCTTTCCGCATGACCTGCTGGCGCAGATCAAAAATCTGTTTGCGATGGGGCATGGGGGCTTCCCGCTGGTGGGCACGCCGCGTCAGGTCGCAGATGGTATCATTGCGCTGCATAACGCGGGCTTTGCGGGCACAACCTTGTCGTTCTTCGACTATGTAGACGAATTCCCATATTTCCGGGACACTGTGCTGCCGCTGTTGTCCGAGGCAGGTATTCGTTAAATCACCCCCTCGCCCAGAGACCAACCTCTGGGCGAGGAACTGGGCTGCTTAGCCCGCAATTTCGGCGGTGGCTTCGATTTCCAGCAGCGCCTCATCTTCGACCAGACCGGCCACAACCACCATGGTCATTGACGGAAAATGGCGGCCCAGCACCTCGCGGTAAACCTGCCCCACCTCGCGCTGCTTTGAGAGGTATTCCTTTTTATCAACAACATACCAAGTAAGACGGGTGATATCTTCGATCTTGCCACCAGCGGCGTCGACAACAGCAACGATGTTTTGCAAGGCCTGGCGCATCTGGCCGATAAAGTCGTGGCTCTCAAACACCTGATCAGCGGTCCAGCCAATCTGCCCACCAACATAAAGCGTCCCATTGGGGGTCAGCATCCCATTGGCATAGCCTTTGGCCGGTGCCCATCCTTCGGGTTGAATTGTCTTATGCGTCATTGGGTATCTCATTCATGAAGTTGGAAAACAAAGGGCGCAGCCTGTCAGACCAGGGCGCAGGGCGCCCCTGCATCGTCGTCTGCACCAGCGTTGAGTGTGAGGTGAACCGCAGTTCATCGGCGCAAAGCGCACGCACCATCAGGCCAAGGCTGCTGGTGCCGATCCGGGTGACACTGACCTGTAGATCCAGCAGATCTCCGTGGCGTGAAGGCGCCGCGAACTCGACCGATATCGACGCGGTCGGCACCCCATATGTCTGAAGCATTTCGGGCCAGGGGCTGCGCAATCCATCGGTGAAGAACAGTTCAATCGCGTCATTGATCATTTCAAAATAGCGCGGGTAAAAGACGATCCCGGCCGGGTCGCAGTGTTTGAACAAAACCGGCTGCGCAACAGAAAAATGGCTCATGACTCTGGCCTCAGTCTGAAGCGCTGGATCTTGCCGCTTTCGGTTTTGGGCAGCGCCTGGGTGAAGACCACGGACCGAGGGTACTTAAAGGGTGCAATCTGCGCTTTCACGTGATCTTGCAGGGCTTTGATCTGCGCGGCATCCCCTGTTTGCCCCTCTGTCAGAACCACATGCGCCTGAACAATCGCGCCGCGTTCCTCATCGGGTATTCCGATCACCGCGCATTCTGCTACCGCCTCATGAGACAGCAGCGCCGCTTCAACCTCGGGGCCCGCGATATTATAGCCCGAAGACAAGATAATATCATCGTTGCGGGCGGCAAAATGGAAATAGCCATCCGCATCGCGCACAAAGGCATCCCCCGAGATGTTCCACCCCCCCTGCACATATTCATCCTGCCGCTCGCCATACAGGTATCGACAGCCGGTTGGCCCGCGCATGGCCAGGCGGCCAATTTCACCGGGGTCCGCTTCGCTACCATCCTCGCGCAGCACCTTGGCCTCATAACCCGCGACGGGTTTGCCGGTGCAGGCCGGGCGGTGATCGTCAAAACGATTGGTGATGAAGATATGCAGCAGCTCGGTCGAACCGATGCCATCCAGCATGGGTTTACCTGTCTTGGCCTGCCACTCTTCATAGATTGGTGCAGGCAGAGTTTCCCCCGCCGAGACCGCCGCCCGCAGCGATGACAGATCCGCCCCCTCGTCCATGGCGCGCAGCATGACGCGATAAGCGGTGGGCGCGGTGAAACAGACCGTGGCGCGGTATTTCTGAATGATCTCAATCATATTGGGCGGGCTTGCCGTTTCCAGCAGCGTCGCAGTCGCCCCAAAACGTAGTGGGAAAATCGCCAGGCCACCCAGCCCAAAGGTAAAGGCCAGCGGCGGCGATCCTACAAAGATATCATCAGGCTGAACCCCCAGTACGTCGCGCGCATAGCCATCTGCGATGATCATCAGATCGCGGTGAAAATGCAGCGTGGCCTTTGGGTTCCCGGTTGAACCCGACGTAAACCCAATCAGCGCAACATCATCCTGCGCGGTATCCACAGCGTCAAAGCTGACAGGTTTCTCCAACGCCAGCCGATCCAGTTCAGCATCGTGGTTCAAGGTGCCATCAAAGCCGATCACCCGCTTAAGGTAAGGGCTCTCTTCGGCAGCCAGCGCCATTTCTTCCATCAGGCGGGTATCACACAGGGCAAAGCTGATTTCCGCCTTTTCAATGTATTTCCTCAGCTCGCCCGCGCGCAGCAAAGGCATGGTGTTGATCACCACCGCGCCCACTTTGGTTGCGGCCAGCCAGCAGGCCACCATCGCCGGATTGTTGGCTGATCGGATCAGCACGCGATTGCCCGGCTTGATCCCCAGATCATCCACCAGCGCATGGGCCAGACGGTTGGTCCAGTCGGTCAGTTCCTTATTGGTGCGGCGGCGGCCATTGCCGATCAGCGCCGGATGATCCCCAAAGCCCTGAGCCACCATCTTATCGGTCAGCTCGACCCCGGCATTCAGACGGTCGGGGTAATCAAACCCATCCAGCAAAAGATCTGGCCAGCTGTTCACCGGCGGAAGATTATCACGGCAAAACGTATCGCTATGTGCGGATGGGCTGAGCATTGTGTCCTCCCTTAATGCTCGGATGTATGGGCGCTCAGGGCCTGACGGGCGATGACAACCTTTTGCACATCGCTGGCGCCTTCGTAGATGCGCAGCGCGCGGATGTCGCGGTACAGCTCTTCGACTTTCTGCCCTTTGCGCACCCCGTCACCGCCATGCAGTTGCACGGCCTTGTCGATGATCTGCTGCGCCTGATCGGTGGCAAACAGCTTGGCCATGGCCGCTTCGCGAGTGACGCGCGGCGCACCGCTGTCTTTGGCCCAGCCCGCGCGATAGATCAGCAGCGCAGCCGCATCCACATCCAGCGCCATTTCGGCGATATGGCCCTGCACCATCTGCAGTTCGAACAAAGGCGCCCCCTGCACCTGACGGCTGGTGACACGGGTCAGGGCCTCATCCAATGCGCGACGGGCAAAGCCCAGCGCCGCAGCCGCCACAGTGGTGCGGAAGACATCCAGCACAGACATGGCAATCTTGAATCCCTGCCCCGGCTGGCCCAGCATGGCACTGGCCGGAATGCGACAATCGGTAAAACTCAGTGTTGCCAGTGGATGCGGCGCGATCACCTGCTGGCGTTCTGTCACCTCAAACCCCGGAAGGTCAGCGGGCACAATAAAGGCCGAAAGCCCTTTGGCCCCTGGTGCTTCTCCGGTGCGGGCGAACACTGTATAAACATCTGCGATGCCGCCGTTCGAGATCCAGGTCTTCTGACCATTAAGCACATAGTCGTCGCCATCCCGCACGGCAGTCATGGTGGAATTGGCCACATCAGACCCCGACTGCGGTTCGGTCAGGGCAAAGGCACTGATCGCTTCGCCTGCGCGGGTTTTGGGCAGCCACTGCGCCTTTTGGTCAGCGGAGCCAAACAGGCTGATGGCCCCAGTGCCTAAGCCCTGCATGGCAAAAGCAAAATCCGCCAGCCCATCATGACGCGCCAGAATTTCGCGGCTCAGCGCCAAAGTGCGCACATCCAGCCTGTCGCCCGCCGTGGACATCAGCCACCCGGCCTGCCCCAGTCTCTGCACTAGATCGCGGCAGGCAGTATCGGTATCTGTGTGGTCAATATCGCCCAGATTTTCCGAAGCCCATGTGTTCAGGTGCGCGGCATGTTCGCGGTGATTGTCGTCAAAGAATGGCCAGCTGAGAAAGGTTTGATCTGCCATCTCAGTTGCCCTCAAACACTGGTTTTTCCTTGGCGACGAAAGCGTTATAGGCGCGTTCGAAATCGCCGGTCTGCATACAGATCGCCTGCGCCTGCGCTTCGGCTTCGATGGCCTGTTCGATCGACATGGACCATTCCTGTGCCAGCATGGTCTTGGTCATCATATGGGCAAAGTTCGGGCCAGCGGCGATGCGCGCCGCCATATCCTGCGCGGTGGTCATCAGGTCATCTGCCGCCACTACGCGGTTGAAATAACCCCATGCCGCACCTTCGTCCGCTTTCATCGCGCGCCCGGTGTACAGAAGCTCTGCCGCGCGCCCCTGACCGATGATCCGGGGCAGGATCGCGCAGGCCCCCATGTCGCAGCCCGCCAGCCCGACACGGGTGAACAGAAAGGCGGTTTTTGCTTCGGGCGTGGCGATGCGCAGATCCGACGCCATCGAGATAATCGCCCCCGCCCCCGCGCAAATCCCATCCACCGCAGCGATAATGGGTTTACCGCAGTTCACCATCGCCTTGACCAGATCCCCGGTCATACGGGTAAAGCGCAGCAGCTCTTTCATATCCATCCGGGTCAGCGGGCCGATGATGTCATGCACATCCCCGCCCGAACTAAAGTTCCCCCCAGTGGGGGCAAAGATCACCGCTTTGACCTCATCATCGTAATGGAGATCGCGAAACCAATCGCGCATTTCGGCATAGCTGTCGAAGGTCAGCGGGTTCTTGCGTTCAGGGCGATCCAGCGCCACCGTGGCGACCCCGTCTTTAATATCACATTTGAAATGTTTGACGTCACTGCGCATGGGTTTTCTCTTTCTCCTGCTCGCCGGCATCCTCCGAGAGCTGTTCCAGCAGCGCCATCATCTGCGCTGCCTCCTGTTCGCTGACCCCGGCCATCATTTCGCTGACCCAGCCTTCATGTGCGTCGGCCTGTTTGGTGAACTCGGACTTTCCAGCATCGGTCAGGGCGACGACAAAGGCGCGCCGATCCCCCTGCACCTGCGCGCGAGCCACCAGACCCTCTTCGACCAGTCGATCAATGATGCCGGTGACATTACCATTCGAGACCCTCAGCTCGCGGCTCAGCTGGCTCATGCGCAGACCATCGGGAAACCGATCCAGCGCAGACATGACATCAAAGCGCGGCAGGGTTGTCGAGAACTCTACCCGCAGCTGTTCGCGCAGATGGGCTTCGATCTGGCGGGTGGATTTCAGCAGGCGCAACCACAGGCGCAGATGTTCTTTGGACAGGCTCATACCTCACCTCCTGACAGGCTAAGCGCGTGACCGTTGACCGAACGCGCCGCATCGGAACACAGCCAGAGTGCCGTGCCTGAAACCTCATCGGTTTGAATAAACCGCCCCTGCGGGTTACCCCGTGTCAGGGATTTGGCGGCCTTTTCTTCGCTCATGCCGGTCTTTTCGACAATATTGGCAATCGAGCGTTCCAGCATCGGGGTTTCGATAAAACCGGGGCAGATGGCATTGGCGGTCACGCCCGATGTGCCCAGTTCATGGGCCAGGGCGCGCACCAGCCCCACCACCCCGTGTTTGGCGGCGCAATAGCCGGTGACATAGGGATACCCCTTAAGCCCCGCGGTCGACGCCACAGCCACCAAGCGCCCCCATTCGGCAGATTGCATTTCGGGCAAGACTGCCTGCCAGAGATTCACCACCCCGGCCAGATTGACCGAAAGCATCGCCGTCAGATGGTCCGGGGTCATCTTTGCGAATGGCACACTGTCGGCAGCACCCGCATTCGCCACGGCCACATCAATTGCGCCGTTCAATCCACGCGCCTGGCGCACCGCGTCTTTCACCGCCGCAGGGTCTGTCACATCACATGTGACCCAACCAATGTACTTATGCTGTTTGGCCACCTCTTTCAGAGGGGCTTCCCGGCGACCAAGGATCGTAACTCTGGCCCCGGCAAAGGCCATATCCTGCGCAATTCTGGCTCCGACCCCGGTGCCGCCCCCTGAAACAATAACGTGACGCCCTGTCAGATCCGTCATACCCCACCCTTACTCTTTGTTGCGATGTTGCCACCGCGTATCTGCAGCCCTCCAAACACGCCCCATTTCAAAGAGCGCCCTGTCCAGAGACCTGCGTTAAAGCTGAGTTTAGTCGCGGTGACATTCATTTCAAGCATAAATATTTTGAGCTTGAAATATTATCAAACCTCCCCCGGCTCACAACCATGATGCATCCACTTCCGGCAGAGGGATCGCATCCAGCAGATCCTGCGTGTATTGGGCGCGGGGGGCGCGAAACAGCTGATCGGTTGGGCGATGTTCAACGATTTCACCATGATGCAACACTAAAGTTGTCGAACACAACCGCCGAATAACCGAAAGATCATGGCTGACAAAAGCCAGTGTCAGCCCCATTTCCACCACCAGCTTTTCCAGCAGGTTCAAAACCTGCGCCTGTGATGAGACATCCAGCCCCGAAACAATTTCATCCGCTAAGATAAAGTCCGGCTCGGTTGCGATGGCGCGGGCAATGCCGACCCGCTGCCGCTGTCCGCCAGAAAGTTCGTGCGGATAGCGATGACGAAACGCCACTGGCAGCCCCACCTGTGACAGGGCAAAATCCACCCGCTCGCGGATCTGATCAAAGCCATGCAATCGCAGGGGGCCAGCAATGATCCCGCCCACCGTGCGGCGCGGATTCAGCGATGACATGGGATCTTGAAAGATCATCTGAAAGCGCTTGCGCAGCCCGCGCAGGCTGTCTTCGCCGCGATGGGTAATGTCGATCCCTTCAAACAGGATCTGCCCGCTGTCTGGTTCCAGAAGGCGCACCAGCGCACGCCCCAGCGTGGATTTGCCAGAGCCCGAGCCACCGACAATGCCCAGCACCTCGCCCTTGGCAATCGAGAAATCCAGCCCCTTTAATACAGGCGTGCGCGGCGCAGCACCAAAGACCGGCTTTTTCGCCAGATTGGGAAAGGACAGATGCAGGTCTTTGACTTCATAGATCTGTTGCATCACAACGCACCTCTGTCATACGCGGCGATTTCAGCCTGCACCTGGTCGATGATTTCGGCTGGAACCGGCGTCAGACTGCCATCAGGATCGGTGTATTTCGGGGTGGCCGCCAGCAGGGCGCGGGAATAGGCATGGGTTGGATTGGCGAAAAACGCATCCACCCGCCCCTCTTCCACGACCTTGCCGCCAAACAGCACCGTCAGGCTTTGGCAAAGCTTGGCCACCACGCCCAGATCATGGGTAACAAACAGCAGCGCGGTGCCATGGCGGGCCTGCATGTCTCTGATCAGACGCAGGATCTGCTTTTGCACGGTCACATCCAACGCCGTCGTGGGTTCATCGGCAATGATCAGACGTGGTTCAGCTGCAAAAGCAGACGCGATCAGCACGCGCTGGCGCATCCCGCCCGAAAGCTCATGCGGATAGGCGCGCATCACCCGCTCGGGATCCGGAATATGCACCTCATCCAGCAGCTCCAGCGCGCGGGCCTGGGCCTGAGGTTTACGCCAGCCCAGAATATCCACGAGGCGGCGGGTGATCTGCCGCCCAACCCGGCGCGCCGGGTTCAGCGCAGTCAGCGGATCCTGCGGGATCAGCGCAGCCTTGGCCCCGATGGCGCGACGGCGCGCTTTTGGCGGCAGGCTTTGCAGATCCTCACCATCCAGCAGAATAGACCCACCGGTCACCGACACCGCACCCGGCAATGTACCCAGCACCGCCTTGCCGATCATGCTTTTGCCTGCGCCGCTTTCCCCCACCAGCGCATGAACTTCGCCGGGGGCGACAGACAGGGACACATCGCGCAAAATCGGCACCGTCCCAATGCCGGCGCGCAGGTTGTTGATTGTCAGAAAGCTCATCTTAGCACCGGGTCAAAATAGTCCTTCAGACCTTCGCCCAGCTGGCTAAAGCTGAGCACAGTCAGAAAGAGTGTGATCAAAGGGAAAACCAGAACCCACCAGGCCTGATGGATCGAAATACGCCCTTCGGAAATCATGGATCCCCAGGTGGGATCATCGGTCGAAATCGACAGGTTGACGAAGGACAAGATCGCTTCGACGATCACGGCAATCCCCATTTCCAAAGTGAGCAGCACCACAATCGTCGGCAGGACATTGGGCAGGATTTCCGCTAGCATGATGCCAAAGCGCCTGCGCCCAACCACCTGCGCCGAGGCCACATAATCCATTGCGCTCTGGCTCATGGCTTCGGCGCGGATCACCCGGGCAAACCGGGTCCAGTCGATGACGACAATGGCAATGATGATCGACATCAGCCCGGGCCCAAGCACCGCGATCAGCAGGATCGAAAACAGCACCGGCGGGAAGGCCATCCAGATGTCAATCAGCCGCGAGATCACCAGATCCGGCCAGCCCCGGTAATAGCCCGCGATCAGCCCAAGACTGCCGCCCAGAAGGCAGGTCAGCGCCCCGGCAATCAGCGCCACAACCAGCGCCAGCCGCGCCGCGTATAGCAGCCGTGACAGCACATCGCGCCCCAGACTGTCCGTGCCCAGCCAATAGCCCGGCTCGGCCCCGCTTTGCCAAAAGGGGGGCATACGGCCCAGAAACAGATCCTGTTCCAGCGGATCATGAGGCGCAATCACGGGCGCGGCCAGCGCCGCCAGCACCAGAAACCCCAGCCACAGCCCCGGCAACCACAGCCGCAGCCCGGCGCGGCGTTTGATCAATGCGCGCCCATCAGCCATGACGCAACCTCGGGTTCAGGGCGGCATAGGTCAGATCCACCAGCAGATTGACCAGCGTAAAGATCACTGCAAACAGGATCACGATCCCCTGGATCAAGGGCAGATCCCGGTTGATCACCGCATCAATCGCCATATTGCCAAGGCCTTCATAGGAAAACAGGCGCTCAATGATGACTGTGCCGCCAATCAGAAAGGTGAACTGCACCCCCACAAGGGTCAGCGTTGGCAAAATCGCATTGGGCAGCGCGTCGCGGGTGATGACATGGTTTTCCCCATAGCCATGGGTGCGCGACAGGGTGACATAATCCTGATGCATGGTTTCTTTCAGTGATTGTTTCAAAAGCTGGGCGATGATCGCCGCCAGCGGAATGGCCAGCGCAAGCGCGGGCATGAACATATGCGCCACCAGATCCAGCCAGATATCGAACCGCAGCCGCAGCACGCTTTCGAACAGGTAGAAATTGGTGGAAAACGGCAGATCCAGCGCAGGCGACACCCGCCCGGAAATATGAAAGATCGGCCAGAGCACCCCGAACAGCAGGATAAACAGCAGCCCCCACAGGAAATCCGGCACAGACAAGGCCATCCCGTTTGAGACATCAATCGCAGCCTCAACCTTGGTGCCGCGTTTGCGTGTGCCTGTAAGCGCCAGAAAGCCCCCCATGACCACTGCTATCACCAGCGCCATAATCGACAGTTCAAGCGTGGCAGGCAAACGCCCCAGCACCAGATCCAACACCGGCTGACGCGTGGTGATCGAGGTGCCAAAATCGCCCTGCACAACACCGCCAACCCAGATAAAGAACTGCTCGGGGATAGATTTATCAAACCCATACAGGGCCTTGAGCCGGGCGATATCCTCTTCTCCGGCGCCGGGCGGCAACATCATGGCGATGGGGTTGCCGGGCACGACACGAATGACAAAAAACACGATCACCGCCACGCCAAACAGCGTGACCAGCATCGACATGAGACGGGTCAGCAAGACTCGGGTCTGCAACATGGTCGTTACCGCCGGGAAAAGCCTGCGCCTTCCCCGGCCTTTACCTTAGCTACGGGTCATCAGCGCAGGCAGCAGCGCACCCGACGCATGTGGGGTGACGGTCACACCCGGAGCATGCAGGATCGGCTGAACGTACTGCATCAAAGGCAGCACCAGCGCGTTATCGGCAATATGCTGATCGACCGCTTTCCAGCCCTCGATACGCTTGCCTTCATCCGCCTCACCCCAAAGTGGTGCGATCATGCCTGTCAGATCTTCACCATCCCAGACCGAATGCGGGCTGGGTCCGAACATGGCAAACCCTGTCGACGTGGTCGGATCGCCGATAGAGTTGCCCCAGTTGTAAAAGGCCGCAGGCGCCAGCTGATCGGTGGCGCGCAGCTCAAAGTGCTTGGCGATCTCGTACACCTCGATTTCGGCCTCGATGCCCACACGCCGCCAGAGACCAACAATGGCCTGAATGATCTCATAATCCTTGGGTTTGAACCCTTTGGTGGTCTGGATCTTGAAGCGCACAGGATTGTCTGCGGAATAGCCAGACTGCGCCAGCAGGGCCTTGGCCCCCTCCGGGTCATAGGGTGTCGAGATATCCTTGTTGAACGCATCATATTGCGGGGTCTGCAGCGTATCAATCGGCACGCCATAGCCTGACAACAGGCGATCCACGATGGCCTGTTTGTTCACCGCCATCACCGCTGCTTTGCGCACATTCGGATCGGTCATCACGTCGATATCATTGAAGAAGATCATGCCGATATCCGACACTGGCTGCGCGATCCCGGCCAGTTTACTGTCTTTCAGGCGGTCAAATTCTTCGTAAGGCATTTCCAGCGTCACATGGGCATTGCCCGATTCCACTTCGGCCACGCGGGCGGCGGCATCGGTCACAAACTTGATCGTCACCGATTTGAACGCAGGCGCATCCCCCCAATACCCATCAAAGGCCTTCAGGCGAATAAAGGCGTTGCGCTCATATTTTTCGACCATATAGGGGCCAGAGCCAATCGGAGCGGCCTCAAACCCATCGGCACCAACCTTTTCGATATAGGCTTTGGGGCGCACATATCCGGTCAGGAACGACATCCATTTGAAGATCGTCGGTTCAAAGCGCAGCACGTCTGCGGTGATGGTATTGCCGTCGATCTGGAAGTTGCCAATGGTTGACCAGATGAACTGGATTGGATTGCCCCCATCTGGATCTGCCGCGGTTTGCAGGCTCCAGACCACATCTTCGGCGGTCAGATCGCTGCCATCGTGCCATTTCACACCCTCGCGCAGGGTCATGGTGATCTTGGTCTTATCCTCATTCCAGCCCCATTCGGTGATGATACCGGGGGCCTGCGACAGATCGGTGTTCTGTGCGATGAACATATCAAAGACCGATTGATAGATCCCCTGAATGGTTGGGTTCACAGCGGAAACACCAATGGTGGGGTCCCAGCTGGGCAGATTGACATTATAGGCAATCACCAGATCCTCGATCTGTTGCGCAAGCACTGGCGCCCCAATGGATGCAGCGGTGATTGAAGCGGCTGTCAAACGCAGCAGCCCTCGTCTGGATAGAGTTGTCATGACGTTCCTCCCTTATGACGTCAGTTTTTGTCCAAGCAGATAGCCCGATCCCGCACCGGTTCCTGCGCCGGGCCAGACCGCCGCGCCGGTGTGATAAAGCCCTTTGATCGGGGTGCTCCCGTCTGAGCGCCCACGCATGGGGCGAAACAGAAAGTGCTGCGACAGGTGGTGGCTGCCGCAAATCTGGTCTCCTCCAACCAGATTGGGATTGTCGGCTTGCAGCTCATCTGGCGTGACAACCCGCATAGCATTGATCTTTTCGCGCACACCGGGGGCATGGCGATTGAGAATATCCAAAGCGCGCTCTGCCATTTGCGGGCCGGCAGTCGGCCAGTCGCAGGCGGTGATTTTCCCCGATGCGTCGCCTTTGATGTCCCCGGGCACCATGCGCACCTGCATCCACAGGATGTGTTTGCCTTCTGGTGCGCGGCTGGGATCAATGGCGGTGGGCTGCCCCACAACGATCACAGGTTCGTCCGGCAAGAGCCCCGCCTGCGCCTGCAGATAGGTGCGCGCCATCTGATCCAACGAGGGCGCAAGATGCACATAGGCGTATTCGCGCAGTTCAGGCGAAGCGGCCCAATCGGGCAGATCCTCCATCGCCAGGTGCATCATCATGGTGCCGGGCGCATGGCGAAAGCTGTTCAACGCCTGTTTATAGGGGGTCTCTAACCCCTCTGCCATCTGCGCCAGCGCGCGTGGTGCCACATTGGCGATCACCGCCCTTTTGGCGCGCACCACGTCTCCGCTGGCCAGAACAACACCTGTTGCGCGCCCACCGGATGTTTCCACCTTGTCGATGCGCTGGCCACAGATCGCCTGCCCGCCTTTGGCTTCGATGCATTTGATCATGGCCCGGGTGATCGTATCTGCCCCGCCCTTGCCGATCACCATACCAAAGGCCTGATTGGCCATGGCTTCGAGATAGGGAAACAGGGCCCCGCCCGCCACATCCGGCGCAAAGTCCAGATGCATTCCCCAGGCCGCCAGCGTGGATTTCACATGATCTGATTCAAAGATCTCATCCAGCCAGGCGCGTGGGGATTTGGCCAGAAACTGCCCCAGATCCAGCGTGCCGGACACACCCTTTTTCCGCATCAGACGCCAGAGCGTGCGTGCCAGATCCCGTTTGCCAAAAGACGCCCCGAGAATCGCAAAGATATGCTCAGCCTCGCCGGGAAACGAGTCGGTGAGCGCTGACCAAGCGTCAGCATCATTATTTGCAAATGCAGAAATCCGCGCCAGATTGGCAGCGCTATCATTATCAACTCCCAGCCATTTCCCATCCGCAAAGGCAGAGGCAAAGCAGCGACCTGCAGGCGCGAACTCCAGACCTGCGGCAGTCAGGTCTTGTGAAAATTCCCTGAAAAAACCAGAGCCTGCAAAAAGGGACAGGTTCATTGCCGCCCAGTCGTGGCGGTAACCAGGCAGAGTGTATTCGCCTGTTTTCACCGCCCCGCCGGGATGGTCGGCCTGTTCATAGATCGCCACGGACCATCCTTTGCGCTGCAGCATCATCGCGCAGGCCAAACTGTTCAGACCTGCCCCTGCGACAATTGCATCAAAAGCTTTAAGCATGAAATTTCTCCCTTGCCATATTGTTTGCAAATGGAAATAGTTTTGTCTAGCAATGAATCGCTTCCGATCCATGAGGAGGGATCGGCGCACATATCAGGGAGGATGCGATGAGCGCACGTGACGTATTAGGAAACCTGGGGGCCATGCTGGTTTCTGGTGGTGTCGAAGTTGTGGATTGCTCTGGGGTGCTGGGGCCAAACACGCCGATCCTGCAACTGCCCGAGGACTTCGCCAAGAACACCCCCAAAGTCGAGATCAACAAGATCAGTGAATACGACGAAGACGGCCCGTTCTTTGCTTGGAACTGGATGGTTCTGGGGGAGCATTCGGGCACGCATTTTGATGCGCCACATCACTGGATCACCGGCAAAGACTATGAAGATGGCTATACCGATACGCTGGATGTGAACCGGCTGATCGCCCCGGTGAATGTGATCGACTGCTCGCAGGAAGCCGCTGAAAACGAAGACTTCCTGCTGACCGCCGAGGGTGTGAAAGCCTGGGAGGCCGAGCACGGCGAAATCAACGCCGGGGAATGGGTGGTCATGCGCACCGACTGGGACAGCCGCGTGGATGATGAGGCCAGGTTCCTCAACGCTGACGAAACCGGCCCGCACAGCCCGGGACCAACCCCGGATTGCATTGAATATCTGCTGTCGAAAAAGATCGTTGGCTGGGGCACGCAGTGCATCGGAACTGACGCCGGTCAGGCGGGCGGGATGGAGCCCCCCTATCCTGCACACAACCTGCTGCACCGTGACAACTGCTTTGGCCTGGCCTCGCTGGCAAATCTCAGCGCGCTGCCCGCCAAGGGTGCGATCCTGATTGCCGCGCCGCTGAAGATCGAACATGGCACCGGATCACCGATCCGGGCGCTGGCGCTGGTTCCGAAAGGCTGATCTGATGGCTCATCACGTCATAATTGGCTCTGGTATCAATGCCTTGGTGGCCGGGGCGCTGCTATCGCGCAAAGGCCACAGGGTAACCTTGCTGGAACGCGAAGACCGCGCGGGCGGCTGCATGATGACCCATGAGGCCACCCTGCCCGGATTTCATCATGACGTGATGGCCGCCACTTTTGTGCTGTTTCTGACTTCGCCCGCCTATGCGGAACTGGCCGAGGATCTGGGGCGGCACGGGTTTGACCTGTGCCACACCGCACATCCAACCGCCGTGCTGCGCCCCGGTGGGCAGGCAACCGTTCTGACCATGGACCGCGCGGCGAACATCAAAACCTTCAATGCGCTTTGCACCGGGGATGGTGATCAGCATGAACGCGATGTGGGCCAGATCGAAGCAGATGCGCCCTTTCTGTTTGCGCTTCTGGGCGGCGATCTCTGGTCGTGGAACACGGCCAAACTGATGTTTGGCCAGATGCGCAAGAAAGGGTTGAACGGGCTGAAATCCTGGATCGGGGATGCGCTGCAACCAGCCCGGGGCTGGCTGGAAACCAGCTATGACAGCCCTGACATTCAGGCGCTCTATGCGCCTTGGGTGCTGCACACCGGGCTGACCCCGGAAAGCACCTATTCAGGCCAGATGGGCAAGGTCATCGCCTTTGCCCTTGAGGCTGCAGGCGCGCCAATCATGAAGGGCGGCGCGGCCAAGGCGGTTGAGGCCTTTCGGGGGCTGATCGAAGAAAACGGCGGCAGCCTTCGCACCAATGCGGATGTGGACGACATCATCGTCGAAAAAGGCTATGCCAAAGGCGTGCGCCTGACAGATGGCACTGAAATTCGCGGCGATCATGTGCTGGCATCGGTCACGCCATCACAGCTTTATGGGCGCCTGTTGAAGAAAACCAACCTGCCCGAAGATCAAAGCCGCGCCAAAACCTATCGCCACGGGCGTGGCAATTTTCAGCTGCATTATGCGCTGGAACACCCCCCTGAGTGGCTGGCCGAAGGGCTGGAGGATGTGGCGCTGATCCACCTGAGCGACGGGATTGATGCGGTGTCGAAATCCGCCAATGAGGCTGAACGCGGCCTGTTTCCCGAAACCCCCACCATCTGCGTGGGTCAACCGCATCGGCTGGATCCGTCACGCTGCCCGGAAGGCAAGGCCATCTTGTGGCTGCAAATCCCCGATGCCCCCCGCGTGATCAAAGGCGACGCCGCGGGTGGAATCACAGGCATGGCTTGGGATGACAGCACCCGAGAGGCCTTTGCCGATCGCATCGAAACCATCCTGTCCCGTCAAATCAAAGATTTTGACCAGATCAAACTGGCCCGGCGCGCCTATTCCCCTGCGGATCTGCAGGATCTGAATATGAACCTTGTGGGCGGCGATCCCTATGGCGGGCAATGCAGCATCGATCAGTTCTTTGTCTTCCGCCCCTTCACCGGGTCACGCAACAATGGCACCGCTATTCGCAATCTGCACCATATCGGCGCTTCAACCCATCCCGGTCCGGGCCTGGGGGGCGGATCAGGTTTTAACACGGCAAAACGGTTAGGCGCATGACAGAGACCCCTGAAACAGCGCGTCTGGGCAAGATTGGTCTGGATAACTTTGCCCCCTATCTGATGAATCGCATCATGGGGCGCTACAACGCCTCGCTGCGTGAAGAGATGACAGACCTTGGCCTGACCGTGCCAAAGATGCGCGTGATTGCCATCCTGGCGGTTATGGACGGGCTGCTGATCGGTGAACTGACAGTCTATGCCGTGGTCGAATATTCGACCCTGTCCAGAACGCTGGATGGGCTGGAAAAAGACGGGCTGGTGCGGCGTTCGCCCGACCCCGATGATCAGCGCGCCACCCGCATTCACCTGACCGACGCGGGCCGCGAGACCTTTGAACAGCTTTGGCCTTCCATGGCCAATGCCCATGCGCAGATGTTTCAGGGCATCGAGGATGACGAACATCGCGCTTTTGTCGGCACCTTGACCAAGATCCTGAAAAACATCCGAAAACACGATTTCTGATCGGTTCATTCCGTCCCAGTGACGCACCAAGCGGGACACCCTGCCAGGGAAAGCGAGGCGATAGCTATGGCTGAACGTTCATTCAAAAAAGAGGTGGAACACCTGAGAGCAGGCGAAGGCGAGACCTTTACCGGCGAAGGCATTCTGGCCCTGACCAAAGCACTGCTGGAAAACGGTGTCGGCTATGTCGGAGGCTATCAGGGGGCGCCCATTTCGCATCTGATGGATGTTCTGGCAGATGCCCAGGATCTGCTGGACGAATTGGGCGTGCGCTTTGAAGCCAATGCCTCAGAGGCGGCGGCGGCGGCGATGCTTTCGGCTTCTGTGCATTACCCTATTCGCGGCGCGGTGACATTCAAAGGATCGGTCGGCGTCAATGTGGCCTCTGATGCGCTGGCGAATCTGTCGTCTTCGGGGGTGAATGGCGGGGCCATTGTGATTGTCGGCGAAGACTATGGCGAAGGATCGTCGATCATGCAGGAACGCAGCCATGCTTTTGCGATGAAGTCGCAATTCTGGCTGATGGACCCGCGCCCCAACCTGCCCTGCATCGTGAAATCAGTGGGGGACAGTTTTGAACTGTCCGAGGCCTCGAACACCCCGGTCATGCTGATGGTGCGCATTCGCGGTTGCCATGTGACTGGCACGTTTGACTGCAAAGACAATGTGCCCCCGCCACTGACGGTGCGCGATGCTTTGTCGAACCCACAGCGCGATTTCAACCGTGTGGTTCTGCCGCCGATGTCTTTTGCGCATGAGCATGACAAGATCAGCAACCGCTGGCCAGCCGCCGTCAAATTCATTCAGGAACAGGGGTTAAACGAGTTCTTCGGCCCCGATCAGGGCGAGATCGGCATTATATGTCAGGGGGGCATGTACAACAGCGTGATCCGCGCACTGCAGCGGCTGGGGCTGGCGGATATTTATGGCAATACTGAGCTGCCGCTTTATTGCCTGAACGTGACCTATCCGCTGGTGGATGAGGAGTTCATCCAGTTCGCCAAAGGTAAAAAAGGCCTGCTGATCATCGAAGAAGGCCAGCCCGAGTTTATCGAACAGGGGCTGTCGACCATCCTGCTGCGGTCAGATCTGAGCGTCAAACTGCATGGCAAAGATATTTTCCCAATGGCCGGGGAATACACCGGGCAAGTCATGCTGGATGGGATCACTGAATTCCTGCGCCAATATGCGCCGGGGTTGTTGCCCGGCCAGACACGCGCGCCCAACCAGCCCGCGCCGGACATCCCCGATCTGTCGCAGACCGTGCCGATCCGCCCGCCGGGGTTTTGCACCGGTTGCCCGGAACGACCCATTTTTGCCGCGCTGAAGTTGGCGCAACAAGAGCTGGGCGAACATCAGATCAGCGCCGATATCGGCTGTCACCTGTTTGCCTGCCTGCCGCCCTTTGACATTGGCGGGGCCACCATGGGCTATGGGCTGGGCCCAGCTTCGAATGCGGCCTTTGATGGCGGCGGGGAAAAGCGACCGATCTCGATACTCGGGGATGGGGGGTTTTGGCACAACGGGTTGTCCAGTTCGATTGGCAATATGGTGTTCAACAAATCCGACGGTGTGGCCGTGATCGTCGATAACTATTATTCAGCGGCCACGGGTGGACAGGATGTGATGTCATCGCGGGCGGATAATCCGACAAAATCCACCCAGAACCCTATTTCCAAAGCCCTGAAAGGTGTGGGGGTCGATTGGGTGCGCCAGATTGATCGCACCTATGATGTGGGCAAGATGCGCGACACCTTCCGCGAGGCCCTGACCACCGATGCCCAAGGGCCAAAGGTGATCGTCGCCTCATCGGAATGCATGCTGAACCGCCAGCGCCGGGAAAAGCCCCTGCGCAACAAGATGATCAAAGAGGGTCAGCGCATGGAGGTGCCCCGCTTCGGTGTGGACGAAGATGTCTGCACCGGGGATCACGCCTGTATTCGCCTTTCGGGCTGCCCATCTTTGTCGGTGAAGCATCTGGATGATCCGCTGCGCGACGATCCGGTGGCGGCGATTGACCAAAGCTGTGTTGGCTGCGGCAATTGCGGCGAAGTGGCGGATGCCGCCGTGCTTTGCCCCAGCTTCTACCGCGCCGATGTGGTGCATAATCCGGGCCGTTTCGAAACATGGTGGGGCCGCATGAGCACCCGCTGCATCAGCTGGCTGCAGACCCGCCGCGCGGCCCATCGCATTGATTTTAGTGAGGTGGCCAAATGAACGCTCCGCTTTTGACCCCGCGCAAACCGGATGAGAAACTGAACACCATTATCAAGCTGGCCATTCTGGCGGTCGGCGGACAGGGTGGCGGCGTGCTGACAAGTTGGATCGAGGCGCTGGCCCGGTCACAGGGCTATGCGGCGCAGGCCACTTCGGTGGCCGGGGTGGCGCAGCGCACCGGGGCCACGATCTATTACGTAGAAATGGCCCCATTGGGCGACGCCATGCCGATCTTTTCGCTCGCGCCTTCGGCGGGGGATGTGGATGTAATGATCGCTGCCGAGATGATGGAGGCCGGGCGCGCTATCATGCGCGGCTTTGTCACCCCGGATCGCACCACTTTGATTGCGTCGACCCATCGCGCGCTGGCGGTTTCGGAAAAGATGGCGCCGGGTGATGGGATCGCCAATGCCGACGAGGTGCGCGCCGCCGCCGAAATCGCGGCGGACCAGCTGATCATGTTCAATATGGATAGGCTGGCGATTGAAAACGGATCGGTGATTTCCTCGGCGCTGTATGGCGCACTGGCCGGGTCACGCGCCCTGCCCTTTCCCCGCGCTGCCTTTGAAGAGGCGATCCGCGCGTCAGGCAAAGGGGTTGAAGCCAGTTTGCGCGCCTTCGGGGCCGCTTATGATCGGGCGCAAAATCCGGTCGAAGACGCGCCCGTCCGCACACCGCAAACACAGATCACCGCCACCGGGCCCGATCATCTGTTGCGCCAGTGGGAAGAGCTGCGCGCTCAGGCAGACACCCTGCCCGCGTCTGCCATGGTGCAGGCCGGGTTGCAAAAGGTGGTCGGCTTTCAGGATATCGCCTATGGGCGTGAGTATCTGAAACGGCTTACCCCCTTCCAAAATGGCAGCGCTGAGCTGGCCGAGGCTGCGGCCAAATATATCGCGCAGGCCATGGCCTATGATGATGTGATCCGCGTGGCAGATCTGAAAACCCGCCCCGCCCGCTTTGCCCGCATTCGCGAAGACATGTTGTCGGGTGAGAATCCCGTACATCTGACCGAATTCATGCATCCGCGCGGCGAAGAGATTGTCAGCCTGCTGCCAGCGCGCCTTGGGCGCTGGATCGAAGCACGCCCCGGCCTGATGGGCTGGATTGACCGACGGGTAAACAAAGGTCGCCGGGTGCGCAGCCATCGGATCAGCGGCTTTGTGCAGTTGCACGCGCTTGGCTGGCTTCGGAGGATGCGCCGCAGATCACTGCGCCACGCCGTCGAAACCGCGCATATGGAGGATTGGTTAAGCAGGTGCACAGATGCCTTGACCCGCAATGAATCCGAAGCGGTCGAGCTTTTACGCTGTCGCCGGCTGGTCAAAGGTTATTCCGATACGCATCAGCGCACATCATCGAAATTCGCAAACGTCATGCAAGCGGCGCGGTTGGTTGAAGGGCGCGAAGATGCAAGCGACTGGATCGCCCGTCTGCGCGACGCTGCCATGCAAGATGAAGATGGCAGCGCGCTTGCCGGGGCCGAAGCCACAATCCGCAGCTTTATCTGATCGCATTACAGCCCGTAGAATGCGGCGGCCGTGTCATGAAACACCTGTTGCCGCATGTGGTCTGGCACACTGTTGTGATGGGCTGCAAAGAGGGTCACATAGTCGGAGTACAGGCTATCAACCGGAAAGTTTGAGCCAAACATACAACGATCCGGCCCAAACTGCTGCAAGCAGATTTCAATGATCGGCTGAAAATCCGCAACTGTCCAATTGTGCTGGAACATCCCCAGACCAGAAAGCTTACAGGTCACCTGTGGCAGCTGCGACAGCGCCTGCAGTCTGCGCCCCCAATCAGACAACCCTTCGGGGGACCTGTCATGCGGGCTGCCCGCATGGCAAAGCGCCACCTTGGTGTCCGGGGCCTGCGCCAGCACAGCCGCGGTTTTCTCCATCAGTTCCGGGATCAGTTGCAGATCAAACGACAACCCCCGCGCGCCCGCTTCGCGCAACCCCTGCAAAAAGCGCGGATCATCCAGCAGCCCATTGGTGCCGGTCACCGCATCTTCGCCCGGGGCACGACCAACGATCTGACGCACACCCCGCACAGTCGACAGCGCCTGAAACGCATCAAGCTGCGCGGCCAGATCAGACGCGGTCAGGTCGCAAAAAACCACCTGCGCCATGGGCCAATCCGCTGTGCTTTGCGCAACCTCGTGAACCCAGCGCGCCTCGGCCAGACCATCTTCGGCCCCTACCTGAATATGGACCGACGCCGTTACGCCCTGCGCCGCCGCACCCGCGCGAAACTCCTCCAGCAGATAATCACGCTGGATAGGGCTTGGGTCACCAAAGAACCGTTCAACCCCGGTGGCCATCAGCCAGGGATATGTCACTGCCGACAGATCCCAAAGATGGTGATGTGCGTCGATCATAGCGGCTCTCCGGTTTCAAGTTTTGCCAGAATATCAAGCCCCTGCGACTTCCAGAAGTGCAGAAGATCAATGAAAATCCAGTTCTCCGCCAGCTTATCCCCAGCCCGGCGATAGATATCGATAACCCGGAATTCACCCACTTTCCCTGTGGCGGGCATGCCCATGAAATCAGCGCTCAGGCGGGCGCTGAAGTTGGGCCAACCAAAGAAACCGCCATAGGCCCCTTCGGCCAGACGCGCGATATGCGCGGTTTTCGAGCGATCCGTAAAGGCCGCACGAAATGGCCCGGAATGCTGTTTGGCATAGCGTTCAATGGTAAAGCTTGCCCCGATGCCCGTCGGCCCCCACCATAGCATATCTTCGGCCCAAGTCTGGCGCAGTTCCTCTTCCAGCGGAAGATCCCCTTTCCACTGGCCGATGTCACCGATCATCCGGTTGATCAAGTCCAGCGTCTCTTTGCCAGTTTGTTCCGGCTGAGGGGTGAACAACAGACCATCATGTGTCATGGGGCCAGGCTGGACCAGCTGCGCCGCGGTCTGTTTGGGGAATGGCACGATACCCACCTGCGCCATTAGATGCAGCAGATCAAAATACATCGCGGTTTCAACGATCTGCCCCTCTACAACCCGGTTGAATTCACAGTAGCGCAGCATCGCGATTTTATCGCTCGGCGGGATATGGCAGAAAGGCTGATCAAACAGGCCCATCAGGTGCCCCATCGACACGACCCAGACGGAATTGAAATCATCCATCTGATTGTGCCCGGCAAAAAAGATATCTTCGCGGCGCTGCAGGGATGTCAGGCTGTTGCGCAGTGGTGCCCAAAAGCCCTGCGCCACCTCCGCCGGACGGGTCATTTCGTTGAACGGATGGAACCCGCGCCATGTGTAATCCGCTGCGCAGTGGCGTTCCATGACCGCGGTCAGTTTGGCGTCTGGCGCGTCCAGCTCGGCATAAAACGAACGGACAAGATCCTTTGCAGCCTGAATCGATGTCATAACTTCTTCCGGTTTTCAGAGGGTTAACTAATTTTTGCATACGTTTGCAAAAATAGCTTGCCAAATTAATGCACGCACGTCTAACCTTTTTGCAAGCGTATGCAAAGGTACGATTCCGATTAGGAGGGAAATCCGGATGGCCGAAATCCAACTGCGTAACATCAGCAAGCGTTGGGGCAACTTTGTTGGGGTCGACAACTTCGACCTGACCATTGCGGACAAAGAGTTCCTGGTCCTGCTTGGTCCATCGGGCTGCGGCAAAACCACCACCATGCGCATGATCGCTGGTCTGGAGGATGCGACCGAAGGCGACATCACCATCGACGGCAAGCGCGTCAACGACATGGAACCAAAAGACCGCGATGTGGCGATGGTGTTCCAGAGCTACGCGCTCTATCCGAACATGAACGTCTATGAAAACATTCGCTTTCCTCTGAAAGTGCGTGGCATCGACCCAAAGACCCATGACGAAAAAGTGCGCCGCGCTTCGGCCATGGTTGAACTGGACGACTTCCTGCATCGCAAGCCTGCGGAACTGTCCGGTGGTCAGCGCCAGCGTGTGGCTCTGGCCCGCGCGATCGTGCGAGAACCAAATGTTTTCCTGATGGACGAACCGCTGTCGAACCTTGACGCCAAGCTGCGTGTTTCGACCCGCGCCCAGATCAAAAACCTCAGCCATGAACTGGCCGTAACCACCATCTATGTGACCCACGACCAGATCGAAGCCATGACCTTGGCCGACCGTGTTGTGATCATGAAAAAAGGTGTGGTGCAGCAGGTGGGCACACCTGTTGAAATCTACGACACCCCGGCAAACACCTTTGTGGCCAGCTTTATCGGCAACCCGGCGATGAACCTCCTGGAGGGTGAGTTGAAAGACGGTGTCTTCCGCGCTGAAAACACCGAAGTTCACGGGTTGAATGCGCCTGATGGCAAGATCACGCTGGGCTTTCGCGCGGAGGACGCGAATGTTGTTGAAGGCGGTCAGGGCGGTGAAATCAACGCACCGATCTATACGTTGGAACTGCTGGGCGACAGCACCATGGTGTCGGTCCGTCTGGGCGGGCAGCTGGTGTCTGTAAAGGCGGACAAAACCTTCCGCGCTGAAATCGACGATATGGTTTCGCTGCATGTTCACATCGATCACTGCCACCTGTTCGACACAGCATCAGGTGAACGCATCGGGGGCTAAGGCCCCTGCTGCATGGCTTTCTCGCCTTGGCGGGGCAATCAGGGTGCAGACCGAGAAGCGGCACCCATTACTCTAGGGAGAAGATCTCATGTTCTATAAGAAAGTTGCTTTTGCCAGCGCCCTGGCGCTTTGGGCTGGCAGCGCGATGGCCTGCGAAATCAACGCACGCGTCAACATCGTCGGAAACGAATTCCCGGCGATCCAGACCGTTGGTGCGGGCGCAACCGAATGCACCGGTGCAGAAGTTAAGAAAAACCTGACTGCGGATCACAAGGACATCCACGTTGCCGGTATGCAGGGCAACCCTGCGGAATACACGTCGGCAGTTGTGGCCAACTCAACCCTGACCATCCTGATGAACGACGATCTGGTGCGTCCTCTGGATGATCTGATTGCCAAGCACGGTGCAGGCCTGAGCCCTAGCCAGCTGATCACCGTCGACGGCAAAGTGATGGCTGTGGCCTTCATGGCAAACGCACAGCACCTGATGTACCGCAAAGACATCCTGGCAGATCTGGGTGTTGAGCCGCCGAAAACCTACGAGGAAATGCTGGAAGTCGCGAAAATGATCCGCGAAAAGGGTATCATGGAAAACCCGATTGGCGGTGCCTATGCTGCGGGCTGGAACCTGGCGCAGGAATTCAACAACATGTTCCTTGGCTATGGCGGGTCGTTCTTCAAAGACGGATCAGCTGAGCCAAACGTCAACTCGGAAGCAGGCGTGAACACCCTGAACATGATGAAGGCCCTGACCGAGTACATGAACCCGGACTTCCTGACACATGACAGCAACGCAACCAACGCTGAATACCGCGCTGGCAATGTGGCTCTGTTGAACATGTGGGGCAGCCGCGCGGCCACTCAGACCACCGCAGACGGCGTGACTGACGAAGTGAAAAACGGCCATGCGATTGCAGGCCCGATGACTGTTGGTGGCGGCTCGATCCCGGCGTCGACCCTGTGGTGGGACGGCTGGACCGTTGCGAAAAACATCAGCGACGAAGAAGCAGAAGCCACCTTTATCGCCATGATGAACGGCATTCGCTCTGAGCTGATGCAGGATCCCGAAGTGGCGTCCCAAGCGGTGTGGCTGATCGACGGCTACCAGCCGACTGAAGCAGCTGTTGGCGTATTCGACGCAGCAAAAGCTGGCACCAAGCCCTACCCGATGACCCCCTACATGGGTCTGATGCACAGCGCGCTTGGCAACGAACTGGCTGACTTCCTGCAAGGCAAGGAAAGCGCTGAACAGGCGCTGGCCGATGTCGAAGCAGCCTATACCGCTGCTGCCAAGGAAAAGGGCTTCCTGAAGTAAGCCCCTCCTCCCGTCGGAGAGAGCGCGCCTCTCTCCGACACCCTCTTTCCCCAGCCCGGATCCCGAGATGAAACATCGCACATTCTTCTGGTTCTTCCTGCCAACGGGCCTGGCGATGCTCTTGTTTATCGCCTTTCCGATCGTGTCCGTTGTGGTCCAGTCGGTCTATGCTCCGCACGAAGCCGTTCTGAAAACCGTTGAAAACTGCGCCCCTCTGGTGGGCTGCACAACCGAAACCACCATCGACCAGGAGGCCACCCGCGAAATCCGCGAAGCGCAGCCACTTGGGCGGTTTGTCGGTCTTGATATCTACCTTGATCGCGGCCATCTCGCGGTTGCTGAACTCAAAGAGGCCTGGGGCAACAGCGCCACCATGGGCGAGTTCAAAGACAAGCTGTTGAACCTGCCGCTCTATCGCGCCCTCGCCTTTACCCTGACTTATACGTTCATCGTGACACCGATGCTGATCGTGGTTGGCCTGATGATTGCGCTGGCGGTAAATTCGCTGCACCGGCACCTCAAAGGGCTGATGATCTTCTTCTCACTTTTGCCGATGATCGTGACCCCGCTGATTGGCTCGTTGATCCTGTTCTGGATGGTGGACAGCCGGGGCGTGATTGGTTCTGCGCTTGTGGCACTGGCCGGTGATCCAAGCTTCTCGCTCAAGGCGTCGACCAGCCTGACATGGGTGATGCTGATCATATACGGCATCTGGCATTCAGCGCCCTTCGCCTTTGTGGTCTTCTATGCGGGTCTGCAGACCCTGCCCAAAGACCAGATCGAAGCCTCGCAGATTGATGGCGCAACCCGCTGGCAGCAGATCAAATACGTGGTTGTCCCGCATCTTATGCCGCTGGTGACCTTTGTGGCGCTGATCCAGCTTATGGACAACTTCCGGGTGTTTGAACCTGTGGTCGGCTTCAATGCCGCGGCCCATGCGACATCCTTGTCGTGGATCATCTTCAACGATCTGGGGGGTGAAACCCGTCAGCTTTCCGCTGCTTCTGCAACCTCCGTTCTGACCATTCTGGGCGTGGCCATCCTGCTGTCGCCGGTACTGGTTCGGACCTGGCGCGACTTCAAGGGCAAGTAACATGGCATCCAAAGCACAAAGAACACCCGTCGGGCTCCGCATCGCCACCTATAGTTTTGTTCTGGTCTGGTTCATTCTTGCGGCCTTCCCATTCTTCTGGACCCTTTGGGGGTCGTTCAAAGTCGAGCTGGATTTCTTTTCCATCGCGGATTGGACAAACGCCCTGACTGGCGAGCGGACCAAAGCCACCTATGACAGCGCCTTTACCGGCACTGCCTATCGTGGGGCCTGGATCCAGGAAGAATTCTGGCGCAATGTGATCAACACCTTCATCGTGTGTTTCTTCGTGGTCTGCACTTCGCTGACCATCGGCACACTGGGCGGCTATGCGCTATCGCGCTCGGGCTACCGCTATACCTTCTGGTTGCTGATCACCGCGCTGATCTTTCGCGCCATGCCGCCGATCACGCTGGTTGCGGGTTATCTGCTGCCCTTCTTTGAATGGAACGTCTGGGGCATCCTGCCCACCACAATCATCGTGCTTGTGGCGATCAACCAGCCCTTTACCCTGTGGATGCTGCATTCGTTCTTCCAGAACATCCCGAAAGAGCTGGACGAAAGCGCCAAAGTTGACGGCTGCACCCAGTTTCAGGCCTTCCGCCATGTCATCGTGCCCGTCATGTGGCCTGGCGTGATCACCACGGGTCTGTTCAGCTTCCTGCTGGCCTATAACGACTTTGCTGTGACCGCGATGCTGCTGTCTGAAAGCAACCGCACCATGGTGCCAGCCATCGCCGCCTTCCTGGGCACGACCTATACCGAAGGCAATGTCATGTTCGCCGTTGCTGCCGTTGTCTCGGCCACCGCACCGCTGTTCATCCTGGTGATGTTCTTCCAGCGCCAGATCGTCTCTGGTCTGACCGCAGGGGCTGTCAAAGGATGAGCGCAAAAGCCCGCACTGGCGCATTGGCACACCATCCGGCTTTGAACAGGCTGCCGCGGGATTTCATCATGCAAGGGTAAACATTGCCCCTGCGACGACCAACAAATTCTATAAGGAGACGCCCTATGAAAGGCTCCCGTCCCGAACAGGCCGTGCTGACCAAAGACACGGACATGAGCAAAACCGAAGAAACCCGCGCCGTGATTGAAAACATGGTGGATGGTCTGAACGATCACCGCATCAACGATATCGGCGAATTCTTCTCCGAAGGCTTTCGCTGGCTGGGCAACCAGGGCTGCGGCACCAAAACCGGCCTGCAGGAATTCCAGGACAACTGGCAGCGCCCCTTTCAGGCGGCCTTTTCCGACAAGGTCTGCATCGACGAAGCCCGCCTGTATATGGGCGAATGGGCTGCCGCCTTTGGCCGTCAGGAAGCGACCCACTCGGGCACCTTCCTGGGCATTGAACCCACCGGAAAACGCGTCGAAATCCGTTACATGGATTTCTGGAAAGTCGTTGACGGCAAAATCGTGGACAACTGGGTGAATGTGGATTTCGCCCATGTGGCTGCTCAGCTGGGCGTTGATCTGTTCAATGGCGAAGGCTGGGAAGCATATGACCGTGGCGAACGTCAGGCGCCGCGCCCCGAGAAGTAAGGAAGAAAAAGATGGCTATTGAATATCTCAAACGCGGCAAACCCGAAGCGGATCGCGCCGAGGATGACGCCAAGACCGCTGCTGTGGTTGTCGCGACACTCAAAGACATCGAAGCCCGTGGTGATGCCGCTGTGCATGAGCTGGCCGTCAAGTTCGACAACTTTGACCGCCCCAGCTATCGCCTGAGCGAAGACGAAATCGAGGCCATCATTGCCAAGGTTTCGGATCGCGAAATGGCAGACATCCGCTTTGCGCAGGAACAGGTGACCAACTTTGCTCAGGCACAGCGCGACAGCATGCTGGATATCGAAGTGGAAACCATGCCGGGTGTGATTCTGGGTCACAAGAATATCCCGGTGCAATCCGTGGGCTGCTATGTGCCCGGTGGCAAGTTCCCGATGGTGGCTTCGGCGCATATGTCGGTGGCTACGGCCAAAGTGGCAGGCGTGCCGCGCATTGTCGCCTGCACCCCACCCTTTAATGGCGAACCCAATCCGGCCGTGATTGCAGCCATGCATCTGGGTGGCGCAGATGAAATCTATGTACTGGGCGGCATTCAGGCCGTGGGCGCCATGGCCATCGGCACTGAAACCATCGCGCCGGTGCATCTTCTGGTCGGCCCGGGCAACGCCTTTGTCGCCGAAGCCAAGCGCCAGCTGTTTGGCCGCGTGGGCATTGACCTCTTTGCGGGACCAACCGAAACCATGGTGATTGCCGACGAAACCGTTGATGCGGAAATGTGCGCCACCGACCTGCTGGGTCAGGCGGAACATGGCTATAACTCGCCTGCGGTTCTGGTGACCAACTCGCGCAAGCTGGCCGAAGACACCCTGTCGGAAATCGACCGTATTCTGAAGATCCTACCCACCGCGGGCACGGCCAGCGTCAGCTGGGAAGAATACGGCGAAATCATCCTGTGCGACACCTATGATGAAATGCTGGCCGTGGCCGATGACATCGCATCTGAGCACGTACAGGTGATGACAGATCGTGACGACTGGTTCCTTGAAAACATGACCTGCTATGGCGCGCTGTTCTTGGGCCCGCGCACCAATGTGGCCAATGGCGACAAGGTGATTGGCACCAACCACACCCTGCCCACCAAGAAGGCGGGCCGCTATACAGGTGGTCTCTGGGTTGGCAAGTTCCTGAAAACCCACAGCTATCAGAAAGTCACCACCGATGAGGCGGCCACCTTGATGGGGGAATACGGGTCACGCCTGTGCATGCTGGAAGGCTTTGTTGGCCACGCCGAACAGTGCAACCTGCGTGTGCGCCGCTATGGCGGTGTCAATGTGCCCTACGGCGAAGGCGCGCCTTACCGCGAGGCAGCCGAGTAAATTAAGGGCAGGAGCGAGGGGCCAGCCCCTCGTACTCTCCGGAGTTTATTGAACAAGGTGAATATGGATCCGCACTCGCATCACAAAAGGCTGATCGCCCCATTGCGCGACGCGATGAAAGACTTCTCGGAGCCTTCTGTGCGCCGCGCTATTGAGGATCTCTTTGCCAAAGACGCTGTGATCCGCCTGTGCCATCCGCTTGGCACGGTTCTCGGGGGCAGCGCGTTTTATGACACCGCCTATGCCCCGCTGTTGTCGGCCATGCCCGATCTGGAACGCCGCGAGTGGATTGTCATGGCGGGCATTGACGAACATGGTGCACAATGGGTGGGCTGCGGTGGCCACTATATCGGAACATTCTCAGCGCCCTGGCTGGATATTCCGCCAACGGGCCATCTGGCGCATTTTCGGTTCCACGAATTCTATCGTTTTGAAAATGACAAGATCGTCGAAGTGCAGGCGATCTGGGACATCCCCGAACTGATGATGCAGGCCAACGCCTGGCCCATGGCGCCCTCGCTTGGACGCGAGTTCTTTGTCCCCGGCCCTGCCGCGCAGGATGGTTTTGTTGCGGGTCCCTGGGATGACGCCCGCGCCAAGGCATCTTGCCAGCATGTGCTGGATATGCTGGCCTGTCTTGTCAAACACCCGGCGCAGGGCGGCCCCGAAGTCATGGAGATGGAGCGCTTCTGGCACCCCCGGTTCAACTGGTATGGCCCAGCCGGCATTGGCACAGCACGCGGGATCAGTGGCTTTCGCAACTGGCATCAGATTCCCTTTCTGGCTGCCATGCCGGATCGCGGCGCCAAAGATGCCTCGCTCACCTTCCATTTCTTTGGGGACGCCGACTATGCCGCTGTCACCGGCTGGCCCAATATGAAACAGACCATCAGCCACGACGGCTGGCTGGGCATCGCCCCCAGCGGGCAGGAAATCACTCTCAGATCGCTGGATTTCTGGCGCATGGAAGACGGCCTGATCCGGGAAAACTGGGTCTTGGTGGACTTGCTGGATATTTTCGATCAATTGGGTGTGGATGTGCTGGCGCGCATGCGCATGTTCAACAAGGCCCGACCTACGGGCACAATCAACCTGACCGGAGACCGCCCATGACTTTGCCCAAGACCCCGTCCTTCCGCCTTGATGGCAAGCGCGCGCTGGTGGCTGGGGCCAGTTCCGGGATTGGGCTGGCCTGTGCTGTGGCGCTGGCCGAAGCTGGAGCAGAGGTCACGGTTGCTGCGCGCCGCGCCGAGGCTCTGGATGATCTAGTCACGCAACTGCAAGCCGCTGGACATAGCGCCAAGTCGATGGTGCTGGATGTGACCGATGTGGCCGGCACGCAGGCTGCGATTGCCGAAAACGGGCCGTTTGACGTACTGGTGAACTCGGCCGGACTGGCGCGCCATACCCCGGCAGATGACACCACAGAAGAGGATTTCGATGCGGTCACCGGGCTAAACATCAAAGGGGCCTATTTCCTGACCCAGGCTGTGGCCAAAGGGCTGATGGAAGCAGGCAAGCCCGGATCGCTGATCAATATCTCCAGCCAGATGGCCAAGGTGGGCGGGCTGGACCGCGCGGTCTATTCCGCCACCAAACACGCGGTTGAGGGCTTTACCAAATCCATGGCCATCGAATGGGGCAAGCGCGGTATTCGCATCAATACCATCTGCCCAACTTTCATCGTGACCCCCCTCACCCAATCCACCTTTGACCGCCCCGAACGCCGCGCCTGGATCGAAGACAAGATCAAACTGGGCCGCATCGGCGAGGTCGAAGACATCATGGGCGGGGTTGTCTTTCTGGCCTCCGAGGCGTCAAGCCTGATCACCGGCACGGCCCTGATGATCGACGGCGGCTGGACCGCAGAATGACCAAGGTCACTTCAGCAGAAGTTGCGGCCCGCGCGGGCGTCAGCCAATCGGCAGTCAGCCGGGTGTTTACGCCCGGTGCATCCGCCTCACAAAAGACCATCGAAAAAGTGCGCAAAGCCGCGGATGAGCTGGGCTATCGGCCCAATTCACTGGCGCGCGCCATGGTCTCGGGCAAAAGCCGGATCATCGGGCTGGTGGTGTCTTATCTGGAGAACCACTTTTACCCCGAAGCGCTTGAGAAACTGTCGAAACTTCTGCAGGAACGTGGCTATCACGTGCTGATCTTCATGGCCTCGCAAAACGAGGATGAAATCGATCAGGTGGTGGATGAAATCCTTGATTATCAGGTTGATGGCATCATCACCGCCTCGGTCGCCATGTCATCTGAACTGACAGAACGCTGTCGCCGGGCACGGGTGCCGATGGTGCTGTTCAACCGCAGTCAGGACGGGCCGGGCCTGTCTTCGGTCGCGTCAAACAATGTGGCGGGCGGGCGCAAGGTGGCGGATTTCCTGATCGCCGGTGGCCATGAAAAGATCGGCTATATCGCGGGCTGGTCCGAAGCATCGACCCAGCGCGACCGCGAAACCGGTTTTCTGGCAGGGCTGGCCAAGGCAGGGCTGGAATTGCACAGCCGCGACGAAGGGAACTTTCGTCTGGAAGATGCCGCCGATGCGGCGCGGCGCATGTTTTCCGGGCCGGATCGGCCTGATGCGGTCTTTGTCGCCAATGATCACATGGCGTTTGCCGTCATGGATGTGCTGCGGTTTGAGCTGGGCCTCAGGGTGCCCGAAGACGTCTCTGTAGTGGGGTATGACGATGTCCCCATCGCCGCATGGCCAGCCTATAACCTGACGACCGTCCGTCAGCCGGCAAATCGCATGGTCGCGGAAACTGTTGATCTGCTTTTGGCCGAGATCGACGGCGAACGCCGGGGGGCACGCAAGATTGAGATAGACGGGCCATTGATCCTGCGTGGATCAGCCCGCATAGCTGAAGGATACGAAACGTGATAGGTTTCTCGAACAAATTCCGCGACTTCCCTGACTATATCATTGGGATCACCCATGAAATCTGGGAAGAGCGCGGCTTTGCAACGCTGCATGAGTACTACGCGCCGGAAATCGTCGTGCGCATGCCAGGGTCGGTCTCTACCGGCAATCAGGGGGTAATTGCGGCCACCATGGCAACCCTGTCGGAATTCCCCGACCGCACACTCTTGGGTGAGGATGTGATCTGGTCCGGCACCCCGGAAGAGGGCATGCTGTCCAGCCACCGCATTTTGTCGACCGCCACGCATCTTGGTGATGGGGCCTTTGGCAAGGCCACGGGTAAACCGCTGGTCTACCGCATTCTGGCCGACTGCCATGCGCGCAACAATGCCATTGATGACGAATGGTTGATCCGCGACAACGGTGCCGTGGTGCGCCAGATGGGCTGGGATCCCGAAGACTTCGCCCGCGACCAGATTGCCCGTGAAGGTGGGCCCGAGGCCTGCATCAAACCGCTGACCCCGGCCAATGACATGGAAGGCCCCTACAAGGGGCGCGGCAATGACAATGAATGGGGGCAGCGTCACGCCGACCTGCTGACCCGGATCATGAATGCCGATATGACCGCGATCAAATCTGAATATGATCGCGCGGTGCAGTCTGAGTATCCCGGCGGTGCCACAGGTCACAGCTTTGACCCGGTGGAACGCTTCTGGATGGGGCTGCGCGCCTCAATGCCTTCGGCAACATTTACCATTCACCACCAGATCGGCCGCGATGATCCGAATATGCCACCACGCTCGGCCATCCGCTGGAGCCTGCATGGCAAGCATGACGGCTGGGGCAGCCTTGGCACCCCGTCGGGCGCAGAGCTGTACGTGCTGGGCATCAGCCATGCGGAATGGGGCGAATTGATCGGCGGCAATATCAAACTGCGCCGCGAATGGACGCTGTTTGACGAAACTGCTGTGCAAAAGCAGATTGTTCTGCATCGTGGCGCGCTCTGAATGACACAACGCGCCGCATATCTTGACACCAGTCAGGCCAGCAGACGGTTCCACGTCTGGCGGGCCAGCCTGCGTGCCAGGCGGCATAACAACCGTCCTCCGGGTGGGGCAGGTTTAAGCAACCTACCCTTTACATCTAGGAGACAAAATCATGAGCACTATTGAATCCCGCATCGTCCGCTACGGCGAATTGAAACCCTGCAAAACCGCCTTTATCGACGCCCACACTCCGGGGTCGGACCAGAAGGAAAACTTTACCATCGTGGGGGGCGGCGTATCGGAAAGCCCCGATCAGCACGTGCATATCACGGACAAGATCGGCTTTAACATCGGTGCCGCCGGTCAGCCGCCCAAGTGCCGCAACAGCCTGCACAGCCACACCACCGCCGAAGTATTCTTTGTGGCCAAGGGCTGCTGGCGTTTCTTCTGGGGTCTGCATGGCACCGCAGGTGAATTCATCGCCGAAGAAGGGGATATCTTCAACATTCCCACCGGCATCTTCCGTGGCTTTGAAAACGTCGGCACCGACTATGGCATGATAATGTCGATCCTTGGTGGGGATGACGCAGGCGGTGGTGTCACCTGGGCCCCGCATGTGATCGAAGATGCGCAGGCGCATGGGCTTGTTCTGGGGGAAAACGGCGTGCTGTATGACAGCAAAAAGGGCGAAACCCTGCCGCATAACGTCAGCCCGATGCCGCTGCTGAACGAAGAGCAGCTGAAAGACTACCCTGAGGTGCCTGTCGAAGGCGTGATCCGTGACTATGTGGCGCGCTATTGGGATCTGATGGCGCTGGGGTCCAGCAAGCCCGCCAAAGTCATCGGCGAAGATGCGCTGCTGAAAGACAAGCCCGGCTTTAAGGTTGATTTCCTCACCCGTGGGTCGGCCGTGACTGAGGGCACCGTGGCTGAGAAGCCTGTGGTTCTGATGCCGATGCGCGGCTACTGGCGCATTCGTATCAATGACGTCGAAGTGACCCTGAGCAATGGCGACACCGCGCTGGTTATGCCGGGCGAAAACTATATTGCCGAACCTTCAATGACCGGTGAGGCCAGCCTCTATCGTATCACCACCACCGACGATCCTGCGGGCGCAACCTGGGTCGGTTAAGCCATTTACCTGCGCCATTGATCAACCGATGGCGCAGGTCTTTCTCTTCATCCAAACCGACAGCGAAAGGACGCCAAAATGAGCAAAATCCTGACAACCCATGTAGGAAGCCTGCCGCGCAGCCAGGAGGTGGTGGATTTCATTTTTGCCCGTGAGAATGAACAACCCTATGATCAGGCCGCCTTTGACCGCTGCATGCGTGACGCCGTCGCGGAAACCGTCGCCAAACAGGTTGCGGCTGGGGTTGATATTGTCTCGGATGGAGAGACCTCAAAGATTTCCTATGCGACCTATGTCAAAGATCGCTACACTGGCTTTGCAGGCGACAGCCCCCGCAATGCCCCGGCCGATCTGAAAATGTTTCCGGGCTTTCTGCAACGGCTTGCGGATGATGGCGGCACCCCGCAATATGCGCGCCCCATGTGCGTGGGCGAAGTGCGCCCCAAAGATCAGAACGAGCTGAACAAAGATATCGCCAATCTCAAGGCGGCGATGCAGACCCACGGGGTGGACCGCGGCTTTATGAATGCGGCGTCGCCCGGCGTGATTTCACTGTTCCTGCAAAATGATTTCTACAGCACCCGAGAGGCCTATCTGGCGGCGCTCGCGGATGCGATGAAGACCGAATATGAAACCATCTTGGCCGCTGGTCTGGATATCCAGCTTGACTGCCCGGATCTGGCGCTTTCGCGGCATATGCTGTTCACAGATCTGTCTGATGATGAGTTCGTGAAAATCGCCAATATGCACGTCGAAGCCCTGAACCATGCGCTGTCGGATGTTCCAGCAGAGCGCGTGCGGGTGCATATCTGCTGGGGCAATTACGAAGGACCGCATTGCTGTGACATTGCCATGGACAAGGTTTTTTCAACCCTGATGGCGACCCAATCGCGCTATGTGCTGTTTGAAACCTCGAACCCGCGCCATGCGCATGAATGGACGGTCTTCCGCGATCGCAAAGCTGAAATCCCCGATGACAAGGTTCTGGTGCCCGGCGTGGTCGATACCACCACCAATTTTGTCGAACATGCGCAGCTGGTTGCGCAACGCATCGAACGCTTTACCGACATTGTTGGGCGCGACCGGGTGATCGCCGGATCTGATTGCGGCTTTGGAACCTTTGCAGGCTTTGGCGCGGTGGACCCTGATATCGCCTATGCCAAGCTGGCTGCGCTGTCGGAAGGGGCCGCTTTGGTGCCATGACCCCGCTGATCTTTTTACCCGGCATGATGTGTGACGCGCGATTGTTCGCGCCGCAGATCCATGCGTTTTCGGGCCGTTTTCCGGTGATAACCATGCCCATGGGCGCGCATGACAACATGGCGGCGCTTGCCGCTGATGTGCTGGCCCATGCCCCGCCCCGCTTTGCGGTCGCTGGCCTGTCCATGGGCGGCATTCTGGCAATGGAGGTACTGCGTCAGGCCCCCGACCGCATGGCCGGGCTCTGCCTGATGGATACCAATCCGCTGGCAGAACGTGATGAGATCAAAGCCCGCCGTGGCCCGCAGATCGCAGCCGCACAGGCCGGGGATCTGCACCGCATCATGCAAGACGAAATGAAGCCCAATTACCTGACAGACGGGCCGAACAGAGCCGCCATTCTCGATCTGTGCATGGCCATGGCGCTGGAACTGGGACCTGAGGTTTTTATCAATCAATCCAAAGCGCTGCGTGATCGGCCAGATCAATGTGACACCCTACGCGGCTTTGCTGGGCCTGCGCTGGTGCTATGCGGGCGGGATGACGCGCTTTGCCCCGTTGAGCGGCACGAACTGATGCAATCTTTGATGCCGCACAGCAGGCTGACCATTATCGAAAACGCCGGGCATCTGCCCACATTGGAACAACCCGAAGAAACCACGGCAGCGCTGGCGCGCTGGCTGGAGGACCTATGAACGACACCCTGCTTGAGCTGTTGAAAAAAGTCGACACACCAACCGTTTGCAATGCCATCGAAGTGGCACAGGGCAAGCGCGGCTTTAATGATTTCACCCGCGGCACCATGCTGTGCTCTGACCCCGAAGGCGGGGCGATGGTGGGCTATGCGCGCACTGCCAAGATCGCTGCTGTGAACCCACCGACAGAAGCCCCCGAGGTGATCAAAGCCCGCCGGATGGATTACTACCGCCACATGGCATCCGGGCCGCGCCCGGCGGTGACCGTGGTGGAAGATGTGGATTATCCCCACTGCATTGGTGCCTATTGGGGCGAAATCAACACGACAGTGCACAAGGGCTTTGGCGTCAGCGGCGCGCTAACCAATGGTGTGATGCGCGATCTGGGCGACCTGCCGGAAGATTTTCCAGTGGTGGCAGGCTCAATCGGGCCCAGCCATGGGTTTGTGCATGTCAAAGAGATCGGCACTGAGGTCACGATCTTTAGCATGACCGTCAAAGATGGCGATCTGGTGCATGCGGACCGGCATGGCGCGCTGGTCATCCCCACCGATGTAATCCCGGTTCTGGAAGAGGCCATCCTGAAATTACTGGACACAGAAAAACTGGTGCTGGACCCCGCCCGCACTGATGGCTTTGACTTTGACGCTTTTGAAAAGGCATGGGCCGCCTTTGAAGCTGCGCGGACCTGACCGGAAAATCTCTTGGGGCAGCCCTGCCCCAAGAAACGCATGGCGCATTAATCCGCTACACGCTGCTCCTGCGCATCAAAGAAATGTAGCTTGGCGCTGTCAAAAGACAGCCCCACCTGATCCCCTACCTTCAGATCTGTATCGCCATTGATCCGCACGGTGATCATGCCGCTGTCGCTGCAATCCAGCACCAGAAACGTATCCGCCCCCAGATATTCGACCACGTCGATGCGACCATCGCAGTTGCCCTGCCCGGCCTGCGTCACTGTGATATGTTCCGGGCGGATGCCCAGATGCGCCGCCGGGCTGGACATGGCATATTCACCACCGCCCCCACATGTCAGCGCATAGCTGCCCGGCTGGGTTTTGCAGGGCATGACGTTCATCTTGGGACTGCCAATGAACTGCGCCACAAACAGGTTTTGCGGGCGTTCATACAATTCGCGCGGCGTGCCCACCTGCGCGATATGGCCGAACTCAAGCACCACGATCCGATCCGCAAGCGTCATCGCTTCGACCTGGTCATGGGTCACATAGATCATGGTGCGTTGCAGGTTCTTGTGCAGGCGCGCGATTTCATAGCGCATTTCCACCCGCAAAGCCGCATCCAGATTTGACAACGGTTCATCAAACAAAAACGCCGTGGGATCGCGCACAATCGAGCGGCCAATCGCCACCCGCTGGCGCTGCCCACCCGAAAGATCCTTGGGGCGGCGATCCAGATAGGGCTCTAGTTTCAGCACGCTGGCGGCATAGCTCACGCGGTCAGCAATCTCGGCCTTGGAGGCCCCGGCAACCTTCAGCGAAAACCCCATGTTTTCCGCCACCGATAGATGCGGATAAAGCGCGTAAGACTGAAACACCATGGTCAGCCCCCGCCGCGAAGGCGGCTGATCGGTCACGTCATTGCCGTCGATCAGCATTGCACCGCGCGATGTATCTTCCAGCCCGCCAATCATGCGCAGCAACGTGGATTTCCCGCAGCCTGACGGCCCGACAAACACCACGAACTCGCCTTCCTGGATCTCAAGGTCGATGCCCTTGATCACCTGCACATTGCCGAACCATTTTTCGACCTTATCGAGTGTAATCGCGCCCATCACGCTCTCCCGGCCCAGGACAGCCAGACCGCAGCTGGCCAGGTAAAGGATTCACCCCCGGCGGGCGTGCCGTCCAATGGGTTGTAGTATTCTGCGAACCCAAAGTTGCGGATCAGATCCCCGGTCTTTTGCCGCAACAGGGTGCCCTCGGGCTTGCCGCAATCTTCCAGCCCGACACCAATCAGCATGTTCATCACCGCCCAGGACGGGCCGCGCCAATAGCGCTTGCTGTCAAACTTTTCCCCATCCACGGGATAGCTTGGCACCGGATAGGCGCTGTCGCGCATCATCTTTTCCAGAGGAGCCTGCATCGCCGGGTTATCAATCCCGGCATACCAGCACATGAAAGATGCATTCGACAGGCTGCCCGCCCAAAGCCCGCTGCGCACATCACGCGCATCATAGGCCTCCAGTTCCGGGTTCCACAGTGTATCTGCCCCGGCTTCAAGTGTTTTGATATCGTCCTGCAGCGCGCCTGTGTCCAGATCCAGCGCCTGCCCGATGGCCAGCAGATCACGGGCCGAGCGCAACAGAGCAAAGGTCATGGTTGGATCCGCCACCCGGAACGGGTTTTCTTTCAGCAGCGCCGCCTCATCCCACTTCAGACGACGCCCCAATTGCACCAGCCAGATATAGCGATCGTAATCGTATTTGGTCGGGCGGGCATCGCTGTCCACATGGCTCGTATCGCGGCGCTGGTAATCGCCGACGCCTGTGGGATCAATCGCCGCCATGGCTCCGTCCCAGTCAGGCGCATTGTCACGTCCGGCTTCCCATGGGTGGGTCACGCAGACCGCCCCACGGTCCAACCGCCAGTCCATGAACCACTGATGCCAGGCCAGCATTTTGGGAAAGAGCCTGCGCATGGGGGCATCCCCCGCAGCGCGATCCTTTTCCCAAACCATGCGCGCAAAGGTGGGGGCAATGGGGGGCTGGCTGATCCCGGATGAGGCAATCGGCCCGCCCTCACAGCCCCAGACATCCGGCCCGGGGAAATAGCCGGGATCGACCTTGTGAAACAGGATATGCGGCACCATGCCATTGGCCCATTGGCCAGAAAACAGCGTTTCCAGTTCAAGCCAGGCGCGGTCCAGATCGAACTCGGCATAGCCAGCAGCAGCCACAGCGCTGTCCCAGTTCCACTGATACGGATACAAACCGCTGGTTGGGATCGAGTAGCGCCCACGGTCGTTGGCCTGCATGATCGCGCGTGCGTCACGATCCAGGGGGCTTTGGGTCATATCGTTCATTTCTTATCCTTTGACTGAACCGGCCGTCAGGCCTTTGGTCATGAAGCGTTCAAGCCCCAGAAACAGCGCCATGATCGGCACGGTGGCAATAACCGCCCCTGCCATCAGGTGCTGTCGGGGAATTTCAGATGAGTTGAGCATCGACACCCCTCGGGTCAGGGTGAACTTCGACGGATCATCCAGCAGCATGAACGCCAGCAGGAACTCATTCCAGGCGATCATGAAAACATAAAGCGACACAGAGGCCAGCGCAGGCAGGCTGAGCGGCAGGGTGATCTTGACGATCACCGCAAGGCGCGACAGCCCATCCATCAGCCCGGCTTCTTCCACCTCGGTGGGCAGGCCACGGAAATAGCCCTGTAGCATGTACAGCGCCACCGGGATGGTTGTGACCGGATATATCAGCACGATGCCAAAGATCGAATTGCGCAGCCCCACCATGGAAAAGGCAATGTAGATCGGCAGCGCCAGCACGATCATCGGCACCATATAGATCAGCAGGATCGAGCGCGAAAACGCCTTTTGCCCTTTGAACCGGAAGCGCGCCACCGCATAGGCCCCCGGCACGCTGAACAGCAGCGTGATAAAGACTGTCAGCAGAGATACGTAAAACGAGGTCCACAGATAGCGCCCAAAGGAAAAGTCGGTGAACAGTTCCGCATAGCTGCGCAACAGGCCCCAGCCTTGCCCAAGGTCGATGGAAAAATCCAGCGGGTTCTGCAACAGCGCCTGTTGCGATTTCAGGCTGGTCATCACCATCACATAAAAGGGAATGACCACAATGGCGGTAAAGAAGATATAGCCACTGCCGGTGAAAAAGCGGATCAGGGCCTCTTCGAATTCATGCCGGGTCAGCGCCCTGAACGGTGTGCCCTGCAGGATCTTTGACAAGGACACCGCCAGCACAGCCGCCAGTGTAATCACCGCAAACAGCGTGGCAAACAGGGTAACGTTTTCACCGGTGACAATGGCCCCAAACCCCGCAAGGATCGGCAGCCCGGTCAGCCCCGCTGCCACCGCAAGCCCCGTCAGACGGGGTAGCCGCACCATGGCCAGCCCGGCCAGCGCCCCCCAGATCAGACTGGCCCAAAGCACCGGGCGAAAGGCATCCCCCGTGGCAAAGGACATGGCCACCGCCCAGGTGATCGCCAGCACATAAAGCCACAGCGCCCCAAGGATCGGCCCGGTGACATATCCGAAACGCAGCGCGGTCATAGGCCTTCCTCCTGGCTGATAAAGCGGAAAAAGAACAGGCTGAAGGCGATCAGGCACATCAGGATCACCACCGCCACAGCGGCCCCCGCCCCGATATTGGAGATCGCAAAGGCCTGTTCATAGACATTTACCGTCAGGGTGCGCGTGCCCGCATTGCCGCCTGTCAGCAGGAAAATGTCGTCGAACTTATTGAAGGTCCAGATAAAGCGCAGCAGGAACAGCACCGATAGAATGCCCAAAAGCTGCGGCACGCTGAGATACCAGAACTTTTGAAACGGCGACGCTCCGTCCATATCCGCCGCCTCATACATATCAGTATCTATCGACTGCATCCGCGCCAGAATGAACAGGAAAGACAGCGGGAAATAGCGCCAGATTTCGAAGATCGTGACCATGATCAGCGCCAGCGGGCGCTCTCCGAAAAAGTTGATCGCCGTGTCACTGACCCCCATCTGGATCAGCAGAGCATTGGCAGAGCCGGAGAACGGATCAAACAGCGTGACCCAGGTAAAGGCCACCGCAATCACCGGAGCCACATAGGGAAACAGATACAGCCCGCGCAGGATGCCCTGCCCGCGAAAGCTTTTGTTCAGCAGCAGGGCTGCGAACAGCCCAAAGACCAGCGCACCAATAGTGCCGACCACAGTGTAAAACAGGGTCACCCACAGCACACCCCAGAATTCATCGCCATCAAAGATGCGGGCGAAGTTTTCAAAGGTGAATTCCGATGTCGTCAACACTGACCGGCCGGATCCGGTGATAATGGGTTCTGAGCCTTCTGTGGCCTCTTCGGCGGCATCAGGATCCCCGTCAACAGCGACAGGAATGCGCAGGCGGGTGCGAAAGCCGCCCTCAAGATCCCCGAAATCACACAGCAATTCGCGCCCGGTCAATGTGCAGTCAGCGGGCAGATCTCCGGTGACCGTCAGCGTAGAGGGCAGAGTATCACGCAAGGTCACGCCGGAAATGGCGCGATCCTGACTGGTATTGCGCAGCCGATATTCAATGCGCAGATCCTCGCCCGAGCCACGCAGGCTTTCGCGCACCATAGGCGCAGGCGGACGCAGATCAGACAGGCCCACCGGTTTGAAGCTGATCCAGAAGATCGCCAGCAGCGGCAGGATAACAACAAGCGACACGGTGGCAATCGTCGGCGCAAGCAGCGACCAGGCCAGACGGGCCTCGCGTTTGGCCAAGGCGCCGGTGCCCCTTGGCGGGGAAACAGAAGACATGGGAATTCCCTTTTGCAGGTGCTGCGGCCAGATAGACGCGCCGCAGCACCGACGTCAGTTTTCAATCAAAACCCGCAGGCTTAGTTGACCTTTGCCAGCTCCGCATTCATCGCGGCCACGGCAGCCGGACCATCGACTTCGCCGTCAATGTACTGGCGCACAACGCGGTTGATGACCTGACTGTTGATGATCTTTGAAGCAAGACCCAACTGACCTTCGGCCACGCCCCAGCGCTTGGCCACATCCAGACCGCCTACAATTTCATCAATCATCGACTGTTCATACAGTTCACCCAAAGGCGCTTTGCGGTCTACGCCCACATCCAGCTTCGACCAGGCTTTGGTGAAGGCCGCTGGATCATCAGCTGTGCCGCGACGGACCGGGAACTTGCCCTCAGGCGCGATGGCCAGCGTCTGGGTATAGCCATCATCCATGGCGAACTGCACAAAATCCATCGCCGCATCGGTATCCGCATCATTGGTGATACCAAAGTAACGAATATCCCCCCAGGCCGCGCCATCCGCGTTTGACGGACCGGCAAAGTTGGTCACGATGCCAGTTTTCGACGCCAGCTCGGGCGAGGTGGGATCATCGTTGATGGTGGGCGGAGCGGAATCGCGCAGGCCAGCCAGTTCATCCAGAATGAAAGGCGACCAGATGATCATTGCCGCCTGACCTGCGAAGTACAGTTCACGCGATTGCTTCCAATAGAGTTCACCGGGGGGCGACGCTTTGGCGATGGCCTTGTAGAAATCCAGCACTTCGATGGTTGCCGCCTCATCCAGCGGGGCAAAGCCACCATCATTCACCGGGCTGACCCCATTGGACAGAAACACATGTTCCAGCACCTGAGACATAAAGTTCTCATCCACCTTGGTGGCCGCAACAAACCCATAGAGCGATGGGGGATTATGCAGTTTCTCAATCGCTGCCAGAACATTGGCATAGGTGGTAGGGGCGGCAAGACCCATCTGGTCAAACAGATCTTTGCGATAGACGACCATCTGCGTCCAGCCATCCACCGGAACCGAGGCCGTGCCATCTTCATAGGCGGCCATGGCCAGCGCGCCGGGGGCAAAAGTGCCCGCACCCAGGGCTTCGATCACGTCACCGGCGGCGTCTGCATCCAGAATACCCGCTTCGGCCCAGGGCAGCGCATATTGCAGCGGATGATAGATCACATCTGGCAGATCCCCTGCGGCAAAGGCGGCCGTGGCGCGTGTGCCCAGATCGCTTTCTGTCACCGGGATCACCTCAACGGCGGTGCCGGTTGCCGCTTTGAACTGATCCGCCATGGCCTGCTGGCGCGCCAGACGTTCAGGCTGTTCTTCCGTGGTCCAGAAACGGATGGTATCGGCCTGCACCGCCAAAGCGGACATGACCAGCGCCGTGGTGGCGCTGAGCACCAGTTTGCCCATGCTCTTCTTCATTTGATAGCTCATGTGTATCCTCCCATTGGATTTGTCTTGAGGCTGTCCAGCCTCGTTCTGAGTTGTGCCGAGCTCATCGCTGGCGGGCCGTCAGACTCGCGCGCGATCAACTCAGCAAAAGCAAGCTCTTGCAGGGTTCCGGGGTCCTCCCCCCGGATCTGCCGGATCAGGAAATCAGCAAGCTGTTCCCCAGCCTTGAAGAGATCGACCTTGAAACTGGTCAGCCCCGGCTGCGCGGCGGCCCCTTCCGGGATGCCGTCATAGCCGATCACCGATACATCGCAGCCCACCCGCAGCCCTGCATCACGCACCGCCGCGCAGGCCCCAAGCGCCGCCATATCGGTTGCGGCCAGAATGGCCGTGGGCGGGTGCTGCAAGGCCAGCATCTCATACGCGGCGCCCCGGCCATCGGCCTGCACCCGGGCGCGCGCATGGATCAGTTCGTGATCCACAGGCAGGCCACTTTCGTGCAATCCTGTCAGATAGCCTTCGCGGCGCAGGTGGCTGTAATTGTACTGGTTGCCGCCGCCGATATAACCAATGCGCTGATGCCCCTGATCGGCAAGGCGCTGCACCGCAAGGCGCATCGCTTCTTCGCCCGAAACATCATACCAGGAATGTGCTGCCAACCCGTCTTTCACGCCATATTGTGTCCGCCCAAACAACACATAGGGCACCTGCCGCGCCTGCAAAAAAGCAATCCGGGGATCATTCACAGCGGTTCGGGGCAGGATAAACCCATCGGTCTTGCGTTCGTCGATCAGACGGCCCAGCACCTCAAGCATTTCAGCCTCTGAGCGCGCCGAGGAAATCGTCAGGGTCCAGCCCAGACCGCTGGCAAATTGCGTCAGACCCGCAAGGAAATTCGTCAGGAACGGCGCCTGCCCATCATATTCGTCAATCTGCAACACCAGCGCCAGCGCCCGCACCCGCCCGGTACGAATGGCCTGCGCATGGCTAAGCGGCTGATACCCCATCCGCTGCGCCGCCTTTTTGACGCGCTGGCGCGTGCTTTCGGCGATATCGGGGTAGTCATTCAGCGCACGCGACACCGTTCCCTTGGAAAGGCCAACCGCCTCTGCAAGGTCATTGATCGTCGGACGACGGGGGGTCTTGCCCACAGGGTCGTGCCGCGATTCGTCTTTCTCCTCCCGAATCATAGGTTAAGAGGTTCAGCCCCGAAACCGGTTTCGGCAAGAGATTTCAGAAACCGGTTTTGGGCCATAAAAATAAGGGGTTTGAGAGATTCTCAACGAAACCAGCGTTCAACAGACCCTTGTCGAAAATCTTAACCGCGCACCAAAGTCAAAGGCTCCGCCCCTCGCCCACCACCCATTTTTTCGCTCTGTTAGTTTCCCCAAAAACAAAGACCAGTCCCTGACCGCAGGTGTTGGCCAAGCCCCGGCCCATGATGGCAGAAACATGAGCGTCAGACAGACACGCCTTTCAGAACATCTGCTTTGGACAGCTGCGCCTTGGTGCCCGACATCATGACTTCGCCCCGGCGCAGCACCACAAATCTGTCGGCCAGATCGTAGGCGAATTCGAAGTACTGTTCGACCAGAACGATCGCCATATTGCCCTGCGCGCGCAGCAACCGGATCACGTCGCCGATCTCCTGGATGATGTTCGGCTGGATGCCTTCGGTGGGTTCATCCAGCAGCAAAAGCCTTGGCTTGGTGATCAGGGCGCGGGCGATGGCCAGCTGCTGCTGCTGCCCGCCTGACAGATCCCCGCCCCGGCGGTTTTGCATTTCCCTGAGCACCGGAAACAGCTCAAAGATCTCTTCCGGGATGCGGTGGTCTGAAGGCGGCAGGCAGACAAAGCCGGTTTCCAGATTTTCGCGCACGGTCAGCAGCGGAAAGATCTCGCGACCCTGAGGCACATAGGCGATGCCCTTATGCGCCAGCTTATGCGCGGGCAGAATGCCCAGCGGTTCACCCCCCAGTTCGACCTGCCCGGAAGATCGCGGATGCGTGCCGGAAATCGCCTTGATCAGGCTGGTTTTACCCACCCCATTGGTGCCCATGACACAGGTGACTTCGCCCTGCGCGGCCTGCATGGAAATCCCATTCAGAATTTGCGAATGCCCGTAATGCAGCGTCAGATCTTGCAGTTTCAACATGGTTCAGCGCCCCAGATAAACATCAATGACCTCTTGGTTCGATGTGACGTGATCAAGGCTGCCTTCGGCCAGAACCGATCCTTCATGCAGCACAGTGACCTTGCAATTCAGGCGGCGCACAAATTCCATATCATGTTCCACCACCACCACCGCGCGGGTTTTGGCGGCCTCTAACAACAGATCCGTGGTGTGTTCGCGTTCCTGCGGGGTCATGCCCGCAGCCGGTTCATCCACCAAAAGCAGGCGCGGTTCCTGCGCCAGCAGCATCCCGATTTCCAGCCATTGTTTCTGACCATGACTTAGCTCACCGGACTTGCGGCCCAGCGCCTCAAGCAGGCCGATTTCCCGCGCCAGTTCAGCCACCTTTTCCAGATCCTCTGGATTGGAGCGGTAAGAGAGCACCGACAACCAGCCGCGCGGTTTTTTCAGCGCCATCAGCAGATTTTCCTGCACGCTTTGATCTTCGAAGACTGTGGGTTTCTGGAACTTGCGCCCAATGCCCGCCTGCGCGATTTTCGCCTCGCTCATTTTTAGAAGCGACTGAGATTTATCGCCCCAACGCACCCGCCCCTCATCCGGTTTTGTCTTGCCGGTGACGATATCCATAAAGGTGGTTTTGCCTGCCCCATTGGGGCCGATCACAGCGCGCAGCTCGGCAGGGCCGATGCGAAACGACAGGTTGTTGATGGCGCGAAACCCGTCAAAGGTGACGGACACGCCGGACACTTCGAGAAGGGTGCTCATTGGCTGGCCTCCTGTTCGCGCAGCGCTCCGTCATCCGGGCCCAGATCTGCGCCATGGCGGTTGGGGGTTTTGCGCTGGCTCCACAGATCCACCAGCCCGCCCATGCCCTTGGGTGCAAAGAGCGTGACAGCAACGAAAGACAACCCCAGCAGCACCAGCCACCAATCCACCCATTTGATGGTGTAAAAGCCCAGTGGAATGTCAGGGGCCTGACCACCGGTGAACCAGGTGCTTAACAGGCTGACAAAAGCCGCTCCGATGACCGCGCCATAAAGCCGGCCACGCCCTCCGATGGCCACCCAGACCGCCAGATAGATCGACGCAATCGGCGCGATTTCAGCCGGATTGATGATGCCCGCCTGCGGATAATACAGCGCCCCGGCGATGGCGGCGATACAGGCCGTCAGGGTAAAGACCATCAACTTGTAGGTCTCAACCGAATAGCCAAGGAACCGCACCCGCGCTTCGTTATCGCGGATACCGCGCATAACCGACCCAAACTTGCCCGACACCACCCAGGCCGCCAGCAGATAGCCCAAGCCCAGCGCCAGCGCCGACGCCCAGAGGAACCAGAGCGACACCACATCCTGCGAGGCCTCGACCCCCGGCAGGTTCTGCAGGCCAGACAGGCCGTTATTGCCGCGCAATCCGCTGTCGTTTTGAAACAGGTACAGCGCCAGCGCCAGCGTCATCGCCTGCGTCAGGATCGAAAGATACACCCCTGTGACACGGCTGCGAAACGCCAGCCAGCCAAAGATCAGCGCCAGCACGCCGGGCACCAGAACCCCCAGCAGCAATTGCAGCACCAGACTATCGGCAAATCCCCAGATCAGGGGAAATTCGCTCGATCCCACCACGCCAAAGATCTGATTGCCAATGGCATCCACGATCTCGGCATCGGTGGGGGGGATTTCGGTCTGAGACAATGAATCGACCACGATCAGCCGCGTGCGCTCATACATCAGCCACATGCCGATCATATAGCCACCCAACCCGAAAAAGGCGAAATGCCCAAGCGACAGGATCCCGGTAAAGCCCCAGATCAGATCCATCGCCACCGCGATCAGACACAGGCACAGGGTCTTGCCCAGTGTTTTAACAAAGCTGGTTGAAATCACCCCGATGCCAAAGCCTTCGGAGAGCACAGTCACCAGCAGGGTAAAAAACGCCAGACAGCTGAGAAAGATCAGAACCGATGGATTTTTGGCGATAAAACTACGCTGCATGGCTCAATCCCCCGCCGCGCGGCCTTTGAGGGCGATGATGCCCCTTGGCCGGAACTGGATGAAAATGATGATAAAGACGATCATATAGGTCTGCGCCGCCAGCGTGTTCGACGGGTTGAGCCATTCGATGCCCTTCTGCAGGAAACCAATCATCGCTGCCCCGGCCAGTGTGCCCCAGATATTGCCCACACCACCGACCACCACGGTCATAAAGCTTTGCACGATGTAATCGCTGCCCAGTTCAGATGTGACTTTGGCGAACAGCCCGATCGCCACACCTGCGATGCCCGCAATGCCTGATCCCAGCCCGAAGGTCAGCATATTGACCCGCCCCGGATTGATCCCCATCGAGGCCGCCATGCGCGGGTTCTGCGTCACGGCACGGGTTTCCAGCCCCAGCCGTGTGCGCTTCATGATGAACAGGAAGACGCCCAGAAAGATGAGCGCAAGTATGAAAATGGCGATACGGATATAGCTGATCGACACCACATCATTCATCACCAGCGCCCCATCCAGCCACCCCGGCGCGGTCAAGGGCCGGGCCTGTGTGCCAAAGATGTTCTTGGCCAGCTGCTGCAAAGCAATGGAAATCCCAAAGGTGGCCAGCAGGGTCTCAAGCGGGCGGGCGTAAAGCCAGCGGATCACCAGCCGCTCCATCGCGACACCGGCGGCAAAGGTCACCGCAAAAGCCAGCGGAATGGCAACGATAATCGACAGGGTGTGATCAGGGATGATCTGCTGCACCACATAGCCGGTATAGGCCCCCATCATGATGAATTCGCCATGGGCCATATTGATCACCCCCATCACCCCAAAAGTGATGGCAAGACCGATGGCCGCAAGAAAATAGATCGAAGCCAGCGACAGCGCATCCAGCGTCAGATCCAATGTCTGGTTCATCCCCACTTTCACGGCGATACTGTCCAGCGCCTGCTGCGCAGCGGTGGTGACCTCGGGTACAGGTTCAGCATAGCTGTCAAAGAAAACATGCTGCGCCAATGCCGCATCAACATCGGGTTGCGTCACCAGCGGTGGCACTTTGCCCGCCTCGCTCAGTGCCGTATAAGCGCGGATGCGGGTGTCTGTGGTATTCAATTGGGCCACCGGGATGCCCCCCACCCGGCCGCCTTCGATATGATCCGCAAGGGCCGTGCGGATCTGATCCGCCGTGATCCGCGCCGGGGCAAGCGATTTTGCCACCAGCAGATCATAGGCCTCATCCTTGGTCAGGGCGTCGCTGCCAGGGGTCAGGATCGCTGCGATGTTCAGATTTTCCGGCACCTGCCCGGCTGCCACACCGCGTGTGGTGGCCACCAGCGGGTTCAATGTGGCGCGCACGTCCACCCCCAGATCCCCGGACATGGCCTGAATAGCGGCAACACGCGCCTGAGGGTCTGCGCCATATCCGATGGTCAAAAGCCGCTCAAGCCGCTGCTTGCGCGCTTTCAGCTCTGGGTCCGGTTCACCGTCAATCGAGGCGCGCAGCGGCGCAAGCAAGCCCGCATCAGGATCGCGCTGGATCGACACCAGCGCAGCACGGCGTTTGGAAATATCGCCATCCATCAGCTGAAACCGCACCAGAGCAGAGCCAATCAAAGCCCGAATCCCGCTGTTGGGTTTCAACTGCTTCAGGTCGGTTTTGGGAAAGATCCCGACAACGTCACCGCTGTCGAAATCGGTCAGCTCATAGGTTTTGTTCTCAACCTTTTTGCCGACAAAGAACATCCCGTCAGATTTGCGCATCCACATGGATTTCGCAGCCCATGTCTCAAGCACATGTTGCGCCTGTGGCAGGCCGCTGCTGGCAATGGCATCAATCGCCGGGCCAATTGTCTTGCGCGAGCTTTTGGCAATCACCGCCTGATGGTCTTGCAAGATGGGTTGGATTGCCGCGTCCTGCGCTGATGCTGTCAGGCACGACAGCAGAACTGCGAGACCCGCAAGGAAAAACCGTATCATGTCAGGGATATCCGCCTTTGCAGGGAAAGGGACCGCAAGGCAGCCCCCTTCGCCAGATCAGATCTTAGTAGTTCGACAGGGTCTGAACACAGGTCTTGGTTTCGGTGTTGTACATACCGCAGCCCAGATCTTTCCAGTCAGACTTCAGCGCCGCCGATTCCGGCAGGAAGTCGGTCCAGGCATCGCCCGCCACCTCAGTGGTCTGGGAGATGATGTCAAACTGACCGTCTTCCTGAATTTCACCGATCAGCACCGGCTTGGCCAGATGGTGGTTGGGTAGCATCACGGCGGTGCCACCGGTCAGGTTTGGATATTCCTGCCCGTACATGGCGGCGCGCACGGAATCCACCTCGGTCGAGCCCGCAGCGGTGGCAGCGTTCACCCACATGTTGAAGCCAATGTAATGCGCTTCCATCGGATCGTTGGTCACACGCTCTTCGCCCATGGTGGCCTTCCATGTTTCGACGAATTTGGCGTTCACATCACTTTCGGCAGACTGGAAATAGTTCCAGGCCGCCAGATGCCCGACCAGATTAGAGGTATCCAGACCGGCCAGTTCTTCTTCACCCACCGAGAAGGCCACAACCGGGATGTCATCTGCCGAAACGCCTGCTGCGGCCAGTTCTTTGTAGAAACCGATGTTGGCGTCGCCGTTGATGGTGGAAATCACACCGACTTTCTTACCGTCCGCGCCCAGCGCCACCACATCCGCGACGATCTTGGACCAGTCTGAGTGACCAAAGGGGGTGTAGTTTACAAAGATATCCTCATCGGCGATGCCTTTGCCCTTCAGATAGCTTTCCAGAATGTTGTTCGTGGTGCGCGGATAGACATAGTCGGTGCCCAAAAGCGCGAATTTTTCCACGCCCAGTTCATCAAGGAAATAGTCGGTGGCCGGGATCGCCTGCTGGTTGGGGGCGGCACCGGTGTAGAAAACATTCTTCGAGGATTCTTCGCCCTCATATTGTACCGGGTAGAATAGCAGGCCGTTCAGTTCTTCGATCACCGGCAGCACAGATTTGCGCGACACCGATGTCCAGTTGCCAAAGATCACGTCAACCTCGTGAACGGTCAGCAGTTCGCGGGCCTTTTCGGCAAACAGCGGCCAATCCGATGCCGGGTCAACCACCACGGCTTCCAGCTGTTTGCCCAACAGGCCGCCCTTTGCGTTCTGCTGGTCGATCAGCATCAACATGGTGTCTTTCAATGTGGTTTCCGAAATCGCCATGGTGCCTGAAAGCGAGTGCAGCACGCCAACTTTGATGGTGTCTTCTGCGGCCAGGGCAGCGCCCGCGAGCGCGGCAAAGACAACTGATCCGGTAAGCGTGGATTTAAGAAAGTTCATACTGTCCTCCTGCGGGGGCGATGGTTGGGGCTTGCGCTGTGCTGCGCCTTTCCCTTACCTGTCCCCGCAACTTCGTGTTGCATCCCGTGTGGCGGCCGCTTCGAGGTCCAATTCGTATGGTCGCCACACACCCGCGTTTTTCTGACATCATGTCCCCGGCAGGTGGGCTCAGGTTTCTGCATCGCAGCAAAGCAGGCAAACCCCGTCGTGCCTGTTTTCTGATCCCCGGCGGCGATTGCGCAAAATTTAGACAGATATTAACGCCGCTGCTCAAAAAACAGACAGCGACCCCCAAAGCGGATGTGCAAGTTGCCAATTCCAATGGCGCATTGCCCCTGTAGCGGCGAAACCAGAGGCAGTTGTTAACGCCAAAGGATGCCGCAATCACCCATCTGCCAGACATAAAGCCCGTCACAGGGGCGGCGCAGCCCCGCGCATGGGGCTCAGTGCATCTGAGCACCAAGCCAGGCGCGGATCGGGCGGTTCTGGATGAGTTCCGCCAGTCGGGTTCGTTTAAATGCCTTTTCCCAAGGGCGCGCGGGCCACAGCTGGACGCGGTGCTTTTGAATACCGCCGGTGGGGTCACTGGCGGCGATCAGTTTGCGGTCTCGGCACAGGCCAGCGCGCAAACCACCCTGACCCTGACAACCCAGGCCTGCGAGCGTGCTTATAAAGCCCAGCCCGGTGAGATCGGTCAGATCCGCAATCGTCTGCGTGTTGCGCAACAGGGTCGGATCAACTGGCTACCGCAGGAAACCATCCTGTTCAACGGCAGCGCCCTGCACCGCCAGCTGCATATCGACCTTGCGCCTGAGGCGGCGCTGCTGATGGTGGAGCCAGTGATTTTTGGCCGCCCCGCCATGGGCGAACGCCTGACCAATATCCGCTTTCGCGACCGCGTTGAAATTCGCCGCGCAGGCGTACCGCTGTTTCTGGATGCCATGTCTTTGACAGGCGACGCGCAGGCGCATCTGGCGCAGCCTTTCGTCGCCAATGGCGCCGGGGCCATGGCGCTGGTGGTGCTGGTCGACCGAACCGCCGAAAGCCACCTGCGCCACTTGCAAGACACCCTGCCCGCCACGGGCGGCGCCAGTCTGATCGCGCAGGATACGCTGGTGATGCGCCTTTTGGCCGAAGATGGTTATGCGCTGCGACAAAGCCTTTTGCCCATTTTGCACCGCCTCAACGGCGCCCCCCTTCCCCGATGTTGGATGATGTGACATGAACCTGACCCCCAGAGAGAAAGACAAGCTATTGGTGGCCATGGCCGCCGAAGTTGCCCGCAAGCGTCTGGCGCGCGGTGTGAAACTCAACCACCCCGAAGCCATCGCCCTGATCACCGATGCGGTGGTCGAAGGCGCGCGTGATGGCCGTTCGGTCGCGGATCTCATGGAGGCCGGGGCGCAGGTGATTACCGCGGCCCAATGCATGGAAGGCATCGCGCAGATGATCCACGAGGTTCAGGTCGAAGCCACCTTTCCCGATGGCACCAAACTTGTCACCGTTCACAATCCGATCCGCTAAAGGAGCCCCCCATGATCCCCGGAGAGCTATTCCCCGCAGACGGCGAACTCACCCTGAACGAAGGCCGCGAGGCCATTACCCTGATGGTCGCCAATACCGGTGATCGCCCGGTTCAGGTGGGCAGCCACTATCATTTTGCCGAAACCAACCCGGCGCTCGAATTTGATCGCGATGCCGCCTATGGGCTGCGTCTGGACATTGCGGCAGGCACCGCCGTGCGCTTTGAGCCCGGTCAGCGCCGCGACGTATCGCTGGTGCCGATCTCAGGCGCGCGCCGCGTCTTTGGTTTCAATCAAAAGGTCATGGGACCTTTGTGACCGCCAGCCCCCTCACCGGCTGCCCCCCCTGCCCTGTTTTGAAAGGCCTGTATTATGCCCGCAAAAATCGCCCGCGCCGACTATGCCGCGATGTTCGGCCCCACCACCGGAGACAAGCTGCGTCTGGCTGACACCGATCTGATCATCGAGGTGGAACGTGATCTCACCACCTATGGTGAAGAGGTGAAATTTGGCGGCGGCAAGGTGATCCGCGACGGTATGGGACAGACCCAGACCACCCGCGCCGAAGGCGCCGTGGATACAGTCATCACCAATGCGCTAATCGTTGACCACAGCGGCATCTACAAGGCCGATGTCGGCTTGAAAGACGGGCGCATTCACAAGATTGGCAAGGCGGGCAACCCCGATACACAACCCAATGTCGACATTCCCGTGGGCCCCGGCACCGAAGCCATCGCTGGCGAAGGCCGCATTCTGACCGCTGGCGGATTTGACAGCCACATCCATTTTATCTGCCCGCAACAGATCGAAGATGCGCTGCATTCCGGTCTGACCACCATGCTGGGCGGCGGCACCGGCCCGGCCCACGGCACGCTGGCCACCACCTGCACCCCGGGCCCCTGGCATGTCGGGCGGATGTTGCAGGCGGCGGATGCCTTCCCAATGAATCTGGCCTTTGCGGGCAAGGGCAATGCCTCGCTGCCCGCCGCATTGGAAGAACAGGTGCTGGGCGGGGCCTGCGCGCTGAAGCTGCACGAAGACTGGGGCACCACACCTGCCGCCATTGACTGCTGCCTTTCGGTGGCGGATGCGATGGATGTGCAGGTGATGATCCACACCGATACGTTGAATGAATCCGGCTTTGTGGAAAACACCGTCGCCGCCATGAAAGGCCGCACCATCCACGCCTTTCACACCGAAGGCGCAGGGGGCGGCCATGCGCCAGATATCATCAAGATCTGTGGCGAAGAACATGTTCTGCCCAGTTCGACCAACCCCACCCGCCCCTTCACCGTGAACACACTGGAAGAACATCTGGATATGCTGATGGTCTGCCACCATCTGGACAAATCCATCCCCGAAGATGTGGCCTTTGCCGAAAGCCGCATCCGCCGTGAAACCATCGCCGCCGAAGATATTCTGCACGACATGGGCGCCTTTTCGATCATCGCCTCGGACAGTCAGGCCATGGGCCGCGTGGGTGAAGTTCTGATCCGCACCTGGCAGACCGCCGACAAGATGAAAAAACAACGCGGCCAGCTGCCCGAAGAAACCGGTGACAACGATAATTTCCGCGTGCGCCGCTATATCGCCAAATACACCATCAACCCCGCCATCGCCCATGGGCTGAGCCACGAAATCGGGTCTGTTGAGGAAGGCAAGCGCGCGGATCTGGTGCTGTGGGATCCGGCCTTTTTCGGGGTCAAACCCGAGTTGGTTCTGATTGGTGGCTCCATTGCCATGGCACAGATGGGGGATCCCAATGCCTCTATCCCGACACCGCAGCCGGTGTATTCGCGCCCGATGTTCGGGGCCTATGGCCGGGCAGTTGAGAACGCGGCTGTGACCTTTGTCAGCGCTGCGGCGCAGGACGCAGGCATTGGCGCGCGGCTGGGCCTGGCCAAGCAGACCTTGGCGGTGCAGAACACCCGCAACATCGGTAAATCCGATCTGCTGCTGAACACCGCCACCCCCAAGGTTGAGGTGGATCCCGAAACCTATGAGGTACGCGCGGATGGCGAATTGCTCACCTGTGAACCGGCGGATGTGCTACCAATGGCGCAACGCTATTTCATGTTCTGAAGGATTCCGAGATGCTCCGCCTTGCCTTGCCGCTGTGCCTGATCGCCAGCTTTGCCTCTGCCTGCCCCACCGCAAGTGACCTGACCAAAGGGATCATGGTCACGCTCAGCGATGGCGGCACCGAGCTGCATAAGCGCGCCGGTGGGGATCGCATCACGGTCTTTGCCACCTTCCCAGACGGTGATGCCTCGATGCTGGAAATCTACCGGGGGTTATATCTGGTGGCCAGCATGCCAGTGAAAAACGGATTGCCCGTGGTGTCCGAGCTTGAGCGCTTTGGCAGCGAGGCAGAGATCGTGCAATGGCCCAAACCGCGCCCGAATGCGGCATGGGAAAATGCCACCAGCAGTGGCGGTGTGGCCAGCGCCGGGGCAAGCACGACCACCACGATCAGCGGGTGCGACTATGTCAGTTTTCCAGTGCAGCTGACCTATGCGGATGACCCGGACTATACTGAAACCTACACATATCTTCCTGATCTGGGCACCAGCCTGCTGATCGAAGCACGCGATCCACAGCGCACGGATCGCTACGAATATGTATCTATAAAAGCAGCTAGAAAATGACCCCGGACCATGTGACCCGACGCTATTGTGACCACGCCCATGCCAGCCCCATGGACGAATTGCATCTGACCTATGAAGATCGGTTTTTGCGCCGCAAAGTCCTGTCTTTGCAAAGTGGGGCGCAGGTTCTGGTGGATCTGGCACAGACCACTTCGCTGGATCATGGCGGTGTGCTGCTGCTTGAGGACGGGCGTGAGATCGGCATTGTCGCCGCGCCCGAGGACCTGCTGGAGGTCACAGGCCCGGATCTGCCGCGGCTGGCCTGGCATATCGGCAACCGTCACACGCCCTGCCAGATCGAAGCGGAACGGCTGTTGATCCAGCGCGATCATGTGATCCGTGACATGCTGAACAAAATCGGTGCCACGCTGCGCGAGGTGACCGAACCCTTCACTCCGGAAGGCGGGGCCTATGGCCACGGGCGCACCCATGGCCACAGCCACTGAGATCCTGACGCTGACGCAATGGTTTTCGCCTGCCTATCCGGTGGGGGCCTTTGCCTATTCGCATGGGCTGGAATGGGCAATTGAGACGGGTGAGGTCACGAATCCCGCTCAGACAGGCGATTGGATTGCGCAGATCCTGCAACATGGCACGGGCTGGAATGACGCCCTGTTTCTGGCGGCGGCCTATCACGCGCGCCCTGATGATCTGTCTGAGATCGACGCGCAAAGCCGCGCCTTTGCGGCCTCGTCTGAACGGTTGAAAGAAACCCATCTGCAGGGGCAGGCTTTTTGCGAGATCACCGCGCATCTCTGGGCCACAGATCTTCGGGGGCTGACCTATCCAGTGGCTGTTGGCCGCGCCGCCCAGTTGCACGGCCTGCCGCTGACCCTGACCACGCAGTTCTATTTGCAGGCTTTTCTGTCCAATCTGGCAGCGGTGGCGATGCGGCTGGTGCCTCTGGGGCAAACCGAAGGTCAAAAGCTGATCCAGCAAATGACACCACTGTGCAGCGTGATCGCTGATGCTGCGGGACAGGCCACGCTGGATGATCTCTCCAGCACCGCTTTTCTTGGTGATATCGCCGCGATGAAACATGAAACCCAGTATTCAAGGATTTTCCGCACATGAGCACAATGAACGGCCCGCTTCGTGTTGGTATCGGCGGCCCTGTGGGCGCGGGCAAGACAACTTTGACTGCCGCGCTCAGCGAAGCACTGCGCGACCGCTATTCCATCGGTGTGATCACCAATGACATCTACACGCAGGAAGACGCAGAGGCGCTGATGCGGATGCAGATCCTGCCGCAGGACCGGATCATTGGCGTTGAAACCGGAGGCTGCCCGCATACGGCAATCCGCGAAGATGCTTCGATCAATCTGGCTGCGGTGGCGGAAATGGTCGAGCGGCACCCAGAGGTCGAAATTGTGCTGATCGAAAGCGGCGGAGATAATCTTTCCGCAACCTTCAGCCCGGAACTGGCCGATGTGACGCTCTATGTGATTGATGTGGCGGCGGGTGAGGAAATCCCGCGCAAAGGCGGACCGGCGATCACAAAATCTGATATCCTGATTATCAACAAAACCGATCTGGCCCCACATGTCGGGGCCTCGCTGGAGGTCATGGACCGAGACGCCCAGCGAATGCGCCAGACACGCCCGTTTGTTTTCAGCTCACTGCGTCAACGTCAAGGGGTTGCGGATATTGTCAAACTACTGACGCAGATCGGTGGACTTGAGCAGCGCGAGACTGCTTAGGCCATTTCGCCCACTGCCCCCGGGAATTAGTTGTGTTCAAAAGTAGAGTTTTTCCCACAGAAATGACTGAGGAAAATTCGGATGAAGAACGCAAAATTCAGCTATGCGCTGAGTAAAGCACTCCCTCGACAAACGAAGAACGGTGTGCCGATTTCGTAGCTGTGCCGTGAGCACGGGAGTAAGGCAAGTAAGGAAACGATCCAGTTAAGCAATTTCCTGCCGAACAACCAATACCAGTTTTTACAAGTGGCGAGCCAAGTTCGCTGTGATGGATGCGTCGATGATCTCGGAGATGAAAGCGATCGCAGACGAAAACCGTCGTCTGAAGCGGATATCCAGGTGCGAGCGCAATTCGGTACACTATTTATGCGCGTATTGGGACCGCAATTCAAGCCCCGACAGAGCTGTCAGCTAGGTTTCCGCGCCATTCACTTTTTTAACAAACCTAACAAGACTTATCAGAGGTGAAACCTCTAACCACACCATGCGAAACAAAGCGTAAACCCGCATGTTGGTGCCGACTGTCTGCCAACTCAAAGCAAATTTAGCCGACATGCCGGTCGGGGAGAAAAGCTGACCTGAGCGGCAAGCAATAGCGCGATGGTCTTTTTGCTTTAGGACCGCCAAGTAACACACATAAGGTTATGTTTTCGCAGTGAGCGGCCATTGGGCTCGTGGTTGGGAATGGTTAAGTACCCGCCTCTGAAAACAATCCACCTTAATACAGACAGGAGGGAAGTGAAATTGGTTGAAGGCTGATCGTAGTGTAGAATGGTCGCGCAATGAGAATACCTTCAGGCTTCCCGCAGGGCCTTGGTCTTATGGGAACTAGAGGCTATCGACATCAGCGTGGGCCTCTTCCGCTGTTTCATTGCAGAACATGACCGAACACCACGGCAGGTCGAGATTTACTGTTCCCGGATTAGTGCGTTTGAACTTGATGCTTGGGCGGAACCTTTCGCGCTGGGCGATAACGCTGAATCGGCCAAGCTCAAAATCAAAAAGAATGGGGTGGAAATTTTCATCATCACGTTCTGCTTTGGGGAGGCGCGGTGCCCGTTCCATGCTGAACTCATAGCGGCCAAATCGAACTGCATAGGTGGTCATAGGGTGGTCCTTTCAGGTGTGTTTTAGGCGCACTTCTGGGTGCGTTGAATGGACCATGAGTCAACGCTGAAATTCTGTCAAGTCATTGATTTAATTTCGTTAACGGATGTATTTTTACCCAATCTCGCGCGTAATCGAGGAGGGGCACCCCACCGGGGGGGATACGCGGACATCTCTATCTATCTTGGGCTGACAAAATTTTTTGGCGAAAATAAAGTGACCTCGTTTCAGACAACCTTCAATACTCAGACTAACATTCCAGCCGCCCTAGATGGACAAACCTTTAACTTCTGAGATGCTCCACCTCATGCATTGCGTCGGGTTTTCAACCTCATCCTCACAAAAATTGATGTCTTCCAGCATCTCACGCTCGAGGCCTGACAGCTTAACTCGAAAATCAGAGTGACTCATCGGGTCAATCCAAATGGACGTGCCGCCGGAAAATTCGGTCTCTTTTCCGTCTTTATCGAAAATGATTACTGTCACCCTGATTGAAGTCGTTACGTGATCAGCCGACTTGTTCTCAAGTTCGCCACCCCAAGCAACTATCTGTTTATCCAAACGCGGCCCTGCACGACCGGTTGCATAATCGCTTCCAAACAACTGTTTTTCAAATTTCGAGACGCAACTTGTTCGCACAGCCTCAGGCGAAAGTAGCCTTCCGCTCGAATAGCTGACGCACTCCTCCGCTCCCCTCAAGCTGCCCCGATATAGGGCTTCGTTCATAGTTCGTTGGATAGGTTCCCCCCCAACAAGTAAAGCAACTACAACAAAAGATAATCCGGTAATAATGTAGTTCTTCATCAAATCTTGCCCCCGGAAATACTGTAAACATAGTGACATAGCGGACTAGGGGACGTCCACCCGAAGTCCTTCTCAACATGGGCTACATATAGGTGACTTCAGATTCCAGCCCGTCTCGCCCATTTAGCGAACTCAGTTAGTCGTGCCTGAGGGGAGCCATAGGTGTTCTCGGCGATTGCTTGGGACGCATGTCCTAACAGGTCGCTGAAATAGTCCTGTCTCGACAACGATTTGAGAACATGATTCACCCTTCCCATGGCCATGGTGGGGGTGATGATGCGTGGGACGGACGAGACGAGCGGGTCGCTGTTCAGCTATGTTGACTTGGAAGA
>JAOARQ010000065.1 GCA_025210455.1 Pelagimonas sp.
ACACCGCCCCCAGCGCTGAAGTGCTGGTAATACCAATCGCTGCCAGAATACCCCCCGCAGCAATCGGGCCGCAGGTTTCAGTGACAAAAGCCGGGAAATGCGCGGTGATAAAGGCCAGCTGATAGCCGCAGCTAAAGAAACCCAGAAAGATCAGCGTGAACGAAGGGTCTTTCGCCGCTTTCTTCAGGATACCCGACATGCTTTCTTGCAGCTCAGCCTTGGGGGCCACTGGCGCGCGCATCATCGGCAGCGACACCAGCATCAGCAGGACCGCCGCAGCAAAAACAAGGAACACCTGCTGCCAGGGCATAAAGCTCAGCAGCCATTCCGCCACCGGCGCACCAAAAATCTGCCCGGCGCTGCCAGCCGCCGTGGCAATCGCCAGCGACATAGAGCGGTTTTTATCAGATGAGGCCCGCCCCACCACCGCCAGAATAACGCCAAACCCTGTGCCCGCGATGCCAAAGCCCCCCAGCACCTCATAGGCCTGCATGGCCTGCGGCGTCACCGCATAAGATGACAGCACCAGCCCAGCCGCATAGGTGATCGCCCCCAGCACAATGGCTTTGCGATCCCCCAGCTTTTCCGCCAAAGCGCCAAACAGCGGCTGACCAATACCCCAGGCCAGGTTCTGAATCGCAATCGCAAGACTGAATTCCGTCCGCAGCCAGCCAAATTCTTCGGCCACGGGGATCTGAAACACGCCAAAGCTGGCGCGGATAGCAAAGGACACCAGAATGATCAGGCAGCCAACGATCAAAACCGGGGTGAACAAAGGGGTCTGGCGGTCCATTTTGGGTCTCCTGCGCACGTTTGCGCAAACTGTACTGATTGCTTGCCCGCGTCAATTCAGCTTTCGTGATCTGTGCCCCAAGGTTTTCTTGATGCTTTACCCTTTTGCGACTGGTTTCCAGCCATGATAAAGCGCGGTCATTCTATGAAATGCAGGCGACGTGATGACGGTTCAGGAAATTTATGCCCAACGGGTCAACAGTGGTGATCTGAAACCCGACGATGCGCAAGTAGCGGTGCTGCCCGAATTTGAACGCATCCGCGCTGAACTGGCGACACCGGTCAAACGCAGCTTTTTCCGCAAAGCGCCCCCTCCGCCCAAGGGCCTGTATCTATGGGGCGGCGTCGGGCGTGGGAAATCCATGCTGATGGATCTGTTTGTCGATGCGCTGAATGTCCCTGCGCGGCGCGTACACTTTCACGCCTTCATGCAGGAAATCCATTCCGAAATGCACCGCCTGCGCGAAGAAGGGATCGAAGATCCGATCAAACCTGTCGCCAAGGCTGTGGCTGACAGCGTGCGGGTTCTGGCCTTTGACGAAATGCAGATCACCGATATCACCGATGCGATGATTGTCGGCCGCCTGTTTGAACAGTTGTTCGATGCGGGCTGCGTTGTGGTCACCACGTCAAACCGCCTGCCGGATGATCTGTATAAGAACGGGTTGAACCGGCAGCTTTTCCTGCCCTTCATTGACATTCTCAAAGACCAGATGCAGGTGCGCGAACTGATCTCAGAGCGCGACCACCGTCAGGATCGCCTACAGGGTGCGCAGGTCTATTTTTCGCCCGCCGATCGATCTGCGCGTGACACCATCAACACCCTCTGGGAAGAGCTGACCCATGGGTTGCAGGAAACGCTGGTTCTGCATGTCAAAGGCCGCGAGGTAGAATTGCCCCGCTATCACAATGGCGTGGCGCGGGCCACATTTTACGATCTTTGTGGCCGGATGTTAGGCCCTGCGGATTATCTCAAGCTTGCGGAAACCGTTCGGGTGCTGATCCTGGAAGATATCCCGCGCCTTGGGCGGACAAATTTCAACGAAGCCAAACGCTTTGTCACCCTGATTGACGCCCTCTATGAGGCCAATGTCAAACTGATCGCCACTGCGGCTGCAGTGCCTGAAATGCTTTATGTGGAAGGCACAGGCAGCTTTGAATTTGAACGCACCGCCAGCCGCCTGCGCGAAATGCAGGATGCCAACTGGGGCATGGAGCTCTGAACAAAAATGAGGGGGCCAAGGCCCCCTCAAAACTGCTTGATTTTTTGGTCTGCCTGTTATGGCAGGTCGGGGATGCGAAGCACCATTCCGGCCTGCATCTCTGATGGACTGCTAATCACATCAGGATTCGCTTGTAGGATTTGATAGTAGGCACTTGTGGTGCCATACATGCGGAAGGAAATGCCGGGCAGGCTGTCCCCTTCCTGGACTACATAGGTTCTGCCCGCGGGTTCTGGTGCGGGCGTGGCGGCTGGCGCAGCAAGTGCCTGTTTGGCCGCCAAAATCTGATTTTCCAGTACCGATGTCGGCTGTGCAGTTGCCTGTGGCGTAGCTTGCGGAGCGGTTGTTGGCACAGGTTTCTTCAATTCTTCCACGATGCCATAGCTCATGACACGCAGCACATCCATGACCTCTTCTTTAGGTTCAGGCGTGGCTGGCTGCACTGCGGGCGCAAGCGATGAAACAACGGGCTCTGCCACCGCAGGCTCGGGCAAGGGGGTGGGTTCTGGCAGGGCAAGCGGTTCGAAACTGGCGGCTTCAACCGGTGCGACCTGTGCGTTGTCGATGGCTATATTGGTGGCTGGCTGAAAGGTCAGTGGCCCAGGTGTTGCGCGGCTGACCAGTTCAGGTGCCGGATCCGTCGGTTTCCCCGCGCCCAGACTGAACAGCAAAGCGGCTGTGGCCGACACAAAGGCAAACCCCAAAACGATATATCTGATCATGCACGCCCCCATCCAAAAGGCGCGGTCCGGGCCTGCCCGGTAACGCTATACGTCGTCATCTTATCCCCCAGATCACGCAGTCAATTGGCAGCGACGCGTGACTACCTAAGGTATACCTCAAGTGATTCGCGCACGTCAACATCTTGTGCGCCTGTCAAGTGATTGAGGATGATGTTTGGCGATTTACTAACGCTAGAGGACCTAGCGATTGGGCAAGACCAAGGCCTGACCGGGTTTCAGATCGTCTGGGCGCGACAAAATTGCCTGATTGGCCGCAAAAAGCGGGCCGGTCATATTCACATCGCCATAGATCGCATCCGCAATCGACACGAGACTATCACCGGGCTGAACAATATAGACCCCCGAAGGTGCAGCAGAGCCAGCCTGCCCCGGCGCTTCGTTCAGCGAGCGTTTGACAATCGTATGCAGCAGGCTGCCGGGCTGACCCGGAGCCGTTTCACGCCCGGTGGCATGGTTGAGGCTGGAAAGCGTATCCCATGTCATTTTGCGCAGCGATTGATCATCAAGATCTGACTGCGTTGTCAGGCGCGGGGCAGTGGTCTGAACCGGGGCAACGGGCACGGCAGGCTGCCCAAGAACAGCGCTTGGCACGGTGGGTTCAGGGGCAACGACCTGCATCGCAGGTTCTGCGCGGGTGACAACCGGTTCCAGATTCACCGGCTGATCCGCCCGACGCGACGCCGCCCCCGGCTGGATCACGATCAGCGCGACGGTAATCGCCAAAAAGGCCAACCCCAAAAGAACCATTCTGATCATATCAAACCCTACCCATCACCTGCCCGACGCAAGGGTCAGCCCCAGAGCCTTCCAGATCTGGACCCCGCCTCGGTAAAACTTTAACTTTGATGCCGGATATCCCGACGCAATCAAGCTTTTGACCGCCTCTGCCGCGTCAGCATCATCGGGGCCATTTCCAAAAATCACCAAACTATAAGCCCCTGAAAAATCACCACTGCGCACACCCAGCGCGCTTAGCAGATCTTCCTGATAGGGGTTATTCGGGCGCAGGGTGGCCGCAGGCACATTCACTGCCCCCGGCACGGTGCCCGCTGCATAGCCATTTGGCAGGCGCGTATCAACCAACAGCCCCCGCCCTTGCGAAACAAAAACATCAAGGAAGCTGAGCACTTCCAACTCGCCGATGGTGCCGACCCCCGGTGCCGCCTGCATAGGCTGCAAACAGGCCGGCGGGCAGGCCGCGCCATTGCGTTCGATTGTGACTGCGGCACCATTCAACACAAAGGTAAAGCTTTTCTGCTCGGCAGTGATCCCTGACGATTGCGCATACGCAGGCAGAGCCAGCGTACTGACGGCACAAAGGGTCATGAAAAGACCTTTGAACATCTGCTCTTCCTCTTGGCCGGCCTTGTCGCAGCTAAGGTTCGCTGCGGCCTACTCTTGTGGTTATCCCAAAATATAGGGCAGCCATACCGAAGAGGTCAATATTCTGGGGGCAGACATAGAGGGTCTGCGGCAGATAAGACGCGGTTTTCAGGCATTTTCCCGCAAAATCGCGCCCGCAAGATACAAAGAACCGCAGATCAGCACCCGCGCCTGCGGGTTCTGCGCCTGAATCTCCGCCAAAGCCTGCGCCACAGAAGCACCGGTTTTCGCCGTGTGGCCGCAATCCTGCGCCATGGCGGCGGTCTCTTCTGCGGGCAGCGTGTTCTGCTCACCGGGGATCGACACGGCTGTCAGCGACGCGGCATGATCCGCCAGCGGACGCAGGAAGCCACGCGCATCTTTGGTGTTCAGCATGCCACAGATCAGATGGGTATCCCGTTTGGGCAGGCGGGTCATCAGATCCGCAATTGCCTGACCCGCCGCCGGGTTGTGTCCGCCATCCAGCCACAGCTCGATCTCGGGGGCGTCGTCGATCAGCGGGCCTTGCTTGAGCCGCTGCATGCGAGCGGGCCAGACCACATCGGTCATTGCCCCTTCAAACGCTGCATCACCCGCTTTGAGATAGCGCAGAGCGGCCAACGCGGCCCCCGCGTTCTGAACCTGATGCGCGCCCGGCAAAGCAGGCAGCGGCAGATCCAACAGACCCGTTTCATCCTGATAGATCAGACGACCATGTTCTTCATAGACATGCCACTGCTGGCCATAGGCAATTACCGGGGCGCCCAGCGCGGCAGCGCGGGCCTCAATAACCTCAAGCACCTCATCAGGCTGCGGGCCAACAATCACCGGCACGCCGCGCTTGATGATCCCGGCTTTTTCACCGGCGATCTTGGCCAGCGTATCCCCAAGAAACTGTTCGTGATCCATTGAGATCGGCGTGATGATGGTCAGCGCCGGTTGCGCCACCACATTGGTGGCATCCAGACGCCCGCCTAGGCCGGTTTCCAACAGAGTGAAATCACCGGGGGTGCGCGCCATGGCCAGGAGGCCTGCGCAGGTGGTGATTTCGAAATAGGTGATCGCCTCGCCGCCATTGGCAGCATAGCATTCATCCAGAATGTCAGTCAGCACCTCTTCCGAGATCAGATCACCGGCCAGACGGATACGTTCATGAAACCGCGCCAGATGCGGCGAGGTATAAGCATGCACGCGCTTGCCAGCGGCCTCGAGCCCGGCGCGGATCATGGCCTGCGTCGATCCTTTGCCATTGGTGCCTGCCAGATGGATCACCAGCGGCAGATCATTTTGCGGATTGCCCAAGACATCCAGCAGGCGCCAGACGCGATCAAGAACCAGATCCATCACCTTGGGGTGCAGCGACATCATCCGCTCCAGGATGATGTCCGAGCCCTGCGCGCTCATGCTTTGGTATCTTCTGAGGTGGGGTGCTCCTCCGCCGTATCCGGCGTTTTCGCAAGCTCTTCCTCAGTCGGGACCGGCAGATCCCCCCAGACGGGCGGGGTCTGTTTGGTCAGCATGCGAATGATGGTGATCAGTTCCTCGCGCATTTTGCGGCGATCCGTGACCCGATCCAGCATCCCATGTTCCAAAAGGTACTCCGCGCGCTGGAAGCCCTCGGGCAGCTTTTCACGGATGGTCTGTTCGATCACGCGCGGACCCGCGAAACAGATCAGCGCATTGGGTTCGGCAATCTGTACATCCCCCAGCATCGCATAAGAGGCGGTCACACCACCGGTGGTCGGATGTGTCAGCACAACGATGTAAGGCAGGCCACGTTCCCGCAGCATCTGGATCGCAACAGTGGTGCGCGGCATTTGCATTAGGCTCAGGATGCCCTCTTGCATACGGGCACCACCGGCGGCGGAAAACAGCACCAGCGGACGACCAAGGCGCACAGCCTCTTCTGCGGCGGCAACAATGGCGTTACCCACATACATCCCCATGGAGCCACCCATGAAACTGAAGTCTTGCGCAGCAGCAACAATCGGCGTGCGGCCGATATCGCCAGCGGCGACCAGCATCGCCTCTTTTTCGCCCGTTTTCTTTTGGGTGGATTTCATCCGGTCAGGGTATTTTTTCTGATCACGGAATTGCAGCGGGTCGGCCACAGGTTCCGGAACGGCAACCTCTGAGAACACGCCACCATCAAACAGCGCCGTAAAGCGGTCACGCGGCGTGATATGCATGTGATGCCCACAGCTGGTGCAGACACAGAGATTATCGCTGATTTCGCGATGGAACAGCATTGTGCCACAGCCATCACATTTCGACCAAAGATTATCCGGCACTTCCCGGCGCGAGAAGATGGAATTGATGCGCGGACGGACGTAGTTGCTGATCCAGTTCATAGGAACCCTGCGTTTCATGTTTCAGGGAGACTTATGTCGCCGCGTCGGAAATTGCAATCATGCGCGCAGTGCCAATCGTGCAGACAGCCATCCAATCACCATGACAATAAAGTCGATATAGAGAAGCGCGCGGATCTGATCCTCAGCATCGGGACCAAAGGGCAAGGTGCGCAGCGCAAGGCCGGACATCTCTCCGTTTAACGATGTCTCGGCGATCGCAAAGAGGTTGTTCACAAAGTGCAGCGCCAGCGCAGGCCCCAGCGACCCAGAGCGCGCGGTCAGATCCGCTGCGAACAACCCAAAGACAAAAGACCATGCGGTGATGATCCAGGCATTCGCCCCATAGGTTTCCGGCGCATGATGCCCCAGCGCAAAGATGGCCGAGGGCAGAAACATCCAGATCAGCGGATTGCGAAAGCGCGCCGCGAGATTGGATTGCAGATAGCCGCGAAACAGCAGCTCTTCTGATCCGGTCTGGATCAGCAATCCCAAAAGCGTCAGCGGCAGAAAAGCCATCCAAGTGCCAAACGGCAGCCCCGGCACCCGGTCCAGATACAGCGGCAATAGCTGCAAAACCAGCATCAAAGGCAGCAGGATCCGCAGCACCTGCCAGAACTGACGCACAAAAAGACCGGGCGGGCCGAGCAGTTCAAAGGCCCGGCGCCCATGCAGTGTTTCTGTAACAACAAAGGTTGCCACCCCCATCAGCCCCATCAAAGCCAGCAGCATCAGCATGGTCCAAGGGGTCTGCGCGAGGTTCACGCCCGCAAGCACGTCAAAATAAGTGTCTTCGCCAAAGCTGCTTTTGACCAGAAACAAAATGGCCTGCATCAGGCCAAACATAATGATGACGATCAGAACCAACCCGACACAGACACGCCAGACTTCGGAAGAAGACTGCGCGGGCCGGGACATGATCTGTTGTGGGCGATAAGGATCCATAGGCGCAAAAGGGCGCAGACTGCAGTGATCGTCAAGCCCTGACCCTAAAGACTGGTTTAACAAACAAGGCAAATGAGGCTGCGGCCGTCACATTTGGCCATAATCAGCCACACGATTCGTGGGAATTTCGCAAAATCCACCTGCCACGCGGCCAGATTCGCCCAGATTTGGGCGGGAATATGGCAGTGATTTCACCCAAATACAGCAACAGATCCCTGAATTTCCAAAAACTGTTAACCATACCGCCAACAATAAGCCGAATGTGACAGGAAGTGGTTGCCCCGCGCCTGCTTTTTGCCCAATTTCAGTCTTGTCGGTGGGGGCCGACAACCCGGAGATGCGCAATGCGCAACATAATGATCGCTCTTGTTCTTGCTGTGGCTGGCACACAATCCGCCGCTGATATTGCATGGAACGTCAAAGAACTGACCACAGGATCGGTCATGGTCATGCAGGACCGTCTGGGTGCAACCACTCATGTAAAACGCGATTCAAACGATGAACTGCATCGGTTTGATGTTTTTGCCGGCACCGGCGCAGACGCGGCTTATCTGGGCAGCTATAAGGTTAACAGCCGGGGCGACATTGTGGAAACCGCCGCTATTGACGGTGCGGTGACGCGTTATGCGCCACATCGTTGTAATCGCTCGGTCGGCACCTGCCATTTCACCGTTATCCATTCAGATGGTTTTCGCGAGGCACGCAGCCGGGTGACCGAAGAAACACGCAAGGGTCTGCGCTATTGGGAATACGGGCTGGATGGCCTGTTGAACGAAGGCGCGCTGACGCTGGATGCCAATGGCACCGCGCAAAATGGTTGGAAGCGGGCTGCGGGGCAGCCCAAATTGAAATCTCGTCGGGTCTCTCTTGCCCTAAGGTAAGGCCAAACTTCTCTCTCTCTCTCTCTCTCTCTCTCTACACTCTCTCGTAGACAAAAGGGCGGCCTTCGGGTCGCTCTTTTCGTTTCTGTCTCTTGCCCCGGGCCAAAGGGTACAATAATTACCTATCACTCCCGTTTACCGGCCCAGCCCCTGCGTCTGGCCCTTACGCAATAGTCAGGTCACAACCCATGCCACACTACAGATCAAGAACTTCTACTCACGGTCGCAATATGGCGGGCGCACGCGGTCTTTGGCGCGCCACCGGCATGACCGAAGGGGATTTCGGCAAGCCGATCATCGCCATCGTGAACTCCTTTACCCAGTTTGTTCCGGGCCACGTGCACCTGAAAGATCTGGGTCAGATGGTTGCCCGCGAAGTCGAAGCCGCAGGCGGTGTGGCCAAGGAGTTCAACACCATCGCTGTTGATGACGGGATCGCCATGGGGCATGACGGGATGCTCTATTCCCTGCCTTCACGCGAAGTGATTGCGGATTCAGTGGAATATATGGTCAACGCCCATTGCGCCGATGCGATGGTCTGCATTTCAAACTGCGACAAGATCACCCCCGGTATGATGATGGCTGCGATGCGCCTGAATATCCCGGTGATCTTTGTGTCGGGCGGCCCGATGGAAGCCGGGAAAATCGACATCGCCAGCCTTGACGCGAAGAAGGTCGACCTTGTGGATGCGATGGTTGCCGCTGCCAGCGATGATCTGACAGACGAAGAAGTGCTGCACATCGAAGAAAACGCTTGCCCCACCTGCGGGTCATGTTCAGGCATGTTCACGGCGAACTCGATGAACTGCCTTGCCGAAGCCCTGGGTCTGGCGCTGCCGGGCAATGGATCAACTCTGGCAACCCACGCAGATCGCAAAAATCTGTTCCTGGAAGCGGGCCGCAAGATCGTAGAGATCACCAAACGCCATTATGAGCAGGATGAAAAAGGCCTGCTGCCGCGCGAAATCGCCACCTATGAAGCGTTTGAAAACGCCATGAGCCTTGATATCGCCATGGGCGGCTCGACCAACACGGTTCTGCACCTGCTGGCCATCGCCTATGAAGGCAAGGTGGATTTCACCATGTCCGACATGGATCGCCTGTCACGCAAAGTGCCCTGCCTGTGTAAAGTGGCCCCCAACACGCATAATGTTCACATGGAAGATGTGCATCGCGCGGGCGGGATTTTTTCTATTCTTGGCGAATTGCACCGTGGCGGGCTGATCAACGAAAACGTCAGCACTGTGCATAGCAACACCATGGGCGAAGCCATCGCCAAATGGGACATCAAAGTTGCCAACAACCCCGAAGCCGAACAGCTGTTCAAAGCAGCCCCCGGTGGTGTGCGCACCACACAGGCCTTTTCCACCCAGAACCGCTTTAAGGAACTGGATACTGATCGTGAAAACGGTGTCATCCGCGCAGTGGATCACGCCTTTTCGAAAGATGGTGGTCTGGCGGTGCTTTACGGCAATATCGCCCGTGATGGCTGCATCGTGAAAACCGCTGGTGTTGATGAAAGCATCCTGAAATTCACCGGCACCGCCAAGGTTTTCGAAAGCCAGGACAGCGCCGTCAGCGGCATTCTGACCGGCAAGGTCGAAGCAGGCGAAGTGGTGATCATCCGTTACGAAGGCCCGCAGGGCGGCCCCGGCATGCAGGAGATGCTCTACCCGACATCCTATCTGAAATCGAAAGGACTGGGTAAGAAATGCGCCCTGCTGACCGACGGGCGTTTCTCGGGCGGCACCTCGGGGCTGTCGATCGGCCACGCCTCGCCTGAGGCGGCCGAAGGTGGGCTGATCGGTCTGGTGGAAACCGGTGATACCATCGAAATCGACATTCCCAATCGTTCGATCCATCTGGCTGTGGCCGACGCCATTCTGGAAGAGCGCCGCGCAGCCAAAGGCCCGCTGCCTTGGGGCCCGGCCGAAGATCGCCCGCGCGCAGTTTCCAAAGCCCTGCGCGCCTATGCAGCCTTTGCCAGCTCTGCTGCAAAAGGCGCGGTGCGTATCCTGCCCGGCGAAGAATAATCGAAACAGCATCAACGAAAACGGGCGGCCCAATGAGCCGCCCGTTTTCTTTTATGTCATGACCTTAGTAGCCGATGGCGCATCCATCCTTGCGCGGATCTGATGCCCCCTCCAATACACCATTGTCATGAATGCGGATCGCCTGCGCGCCTCCAATCGGTGCATCCGGCACCACGACATCATGCCCTTTGTCAGCCAGCTGCGCGCGCACCGCATCGCTATAGCCACGCTCAACCTTGAGCTTGCCGTCTTCAAAGAAACTGCGTGGCGCATCCAATGCGCTTTGCAGATCCAAACCGTAATCCAGCATATTCGTCAAAACGCGCGCGTGACCATTGGGCTGATATTGCCCGCCCATTACACCAAAGGGCAGCGTCACCTTGCCGGATTCGCGCAGCATCGCCGGAATGATGGTGTGCATCGGGCGTTTGCCCCCCTTCAGCTCGTTTGCGTGCCCCTCTTGCAGGGTGAAACCTGCGCCCCGGTTCTGGAACAGAATGCCAAACTTCTCAGACGCGATCCCCGAGCCAAAACTGTGGAAGATCGAATAGATCAGCGACACCGACATGCGATCTTTATCAACCACGGTGATATAAATCGTATCTTTGTGCACCGCTTCCGAAAGTGCTGTGGGATTCGCCATAGCGCGATTGGGGTCGATCAGTGCCGCCAGCTCTTTCGCAGTCTCCATGCTGGTCAGATGATCCAGACGCGTCATGGTTGCGGCATCCGAGACAAAGCGGTTGCGGGCATCATAGGCGAGCTTGGCCGCTTCTGCTTCGAGATGGGCACGTTCCGCGCCGAAGGGATCCATTGACGCCAGATCGAACTGTGACAGGATGTTCAGCATCAAATGCGCCGTCACCCCCTGCCCGTTGGGCGGATGCTCCAGCAACTCGCGCTCTTTGTAGACGCCGGACAGCGGCTCAGCGGTGGAGCAGGCGGTTTGAGCAAAATCCTCTGCGGTATGCACACCACCTGCCGCATTCAGTGTTTCCAGCATGTCATCCAGAACTTCACCGGAATAAAAAGCATCCCGCCCATCGCGGGCGATCCGTTTCAAAGCCTCAGCCTGTCCGGGAAGGCGGAAAACATCGCCAACCTTCGGAACCGCGCCTGCCATCAGGAAATGCTGCCGCGCCGCCCCTTGCAGAGTATTTTGCGCTTCATTCCAATCGAAGACATTGCGCGGGGTGATCGGCAGCCCTTCTTCCATATAGTGGATTGCGGGGGCCAGACTATCAGACAACCCCAACTTACCCCAGCGTTCAGACAGGGTGCAAAACGCATCAATCGCGCCAGGAATCGTTACCGCATCCACAGAGCCCAGCGGGACTGTTTCAAGGCCTTTGTCACGCAACTGCGCAGCATCTGCTGCGGCAGGCGCACGGCCTGATCCATTGATCGCCACAACCTCATCACTGCCCGCTGGTGATACCAGCGCAAAACAATCACCACCGATTCCCGTCATCTGCGGCTCAGCCAGCCCCAGGATAACCGCCCCGGCGATAGCCGCATCTACGGCATTTCCGCCACGCTTGAGAATATCCAGCGCCGCCTGCGCTGCGACAGGGTTCGATGTGGCACACATACCGTTGGTTGCCATAACGGCAGACCGTCCGGGTTTATGAAAGTCACGCAAAGCCGAGTGCTCCTTATTTTTTTACGGCCAGAATAAGGAGCCAATCACGTTCGTCAATCGGGGGAATGTGCCTCGGCGCCACGCACTGGGTGGGGGCAAATTGAGCGTGACGCCGAGGGAAGCCTGTGCAGCTACAAGCCCTGTTCTGACGCGCAATCTGGGCTGAAATGTGAAAGCCTCGGGGAATTCCGGCGGCATAGACATTTTTAGATTTTGTAAGCTTAGACCACAGCGGAAAAGCACAGTTCACCACGTGCGGGTGACGTAAAAGAAATTGCAATTTAAGGGAAAGATAGTCCTCGGTGATACGCACTGGGTGGGGGCAAATTGAGCGTATCACCGAGGGAAGCCTGTGCAGCTACAGGTCTTGTTTTGACGCTGAAACAAGGCTGAAATAAGGAGCGCAGGCGGTGATAGCAGGGCAATTTCGTTCCTGATAAACTGCCCTTCTGGACAGCTATACCCTCGCCTAAGAAACGCTGCGCAGCAGGTAACTAGTGAGCTACCCCCCGAAATTCGGACACTGACGTAAGCTACGATTTGTTGTCTGCTGATCTTCGACGTGAAGGAGATCAGAGATGTCGAACCGGAAGAACCATTCGCCTGAATTCAAGGCCAGAGTTGCACTCGAGGCCTTGAAGGGCGAACGGACGGTTGCGGAACTATCCAGCCAGTTTGGCGTCCACCCGACGATGATCCACAGCTGGAAGAAGGCGCTACTGAAAGGC
>JAOARQ010000066.1 GCA_025210455.1 Pelagimonas sp.
CGCCCCACTGTGCGATCCAGATATTTCCAGCGGCATCCACCACTGCACCATCCGGGTTTAACCCTTCAGGTGTCAGGTCAAGAAACAGCTCTGCCTGCCCTGCAGGCCAGCCTGTTTCTGAATCAAGCGGAAAGCGCATCAGATGGCCCGTTACGGTGTCTGTGTAATAGGCGCAGCGCTGGGCCTGATCGAAACAGATTGCGTTTGATATGGTGATGTCGCTGATCAGTTTGCGCAGCTCGCCTTTAAAAAAGCGATAGATTGCCCCGGCTTTGGGTTCCGCCGATTTTCCCATCGTGCCAATCCAGAACCCGCCCCAGGGGTCTGCGCGCCCATCATTTGATCGCGTCATGGGATTATCAGCCTCAAGCGCAACGATATGCGCGCGATTGCCGCTTGTCAGATCCATACGCCACAAGGCTGTCTCAGAGGCCACAATCAAGGTGTCCTGATCCACCCAACCCGCAGCAGAGAAATGTGCGTCGAACACCCATTCATTCTGAACGCCATCTTTCTGGGTCAAAAGGCGTTTGCCATTGATGTCGAACCAAAAAAGCTGCTTGCGCAGGGGGTGCCACAGGGGGCCTTCGCCCAATTCGCATATGCGAGTGTCAAAAACTGTACTCATGTCATGGCCTCATCATAGGCCGCCACAATCGTATCTGCGCGTGAACGCACGTCAGCCGCCCCCATGCCGGGTTTGTAGATGGCTGATCCGATGCCAAACCCGCTGGCTCCGGCGGCGGCCCATGTGGCAAAGTTTTCGGGGCCAGCGCCGCCCACCGCATAAACTGGGCAGTCTTTTGGCAGTACTGCGCGCATGGCTTTCAATCCTGCTGGGCCAGCCAGATCACCGGGAAACAGTTTCAGGCCCGTGGCCCCGGCTTTGATCGCTGCAAAGGCCTCGGTCGGCGTGAATACCCCGGGCCAGCTTTCCAGCCCAAGGGCCGCGGAATGTGCGATCACCGCCGCGTCACAATTGGGGGAAACGATCAGCCGGCCACCGACAGCCTTTACCGCATCGACCTGCGCCACATCCAGCACCGTGCCCGCGCCGACAAGCGCCTGATCGCCGATGGATTTGGCAAGGATCGCAATGCTTTCGATCGGATCTGGTGAATTCAGGGGCACCTCGATCATATCAATGCCTGCCCCAAGAATTTGATGTGCAATGGCGTCTACTTCGCCGGGGGTCACCCCGCGCAGAATCGCAATTATTGACCGGCTCATGTTAGTTTCCCAAAAGGTTGCGTGCGGCGATCAACCCCGCAAGTGTCATGTCCTGGCAATCAGCCACCGAGGTAAAACAGCCCTGTGCCTTCAAGGCCTCTGCATAAAGATTGGAGAGTGCCGTTTCCCCGATGACAGTAATCTGCTGGCCCAGCCAATAGGGGCGTGATGCGGCTAGCTCTGCACCGATCAAAAGCCCTGACAGCCGCGCACGGGCTAACGCGGCGGGGGTTGCCTCAAGCAAATCGCTTGCGCGGATTGCAAATAGCTCTGCCGCGAGGGTCTGAGGGCGCGATAAAGACAGATCCAATCCTGCACGAAAGGCCGCGTCGTCCCAGCCATCGCCGACAGAATGCTGCAAGACCGATTGTTCCGACAATAGCGCGAATAGTTCGCCCGTCATAAAGGTGCGAAAGCTCACGACTTCATCGGCACTGACATGCACCCATTTGGTATGTGTCCCCGGAAGGCACAGCACCCCATCCCAGTTTGGATGGCGCGAAAGAAAGCCCGCCACCTGCGTTTCCTCGCCGCGCATCACATCAGCGGGTTTCACTTGCTTCAGGCCGGGCACCACATGGACACGCAACTGCGCATCTGTGTCGGGCACAGGAATGATCTTTTCCGCAAGCGCAGGTGTGGGCACCGCGCGATACGGGGCTTCGACCCAGCCCTGACGCGCGCCAACCATGCCACAGGCGATGACATCGGTGGTGCCACCCACCAGCCAATCCCTCGTCAGGGCCAGTAAGGCAGGTTCAAACTCTGCCTTGTTTAGCTTGGACATCCCCTGTTCAGAGGTGGCGTTGGCCAGCACCCTATCGCCCGCCATGGCAAAGGCCCGCAACCGGGATGTGCCCCAATCCACCGCAATCCATTCTGCTTGCACGTTCATATCTTACCCCGACACCACAACGCCGCCATCCACTGCCATACATTGGCCGGTCATCATCCGGCTGGCATCAGACGCCAGATAAAGCGTCGGGTCGACCATGTCTTCTGGTTTCAGATGTTCTTTCAGACATAGCCGTTCCATGTGATCCGCCAGCGCCTGCGGATCGGCCCATTTATCCAGCTGCTTTTGCGTCAGCACCCATCCCGGAGCGAGCGCATTCACGCGGATCCCCTTGGGCCCCAGTTCGCGCGCCAAAGATCGCGTCATACCCGTGATCGCGGCATTGGCTGCCGTATAAATCGGATAGCCCGCATTGCCCATCATATAGCTGATCGAGCTGAAGTTGACGATTGCGCCCCCTTTTCCCATCTGCCGCGCGGCTTCCTGACAGGCAAAAAAATACGCTTTTTGGTTCACGGCCTGCATCCAGTCGTAAAAGGCTTCGTCCACCTCATCCAAGGTATGCCGCTGATCATTGGCTGCGTTGTTCACCAGAATATCAAGGCCTTGATGCGCCTCAACAGCCTGTCGGATGGTGTCTTGCAAGCGCTGAATATCGGAAATGTCCCCCTGCATGAACAAAGGGCGCGTGCCATGTTTGGCCTCCATCTGGGCGAGAAAGTCATCAGCGGATGACCGACCAATAATTGCCACTTTTGCGCCCTGCGCCATAAACCCATCGGTCAGCGCGGCGCCAATGCCGCTGGCCCCCCCGGTGATGTAAACGGATTTCCCTTTCAGGTCTGGAAAAATGGTGCCTGTCATCAGTGGCTCTCCCGCGTGACCAAACGTGTGTCTTTGCCAACAAGAAAGTCGAGATCTGCGCCCTTGTCGGCTTGTAGCACGTGGTCATAGTAAAGTTTTGCATAGCCGCGCGTATAATGTTCCGGGTCGGGTTGCCAAGTGGCACGACGCGCCTCAAGCTCAGCCGCGTCTACCAGCAGCTCCAGCACTCCATTTTGTGCCGAGATTTTGATCCGGTCCCCTGTTTGCACCAGTGCCAGCGTGCCACCCGCCTGCGCTTCGGGGCTGACGTGCAGGATCACGGTGCCAAACGCCGTACCCGACATGCGCGCATCAGAGACGCGGATCATGTCGCGCACCCCTTCTTTGACCAGCTTGCCCGGGATCGGCATATTGCCCACCTCTGGCATCCCGGGATAGCCTTTTGGGCCGCAACCTTTGAGCACGAGAATGGTGTTGGGCGTCACGGGCAGATCGTCGCGATCAATATTGGCTTTCAGGTCTTCGATGTTTTCGAAAACAAAGGCCTCGCCCTCATGTTCCAGCAGGGCATCCGTGGCTGCAGAGGGTTTAACGATGGCCCCATTAGGGGCAAGACTGCCACGCAGCACGCGCAGGCCAGCCGCAGGTTTGACGGGGTTTTCCAGAGGGCGAATGACGTCTTCGTTAAAGATCTCGGCGCCCTCATGATACATGGCGATGTCTTTGCCCAGAACCGTGGTTGCGGGGCGCAGGTGATCTTTCAGCTGGCTCAGGACAGCAGGCACACCGCCTGCATAGCAGAAGTCTTCCATCAGGTATTTGCCCGACGGCATGCAATTGACCAGCAGCGGAATTTCCGAGCCGATCTCAAAATCTTTCAACGTCAGATCCACGCCCACACGGCCCGCCAGCGCCAGCAGATGCACCACCGCATTGGTGGAACCGCCGACCGCTGCGTTGGCGAGAATGGCATTTTCAAAGGCTTCTTTGGTCAGAACATCCGAAGGCTTCAGATCTTCGTCGACCATTTCAACGATGCGCTTGCCCGTCAGATGCGCCAGCGCCATCCGCCGGGCATCCACGGCAGGCAGTGCGGCGTTTGTGGGCAGAGCCATGCCCATGGCTTCGACCAGTGACGCCATTGTCGAAGCGGTTCCCATGGTCATGCAGACACCGGCGCTGCGGCTCATCCCGCTTTCAGCATTCATGAAATCCTGCAGGGTCATTTCGCCGGCGCGCACATCTTCGGAGAACTTCCAGACATCGGTGCCTGACCCGATATCCTTGCCCTTGAACTTGCCGTTCAGCATCGGGCCAGAGCTGACAACGATGGTTGGCAGATCCACCGAAGCCGCCCCCATCAACTGGCCGGGGGTGGTCTTGTCGCAGCCGCCCAGCAGCACTACCCCGTCAATGCCATAGGCGCGGATGCTTTCTTCGACATCCATGGCCAGCAGGTTGCGAAACAGCATTGCTGTGGGTTTCATCTGGGTTTCCCCGAGGCTCATCACTGGGAACTCAACCGGAAAACCGCCTGCTTCCCAGACACCCCGTTTCACCCCTTCGGCCAGGGTGCGCAGACCGGAATTGCAAGGGGTCAGTTCTGACCAGGTGTTGCAGATCCCGATGATAGGCCGCCCGTCAAAAGCGTGATCAGGAAACCCCTGATTTTTCATCCAGCTGCGATGAATAAACCCGTCCTTGTCTAGCTTGCCATACCAATGCTGGGAACGACGTTTCTTTGTCATAGGTGTTTTCCTTTGGTCGTCTGCATCTGGCGCGTTGCGATCAGAGCAGGACGTAAGTCAATCGGTGTCATTTCACGGCCCCAAGGGTGAGCCCGGCAATAAAGTGTTTTTGCATCAGGAAAAACATGGCCACCGGCGGCAGGGCGGCCACAATCGAACCGGCGCTCATCAGGTGATAGGCCGCGCGGTACTGGGCATTGAATGAGGTGATCCCCGCCGTCACCGGCTGGCTTTCCGCGCCTTGCGTCAGAACCACGGCCCAGAAATAGTCATTCCAGATAAAGGTGAAGATCAGCACCGAAAGCGCCGCCAGCGCAGGTTTCATCAGGGGCAGCACCACATACCAGAAGATGCGCCATTCGCTCACGCCTTCGACGCGGGCAGCTTCGATCAGCTCAAAGGGCAAGGCCCGGATAAAGTTGCGCATGAACAGCGTGCAAAACCCGGTCTGGAAGGCCACGTGGAACAGCACCAGCCCTGTTTTGGTGTTATACAGCCCCATCTCAAGCGTCAGATCCCGCACCGGCACCATCAGGATTTGAAAGGGGACAAAGTTCCCAGCCACAAACATGAAAAAGATCCAAAGGTTGGCGCGGAACTTGTAAATGCCAAGCGCAAAACCTGTCATTGCGCTGAGGGCCACCGCGCCAATCACTGTGGGAATGGTGATCATGAAAGAGTTCAGCAGATAGCGAGGCATGTCTGAATTGAAGAAAACCTGACCATAATTGGTTACGCCTTCAAAGCTGGTAGGCAGCCCCCAATAGTTCCCCATTGTGAAATCGGAAGGCGGCTTTATGGAAAACAGCGCTACCGCGAGTAACGGCGCAAGCCAGAGCAAAAGCGCAATGGGCAACATTGTCTTATAGGCCAACTGCGCCGCACGCGGCTGTTTTTCGATCGGTTGTGGAAACATCTCAGTGCCCCTTCTCTTCGCGATACATTGACCACAAGAAGTAGGTGATGAAGCAGAGCATGATCAGGAACAGTACCACGGCAATCGCCGCGCCGTAGCCCATGCGGAACCCGTATTCCGACAGCGCAACTTCGAACATGTAGTAGGCCAGCACACGCGAGCTACCATAGGGCCCGCCCACCGTCATGGCAGCTACCAGGTCAAACGAACGCAGCGCGCCAATGATTGTCACCACAAAGGCAATGAAGGTCGCGGGGCGCAGCTGCGGCAGAATGATGTGCCACAACATTCGCACACCTTTGGCACCGTCAAGTCGTCCTGCTTCGATCTGTTCGGGATCAACCGCATTCAACCCTGTCAGATAGAGGATCATGCAATAGGCTGTCTGCGGCCAAAGACCGGCAAAAATAATGCCATAAGTCACTGTGCTCTCATGTCCAAGCACGTTCAACGGCTCCAAACCTACAAGCACAAGGGCATTGTCCAGCAGGCCAAAACTGGGGTTGTAGAACCATCTGAACACCAGACCTACCACCACTTGGCTGATGACAAAAGGAAAGAAGAACAATGATTTGTATATGCGGATGCCCGCTACATTCTGATTCAAGAATAGAGCAATGAACAACCCCGCCGGAATGGCCAGAAGGTAGAGAAACAGCCAAAGGACATTGTTTTTCAACGACACGAAAAAGGCGTCTCGATCTATGTATTCCCAATAGAGGTCTTCATAGTTGCGCAGCCCGACATAGGTTTTTTCACCCAACCCATCCCATTCATACAAAGACAGGTTGAAAGACTGAAAAACCGGGATGATCACATAGACGGCAAAGAACAGGATGCCCGGTGTCAGGAAAAGCCAGGGCGCAATGCGCTGTTGGTTGCGGTGAAACCAGCTTTCGGTTTCTGGAATCTCAGTAGAAACGGCCATGGGATACCCTGCGGATTAAGAGCCGAGAAGCGGGGGCTACCCCCGCCTCTCTTGTTTTGGGGGGCTGGCTGGCAAGAGACAGCTCAAACCCCTGATTTTATTTGTAGATGCGACCGCGTGCGCGCTCTAGCTTGGACAGGATGCGATCCAGATTTCCGGGTTTCACCATGAATTCCTGGAAACCTTCCATGGATACCTTGGCCATTTCAGCCGGCGCATCGCGATCCCAGAACTGGGCGACACCGCCGGTGGAGTTGGTCGAAAGCATCTTGAAACCCTGCTGCAGGAACTTGTCATCATCCACAGAAGACCCGGCGTTCACAGGCAGCTGGCCCAGATTCTTACCGTTGTTGATGATGGTCTGTTCTTCTGGCGAGGTGGCAAAGCGCAGGAATTCGCGCGCTGCTTCTTTGTTTTTCGCATTTGCCGGGATGTGGAAAGTGTCTGTCGGTGCATCTTCAGACAGGTCTACATCCGGGTTGATTGTCACGAACTGATAGAAATCCAACTGGTCGTCGCCCAGACCGGCTTCGCGCAGGGGGGCCACTGCAAAGTTGCCCATCAGATAGGCCGCTGCTTCACCGTTAACCATGAAGGGCAGGGCTTCCTGCCAGCTGTAAGTCTGGTGATCTTTGATAAAGGCCCCCATCTCGATCAGCTCTTTCCAGTTCATGAAGGTCTGCCGCACGCGCTCGTCCTCCCACGAGACTTTGCCTGCTGCCAGATCCATGTGGAAATCAAAGCCATTGGTGCGCATGTTCAGGTAGTCAAACCACCCACCTGCGGTCCAAAGGTATTTGGTGCCGATGGTGTAACAGGCGCGGCCCGACTCAACGATCTTGGCGCAGTTGGCCTTTTCTTCCGCCCATGTGGTTGGTTCAGACAGGCCCAGCTCAGCAAAGATATCTTTGCGATAGTAGACGCCCCACTGATAGTAGGTATAGGCCACGCCCCACTGCTTATCATCAATGGTCAGCGCCCCTTTGGTGGATGCCAGGCCTTCGGCAATGGCTGGTTCTGCATACAGGTCGGAAACATCTTCAAACAGACCGGCTTCAACGTAGGGGCGCATACGGTTTGCGGCGTACCACGTGGCAACATCCGGTGCATTTGCAGTCAAAAAGTTGCGGATCTGGGTCTTATAGGCTTCGCGATCAATCACGGTGGTTTCGATGTTCAGGTCAGGATGCTTTTCACCGAACCGCGCGATCATGGCCTCCATTGTGGCGCGTGGCGCCGGGTTTGATGTGTCCAGGAAAATGGTCAGATCACCAGACAGATCGGCTGACGCTGGCACAGCAAAAGCCGGCGCAAGCGCAACCGCTGCGGCAAGAGTTTTCATTTTGGAAAGCATTGTGTCCTCCCTGTGCTCCAAAACTATGCAAGTTTTGGTTCCATTATTTGAAACCACGTTTTACATATTGAAAACTACACATAGGATCGGCTAGGTTGTCAACAGATTCCTGATGGGCGGCAGGAGATACGGAGGAGAAAGGCAGATCATGGCAGGCGACGGAACAGTCGGCAAAGCACTGGATGTGCTGGATCAGGTGGCCTCGTTTGAGCGCCCCGTGCGCTTTGGTGAACTGCAAGAGCAAAGCATCTATCCCAAGGCGACACTTTACCGGTTTTTGCAAACCCTGACCAATCAGGGAATGCTGGCCTACGACAGTGATCGGCAGACTTATTCACTGGGTATTCGTCTGGTGCGTCTGGCCCATGCGGCCTGGGTTCAAAGTTCGCTTGCGCCGATAGCCCGCCCGCATCTGGATATGCTGTCACAGGCCACGGGCGAAACGGTGCACCTGGCACAGCTGGATGCCTCGCAGGTGCTATATGTTGATAAACGCAATGCCCGTGATCCGGTGGCGATGTATTCGCAGGCAGGCAAGATCGGGCCAGCCTATTGCACCGGTGTAGGCAAGGCGATGATGGCCTTTCTGGATGAGGCAACCCTGGCCACCGCCCTTGCTCAGCAAAGTTTTCATCGGTTTACCCCGAATACTTTGGTCACAGTCGACGCCATGCGACAGGAACTGGATATCATTCGCAGCCGGGGGTACGGCTTTGACAATGAAGAACACGAGCCAGGCATCGTTTGTGTGGCCGCGCCTATTCTGTCGCCAAATGGGCGGATGCTGGGGGCCCTTTCTGTGACTGGCCCCACAAGCCGAACCTCAATTGGTGAACTAGAAACATGGGCCCCCCGTGTAATGGAAACCGCCGCCCAGATCGGCGCAGACGCTCAGGCCTGGCGTTTCCCCGAAACCAGACAGCAAAAGGTAGCAACCACATGACAGGTGTAACGCTGCAAGGCGCCATCAAGCGCTATGGTGAAATCCAGGTCATCCACGGGGTCGATCTGCAGATTGATGACGGTGAATTCTGTGTGTTCGTGGGCCCTTCGGGCTGCGGAAAGTCCACTTTGCTGCGCATGATTGCCGGGCTGGAAGAAACCACAGAGGGAACGATCAATATCGGTGCGCGCGACGTGACCCATTTGGATCCGGCCAAACGTGGTGTTGCCATGGTGTTTCAGACCTATGCGCTATACCCGCATATGACAGTGGCTGAAAATATGGGGTTTGGTCTGCGTATGAATGGCCACCCTAAGGCCGAGATCGAAGAGAAGGTGAAAAAGGCCTCTGCGATCCTGAAGCTGGATCAATATCTGACGCGCAAACCAAAAGCGCTTTCCGGTGGTCAGCGTCAGCGTGTGGCCATCGGCCGGGCCATTGTGCGTGGCCCGGAAGTGTTCCTGTTTGATGAGCCGCTTTCAAATCTTGATGCCGAACTGCGTGTCGACATGCGCGTGGAAATTGCCCGCCTGCATCAGGAAATCGGCGCCACCATGATTTATGTGACCCATGATCAGGTCGAAGCCATGACCATGGCAGATAAAATCGTTGTGCTGCGTGATGGCCGTATCGAACAGGTCGGTGCCCCGCTTGAGCTGTATCGCAATCCCGATAACCGCTTTGTGGCAGGGTTCATTGGGTCGCCTTCGATGAACTTTCTGGAATGCGACGTGGTGGATGGGCAGCTCACCAACCCTGCGTTTTCGGCCCCCATCACACCGCCTGTCGCTTTGCCTGATACACAAAGCAAAGTGACACTTGGCATTCGCCCGGAACATCTTGAGCTGGACCACAGCTCTGATCAGCTTACCATTGAACTGACCGAGGCGCTGGGCGGCGTGTCTTACTGTTACCTGGGCGGTATCGGGGACACCCGCTTGATTGTCGAAGAACGCGGGGACCATCGCAGCTCTGAGGGGGAGACGGTGGGTCTGAATATCCCTGCGGATCGCATTTTCCTGTTTGATCCGGAAACCGGCGCCCGCATTCGCTAGACCCAGCTTTGCGTGAGTTGATCGTTTGTAAAAAAGACCGCCCGGAAAACACCGGGCGGTCCAGATTACCTAGGTCAAGGGACCCAGCTTACGCGTTGAAGAACTCAGCTGTGGCATCGCATGATGCTTTGACGGCCTCGGGCTTCCAGTAGAAATCGACGTGGCTGAATTCGTCAAAGGCCAGTTCTTTGTGATCGTTGGTCAGCTTTTCGATGAAGTTGGTCGAGCAGATCGCAGTGACAGCAGATGTGCCATAGATGGTCAGCGACGGTTGAACGATCTTGTCGGCATAGTGCTCACAGATCGAGAACAGCGACTGCGTGGTCTGGTCGCCGATGTGTTCTAGGGAGAAATTCTCGACCTTACCGGGACCCGCGACGCCATCTTTGCCGTAGTAGTTATAGGTATCGTCCGACATCGGGATGCCAAGGGCGTTGAACTCTTCCCGCGTCATGTCGTCATTCAGAACGATCGGCCAAACATAGTCCGCCTCTCCGGTTTCGTATTGTTTCTGCATCGAGGCGTTGGCGCCTGCGATCATTTGATCGACCATGCCACGATCACCCCACTGGAACGCATCCGACGCCATCATGCCCGAAACCATGGCGATTTTCTTGATGCGGTGGTCGGTTACGGCTGCGGATGCGATGGTCTGACCGCCCTGGCACACGCCCAGGCCAAAGATTTCGTCAACGAAAGGCAGGGAGCCCAGGTAAGACACCGCGTCCCAGGTGTTTTCAATCAGGCGGAAGTTGTAGCGCGACTTCATGAACTCGCCTTCAAGCGCCGGGCTGTCGCCCATGCCCAGATAGTCAAAGCCCAGGTAGATGAAGCCACGTGCCGCCATTTCGGGGCCGTAGGTCGCCGGGATCTGGCCTTTGACCTAAGGGAAGGGGCTGGCGCCGACGATGGCTTTGTATTTTTTCGATGCGTCAAAACCTTCGGGCAGGTACAGATCGCCCGCAAGGTCTACGCCATAGGATTTGAAGGTGACAGAGTTTTTGCCAGCTGTGAGGGTCATGTGAGTAAGCCCTTCTGTTGAAGATTGGTTTGCGTTTGCGCGCCAGCCCGCGAGCGAGAGCAAGGAAGAGGTCGAGGCGGTCTGGAGAAGACGTCGTCTTGTGAATTTGATCATGGTCATGCTCTGCTTGTCCGGGTGGCTTGGGTTTTGCCTTGCTCAAGTAAACTGCACACTTTACTTATGGGGGTGGGTGTAATTTGTAAATAGACTCCTTTACTTTTGGGGTGGAAATCGTGAAACGTACTGAAAAGAAACGAAAAGATATCATAGATGCAGCCATTGAAGAGTTCCGCGAGCAGGGGTTTCTCGGGGCAACGACAACGTCAATCGCCAAGAAGGCCCAGGTTTCGAGTCGCACGCTCTACAATCACTTCGAAAGCAAAGAGGCGCTGTTCGAAGCGATTTCGGAGATCATGATCGAGCGAAACAATTGCATGGAACCCGTGCCCTATGACGCGGATCGTGACTTTACCGAGCAATTGAAGGACGCCTTGTGGCGGTATGTTGATGTGATCACCGAAGAAACCGCGATTGGACTAAACCGGATGGTTCTGTCAGAACTGATCCGCGACCTTGAACGGTCCCAGAAGTTCTTCACTGAGAGCGAAACCCACGACTATCCAATAACCAGGCTGATCACAGAAGCCATGGACGCAGGCGTGATCCGTAAGGCCGACCCAGGTTTCGCGACCAATCAGCTCCTGGTGCTCGTCAAAGGCTTCTTCTTTTGGCCAGAGTTCTTTTTGGGAGAAAATCCGACGCCCAAAGGCGTCATGGACGAATGTATCGCGATGTTTATGGCCTTCTACCAAGGTGACTAACTAAAAAGCGGGCAACGTAAGGCTATCCCGGTTTGTGTTTTACTTTGGCACAATGCCGTCCGACAATGAGTTGGACGATGTGGCGGCCTAGATTGAAGATAAATGCATCTCGTAACCTAGACTGATGTGCATCTGGCGCTGAAAGTTGGCTTTGTTTGAGAGCTGTTCGGTCGAAAACGGAACCTGTATTACACACCACTGGGGCGGATATTTGCTAAGCGCCAGAATAGCAGCCAGAGCTGTTGCAAGCCTATGAAGTGAACAGATCCTTATACGTCTCACGCAGCTGATTTTTCTGAACCTTCCCCATCGTATTGCGTGGCAGCTCTTTGACAAGGAACAGCTTTTTGGGTTGTTTGAACCGCGCTAGCTTTTCCGACAGTGCGGCTGCGATACCCTCTAAATCTGGGGTGGTGCCGGGTTGGGCCACCAAAATACCGACGGGGGATTCGCCAAAGTCCGGGTGCGGCACGCCGATTACCGCACTTTCCAGAACACCGTCTTGTTCATCCAGGATCAGTTCGATTTCCTTGGGGTAGATGTTGAACCCGCCTGAAATGATCAGATCCTTGTTGCGCCCAACGATTGTGACATAGCCATCTTCATCCATACTGGCGAGATCCCCGGTTATAAAGAACCCATCTTCGCGCAGCTCGGCAGCGGTTTTTTCCGGCATCTGCCAGTAGCCCTTAAAGACGTTTTCGCCGCGCACTTCGATGATCCCAATCTCACCTTGCGGCAGCTCAGCACCCTGATCATCGCAGATTTTCAGCTCAACACCGGGCAGGGGCAAGCCAACCGTGCCGGCGCGGCGCTCGCCTTCGTAGGGGTTTGAGGTGTTCATATTGGTTTCGGTCATACCATAGCGTTCCAGAATGCGATGCCCGGTGCGCTCTTCGAACTGAATATGCGTATCCGCCAGCAAAGGGGCGGATCCAGAAATGAACAGCCGCATATTGGCGGTCAGATCTTTGGTAAACCGCGCATCGCCCAGAAGGCGCGTGTAAAAGGTTGGAACGCCCATCATCGAGGTGGCGCGCGGCATGTGATCAAGAATTGCATCCAGATCAAAGCGGGGCAGGAAGACCATGGCCCCGCCCACCAAAAGCATCACATTGGTGGCAACAAACAGACCATGGGTGTGAAAAATCGGCAGCGCATGAAGCAGGGTGTCATCCGCCGTGAATTGCCATTCTTTGACCAAGGTGCGCGCATTGGACAGCAGGTTATTCTGCGTCAGCATCGCCCCCTTGGACCGCCCTGTGGTGCCAGATGTATAAAGGAAGGCCGCAAGATCTTCGCCGTCACGATCTACGGTATCAAAACTGTCTGGCATCTTGTCGGCGTGCTCTGTCAGGCTGCCCGACCCGTCAGCGTTCAGCGTCATGATGCCCGCCCCCAGTGCCTGCGCCATTGGGGCAAGTGTGGCTTCATTGCGGGCGTCGCAGACAACCAGAAGCGCACCGCTGTTCTCAATAAAGTAAGACAGTTCGTCCGCGGTATAGGCGGTGTTAAGCGGCAAGAAGATCAGCCCCGCCTGCGCGCAGGCCGCATAGAGCGCCAGCGTCTCAGGCGATTTTTCGATCTGCGCGGCGACACGATCACCGGGGTGTAAGCCCTTTTGGCTCAATGTGTTTGCGATACGGGCGGTGAGTGCCAGAAAATCCTGATGTGAAAGCGTTTCACCCGATGCAAGGTGCAAAAATGGCGTGGTCTTGCCTGCGTGGATGCCAAAAAGCGCGTCGAAAAGTGGATTGGCCATTTTGGTTCCCCTTGGTGTTCGTAGCGTTCTGCTGGATTTAGAACAGTTTTGAGGGGCTGGTAAAGATGATCTGCGAAAGTGCCCGGGCGAAGACGCCCGCCCGGGCGGATAAGCCCTATAGCGATGCTGCCAGGCGAACCCCCTGATCAATGGCGCGTTTTGCGTCCAGTTCGGCGGCCACATCTGCACCACCAATCACATGCACAGAAACCCCGGCTTTTTCCAGTCGGTCCGCAAGGCTGCGTTCGCTGACCTGTCCGGCGCAGAGAATGACGTGATCGCAGGCAATCACTTCCGGGCGTTCGCGCGCCTCACCATAGCTGATGTGCAGGCCGTCATCGTCGATGCGCTCATAGTTCACACCGGCTTTCATTTCGACCTGTTTCATCTTCAGCGCCGCGCGGTGGATCCAGCCCGTGGTTTTGCCCAAACGCTTGCCGGGTTTTTCAGCTTTACGCTGGAACACGGTGACGTGGCGTTCAGGCGCGTCGGGCTGAGGCCCTTCGGGGGCAAGACCGCCGCGGGCCTGTTCCGGGTCGGCAACGCCCCATTCGCGCAGCCATTCGGGCAGGTTTTCCGTCGGGCTTTCCCCTGTGACCAGATATTCGGCCATGTCAAAACCAATCCCCCCCGCGCCAATCACAGCAACGGTTTTTCCGACCTCGGCTTTGTGGCGCAGCACATCGACATAGCCCAGCACCTTTGGGTGATCCTGCCCGTCGATCTGCGGATCGCGGGGCAGCACGCCAGTGGCCACGATGACCTCATCAAATCCTTGCAGGTTTTCTTCGGTCGCTTCTTCCCCCAGCCGCAGGGTCACTTGCCGGTCGTCCAGCATGGCGGCAAACCAGTCGACCAGTCCAAAGAACTCTTCTTTGCCGGGCACCTGTTTCGCCATGTTCAACTGTCCGCCAACCTCGTCGGCGCGGTCAAACAGGACCACGTCATGGCCGCGCTCTTTGGCTGTGAGGGCGGCAGACACCCCGGCAGGCCCGGCGCCGACAACGGCGATCTTTTTGCGCTGGTCTGTGGGGGTAACAACCAGTTCGGTTTCAAAGGCTGCCTTTGGATTTACCAGACAGGATGACACTTTGCCTGAAAAGGTGTGATCCAGGCAGGCCTGATTGCAGGCAATACAGGGCGCAATCAGATCGGCGCGGCCTGTTTCTGCCTTGGCGACGAAATCAGGGTCTGCCAGAAACGGCCGGGCAAGCGACACCATATCCGCCGCGCCATCTGACAGGATCTCTTCGGCCACATCAGGGTGGTTAATCCGGTTCGACGTGATAATGGGGATGCCCACCTTGCCCATCAGCTTTTTGGTCACCCAGGCAAAGCCCGCACGTGGCACGCTGGTGGCGATGGTTGGCACACGGGCCTCATGCCAGCCAATGCCGGTATTGATAATCGTTGCGCCAGCTTTTTCGATCTCTTGTGCCAGCTGCACCACTTCTTCATGGGTCGAGCCATTGGGCACCAGATCAATCATCGACAGGCGATAGATCACGATGAAATCTTCACCCACCGCTTTGCGCACGCGTTTGACCACTTCGATTGGCAAGCGCATCCGATTTTCATATGATCCGCCCCAGCGATCTGTGCGCTTATTGGTATGGGTCACAAGGAACTGATTGATGAAATAGCCCTCTGATCCCATGACTTCGACACCGTCATAGCCTGCTTCTCGGGCTTTGCGTGCGGTTTCGGCAATGTCGTGGATCTGCTTTTCAATGCCCTCTTCGTCCAGTTCGTTGGGGGGGAACGGCGAAATCGGTGATTTCACTGGCGAAGGGGCCACACAGGCCGGACTATAGGCATAGCGCCCGGCGTGCAGGATCTGCATTGCAATCTTGCCACCGGCGTCGTGAACGCGGTCGGTGACCAGGCGGTGATTGGCCATGTCTTCATCGGTGTACAATCCACCGGCCCCGGCAAAAACGCCACCTTCTGCATTGGGGGCGATGCCGCCTGTCACCATCAGGCCCACGCCGCCCCGCGCACGTGTGGCAAAGAACTCTGCCACGCGGTTCCAATCTCCACGCTCTTCCAGATTGGTGTGCATGGATCCCATCAGCACGCGGTTTTTCAGCGTGGTGAACCCCAGATCCAAAGGTTCCAGCATATGCGGATAATGTGTCATGACGGCCCTCCTTGTCACGAGGGTAGCTCACATGATCCGCGCTGGGCTGTCACGTTCAAACGTGACGTCAGAATGATTCAGACCTTACGTGCCACCACCAGTTGGTTCGGCAATGAGGCCGGATAGCCGCCGGTTTCAAGGATTTCAAAACCAGCTTTCTGAATCATCTGTTCCCAGGTGCTTTGTTTGAATGAATGCACAGGTTTGGGCGCTTTCCCAATCAGTTGCATGGCTTTGATCAGCGGCGCAAAGTAGAATTTATGCCCCAGACAGGGGGTTTTTGAAATGAACAGACCTTCGCTATGCAGCTGGGTGTGAATCTGCGCCAGAACATCCTGCGGATTGGGGACAAGATGGAACAGGTTAAACCCCAAAACCGCATCATATTGGGCGATCCCCCCGGCCTGAGCAGCGTCTGAGGTTTCAAATGTCAGGTTCGCGATATCGGTGGATTTGTCATTGGCAATGCGGATCATATCCGAAGCAAAATCCGTGCCCAGATAGCGTTTTACCGAAGGTGCCAAAAGCACCGCCGTGCTGCCTGTGCCGCAGCCCAGTTCTAACACAGACATATCCTCGGACAGCCAGTGTTTCACCCGCGCCAGTGAGCCCTGATAGGAGGCCTGATCCTTGATCGGTTGCTGGGCGTATTTGTCGGCGATCTTGTTCCAGAAAGCGGTTGGCTGAGGCATTTTGTGTCCTTGGTCAAATCTACTGTGTCTTGCCAACAGCTAGTGGGACAGCGGGGATCGGGCAATCGCCGGGAAACGTATAGGGCCTGTGCAAAATGAAATGGCCCGGTGAGAACACCGGGCCAATGCAAGGGTTAGACTGTGCGCTTTGGCAACACCCAGTTCGGGCGCGCAAAGTGGCAGGTATAGCCATCTGGCAGGCGCTGCAGGTAATCCTGATGCTCTGGCTCGGCTTCCCAGAAATCCCCGACGGGTTCAACTTCGGTGACAACCTTGCCGGGCCACAGCCCGCTGGCATCGACGTCAGCGATGGTGTCCAGCGCCACCTGTTTTTGCGCATCATCCACATAATAGATGGCAGAGCGATAGCTCATGCCGCGGTCATTGCCCTGACGGTTTGGAGTGCTTGGGTCGTGGATCTGAAAGAAGAACTCAAGCAGCTTGCGATAGCTTGTCTTGGTCGGGTCAAACAGAATTTCAATGCCTTCGGCGTGGGTGCCATGGTTACGATAGGTCGCGTTTGGCACATCCCCACCGGTATAGCCCACACGGGTCTTTTGCACGCCGGGCAGGTTGCGGATCAGTTCCTGCATGCCCCAAAAACAGCCTCCGGCCAGTACAGCGCGTTCCGTCATGTGATATCCTCTACCTGATTTACGTATTGGCCATAGCCTTCGTCATCCATGTCGTCGCGATGGATAAAGCGCAAGGCGGCCGAATTGATGCAATAGCGCAGGCCACCACGGTCGCTGGGGCCATCGGGAAACACATGGCCAAGGTGGCTGTCCCCGTGGCGTGATCGCACTTCGGTGCGGATCATACCGTGGGTGGTATCGCGCAGCTCGACAATGTTGTCTTCTACGATGGGTTTCACGAAACTGGGCCAGCCGCAGCCGGATTCATATTTCGAAGCCGAGGCAAACAGGGGCTCGCCCGAAACGATATCCACGTAGATGCCCGGTTCCTTGTTATCCAGATATTCCCCAGTACCGGGGCGTTCAGTGCCGTTTTCCTGCGTGACGCGATATTGTTCTTCGTCCAGAGCCGCAATGGCTTCGGGGCGGCGCTCATAGCTTGTCATGGTCACACTCCTGTTTCTGATCACATCCTAATAGGTAGAACGACGCAAGGGAATGAAAAGGGTTTTGTCGCAAGGTTGACAGATCCGTGTTTGCGCCTTGTTTGCGCCACATTTTGGTGCCATTTAAGCCCTGAGTGACACTATTTTTTCTCCCAAGGAATGATGGGGTCGCTCCGGGCGCCGGGATGGCAGCCTGGCGCCCGATATTTCATATCTTTTTCTAAAACTCAGGTCATTTGCGCCACAGCCCATTGCGCAGCATCGCGAACGGTTTCGTCGGTGTCGGTCAGCAGAGCCTGCGCTGCGGGCTTAAGCGATGTATCATTTGAATTGCCAATAGCATAGAGCACATTGCGCACAAAGCGGTCGCGCCCGATCCGTTTGATCGGGCTGCCAGAAAACAGCGCGCGAAAGCTGGGATCATCCAGCGCGGCTAGATCCGACAGGGCCGGGGCGCGCAATTCATCCCGTGCGTGGTATTTTGCCTCTTGTGCGGTCTGGGCGAATTTGTTCCAGGGGCAGGCGGCCAGACAATCATCACAGCCATAGATGTGATTGCCCAGTTTGCTGCGCAGCTCGGGTGCGATGGGGCCTTTGTGTTCGATGGTCAGATAGGAAATGCAGCGGCGCGCATCCAACTGGTAAGGGGCGGGAAAGGCATCGGTGGGGCAGGCTGTCAGGCAGGCTTTGCAAGAACCGCAGTGATCCACCTCGGCCGCATCCTTTGGCAGATCCAGCGTGGTAAAAATCGAGCCGATGAAAAACCAGCTGCCCAGTTCGCGGCTGACAAGATTGGTGTGTTTGCCCTGCCAGCCCAGCCCCGCCGCCATGCCCAGAGCCTTTTCCGGAACGGGGGCGGTATCAACAAAGACCTTGATCTGAGCCTCATGCCCCTGTTTGGCGGCGGCTTCGATCAGCCAGCGGCCAAGGCGTTTCAGGCGCTTTTTGGCCACATCGTGATAATCGCGGTTCTGGGCATAAACGCTGATCGCACCGCGATCCTTCTGGTTCAGGATTTGCCGGGGATCGTGATCCGGCCCATAGTTTTCCGCCAGCATGATCACCGAACGCGCCTCGGGCCACAGCACATCAGGTGCGCCGCGCCAATGCATGCGATCTGCCATCCAGCCCATCTGCCCGTGATACCCCGCAGCCACAAAAGCCCTTAGCCGTTCCATCACCTGCGGCACATCAGAGGGGCTGCAAATGCGGGTGGCGGAAAAGCCCACCTCGGCAGAGGTTTCCAGCAGTTGAGCTTTCAGATCGGTCACATGCCTATCCGTTCTTGGGGATATCCCACCCCTTGGATGATATTCGGTAAGAGCCTTGCCCGCCCGTGATCAGAAATCAAGATCGGCGTAATGCGGCGGTGGGGGAAAGCCAGAAACCTGATCAGCAAGAATGCTGCGAAAGGCGGGGCGGGATTTGATCTTGGCGTACCAGTCTTTCACCACCTCTGAACGGTTCCAGTCCACATCTGAAATATAGTCCAGCGCGCTCAGATGCGCGGCGGCGGCGAAATCAGCCAGAGTCATGTTATCGCCTGCCAGCCACCGGCGGTGATCCAGCAGCCAAGCCATGTAATCAAGATGATACTTGATTGCGCGGGCCCCGGATTTCACATTCGAGCTATCGGGAAAACCGCGCTTCATCATCTTTTTGTTCACCCGCTCATACAGCAGCTTTGAGGTGACCTCGTGATGGAACTTGTCATCAAACCAAGATACCAGCCGGCGCACCTCATAGCGGGCATCTGCTGATTTGGGCATCAGGGCGGGGTCTGGGTATTTCTCTTCTAGCCACTCACAGATGGCCCCCGATTCGGCCATGATCTTGCCGTCGATCTTCAGCACCGGCACTTTGGCCGCCGGGTTGCGGCGCAGGAAATCAGGATCCTGTTCCCAATAGCGTTCTTCCGCCAATTCGCATTCGATTTTCTTTTCAGCAAGACACAGGCGGACCTTGCGACAAAACGGCGAGAGCGGAACGTGGTAAAGCTTGGCCATGAATTTCCCGGAAAACGTGATCGTCTTTCCCTATGCCGCGAAGCGTGCATGGTTTCAAGCGCCTGACCGGCTGACGTGCGGATCTTGGCCAAAAACGAGTTTATGTCACATCTTCCCACAGGGGGATACGGGCGCTAAACAGCGCCTATGTCCGAGATCAAAACGCTATTTGCGACCCGCCTCTATCGCGCAGCCCTGACAGAATTTGCCCCCGGCATTGATCAGGCTGAACTTGAATCTTCCTGCTGGTCCATCGCCGAAGACGATGAGGCCGGCCAAACCTGGTGTGAGGAAAACGGCTATCCCGGTTATACGTCCTATGCCTCACTGACCGATCTGAACTGGCGCTTTCCGATTTTTCAGGATCTGAAAGATGTGCTGGATCAGCATGTGGCAGCCTTTGTCAAAGAACTGGATTTCGATCTGGGGGATCGTGAACTGGTACTGGAAGATCTCTGGATCAATATCCTGCCCCCCGGAGGCACCCATTCAAACCACATCCATCCGCATTCGGTGATTTCCGGCACAACCTATGTGTCGATGCCTGAAGGGGCGGCACCGTTGAAACTGGAAGATCCACGCCTGCCAATGATGATGGCCGCGCCGCCGCGGGCGAAAGATGCGCGTGACGATCTGAAAACCTTCTATTACGCGAAACCCAAAGTGGGGGATGTACTGCTGTGGGAAAGCTGGTTGCGCCACGAGGTGGGCCTGAATCTGGCCGAGGAAGAAGAGCGCATCAGCGTGAGTTTCAATTATAAGTGGGACTGATGTTTTAAACAAAATCCCCCTCACCTGATGGGGCAGGCGAGGGGGTAGCAAAGAGGTTGGGTTAGGACCTCTTTGGAAGGGACAGGCAGGCCCCTATCAGGATTGCAGATCCGCAGGTGCGATATCTTCGATCTCTTTCCAGTTTTCATCCGCCTTTTCGACGTAGCCCGGAATGTCGCCTTCCCAGCGTTTCTGAACGTCTTTGGACAGGTTCAGGAACAGCTCACCGTCAACGATTTTCCACAGGTTTGGGTCGCCGTCGAACTTAAAGCCCATCGCAGCGCCAAAGGCGCAGAAGCCGCCGTATTGCGGCAGGTAGGCTTCGGGATCGGATTCAAAGGCCACCTTGTGGTCTTCATTGACAAAACGGTACTGGGCGTCGTTGTGAATGGCGGTGATGGCCACCTGACCGGGGGTTGCTTCACCCAAGGTGAAATAGGCAACCGGGTCATAGCCCTGCATCGCAAGCCCGGTGTTTGACGCATTTACATCAACCCCAGCCGCCAGTGTTGCGGTGGTCATGGCCACAGACAGCGCCACTCCGGACAATACAGATTTGATCACGTTCATGTTGTCTCCTGTTTTTTCAAGCGGGCCAGCCTGAGCCGGGGCGCTGGTTGGATGTCAGCGATTTGTGCTGACGAAGAAAGGAATACAGTTTGGAACCAATTGGTACAAATCAACTGACTGTGAGTTTTCGTGCCCCTTTCGTCATCTGAGCGAAGCTGTCACAATGGGCCCATGGCAAGACCTAGAGAATTCGAAGAACAGGCCGCACTGGAAGGTGCGATGCAGATCTTTTGGCGGCAGGGGTTCATGGCAACCAATCTGCCTGACCTGTTGCGCGCCATGGGGTTGACGCGGGGCAGCTTTTACAAAGCGTTCCACGACAAGGAACGGGTCTATCTTCTGGCGCTTGATCGCTATGATCAGAAGGTGGTCACAACCACTGTGCAGGCCTTGCAGGGGTGTGATCAGACGCTGGCGCTTGATTGTCTGATGATGCTGTTTTCCGAACCTGAAAACCCGCAGCGGGGGTGTTTTATCTGTAATGCCATGGTGGAATTGGCACCGGTCAATCCCGAGGTGGCCTTGCGGGCCAATGCCATGGCCGCGCGGATTGGGGCCGCGATTCTGAGCGTTGTGCAGCGATGCTATCCAGCGCTGCCCAGGGGTGAAGCCCAGCAGACCGCCGATGTGATTTTGCATCTCTATTTTGGGTATCAGGCCATGGTGAAATCGCAATCAGAACATGCCAATTGGCGGGCGCGGCTGGCGCAAGTTCTGCCCTGAAGACGCCCGGAAGAAACGGCAGATTAACCAGTTCAGCCCTAGGATTTGGCAGGGTTAACAGAACTGGGGCCGCCTGTGCTGCGCAAAACTCTGTCTTTGGTGTTGCCCGCCGTGATTCCATCGTGGCGGTTTTTTAAGACGGTTGCGCCGTCACCACGGGTGGAATGCCGGGTGAAATTGGGGGGAGGGGCGTTTTCGAACTGGTCTGAACGCTTTCCTTTGCCTGACTATGTCAGCCTTTGGCAGATGTTGGGCCGGATGCTGTGGAACCCGGATCGCAACGCGCAGCTTTACCTCGTCAGCCTGTCAGAGCGATTGGTTGAAACCGGGTCGGACCATGCCGCTAATGAACTGGCGCGTCGGGTGGCGCAGGCCTTGCCAGCGGATGTGACGACATATCAGTTCCGTCTGGTCTTTGTGCAGCGCCAAGACGGGCAGTTGCTGCGCTTTGTCGAATACGAAAGCGATGTGCTTGAGGTGGGCGCAATATGAGCCTTGAGACCACTTTGCGCCTGTCTGAGATCCTGCTTGCGCTGGTCATGCTGCAGCAAACGGCCGAGCATTTGCGCGATGCCGCTGATCGCTGGATCTATCTGCCCCGCGCTGTGTTGTGTCTTGTCTTATTGGCAGGGTGGTCTTCGGGGCCGGTGATCTGGGCGCTTTGGGCGCTGGGCGTGGTGATCCTGCATCGCTTTGATGGGGCTTACAATGGTGGATCGGACAAGATGACCTTTCTGATCCTCACCTGCTTTGGCGCCTATCATCTGGCGCCGACGCCCTTTTGGCAGGAACTGGCGATTTCCTATCTCGCGGTGCAGCTGGTGCTGTCCTATTTCGTCTCTGGGTGCATCAAGATCATCAACCCGGAATGGCGCAGCGGGCGTGCCTTGCAGGATGTGTTTCGCTTTTCGGCCTACCCGGTTTCCGAAGAGCTGCGGCGCTGGGCTGATCACCCAAGGGTGTTGTTTCTCATGTCCTGGGGCGTGATGGGGTTCGAGGTTCTGATGCCACTTGCACTGCTACATCCGCTGTTTCTGGCGGGACTTCTGCTGGTGGCGGCAACCTTTCATTTCGCGAATGCCTGCCTGTTCGGGCTGAACAGATTCTTCTGGATCTGGATCAGCGCTTATCCTGCGCTGTTCTGGTTTCAGGCGCGCATCTTCGGATAATGTACGGTGGACCTCGGCCTAACTGCTGCCTTTCTTTCCTTGCTTTTGCGGAGGATGTCGTTTTGACTTAAATGCATAGAGTGAATGTATGTGCCGACCTCAAGGAGGATTGTGTGATCCTTGATGAATTATACCGTGACGAGACCAAGTCACAGCGGCATGCGGCGCTTGTTGAGTATATCGCGATTGTCGGACTGATCTTCGTGTTGATCAACGATTTTGTGCGACACGCGACCCTGTTCATAATGGCGTTTGAATTTCTGTTTCTGGTCCTGGTGTGTGTGAGTGCTGCGCGGCGCCTGATTGTACGCAGGGCGCTGTTCGGCACCGAAGTGCTTTGCACGCTTCTGGCTGCTGTTATCTTGTCAGGAACAGTCACCGATACCGTGTATTCTATCTCGTGGCTTTTTGTTGCGATGCTGGTTGCGTATTTCTGCACGCCACTCAGATTTGCGTTGTGGTTTTCGCTGGGATCAGGCGGGCTTGCTGCCGGGGTTCTGGTTGCGCTGCGGGCCTATGGGGTGCTTGCCACCATCGGGCCAGCCTATGCAATCTCAAGCGTGTTCATGTATCTCTTCGTGCGTCGTTTACGCGGGTTGCGGCGGGAATTGCGACAGGCCAGTTCTATTGATCCCATGACGGGCTGCTACACCCGCACGGCTTTGTCGCGTATGCTGGCGGATGAAGGTTTTCGACGCCGCACATGCTGCCCGCTGTTCATTGATCTTGATGACTTCAAAGGGGTGAATGACACTTTTGGCCATTCCGAAGGGGATCGGGTGCTGGAACAGGTTGGGAGGATCCTGCGCGAAACCCTATCTGATCAGGGCGCGGCGTTTCGGATAGGAGGAGATGAGTTTCTGGTTGTCTTGTTTGATGCCGAAGAGCAGGCAGCACAGACAATGCGCGCCCGTTTGCAAAACGCGATTTCTGAAGGGATCGCCTGCGAGGGGCGGTCGATCACGGCCTCTGTCGGTGCGGGCTATGCCGCGCCGCTGGAGCAGATCTCGGCCAGCATTGCCCAGGCTGATCGCGAAATGTATGAAAACAAATCTTCAGCGGCGGAGCAGCCGATCGCGCCCATATCGAGCAAACGAATGGTTGAACAAACCTCGGTCTAGGCGGTGAAATCGACTTATTTGCAAGGGTAACGCAGGCATGCGCATGTTTCCCTTGCCCCCTTTCCTTATTCCCTGTAACAGGCCCCATCCGGTGGAGTCCGACTGAGTCGTGCTGCGCCGTAAATCCCATTTTCACCAGGGTAAAGGTGACCCGGAATAAATGTCTGGGGCCTTCTGGTGAGTGTTTGAAAAAGAAAGGGCGATTATGAACGCCAAGGAACTGATGGAGAAGACGCCGGACCAGCTCCGTGACGAGCTTGTTCAGCTGAAAAAAGAAGCTTTCAACCTGCGCTTCCAGCAGGCCACTGGTCAGCTTGAGAACACTGCGCGCATGCGTCAAGTCAAGCGTGACGTGGCTCGCGTCAACACCGTTCTGAATCAAAAAGCCGCCGCAGCGGCGCAAGGGGAGTAATCCAATATGCCCAAGCGTATCCTGCAAGGCACCGTGACTTCGACTGCAAACACCCAAACCGTGACCGTGCGCGTTGAGCGCCGCTTCAAGCACCCGGTTCTGCAGAAGACCATTAAGAAGTCCAAGAAATACCGCGCTCATGACGAGGCGGAAAAGTTCGCTGTCGGCGATAGTGTTCGCATCATCGAATGCGCACCAAAGTCGAAAACGAAACGCTGGGAAGTTCTGGCCGACTAAGTCACTTAGTTAGGCCCGAACGATCAGCAATGATCGAAACCCTGGGGGTTACTTACCCCAAAGGTCGGGAGAAACCATATGATCCAGATGCAGACCAATCTGGATGTTGCTGACAACTCCGGTGCCCGGAAAGTTCAGTGCATCAAGGTCTTGGGCGGTTCGCACCGCCGCTATGCATCGGTCGGCGATATCATCGTCGTATCGGTGAAAGAGGCCATTCCGCGTGGTCGCGTTAAAAAAGGTGACGTCCGCAAGGCCGTTGTCGTACGCACCGCCAAAGAAGTTCGTCGTGAAGATGGCACCTCCATCCGCTTCGACCGTAACGCCGCTGTCATTCTGAACAACTCGAATGAACCAGTTGGCACCCGTATCTTCGGGCCGGTTGTGCGTGAGCTGCGTGCAAAAGGCATGATGAAGATCGTCTCGCTTGCTCCGGAGGTGCTGTAATGGCTGCGAAACTCCGTAAAGGTGACAAGGTTATCGTTCTGTCCGGTAAGGACAAGGGCAAGACCGGCGAGATCACATCGGTTGACCCCAAAGCGGGCAAGGCCATCGTGGACGGCATCAATATCGCCATCCGTCACGTTCGTCAGTCGCAGACATCGCAGGGTGGTCGTACACCCAAGGCGCTGCCAATCGACCTGTCGAACCTGGCAATCGTTGACGCAAACGGCAAAGCATCGCGCGTTGGCTTCCGTGAGGAAGACGGCAAGAAAGTGCGTTTTGCCAAGACAACAGGGGATGCGATCTAATGCTGGATACCGCTAACTACACCCCACGTCTGAAGTCGCAGTACCGCGAAACCATTCGCGCCGCGATGAAGGAAGAGTTTGGCTACAAGAACGACATGCAGATCCCATCGCTGCAGAAAATCGTTCTGAACATCGGTTGCGGCGCAGAAGCTGTTCGCGATTCGAAAAAAGCCAAGGCTGCAATCGAAGATCTGACAAAGATCGCCGGTCAGCAGGCCATCGGCACCAAAGCCAAGAACTCGCACGCGCCGTTCCGCCTGCGTGAAGGCATGATCATCGGCACGAAAGTCACCCTGCGTGACGTGCGCATGTATGAATTCCTGGATCGTCTGGTCACCATCGCAATGCCGCGTATTCGCGACTTCCGTGGTGTGAAGCCGTCGTTCGATGGCCGTGGCAACTTTGCCATGGGTCTGAAGGAACATATCGTATTCCCGGAAATCGACTTTGATAAAGTGGATGAAGTCTGGGGTATGGACATCATCGTGACCACCAACGCAAAGGCCTATGGCGACCATAGTGCTGACGCTCAAGCCAAGGCGCTGTTGAAGCATTTCAACATGCCCTTCAACGCTTAAGGGGACTGAGAGACATGGCTAAGAAATCCATGATCGCGCGCGAAGTAAAGCGCCAGCGCCTGGTGGAAAAATACGCCGCCAAGCGTGCTGAACTCAAAGAGATCGCGAACGACGAAAGCAAGCCAATGGAAGAGCGCTTTAAGGCGCGTCTGAAACTGGCGAAACTGCCTCGTAACTCGGCACCGACCCGCTTGCACAACCGTTGCCAGCTGACCGGTCGTCCGCACGCCTACTACCGTAAGCTCAAGATCAGCCGTATCGCTCTGCGCGAACTCGGTTCGAACGGCAAGCTGCCCGGTGTTGTGAAGTCAAGCTGGTAAGGGAGGGTATAGAATGAACGATCCTATCGGCGATATGCTCACCCGTATCCGCAACTCGCAAATGCGTGGTAAGTCGACCGTGTCGACCCCCGCATCGAAGTTGCGCGGCTGGGTTCTGGATGTGCTGGCTGACGAAGGCTACATCCGCGGCTACGAAAAAGGCACTGATTCAGCAGGTCACCCGACCCTTGAAATCAGCCTGAAATACTACGATGGCGCGCCTGTCATCCGTGAACTCAAGCGCGTGTCGAAGCCCGGCCGCCGTGTTTACATGGGCGTGAATGACATCCCGCAGGTCCGCCAGGGTCTGGGTGTGTCGATTGTCTCGACATCGAAAGGTGTCATGACTGATGCAAGCGCACGCAGCCAGAATGTTGGCGGCGAAGTGCTTTGCACCGTGTTCTAAGGAGGGCTCTATGTCTCGTATTGGTAAAAAACCGGTCGAGCTTCCCTCGGGTGTGTCTGCCTCTGTTTCGGGTCAGACCATCGAGGTAAAGGGTCCGAAAGGCACCCAGAGCTTCACCGCCACCGATGATGTCACCATCACTGTGGAAGAGAACGTCGTAAAAGTTGATCCGCGCGGCAAATCCAAGCGCGCGCGTCAGCAGTGGGGCATGTCCCGCACCATGATCGCGAACCTTGTGTCCGGTGTTCAGGCACCGTTCAAAAAGGAACTCGAAATTGTTGGTGTTGGTTACCGTGCTCAGCTGCAGGGCAAAGTCCTGAAGCTGAACCTCGGCCTGTCGCACGATGTTGACTTTGCGATCCCGGACGGCATCACCATCACCTGCCCCAAGCAGACTGAAATCGTGATCGAAGGTCACGACCTTCAGCAGGTGGGTCAGGTTGCGGCAAACATTCGTGAATGGCGCCGCCCCGAGCCGTACAAAGGGAAGGGTATCCGCTACAAAGGCGAATACATCTTCCAGAAGGAAGGCAAGAAGAAGTAAGGACGCAAGGACATGGCAAACAGCAAACGTACCCTGTTCCTCAAGCGCCGCCTGCGCGTCCGGAACAAACTCCGCAAGGTCAATGTCGGCAAGCTTCGCCTGTCGGTACACCGTTCGAACAAGAACATCTCGTGCCAGATCATCGACGACGTACAGGGCCGCACCCTGGCTGCTGCGTCTTCGCTGGAAAAGGACCTGGGTGTTGTTGGCAAGAACAACATCGAAGCAGCTGCAAAAGTGGGCGCAGCCATCGCAGAGCGCGCGAAAGCGGCTGGTGTGACAGAAGCCTACTTCGATCGTGGCGGCTTCCTGTTCCACGGCAAAGTGAAGGCTCTGGCCGACGCTGCGCGTGAAGGTGGTCTGAAGATCTAAGGGATCTGGTGTGAGTGATCGCACCGAGACTTTGAAAACCGTAGGGCGGGACTTTCCCGCCTTACACTTTGAGAGAAGACCCCATCGGGGTCTCGATGATCCGGGAGGGGTCTGACCCTCACTTGGATTGGATTATCGGCATCATTTGATGCATGATTGAAAGGATACGTTCATGGCAGAACGTGAAAACCGCCGGGGCAAAGGTCGCGATCGCGAAGAAGCTCCGGAATTTGCAGATCGCCTGGTTGCGATCAACCGCGTTTCGAAAACCGTTAAAGGTGGTAAGCGCTTTGGCTTCGCAGCTCTGGTTGTTGTTGGCGACCAGAAAGGCCGCGTAGGCTTTGGTAAAGGTAAAGCCAAAGAGGTGCCTGAGGCGATCCGTAAGGCGACTGAGCAAGCCAAGCGCAAAATGATCCGTGTACCTCTGAAAGAGGGCCGCACACTGCACCACGACGTGAAAGGTCATCACGGCGCAGGTAAAGTGATCATGCGCACTGCACCGACCGGTACTGGTATCATCGCCGGTGGTCCGATGCGTGCTGTGTTCGAAATGCTGGGCGTTCAGGACGTGGTGGCCAAGTCGACCGGTTCGCAGAACCCTTACGCGATGATTCACGCCACTCTGGACGGCCTGCAGAGCCAGCAGTCGCCGCGTCAGGTTGCGCAGCGTCGTGGCAAGAAAGTTGCAGACATCCTGCCCAAGCGCGATGACGCGCCGGCGACAGAGGAGGCGTAAACCATGGCCAAGACTATCGTTGTCAAGCAGATCGGTTCCCCGATTCGTCGCCCCGCCAAACAGCGTCAGACGCTGATCGGTCTGGGTCTGAACAAAATGAACCGCACCCGTGAACTGGAAGACACACCTTCCGTTCGTGGCATGGTCAACAAGATCCCGCATCTGGTTCAGATCATCGAAGAGAAAGAGTAATCTTTCCTTCAGACAGGTTATGCGCCGTCCCAGAAATGGGGCGGCGTTTCTTTTTGTGTGAGTGCGAAATAGTTTCTTAATGCTGCAATGCAGAAATTGCATGGCGGGTTGCGGAAAGCAGCATTGGTGCGTTTCCAAAATGCCCGATATATGGGCAAGCGGGTGAGGAAATGAACACAGCACACGGGGAATACGCCCCGTCATTCAAAGGATAGCACCATGGCACACACAAATGCCCGTACCGCACTGGAACTCGATTTTGCCGCAATGATCTCTCATGCGGTCGCAGATGTTCAGAACATCTTTGCCCGCAACGCTATGTATCGCAAAACCGTTCGCGAACTTTCAGCGCTGGATGCGCGCCAGTTGGATGATCTTGGGATCACCGCGGCGGACATCACCAGAATCGCGCGCCGCGAATCTCACAACATTTGATAACCTAGGCCGCTTTCGGCCCTGACAGGAAGACGACGATGACCACGCTTTCACTGACGTTTAACCGCTTGGTTTCACCGATGACACATATGGTTCTGAGCCTGCGCGCTCTGATCAACCGGGATCCGGTTCCTTGCTGGACAGAGTATCTGCGCGAAGAAAACAATAAGCGCTAAGTCTTCGTAATCAAATTGAAAAAGCCCCAAGAAGTCCTTGGGGCTTTTGTTTTGTCTAGGCGGCTTTTCCACGACGATTGTTGCGTCTGGGTTTGCCGCCGCCACCACCCCCGCGTGGTTTGTTGCCGGGGCGTCCTCCGCCACCATTGCGATTGCCCCCACCGCGACCGCCGCGCGGCTGCGGTTTTTCGATTTCGGCACCTTCCCAAGCGCGGCCAGACGCAACGGGAATGTCCTTCTTGAGCAGCTTCTGAATCGCCTTCAGTTCGCCCATTTCATCTGGCGCGCAGAAAGCAATTGCAGCGCCATCGCGCCCGGCGCGCGCGGTACGACCGATTCGGTGGACATAATTGTCAGGCACATTGGGCAGGTCGTAGTTATAGACATAGCGCACTTCTGGTATATCCAGCCCGCGGGCTGCGACATCAGTGGCGACCAGAACCATGACTTCGCCCGCGCGGAACGCCTTGATCGCGCGTTCCCGTTGCCCCTGGCTCTTGTTGCCATGCACCGCTTCGGCCCCATAGCCTTTCGCGACCAGTGTGCGTTTCATCCGCTCTGCGCCGTGTTTGGTGCGGGCAAAAACAATGGCAGCTTCGTTACGGTGTTTGTCCAGTAGTTCGATGAGCAGGCCCATTTTGCTGGTCTTGGTGACATAGTGCAGTTCCTGCGTCACTTTATCGGCAGGTTTGCCTGGCGGCGCGGTTTCAACGCGCACAGGATCGTTCAGATAGGTCTGGGCCAGCTCATTCATGTGCTTCGGCATGGTCGCTGAAAACAGCATGGTGTGGCGATCTGCGGCAAGCTTTGGGGCGATCTGACGTAGCGCATGGATAAAGCCCATGTCCAGCATCTGATCCGCTTCGTCCAGCACCAGAAACTGGGTTTTGTCCAACCGCACGGCATCGCGATCCATCAAGTCGATCAGCCGGCCAGGTGTGGCGACCAGTATGCCCAATCCGCGTTCCAGCCGCTTGGCCTGCGCGTTGATCGAGGCCCCGCCGACCACCAGACCAATGCGCACAGAGGTGCCCTCGGAATACGCGCGCAGGTTGTCGTGGATCTGTTTTGCCAGCTCGCGCGTTGGGGCCAGCACCAACCCACGTACTGTTTTCGGCTGAGGTTTGCCCTCCATCCGGCCCAATAGCGCCAGCATGGGCAACCCGAACGAGGCGGTCTTGCCCGTGCCGGTCTGTGCCAGACCCATCACGTCGCGCCCTTCCAGTGCAAGGGGAATCGCCTTTTCTTGAATGGGGGTCGGGGTATCGAACCCCATTTCAGCCAGATTGCTGCACAGGCGGGCCGGTAGGCCCATGTCTTCGAAGGTCACTGAGAAATCCTTAGTTCATCACGCCAGATAGATATCTTGGCGGTTGGTGCGGGTGATCCTCATCCGGGCCGCATTGCCCGGGCAGCAGGTCACCCGTCAGGCCCATGCGTGAGTGGAACCTCGGGAAAGCCGCACAGCGCTGATGCGCACACGTTCACGCGACGGAAATGCGGAAGCGCGGCTTATGCGGCAAAGCAATGGATCTGTCAATCCACCTCAGGCTGCCGCCACGGAGACCCTTGTTTGCCAAATCGCGTTAACGCAGGTTGGGCTTAAGGGGGGACAAGAATGGCTTTGGATATTTCTCAGTTTGATTTGAATAAAATCGGGCAAAGCTTCATAGATGATCCGCATCCGGTTTTACATGCATTGCGTGCCCAGGCGCCCATTCATGAAAACGCGGATGGCTCGGTGGTTCTGACGCGCTTTGATGACTGCCAGAAGGTCTATCAATCGCGGCAAATGCTGTCAGATAAAACAGATGCTTTTCTGGAAAAGTTCGGCGATACCCCGCTTTATCAGCATCATACCACCTCTTTGGTATTCAATGATCCGCCCTACCATACAGTGGTCCGCAAATTGCTTGCTGGTGCGTTCACACCGCGCAAACTGGCCGAATTTACCCCTCTGATTGACCGTATTGTTGATCAGCGCCTGGATCATCTAGCGGAACTGGGGCAGTTCGACATGATTGATGATTTTGCCAAGGTGCTGCCGACCGAGATCATTTCATTCATGCTGGGGATCCCTGAAAGTATCCGGGGGGATCTGCGCGCCTATTCCTTATCGATCCTTGGGGCCTTGGATGCGGTTGTTCCGCCTGAACGCCTGATTGAGGGCAACAAAGCTGTTGAAGAATTCGGCGCGATTTTGAACGACCTGATCAACTTTCGACGCAACAACCCCGAAGGGGCAGCTGAGGGCGAGGTGCTTGAGGCGCTGATTTTTGGTGAGATTGACGGGCGCAGGTTGACGCAAGAGGAACTGATCCAGAATTGTATCTTCCTGCTGAATGCCGGGCATGAAACGACGACCAGTCTTGTCGGAAATTCTGTTGGTATTTTGCTGAACCACCCGGATCAGCACGCGCTGTTGAAAGCCGAACCTGAGCTGGTCGACACTGCCATAGAAGAGTTCCTGCGGTTCGAAAGCCCGCTTCAGATTGGCAATCGCCTGGCGGCAGAAGATGTTGCGTTGCCCTCTGGGGTGATTCCCAAGGGCACCTATATCCACACCTCGATCGCAGCGGCGAACCGCGACCCAGAGATCTTTGCGAATCCTGATCAGGTGGATATCACCCGCAAACCCAATCGCCATCTGGCGTTTGTTACGGGGATCCATGTTTGTCTGGGGGCGACACTGGCGCGTGTAGAAGGGCGAATCGCGATAGGTAAGCTGGTGCAGCGTTTCCCGAAATTGCGTGCGAATGGTGACGGATCACTGGTGCCTTTGGCGCGTTTCAGAGGCTATGCAAGCCTGCCGGTGTCAGTCACCTGAACCAAAGCCTTGATCTGAACGGGCTGGCCCGCTATAGGCACCCGGTGGGCAAATGCCCCGATTCACAACAAGCAAGAAAAGCCGTGTTTGACCCATCACGCTTCGCGGGTCACATCCGGCAAGGAGAAGCGACATGAAATTGCATGAACTGCGCGACAATGAAGGCGCAACCCAGCGTAAGAAACGCATTGGCCGTGGCCCCGGTTCGGGCAAAGGTAAAATGGGTGGCCGTGGTATCAAAGGTCAGAAATCGCGTTCGGGTGTGGCCATCAATGGCTACGAAGGCGGCCAGATGCCGCTCTACCAGCGTCTGCCCAAGCGTGGCTTCAACAAGCCGAACCGCAAAGAATACGCTGTTGTTAACCTGGGTCTGATCCAGAAATTTGTTGACGCGGGCAAGCTGGAAGCTGGTTCGATCAACGAAGACACTCTGGTTGCTTCGGGTCTGGTTCGCCGCAAACTGGACGGTATCCGCGTTCTGGCCAAAGGCGAAGTTTCCGGCGCGCTGACCATCGAAGTGACCGGCGCTTCGGCTTCCGCAGTGGAAGCTGTCGAAAAAGCGGGCGGTTCGCTGAAGGTCACGAAAGCGGCAGCGGCAGAATAACGCCTTGTGAGCGGCCCCTGCGCCGCTTACATAGCCAATAGTTTTCCATTAACGCCGCCCGATGCAGGAAAACGCGTCGTGGCGGCGTTTGCATGAAATAGAGAGATCCGCATGGTATCTGCAGCAGAGCAAATGGCCGCCAACACAAGCTGGGCGGCGCTTGGCAAGGCAACCGACCTGCGCAATCGCATCCTCTTTACCCTTGGGCTGTTGATCGTCTATCGCCTGGGCACCTTTATCCCTGTTCCGGGGATTGACGGTGTCGCACTGCGCGAATTCGTTGAACAGGCCGGGCAGGGTGTGGCTGGCATGGTGTCGATGTTCACCGGCGGTGCGCTGGGACGAATGGGTATTTTTGCCCTCGGGATTATGCCCTATATCTCGGCCTCGATTATCGTGCAGCTTCTGACCGCCATGGTCCCCGCGCTTGAGCAGCTCAAGAAAGAGGGGCAGCAGGGCCAGAAGAAAATCAACCAATACACCCGTTACGGTACAGTGTTCCTGGCAACACTGCAGGCCTATGGTCTGGCCGCCAGCCTTGAGGCGGGCGATCTTGTGACCGATCCGGGTTGGTATTTCCGCGCCTCCTGTGTGATCACGCTGGTTGGCGGCACTATGTTCCTGATGTGGCTGGGTGAACAGATCACCGCGCGCGGCATTGGTAACGGTATTTCGCTGATCATCTTTGTCGGTATCATCGCTGAAATTCCTGCTGCTCTGGCGCAGTTCTTTGTTCAGGGTCAAAGCGGTGCGATCAGCCCGGCGGTGGTTGTGGGTGTCATGGTGATGATGGTGGTGGTGATTGCCTTCGTCGTCTTCATGGAACGCGCGCTGCGAAAGATTTCGATCCAATACCCGCGTCGCCAGGTAGGCATGAAGATGACCGAAGCACAGCAGAGCCATCTGCCCGTCAAGGTCAACCCGGCCGGTGTGATCCCGGCGATCTTCGCCAGCTCGCTGCTGCTGCTTCCGACCACCATTGCGACTTTCAGCCAGCAGGGCACAACCAGCCCGCTGATGTCGACCATTCTGGCCTATTTCGGCCCCGGTCAGCCGCTCTATCTGCTGTTCTTCGCAGCAATGATTGTATTCTTTGCGTATTTCTATACGTTCAATGTATCGTTCAAAGTCGACGATGTTGCGGATAACCTGAAAAACCAGAACGGTTTTGTTCCAGGTATTCGCCCCGGTAAGAAAACCGCAGAATATCTGGAATATGTGGTCAATCGTGTTCTGGTTCTGGGCTCCATCTATCTGACAGCGGTGTGTCTCATGCCTGAGATCATTCGCACGCAGCTTGCCATTCCCTTCTACTTCGGTGGGACATCGGTACTGATTGTGGTTAGTGTTGTGATGGATACCATCCAGCAGGTTCAAAGCCATCTTCTGGCGCACCAGTACGAAGGCCTGATCCAGAAATCTCAACTGCGCGGCAAGGGCCGTAAAAAACGGGGAGCTCCAGCTCGGCGATGAACATCATTCTTCTTGGACCGCCGGGGGCGGGTAAAGGCACACAGGCGCGCGTTCTGGTGGAAGAGCGTAACATGGTTCAGCTGTCTACCGGCGATATGTTGCGCGAAGCCAAAGATAGCGGCACCGAAATGGGCCAGAAGGTTGCGGCGGTCATGGCGCGTGGCGAACTTGTCACCGACGAGATCGTTATCGGCCTGATCCGTGAGAAGCTTGAAACCACCAAGGCCGAAGGGTTCATCTTTGACGGTTTCCCGCGCACCCTGAAGCAGGCCGATGCGCTGGCAGATCTGCTGAAAGATATGGGCCAGACCCTGGATAAGGTCGTGGAGCTGCGTGTGGAAGATGAGGCGCTGGTCAAGCGTATCACCGCACGATCAACCTGCGGCAACTGCGGTGAGGTCTATAATGACATCACCAAGCCGATCCCTGCGGATGGCAAATGCGAGAAATGTGGCAACACCGCTTTCAAACGCCGCGCGGATGATAATGAGGAAAGCCTGAAAAAACGCCTCATGGAGTATTACAAGCAGACCTCGCCGCTGATCGGCTATTACTATGCCTTGCGGGTGCATAGCCGTGTTGATGGTCTGGGTGAAATCGACGCGATCAAATCGTCGATTGCGGAAAAGCTCGACGCCTAAGCGCCTCTGCAACCTGTTTGGAAAACCCGCCTGATTGGCGGGTTTTTTTATGGCTTCTCTCTTCAGCTAGGGTGATTGCAGTTCAACTGCTGATATGCTTTGCCCAAAGCAGTGCATTGAGGGCAGATTATGTCGAACCAGAAGATTTGGGTGGTCCCAGCGATTTGGGCCGCAATAAGCGCCGCTTTGTTGCTGTGGTACTTTGCAACATCGCACGGGGGCTATGATTTCACCGACCACATCATTGGCCGTGATTTCATCAATACTCATCTGGGCGGTACGCTGATCAACAGTGGTCAACAGGCTGTTTTGTTTGATGGCGCGGCGTATCACGATGAAATCAAGCGCCTTCACGGGGATAGCTATCCGATTCACAATTGGTCTTATCCGCCACTGCTTTGGCCTGTTTCTCAGGGCCTGGGCGCGCTGCCTTACTTTGTCGCTTACGCCTTGTGGACCTGCGCTGGCATCGCCATGGTTGCGCTGACCGTAAGGGTTCTTGAGTTGCCGATGTATTGGGCGGCGCTGATTGTTCTGTCTCCGGCAGGGTTCTGGAACCTGTTTGCAGGGCAGAACGGTTTTTTCATTTCCTCGGTTCTGGTGCTTGCAGTCGTGATGACCTATCGCAATGCGGCGGTACGGGCAGGGTTGGGCTGGGCGTTTCTGGCCATCAAGCCCCATCTGGGGCTGTGCGTTTTGCCACTTTTGATTGGAAAGCTACGCATTGCGGTCATGCTTTGGGGCGGGCTTTTTCTGGGGGTGGCCATCGCGGGTACGATCTGGGCCTACGGATTGTCATCTTGGCAAATGTTCCTTGAGATCACCAGCAAACAGCAGCTGCACGTTGTGGAAACCTGGGAAAATCTGTTGCTGGCGATGATCCCAAGCGCCTTTATGCAAGGGCGGCTTTGGGGCTGGGAAACCGGCAATGCTTATCTTTTGCATTTTGCCTTTGCCGCAGTCTCCGCCATTTTTCTAGTGCTGCGTTGGCCGCGCGCTCATGAAGGCATTCTGAGTTGGGTGATGTGGCTGGTTCTGGGAACCATGCTCTTGCTGCCTTACAGTTTTAACTATGATGGGATCATGCTGTATTTCGCCCTTGCGCTTTGGGGAGTATCGAGCGGTTTCCAGGCTATTCCCAGGACCACCAGCAATCGCGTTTTCGCCCTGATCTGGTCCTTGCCTTGGATCAGCTTCTTTCTGGCGCAGAACCTTGCAATCCAGATCACCCCCATTGTGCTTTTGGCACTTCTAATTTGGTCCCCATGGAGGGCTGACAAGGCGCAATAACGCCTATTGCTCGGCCCCAAAGCCCCGTTTGAAATCGGTGGTCTGATTGCATTTACCATAAAGGCGCATTTGAGTGTTTTGCCCGGGTCGCGTGAATTAGAAACAGATTCTAGAAGATATTGCGCGTTCAAAATGACGTAACGAACGCTGTATCCGGGTTTCATTATTGCGTCTGAATCTTGCCATTTTTGAAGGATTTAAGCGCGGTAGTAGGAGTATTGATATGATTTTTATTTTAATAGCGCTGGGGTTGGTCGCAGTGGTTCCGATGATAGGTGATGGCGGTGACGAAGATGTCTCATCATCCGTGACAGATCCGCAGGCTGAAGAGGATTTTGGCGAAACGGCACAGACTTATCAGGCGTATTCAACAACTGGCACCGCCGATGCCTGGGAGGGAGAGCTAGAGCGCCCCGAGGTCGATCAGATTTTGCAGGCCGCGCAAAAGCAGCTTGGTGGAGAAATTAAGTCATATGATGACTATGTGCAGCGGCTGGAAACCACCGCAGACCGGCTCGCGAACGTAGAGTTCAAAAATGGCACCGAAGGGGCTGATAACCTGATGGGCACTGACCAGCCTGATCTGATTTTGGGGCAGGCGGGGAATGACACCATCAATCTTGGTGGGGGTGATGATGAACATTTCGCCCTGTTCGTGCGCGAAGAGCTTGGCGATGATTTGATCCGCGGGGGCAGCGGCAACGATGATATTGCGGACCAAAGTGGTTCGAATACCCTGCTAGGGGGCACCGGGAACGACACCCTGACAGCGTTAGATGATCCAACGCACGAGGGCGCGGATGTTGTGAATGGCGGCTTTGGCAATGATACAATTCTGGCTGACAATGCCGACACCGTCACAGGTGGCGAAGGCGATGATGTGTTTGCCACCTATCTACGGTCAGGGTTGAGCAGCTCTGATGTTGTGGAAATTGCCGATTTCCAACCGGGGCAGGATAAACTGGAGGTGGTGGTCGAAACCGATACGCCAAAATCGCAGGGCGACTATACTCTGACTAAGGTCGCCGCTCAGGGGGGGACGCTGTTGCAGGTTGATGGGGCTGACGTGGCGCTTCTGCGCGGTATTGATCCTTCACAAGTGGACACAAGCCAGATTCAGGTCTGGAACGCCCGCTTTGGCGACTGATCACTGCGCTGCTTCGGTGTGCCGCAGTCGCTGATTTTTGCAATGTCAAGTGCTTGGCTTGATCTTTCCACAGGGACGGGCTAAACGCGACCGATGTCGTAGTGTTCGATTCGCTTTGTTGAAAGAAACTACGACTCTTCGTTTGGCCCGTGGCTGAAAATCGCGGGCCATATGTTGTGAAAAAAGGGCCCGGGACCACGGGCTCGCAACGAAAGGACATACACGTGGCTCGTATTGCCGGCGTAAACATCCCGACTAACAAGCGAGTGCCGATTGCACTCACATATATCCACGGCATTGGCCCCGCCTCTGCTGCTGAAATCTGCCAGGCTGTTAACATTGACGTGACCCGTCGTGTGAACGAACTGTCAGACGCTGAAGTTCTGGCCGTGCGTGAGCACATCGACGCAAACTACACCGTTGAAGGTGACCTGCGTCGCGAAGTGACCATGAACGTCAAGCGCCTGATGGACCTGGGCTGCTACCGCGGTCTGCGTCACCGTCGTAACCTTCCTGTGCGCGGTCAGCGTACACACACCAACGCTCGCACGCGCAAAGGCCCGGCAAAGGCCATCGCAGGCAAGAAGAAGTAAGGGAGACTATTCGATATGGCACGTGATACTCGCCGTGGCGGCAAGAAAAAGGTCTCCAAGAACATCGCAGCTGGCGTTGCGCATGTGAACTCGACCTTCAACAACACAAAAATCCTGATCTCTGACGTTCAGGGCAACGCAATCTCATGGTCCTCTGCTGGCACCATGGGCTTCAAGGGCTCGCGCAAGTCGACCCCTTATGCCGCTCAGCTAGCCGCTGAAGATGCAGGCAAGAAAGCCCAGGAACACGGTGTGAAGACCCTGGAAGTCGAAGTTCAGGGCCCTGGTTCGGGTCGTGAATCGGCACTGCGCGCTCTGGCTGCGGTTGGTTTCAACATCACCTCGATCCGTGATGTTACCCCAATCGCACACAACGGCTGTCGTCCACCAAAGCGCCGCCGCGTCTGATTTGGCTTGATTTTTTGCCGGGGCCGGGCTTTTGTCCGGCCTCGGTACGTCGTTTCTAACCTCGGGCGTTGGTTCCTATTGGGACATGGGGAACCAACAAGAATGGAGGGACTTGCATGATCCACAAGAACTGGGCCGAATTGATCAAGCCGACTCAGCTTGAGATTAAGCCAGGCGCCGATCCGGCACGTCAGGCAACCGTTGTGGCTGAACCGCTTGAGCGTGGTTTTGGTCTGACGCTTGGCAACGCGCTGCGCCGCGTTCTGCTGTCGTCGCTGCAAGGTGCGGCCATCACCAGCGTTCAGATTGACAACGTCCTGCACGAGTTCTCCTCGGTTGCGGGTGTTCGTGAAGATGTGACCGACATCGTGCTGAACCTGAAAGGTGTGAGCCTGCGCATGGAAGTGGAAGGCCCCAAGCGTCTGTCCGTTTCTGCCAAAGGCCCCTGTGTTGTCACCGCTGGTGACATCAGCGATTCCGCTGGCATCGAAGTTCTGAACCGCGAACATGTGATCTGTCACGTGGACGAAGGTGCTGATGTGTACATGGAATTCACCGTGAACACCGGCAAGGGCTATGTGTCAGCTGACAAGAACAAGCCGGAAGATGCGCCAATCGGTCTGATCCCGATTGATGCGATCTATTCGCCGGTGAAAAAGGTTGCTTACGACGTTCAGCCGACCCGTGAAGGTCAGGTTCTGGACTATGACAAGCTGACCATGAAAGTTGAAACAGATGGATCGGTGACGCCTGAAGATGCAATCGCCTATGCGGCGCGCATTCTGCAGGATCAGCTGTCGATTTTCGTCAACTTCGAAGAGCCCGAATCGGCAAGTCGTCAGGACGAAGACGATGGTCTCGAGTTCAACCCGCTTCTGCTGAAGAAGGTGGACGAACTGGAACTGTCTGTCCGTTCGGCAAACTGCCTGAAAAACGACAACATCGTTTACATTGGCGATCTGATTCAGAAGACCGAAGCAGAAATGCTGCGGACGCCGAACTTTGGCCGCAAGTCGCTGAACGAGATCAAAGAAGTGCTGTCGGGCATGGGGCTGCACCTTGGCATGGATGTCGAGGATTGGCCGCCGGACAACATCGAAGATCTGGCGAAGAAGCTAGAAGACAACTTCTAAGAGATCAAAAGGCAGCGCGCAGGCGCTGCCTTTTTCTTTGGGATGTTTGTTCTTTACATTTCGATAATTCACGAATATTCGAAATTTAAAGTAAGAGGTTCCCATGACGCATACCCCCAATCTTGACGAGACACAGTTACACCACGCGGACACCAACGTGTTAGGTACGCCTTTGACATCGACACATGCCCCGCGCATTCTCTTGTTGCATGGATCTTTGCGTGCGCGATCGTATTCTCGTCTGGTGAACGAGGAAGCCGCGCGCATTCTTCAAAAGCTGGGTTGTGAAACAAGGGTGTTTGACCCTAGCGGTCTGCCGCTGCCCGATGATACCGACAGTGATCATCCTAAAGTTCAGGAACTGCGCGATCTGGTATCCTGGTCAGAAGGGATGGTCTGGTGTTCGCCGGAACGTCACGGGTCGATGACTGGGATCATGAAAACCCAGATCGACTGGATCCCGCTCTCTATTGGGGCTGTACGCCCGACGCAGGGGAAAACACTGGCCGTCATGCAGGTTTCAGGCGGCTCACAAAGCTTTAATGCGGTGAACCAGATGCGGGTGCTGGGGCGCTGGATGCGGTGTTTGACGATCCCGAACCAAAGTTCTGTGGCGAAGGCGTTTCTTGAATTTGATGAAGACGGCCGCATGAAACCTTCGGCCTATTACCGGCGAATCGTTGATGTCATGGAAGAGCTGGTCAAGTTCACGCTGTTGACGCGGGATGTGAAAGATCATCTGACAGATCGCTACAGCGAACGCGTTGAAAGCGCAGAAAAATTATCTGAACGTGTGAACCAGAGATCAATATGATTCTCATGCTTTGCGGGCTTGCTTTGGCTGTGGCGCTCAGCTAAAAGCGCGCATCCGAATTGGGTTTTGCCCAAGGCGGGTCTGGGCGCGTTTCAGAACGCTTTTGAAACCGCCCCAAGGAGAGTTGGTGACACGCATCCCCAGCCAGACAAAGCAAAAACGCCTGTAGAAGGCAAAAATTGGAGTAAGACAATGCGTCACGCAAAAGGCTATCGTCGCCTGAACCGCACCCATGAGCACCGCAAAGCGCTGTTCTCGAACATGGCTGGCTCGCTGATCGAGCACGAGCAGATCAAAACCACTCTGCCGAAAGCCAAAGAACTGAAGCGCGTCATCGACAAGCTGATCACTCTGGGCAAGCGCGGCGATCTGCACGCCCGCCGTCAAGCTGCAGCACAGCTGAAAGAAGATAAAGACGTTGCCAAGCTGTTCGAAGTTCTGGGCCCGCGCTACAAAGAGCGTAACGGTGGCTACTGCCGTGTTCTGAAAGCTGGTTTCCGTTACGGTGATATGGCGCCTATGGCGATCATCGAGCTGGTTGACCGCGATGTTGACGCCAAAGGCGCAGCAGACAAAGCGCGCGTTGCAGCAGAAGAAGCCGCCGCAGAAGAATAAGTTCCTCGCTTTTGAGCGATGGACAGAAAGCCTCATCCTTTGGATGGGGCTTTTTCTTTACGCTCCACCTATGATCTTTCGAAACGTGCCAAATCCCCTGGTGGTTTGCCTGCTATATCTTGTAAGTGTCCCTGTCCTATCCGGCAGCGTCGCGCGGTTGCGATTTGTGATGTCAGAGCACGCAGGAACGGTTTCCCATGTAGATCAGCGCTATCTAGACCATCCTTACCTGACGGTTCTTCATCTGGTTCCGGGCATCGTGTTCTTTCTTCTTGGCCCTTTGCAGTTCGCTGAAGGGCTGCGCAAAGTGAAGGGGGTGCATAGGGTGATCGGGCGAATGTTTATCCTGTCCGCCGTGATATCCGGCCTCGGCGTATTGCTGATGGTGTTGGCCTTTCCCGCTTTGGGTGGCTTGCTAACGCAGGTCTCTACTTTTGGGATAATCAGTGCGCAGTTTGTTTTCCTGGGGATTGCCTGGCACGCTATTCGCCAGCGCAACCTCGCCCTTCACCGGGCGTATATGATCCGGGCCTTTGCTTTGGGGCTGTCAGTGTCGACGGCACGGATTGCTATCGAAAGTGCGGCCTTCCTTTGGGGAACGCCGTTTGAACAGGTCTTTGTGCCTGCCTCGATTATTGGGGTTTTGATGAATGTTATTTTGGCCGAGGCGTTGATTGCATTTGGCCAGGGTACAAATACAAAGCGGCCCTATCGAGAGACTTGGCGCGCTAAAAGAAAAACCCCCGCCTAGGCGAGGGTTCTGAACGGTGTCGGCTTAGCTGTAGATGGCTTCTTTGCCGAAGTGCTTGACCAAAAGGTAGTAGAACACAGCGCGGTACTTGTTGCGCTCTGATTTGCCATAGGTTTCAACCGCCTGATTGATGGCTTCCATCAGTTCGGGGCCATCTGACAGGCCCAGCTTCTTGATCAGGAAGTTGTTCTTGACGGTTTCCAGTTCGCTTTCCTGGCTGGCGGCAACGGTGCTTGCGTCAGCGTTATAGATCGCTGGCCCGCAGCCGATGGTGACTTTGGTCAGCAGATCCATATCTGGTTCGACGCCGCATTTGCCACGCAGATCTTCCGCATATTGTTCAATCAGGTCGTCACGTTTGCCCATATCAGACTTTCCTTTGTTAGGGGGTGCCCCTTCAGACGCTGGCCCATTTGGCCGATGGGGATACCTTACTGACGAATTCAAAAGTGACAAAGGCAAAAGCTGGATCATTTTCCCCCATGGCCTTCTGCCTATGGCAACCCGACGCAGAAGACGTATCGACACTTGCGAATACCTTAGGGTTTGGCCCAAGTAGCCCCACAATTTGTGGGAGGTCCAATGTCCTATCTTAAAAATACACCTGACGAAAATGGCTTTTTCGGCGAATACGGCGGCGCCATGCTGCCCCCACCTCTCGAGCCGCATTTCAAAGAGATTCGTGAAGCCTATCAGCGTATTTCCAAATCAGCTGATTTCATCTCAGAGCTGCGGCATATCCGTAAGCACTTTCAGGGGCGTCCAACGCCTGTTTCCTATCTGAAAAATCTGTCGGAACGCTGTGGTGGCGCGCAGATCTATGCCAAACGCGAAGATCTGAACCACACTGGCGCGCATAAGCTGAACCACTGCATGGGCGAAGGTCTGCTGGCCAAATTCATGGGCAAAACCAAGCTGATGGCCGAAACCGGTGCAGGTCAGCATGGTGTGGCGCTGGCGACTGCGGCCGCTTACTTTGGCCTGGAGTGTGAAATTCACATGGGTGAAATCGACATCGCCAAGGAAGCGCCGAATGTGACCCGGATGAAGCTTCTGGGGGCAGACGTGGTGCCTGTTGGCTTTGGTGGTCGGTCGCTGAAAGAAGCGGTGGACAGCTGTTTCGGAAGCTATATGGAGCAGGCTGATACCGCGTTGTTTGCCATCGGGTCCGTTGTCGGGCCGCATCCTTTCCCGATGATGGTGCGTGATTTTCAGCATGTGATTGGCGTTGAGGCCCGCGAACAGTTCCTGGAACTGACAGGCGATCTGCCCGACATGGTCGCAGCTTGCGTTGGTGGTGGGTCCAATGCCATGGGGCTGTTTTCCGGCTTTATCGATGATGAGGACGTGACCCTTTATGGTGTTGAGCCAATGGGCACCTCGTCGAAATTGGGCGAACATGCCGCAACGATCACCTTTGGCGAAGATGGCGATATTCACGGCTTCCGCACCATGGTTCTGAAAGATGAACAGGGTGAACCAGCGCCGGTACATACCGTGGCCTCTGGTCTGGATTATCCGGGTGTTGGGCCGGAACACGCGCATCTATACCGGTCAGGCAAGGCGCAGTATTCAGCCGCGAATGACAAAGAGGCACTGGAAGCCTTTTACGCTCTGTCACGGCATGAGGGCATCATTCCCGCGCTGGAAAGCGCGCATGCGGTGGCTTTTGCCATGCGCGAAGCCCCAAAGAACCCCGGAAAGTCCATCCTTATCAATCTCTCTGGTCGCGGAGACAAAGACATTGATTATGTGACTGAAACCTTCGGGTTTGGCGAAAATCTCTAAAAGAAAACCCCTGCCTGAGATATCTCGGGCAGGGGTTAAAACCTTTGGCGAATCGCGCGTTTAGCGTGGCGACCGCTTTGCCAGAATGCGTTGCAGCGTTCTGCGGTGCATATTCAACCGACGCGCGGTTTCAGACACATTGCGATCACACAGTTCATAGACGCGCTGGATGTGTTCCCAACGCACGCGATCGGCGCTCATGGGGTTTTCCGGGGGCGGGGGCAGGTCGTCACCCTTGGCCAGAAGCGCGTTCATGATGTCGGTGGCATCTGCTGGCTTTGAAAGATAATCTGTTGCACCAATTTTGACCGCAGCAACTGCCGTGGCGATGGCACCATATCCTGTCAGAACAACAACACGGCAATCCGGGCGCTTTTCACGCAGCACTTCGACCACATCCAACCCATTGCCGTCTTCCAGTCGAAGATCCACAACAGCGTAAGCGGGCGGGCGGGCTGTCGCAACCGCTGTGCCGGCCGCAACTGAACCGGCCATTTCGACGTCGAACCCGCGTTTCTCCATCGCTTTGGCCAATCGCCTCAGAAACGGCTCATCATCGTCAACCAAAAGCAGGGACTTGTCTTCGCCGAGTTCTTCGATTGTGCGCTCTGCCAACAGCTTTTCTCCCGTTCGCGTTATTCACTCCACGTTCTAGCGCTGCGTGAAACGAGGGTCAAACCCTCTTACCCCAAGGTCAAGAGGCATCCACAAAGCAACCAACACGTTCAGCCATTTGTTCTGGCGTCACTTCGCGCCGGAAATATTCGACAAACCCATGCTCTGGCAGCACAAGATAGGTAAAGGTTGAATGGTCCACGAGGTAATACTCTGGATCCCCATCCTGTTTCTTGTAATAGGTCTTATAGGTTTGGCTTGCGGCCTTAATTTGTTCGGCGGAACCGGTCAAACCGATGGCTTTGTCATGCAGGTTATAAGCGAAATCCCCGACAACTTCAGGGGTGTCACGCTCTGGGTCAATTGTAATAAACACGGGCGTTGCGCTCTGGCCTTTCTGGGCAAGAAGATCCACGGCGTCAGCGTTGCGAACCGTGTCCAATGGGCAAACATCGGGGCAAAAAGTGTAACCAAAATACACCAGTGATGGCTCTGTGATCACATCTTTATCGGTAACGGTCTCACCGTTTTTGTCGACCAGGGTGAAAGGCCCGCCGATTTGGCCAGCGCCCCCAGCCACATTCCCACTGCGACATTGCGCAAACTGATCGGCTGTGTCTGGGCCTGTGGTTGAATACCACACCGCGCCCAAAAGGGCGGCGATGGCTACTGATGCGGAAATGGCGGCGATGCGTTGCATGACAGTCTCTTTTCTTTGTCTGCCAGACAGGTAACAATTGATGGAACCGCTGCAAAGGGCCAAGGGACAATATCGCGCATGAGTGATCTGGGGCTGATTGGAAACGAACAACGAAGCAACTGGATCCGCCTGCGGACCATTATCTTGCTGCGTTGGTTTGCCATTATCGGCCAACTGGTGGGAATCACCGTGGCGCAGAGATTGTACAACCTGCAACTAGAGCTTGGGCTGTGTTATCTTGCGGTCGGAATTTCCATCATCGGTAATCTGGTCGCCATCTTTGTTTTTCCGGAAAACAAACGTCTGTCCGAGGCAGAAAACTTTCTGATGGTCATGTTTGACCTGATGCAGCTGTCGTTTCTGCTTTTCCTGACAGGGGGGCTGCATAATCCGTTTTCATTGCTCGTGCTTGGGCCAGTGGTCGTTTCAGCGGCGGTGCTCAGCCTGCGTTCGACGGTGATCCTTGTGATCACAGCAGCTGTTATGGTGACGGGAATGATCTTTTTCCACCTGCCCCTACGTACGGACCAGGGGTTTGTGCTGCGGATTCCTGATATCTTTGTCTTTGGTCAATGGGTGGCGATTAATATCGCGTTGATCTTTATTTCGGTCTATGCGCGCCGGGTTGCGGTTGAAATGAATTCAATGTCTGACGCGTTATCCGCAACGCAGATGGCTTTGGCGCGGGCGCAAAAGCTGAACGATCTGGGGGGCGTTGTTGCGGCAGCCGCGCATGAGTTGGGCACCCCTTTGGCGACAATCAAGCTGACATCGGCAGAGCTGGCGGATGAGTTGCATGATCGTCCAGAGCTTTACGAAGACGCAATGCTGATCCGCGAACAGGCGGACAGGTGTCGTGATATCCTGCGGTCTATGGGGCGTGCTGGCAAAGATGATCTGCATATGCGGCAAGCCCCCCTGCTGACAGTGATCCGCGAAGCTGCCGAGCCGCATGAGAACCGCGGCAAAGAGATCCTGATCGAAGATGGCCCCGGCCCGGGTGGTGAGTACAACCCGCCGCAGATCCTGCGCCGCCCGGAAATTATTCATGGTTTGCGCAATCTTGTGCAAAATGCCGTTGATTTCGCGGATACCCGTGTCTGGATCGAAGCGATGTGGACGCAAGAACAGATCTCGATACGGATCATGGACAATGGCCGTGGCTTCCCGCAGCACCTGATCGGGCGTATTGGTGATCCCTTTGTGCGCCGAAAGCGCTCTGAAGCAGACCGAAAAGCGCGCCCGGAATATGAAGGCATGGGGCTGGGCCTGTTCATCGCTAAAACACTGCTTGAACGCACAGGTGCGGAACTGAGCTTTGCCAACGGCACAGACCCGTTTTCGCTGAGCAAATCGTCATCAGAACGTCAGGGCGCGATCGTCGAAGTGGTCTGGCCCCGCAACCTGATCGTGCCTGAACCGCATAAGCCTGGCACAAAGTTGGGTGAGAACACCTTAATAGAAATCTGAGACTTAGACGAAGAGTTAACCCGGTGTTAACGAATCTGAACATAATTTGATGTAGGTGCGTGACAAGGATGAAGGCGTTATGAACGGACTGATCATTGCGATAGCTGTAGGTGCAGGATTGGCTGTATCCATATCGCTTGTGATTTTGCTCGTTGTTACGCGGCGGGGAACAGAAACCAAAAACACCGGGGCAAGCCCTGCGGAGCTTGTGGTGCTTTTGCGGCAAGGGCGGGTGATTGACACCACGCCGGATGTCGAAGACATGCTGGGTAAGCCCCTTTCCCCTGACACGCCTTGGGCCGATCTGCGCCCGGTATTGGCCAATCGTTTTGCGGATCTTCCATTGGAACTGCCGGGGCAGGACACCAGCATTCCCGCCAGCGATGATGCGAACACGCTGCTGTCGATTTCGGTCAATGGCCCGTTCACCCGTCTGTCGATCAACGGCGGCGCGCTAAGCATGGGTCATGTGCATCGCATCGTGAATATCCGCGAGGAAAGCGAACAGATTGCACGGATTTTGCATCTGGATCCCAATCCGATCTGGAAGATGAACGCCAATGGCAATGTCACCTGGAGCAATGATTCCTACCAGCGAATTTGCGATGAATCCGCCGCTGCAGGTCAGACCAGCTGCCCCTTTGCTGTCGAAGTGGATGGGGCGCTGGTCGCGCAGAACGGGCGCATTTCGGTTAGTCTGCCCGGTGAGGAAAAGCAGCTGTGGTTTGAGGTGACCTCTTTCCCGGTGGGCGCAGACACCGTCTATTACGCCACCGGTATCAATGATCTTGTCGAAGCAGAAAGAGCGCAGCGGAATTTCGTACAGACATTGGCAAAGACCTTTGCCCATCTGCCAATTGGTTTGGCCGTTTTTAACAAAGAACGCCGCCTGGTGCTGTTCAATCCCGCCTTGGTGGATCTGACGCGGCTGCCAATTGATTTCCTTTCAGCCAAGCCTAACCTGCTTAGTTTCTTTGATCACATGCGCGAAAATCGCATGATGCCAGAGCCCAAAAGCTATTCGTCATGGCGGGGTAAGCTGTATGAAGTTGTCAGCGCGGCACGGGAAGACAGGTACAGCGAAACCTGGAGCCTGCCATCAGGTCTGACCTATCGCATCACCGGGCGCCCACACCCGGATGGGGCGGTTGCGTTTTTGATCGAAGATATCAGCGCGGAAATTTCGCTGACCCGCAGGTTCAGGTCAGAGTTGGATCTGACGCAATCCGTTCTGGACAGTTTTGACAGCTCAATCGTGGTCTTCACCCGGTTGGGCGTTCAGTCCTTTTGTAACTCAGCCTATCGCGAACTTTGGGGCCTGCAGGCGGATCCGGCAGTGGCTGAAACGTCTATCATTGACGCTATCCAGAGCTGGGAAGACCTGTGTGACCCGCAAACAGACTGGTCAGAAATTCGCGACTATGTGCTGAACCTGCAAAACCGCAAACCTTGGGAAACCGAACTTGTCCTGAACACGGGTGAACGTTTGCTCTGTAAAATCGAACCCGTTGCGGCCGGGGCAACATTAATGCGGTTTAGTTATTTGCCCTCTGAAACGCGGTCGCTGCCGCAGCTCAAAGCAGAAGCTGTTTCATAGCAGTTGCGCCCGCATCAGTCGTCGGGCATGTATCGCCCAGTATGACTGAAAAGAACCTTCAACTTACGCTTGATTCAGCCGATGCAACAGCGCAGCTGGCCTGTCAGATTGCGGATGATCTGCGGGCAGGGGATGTCATTTTGTTGACGGGCGGGATTGGCGCGGGGAAAACGCATTTCGCCCGAAGCCTGATCCAAAGCCTGCAAGATCCCCCCGAAGATGTGCCTTCACCAACCTTTACTCTTGTTCAGGTCTATGACACCCGTGCGGGTGAGCTTTGGCATGCTGATCTATACCGCCTGGGTGGGCCAGACGATTGCGTTGAGCTGGGGCTGACCGAAGCCTTTGAAGATGCAATTTGCCTGATAGAGTGGCCAGACAAACTGGAAGATCTGACACCGCCCGGGGCTTTGTCAATCAGCCTGCGCGATGGCCCAACCGATGATGCGCGCGTGGCCGAGCTTGCCTGGAACACCCTGCGCTGGACCTCAATCATATCTGGGCTGACGCCGTGAGATTTCTGCAAGACAACGGCTGGGGGGATGCCACGGTAATCCCGATGCAGGGGGATGCTTCGACCCGCAGTTATGCGCGCCTTGTGGACGGGACGCGCCGCGCGATTTTGATGCGTGATCCTGCGGGCGATACCGCCTTGTTTGCGCGGATCGCAGAGCATCTGACAGGCATCGGGCTAAGTGCACCGCAGATACTGGCGCGCGACGATGCGCTGGGGCTTATGCTGATCGAAGACTTCGGGGATGATTTGCTGGCAGAATTTGCCAAGGATCCCGCACAGGAAGAGGATCTGTATCGTCTGGCCACGGATGTGCTGCTGCATCTGCATCAGCATTCCCCAGCCGCAGATTTGCAAATAGCCACGCCTGAATATCTCGCGCAGGCGACTGATCTGGCCTTTACGCATTATGCAATATCCTCCGATGGATTTGATGCGGCCAAGCGTGCTTTTCTGCCGGTTTTGGAACGCTATGCCATGCCATCCGATGTGATGGTTTTGCGCGACTATCATGCTGAAAACGCCCTGCTTTTATCAGATCGCCGCGGCGTAGCCCGTCTGGGGCTGCTGGATTTTCAGGATGCCTTGCAGGGGCACCGGGCCTATGATCTGGTGTCGCTGATCGAAGATGCCCGCCGAGATGTTGCCCCCCATGTGGCCGAGGCTTGCGTCGCGCAGTATCTGGCAAAAAGCGCGCTGCCCGAGCAGGATTTTCGCGCCTCTCTGGCAGTGCTCGGGGCGCAGCGAAACCTGCGCATTCTGGGTATTTTTGCCCGATTGGCGGCGGTTAGAAACAAACCCGATTATGTTGATCTGATCCCCCGCGTCTGGGCGCATCTGCAGGGTAATTTGCGCCACCCTGCGCTGGCTGACCTGCAATCTGTTTTGGCGCAGTCCTTGCCACACCCTGACGCGGACCACCTTCAAAGGCTAAAGTCCCAATGCCATACGCTGTAATGCTTTTCGCTGCCGGGTTTGGCACGCGGATGAAACATCTGACCCAGGATCGCCCCAAACCTTTGCTGCCCGTTGCGGGGCGGCCCTTGCTGGATCACGCTCTTGACCTGACCGATGGCCTGCGCACCCGCGTTGTGAATGCGCATTATCATGGCGATCAGATTGCGGATCATCTGGCGGGCACGGATATCCATGTAGTGCAGGAACAGCCGGATATTCTGGATACCGGCGGTGGGTTGCGCAATGCTTTGCCTATTCTGGGCGATGCCCCTGTTTTTACACTGAATACCGATGCGGTCTGGCTGGGGCCAAACGGGATGGATATGTTGCGCCAGCACTGGGCCCCCGATCAAATGGATGCGCTGATGCTATGTGTTCCGTTGGAGCGTGCTGTGGGCCGTCTGGGGGCGGGTGATTTCAGCTTGCAGCCAGACGGGCAGCTGATCTGGAAAGGCGATATGGTCTATACCGGATTACAGATCATCAAAACCGATCTTCTGCATGAGATCCCGGAAAAGATCTTTTCTCTGAAACAGCTGTGGATCAAGATGTCAGAGAGGGGGCGGCTGTTCGGAACGATTTATCCGGGTCACTGGTGTGATGTTGGTCATCCCGAAGGAATTCATCTTGCAGAAGAAATGCTGAATGTTTGATTGCCAAGGCCCGCGTCTGTTTTCCCTGCCACCGGGTGTGGATTTCCCCAAAGCATTGGCAGAGGGTTTGCAACAAAGGCTAGAGGGTCCGCCCGAGGCCATGGCGCGGGTGGAACTTTACGTCAACACCGCCCGGATGGCGCGGCGACTGAGGGATATCTTTGATCAGGGGCAGGCTGGGTTCCTGCCGCGCATTCGCCTGCTGGGGGATCTGGCCGATCCTTTGACGCGCGCGCAACTGCCGGTGCCTGTACCGCCCTTGCGTCGAAGGCTTGAGTTGACAGGCCTTGTGTCACGTTTGATTGATGCGCAGCCTGATCTGGCACCCCGTGCATCGCTGTTTGATCTGTCAGACAGTCTTGCCAGCCTCATGGAGGAAATGCAGGGCGAAAATGTGCCGCCCGATGTGGTGGCGGGCTTGGATGTGTCTGATCAATCCGGCCACTGGCAGCGCGCGCTGAGCTTTCTCAGCATTGTGCAGCATTATTTCGAAGATGAAACCGCGCCGGATCCGCAGGCCTTTGCCCGGCTGGCGATGGAACTGCGTCTGAAAGCCTGGCAAGAGCGCCCGCCGCAGCATCCGATTTTGATTGCGGGGTCTACCGGGTCGCGGGGGACCACAGCAGATTTCATGAAAGCGGTGGCCTGTCTGCCTCAGGGGGTGTTGATTCTGCCGGGCTTTGATGCGGATATGCCGGCGTCGGTCTGGGACCAGTTGAACAACCCGTTGACTGGCGAAGACCATCCGCAATATCGCTTTGCCCGGTTGATGCGTGATCTTGAGGTCCGCCCGGATCGGGTGCGCGCGTGGCACGATACGCCAGCCCCGCATCCTGCGCGCAACAGGCTGTGGTCGCTTGCGCTGCGCCCGGCGCCGGTGACGCACCAATGGCTGTCTGAGGGGCCGTTGCTGCCCGATCTGCGCGAGGCCACCCAGGGGCTGACATTGGTAGAAGCCCCCAGTCAGCGCGACGAAGCCCTTGCGATTGCTCTGCGCCTGCGTCGCGCCGTGATGGAGGGCAAACAGGCCGCTTTGATCACGCCAGACCGAATGCTGACCCGTCAGGTGACAGCGGCTTTGGACCGTTTTGGCATCTTGCCCGATGATTCCGCGGGCACCCCTGCACAGCTGACACCGCCGGGGCGACATCTGCGCCATGTGGCAGCTTTGTTGCAGGCTCCGCTGACTGCTGAGGCCCTGCTGACCCTGCTGAAACATCCGCTGACCCACGCCGGGCAGGGGCGCGGGCAGCATCTGCTGAACACCCGCGATCTGGAGCTGCATATCCGTAAAACCGGCTGGCCCTATCCCCAGCCGGATCTGATCCGCGCCTGGGGGGCTGCGAATGACAAACAGCGCTGGGCCGAGTGGCTGGCCAGTTGTTTTTGCGACAAGCCCCGCACAGGTACACTGCCGCTGGCGCAGTGGCTTGAAACCCATATCGCATTGACCGAAGCGATTGTTGCTGGCTCTGAAAGCGATGATCCCAGCGCGCTTTGGGCCGAGAATGCGGGCCGCAAGCTGGTGCAGGTGGTGTCTGCCCTGCGCGATGAGGCCGGGTATGGTGCGGATATGAGCGCCTCGGATTACAATGAATTGTTCCGCGCGCTGATTTCCCGCGAAGAGGTGCGTGACCGCGATGCTCCACATCCATTGATCAAGATCTGGGGCACGTTGGAGGCTCGGGTGATGGGGGCCGATACGCTGATCCTAGCCGGATTGAACGAAGGATCCTGGCCGGAAATGCCGGGGGCGGATCCATGGTTGAACCGTCAGATGCGCGCCAAAGCCGGGCTTTTGCTGCCCGAGCGGCGCATTGGCCTGTCGGCGCATGATTTTCAGCAAGCCGCCTGCGCCCCCGAGGTCTGGCTGACGCGTTCGGTGAAATCAGACGATGCGGAAACCGTGCCGTCGCGCTGGATCAACCGTCTGATGAACCTGATGAATGGTCTCAAAGAACGCTCTGGCCCCGAAGCGCTGGAACAGATGGCGGCGCGCGGCACAAAATGGCTGGAACTGGCGCGTCAGGCCGAGGCCCCCCTGATCAGTGATCCGGCCCCGCGCCCTTCGCCTGCCCCACCTGTGATCAGCCGACCGCAAAAGCTGTCTGTGACGGAAATCAAACGTTTGGTGCGCGATCCCTACGCGATCTATGCCAAACATGTGCTGCGCCTGCGCCCGATTGATCCGCTGATGCAGGCCCCCGATGCGCTGATGCGGGGCATTCTGGTGCATGAGGTGATGGAAAGCTTTGTCCGCGACACCCTGCAAGACGACGCTCTGCTGACCCCTGATCATCTTGTGGCTCAGGCGCGGGCCTGGATTGACAATCCCGAAAACGTGCCGTTCCCCATGGCGCGGGCGCTTTGGCTGACTCGGATGCAGCGCATTGCGCCTTGGTTCTGCGACACCGAAGCTGTGCGGCAGGGGCTGGCCCGGGCCCATCCGGATAACTTTGAAATCAAAGGATTGGCGCAGATCCCCGAGCTGGGCTTTACCCTAAGCGGCACTGCCGACCGGATCGACATCGACGATCGGGGTGGGGCGCATATCTACGATTACAAAACCGGCACGGCACCGACCAAAGACCAGCAGTTGCATTTCGACAAACAGCTGTTGCTTGAGGCGGCGATGATCACGCAGGGGGCCTTTGCCAATCTTGCCCCGCGCCATGTGGAACGGGCCATGTTCATTTCCCTGAACCCCACCGCCCCGAAAGAGGTGCCTGCGCCTCTGGATGAAATCCCACCAGATCAGGTCTGGGCCGAGTTTGTGCAACTGATGACCAATTACGCTGATCCCGATCAGGGCTATACCGCGCGCCGCGCGCTGATGAAGGATACGGATTTTGCCGACTACGATCACCTGTCGCGCTTTGGAGAATGGGACGTGACGGATGATCCGCAACGCATGGTGTTCTCATGAGCTTGATTCGCAATGAGGCCACCCAGCGGCAGGTGGATGCCGCGCGCCCGGATCAATCCACCTGGCTGGCGGCGAATGCCGGATCGGGCAAAACCCGTGTGCTGACAGATCGGGTGGCGCGGCTGCTGCTCGAAGGGGTGCTGCCAGAACATATCCTGTGCCTGACCTATACCAAAGCCGCCGCGACAGAGATGCAGAACCGCCTGTTCAAACGACTGGGCGGCTGGGCCATGTCCACCGACGCCGAGCTGCGAACAGAGCTGGATATTCTGGGCGTCGAAGCCACGCTGACCGAAGACTATATGCGCGAGGCCCGCACCCTGTTTGCCCGCGCGATTGAAACGCCGGGTGGTCTGCGTATCCAGACCATTCACTCATTTTGTGCCTCGCTCTTGCGGCGCTTTCCTCTTGAGGCGCGGGTGTCGCCGCAGTTTAAGGAAATGGAAGATCGCGCTGCACAGATGCTGCGGGCCGAAATTCTGGATCGCATGGCAGAGGGGCCGCAGGCCGGGCTGGTGCGCGCCATCGCGCCTTTCATTTCCGGGGAAGACAGCGAAAGCCTGCTGGCCGCACTGACCCGCTACCGCGATGCCTTTGCGCAGCCGCGCAGTGCCGCAGATATCCGCGCCAGCTATGGGCTGGCCCCTGATGCGGATCAGGCCACGCTTTTGGGGCAGGTGTTTCTGGGCAGCGAAGCGGATCTGATTGAATATCTCATTCCTCACCTGCAAACAGGCGGGAAAACGGATGCTGCGCTGGCTGAAAAACTTGCCTTGTTTCAACACCCCGACAGCGCCGGCCTCGCCATTGTCGAGGCTGCCCTTCTGACCCAAAGCGGCAGCATCCGCAAAACGCTGGGCACCAAAAAACTGCGCAGCGATGCGCCTGAGTTGTTCGAAGCACTCGACCAACTGGCCGCGAGGGTCGCGGATGCGGTGCAAATGCGGCTGGCGCTGACGGCTGCGGAAAAAGATGCAGCGCTTTATGCCTTTGCCCAGCACTTTCTGCCCGCATATGAGGCCGAAAAACAGCGCAAAGGCTGGTTGGATTTCGATGATCTGATCACCCGCGCCCGCGATCTGCTGTCTGATCCTTTTGTGGCTGAATGGGTGCTGTATCGTCTGGATGGCGGCATTGATCACATCCTTGTGGATGAAGCCCAAGACACCAGCCCGGTGCAATGGCAGGTGATCGAACGGCTGGCGCAGGAATTCACCTCGGGCGAAGGGGCGCGCAGTGATATCCGCCGCACGATCTTTGTGGTGGGGGACAAAAAGCAGTCGATTTATTCGTTTCAAGGCGCTGACCCGTCTGAGTTCGACCGCATGCGCGAAGAATTTGGCGCGCGGCTTCAGCAGGCGGAACAGCCGCTGCATTCGATGGTGCTGGAATATTCCTTCCGCTCTGCTGCTCCGATCCTCAAGGTGGTCGATGAGGTCTTTGATGGCGCGATCAGCAGTGGTTTTACTGAGGATCAAAAACATAAAGCGTTCAAATCTAATATGCCCGGTCAGGTCGATCTTTGGCCCGTGGTGGATAAAGTCGACGAAGGCGAAGATGGCGACTGGTATGAGCCGCTGGACCGGGTGGGCAGCCAGCACCATACGGTGATTTTGGCGAAACGCATTGCGCGCTTCATCAAGCGCACCATTGATGCGAAAACCCCGCTGCCGGTCGAACAGGGCTTTTCCGATGTGTACCACGCCCGCCCGGTTCACGCGGGGGATTTCCTTATTCTGGTCCGGTCGCGCTCACGGCTGTTCAACGAAATCATCCGTGCCTGCAAACAGCTGGATCTGCCTATTGCCGGGGCGGATCGGCTGAAAGTCATGTCTGAACTTGCAGTGCGCGATGTGATTGCGCTTTTGTCCTTTCTGGCCACGCCCGAAGATGACCTGTCATTGGCCACGGCGCTGCGTTCGCCTTTGTTTGGCCTAAGCGAAGAACAGCTGTATGATCTCGCCCATACCCGCACGCGGCGGTATCTCTGGGAAGGGCTGCGCGCGCGGCAGGATGATTTCCTAAAGGTTATGGCGGTGCTGAATGATCTGATGGGGCAGACCGATTTCCTGCGACCTTACGATCTGATCGAACGCATTCTGACCCGCCACAACGGGCGTCGGCGTTTGATTGGGCGATTGGGGCAAGAAGCCGAAGATGGTGTCAACGCACTTTTGGGGCAGGCGCTGGCCTATGAACAAACGGCTGTGCCCTCGCTGACCGGATTTCTTGAATGGGCGCAGGCGGATAACCTGGAAATCAAACGCGCGCCGGATGCGGCAGGCGAAACCCTGCGGGTGATGACGGTGCATGGCTCAAAGGGGCTTGAGGCGCCGATTGTGATCTTGCCTGATTGTGCAGCCACGCGATCCCCGCTGCGGGATAATCTGCTGCGCGATGATCAGGGGATTGTCTGGAAGCAAAGCGCAGGCAATATGCCCGCGCGCCAGTCAGAGGCTGTGGATCTCGCCAAAGAGAAAGAGGCGCAGGAACGGGACCGGCTGCTGTATGTAGCGCTGACGCGGGCAGAAAAATGGCTGGTTGTGGCCGCCGCCGGTGACACCGGAAAAGATGGGCAAAGCTGGTATGACAAGGTTCAGACCGGGATGCAGCGCGCCGGTGCCACGGCCCACTCCTTTGAGTTTGGGGATCTGGGGGCCGATGAAGGCCTGCGCCTGACTCATGGCGATCTGACATCCCTGCCCTGGCAGGCGGCTGAAGTGGTCAAAGAAGCCGTACAACCCGAACCCGAAGATCTGGATGTCGCCCTGCCTGCGCCGCCAGAGCCATTTGAAACTCGCTCACCCTCAGATCTGGGGGGGAGCAAAGCCTTGCCCGGTGCCGAAGGGGACAGCGAAGAGATCGCCATGGCGCGAGGCACTGCGGTGCATAAAATGTTGGAATATCTGGCCCCTCTTGCGCCAGACCAACGGCCAGATGTGATCCCGCATCTGATCAATCATCTGGCGCAGGATGGCGAAACCCAGATCGTTGCAGACCAGCTAGACGCCATTTCTGATGAGGCGACAGCGGTGCTGAACGCGCCAGAGCTGGCGCAATTCTTTACCAGCGATGTGCTGGCAGAGGTGCCTGTGACTGCCGAACTACCGGGCATTGGCCGGATACATGGGGTGATCGACTGTCTGTTGGTTACACAAGAAACCGTGATTGCGGTGGACTTTAAAACCAACCGCGTGGTGCCGCAGGATGTGACCCTGACCCCAGAAGGGTTGCTGCGGCAGATGGGGGCCTATGCCGCTGCTTTGAAACAGATTTATCCCGACAGACAGATCGAAACAGGCCTGCTATGGACTGCGCAGGCGCGCTATATGCCTCTGCCCGACAGCAGTGTTACACAGGCGCTGGGCCGGGCGGTCACACCTTGACGAAGCTTTCCCCCCTACCTACTTTCCGGCTCAAGAACGGATCATTCCTTTAAGGAGAACTACCATGGCCACTGTTGCCGTCACCGACGCCACCTTTGACGCAGAAGTCAAAAACTCGGATGTACCTGTTGTTGTTGATTTCTGGGCCGAATGGTGTGGCCCCTGTAAACAGATCGGCCCGGCGCTGGAAGAACTGGCAGCGGAATACGGCGACAAAGTGAAAATCGCCAAGGTTGACGTAGACAGCAACCCCAACTCTGCCGCCGCCATGGGCGTGCGCGGTATCCCAGCGCTGTTCATCTTCAAAGATGGTGCACCGATTTCGAATCGCGCAGGTGCAGCCCCGAAAGCGGCGCTGAAATCCTGGATCGACGAATCCCTCTGATCTGACACCCCGTCAGTATCAAAAGCCCCGCTGTTCAGGCGGGGCTTTTTGTTTCAGGCTTTGCCCTGTGGGATGACTTCATAGCCGGGCGCTTCGGGTTCATCATCGCACATTTCTGCAGGAAAGCCGGGGGCCAGAACCTGCTGGCCTGTGGCCTCTTCCAGCCGGCGGATGATATTGGGCGACAGTTCCCGTTCGCCATAACGCGCGATCCCGTCTTCAAAGATCTTGATCATTAGCGGGTTCATTTCCAGCGGCACCCCGGCGCGGTCCGCGACCTCTTGGAACAGGCCGATGTCTTTCTTGACCAGATCCATGGTGAATGAAATGTCGCGCGACCCGTTCAAAATCACCTGGCTTTCTGTTTCATGCACAAACGAGGTGCCCGAACTGATCTTGATTGCTTCATAGGTGGTGTTCAGATCCATGCCTGCGGCCTTGGCTGTCACCAGAGCCTCTGCGCAGGTGATCAGATTGGCTGTCGCAAGGAAGTTGGTGATCACCTTCAGTACCGAGGCTGAGCCCAGATCCCCAGTATGCAGAATACGCCGTCCCATGGTTTTCAACAAAGGCGCGATGCGATCAAAGGTTTCGCGGTCGCAGCCAGCAAAGATCGAAATATTTCCCGTATCTGCGCGGTGGCACCCGCCTGAAACGGGGCAATCCACGGCTGCGCCCCCCTGTGCGATCACCAATGCACCCAGACGTTTTACCTCGGCCTCATCCGTGGTGGACATTTCCATCCAGATTTTTCCGGGGCGTACCTCGGGCAGCATGTCTTGCATGACCGAATCTGATGCGGCGGGCGAAGGCAGGCAGGTGATCACCGCATCGCATTCTTGCATTAATTGCGCTGGGCTGTCGCCGCGATGTGCCCCCTTGGCAATGGCGCTTTCCACCAGATCGCTGTTTAGATCATATACCGTTATATCGATCCCGTTTCGGATCAGACTGCCGCTAAGCTTACCGCCTACGTTCCCCAGACCAATGAATCCAACGCGCATTTTCGTTCCCCTGTTGTGGTGCGGTTCATGCTGCCTCAAACTTGGGTTTTCGAGAAATGGTTTTTTACCTCAAGGAGCCTGAACCAATCCTCGGCCACAACTTATAGGCGTTTGGCTTGGCCCCATGCCATCCGATATAGCCGCCGAAGACAGGCAGTTTGCCAGGGTGCTGGCATTGGGTGTTTCGCCCTCTTCGCGCAGCTTTTCAGCCCAAAGCGCGGCAACACCTGCCGCATGGGCCATCGCCATACAACTGCCGTTCAATGCGCGTGTGCCAGTGGGCAGATCCGCTGAGATAATGCCAGTGCCGGGGGCCACCAAAGCGGGGTTGTTGTTGCTAAAGGGGGCGGGTTCTATGCCATTTGCCCCTTGCTGGCAGGCGCCAACAGCCAGAACACCCCGCCCTGCTGCCGGGGAAACCGGGCCGGTGGTGAACTCGGGCGAGATATAGCGCAGGCAGTCATCACCTGCCGCGCCCAGGATCAGCGGTACCGGGCCGAACTCTGACATGCGAATGATGCGCTCAAATATCCGCAGATTGCCCCGATAGGCGTGCACAGCGGCAGAAATCGAAAGATTGGCGGGATAGCCATTGTCTTGCAGCGCTTCGGATTCTGCCAAAGTATCAAAACTGATCGCAAATCCGATGATATCCGGTTTTTGCTGCAATGCCCAAAGAAAGGCCTTCAGGAACGTACAGGATGAACCTTTTCCTGTGTCCAGAACGGCCTTACCCACATAAAGATCGGTTATGCCCCGCGCGACGCCGATGCGCTGGTTTTCCAGATCTCGGCCCAGAACTGTACCAGCCAGATGGGTGCCATGTCCGTTTACATCCTGAACGCCAGTGCCGACGAAATCCTGTGAGGTGATTGTCACCCCTTGAAACGCCGGGTGGGCGCTGTCGATTCCGGTATCCAACAGCGCGACCCGGCTTCCTTTGCCGGAATAGCGCGTCTGTGTCGCCCCAACCGCATCTAACCCCCAACCCACTTTTGGGGTCTGTTGGCGGGCGAGATCCATGTCATAGGGGGCCACAAGCCGGGTTGCCATGACCGGGGCCATTGATAGGATGGTGGTGTCATGAAAAGCATCCGCCAGATCCTGTTCCGACAGGGCGGCCGCTTCGATGACAGGTTGCGCAGGACCTTGGGGATCAACGGGCGCAATACGTTTGTTCAGCGCATCATTTGATCGCTGCCAGTTGCCGGTTTTGTCGCGCAAAAAGATAAATCGGTTCATGGGTACTCCGGCACCATTTAGAGGCGCCAGAATACAACCTGAAGTAAACAGAAAAAGCTCTGTTTTGTTTCAACTGGCCCGCACGCCAGATGAGCGGGCTATTGATTTGTGTCAGAGCAACCCCTGAGATTTGTACAGCGCCTGCATGTCTTCGAGAGGGCGCGGGCCGATGTGGCTGATCACCTCTGCGGCGGACACATTGCCCATCTTGCCAGCGGTTTCCATATCGGTGCCGGTCACCAGACCATAGATAAAGCCCGCCGCGAACTGATCGCCAGCGCCGGTCGCATCCACGGGAACAACCTTTTGCACTGGGATATCCACACGCACCCCATCGCGAATGATCGACACCCCGTCACCTGACCGGGTGCAGACCACCAGCGGGCAAACATCGGCCACGGCCTGAAGGTCTTTGTCCAGATCGTCATTCTGGAACAGAGATTTGATTTCCTCTTCGTTGCCGATCACGAAATCCATCTCGTTTGAGATCAGCTTGAGGAAGTCTTCGCGGTGGCGTTCCACGCAGAAAGGGTCGGAAATGGCGATGCCAGCTTTGCCCCCAGCAGCGCGACAAATTCTGGCGGCACGCAAAAAGGCGTCTTTGCCTTTGTCTTTGTCAAAGAGATAGCCTTCAAGAAAGATCACCTCGGCCTGTTCTGCGATGTCTTGTGCGACATCATCCGGACCCAGCTCAGAGGAAATACCCAGATAGGTATTCATCGACCGTTCACCATCGGGGGACACAAAGATCATCGAACGCGATGTCGGCAGTTCGCCCCCAGCCACAGGTGGGTTCACGAAATCGATGCCCTCATCCGTCATGGCTTTGGCGTAGAACCGGCCCAGGGCGTCATCATGCACGCGCCCGATAAAGGCGGTTTTCGCCCCCAGTGCGCCAATCCCGGCAATGGTATTCGCAACCGATCCACCAGGTGTTTCCACCTGATCTTTCATCCCGGCATAGAGCGTCTCACCGCGTTCGCGTTCGACAAGCTGCATAATGCCCTTTTCGATCCCCATCAGATCCAGAAACGTATCTTCGGCGCGGGTGATCACATCGACAACAGCATTGCCGATACCGACAACCTGATATTTTTTGGCGCTCATAAAGTTTTTTCCTCAAACTGGCAGAGATCATTGATGATGCAGGCCTTGCATTTTGGCTTGCGCGCCACGCAGATATACCGCCCGTGCAAAATAAGCCAGTGATGCGCGTGTTGTTGGAAGTCGACGGGAATGTGATCTTCGATGGCGCGTTCCACTGCGACCACATCTTTGCCGGGGCAGATACCTGCGCGATTGCCGACCCGATAGATATGTGTGTCGACCGCCTGCGCCGGATGTTTCCACCACATGTTCAGCACCACATTGGCAGTCTTGCGGCCCACACCCGGCAGGCTTTCAAGAGCGGCGCGAGAGCAGGGCACTTCACCGCCATAGTCATCCACCAGAATGCGCGCGGCTTTGATCACGTTCTTTGCCTTCTGGCGGAACAGCCCGATGGTTTTGATATGCTCAGTCACCCCTTCTTCACCCAGATCCAGCATCTCCTGTGGGGTATCTGCGATCTGAAACAGTTTTTCCGTGGCCTTGTTCACACCTGCATCGGTGGCCTGCGCAGACAGGGCCACAGCCACCACAAGCGTATAAGCGTTGGTGTGGTTCAATTCCCCCTTGGGTTCGGGTTCACTGTTCTGAAAGCGGGTAAAGATTTCGCGGAGCGTCTGATAATCAAGCTGTTTGGCCATGTCTTGGGATGTGCCTTCTGTGGCTGAACGGGAACGCGGGGGCCGATGCGGGCTAAAGCGTTGCGATCCATTTGGCGGTGAAGGCGGCATAGCCGTCTTCGGTCTGGTTCAGGTGGTCTTTGGTCAGCCTGTGAAACGCAGGCAGATGGTGAAAGGGTATATTTGGGGCGACGTGATGTTCGACGTGATAGGGCATGTTCCACGCCAGAAAGCGGATGATGCGGTTGGTAAAGGTGGTTCGTGTGTTGTCGAACATATTCGCGATCTGAGGGCAACGCCCGTGTTCTGCCAGAAGATACAGCCGCAGCATCGGCTGCCCCAGCACAACCGGCAGCAGCCAGACCCAGAACAGGAGCGGCGAGATCAGCAGACTTAGGAGAACCGCAGCATAAATGATCAGCAGCCAGCGTGCTTCCCGGATGATACGGGGCTTTGCGCGATTGGGCAGGTAAGGGGCCTGTGTGATGCCACGCGCATTGCTGATCACTGTGCGCGTCTGGGAGACCCAGTAAGGTATGCCAGACACATGGCTGATCCAGCTGCGCCAACTGTCTGGTTTGTCTCCTGACAGTTCGGGATCTTTGCCGGGGATGTTGGTGTGGCGATGATGCGCCAGATGAAAGTAGCGAAACCATTCAAAAGGCAAAAGAATCATCAGACCACAAAAATGGCCGACGGCTTCGTTCAGGCGTTCATTGGCAAAGGGGGTTTTATGGGTGGCCTCATGTTCCAGCGTAAACAAAAAGACGATCACGACCCCCTGAATAGGGATCAAAAGCCACCAGAATGGAACCCGAAGTGCGATAAGAACTCCAAGCGCTAGGATAACCCCCAGATGCCCTGTCAGATGCAAAAGTCCGGCCCGGTCAGAGCGCCTTGAGAGCGTCTGCAGTGTCTCTGCAGGGAGTTGTGACATAAAAGCTCGGTGATCCATGACGCGATTGATTAGTTCTTGGCGGCGCAAGTCAAACGTTTTCGCAATATCCGGGTCGCTTGTGTCATAAAGCAGCAGTAAGGTCGCCGCAAAGGAGAGCGGCATATGCAGGACAGTCAAACCTATCACTATCAGGTCATGGCGCGTGCCATTGAGGCTGTGGATCAATTGGGACCAAAAGCTTCTCTTGAGGATCTCGCCCGCGAAATCGGCATGAGCCCGGCGCATTTCCAGCGGTTGTTCACCTCTTGGACGGGCGTATCCCCCAAACGCTATCAGCAATATCTGACCCTGGGACATGCAAAGGCCCTGCTGTCCGATCATTTTACCACGCTGGATACCGCCCTTGCCACGGGCCTGTCCGGGGGGGGGCGCCTGCATGATCTGTTTCTACGCTGGGAGGCCATGAGCCCCGGAGATTATGCCAAGGGTGGCGAAGATCTGCCCATTTATTGGGGCTGGTTCGACAGCCCCTTTGGTGAGGCGTTGGGCATGGGCACCGACAAGGGGATCTGCGGTATCGGCTTTGGCGCGGTTCATGGGCAGGATCATTCTGTGGCGGATCTGAAATCGCGCTGGCCCAATGCGCGCTATGAGGAAAACCCCGAAAAACTGCGCAATTGGACGGAAACCGCTTTTGGCCTGCAACAGGTTGGTGAAGTGCCGTTGTATCTGATTGGCACACCGTTGCAGATCAAAGTCTGGGAGGCGCTGATGAGGATTCCCTCTGGGCAGGTCACAACCTATTCCGAACTGGCCGGGGCGATTGGCAAACCCCGTGCGGTGCGGGCGGTTGGTACAGCGGTTGGGCGCAATCCTATCAGTTATCTTATCCCCTGCCACAGGGCGTTGCGCAAATCAGGGGGGCTGGGTGGATACCACTGGGGCCTGCCTGTAAAACGGGCTTTGTTGGCCTGGGAAGGTGTTCGGGCGGATGAAAATCGTGCCTAGTCCACCCGCTGGCGGTTTCTGGCTTATGCAGCTTTTGTGGATTAAATCCTTGGAAACAATGCGAGAATGAACAAGGCCGTATCCCTGCCGCCGCTGGAACGGCAGGTAAAAAGCAAAGTGTTGCCTATTTTTCCCATGGCCAGAGTCGTAGCTGCAAGTTATCTTGTCTATTATAACACGAAGCCCACAAGGGCCGATCATTTCTGAGGCTAAAGAGGTTAGATATGACCAAAGCACGTAATTCCGCCGTTCTCGCACTTGTTGGCGCCATGTTTGTAAGCGCATGTGCCGCGCCCGGCACAGTTCCAACACAGCAGCAAAAGACTGCACAGACCGCAGCAGCAGGCGCTGTTGTTGGTGCCGCCGCTGGCGCGCTGCTGGGTGGCAACGACAAAGGCGAACGCAACCGTTCGATGGTTGCAGGCGCACTGCTGGGTGGCGCGGCTGGTGCAGCTGCTGGCCAGATGTCGCAGTAAAAAATACAATAAACTGAGGTTCGAAATGACCCGAGCAAAACGTTCCATTGCGCTTGCGCTGATGGGCACAATGGCGCTGGGCGCCTGTACCACTGGTCCTCTGCTTAGCCCGGAAGATCCCAATCGTCAGACTAAGGTCGGCGCCGCAACAGGTGCTGCAATTGGTGCTGTGGCTGGTCGTATTCTTGGCGGCGACGACAAGGGCGAACGCAACCGGGCAACAGTTGCGGGCGCGCTGATCGGCGCGGCAGCAGGTGGTGCCTATGGCAACTATCTCGACAAGCAGGAAGCTGAGCTGCGCCAGCAGTTGGGCAACAATGCTGATATCCGCAACACCGGTGATCGTCTGATTGTGACCATGCCGCAGGATATCCTGTTTGCAACCGCCAGCTCGGACCTGCGTCCGGGCTTGATGGGTGATCTGCGCAGTGTTGGGCAAAGCCTGTTGGCCTATCCTGACACCACGGTTCAGATCATTGGCCACACCGACAGTGATGGCGAAGCGTCCTACAACCTTGGCCTGTCGCAGGATCGCGCACAGTCGGTTGCGAATGTCCTGATTTCCGAGGGCGTTCCATCGGGTCGTCTGAATGTGATTGGTGCGGGTGAAGACCAGCCGATTGCATCGAACCTGACACCAGAAGGCAAAGCGCAGAACCGTCGCGTTGAGATCGTGATTCTGCCAAACGCTGTTTGATTGTGCAAATTTGCACGCAATACTGATAAACGCCGCGGATTGCCGCGGCGTTTGCACATGCTAAGGTGGGTTCGTACCGTCATTGAGGAGAGGACGAGATGAGCGACCTGACCCTGCTAGGCCTGTGCGGCTCCCTGCGCGCGGGTTCTTTGAACCGCAAACTGATGCACGAAGCTGCGCAAAAATTTGCCCCGACCAATTTTACCGAAGGCAACCTGCGCCTGCCACTATATGACGGTGATGTCGAAGAAAACGACGGTATCCCGGCTGACGTACAGGCCCTGGCCGATCATATTCAGGCTGCGGATGCGGTGCTGATCGTCACCCCGGAATACAACAAAGCGATTTCTGGTGTGCTGAAGAACGCATTGGATTGGGTCAGCCGCGTGCCCGGCGGCGTTTGGAAGGGCAAGCCGGTGGCGATTCTATCCTCTACTGCAGGCCGCACCGGTGGTGAGATGGCGCAGGCCTCGACCCGGCTGTGTCTGCTGCCGTTTCAACCCAATCTGGTTGTCGGCCCCGATGTTCTGGTGGGGTCGAACTATGAACAACATGACGAAAGCGGTGCGCTGACCAATGAGCGCTATCTGACCGCCGTCGAAGGGCTGATGGCCAATTTGCGCGCTGCCGCATCGCAGTGACTTACATTGTGTTTGCGATCTCGATGAGGTTTCCATCGGGGTCGCGCATATAGATCGACACAATCGGCCCGGTCGCGCCAGAGCGTTTGACCGGGCCTTCTACAATCGGAATGCCAAGCTGATGCAGATGCTCCTGCCATTGCCCTATCGGGCTATCGCTTAGGAAACACAGATCGGCAGATCCACTTTTGGGGTGCTGTGCCTTGGGATCAAATTCCTGCCCAACCTGATGCAGGTTGATTTTTTGTATCCCAAATCGCAGCGCCTGTCTGGTGCTGCCATCTGCTGGATGGAAGGTCAGTACCTCCATGCCCATGGCGGATTGGTAAAATGTACAGGTCGCGGAAATATCTGCAACGGTCAGAACAAGATGATCCAAAGACTGGACGGCAGGGGGCATGGCTGGAATAAACCCTGAAAAGGAGAAGACCCATGCAAGATGCCGCCCCACAAGAGATCCGTCAAACAGATGTCATGGATCCCGCGCGGGCGCAGGCCTTGCAAATCGCTTTGGAGAGAAATGCGGATATTACCACCGGATCGCCTCTGCCGCCCTTCTTTCATCAGATTTACTTCTGGGATGCCCGGCCTGCTGATCAACTGGGCCGTGATGGGCACCCAAAAATCGGGCAGGGGTTTATCCCTGACCTAGGGTTGCCCCGCCGCATGTGGGCGGGCGGATCGCTGGAGTTTCACCAGCCTTTGCTGGCGGGGGTGTCAGCTGAAAAACACTCGGTGGTGGAAAAAGTATCGCGCAAAGACGGGCGCACAGGGCCACTGGGGTTTGTCACCATCAAACATGATGTGGTGCAGGAGGGGCGGATCTGCGTGACGGAACGGCAGGATCTTGTTTACCGCGAAGATCCCGATGTGAATGCGCCAAAACCCGTTCCGCCCGTGGCGCGGCAGGATGAAGATCTGCGTGAAACCGCTTCTTTCACCCCGACACTGCTGTTTCGCTATTCAGCGCTGACCTTCAATGGGCACCGCATTCACTATGATCTGGATTATACCCGGCAGGTTGAAGGCTATGAGGGGGTGGTGGTTCATGGCCCGTTGCTGGCGCAACGTCTGATGCTTTTGGCAGAAACCCGTGGGCCTGTGCGGCGGTTCCAGTTCCGAGCCAGTTCCCCTCTGATGCATTTTGAAACCGCTGATTTCTGCATGTCCGGCACGGATATGTGGGTGCGGGGGCCGGGCGGACGTCAATGTATGCAGGCAACAGTCGCCTATTGAAAAAACAAAACCCCGCCTGAGCGGGGTGATGTCTTTTCGTTGCGCTGTGACTTAGTAGCCGGTCCCGTGCATCACGACGCGTACGGTTTTGAACAGGATGCGCAGATCGGTTTTGAAAGACAAAGAACGTAGATAATCCGTGTCAAAATCAGCCCGCTGGGCAAAGCTGGATTCGTTGCGAACCGAGGTTTGCCAGAATCCGGTGATGCCGGGGCGCAGCGCGTAATAGGCTGTGCCTGGATAGATCTCTTGCTGGCAGGGCATCATCGGACGCGGGCCAACCAGCGACATGTCACCGATAAACACGTTCCACAGCTGCGGCAGTTCGTCGATTGATGTCTTGCGGATCAGGTGGCCAATTTTGGTGATGCGTGGATCGTGGCGCAGTTTCTGATCCCGATCCCATTCCGCGCGTGCGGCCGGGTTATCTGCCAGATAAGCCTCAAGCAGGCGATCCGCGTTGGGCACCATGCTGCGCAGCTTCCACATCTTGAAGCGGGTGCCATTCCGCCCCACGCGTTCCTGTTTGTAAAAGGGGGATGTGCCATCGCGGGCAACAATCAACGCAAAGACCAATGTGATCAACACAACCGGCACGGCTGCGATCAGCACAAGGGTCATGTCCAACAGGCGTTTGAAGCGGTTGCGATAGGGGGAAAAGACGGACGGCGCCGTAAGGGCCTCGTCAATGAGTGACTCGATTTTCGCCGTTGGCAGCGGCTGACGAATATGTAGTGTCACAAAACGTACTCCCAAAGCCGTTTGAGTAAGAGACGACAGCCAAGCAACGGTGGACGGTGTGCCACTGAATTACTCCTAGTCTCTCATGCTCAGACACCTGTTTGAAAACAGAAGATGAAGAAGAAACTGAGAAAAACTGTCTACTGATTTACCTTTTAACGTTTAACCTATGCGCCGCCCCCCAAGCGGTGCCACTGATATGCAAAGCGACAAGAAACATCGCTTGCCGTGATTATGCCAATTTCGACTAAGTATAGTCAACTTGTACAAAAATTTGACATCTTTTCGGTTGTGAAATGCCTTGGTTTTTCGCCAGAGTTCCCATTCCTGACGATGAAAATTTGACCAGAATTATACCAGACAACTTTAGTATGGCGTATCCAGAGCGCAGTTAAAACTGGGAGAAACTCCCGACTTGGATCAGAATCATCAACAATCGAACGTCTTGCATGGCAGGTAAGGTCTGTGAACAAAGTGCAGCCTTTGTTGCGCAGTTGGAAACGTTCAGCGTGATGGGGGCTGATTGATGGTTTATGTTGAACTTCTGGCGTGAATGTGGCGCAATTTTGACGAGCGCCTGTGAGGTAAAAGGGGGGATTTTTCCGAGAGGCGGATCAATCGGTGAATTTTCACTTGAATTTTACAGATACCAAAGCTGGCCAAGAAGAGATTCGAATGAAACGCTGGTTTGGCTCGTGATGGCGTGTGATGAGTGTTTCAATTGTTTCATCTGCGTTATGTTCGAGGTTGGCTGTCTAATGCCAAATCGGCCGAATCACACGCTGCCAGCGCGTTGTATGTATTGGCAGAGACCCGCTGGTGAGATTGAAAGCCGCGCCAGTGGTGTCTATGTCGGGCGCCAGAACATAAGGTGAGACCAAACAATGACCAACTTTCTGCACAAAGGCGATTTACCGGATGGGCTGGATCTTGGGCAGATTGTTGCGATTGATTGCGAAACCATGGGGCTCAATCCGCACAGGGATCGCCTGTGTGTGGTGCAGCTTTCTGACGGCAATGGTGATGCGCATCTGGTGCAGATCGCCAAGGGCCAGACCGAAGCGCCAAACTTGTGTCGGCTTCTGGAAGATGAAACCGTGTTGAAACTGTTTCACTACGGCCGTTTTGACATCGCAGCGATGTACACAGCCTTTGGGGCTGTGGCGGCGCCGGTCTATTGCACCAAAATCGTCAGCCGCATGGTGCGCACCTATACCGACCGGCATGGTTTACGGAACCTGACGCAGGAAATGCTGGGTGTCGATATTTCTAAGCAGCAGCAATCCAGCGATTGGGGCGCGGATGACCTGCCCGAGGCGCAGATTGCCTATGCGGCTTCGGACGTGCTGCACCTGCACAGGCTGCGTGAAACTCTGAATATCCGTCTGGAACGCGAAGGCCGGATGGAACTAGCTCAAAGATGTTTTGATTTCCTTCCCACACGCGCTCTGCTGGATGTAGAAGGGTGGGCAGATACTGATATTTTTGCTCATTCTTAATTAGGATTTGTACCCGTGTTGCGTGATCGGATTTACACAAAGGCTGTTGCGTGGCTGAAGGTTTTACTTCCGCTGCTTGCGCTTGTGCTTTTGTCGACGATGTTTCTGCTGGCACGCGACAGTAAACCTTCGCTGGATCTGACGTTCCTTGATGTGTTTGATCAGAACAACAATGTGCAAGAGCGCCTGAACGCACCGATTTATTCCGGTGTCACATCAAATGGGGATGAGCTGACCATGGTCGCGCGCGAGGCGCAGCCACAAGGGGAAGGGCTGACAAAGGCCTTTGAAGTGCGTGCCAATTTGATCTTCGATTCCGGGGAAAACATCGTGCTGACGTCGCCCACTGCCTTGCTGCGCGAAGAGGAAGACTCGGTTCTGCTGGATGGGGGCGTGCGCTTTGACAGTTCGACGGGCTATATTCTGGATACACAGACAATGACCGCCAGCACAGAGCGTACCGAGGCAGAAAGCCATGGGCCTGTGCATGGATTTGGCCCCAAAGGCACATTAGACGCGGGAAAAATGGAAATTTCTCCTGTTGGCCCTGATGAAGACGTGCAAATCATTTTTACCGAGGGCGTCAGGATGGTATATCTTCGCTCGACTGAAGAGAAAGACACCGAATGACACGATTTGCTTTCCTGTTCGCGCTGCTGGTTCTGCCCTTTGCGGCCACTGCGCAAACCACCGTTTCTTTTGGTTCAGCCGAGCAGGACCCGGATGATCCGATCGAAGTCACGGCGGATCGACTGGCTGTCAGTCAGGATGACGGCAATGCGCTATACACCGGGAATGTGATTGTCATTCAAGGGGATATGCGGATGGCTTCGCCACGGTTGCTGGTGATCTATTCCGAAGATGATGATGAAATCAAATGGATGGAAGCCACCGGCGGTGTGACTGTGGTGCGTGGTGATGATGCGGCGGAAAGCCAGAAGGCGACTTATGATGTGGTCGATGGGTTTGTCGTGATGACAGGGGATGTGCTGCTGACGCAAAAACGCCATGCCATGATGTCTGAACGTATGGTGATCAATCTCGATGATAATACCGCCAATCTAAGTGGTGGCCGTGTCAAAACTGTTATCCACGACGAAGGGGATGGCAACTGATGTCCAAGCCTGACCTGAAGGTCGTCGAGGATAGCTCGGGGCTTGTCATCAATCATATGCGCAAAAGCTATAAAAAGCGCGTGGTGATCCGCGATGTGTCATTGCGGCTGGAACGCGGTGAGGTGGTCGCGCTTTTGGGCCCCAATGGATCCGGGAAAACCACGTCATTTTATGCGATTGCAGGGCTGATCAACCCGGAAGGCGGGCAGGTTCTGATTGATGGGCGCGATGCGACCAACCTGCCGATGTATCGCCGCGCACGCATGGGAATTGGCTATCTTCCGCAGGAAATGTCGATTTTTCGCGGATTGAATGTCGAAGATAATATCGCTGCGGTTCTTGATATCGCCGTCAAAGGCCGCCATCGTCGGCGGGATCGTCTTGAAGAATTGCTGGGTGAGTTTTCCATCGAACATCTGCGGCGCGCCCCAGCGATGGCTTTGTCGGGGGGGGAACGTCGCCGGGTCGAAATTGCGCGCTGTCTGGCGGCAAACCCGAAATATCTGCTGCTGGATGAACCCTTTGCAGGGGTTGATCCGATCAGTGTTGGCGATATTCGTCATCTGGTTTCTGATCTCAAAACCCGAGGTATCGGCGTTCTGATCACGGATCACAATGTGCGTGAGACGCTGGAAATCGTTGATCGCGCCTATATCCTGCATGATGGTCACGTGCTGATGTCGGGCACACCTGAAGAGGTTGTGCAAAACGAAAATGTGCGCCGCGTCTACCTGGGCGATAGTTTTAGTTTGAACTGACCCGTTAAGGTTTCCAATTTTAGGCACGGTTTCCATTGACACCGCCGCGCAATCGGCGCTGAATGGGGTATGGCATTTCGTCTGAGCTCTGATCTGATCCGCGGGGACCTCTTTTATAAGGGGGCTTTCGGACAGGCCGATATCAGCGAAGTGCTTTTTCCCAGCCGGTAGAGTTTTTGGGCGTCGTGCAGGTTCTGTACGGGGTCAATCCGGCGTATAACAAGAAAAGGATACACACATGCGCTATCAGATCACGGGTAAGCACATCGATATCGGTGAAGCCTTGCAAACCCATGTGAAGAACGAGCTAGGGGGGGTGCTGGAGAAATACGGACAGCGACCAACCGATGCCAACGTCATTTTCTCAAAGTCTGCGCATGAATTTGTTTGTGAAACCACCGTCCATCTGTCCAGCGGTCTGAATGCTTCGGCCAAAGCACATGCGACTGAAATTTATGCAGCATTTGACGAATGTACTGAAAAAATGGACAAACAGCTGCGTCGTTACAAACGCAGGTTGAAAGATCACCATAAGGACCGTGTGGAACCCGTTGAACATTTTGGCGCGGCGTCCTATATCCTCGCAAGCGAACCTGAATCGGCCGAGGCCGAGCCGGAGTCGCTGCAACCAATGGTGATTGCCGAGATGGAAACCAAGATCCCATCCCTTTCCGTTGGTGAAGCGGTGATGCAGATGGAACTTGCTGGTGCTCCGGTGCTGGTGTTCCGGAATGAGAAAAAGGATGGTGTGAACGTCGTGTATCGGCGCGAAGACGGCAATATCGGCTGGATCGATCCGTAACTGACGACACCGCCAGAGTGTCAGGTTTTCTATGAAATTTGTTGACCTTCTGAAATCCGAGGCCATCCGCACGGTCTCATCAAGCTCTTCCAAGAAGAGACTTTTGCATGACCTCGCGGATCTCGCGGAGGCAGTTTATCAACTGCCCTCGCGTATGACGGTTGAGGCGCTGCTTGAGCGCGAAACGTTAGGCCCCACTGGTGTGGGCAATGGCGTGGCGCTGCCGCATGCGCGTGTGCAGGGCCTGGATGAGGTGGTTGGCGCGTTCATCCTTCTGGAAAAGCCGATTGATTTCGAAGCGGTTGACCGGCAGCCTGTTGATCTGGTGTTTGCCCTTTTTGCCCCTGAGGATGCAGGTGTTGAACATCTCAAGGCGCTGGCTTTGGTGTCACGCACTCTGCGCGACCCGGGCCTATGCGCCAAGCTGCGGGCAAACCCGGATGCGGGTATGATCTATACAATTCTGACCGAGTTTGAGGCCGTGAAAGCAGCCTGAGACGTGTCGGAAAGCAAAAGAGAATGGCGCGGCATCCCCGCGCCATTTTTGTTTGCACCGATTGCCGGATCTTACCCCCAGTCGCTGAAACCGAACATGGTGTAGTCACGCTGATAGGCGTCACGCGCCAAGGATTCGATCTGGTCATCATAAATCTGAGCCAGCGAATAGGGCGCGTGGTTTGGCACCTGCATCGGATCAGGTGGAGCAGTATGCCCGGCCTGCATGGCCAATGCGGGCAGATAGTCCTGCATTTCGGTTTCGCGGATCACCATATCGGGCAGGGTGAACTCGGCCATGCCCTGAATGCATTGGGCCTGTGTTGCCCAGTGACCGTCTACGCGCACAGCGGTTTGCCCTGACAGATTGGCCTTTACCCAGGCCAGAAAGGCGGTAAAGGCGGTGCGGTGGCTGTCGAGATCATAGTCTGCGCCGGGCTCTTCTTCGGGGATCGGCAGGTTATGCGCGCGGCGCAGTGTTTTACGAATCCCTCTGAAACTGCCCTTTTCCGTGGTCAGAATTTTTGAACAAAACGCCTCATGTGCGCGGGCCAGTGGGTGGCGGATCACGGTGAAACTGCGATGACCGGGACGCTCGCGTTTCCAGCTGCGCAGGGTGCCCTGGGAAAAATCGTTCAACAGTTGATTGTCATTCACATCATCCAGCGCGCAAAGCCATTGCCTGACAGCGGCCTCTGGCCCGGAACGAATGGGCATGTACAGCAAAGGTGTCTGCGCCGCCGCGATATAGCCCGGCACCACAGGCCCGCGGCGGGGTTCGAAATTTGGCGTGCGGGATAGATTGAAGCGATCCAATCGGGTCAGGGCCTGTTCCATTTCGCCGAAATTCACCACTTTTTCCGAGATCGGCTGGGGGTTTTGCTTTTTCAGCGCAGTGTTCAGGCTGTCCAATCGGGCATCAACGCCCAGCCATTTGGCCAGACCATTCATCACATCCACATCCTGCAAATCTTCATAGGCGACATAAAATGCGGTCTGACCTGTCACCTGTAGGGCATTCAGCAAAAGCACCTGAAAACCCTGCAGCGTGCTCATGTGCTGTTCAAAGTCTTGCGCGTCAAACCTTGCCTGCCCGTCTTTGCGTTTTTTCACATTTGTCAGTTTCCACTGACCAGTGGCCTGCGCGATTTTCCAGCTGACATAGCTGTCGACAGGGTTGCGTGTTAGGATAATCTTGCCGACTTTCGGGTCTTTGAGAATGTCCTGCAAAATCCGTTGGTCGTGATCATGAAAATAGCGGAACCCGCCGATGCCAGACGGGGTTGCCATGCGGATCTGATTGACCAACCGCATGGGATCGCGATCGCGTTCTTCCTGAGAAAGGCCCAGAATATCTTCTGAGTTTGGGTAGCCGATGAAATGCGGATTAAACGCCTCGCCATGGCAGGTGATGCCCTCAAAGGCGTTCAGATTGGCCTCAAGGAAATTCGAACCGGTTCGCATTTCCGCGAAGACCACAAAGCAATCGAAATTCTGAGACATTTAAAGGACCTATTTCTTGACGAGATACGGTTTGCGCCCAGAGGATTGCAGGTTTCTGGGGGCAGGGTCCACAGGGAAATCCCCCATCAGGTAGGGGTGCATACCCTGATTCTTGAGATTTTGCAGAAACTGCCCAAAGCCAGCGAGATTCTCCAGCCTTGGGGCCTCTGCTAGCCGGCGCATGGATTTTTGCCCAATTTCGTCAATGATCACTTGCAGGGGTTCCATCGGTGCTTCGATGAATTCGGCCATGGTCCAGATACGAATGCGCGCCTTTGCATCCGGGCTTCGCAACTCGTCCAGCATCTTGGCCTCGATCTTTTGCAGGCGCGCAGCTTCGATGCGGATATCGGCAAAATTGGCGTTTGATTTGAACAAGGGCACCGCCCAGGCGCCTGAAATGACGCTGATCTGAGCGTTGGGATCTCTGGACAGGGTCCAGTTCACCTTAAGCGTGTCTTTTGGTCCGTATTGAAAGCACTGACGTTCGCCGCGGGTGTTCCACAAGAGGTTTGTCAGAAAGGCCCGTGGGTTGGCATCGCGCAGCTTTGCGTTATCTGACAGCGCGCCGTTCACAAAGGATTGCCCGCCCGCAAATTCAGCCCGCTGAGGCGCGTAAATATGCCCATGAACCTGCGCCCCCGTGGCCCGCGCCAGCCAAGGCTCAAAATCTTGAAAAAGCTCAGAAAACCCCTGAAAAACCGAATAGTTGCCCGCTGTCAGACCATTTTCCCAACCATAGTTGGGGAACCGCGAATGCATGAACAGACCGGGCCTGCCGCGCGTTCTGCGATCAACGGCCTTGGCAAAGATGCGGTCGATCTTGCCGGGGTTTGGTTCTTGCCGCGACATGGCGCGATTGGGGTCAGTCAGAAAGGCTTCATACAGGCGGGTGGCGTGAGGCCAGATTTTGCGCGCCACAAAGCAGTCTGACCGGCGCAAAAGTTGCAGGTGATCGTCGTAAAAGATATGCGGTTTGCCCTGAAAATCGAACTTTGACAGTGTCAGAGAGCGGCTTTCGATATTGGTTGAATACAGCCGCGCCAGAGTCTGGAAATAGCTTTCATCCGGGATCCAGACCTTGCGAAAATAGGCGTCATATTTTGGGCGATCAGGATCTTGCAAAATGGCCGACAGGGTCTGGCGACTTAGGCACCACCACTGTGAACCCATATGTGGTACCAGCTTTTGCGGGACATGACGCTTGTACCCAATCCGGCGCTGTAACTGCACGAACTTGTCAAACAAGTATCTGTTTTTGCGCCAGGAAAACGGGAAATGCAGGGTAAAGCGTTCCCGATCCAGCCCGCCCACTGTCCAGGGGACATCTGCGGTTGTGGCGCTTTCAATAAAGTCGGTTCTGGGCCGCTCTGCCAGATAGTCGACCAGCTCTTCAACCGGGCGCAAAGGCAGGCAGGATCCCGAAGCCAGATAAACATGTCTGACATCGGGAAATTTTTCCAGCATCAGTTCAGAAGCGGACTGGCTGGCCGCCACAAGGCCCCATGTGCCCCATTCACACCGGTGCCGTTTGCAAAAGGCCAGATCCGGCACATCAGCCAGCTTTTTGACAAAGGTCTCATAGGTGGCTTTGGGCACCTTGCGATCCACATGGATAATCACCGGGCAACCGCCGCGCGCCCAATGGCGTGCAACCTGTTCGGCGCGGTGCAGCGCTGTGTGCACCAGCATGACAATGCCAACGCTCATGCCCAGTTTCCTTTGGACATCAGGCCCAGGATTTCCAGCTGACGCCAGTTGATGTATTTTTCAGACCATTTGCACCAAAGATCGGGATCAGCCTGCGCGCCCTCTGCATAGGCAAGATACTCCCTGCTGGCCCCATAGTGTTGGCGGCGTTCCAGTTCTTCTTCGGCTTTGGCGTTGAAGGTTGACAGGAACTTGGTGTGCAGCAGCACCCCGCTGGCCTTTTCGCCCCCCCATTCGTCATAAACGAGGTTCAATCCGCGCGGCAGCAGATTATGGGTTGAAGACACATAGGCATAGCGCCGATCCCATTTCACCAGCGGAACCTTGTTCAATGCGGGGGCCATGTCGGGGGCATCTGCAAAGAACATACGCGCACGAGGGCCGCCCTGTATCCAGAGATTGCCGAACATCGGGTTTTTGCTGATCGTATAATTGCCCGAGTCAAACCAGGATGCGATTTCCAGCGGATTCTGCCCTGGCAGATAGGTGTGCTGATTGATTGGCCCTTTGGGGTACATATCCAGCAGCATGGCGGAAAAGGATTTGATCGAAGAGGCATCCAACCAGTCCGTCAGCGCACGCAGGGGGCGTGTGTCGCAAAAAGGATAAAGAAACAGTTCATCCGGATCGACGGTCAGGCACCAGTGACCATGGCCATACTTCATCAGCAGCCAGTTCATCCAATCCACCCCAAAGCGTGATCGTTTATAGCTGGCGCGGGTGGTCCAGACAGAGACATCAGGCTGCTTTGCAAGATAGTCGAGCGAGCCATCATCGCTGTCGTTATCGACAAAGAAAAAGTGGTTAACGCCCATATCCCGATAGTAATTCAGGAAATAAGGAAGCCGCACCCCCTCGTTGCGCTGTGTGCAGAACAACAGCAGATCGGTGCCGCGAATATCACTGGTTCTATTGGCCACAGGGCGTAAATCGCGACGCTTCCTGAACGCACGAATGCGCCAGCGTCTGCGTTTCAGCCGAAGCCGATATGACTGCCATGCCCCCAAATTATGCCTCTGTACTCGTTTACGACAATGGCTATCAGATCAAGGTTAAGACGTCCTTGAAATGACTGTCCCAGTTAGGTGGGGTGAACCCGGTCATCTGTTTGCTTTGCTGCAACTTCTCAGGGGTATTCACCAGATCTTCTATGTGTTTAAACCAGTTATACCGATTTTCGATATTCTCGTAAACGGGAATATCCCCCAGAAATTCTCGGTAAACAGCCAGATCATTGCATACAAGCGGTGTGCCCAAGGCCGCTGCTTCGACCGGGGGCAGGCCAAACCCTTCGGCGAAACTGGGGCAAAGCAGGCCGCGCGCCTGATTGAGCAGTGCAAAGGTCTGATCATCAGGCAGCGTTCCCAACTCATGAACACGCGGCGGCCGGCGATCCAGCCGATCAAAAACCTCCTGATTGTTCCAGCCCCGTGCGCCTATGATCAACAGGTCTGCATCCCGGACATCTTGCCAGAGATCCAATAAAAACCCGTGGTTTTTGCGTGGTTCAATCGTGCCAAGGGCAATGAAATATGGCGCTTCCCACATACCATCCGAGGGCAGCCCAACCTCTGGTATCTCTACCCCAAGATGCGACACAGTCATGCGCGGGGGATGTGGCAGATGTCGTTGAATGTCGCGCTGAGTCTGTTCAGAGTTGCAGATGATCAGGTCGGCAAACTGGCCAACGCGGTCCAGAAACGAGCGAAAGCTTTGAGCAGTGCCCGGGCGCTGATACTGAGGGAAATCGAGCGGTATGGTGTCATGCACCATTACCCCGATACGCGCATTGCACAATTGCAGGGCACTGACGACCCTGTTGGTCAGGTTGGAATGCCCGACATTGAGATAGTTCACGCCCGCCGGAAAATGCTTGCGCAACATATGTGAGAGGCGGATTGGCAGGCAGCGGTCTAGGGCAATGCGGCGCATGTCGGATTCCGCACGTGCGCGCAAAGGATCAAGGTCGCGTTTGAGGCGCGACAACCGATCTGCATTCCCCCAATTGTTGTCCAACAACCGGTCCCGCAGAATACAGCAGCCTGTGTGATCCAGCAGGATATACCCCAGTGTTGAGCGTATCAGACCATACACTGGGCCAGTCTGGCCCAGATGATCAAGATAGGCGAATTCAACCCGATCAACACCGGTCAGAATACGCCCGGCGCGGCGCACAAGGCGGGTCAGATCAAGAAGCCGGATAGGGGGGTAAGAATGCTGTGCCAAAGACAGGCCTGCCAGAAAGGATGCTGTTTCCATCTAACCTGTCACAGGCGGTGCGACAGGTTAAGGGGAAAGCCAGAAGGGGGGTGACATTGGCCCCCTCCGCTGCGGTCTGTTATTCTGCTGCGGCGCGGGCGGCCATCAGTTCCTGAAGATACCCTTCCAGATCGTCGCGCAGTTCGTCGCGGGCCAGTCCAAAGGCAACAGTGGCTTGCAGGAATCCTGCTTTTGATCCGCAGTCAAACCGCTGCCCACGGAAGCGATAGCCATAGACACCGCCACCACGATCTGGGTTGTCGATTTCCTTTGCAATCGCATCGGTCAGCTGGATTTCACCGCCTGCGCCGGATTTCAGCTTGTTCAGGTTGCGGAAGATATTCGGCGACAGGATATAGCGCCCGATTACCGCCAGATTGGATGGGGCTTCATCTGCGGAGGGTTTTTCGACCATGCCCTTGACCGATACCATTGATCCCATGTCTTCCTTGATATCCAGCACACCATAGGCGCTGGCGGATTCCTTGGGGACTTCCATCGCGGCAACCATGTTGCCGCCAGTTTCCTCATAGGCTTCAACCATCTGTTGCAGACAGGGTTTTTCCGCAGCGATCACATCGTCTGGCAGAATCACAGCAAAGGGCTCGTTATGCACCAGACGGCGGGCGCACCAGACAGCGTGACCCAGACCCAACGCACGGTGCTGACGGATATATGCGATTTCCCCAGAATCCATATTTGTGGATTTGAGAATTTCCAGCAGCTTGTCTTTGCCTTTTTTCTTGAGCTCGTTTTCCAGCTGTGGTGCGTGGTCAAAATAGTCTTCCAGGGCGCCTTTGCCGCGTGAGGTCACAAAGATGAACTCTTTGATCCCGGCGGCGCGGGCCTCATCAATGGCGTATTGAACCAGCGGCCGGTCAACCAGTGTCATAATCTCTTTGGGGACTGATTTTGTCGCCGGAAGAAAGCGCGTTCCCATGCCTGCGACGGGGAAGATTGCTTTTGTTACCTTTTTCCGCATTTGCGTGGTCCGTTTTCAATAGGTTGTTATGTTTAGTTGTATGGATAGTAGCGCAATACTCAGGCGATTAGCCACAGGTATGCAACATTCATGCAAAAAAAGACTTACTTAGATGCCAGTTCCCGAAAATCATTCATTCGTTTGCTCTCATTTTGGACTCGGGTCTTGAAGCTACTCAGTTGTATCAGCGGGTCACTGCGGGTGCCGCGCCCCCAAAGCCCGCCGTGGCGCAGCCAATAGCCATCGCTTGTAAAGCTTTCGCGATGGTACAGCGTCGTGGGGGAAAGAAGAACCAGGGAGACGATGTTGCCTTCAGCAACATGCGTCTTCGCCTGTTTCTTCAGCTGATGTGCCTGCCAGATGCGCCCGGCAAGGATGATGTGCTGCGCGTCAGGGCGGGTGGGATAGGTTAGAAACTCTTTGGAGGAGGGGGGTAGCGGACCCGTGTCGGCCAGCACACGCTCTTGCCCGTCTTGCAGGCCTTGTTGCAACCCCTTCAAGAGGTGATCGACATCATCAGGCCTGAGGGCGCGCTTGCGCATCAATCGCAAAAGCCGCAGGCGCTGTTCAGAGTAAAACTCGGCCAGGGCCTTGGGGCGCAGGTCCTCAGGGCAGTGCTTGCGCAGAAACACCGCTTTTGACGCGGCAATCTCAGACAGATCCAAGGGAATGCGGTTTTTATCGCGCCTTGGGCTGGCAGCAAAGCCGTGGTGGACCTGCGCCATGGGGCAGATCATCGTGTGATAGCCCGCCTGTGCCAGCCTGACATTCAGATCCGTTTCATCCAGATAAAAGCGAAAGCTGGGATCAAAGCCGCCCAGATCTTGCAAAACCTCGCGCCTGACGGCCATATTCGTGCCTTCTGTTTTCAGGCTATGACCTGTGGGCACATTGGGGGCGGTTGGCTGCTCTCCGGAGATATCTATCGCATGGGCTTCACCGGTTTCATCGATAGAGCGCGCTTTCCATTGAAAGGAAATACCATTGCGCCCAATCACGTAGCCCCCAGTCGCGGCAATACCAGCGTCGTCAAATGGGGCTGATAGCTGCGCAAGCCAGTTGGGTTCTGGCACAGCGTCATCATCTATAAAGGCGATGATATCCCCGGCAGAGGCCGCTATCCCCAGGTTGCGCGCCGCTGAGATATTCGCTTCGTCAAAAGGCACCAGTTTGATAAAAGAGGCGTCCTTGCGCGCTGAGACTGTCACAGCCCCAGCCGGGCAGGCAACCACAACAATTTCAACCTGCGCACAGCGCAATTGGCTGACACCTGTGAGACATCGGCTCAGCGCCTCGGGCCGATCCCGGCTGACGATGACGACGCTGACCCGGTGCTGTGACATGCTCAGGCGTCTTTCAGATCAACACCTGGCGCAAAGGCCAGAAAGAACGGATTGGCAAATCCGTCTTTGCCATAGACCAGCGGCGTATGATCATCGAAACGCACCACCTTGCCGCCTGCGCCATGTAAAACCGCCTGCCCGGCGGCGGTATCCCATTCCATGGTGCGGCCAATGCGCGGGTAAAAGTCAGCTTCGCCCGTCGCCACAAGGCAGAACTTCAGCGAAGATCCTGCGCTTTTGGAATCGCGGGCGCTGTATTTGTTGATGTAATCTTCGGTGGCCTGATCGCGATGTGACTTCGACGCCACGATCATCAGCCCGGTATTGTCCGGGGTGGACACCCGGATGGGCTGCGTTTCACCCGCGGCGTCCAGATCAAAAGGCCCCATCTCTTCGACAGACTGACCTGAGGCATCGGTATAGAACATCCGGTTGCGGGCGGGGGCATAAACCACACCGCGTGTTGGCACGCCATCTTCGACCAGCGCGATATTGACGGTGAAATCCCCGCGTCGGTTGATGAACTCTTTGGTGCCATCCAGTGGATCGACGATCAAAAATGTCTTTGCAGTGATGTCATGGCTGTCAGCCTGTTCTTCGGTGACAAGCGGCATATCTGGAAAGGCTTGGCGCAACCCGGCAGAGATGATCGCATCTGCGGCTTCATCTGCGGCGGTCACCGGGCTGTCGTCTGATTTGACCTTCACGTCAAAACCATCGGCCTCGTAGATTTCCATGATCTTTGCGCCCCCTTCGAGGGCGAGTCTGCGGATGGTTCCTGTCAGAGTGGCGTAGTCCATTCCCAAGCTCCTTTTCGGCTTTGGCCGGGTTTATTGATTTGAAAGCCTCACTGCCTTATGCTGCTCTTCAATCAGAACGGCAAGGATGCCGCATTTTCAGTTGGTTCATACCCGAGCAGGATTTAAATGTTTCAGACCTCTTCCCCAAGGTCGAAGTTCGCTTCGGCTATTTATACCGCAGAGTTGATCTACCATAACTCGGTCCGCACGGTTCGGAAAACCCACGGCAATGCCTTCATGGCGATTGGCATGAACCTTGTGCAATCGGTGATCTTTGTCATGGCTTTCTATGTCATGTTCATGGTGCTGGGGCTGCGTGGTGCCGCCATGCGCGGAGATTTTCTGATTTACATTATGTCCGGCATCTTCCTGTTCATGACTCATTCCAAAACCATGGGTGCGGTTGTTGGGTCAGAGGGGCCGGCAAGCCCGATGATGCAGCATGCGCCAATGAATACGGCGATTGCCATTGCGTCGGCGATGCTGAGTACTCTTTATATCCAGCTATTCTCATTGTTGATGATCCTGTTCATCTATGATGTCGTTTTTGCCCCGGGGGTGATTGCGGAAATCCAGGATCCGGTTGGATGTCTGCTGATGGTCTTGCTGTCCTGGTTTTCCGGCGCGGCGATCGGCATGGTTTTTCTGGCGGCGAAACCCTGGTTTCCAACACCGGTCAGCATCTTGTCTCAGGTGTATCAACGGGCGAATATGATTGCGTCTGGCAAGATGTTTGTTGCCAATACGTTGCCTACCTGGATGCTGGTGATGTTTGATTGGAACCCCCTGTTTCATTGTATTGATCAGGCGCGGGGCTATGCCTTTGTGAACTACAACCCGCGCAATTCGAACTGGGAATATGCGCTAGAACTGTCGATTCTGTTCATTGTCATCGGGATGATGGGGGAGTTCTATACCCGCAAGCATGCATCCGCATCCTGGAACGCAAGGCGCTAGGCTTCGGTTTTCCCTACTCGACCCACGGTGATGTTTGACTAAACTGGTTTCATAAAGGGCACCAATTTTGCTCCCAGCCAATTTCAGTCAAGGAGATCGTCATGTTCAGATGGTGTGTTGTTGTCTTTCTTTTCATTGCCGGGGCGTTGCAGGCGCAGGAATATCCGGCACTGTTTGACGTGACGGGTGTGGCATCGAACGATGCGCTGAATATCCGCACGGAACCTTCAGCCAAATCGCCCATCATCGGCGTGTTGGCCTATGACGCCAAATATATCGAGGTGGTCGAACAAAAGGGCAATTGGGGGCGGGTCAACCAGCGCGGTTCAACCGGCTGGGTGTCTATGCGATTCATGAAACGTTTGCCGGAAACAGATTTTGGCAATGCTTACGCCTTTGGATGCAGTGGGACAGAGCCTTTCTGGACGATCAGCGCAGTCACTGGCGCACGCGCAACATTCAGCGCACCCGACGTCGCAGGGCGGACATATATTCTGGGGAATATGCGCCGGGCCTCAGGCCGATTTTCCCCACATGCGCTGCTGGGTACCACGCCCGATGGCGCCGAGGCGCTGACACTGGTGGTCGATAATGTGATCTGCTCAGATGGGATGTCTGACATGCTCTACGGGCTAAGGGCGACCTTGGTGTTGAACGGGCAGGAACAGCGCGTGTTCTCGGGCTGTTGCAGCCTCGAAGTGGAATGAATTAGCGCAACCTGACTCTAGGTCACCACCCGCAGGGTCAGGTTGATGCGACCGCCTTTGGGCAGCAATGTGCCTGATCCAGTGCGAATACGGTCAATCCCGTGGTAGGCCAACCGTGCCGTGCCGCCCATCACCACCACATCCCCGGACCGCAGCCAGAGCGACTCTGTCTTGCCGCCGCGTTCGGGGTTGCCCATCCGAAACAGCCCCTCATCGCCCAGACTGATCGAGACCACCGGGCATGAAAAATCGGCTTCGTCTTTGTCCTGATGCATACCCATCTTGGCGCTGTCATCATACCAGTTGATCAGGCAGCATTCCGGCTGGCGGGGGCAGTTGGAAACGGCTTGCCAGACTGACAGCACAGTTTCTGGAATCCTGGGCCAGTTCATCCCTTCGGGGTGCTGGGGTTCGTAGCGATAGCCCTTGCGATCCGTGACCCAACCAAATTGCCCGGCGGCGCTCATGCGGACAGACATAGGTTTGCCGCTAGGGGTGACGGGCGCAAACAAAGGAGCCTGCTGCAAGCATTTGCGCAGATCGGTGACCATGCTTTCCTGGGTGGAGCGATCCAGCAGGCCCGGGTAAATCTCAAAACCCTTTGTCGAAATCTTTTTAGCCATGTGTTTGTGCCATGTGCATGTCTTTCCTAAAGATTGCGCATTTATAGCGCTTTTCACGTCAAAACCATGCTTCACAATGCTTGCAGGGTGCGAAACGCCTGCCTATATACCCTGCGAACGCGTTGTCCGGGGCAACCCGGAACCGCTTTGAACTGCGGGGCTGGATGCCATAATGGGTCCAAATCCTCGTGACATCGCCTTGAATAAGAAAGGGATCGAAAACATGGGTAAAGTGATTGGTATCGACCTCGGCACCACGAACTCTTGTGTTGCCATCATGGATGGTAGCCAGGCGCGTGTGATTGAAAACGCCGAAGGCGCACGCACCACGCCGTCGATCGTGGCCTTCACCGAAGACGAGCGTCTTGTTGGTCAACCAGCCAAACGTCAGGCTGTAACCAACCCGGAAAACACCGTATTTGCGGTGAAACGTCTGATCGGCCGCCGCACCACCGACGCGGAAGTTACAAAAGACAAAGACATTGTCCCCTACGACATCGTAGATGGCGGCAATGGCGACGCATGGGTTGCAGCCCGTGGCGAAAAATACAGCCCCTCGCAGATTTCAGCCTTCATCCTGAACAAGATGAAAGAGACCGCTGAGTCCTATCTGGGCGAAGATGTGACACAGGCGGTTATCACCGTTCCTGCGTATTTCAACGATGCTCAGCGTCAGGCGACCAAAGACGCCGGTAAGATCGCTGGTCTGGAAGTTCTGCGTATCATCAACGAGCCGACCGCCGCCGCGCTGGCCTATGGTCTGGACAAAGATGAAACCAAAACCATCGCGGTCTATGACCTTGGCGGCGGTACTTTCGACGTGACCATTCTGGAAATTGACGATGGTCTGTTCGAAGTAAAATCGACCAACGGCGACACCTTCCTGGGTGGTGAAGACTTTGACATGCGCATCGTCAACTACCTGGCCGACCAGTTCAAAAAAGAGAACGGTGTTGACCTGACCAAGGACAAGATGGCTCTGCAGCGTCTGAAAGAAGCCGCTGAAAAAGCCAAGATCGAACTGTCCTCGGCCACGCAGACCGAAATCAACCAGCCGTTTATCTCGATGGGCAAAGACGGTGCGCCGCTGCACCTGGTTCTGAAACTGACCCGCGCCAAGCTGGAAAGCCTTGTTTCGGACCTGATCAAGAACTCGATCAAACCGTGCCAGGCTGCTCTGAAAGACGCTGGCCTGTCGACATCGGACATCGACGAAGTTGTTCTGGTTGGTGGCCAGACCCGTATGCCAAAGGTCATCGAAGAGGTGACCAAGTTCTTCGGTAAAGAGCCGCACAAAGGTGTGAACCCGGACGAAGTTGTTGCCATGGGCGCGGCCATTCAGGCCGGTGTTCTGCAAGGCGACGTGAAAGACGTTGTTCTGCTGGACGTAACTCCGCTGTCACTGGGGATCGAAACCCTAGGTGGCGTGTTTACCCGCCTGATCGACCGCAACACCACTATCCCGACGAAAAAGTCTCAGGTCTTCTCGACCGCCGAAGACAATCAGTCGGCCGTGACCATCCGGGTGTTCCAGGGTGAGCGCGAAATGGCGGCAGACAACAAGATGCTGGGCCAGTTCAACCTCGAAGAGATCCCACCGGCACCGCGTGGCATGCCTCAGATCGAAGTGACCTTTGACATTGACGCAAACGGTATCGTGTCCGTTGGTGCCAAAGATAAGGCCACCGGCAAAGAGCAGCAGATCACCATTCAGGCGTCTGGCGGTCTGTCCGATGATGACATCGAGCGCATGGTGCAAGAGGCGGAAGAAAACGCCGAAGCCGATAAAGAGCGCAAGGATCTTGTAGAAGCGCGTAACCAGGCGGAAAGTCTTGTGCACTCGACCGAGAAATCGGTTGAAGAGCACGGTGATAAGGTCGACCCGTCAACCGTTGAAGCGATTGAACTGGCTGTTGCCGCACTGAAGGATGATCTGGAAAAAGACGACATCACTGCTGAGAAACTGAAAGCGGGCATTCAGAACGTGACCGAAGTTGCGATGCGTCTGGGCGAAGCCATCTACAAAGCGCAAGCGGAAGCTGGCGAAGAAGGCGAACCGGAAGCCGCCGATATGGCGGGTGACGCGGGTGCCGACGACGATATCGTTGACGCCGACTTCGAAGATCTGGGCGACGACAAGCGCGGCTAAGCCCCGCTGCCTGCCGAACCAATCGGGGGCCGGTCCGTGATCCGGGCCGGCCCTTTGACGTTCCGCTAAAGGAGGGCAAAATTCCATGTCCAAACGTGACTATTATGAAGTGCTGGGAGCGGCGAAAGGGGCTTCGGCTGATGAACTGAAAAAGGCCTACCGTAAAAAGGCCAAAGAGCTTCACCCGGATCGCAACGCCGATAACCCGGATGCCGAGGCGCAGTTCAAGGAAGTGAACGAAGCTTACGAAGTTCTCAAAGACGCCGAGAAGAAGGCAGCTTATGACCGCTATGGTCATGCAGCTTTTGAAGGTGGTATGGGCGGCGGCCCACGTCCGGGTGGCGGTGGCTTTGGTGGCGGCCAGGGTGATTTCGGCAGCTTCTCGGATATTTTCGAAGACCTGTTTGGTGGTGCCATGGGCGGCGGTGGTCGCGGCGGCGGTCGTCAGCGTGCTTCACGGGGTGCGGACCTGCGCTATAACCTGCGCGTCACACTGGAAGATGCGTTCAGCGGTTTGCAGAAAACCATCAATGTGCCCACCAGTGTGCAATGTGGTGAATGTAACGGTTCCGGCGCCGAAGGTGGCGCAGAGCCAACAACCTGCCCCACCTGTTCTGGTATGGGTAAGGTGCGCGCGACGCAGGGCTTCTTTACTGTTGAACGTACCTGTCCCACCTGTTCAGGTCTTGGCCAGATCATCAAGAACCCCTGTAAGGTCTGCTCCGGCACTGGCCGCACTCAGAAAGAGCGCGCTTTGTCGGTGAACATCCCGGCCGGTGTTGAAACTGGCACACGCATTCGTCTTGCTGGCGAAGGCGAAGCGGGGATGCGTGGTGGCCCCCCCGGTGATCTCTATATCTTCATCGAGGTCGAACAGCATAAGATCTTTGAACGTGACGGCGTGGAACTACATTGCCGTGTGCCTGTATCGATCACAACGGCTGCGTTGGGCGGTGATATCGAGGTGCCCACAATTGATGGGGGTCGTTCACGGGTAAAGATTCCTTCAGGAAGCCAATCTGGTCGCCAGATGCGGTTGCGGGGCAAAGGTATGCCCGCGTTGCGCGGAGGCGGCTCGGGTGACATGTTCATCGAGCTTGCGGTCGAAACGCCTGTGAACCTGACAGCGCGCCAGAAAGAGCTACTCAGAGAGTTCGACGAGCTGAGCGAGCATAACAATCCCGAAAGCTCTACCTTCTTTTCATCTGTCAAAAGTTTCTGGGACAGTATGAAAGGGTAAGCAACGATTAAGAAAGGGCCGGTTTTGACCGGCCCTTTTCTTTTTGAGGCTCTTCTTCAGATTCTTTTTGGGGGTGAAACGGTGGAATCGGCGGCGGGATTCCCCTGAAAGTCGGACGATTCCAATGAGTTTGTGTGTATAAGTCTGTGGGTAATTTGTTTTGGTTGTGATGTTGTTGTTGTTTTGGGTTTGGGCATGAGGTTTCTTTTGTTTTTTATTGTTTGTTTTCAGTTGGTTGTGAGTTTTCTGGTGGAAAA
>JAOARQ010000001.1 GCA_025210455.1 Pelagimonas sp.
CGGAAGGCGATGATCTGACGTGGTCTCTGGTCACCGGCCCAGCGGGGGCGAGCATTGATCCAACGACCGGTCTGTTTGTCTGGACCGTTCCGGGTGATGTGAACGCGCCGCAGACGGTGACGGTGCGGGCGACGGATGATGCGCTGGATCAGATGTTTGACGAGGTGACCTTTACCGTCACGCCGCAAAATCTGGCCCCTGTGGTGAATATCCCAGCCAGCGAAGCCTTTAATCTGGGGCAGGTCCTCTGGCTGACACCAGGTTATTTTGATGCGGGCAATGATGCGCGCGCCGGCTGGAGCGTGGATTGGGGCGACGGCACTGTTGAGACCCCTGATGCGGGTCTGCAGGGCTTTAGCCATCTCTATGCGCAGGCGGGCGAGTACAGGGTTGTTATCACGGCCACCGATGCGGATGGCGCTGTTTCGGTCGAGGATAGCATCCTTGTGACTGTCTCGAATATCGCGCCGGTCTGGGCCCCGGTCTTCCCGGAGACTCTGAACGAAGGAGAGGCGCTGAGCCTGGCCCTTGATCAGTTCCTGGAGGACAGCACGGGTATGAGCTATCAGTTGCTCTCTGGTCCGGATGGTCTGAGCGTGGACGCCAATACTGGCCTGCTGAGCTGGCAGACCGATACCGATGATGACGGCACCCACCGTGTCACGGTGCGGGCGGTCAATGCGGCGGATACATCGCTGCAGGCCACGCTGCGCTTTGATGTCATCGTGGATCGCGTGCCGCCCGAGGTGTCCGTGGCTATTCCGCAAAGCGGTCAGATCGGTCAGGCTGTGACATTGACGCCGGATAGTTCGGCGACAGATGCGGATGGCATTGATCGCTGGCGTGTGTTCTGGGGGGATGGTTCTTCTGATACCTACAATGGCGACGTGGCCAGCTTTAGCCATGTGTTCCTGAACGAGGGCAGCTTTGGTGTGCGTGTTACCGCCTATGATACGGATGGTCTTGCGACAGATCTGATCTATCAGGCGATCGACATCACGGATCCGGCGGATACGACGATCCGCGCGGTTCAGGGCACAGATTTCTCGCTGGATGCGTCGACATTGATCGCACCGCAGCCGGGTGAAAGCCTGACTTACAGCATTGATCGCGAACCTTCGGGCATGGTGATTGATGCGGCGACGGGCCTGATCACATGGGATGTGCCAGAGAGAGGCCGGTCAGCCTGGATGCTGCCGCAGGTGACCATTACCCGCGATAGCGATGGGGCGGTGCTTTATGATGATCGTCTGCGCATCCGCCGTGTGAACCCGGATCCGGTGGTTACTCTGGAAGGGGACAGCACCGTTCAGGTGAACCAGCCCTATGTGCTGACTCTGAACGCGGATGATCCGGATGGTGATCCCATTGCCTACTGGCGTATTGCATGGGGCGATGGCGCATCCGAGATCGTTGCGGGCAGCGTCACCGAAGTCACCCATACCTATGAATCGCGCCAAAATGCGACGATCACGGTTCAGGCCTATGACGCCGACAGCGGGCGCAGCACAGCCAAGATCAGAGGGTTGCGTGTGCTTGATAATGCCAACTCGGCGATCCAGATGGCCTATGTGCCCACCATGGGTGTGCAGGCTGGGGAAACCACAACCTTTGATCTGTCGGCCTATGTCCGCGATCTGGAAGGGGACACCCTGAGCTTTGCGGTTCAGTCCGGTCCAGAGGGTATGTCGATTGACGCCACTACCGGCGTGATCACATGGGATGTTGCAGCCCATGCCACCGGCAAGCTGCGCTCTTACATCCGGGTCAGCGATGACAATGCTGCAGGTGCGGTCAGCCGTCTTGTTCAGGTGAACTTTAATGTCAGCGCTGAACAGCCACAGCCATCGTCCAATCAGGCCCCAAGATGGCAGGGTATCTCGACCCAGACCGGCGAGCTGGGCGCTGAGCTGAGCATTGATCTATCGGCCTTCGCCAGCGATCCAAATGGGGATGGCATCACCTATCACCTGCTGTCAGCGCCTGAAGGGGCGGTGATTGATCCGGTGACAGGGCTGTTCACCTGGACCGCCAGCAGCGATTTCTACGGCAGAAATGCCGTGGTACAGGTGGCGGCTGTGGATGATGCGGCAGTTAGCAAAACTGCGGTGCGTACCTTTGGTATCAGGCTGAACCGCACCGCGCCTGTGGTCGATTTCACCTTGAACACCACCGATGCGGCCACAAAAACCGCCACTCTGGTGCCACAGGTCGATGCGGGCAATGCGCGCGATATCGTTGCCTATGAAATCACCTGGGGCGATGGGGTGGTAGAAACCATCGCGGCAGATCAGCCCCTGACCCATCAGTATGATCTGGGGGGCAATCACAGCATCCGGGTTCAGGCGATTGACAGCCATGGCATCAAATCGCGCGGTCACAGGCTGACGGCCAGCTTCTCGGCTGTTGATCTGGTTTCACTGCCGCGCGGTGAGATGGCTGTAATGCACCTTGAGCCATTGATTGGGGCGGTGCCACGCAACGGATCGATGCAGGTGACCAATGCGCCTGCGGGTCTGACTGTCGGGGATGATGGTGTGCTGCGCTGGGATGTTCCGCTCGACGCTGCGGCTAGCGTGACCTTCGAATTGCAGCGCCTGAATTCCAGCGGTGTTGCTGTTGGGCTGAGCAAAACCATCACCATTCGCACCCTGAGCCCGGCACCCGTTGCACAGGCCAACGGTGCGGATAGCGCGATCCAGGGCGGCAGCTATGCGTTGTCCCTCAGTGCCAGTGATGTCGAAGGGGATGCGATCAGCCACTTCCTCATCAACTGGGGGGATGGCACCCTGAGCCGTGTTGATGGTTCGCAAAGCAGTGCGACCCATGTCTTTACACAACCCCATGCGGAACGCTCTGTGCGTGTGGTGGCTGTGGATGAACATGGTCGTCGCTCTGCGGCAGCGGTGCAGACCGTTGTGGTTGCGGCCAATGCCGCGCCGATCTGGTCGGCGATCCCGGCACAGACTCATGAAGCAGGTGACAGCATCGTACTGGATCTCAGCCCCTATGCGGTTGATCCTGATGGCGGTGATGTGGTGTTGGATCTGGTCTCTGGGCCGGTTGGCGCAACGCTGGACAGCCAGACTGGTGTCCTGAGCTGGACCGCCAATGCGCTAAGCGACCCGGCGCCGTTGCAGTTCACCGTTCGGGCGACCGACGATGAAAACAGCAGCACTGAGCAGGTCATTGGCTTTACCATCGACATGCCCGCGGCTCCGGCTCCGGTTGTGCCAGTGGCGAACCAGCCGCAGCTTTCTGTAGCACCGGCCACTGCCCGCGAAAGCGAGGGTGTCATGACCTTCACCATCGCGCTTAGCGCGCCCACGGTTGAGCCGGTCGAGATGTTCTTTAATGTCCTGCCCATGGGTGGCGCAGTTGCGGGTGTGGATTACACCCCGGTGGCCTCGGGCATGGTGATCATCCCGGCGGGTCGCACCAGCACCAGCATTGACGTTCCGTTGATCCGGGATCTCTTAGAAGAAGATCATGAATCGCTGATGCTGGAGGTGTTTGGCGTAAGGGGGGCTCAGTTGGCCACAGGCGGCTTCAAGCTGTCTGTCACCGGTACAATTCTGGATGATGACACCGATCCGGTGGAAAATGGGGTTGATATCGGCGGATCGCATGCGCAAAATCCAGCTGAGATTGTTTGGAACTAATCTACTGAAATATATCAAGAACAGGGGGTTTCTTTAATGGCAACCAAAGACAAGTCTGCAGACGAACAAGCACAGGCCGAGGCAACAGAAGGCATGCCGCCACAAGGCGCAGCCGGCCCGACCCGTGTGGTCTGGAAAGACGACAATATGAGCAGTTCCTTTGCCAATGTGGTCAATGTGTTTTCGACCCGCGAAGAAATGACTTTGCTTTTCGGCACCAATGAAACTTGGAACGCCATGAACTCGGAAGAGCTGGTGGTCAACCTGTCGGATCGTATCGTTCTGACACCTTTCGCAGCCAAGCGCCTGTCGATCCTGCTGGATCGCCGCGTCAAGGAATATGAAGAGCGGTTTGGCAAACTGGACTTCTGAACCGACCATCCAGACCGGCGCGACTGCGCGGCTGGATGTTGACAGCTTTGCCGCCCTCTGGGTGGCAGAGCTTTTCTCTATTTTACCCAACCCCGCCTGTGGTGTCCTGCTGATCCGGGGCGATGACGGGGTCTTGAAACTGCGCGGGGCTTTGCCCGCCAAGGGCAGTGTTTCTGAACAGATGAAAAACGCCGCCTCGCGGCTGGCGGAAAAGGGTCGTCCGGTGCTAAGCGCGCTGTCGGCCGAGAAATATGTTGTTGGCGCAGCGGTGCGGCTGGATGGTATCGCCGCCGTGGCCGTAGCCGAGATTTCGACGGCGGATGGCGAAGCGGCGCAGCAGGCGCTGCGGGTGATGACCACCGCCATGGGCAAGGTCGAAGCCTGGCTGGTGCAGCAGATCCCGGCGCAGGATACCGCAGGTGTGCCGCAATCCGCTGCCGCTCTGGGATTGATGGCCCGTGCCCTTGAAGGGCGCAGCTACCGCGATGCGGCGCAGCGTGCGGCCACCGAATTGGCGCAGATCCTGGGGGCCGAACGTGTGGCGGTGACCCGCAAGGCGCGCAGGCGTGCGAAGGTTGAGGGGCTTTCCCATGCGGCGGATGTCAAACGCCGCTCGGAAACCACGGATTTTCTGGCCACAGCAGCGGATGAGGCACTGGATCAGGCGCTGCCGCTCAGCTGGCCCAATGCGGCCCCCAACACCGAGGGCGCGACCAAGGCCAGCCTTGCGGCGCTGGCCAGCCATAGCGGCGCGGCAGGCGTTGCCGTGGTGCCCTTTGGCGATGCGGCCCGGCCCTGGGGCGCTTTGGTAGCAGAATTTGCCTTTGCCGAAGATGCGCCCACGGCGGTACAGACCTTGGATATTGCCGGGGCGGCCCTCGCGCCCTTGCTGGATATGAAACGCCGCGAAGATCGCTGGCTACCGCGCCGGATCTGGGATGGTCTGGTGGACGGGCTGGGTTATCTGCTGGGGCCCGCTGCGCTGGGGTGGAAACTGCTGGCGCTGGCGCTGATTGGTGTTGGCGTTTTTCTGGGCACGTATAAATCCACCATCCGCGTGACCTCGGATGCTGTGTTGCAATCGGAACAGCGGGTGCTGATTTCTGCCCCATTTGATGGATTTTTGACGGATCGGCTGGCGCTGGCAGGTGATCAGGTGAAGGCGGGGCAGGTGCTGCTGACGCTGGATGAACGCGACCTGACCCTTGAAAAGCTGCGACTGGAAGCCACCCGCAGCCAAAAAGAGATCGAGCGCGATGCCGCCGTGTCAGAACGCGATCGCGGGCGGTTGTCGGTGCTTTCTGCTGAAATCTCTGAAATTTCCGCGCGGCTGGATCTGAACGCCGCCCAGCTTGAGGCCGGGCGCATGCGTGCGCCGTTTGATGGCTTTGTGGCGCTGGATCAGACCACTGGTAAAATCGGTGCGCCTGTGGGCCGGGGCGAAGAGCTGATGCAGATCGCGCCCCTACAGGATCTGTCGATCCGACTGTATGTGCCCGACGCCGAAATTGACCGTGTGCAGGTGGGGCAAAGCGGGCAGCTGCGGCTGGCCGCGTTCCCGGACACGCCGCAGGATTTCCAAGTCACCCGCGTGACCCCTCTGACCGAGGCCCGAGAGGGGGTGAACAGTTTTGTCGCCACGGCCCAGTTGCGCGGTGACACCCTGCCGGATCTGACGCTTGGTATGGAAGGTGTCGCCAAAATCGACGTTGATCACGATCTCTGGGTCAAAGGCTGGGCTGTGCCATTGATCGAAAAACTGCGCCTGCGCCTTTGGAGCTGGTGGCCATGAGCACCGCCTCAGCCCCGCTGTTTTCGCCCTATTGGTACAAGCTGGGTGAATTGAAACCCCGGTTGCGCCCGTCCGTCACCCTGTCGCGCCGCGAAGAAGGCGGCGAGATCTGGCATGTTCTGGCTGCGCCTGAAAGCAACAAACAGTTCCGCTTGGATGAGGCATCTTATGCGATTGTCGGTGCGCTGGATGGGCGGACCTCGCTGAATGCGATCTGGGAAAAGGTGCTTGAGCGCTTTGGCGATGATGCCCCCGGACAGGATGAAACCATCCGTCTGCTGGGACAGTTGCATCAGGCGGATGCGCTGAATTCCGGCACGCGCCCGTCCATGGCGGAATATGCCCGGCGCGCCCGCAAACAGCGGCGACAGGCCACGCAGGGGTATTTCAAGAACCCGCTGTTTCTGCGCATCCCGTTGTTTGATCCCCATGATCTGATCGAAGCCACATACCCCTATGTGCGGCCGATTTTTGGCTGGGTGGGCTTTGCTTTTTGGCTGACGGTGATGGTCTGGCTGGGCACGCAGGTGGGCCAGCATTGGGAAAGGCTGTCGAACACCATCGCAGATCAGGCGCTGGCGGCGGATAACCTGCTGATTGCCGCGCTGGTCTTTCCCGTGGCCAAAGCCCTGCACGAAATGGCCCATGGCTGGGCGGTGCGGCACTGGGGGGGCTCGGTGCGGGAATTTGGCATTATGTTTCTGGTCTTCCTGCCGGCCCCTTTTGTCGATGCCTCGGCCTCATCGGCCTTCGTGTCGAAACGGGCACGGGTGATCGTTGCGGCGGCGGGCATGATGGCCGAAGCGCTGTTGGCCGCGCTGGCCATGCTGATCTGGACGGGGGCCGAAACCGGGATTGTGTCTGCCATTGCCTTTAACACGTTGCTGGTGGCGGGCGTGTCGACCTTTTTGTTCAATGGCAATCCGCTCTTGCGCTTTGATGCCTATTTTATCCTGTCCGATCTGATCGAAGTGCAAAACCTTGCCCCCAGATCACAGAAATGGTGGGGCTGGTTGGTGCATCGCTTTGGCTTTGGTATCGACACTTGGGAAAACCCGGCCCGCTCTCTGCGTGAGGCGGTCTGGTTCGCATTTTATCACCCTGCGTCTTATGCCTATCGGGTGTTCCTGACCCTGACTATCGCGCTTTTTGTGGCCTCTAGCTATCCGGTCATCGGGCTGGCGCTGGCGGCCTGGTCGATCACCACCACCTTTATTTTGCCGCTGATTAAAGCCCTCTGGGAGGTCAGCACCGGCCCAAGGATCAAAGAGCATCGCTGGCGGGCCGTTTTTGTCACCGGGGTGCTGTTGGGGCTGCCTTTGGCACTGCTGTTTTTTGTGCCTGTGCCCCATGGCACTGTCGCGGCTGGCATTGTGCAGCGCCCGCAGGATGCCCCGCTGATTGCCGCCGCCGAAGCTGTTTTTACCGATATTCAGGTGCCTGCGGGCGAAGCGGTTTCGCAGGGTGCGGATGTGGCCCATCTGGATGCGCCTTTGCTGCGCGTCGAACTGGCGGTGCTTGAGGCGCAGCTGGAGGCATCGCTGTCACGGCTTGCGGCGCATGAAGCCAGCGAAGATGGTGCCGCGCGCGCGGCGGCAGAACGCGCCGAAAGTGGCTACCTGCGCGAAGAGATTACCACTGTGCGCGATGATCTGGGGGCGCTGGATCTAAGCGCCAGGGCCTCGGGGATTGTTGTGGCGCGTTCAGACGGGATGCTGCCGGGGCGTCGCGTGGCCAAGGGCACCGAACTGGGGGTGATCCTGCGCGCGGATGACCCGGTTGAATTGCAGGTGGCCGTTCCCGCAGATCGCATTGATCTGGTGCGGCTGTCTCCGGCGGCGGTGCAGATCCGTCACCCGGGGCAGGGGTTTGCGCCCTTTGCCGGGGAAACTTTGCGCATCGCACCGAAATCCACGCGGGTGCTGTTTGCCCCTGCGCTGGCGGCCTCGTCTGGTGGGCCATTCACGCTGGATCCCTCTGACCGCGAAGGGCTGCGCGCGGTGCAGGCCTTTCATGCGGCGGATGTGATCACGACCATGACGCTTAGCCAGACAGCGGTGGGCGCGCGGGTCTGGGTGCGTTTTGACCATGGGGCCTCGCCGCTGGCACCGCGCCTGTGGCGGGCGGTGCGGCAGATCTTCCTGTCGCGGCTTGCGGTGTGATGTCGGATCACAGCACACATATCCCAAGGCTGCTGCCGCCCATGCCGGAAATTGACGGCACCGAGCGGGGGCCCAAAGAAGGTTTCGACGCCGAGGCTGCCCTGCGTGGCTGGGCAGCACCGCTGGCTACACAGGCCCGCAAGCTGAGCGGCTGGGCAACCACGCGGCTGGCACTGCGTCAGGCGCGTTGGGTGGCAGATCAGACGGATGACACCCTGCTTGCGCGCTGGCACAGCCTGTCGCGGCAAGAGGCGGCTGGGCGTCTGACGCTGCTGGGGCGCGCGCATCGGCTGGCGGTGCTGCGCGAACATGTGGCGCGCGAAACCGGGATGACAGCCTATCCGGTGCAGATGCTGGCGGCGCTGTCGCTGGCCAGCCGGACAGCGGTGGAAATGGCCACGGGCGAAGGCAAGACATTGGTCACCGCCATGGGGGCGGCCTTGCAGGCGGCGGCGGGCTGGCCCGTGCATGTGATTACCGCCAATGAATATCTGGCGCTGCGCGATCTGGATCTGAACCGCGCGCTCTTTACCCGTCTTGGATTGACCGCAGGTGGCATTGATCCGGATATGGAGCCGCCTGACCGCCGTCAGGAATATGCCTGTGATATTGTCTATGCCGCATCAAAAGAGGTGGCTTTTGATCACCTGCGTGACCGGATCGAATATGGCGATGCCTCGGCGCTGACATTAAAACTGGGTTTGGCCAGCGGCACATCGCAGCCCCCGATCCAGCGCGGATTATGGAGCGCGATTATCGACGAGGCAGATTCGGTGATGATCGACGAGGCGCGCACACCGCTGGTGATTTCCGCCCCGGGGGGCGATGATAAACTGGCGCGTATGGCGCAGCAGGCGGTGGATATCGCGTCGGATCTGGCAATTGGCGCGGATGTCGCCATTGATCCCAAGGGCAAGCGCCCGGTTGAATTGACCGAAGTTGGCAAACAGCGCGTGCGCGACGCGGCAGATCTGTTGGGGGGCGTCTGGGCAGGTACGCGCCGCGCCGAAGAACTGGCGGAACGCGCGCTGTATGCGCTACATGTGCTTGAGCGCGACGAACAATATATCCTGCGCGACGATAAGGTTGAAATCGTGGATGAAAACACCGGCCGGATCATGGCGGATCGCAGTTGGTCGGATGGGTTGCATCAGATGGTGGAAATCAAAGAGGGGCTGGACCCTTCCGAAGAAAAAGTCACGCTGGGGCGGTTGACGTTTCAGCGGTTTTTCCGCCGCTATCGGCGTTTGTCCGGACTGTCTGGCACTTTGATCGAAGCGCGGCGAGAGCTGAAAGAAATCTATGATCTGGCGGTGATGCCTGTGCCGACACACCGCAAGCCACAGCGCAGAATTGGCCCGGTGCGGATCCTGCCGGATGCCGCAGGCAAGTGGCAGGCTGTGGCGCAGGCGGCAGAAAAGATACGCGGGTCTGGCCAGCCGGTGCTGATCGGAACACGCTCGGTCGGGGCGGCCGAGGCGGCCTCGGAGGCCTTGCAGGAGATCGGGCTTGCGCACGAGGTGCTTTCGGCCCGCCATGACGCAGGCGAAGCAGATATTGTCGGGCGTGCAGGTCAGTCGGGGCGGGTGACGATTGCCACCAATATGGCCGGGCGTGGCACGGATATTGCCCTGGATGATCAGTCAAAAGCGGCAGGGGGCCTTGTGGTGCTTATGACAGAGCGCCACGATTCCGCGCGGGTGGATCGGCAGCTGATAGGCCGTTGCGGGCGTCAGGGGGCACCCGGCTATGTTGAGACCTTTCTGGCAGCGGATGATGCTATTTTGGGGCAGACCCCACCGCGCAATCCGGGGGTGCGGGATTTTGACCGGGCGCAGGCGCGGATCGAAGATCAGCACCGCAAACAGCGCGCAGATCTGAACCGCATGGAAGAGGGCTTGGATGATATGATTGCATTTGCAGGGGGGCTGGAATGATCTGGCGCATGGGAATTGTTGCGGCTGTGATGGCCTGGCCGGTGCAGGGCGCGGCTTTGGATGTGATTTCCTGCCTGCTGGAACCCAGCCGGGCGTTTTCCATTGGCTCGCCGGTGCAGGGCATCGTCCAAGAGGTGCCGGTGGAACGGGGCGATCAGGTCGCCAAAGGCGATGTGCTGCTGCGTATTGATGCCCGTATGGAAGAGGCCCAGCTGGCCACGGCGCAGTTTAATGCGGACAGTCAGGCAGTGATCGAAAGCCGCAAGGCGCAGCTGGAACTTGCGACCAAGATGTTTGAACAGGCCGAAGATCTTTCCAAACGTGGTGTGGCCGCCAGAAACCAGCTGGAAGAGATGCGCACGCAGATGTTTGTGGCACAGGCCGAATTGCGCGAAGCGGAAGATGCCAGGCTGAGCGCCGGGTTGCAGGTGCAATCGGCGCTGGCTGCCCTGGAGCTGCGGGTGATCCGCGCCCCCGAAGACGCGGTTGTGGTTGAACGTCTGACCGATATGGGCGAGTTGGCCAGCACCGGGCGGCCGCTGTTTGAACTGGTTTCAGTGCAGGTGCTACACGCCGAGGTGCTGGCGCCTGCGCGGGATTATGGTCAGATCGAGCTGGGGCAAAGCTGGCAGGTCAGTTCCGAGAACACCGATCTGGTCCGCAGCGGCACCGTCACGGCGATTGACCCGGTGATTGATGCGGCCAGCCGGTCTTTTGGCTTTCGGATTGCGATTGAAAACGCCGACCGCGCCCTGACCGCTGGCAACCGCTGCGATCTGGCGCAATAAGAAATTCATATGAAACGAAGTTTTTCGACCCGTTCGCTTTCGCTCACTGAGACCAGTCCCTGACCGCGGGTGGGGGAAAAGCCCCCGCCCATGGGGAGGGTCGGGGGCAAATCGGCTTTGCCGACTTGGTGACAGAAAGGAAAGTGCAGTTTCTGGTTTCTGAATGATGCTGGGTGGGCGGTCAGCGCTTTTTCATCGCGTTCATCAGCGCGGCGCCCAAGGCCCCAGTGTCATTGTTTCTGTCATTGCCCTTGCCACCCTTGTGCGCAGATTTCGGCCCAAAGCTTTGTTTGCCACCGCGCATGGGTTTTTCACGCGATGGGCCGCGCTCATTGCGCTGCGCCTTGGCCGAGGCCCCGCCATCCTTGCGCATCGACAGGCCGATACGTTTGCGGGAAATGTCGACTTCGGTCACGGTGACTTTGACCACATCACCAGTTTTCACCACCTCATGTGGGTCTTTGACAAAGCGGTCGGCCAGTTGGCTGACATGCACCAGCCCATCCTGATGCACACCCACATCGACAAAGGCCCCAAAGGCCGCAACATTGGTGACAGTGCCTTCCAGAACCATGCCGGGTTTGAGATCTTTGATCTCTTCGACACCATCGGTAAAGGTTGCTGTCTTGAAGCTTGGGCGCGGATCGCGGCCCGGTTTTTCCAGCTCGGACAGAATATCTCGCACGGTGGGCAGACCAAAGGTTTCATCCACAAAATCCTGCGCCCGAAGCCCTTTCAATGCATCCGACTGCCCCATGATCGCCCGGATATCGCGGCCACAGGCGGCGACGATCTTGCGGGCAACGCCGTAGGCTTCGGGGTGCACCGATGAGGCATCCAGCGCCTCTTCGCCGTCGCGGATCCGCAGGAAGCCCGCGCATTGTTCAAAGGCTTTGGGGCCAAGGCCCGAAACTTTCAGCAGGGATTTACGCGATGGAAAGGCGCCATTGCTGTTGCGGTGGCTGACAATGGATTGCGCCAGAGACGGCCCCAGCCCGGCCACATGCGCAAGCAGGGGGGCAGAGGCGGTGTTGAGATCCACGCCAACCGCGTTCACCGCGTCTTCGACCACGGCCTCAAGGGTCTGGGCCAGACGGCGCTGATCCACATCGTGCTGGTACTGGCCAACACCGATGGATTTTGGTTCGATCTTCACCAGTTCCGCCAGCGGATCCTGCAGGCGACGGGCAATCGAGACGGCCCCGCGCAGCGAAACATCCAGATCGGGGAATTCCTGCGCCGCCAGTTCCGAGGCCGAATAGACCGAGGCCCCCGCCTCAGAGACCACCACTTTGGTCGGGGCTTTGGTGTCTTTGGGCAGCAGTTTCAGCGTATCGCCCACCAGCCGTTCGGTTTCGCGACTGGCGGTGCCATTGCCGATGGCGACCAGTTCCACACCATGACGGCGGATCATCTCGATGATCTTGGCCTCAGAACCGCGCACATCCATTTTCGGCTGGAACGGGTAAAGCGTTGCGGTTTCCAGAACCTTGCCGGTGTGATCCACCACGGCGGCTTTCACCCCGGTGCGGATACCGGGATCAAGCCCCAGCGTGGCGCGGTTGCCCGCAGGGGCGGCCAGCAGCAGGTCTTTCAGATTGCGGGCAAAAACGGTGATGGCCTCTTCATGGGCACGGCGGCGCAGTTCCGACAGCATATCCACATACATCGACAGTGACAGCTTGATCCGCCATGTCCAGCCCGCCACATCGCGCAGCCATGTGTCGCCCGGACCATCGCCGGGGATACCAATAGCCTGCGCCACCATGCCGGTGGTGCGGATCACGCCGTCTTCGTCGGGGGCGATTTCAAGGGTGACGATTTCTTCTTTGGCGGCGCGCAGCAGTGCCAGCGCACGGTGTGAGGGGATATTGGCCAGAGCCTCGGAATGGTCGAAATAGTCGCTGAACTTTGCCCCTTCCTGTTCCTTGCCGGTCTGAACCCTGGCCGAGATCACCGCCTCGCGCGACATGAAATCACGCAGCTTGCCCAAGAGATCTGCGTTTTCTGTCAGTTCTTCGGCCAGAATATCCCGCGCGCCGTTCAGAGCGTCTTTGACAGTGGCGACCTCATCTTTGACAAAGCCCTCTGCCAGTGCCTTGGGATCGGCATTGCGGTTGCTGCGGATGCCGTCCAGCAGTTTATCCAGCCCACGTTCGCGCGCGATCATCGCCTTGGTGCGGCGCTTGGGTTTGTAGGGCAGATAGATATCTTCCAGCGCCGCCTTGGTGTCTGCCCCGGCGATGGCCTTTGCCAAAGCATCGGTCAGCTTGTCCTGCGATTTGATGCTTTCCAGAATGCTGGCGCGGCGGGCTTCCATTTCACGCAGATAGGTCAGGCGATCCGCGAGGGTCCGCAACTGCGTGTCATCCAGCCCGCCTGTCACCTCTTTGCGGTAGCGGGCGACAAAGGGAACCGTGGCCCCGCCATCGAGCAGCTCAACGGCGGCCTGCACCTGTCTGGGCTGGGCGCGGATGTCAGTGGCAATGGTCTGATTGATGCGGGCAACGGTCTGATCCACGGGCGACTCCTTGACTGTGAAAGACCGTTTGTAAGCCCACGGTGGGGATGCGCCAAGGGGGAAAGGGGAATTGTTTGAGGAGCGAGAAGATATTTGCCGGGTTTGGGATCAGCCCGATCAGCTATCCCTCTGTGAGTGCTTAGGGCGATTAGCATTTGCTCCTCTGATCTCACCGGGCTCGCAAATGTCGGAGAAGCGGCTCTTCGCACGTCATGCAACGAAAGAGCGAGAAGAGCCCATGGCAGACATTGCGTTTTCTCGCTGCGCGGGCTCGCAGCACGAAATTTTCCGCAGATGCTCAGTCGATGACGCCGCGCGGCAGCGGAGATCGCTGCCATTCGCTCATCGCGCAGCGACAGCTGCAATGGCAATTTACGAGGCGCGGGAAAAGCTAGCCTTCACTCCCCAAGACGAGAGTCGGCTTTGGCGCGCAGTTCAAGGCAATCGAACGATCATCTCAAGCTCTAACTGATAGTCTGAAGACGCAAGTGCCGCGACACCTATGCCAGTCACGCTTGGCTGGTGCTGGTGCGGTCGCCGCTGAAAAGCTTGCCGCCACCATTAAGAGTCTTTCGCATCGCGATGCGAGGAAACTCATAACATCGCATTTTCATGCGATCGCTCCGCGTTGATTGAGCGCGCAGACAAAGCCAGAGACTGTGCGCTAGCTGGGAACGAGAAGCAGCTACGTTTTGTGCGCTCGCCTGAACGTTTGTTTGGGCACCGGTACCCCAAAGGCGGCTTCCAAAACCTCGTGAGCTCTTTCTGCGAAAACACCAAAAAGTTCGTTGTCGTTCGAGGGTAAACCGATTGGCTGTAAGGGTCCTGACCGAAAAGCCAACTGATCCGTCATTCGCGAGACATGCGCATTCAACACTTGTTGTCCCGCCAAACGCGCTTCATCTTCCGACAGCGGGTCCTGAAGCTGAATTTCCCCATCAAGCAGAACGAAGGGCAAATCATAAAAATCATTTTGTTCTGGTGAACCGCCACTCAAAAACATGTCCTGCAAGACGCCTGGCATTCGCACTATCTCTTGTCGTCCGAGCAGTGCTGTGCGCGCATGATGCCATCCCAATTCCTGGGAAGGCCATTGGGTTGTGTCTTCGTCATATGTGGCGAGCCAAGAGCTGACATCACTGTGCTGTGCGCGTGTCATACCCGCCGCTTTGAGCAATTCTTCCGCATAGTTCTGAAGGTCTGACCCAGACGTCGACGCGTTTATCGTTAGGATTCTGGAACCTAAGGCAGCATCCAACAGTACGCGGAAGCGAACGCCTGGATGCAGCGCGTGAAGCGTATAGTCTTTGGCGTCTCCTCCTAGATCGAATGGGAGCGGAGGGTCCAGCGCCAATTCACAAATGAGGCCCAAAACCCTCAGGTTTATGTCGGCGAGCGGAAGACCAGACACCCTTTGCGCCATAGTAAAGCATATCGGATAGTGTCCGGCGTCGGCACCAAATACACCGTCAATAATGTTATCCGCAAAGTGCCCTACGAGACGGCGTTCATCCTCGGTTTTGCAGTCGATATGCTCAAGATAGATCAGTTGAGCAGAAACTGCGAGACATTCTTCAACCGCCATTGCCGGAACTTCGTGAGTTGTACTATTGCTCCAGTCTTCAACTGCTTTCGGGTTACGAAAGCCTCGGACACGACTTTGAAACACTGCATCATCGTCGCCAAAGGCAACCTCGACGGGATCGAAAGCACCACCTAGATACTGGGACATGATGCCCAACATGAAGTCGGGTGGCCTCGTGAGATTAATACCCCCATAGTCAAACGCGTACGGGAGCATTGTCAGTATCCAGGAATGCTCCGCAACAGTATGGGTCGTCGCAGACCAAGTATCCGAAATACAAATATCGAACTCGCTGTCCATTGAGATCGGGGCGCTTCCAGAAGCCTGTTTCTTTAGCTCTTGCAGCAGTGCATCGCGGTCAAGGTTTCTAAAGAAGAGTGATGCAAGGGTCGTGCGAAGCGACACGCTGGCAGATCGCAAAATACCCCAGGTCAGGCTATGGGCGATTTGCCAATGGACCCGCTCATGATGGACGATGGAACCACCAACCATCAGCAAATGTTCATCGTCGTTGGTTGGCGTCCGGTTCAGCAACCGCGCGAAGTATCCATCATGTGAGCGCATTTCGACAAATCGTGTGTCGGGCCAAAAGGATGCAAAAGAAGGGCGCGACCCGATCGGGAGCGCGTCAAATGGACTACGTTGTTCCATCCGGGTCGTCTTCGCCATCGTCGTCTTCAACGCTCGCTTTCTCACCGTAGCGCGCCTTTAGGACTTTGCCGACTTTCGCGACAAGTGCTTTAGCGCCATCATGCAGAATTCCTCCTGCAATCGCACCGGCGGCAAACTCCACGACGGTTTGCAGGGTAGGAAGGTCCCCCTGAGACTGCGGCGCAAACGGATCACGACGCGGTTCAGAAACCTGCAATGCAGACAGCTCGTCGGAAGAAAGGCTCTCAGACAAGGTTTGGGTCACGTCTGCCAATGGGGCTTCGATAAGAATACGCATATTTGTGACTATCAATGCATCTAACCCTCTGCCGTCACCTGTTGGCGCATGCGCTCAACTATTGCTTGGCAGAAGAAGCCGTTTTGCAGCGCAATAAGAATGAAGCCAGGCGTGGCAACTCCATCCGTAGAGGACAACAGCAACGCGAATACCATTGGTGACACGGCGAGCGATATCCAAAGGTCTACGGATCGGAAAATGTCCGATAACAACTGGCGGAAGTTCTCAATTCTACCGACACCCGATGCCTTCAGCTCGACCAATGCTCGGTACGCAGCTCCGAGAATTGCGCCCACAATTGTTAACGCAAGTCCAAGGATCGCTCGCAACGGTCCGTCGAGGCCACTTGATTCAAAGTTGCCAAGCAGCCCGACCTCGAAATTGCCCACTAAGAAGTATCCCAGAGTACCGATGGCGAGGCCCAAAACGGCACCATAGCTCTTTCTCATTTTTCCTAATCCCCTATTCTCACTCGATGACCATTATAGAAAATGCTTCATTTTCAATGTTTGCTGTTGTCCGGTCGGACAACGCCAAAAGGCCCTCTTCATCATTATAGCTGAACAGATCTGATTGTAGAAATGGTCTTCCAACTGCGCCGGTCTGGGTGTCTATTTCCAACACAGGATCGCCACCGACGTAGTTGATAAAAACATGTGATGGGGTCACCAAACCCCAGCGAAAGAGCGACTGATAAAACCTTTCGTAGAATATGAGATCCGCATCGCTCGCCTCCTTCTGAAAAAGGGGAGACTTCGCGATCCGAACAGGTGGCGCATTGCTGCGAATGCGCCAAAGCTCCATGTCCTGCACAGAGCCAATTTGCGTATGGGAGGTTGTCAAAAAGGTGTCCATCGCGTCAGACGACGCGGCGACGTTGAACCAACCACTGGGTAGGCCCTCAATGGAAAACTGAAGCTCCACGAGTTCGTCACATACGGCACGGCAAGATACCCTGATCAAAGAAATGGCATCGTCTCCGTTATCCGCAGTTACGTTTGATGGTGCTAAAACAAAGCCGTCTTGATCGGCAGCAACAAGAACCCAGTCGATCCTTACGTACCCAGTTCCCAGAGTTCCCAACTGCTCCGTCAAATCGAACTCTGTCGCTCCTGACGGGCCAAGATGAATGATCTTGTTGGAGTTGCTATGCCAAACCGAGGCACTTGTTGCGTCGCGACTGTGAATGGTCGGGTTCGATACTGGACCAGTGGTCGGAAGGTGCCAAAAACTCTCTTTGGTATCCAACGTGGGCACCCAATAATCGTTTTCTCGCTCCCAAATCTGTCCGTTTTCTGTGAGAACGAGACTTGCGCCATGCGAATCAAATGTGCCTGCCACCACGCCTGGTGGGGGGACGGGATGATCGACCTCAGCTTCAAGGCGCACATAGCAATAGTCAGAACTCTCGGCGGCCGCGCGAATTGTTGACGTTGCGATGCTGTAAACAGCGTCGTCCGACACAATCCAGAGACCGTCGTTTGACCAAGAAAAGTATCTGATAGGAGATCCAGTCCGGAGCTCACACAGGACACTCTCAGAATTGCCAGCGGCCCCAACGACGCTCTTTAAGAAATTGATTTCTCGACCGGTTTCACTGTCATTCGGTGCCACCAAGGAAAGCTCTTCAAGAAAATTGGACAAACGATCAATGAGATGTGCGTGGGAGTCACTGGTGTAGTAACTCCCGAAATCGGATTGCGTTTGAGCCCGGGACGATACTGTTCCTAGGGCATGCAATGCAAAGATAGCTGCCGTTTCAGAACCGGTGCCCCAGATATCCGAAAACGGATGAGTATCCTCTTGGATCCATCTCGCCATGATACGATGAGCGAAAGCATCAGCGTTACGTTCGCTTATACTGGCTCCGCCAGTGATGAGTTTCAAAGTACCAAATGCGCCACCGTCGAATTTGCGGTGCCCCAACTCATGAAGGATCGTCATAACCAGAAACATTTGTCCAGCGTCAGCGAATGGATCGTTATCGGAACTACTGAACGCTGCTTTTACCTGTTCGACATCTAGAAAAATGATGTCGAGATGAGGATCATAGGCTGCATTTCCCGGTCTCAAAGCTGCGAGACGTGGGTAGTTTGTTAGGCCATCTTTGAATGTCAAAATATCGAGACGATTTGCTCGTATAGGTTCGTTTACCCGGAAGCGGATGTCCATCTCTGCAGCGATGAGGCTCCGTTCGATCATTTGTGTTAGTGCGGCAGTTTCGTCATGGCTTAAGCCGCCGAACTGATTGTCAGCGTATGCGGCTTGAATGTCGCTCCGAAACGAGGACCCGCTGTAGGACGTTGTGCCCATCCAAAAAATGAAGCCAAGAACGACGGCTACCAGCCAAAATCGGCGGATGATGGACACTACTGAGATTCCACTGCTTGCAATCTAAAACCAAGCCTAATGTGGCATATAGGGAAATGAACTCAAAGACACTTGGCGTACCCCCATCGGGTGGTCCGGTTCGATTGTTAGTGCATCGTCGGTCTCTGGTCCAATGGGACGACGCTTTCTGGCGCGGGTGGACGGTATCGGATCGAGAGAAATCGGCGCCCGTGAACGACCGGTATAGCGAGACGTTTTGCACTGCAGCCAAAATTGTGCCGCTCCTGTGAAAGGATGCTGCGCCAGCAATAGCTGCGTCTGCACAAGGTCACTTTGTCCGCTTAGCTGCCGAAAAGCCTTCGCAGCTAGGTGTCTGGATTGAGACAGCTGCCCGCCCCATCTCAAAACGCCTTAAACGTCAGTGTCGTCAATGTGCGTTCGATGTTTTCGATATTGGCCAGATTTTCGTTGATGTATTTGCCCACATCCTCACCCTCGGGGATGTAGAGTTTGACCATCAGGTCATAGTCGCCGCTGGTGGAATACAGTTCGGAATGGATTTCGCGCAGCACGATTTCTGAGGCGACCTCGTAGGTGGTGCCGGGTTTGCAGCGGATCTGGATGAAAAGCGGTGTCATGGAAGGCTCCTTGCGGTTTGCCCTGAATTGACCTGAAAATGGCAGGCGAATCCAGCCCTTTGCGAAAGGAAGATCATGGCAAGCAATTGGGACAGCACCCGCCCGGGCGAAACCGAAGTGACCCTACCAGAGGCACAGGATGCCTGGCTGCGGTTCATTGGCCGGATCGAAACCCCCTTTGAAACCCGCGATGATTGCCCACGGCGGGGGGATTTTGACGGGCCAGAGTGTCGGGTGATCCTGGATGCAACCTGGGCCCCTGCTTTGCAGGGCATCGAGCGGCGTGACCGGCTTGAGATCTATTATTGGCTGAATCAGGCGCGGCGCGATCTCTTGACCCAGACCCCGAGGGGCCAGCAGCCACGCGGCACCTTTGATCTGCGATCCCCGGTGCGGCCCAATCCGATCGGCATGTCGGTGGTCAAACTGCTGCGCTGCGAAGGTAATGTTCTGGTGGTGCTCGGGCTGGATTGTCTGAACGGCACGCCGCTGATTGATATCAAACCGCGTCTGTGTCATCAGGATGGGTGATATCTCGGAACACGAAAAAACGCGTTGTCGCATAAGGGAAGTTGGGTCAAGCTGGTGAGAACAGCCAAGAGTCCCTGAATACCGGAGCGTGCCATGTCTAGTGGGTTTGTGTCCTTCTTATCCTCTGAACTCGAGGGCCTGCGCGATGCGGGGCTTTACAAGTCTGAGCGCGTGATCACCTCGAAACAGGCGGGTACTGTGGATCTGTCGTCAGGGCGGCAGGTGATTAACCTATGTGCCAATAACTATCTGGGGCTGTCGGATCATCCGGATCTGATCGCCACCGGGCAAGAGGCGCTGAAACGCTACGGGTACGGCATGTCCTCGGTGCGGTTCATCTGCGGCACGCAGGAAGAACACAAAGAGCTGGAGGCGCGGATTTCGCGTTTTCTGGGGATGGAGGATACGATCCTTTATTCCAGTTGTTTTGATGCCAATGCTGGCCTGTTCGAAACGCTGCTGGGCCCAGAGGATGCGATTATCTCAGATGCGCTGAACCATGCCTCGATCATTGACGGGGTGCGCCTGTGCAAGGCACAGCGCTATCGCTATGCCAATTCCGACATGGCGGATCTGGAACGCTGCCTGCAAGAGGCGCAGGGCGCGCGGTTTCGCATGATTGCCACGGATGGCGTGTTTTCCATGGATGGCTATATCGCCAAGCTGTCAGAGATCTGCGATCTGGCCGATAGATATGATGCGCTGGTTATGGTGGATGACAGCCATGCGGTTGGTTTTATGGGGGACACCGGGCGAGGCACGCATGAACATTGCGGGGTGATGGACCGGGTGGATATCATCACTGGAACGCTGGGCAAGGCGCTGGGGGGCGCATCGGGCGGCTATACATCGGCCAAACGCGAGGTGGTCGATTGGCTGCGCCAGCGATCACGGCCCTATCTGTTTTCCAATACGCTGGCCCCGGTGATTGCCCAGACCTCTATCGCGGTGCTTGATATGCTTGAGGCCTCGACCGAGCGGCGCGCGGTTTTGATGGATCATGCTGCGCATTTTCGTGCGCATATGGGGGCGGCGGGGTTTGATCTGCTGCCGGGGGAACACCCGATCATTCCGGTCATGTTGCGCGATCCAAAACTTGCGCAGGACATGGCGGCACGGTTGGATGCAAAAGGGGTCTATGTGGCGGCGTTTTCCTTCCCGGTGGTGCCAAAAGGTCAGGATCGCATTCGCACACAGATGTCGGCGGCTTTGACACGCGATGAACTGGACCGCGCGATTGACGCCTTTATTGCCGTTGGTCAGGATATGGGGATCATCTCATGAGCAACCAGATGAAAGCTCTTGTGAAATCCCGCGCCGAGGTGGGGCTGTGGATGGAACATGTGCCCGTGCCGGAACCTGGTGACAATGAGGTGCTGATCAAAGTGCGCAAATCCGCGATCTGCGGCACCGATGTGCATATCTGGAAGTGGGACGAGTGGTCGGCCAAGACCGTTCCGGTGCCCATGGTCGTGGGGCATGAGTTCTGCGGTGAGATCGTGGATTGCGGCAAGGCGGCATTGAAATACAAGATCGGCCAGCGGGTGTCGGGCGAGGGCCATGTCACGTGCGGGGTGTGCCGCAACTGCCGCGCCGGGCGCGGGCATCTGTGTCGCAACACGCTGGGGGTGGGGGTGAACCGGCCGGGCAGTTTTGCAGAATATCTTTGCATCCCCGAAGCCAATGTCGTGCCGATCCCCGATGATATCCCGGATGAAATCGCGGCCATCTTTGATCCCTTTGGCAATGCAGTGCACACTGCGCTGTCATTTGATCTGGTGGGTGAAGATGTGCTGGTGACAGGTGCTGGGCCGATTGGCATCATGGGGGCTTTGGTCGCGCAGAAGGTGGGCGCGCGCAAAGTGGTGATCACCGATATTTCCCCCTACAGGTTGCAACTGGCCCGCGATCTCGGGGTGCAGACCGTTGTGGATGTCTCAGCCGTGACCCTGCGCGAGGTTATGCAGGATATTGGCATGACCGAAGCCTTTGATGTCGGGCTGGAAATGTCCGGAGCCTCAGCGGCGATGAGGCAGATGATTGCCCGTATGAACAATGGCGGCAAGATCGCGCTGCTGGGCATTGCGCCCACCGAATTTGCGGTGGATTGGAACGAAATCATCTTCAAGATGCTGACGGTCAAAGGCATCTATGGCCGCGAGATCTTTGAAACCTGGTACAAGATGATTGCACTGGTGCAATCGGGGCTGGATATTTCGCCATTGATCACCCATCGCATCCCTATCGACGACTTTGAGACTGGCTTTCAGGCGATGCTATCCGGCGAGGCCGGGAAGGTTGTGATGGACTGGGGCTGACCCTACAGTTTGAACGGCACCATGGTGCCCGACAGAGTGGCGATATGGCGTTCTTTATCGTCCTGTCTGGCGTAGACGTCGGATTGGATCACGATCAACCGCTTGCCGGGTTTGATTACCTTGCCTCGTGCGATCAGCAGATCCCCCTTGGCCGGGGCCAGCAGATGGATGCCGATTTCCGAGGTCACAACGGCGTGGTCTTCGTCGACCAATGTGATCGCTGCGCCACCTCCTGCGGTATCGCCCAGCGTAAAGGTCAGCCCGGCATGTCCAAAGCCGTTATGTTGCCGAAACCCTTCACCAATCGGGGCTTGCAGCTCGACGAAACCGGGTTCCACCACGGTGGTCTGCGCGCCAATGCTGCGCATCATGGATTGCGAGGCAAGGATGGTCTGAAGACGGGTTTTTAAGCTCATGCCTCAGCCCAGCATGGGGGCGGCGCTGGCGCAAGATTTACGTGGCGTTGGTCTTGGTGAAACCGCTAGTTTCGTCCCTTGGCGCATAAACGCAGCAGCAGGGGTTTGAAGGAAAAGGGATGATTGCACCGGCTTGTGAGGCGCTCCATGTTCAGATCGAATACCGGCCGGGTTTTGCGCGCAGCACCCTGACCTTACATCAGTTTTTCATACAGGCGACGCATGCTGTCAGGAATGGGGCTGGGCTGACCATGGGCGTCCACCAGAACCTGCGCAAAGAAGCCTTCGGTGCAGGCCTCAGCTTCGTCATTGCGAAACAGCCCGATGTCAAAGCGCAAGGAAGATCGCCCCAGATGGCCAATCCGCAACCCGGCATGTAAGAGATCGGGAAACCCTGCCTCTTTATGATAGCGACAGCCGTTTTCCACCACCAGAAAGCGGGCGGCATCGGGGCCCTGAATGGCAATGCCCTGATCAATCTGCCAAAGCGATAAGGCGGTATCAAACAGCGACAGATAGGTGCCGTTGTTCATATGGCCATATTCATCATTGTCAGTCCAGCGGGTGGGCAGGCTGTAAAACGCGACATAATCGCTGCGAAGACCGGGGGCAGGGCGGCTCATTGTGGGCGGAAGATCCGGAACACAGCGGATGCGCCCCAGCCTGCGGCAATGGCAATGGCCAGTGACATCAGCCCATATATCAGCGGTTGTTGCCGCGACAGGCTGTACAGCCAGCGCTCAAGCCCGACTTTGCGCACGTCGATCACCGTCTGATAGACCGAGATCACCTCTTTGTTGCGGGTCAGAAACACCCGCGTGGGGTATTCCCCTTCGGTCAGATTGGCTGGCAGGGTCAGGGCGGTGTCGAACAGGGTCTGCTGGTGCAGACCCACCGCTCCCTCATTCATCTGATAGGTGTCGTTTGACTTGCGAATGCGAATGACTGCATCGCTGAAGCTTTGGGTGTTTTCCACCTCAGCGCCGACCGAACGGATCGCGCGGGGGATGGAAATCTGATACCGCAAATCTTCCACATCTGCGATCACATCTTCCCAGGGGGCCGAAGTGGCCACCGCATAAAAGGACGGGGCCGCATCGACTTCGACGGTTTCCGTATTGACCCAGATGCCAAAGCGTTTGTCTTTTTTGCGCACGGTCAGAGTTTGGTCCGGGCCCGCGACAGTCACAATCACATGCAGCGGATCGCTGGCGATGGGTTCTTCGCGTTTGACCGCGCCATAGATCAGAATCTCAGAACCGTCGAAATCAACCGAGATGGCCACCTCATCCTGACTGAGTCCCAGCACCACCTCTTCGGCGGCATGAACCGGGGTGGCCAAAAGCAGCAATGATACCAAAAGCGCGCGCATCAGTGGCCTCCTGCGCCGATGGTGAACAGTTCTGACGGCATGACCAGCAGGTCAAAGGCCAGCTTGCCGCAGACCAGCAGCACCATGCCTGCCAGCAGAATACGCAGCTGTTCGGCTTTCAGCTTGGTGCCGATTACAGCGCCAAATTGCGCGCCGATCACACCGCCAACCAGCAAAAGCACCGCCAGAACCACATCAACGGTAAAGTTGGTGGTGGCGTGCAGCAGCGTGGTGAAGGCGGTCACAAAGATGATCTGGAACAGCGATGTGCCCACAACCACTTTGGTGGGCATCCCCAGCAGGTAGATCATGGCAGGCACCATGATAAAGCCACCTCCGACCCCCATGATGGCGGCCAGAATGCCGACCGAAACCCCCACCAGAACCGGCGGGATCACTGAAATATACAGCCCCGAAGTGCGAAAGCGCATTTTGAAGGGCAGGCCATGGATCCAGTTGTGTTTGCGCCGTTTGGGCGCGGCCCCGGCTTTGGATTTGCGCAGGGCATTCAGGCTTTCGACAAACATGAGCGAGCCGATGATGCCCAGAAACACCACATAGCACAGCTTGACCAGCAGATCGACCTGACCCAGACTTTTGAGATAGTTGAACAGCGACACGCCCAAGGCCGCGCCAATCAAGCCTCCTATCAGCAGCACCACACCCATCCTGAGATCGACGGTTTTTCGTCGGAAATGCGCCAGCACACCGGAAAAGGATGAGGCGACAATCTGGTTGGCTTCGGTGGCCACGGCGACGGCAGGGGGAATGCCGATAAAGAAAAGCAGCGGAGTCATCAAGAACCCGCCGCCAACGCCGAACATGCCTGATAAAACGCCAACCATGCCCCCCAGCCCCAACAGGAGGAAAGCATTTACGGAAACTTCGGCGATAGGGAGGTAGATCTGCATGTTTATATCTACGCCTCGCGCCGCAGGTTTGGCAAGTCCGCAAAGCCGTTCAAAGAACTGGCTTTACGGAAGTTTTTCAACTGGCCCGATCGTGGGATCAGCGTTCCTTGACGTAGGGTTCGCCGCCCGCGCGAGGCGGGATCGCCTTGCCGATAAAGCCTGCAAGGATGACCACGGTCAGGATATAGGGCAGAGCGTCCATGAACTGCACCGGAATGGTGAAACCGCCCAGATCAATGTTCTGGAACCGCAGCGCGATGGCCTGCAGGAAACCGAACAGCAGGCAGGCGGTCAGCGCGTACCAGGGGCGCCATTTGGCAAAGATCAGCGCCGCCAGCGCGATAAAGCCACGGCCCGCAGTCATTTCTCGGACAAAGCCCGCCTGCAAGCCGGTCGCCATATAGGCGCCAGCAATACCGCACAGCACGCCGCAGATCATCACCGCCGCAAAGCGCAGACGCACAACAGAGACGCCCGCTGTATCAACCGCATCGGGGGCTTCGCCCACCGCGCGCAGGCGCAGGCCGAAACGGGTGCGAAACAGGATCCACCATGTGGCAGGCACCATCAGGAAGGCAACATAGACCAGAATGGAATGCCCTGAAATCAGGTCAGCATAGATCGGCCCGATCAGCGGCACGCTGCGCAAGGCGTCTGCAAAGGGCAGGGTGATTTCTTCGAAACGACCGCCCCCCATCAGCGATGGTGTGCGTCCCCCCTGACCATACCAATGCTGCGCAATCAGAACTGTCAGCCCCGAGGCCAGAAAGTTCAGTGCCACACCGGAAATCAGCTGGTTGCCCCGAAAAGTGATCGAGGCCAGACCGTGAATGCCTGACAGGAACAAAGACGCCAGAATACCTGCGCCCAGCCCCATCCAGACCGATCCGGTTTCAAAGGCGAAAGCGGCTGAAAAGAAGCCTGCGATCAGCATCTTGCCTTCGAGGCCGATGTCAAAGATGCCCGCACGTTCGGAAAACAGGCCCGCCAGACAGGCCAGCAGCAGTGGCGTGGACAGACGGACTGTGGAATCCAAGACTTGAAGAATGGTTGCCAGATCCATCATGCGTCTCCTTTACGCATCGCGAGAAAGAGCTTTTCGAGCGGCGCGCGCACCATATTGTCCAGCGCCCCTGTAAACAGGATCACCAGCGCCTGAATGACGGTCACCAGCTCGCGGGGGATATTGGCCCAGAAGGCCAGCTCTGCCCCGCCCTGATAGAGAAAACCGAACAGCAGCGCCGCCAGCAGCACCCCAACCGGATGTGACCGGCCCATCAGCGCCACGGCGATACCGATAAAGCCCGCGCCTTCGGTGGCGTTCAGAACCAGACGCTCAGATTCGCCCATGGTGGTGTTCAGCGCCATCAGCCCGGCCAGGCCGCCGGAAATCAGCATGGCGACCACTGTGATTTTCACCGGAGAGATGCCCGCATATTCCGCTGCGGTTTCCGAGTGGCCAAAGGCCCGGATTTCGTACCCCAGACGGGTTTTCCAGATCAGTACCCAGACCGCCACACAGGCCGCCAGCGCGATGAAAAAGGTGACATTCGCTGGTGAGCCACGGAACATTACATTGTCAGCGGTTGAGAACATGTCCTGAAAGGTGGGCAGGAAGGTGGCTTCGGGGAAGGTGGCCGAAGCGGGTTCCATCGCACCTTTGGGGCGCAGATTGTTGACCAGCACATAGTTCAGCACCGCCGAGGCGATAAAGTTGAACATGATGGTGGTGATCACGATATGGCTGCCGCGTTTGGCCTGAAGATAGGCGGGCAGATAGGCCCAGGCCGCGCCAAAGGCAGCGGCTGAGACCGTCGCGGCCACCAGCGCGATGGTCCAGTGCGGCCATGGGATGAACAGGCAGCACAGCGCCACCCCCAGCCCGCCAATCATTGCCTGACCTTCGCCGCCGATGTTGAACATCTTGGCGTGGAAGGCGACAGATACCGCCAGCCCGGTAAAGATGAAGTTGGTGGCATAATACAGCGTATAGCCCCAGCCCGAAGACTTCATCAGCGCGCCTTCAACCATCAGTTTGAAGGCTTCGATTGGATTTTCACCGATCCCAAGGATCACCAGCGCCGAAATCAGCGCTGCCAGCAGGATGGAAATCAAAGGAACAAGGACCGCATCGGCCCAGGCAGGCATCTTATCCATTGGCCACCTCCGCAGGATCTGTCACACCGGCCATAAGCAGGCCCAGTTCGGTCTGGTTGGTTTCGGAAGGCAGGCGTTCGCCCATCACATGGCCGTCGAACATCACGGCAATACGATCAGAAAGGGACATGATTTCATCAAGTTCCACAGAGACCAGCAGGATCGCTTTGCCCGCATCGCGCAGGGCGACGATCTGCTGGTGAATGAATTCAATGGCGCCGATATCAACGCCGCGTGTTGGTTGCCCGATCAGCAGCACATCCGGGTTGCGTTCAATTTCGCGGGCCAGAACGATCTTTTGCTGGTTGCCGCCCGAAAAGTTGCGCGCGGCCAGATAGGGATTGGGGGGGCGCACGTCAAACCGCTCCATCTTGGCGGCGGCTTCGGCCTTGATCGTAGCGTGATCCATCAAGATACCCTTTTGGATCGCAGGATCATCGTGATAGCCAAAGATGGTGTTTTCCCATGCGGTGAAAGGTAGGATCAGCCCTTCGTGGTGGCGATCTTCGGGTACATGGGCAATGCCGCGCTTGCGGCGCGATTTCCCATCGGAATATTTGCCGGTCAGGTCGATCTCTTGGCCGTTCACCCGGATGGTGCCGGTTGCGCGGGCATAGCCGCCCAGCACATGCATCAGTTCCGACTGGCCATTGCCTGAAACCCCGGCAATCCCCAGAATTTCACCTGCGCGAATGGTCAGGTCGATCCCTTTCAGGCGCTCGACACCTGCTTCGTCAGTGTGGCGCAGGTTTTCCACCTCAAGGATCGGTGCGCCGGGCTGGGCGGGTTTCTTATCCACCTGCAACAGCACCTTGCGGCCCACCATCAGCTCGGCCAGATGTTCGGGGTTGGTTTCAGCGGTCTTAACCGTGGCGGTCATCTCGCCCCGGCGCATCACGCTGACGGTATCGGTGGCTTCCATGATTTCACGCAGCTTATGCGTGATCAGGATGATGGTTTTACCTTCGTCTCTCAGACGATCCAGAATGCGGAACAGCTGATCCGCTTCGGCGGGGGTCAGAACCCCGGTGGGTTCATCCAAAATCAGGATATCCGCCTGACGATACAGCGCTTTCAGGATTTCAACCCGCTGCTGATGGCCAACGGACAGATCTTCGATCAGCGCATCGGGATCAACGTGCAATTCGTATTCGTCGGCCAGATGTTGCAGCGAGCCACGCGCCTTTGACAGGCTTGGGCCCAGCAATCCGCCATCTTCGACACCCAGAATGACATTTTCCAGCACGGTGAAATTCTGCACCAGCTTAAAGTGCTGGAACACCATACCGATGCCAGCGGAAATCGCCGCCTGACTATCGGGGATCGAGGTCTCGCGGCCGTTGATCCAGATCTCACCGCTGTCCGCTTTGTAAAACCCATAGAGGATCGACATCAGCGTCGATTTCCCCGCGCCGTTCTCGCCGATGATGCCATGGATGGTGCCGGGCATAACCCGGATCGAGATATCTTTGTTGGCCTGTACGGGGCCAAATGCCTTGGAGATGCCCTTCAGCTCAATCGCAGGTGTGTCGGTCATCTATCCTCCTGAAGGAAACGCGCGCTTTAAGGTGTGACAATGGCCCAGCCGGTTGTGGTTTCCACCACGCAACTTGCAGGGGTCAATTGCGGCACAGCCTTTGGCGCTTGTGAACTCTTGGCCTCTTGGGCTTTGCAAACGGGCAGGCTGACGGCCTGATACCCAAGTTTGCGCATGCATTGCGACTGCACTTCCTGGCGCAGTGAGGCATTCGCATCATAGCTGGTGGTTCGCCCACCGATCCTTTGACCACCCGTGGTTTCGCAGCGCGTTGCCCCACCCTGGGTAAAGCACTCGGTGCGTTGCGGTGTGATATGAACGGGGGTCGTGCGGATCTGCGTGTTGACCGGCACCGATTGCGTGGCGCGGACACGGCAGTTCAGGAAATCATCATTCAGCTTGGCCTGAGATGCGTCGGGTTTGTACCAGTGATCCACCTCGAAACAGGCGCACAAAGGCAAAAAGGCCAGCAAAGCAAAGGCGCGGGGCGTCATGGGGGTCTCCTGAAAGGGATATCCGCCGCAAAGGGCGCGGCGGATAAACAGATCTGTATCTGATATGGGATCAGATCAGAAGTTCAGAGCTGGGCAGGTGTCATCTGATGAGTAGTCATGCACTGCGATTTCGCCCGCGATGATCTTTTCGCGCGCGGCATCCACGGACATCTTCATTTCGTCAGACACCAGTGCGGCGTTGTGTTCGTCCAGTGCATAGCCCACGCCCTCTTGGGCCAGACCCATGACGCGCACACCGGTTTCCAGATCCGCACCTGCGGTCATCGCTTCTTCTACAGCGACGTCAACGCGCTTGAGCATCGAGGTCAGGACCTTGCCGGAATGCAGGTGGTTCTGGTTGCTGTCCACGCCGACCGACAGGATGCCTTCGTCAGCGGCGGTTTGCAGAACACCCAGACCGGTGCCGCCAGCGGCTGCATAGATCACGTCAGCGCCTTGCGAAACCTGCGCTTTGGCCAGTTCAGAGCCTTTGACCGGGTCGTTCCAGGCGGCTGGGGTGGAGCCTGTCATGTTGGCGATCACGGTGGCCTCTGGGTTCACCGCTTTGACGCCCTGCGCATAGCCACAGGCGAATTTGCGGATCAGCGGGATGTCCATGCCACCCACGAAACCAACAGTGCCGGATTTCGACGCTTTGGCGGCCATCATACCCACCAGATATGACCCTTCGTGCTCTGAGAACAGAACCGAAAGAACGTTCGGGTGCGCGCCGGGATCAACGAAACCGTCGATGGTGACGAATTTGGTGTCAGGATAATCGCCTGCTACAGCAGCGATCGGGGCCGACATCGAGAAACCAGTGGTCACAACCGGGTTAAAGCCCGCTTCTGCAAAACGACGCAGAGCTTGCTCACGCTGGGCTTCGGACTGCAGTTCGATATCCTTAAAGCTGCCGCCTGTTGCTTCTGCAAAGCGCTGCGCGCCGCCAAAGGCTGCTTCGTTAAAGGATTTGTCGAATTTGCCACCCAGATCATAGATCAGGGCAGGATCTGCCAGTGCAGCACCTGCGGACAGGGCCAGAGCGGCAACTGTGCCAAGGGTTTTGCTCATGAAGGTCATGTTTTGCTCCCGGAAGGTCAACGGCGTTGAAAATGACGCCAATTGGTTATTGATGAGCCATGAAAGCCGCACCTGCCCCCGGGGGTCAACCAATTTTTAAGTATTCCACAGGGTTGCGTGGGGTCGTTCAGGCAATTTCCCGCGTCATGATGATTGCATCATCAGTTTCTTGTGCCGAAAGGCGGTAATAGCCTTTGCGGATTCCCGCTTGGGTAAAGTTATGCCGGGCGTAAAACCCGCGTGCAGGGGTGTTTTTTGCTGCCACTTCCAGAAAGATTCGCGTGACACCGCGTTGGGTTAGCCTGTCGATGCAGTTTCGCAATGCGCGGCTGGCTTCGCCTTTGCGTTGAAAATCCGGGTCTGCGGCCAGCGCCTGGATTTCAGCTTCATCCAAAACCACCTGCGCCAGCACAAAGGCATGCTCTGTGCAGGTCAGCTGCGTGGTGTCTTGGGCCAATGCGGCTTCAAACGCCGTTGCGTCCCATGGGGCCATATGGCGATAGGCGCGGGCGCAAATATCGGCCAGCCTGTCAGGGATCATGACTGGCCCGCGGGCAGAATCACCGGGGCCTGATCCCGCGAGGGGGCCGCATCTGCCGGGCGGATGTACAGCGGGGCAGGGAGGGCGTCAGCGGGTTTGCCAGCGGCGATTTTGGCGATCTGAATGGCCAGGATTTCGGGCTGCGCCGTTGCCAATGCACCGTCTTCCATCAGGGAAAGCACCTCTTCGGGTGTGGCCAGATAGGGCGCTTTGGCCGTGGGCGCGACATAGGCCTGACCGCGTGGTGCCGCAACCGATGGCACGCGATTGGGCGCATCCAGGGCGATGGCCTCAAAGGTGCTGACACCTACGGCGGGAATATCCAGCCCCATAGCCAGACCGCGCGCCGCCGAGACCGAAATGCGAATGCCGGTAAAGTTGCCGGGGCCGATGCCAACACCGATGCGATCCAGATCAGGCCAGTCTTTTCCGGCTTCGGTCAGCACCTCTTGCAACAGGGGCATCAGCCGTTCGGCCTGCCCGCGCGACATCTCTTCCAGTTTGGCGCAAAGAACCTGATCACCCGACACCAAAGCGGCCGCGCAATGCGCGGCCGATGTGTCAAATGCCAGAACCAGAGGGTCAGACGGCAACGGGGCGTACCTCGGTCACTTCGGGGATATAGTGGCGCAGCAGGTTTTCGATGCCCATTTTCAGGGTCAGGGTCGAACTGGGGCACCCGGCGCAGGCGCCCTGCATGTGCAGATAAACCACGCCGCGGTCAAAGCCGTGGAAGGTGATATCGCCACCATCCTGTGCCACGGCGGGCCGCACACGGCTATCCAGAAGTTCTTTGATCTGGCCTACGATTTCGGCATCTTCACCGCTGTGTTCCGCGTGGCCGCCAGACTGCGCACCCCCGTCAGACATTACCGGCTGACCGGACTGATAGTGTTCCATGATGCCGCCCAGAATGGCAGGCTTCAGGTGATCCCAGTCGACGCTGTCTTCTTTGGTGACAGTGACAAAGTTATTGCCGAAAAACACCGCCGTCACGCCATTCACAGCAAACAGGCGCTGCGCCAGAGGTGAGCCAGAGGCCGATTCCGCCGAAGGGAAGTCCGCCGTGCCTGCCTCAAGAACGGTCTGGCCGGGCAGGAATTTCAGAGTTGCCGGGTTTGGCGTCGATTCAGTCTGAATGAACATGGGGGCCTCATTTGGATGCTGCTCTCTATATGCGGATTGAACCGGATCAGGTCAAGGATTAGAATTGTTCTAAATATTTAAGCAGTCTCGGCAGCAAAGGCGCGCAGCCGGGCACGAATATACTTTGCTGCTGATCTATAGTGGGATGGACCAGCGGCTTCGGCCCAACGTCCGGTTGTCCATTTGCTGCCTCCGCCGGGCATTGGCGCACCATATAGCGCTGTGTCATCCAATGAAGATATGAACTGCATCAGTCGTGTGTGATTGGCATTCAGCATCTCACGGGCGTCGCGCCAACTCAGGTCTGCCTGCGCCTGCCGGACAGAGGCGTTGAATGCGCGCAGGTGATTCCAATTGTATCCCGGCGCTGGGATGGCCGGGGTCTCCCCACGTTGCCCAGCCTCATACCACCCCAGAAACAGCGTGATCCAATGGGCGCGATGGCCCACGATGTCTTTCAAAGTGGTTTCATCCGCCTCGGGATCAGGACGCAGTTCAAGCGCTGGCGGAACGCTGTCCAAAAGCGTGGTGAGCTTGCTGAACTCTTTTTCACTGACGGACAGTAGATCAGATTTGGTTGTCGCTGCGGGCATGGGATGATCCTTTCATCCCAATGGTAACCCATATTCCAGATTTGGGATTTGATCCGGGTCAGGTGATGGCTTCCAGGCGTTCTTTGGACAGATCACCAGGCACAATGGTGACCGGAATCGGCAAAGCGCCGGCGTTGCGTGTCATCTGCGTAACCAGCGGGCCAGGGCCCTTTTTATCGACCGAAGCCCCCAGCACCAGAACACCGATTTCAGGATCATCCCGCACTTGTGCCAGAATCTCTGGGCCTGCATCGCCTTCGCGGATAATCAGTTCAGGATCAACGCCCTGACGATCCCGCATCCATTTGGCGAAGACTTCGAAATGGGCGTGGATCCGTTCGCGCGCCTCTTCACGCATCACAGCCCCCACGCCGATCCAGTGGTTGAATTCATCCGGTGGGATGATCGAGAGAATCGCCACACCCCCGCCTGACTTTGCAGCGCGCATGGCGGCAAAGCGCATGGCGTTCAGGCATTCGCGACTATCGTCAAGGACGACAAGAAATTTACGCATGTTGGTCTCCCATTACGGGATGATCATGGCGTAGGGCGCGTCAAGGCGCAATAGCTCAGCGGCAGCCTTCCAGCCAGATATCCCATGTGCTTGCCGGGCCGCAAAGCGCCTGAACCAGACGGGTAATGCGTCTTTTGCGGTCTTCCAGCGCGGGGTTTGGCCCCAGCAGGGAAAAATCCTGAGGCGAGATAACCACCGCCACGAGGGACAGGAATTCATCATCGCTCAGGTCTGCGGGCGGGCGGTTGAAAAGCGTTTGACTGGCGGAAAAAAAGCCCGTCATCCAGCCGTCCGGCCCTTGCCCCATTTCAACCGAGCGCAGGAAGAGTGTCAGGATTTCATCCTTGCTCAGCCGCGATTCCATCCCCAGCGCATAGCCGGTCTGGCGCAGATTGCGCAGCCCGGAGCGATAGGTTTCAAACCCCAGCCGCGAGGCAACCGCCTGCGTGATGGTCGTGGCCCCGGATCCGGCGCTGGTCAAATCCAGCCCGTAATGAGACAAAAAATTTGGGTCTTCCACCAGTAACAGCCAATCTTTGCGCGGGCCAAGATCTTCGGCTCCCTGCCCCTGCTGGTTCAGGCGCAATGATGTCTGTTTCAACGACCCGGAATCAAATCGGGCGTCGAACCACCCCAAAGCGCCATAGGCAAGCAGCGGCAAAGCCATCGCCAGCAATACACCCAAAAGGACCCGTAAAAATCGCATGGTGTCAGGCAGACCTCGCCCAGTCCCAATACAGATCGCGGGCGCGTTTGCTGATCGGGCCAATCTGATAGGGGGTGTCTTCGAACCGTGTTACGGGTGTGACCTTGTTCATATTGCCCGAAAGAAAGACTTCATCGGCTTGTAGAAAATCGTCAAAGGTCAGCACGGTTTCCACCACCTCTACCCCATCGGCGCGCAGGTTCTTGATGTGGCGGGCACGGGTGATGCCCGACAGGAAGGTGCCGTTCGCGATGGGGGTAAAAACCACGCCGTCGCGCACCATAAAGACATTTGCGGTGGCGGTTTCCGCCACATTGCCGATTGCATCTGCCACCAGCGCGTTGCCAAATCCGCGCGCCTGTACTTCGCGCAACATACGGGCGTTATTGGGATAAAGGCAGCCAGCCTTGGCATTCACAACCGCGTTTTCCAATACGGGCCTGCGAAAGCGGGTGTGCCCAAGTGTGGTGCTGGCATCTGCGGGGGCCATGGGAATTTCTTCAAGACAGATGGCAAAGCCTGTGCTTTGCGCTTTGGGCGCAATGGCCGAAGCATCGCCATCAATACCCCAGTACATGGGGCGGATATAGACGGCTGCATCCTTGTGATAGGCTGAAAGGCCTTCGTTCACGATCTCAACCATATCTGCGGTGTCCACGGTTGGCGTCAGCAAAAGCGCCTCGGCAGAGCGATTCACCCTTGCGCAATGGGCCTCAAGATCTGGGGCCAGCCCATCGACCCAGCGTGCGCCATCAAAAACGGTGGTGCCCAGCCAGCTTCCATGATCCGCTGCGCGCATGATCGGCACATCTGCGTCATGCCATTTGCCGTCAAAATAAGTTCGGATCGAAGTTCCAACTGCCATGTATTCCCCCCTTAATGCAGGCAAGGCTAGGCGCGAAGCTTGCTAAGGTCCAGCCCGGGACGCCGCCTAAAATTCTGTCGTTTCAATAATTTTGCGTCAGGCCCTGCTGATGCCTTGTTATTGGTCAGATTTCTAGACCGGCTAGGCTGTGTTTGCGCGACGTGAGGAGGCGGCTGCCCCTCTGTGTGCCATCTTTGAGGGGGGACCTGCCCCTGCCTTTGATCGGCTTTGAGTTTTGTTCTTTAAGGATATGAAAAACATAGAGAAATTCTCTTATCAAAGTGGGCGTCTGACGCGCTATACTGTCGGGGCGGCGCGATCGAAAGTCATCCCTGTTGGGTGTCGAAATCGCCTGAGTGGTGGTGCAATTTGCCACGGGCTGGCCCCTTTCCTTAAGGCACTATGCGTCAAAGCAACGTGAGTTTGCGGCCCAAAAACGGCAATCAGGGCGCAAACTGAGGGGAAGATGTCGGGAATGATCGAAGCTTTCCAAAGCAAATTTGCTGTATACCGAGGTAAGATCTGGAGGAAGCGCATGTCCGACACAGTCACATTTATATTGGATGGTTCAGAGGTTACAGCTGAGCGAGGTTTGACGATTTGGGAGGTATCCCATGGTCGTGGTTTGAAGATACCGCATTTGTGCCACAAGCCGGCGCCTGGGTATCGTCCTGATGGGAACTGCCGGGCCTGTATGGTTGAGATTGAGGGGGAGCGGACGCTTGCGGCCTCTTGTATCCGCGAACCTCAGGACGGGATGGTTGTCACCACCAATAACGCGCGGGCCAAGAATGCGCGCAAGATGGTGATGGAACTGCTTCTGGCGGACCAGCCTGAGCGCGATGTGGCGCATGACAAATCCAGCCATCTCTGGGATATGGCCGAGGAAAACGGTGTCGCTGACAGCCGCTTTCCCACCGTTGAGCCCGAGCGTATCCCGCTGTTGGATGACAGCCATGTGGCGATGAAGGTCAATCTGGACGCCTGCATTTCCTGCGGGCTGTGCGTGCGCGCCTGCCGCGAAGTGCAGGTGAACGATGTGATCGGCATGGCCGGGCGTGGCCATGATGCCTATCCGACCTTTGATATGGCGGATCCGATGGGTCAGTCGACCTGTGTGGCCTGTGGCGAATGTGTGCAGGCCTGCCCGACGGGGGCGCTGATGCCTTCGACTGTGGTGGATGAAAATCAGGTGGGCGACCGGTCGGATTACGACAGTGAAACCGAAAGCGTCTGCCCCTTCTGCGGCGTGGGCTGCAAGGTCAGCCTGAAGGTCAAGGACGGCAAGGTCAAATATGTCGAGGGCATCAATGGCCCCGCCAATGAAGGCCGGTTGTGCGTCAAAGGCCGCTTTGGCTTTGACTATATTCACCACGAGCACCGTCTGACCAAACCGCTGATCCGCCGCGCTGATGCGCCGCCCAAGGGGCTGAATGTGGATCCGGGCAATCTGATGACCCATTTCCGCGAAGCCAGCTGGGATGAGGCGCTGGATCTGGCGGCCAAGGGGCTGGTGGATCTGCGGGCCGAAGATCCGCGCCGGGTTGCGGGCTTTGGATCGGCGAAATGCACCAATGAAGAGGCCTATCTCTTTCAGAAGTTCATCCGCCAGGGGTTCAAACACAATAACGTCGATCACTGCACGCGGCTGTGCCATGCCTCATCGGTGGCGGCGCTGATTGAAAACGTGGGCTCGGGGGCGGTGACCGCCACCTTCAACGAGATCGAAAACGCCGATGTGGCGATTGTGATCGGCTGCAACCCGCTGGAAAATCACCCCGTCGCGGCGACCTATTTCAAACAGTTCACCAAGCGCGGCGGCAAGCTGATCGTGATGGATCCGCGGGCGCAGGCGCTGAAACGCTTTGCCAGCCATATGCTGCAGTTCCGTCCGGGCGCGGATGTGGCGATGCTGAATTCGATCATGAATGTGATCGTCGAAGAAGAACTGTACGACAGCCAGTATATCCACCGCTGGACGGAAAACTGGGCGGCGGAAAAAGATCACCTGCGCCAGTTCACCCCCGAAGCCATGGCCGAGATCTCTGGCATTGCGCCGGATGTGATCCGCGATGTGGCCCGCACCTTTGCCGGGGCGAAGGCGGGTCTGATCTTCTGGGGCATGGGCGTGTCGCAGCATATCCACGGCACGGATAATTCGCGCTGCCTGATCAGCCTGGCGCTGATGACAGGCAATGTGGGCAAGCCGGGCGCGGGTCTGCACCCGCTGCGCGGGCAGAACAACGTGCAGGGCGCGTCAGACGCGGGTCTGATCCCGATGTTCCTGCCCGATTACCAGACCGTGACCAGCGATGAGGTGCGCCGGGCCTTTACCGATGTCTGGGGCGGCGAAGACTTCAGCAATGAAAAGGGTCTGACCGTCACCGAGATTGTCGATGAAATCTATGCGGGCAATATCCGCGGCATGTACATTCAGGGCGAAAACCCGGCCATGTCTGATCCGGATGCGGATCACGCCCGCGATGCCTTTGCCAAGCTGGATCTGATGATCGTGCAGGATATCTTTCTGACCGAGACGGCGAACTATGCCGATATCATCCTGCCGGCTTCGGCGCTTTATGAAAAGAACGGCACGGTGTCGAACACCAACCGCCAGGTGCAGCGGGTGCGCCCGGCTGTGGCCCCCCCCGGCGAGGCGCGCGAAGACTGGTCGATCACCGTGGATCTGGCGCGGCGGATTGGGCTGGATTGGGACTACAGTGATGTCGCCCAGGTCTTTGCCGAGATGAAGCTCAATATGAAGAGCCTCGACAATATCACCTGGGAGCGTCTGGAAACCGAAACCATCACCTATCCGTCGCTGCATGAAACCGATCCGGGGCAGGCGATTGTGTTTGGCGATGGCTTCCCGCGCGCCGAAGGCAAGGCCCGCTTTACCCCGGCCAGCGTGATCGCGCCGGATGAAGCGCCCGACGCCGATTACCCGATGATCATGACCACGGGCCGCCAGCTGGAACATTGGCACACCGGGTCGATGACGCGGCGCTCCAAGGTGCTGGATGCGGTCGAACCAGAGGCAAACTGTTCGCTGCACCCCAAAACCCTGCGCCGACTGGGCGTTGAGCCGGGTGACATGATCCGCCTCAGCACCCGCCGGGGCAGCATCGACATCATGGCCCGCGC
>JAOARQ010000009.1 GCA_025210455.1 Pelagimonas sp.
ACCGGTGCCTGCAGCCCCATTGCCTCTGGCGCGTTTGCGATCTGTCAGAAATCTCATCAGTCCACTCCTTAAACAGCAATGATGGTGATCAGGGTCAGAACGGTTGCACCCGCAAACATGCCGATGCCCAGTTTTTCAGAGGTTTTCACCTCAAGGCAGTATCCAAGATCCCAGATGACGTGACGCAGGCGCCCCAGCATATTGTAGAAAATCGCCCAGGTCAGACCAAGCAACGCAAGGTCCCCCAGCCAGCTGCGCATCAGACCGTCAATAAAGGCAAAGGCATTCTCAGAGCTGGAAGCAGCAAGCAGCCACCAGATGAAAAAGAATGACATCACAAAGCAGGCAATTGCTGTGATACGCACGAAAATTGACGACGCCGAAGTTAGCTGCGGACGATAAATTTGTATATGTGGCGAAAGCGGGCGATTGCCTCGGTTCACGTCGGCCATGGCTGTTTCCTTTCGGTATCCGTTGCAACGGTTCTATCGTTTTTTCACCCTCTGTCACCTGCGCTGACGCCGCACTGGCGCGGTTTTTTGGCGCAATTCGCCGGAATCTTTGATTTTGTGATCACGTTTCTTTTTTCAGTGATCACAAAATTTGAGCCTCGATAAAATGTTAGCGTTTAAGCATGTTCTGCGCCAAATCTGATAGATTCTCTCTGGAACAGCAAAAGGCCCGCTATAGATTAGCGGGCCGGTTCATATTTTCAGGTTAAGCCGGAAAGGCTATTCTGCGAACCCCAAATGCGCCAGGGCTGCACGTGCGGTTTGCCTCAGAGCTTCGCTTTCAGATTGCAGATCAGCATGGATCTGCTGCATCAGGGCAGACAGCCCGCGACGGTTCAACAGACTGCGCAGCACCTCAGGCACGTCATTGACCGGTACATTCAAAACATCACTGGATTGGACTGGTAACGCGACATGAGACATGGATCAGGCCCCCATATTTCGAATCTCTCCACCTTTAAAGTTTAACACAAACTTAATCACCTCGGCACAGATTCGTTACGGAACCCAAACAGCAAAAAGCCCCACCAAACAGGCGGGGCTTTCTATCAGATCTGAAAAGGGATCAGGCTTTGTACTTGATCGGCTTCCAGATGCGCTTGTTCACCAGATACAGCAGCGAGGCCAGAACGGTCAGGAAGAACACGCTGACAAAGCCAACCCACTGGCGCGCCATCATCTTGGGCTCAGCCGCCCACATCAGGAAGGCCGCAATGTCTTCTGCTTCGTGGTGCAGAGAGTTGGAATGCCCATCGGCATAATCCACATCTTCACCGGACAGCGGTGGTGCCATCGAAATCCAGCCACCTGGGAAGGCGGTGTTTTCGTAGAACAGCGTACCCGCTTCTTCTTTTTCCTTGCCGGTATAGCCGGTCAGGATCGACGCGATGTACTCAGCCCCCCCCATACCTTTGAACATCTGGTTGATACCGGTGCCGTAAGGACCGGAAAAACCAGCGCGGGCTTTCGCCATCAAAGACAGGTCAGGGCCCATGCCATCACCCGAGACTGTCGGGAAGTGGTCGGTGGGTTTGGCGGGGCGGAAATCGCCGTCGCCGTCTGCCAGTTCCTGATCGAACACTTCAAAGTTCTGCTCAGCGTAGGCGCGCACTTCGTCTTCCGAGAAATGCGGGCCACCCTCATCCGCAAGGGTGCGGAGCGGAACGAACTTCATGCCGTGGCAAGAAGAGCAGACCTCGGTGTAGATCTGCAGACCACGCTGCAACTGATGCTGGTCAAAGGTGCCAAAGGGGCCTTCGAAAGAGAAGGCAAAGTCTTCGACATGACCTGCGCCGCCTGCGGCCATGGCACCACCAGCTGTCAGGGACAGGGCTGTCAGCGCCGAAAGGGTCAGTTTCTTAAACATCTCAAACAGTCCTTTCACTTACTCAGCCGGATTGGCGTCGTCGGACTTGCCATAATGCGCCTCGAAGTCGTCTTCGATGGTCGCTGGCAACGGCAGCGGTTTTTCAATCACACCCAGCAGCGGCAGGATTACGAAGAAGTAACCAAACCAGTAGGCAGACGCGATCAGCGAGAGGCTCGCATAGGGTTCTTCAGCAGGCATCGCCCCCAGCCACATCAGGGCAAAGAAGTCGACAACCAACACCCAGAACCACCACTTGAACTGTGGGCGGAACTTACCGGAACGAACGGTCGATGTGTCCAGCCAGGGGGCCAGCGCCATCGCCAGGATCGCACCAAACATCGCAACCACACCAAAGAACTTGGCGTCGACGATACCACCGGTCACAAAAGAGGCGATCTGAACAACCCAAACGTCAGCGGTGAAGGCACGCAGGATCGCGTAGAACGGCAGGAAGTACCATTCCGGAACGATGTGCGCCGGTGTCGCCAGCGGGTTCGCTTCGATGTAGTTATCCGGGTGCCCCAGATAGTTCGGCATAAAGCCAACAATCGCAAAGAAGATGATCAGGATCACAGCCAGCGCAAACAGGTCTTTGATGACGTAGTAGGGCCAGAAAGGAACGGTATCTTTATCTGCATTGGCTTTGCTGTCGCGGCGCACTTCAACGCCGGTCGGGTTGTTGTTGCCAGTGTGGTGGAACGCCCAGATGTGAACGATCACCAGCCCTGCAATCACAAACGGCAGCAGATAGTGCAGCGAGAAGAAGCGGTTCAGCGTGGCGTTATCCACCGCGGGCCCGCCCAGCAGCCAGGTCTGGATCGGCTCACCGATGAACGGGATCGCACCAAACAGGCCAGTAATAACCGTCGCACCCCAGAAAGACATCTGACCCCAGGGCAGAACATAACCCATAAAGGCAGTGCCCATCATGCACAGGTAGATCAGCATGCCGATGATCCATGTGATCTCACGCGGGGCCTTGTATGACCCATAGTACAGACCACGGAAGATGTGGGCATAAACAGCGATAAAGAACAGCGACGCGCCGTTGGCGTGCAGGTAGCGCAGCATATAACCACCGTTCACGTCACGCATGATGTGCTCAACCGACGCAAAGGCCAGATCGACATGCGGCGTGTAGTGCATCACCAGAACAATTCCGGTGACGATCTGCAGCGCGAGACAGAAAGCAAGAACGATGCCCCAGATCCACATCCAGTTCAGGTTCTTTGGTGTGGGGATCATCAGTGTGTCATAAACCAGACCAACAATCGGGAGACGGTGGTGAATCCACTTCTCGATGCCAGTCTTTGGTTCGTAATGGTCGTGCGGAATACCGGACATATGCGCGTCTCCTTATCCCAGCTTGATGGTGGTTTCGTCGACAAACTCCGCCGGCGGTACGGGGAGATTCTCAGGCGCCGGACCTTTGCGGATACGGCCAGAGGTGTCGTAGTGCGAGCCATGGCAGGGGCAGAACCAGCCGCCAACGCCTTCGGCGGTGTATTCACCGGCATTGCCCAGCGGAACACAGCCAAGGTGGGTGCACACACCCATCTGAACCAGCCACTGGCCGGCTTCATCCATTGCGCGGTTTTCATCCGCAGCATCTGCCGCTGCGTCTATATTTGCATTGCGCGCGAAGCCATCGAGCAGCGCCGACAGGTCAACATCGCGGGCATCCGCGATTTCAGCTTCGGTACGGCGGCGAATAAACACCGGCTTACCCAGCCATTTGACCGTCAGCTGGCTGCCCACGTCGACGCCCGATACATCGACGCGAATCGATGCGAGCGCCCGGACATCTGCCGAGGGGTTCATTTGATTAACCAGAGGCCAAACGGCGGCACCGGTTGTGACAGCTCCGGCGCCTGCTGCGGCGTAGTAGAGGAAATCCCTCCGGGTGCCTTCGTGATCGTCTGCGTGTGACACGAGGTTCGCTCCATTGCTGGGGGCCATCTGGCCGCAATAAAACCAAAGGCCACAGCGACACTGCGACCAATCTGACCGGCTATTTAGCTGGGTCGCCTTAAGTGGTAAAGAACACAAAAGCCTCACTTCGCGCTTAGCGCGGATGTGTCGCGGTTGAAACTCACCTCGCCAAGGTCATATGACCTCAGCAGATAGAAACGTGCGCCAAATCTGTAAGGAGTGCGCCCATGCAACGCTTGATTCTCACCACCGCTCTGGTGTCTTCGCTGGCTTTACCAGCGGCTGCTGAAATGGAATATTCATTCTATCTTGGCTGGCAGACTCTGCCCCACAGCCGCATCAAAGGCGACCTTCCCAATGGTGGCGGTCGGTATAACGAACTGGTTGGCTGGGATGGCAAACCTTTTTCGATGCCCCCCTACTATGGGGCGCGTGCAACTTGGTGGCGCAATGAAAACTTTGGCCTTGCCATCGAATACACCCACACCAAGGCCTATATGCCCGCCAGTGTGCGTAACAAACTGGGCTTCTCCCGCTTTGAGTTCTCTGATGGGCACAATGTCCTGACAGCCAACCTGATGCGTCGCTGGCAGAATCGCTGGGATACCCTGACGCCATATGCAGGTGTTGGTCTCGGGATCGCTTTCCCGCACGTGGACGCAACCCATAATTCCGGCTCGCGCACCCTTGGTTTCCAGACAACCGGACCCGCAGCACGTGTTCTGGCCGGTGTCAGCTATGATCTGAACGATCGCTACTCTTTGTTCGGTGAATACCAGTTCACCTACTCCACCAACGAAGGCAAACTGAACGGTGGCGGCACATTCAACACCGACATCAAGACCAACGCCCTGAACTTCGGCATCTCGGCCAAGTTCTGATCCGGTCTAAATACTCAAAACAAACGGGCGCGGGTTTCTGCGCCCGTTTTCATTACATCCGACAGGTTCTTAACCCTGCGGAGCCGTTGCCAACATCGACGGGCGCTGTTCGAACTCTGCAAACCAGGCAGACAGCGCATCGCGCCCCTGACGCCAATTGCGCGCATCATGGCGCAGATCCAGATATCCCAAAGCACAGGCAACCGCGATCTGCCCCATATCCAGCGGCCCTTGCAGATGGCTCATCCAGCGGGTCTGCAAAGCATCCAAGGCGCGCGAAATTTTGGTCCACTGCCCATCAACCCAGTCATCATGCTGCTTTTCCTCTGGGCGGTGACGCGCCTCATAGGTGATCAGCACCGCTGATTCCATGATCGCATCTGCGGTGGCCTCAAGGGTCAGCGTCTCCCAAAGCCGCGCCTCGGGATATAGCCCCGCCTTGGCACGTGCATCCAGAAAACGGCAGATCACCCGGCTGTCATAGATCGCGGGCGCATCAGGGCGCACCAGCGCCGGGATCTTGCCTAGGGGATTCGCCGCCACCAAAGCCGCATTCGGCCCATAAGGCGAGGCCGTTACCGGCACCTGCCGGACATCGTCCAGTTGCTCTGTTTCATGCAAAAGCACCACGGTTTTGCGCACAAACGGTGAGGCCGGCGAACAAAGTAAGTCCATTTTTCCATCCCTGACAATCTCTTTGGCTGGGATATTGGCATGGCCCTGCGCAGGTGCAAGCGGCTATTGAAACAGCCTCTATCCTCGCGCCTTGGGATGCGCTGCCTCATAGACCTTCATCAAATGCACCTCGTCAACTGATGTATAGGCCTGCGTTGTCGATAAAGAGGCATGCCCCAGAAGCTCCTGAATCGCCCGCAGATCCCCTCCGGCTGACAGCAGATGCGTGGCAAAACTGTGCCGCATGGCATGTGGCGTGGCCGTCGCAGGCAACCCAAGCTGCATGCGCGCTTTTTCCGTCACCTTTTGCACGTGACGCGGGTTCAGCGCCCCACCGCGCGCACCGCGAAATAGCGCTTTGTCCGGTTCGGGCTCAAAGGGGCATAGCTGCACATAGGCATCCACCGCCACCCGCGCCGCTGGCAACAGCGGCACCAGCCGCTCTTTCCCGCCTTTGCCGACAATGCGCAGCACCTCATCCAGCGGCAGATCCGCACCGGTCAGCCCCAGCGCCTCAGAGATTCGCAATCCACAGCCGTAAAGCAATGTCACCACCGCCATGTCCCGCGCCCCATGCCAGTTTTCACGCCCCTGCATCTCGACCACATCCAGCATGGCCTTTGCCGCATCCTCGCTCAGCGGGCGAGGCAGTTTTTTCTGAAACTTGGGCGCACGCGCCGACAGCACCGCGGTCGGTTCAAACCCTTCTTTTTCCGCCAGCCAGCGATAAAAGCTTTTGACCGCTGACAGTTTGCGCGCCATCGAACGCGGTGACAATTCCTGCCCCCGAAGATGCGCCAGCCAGGATCGCATGTCTAACGTGCTGACCCGCGACAGCGGCTTCAGCCCCTGCGGTTCAGCATGATGGGCCGTCAAAAAGGCGATAAAATCCAGCACATCAGTCTGATAAGCCTTCAGCGTGTTCTCAGAGGCGGCCTTCAGCGCACGTGTCGCCGCCAGCCAGTCAGCCAGCGCAGACCGCGCTGCGGCTGAAATCTCAAGGCTCAAGACAGCCAGCGGCGCATGGCGCGCTCAAAGACACCGGCAAAAAAGGCCAGCAGATCCGTGCCCTGCTGCGGGGTGAACTGATGCGGATCTTCCGCCCCCATCACCAACAGCCCCGGCAGCCGCCCCGGACCAAAATCCAGTTTCAGACAGGCCTCAGACCGGATCCACTCTGCCTTTTCACCATAAATATGCGCATCACCCGCGCTAAGCTGGCGCAACGTCACCTGACGCAGGGGGGCATCGCTGCTTTCCGACAGATAGCGCGCCACAAAGCCCGGTTCCGCCACGCTCAGCACATCGCCCAGCCGCTTGACCACCGGATCATTGTCATTTTGCGCAGTTTCCAGCACCAGTTTCATCACATCCACACGCAGGATCTGCGCCACTTCCCCGCCCAGATCGCGCAGGAAGGGTTCAAATTCCAGCGGATCCAACATGCGCAGGATGGCACGGTGAATCTGATTGGTGCCCGCCAGATTTTCATAGGCTGCTGCAATCACCGAACGATGGGTATCCTCCAGCCGATCCAGCCGGGATTCCAACCGCTCCATGGCGATACCGCGCAAATCGACAATATTGCCGCCCATCGCGCGCTCATTGGCGGCGATCAGGGCATGCATCATCTCTTTGTCGTCAAGGATCATATCCGGCCGCGAGATAATGGACTCACGGAGGGTTTCGTCAATGCGTCGGCTGCTGCTCATGGCGTTCCTGCACGAAAAGGGCTCTCAATTGCGCGGGTTTTCGATGAACCCGGCTGTTGTTATCCCTCTTCTTTGGCGTTCACGCCCCCGTCATGTCAAGGTTTTTGCGGATCACGCCGCCAGTTCGGCACGGCTTGGCGCAACCAGACGATAGCCAACCCCGCGCACAGTTTCGATTTCCAGAACATCCGAGGCAGGTTTCAGATAAGATCGCAGATTGCAGACATAGACATCAAACACCCGCGGATCGGGTTCCTGTTCGAACCCATAAATATGGGTCAAAAGCTCGGTCCGGTTCAGCAGCATATTGGGGCGCAGCGCAAAGAATTCCAGCAGTTCATATTGCTTGGGGCTCAGCTTGAGCGGGCAGTCAAACAGATAGGCCCGCCGCGCGCCCAGATCCACCTGCAACGGCCCCAGATCAATCATCGGCACCGCCAGCCCCAGCGCCCGACAGGCAATCGCCCGCAGCCGCATTTCGGTTTCTTCGATTGGCGCGCTCAACCCCATCACGGAATCTGCCCCAGCGGTCAAAAGCGCACTGATCTGCGCCGGATCCATCTCCTGCACAAACAACGCCAACGGCGATTCCGGCCCCTTGGCCTTCAGCTCTGGCAGTGTCAGCTTGTTTGGCCCCAGCAGTTCGGCCTCCAGCAACACCAGATCGTTTGAACACATATGAACATAATGCGGCGTATCTTCCGGGCGGTCGATACGCGTCACCAGAATGCCCCGCTCTTCGAGGTTCTGAGCCAGTGAAATCATCGGCCAGCTGGTTTCTGCAATCAGAAAACGCATGGACGGTCTCCGTGTCAGCGGGGTGGTCTTCACCCCTGAATTCGTGACCTTTGCCTGCGCCTTCTGGCTGCGAACAAGGTCCAAGGTGACCCCTTTCTGCGGACAGCTCTTAGCTAGGCCCGGATTGTGCGCGAAATGTGGCAAACCTTTGCAAGTGATGACTTGAATCAAAGCAATTTTCCTCAAACCGCCTAGCATCTGACTTGGGTAGATCGGCTTTGGCAGCAAGATCAGCCTGCCGTGGCGCTCTGCTTGAAAACCCTGTTTTTGATAAGAGGATCAGAGCCATGTATGACCACATTCTTGTGCCCATCGCGTTTGATGAACAGACCGACGAAAAGACCACACGTGCATTGGAAATCGCCCGCGCATTGTCTGCACCTCAGGCCAAAATCACGCTGCTGCATGTGATGGAAGCGGTGCCGGGCTATGTCATTAACTACCTGCCCACTGAATTCAGTCAGGAAGCGCACAAAGCCATAGAATCCGAGCTGACAAAGCTGGCTGAAACCGTGCCCAATGGTCAGGCGCTGCTGATTTCCGGGCATTCCGGGCGCAGCATTCTGGATTGGGCCGACGCGCACAAACCCGATCTGATTGTCATCGCATCGCACCGTCCGGGGATGCAGGATCTGCTGCTGGGGTCAACCGCCACACAGGTGGTGCGCCATGCCCAATGCGCAGTGCATGTACTGCGCTAAGGGCAGACACAAAAAGGCCTGCCCAGATCGGACAGGCCTTTTCGCTATTCTCTAAACCTGCCTTACAGGGTGCCAGCACAGCGCGGGCAGACGTCATCATGCCCATCAACGGTGCCCACGGTTGGCAGCACCTTCCAGCAGCGGCCACATTTTTCGCCGCTGGCAACGGTTGGCACCGCAGCCACACCGGCCACATCATCAACAGTTGACGCGTCTGCCGGGGCCTCGCCCTGAACAAAGGTCACATCCGAGGTGATGCAGACATCAGCGAACTCTTCGGCTGAAATCACCTGAGTCAGCGCATCATCCGCCAGATATACCGTCGGTGCCGCCTGCAAGGACGACCGGATCACACCTTCTGAACGCGCTTTTTCCAGCGCCTGCGTCACCACGCGGCGCGCATCGCGGATCACTGTCCAACGGGCATTCAGCGCATCATCCACCCAACCTTCGGGGGTTTCCGGGAACTGCTGGAAGTGGATCGAACCGCTTTCATCCCCATCCGGGCCAAACAGCCAGGCCTCTTCTGCGGTAAAGCACAGCACCGGGGCCAGCCAGGCTGTCAGACGCTTGAAGATCTCATACATCACGGTCTGAGCCGCCTTGCGACGCGCCCCATCCAGCGGATCACAATACAGGCTGTCCTTGCGGATATCGAGATAGAAGGCCGACAGCTCATTGGCGCAGAAGGTATGCAGGGCGGTATAGCCCGCCGAGAATGCGTAATCCTTGACCGAATTGCGCATCAGCACATCAACCTCGGCCAGACGATGCAACATCCAGCGTTCCAGTTCGGGCATGTCTTCGCGTGCGATAGGCTGCGACGGGTCGAATCCTTCCAGTGCACCTGCCAGATAGCGCAGCGTATTGCGGAAGCGGCGATACATATCCGAAGTCTGCTTCAGGATCTCATTCCCGATCCGCACATCTTCGGTGTAATCCGCTGTCATCACCCACAGGCGCAGAACATCAGCACCAAACTGGTCGATCACCTTTTGCGGCGCAACAACGTTGCCCTGCGATTTGGACATTTTATAGCCCTTCTCATCCAGGGTGAACCCATGGGTAAGAATCGCATCATAAGGCGCACGACCACGCGTGCCCGCACCGATCAGCAGCGAAGACTGGAACCAGCCGCGGTGCTGGTCTGACCCTTCCAGGTACAGATCAGCAGGCCATTTCATGTCGTCGCGCGGCTCCAGCTCAAAGGCATGGGTCGATCCGCTCTCGAACCAAACGTCGAGAATGTCAAAGATCTGTTCGTAATCCTCAGGATTACGATCTTCGCCCAGGAAGCGAGAGGCAGGTGAGGTGAACCATGTGCCCGCCCCCTCAGCACGGAAGGCTTCGACCACGCGGGCCATCACAGCTTCATCGCGCAGCGGCTCGCCGGTTTCTTTCTCAACAAACACCGCAATCGGGATACCCCAGCTGCGCTGACGCGAGATACACCAATCCGGACGCCCTTCAACCATCGCACGGATACGGTTGCGGCCCATATCGGGGTAAAACGCCGTATCATCCACCGCCTTCAGCGCGGCTTCGCGGATGCCCGTCTTTTCCATGGAAATAAACCACTGCGGGGTCGCACGGTAGATCACCGGCGCTTTGGATCGCCAGGAATGCGGGTAAGAGTGCACCAGCTTACCACGACGCAGCAGCGCGCCCGCGTCTTTCAGCGCATCACAGACCGGATCCGTGGCCTTGAACACATGGACACCAGCAAATTCAGGGATCTTATCGGTGTAAGTGCCATCATCATGCAGCGAACCAATCATCTGGATATCATGGCGCGCACAAAGTTCCGCGTCGTCGATACCGTGATCAGGGGCCATATGCACCAGCCCGGTCCCGGCATCCGCCTCGACAAAGTCACCTTCCAGCAGCGGGCGCGGCCCGTCAAAGCCTTTGGCCGCCAGCGGGTGTTCACAGACCATGCCTGCCAGCAGATCTTTGCCCAGCCCTTCGACCCCGGTCATTTTCGGGGTAAACCGCAGCGCCTCTGCAATGTCATCCAGCAATGCGCGGGCTACGATCAGGCGATCCCCTTCGCGCACCTTGGCGAATTCCTGCAGTGCGGTCACTTCGACCATGACATATTCAATGTCCGGCCCATAGGCCAAAGCCTTGTTCGCCGGGATGGTCCAGGGGGTGGTTGTCCAGATCACCGCGCCCGCACCGATCAGCGCTTCATTCTTGGCCTCAACCACGGGGAAGCGCACATAGATCGTCGGCGAGGTATGATCGTGATATTCGATCTCAGCCTCGGCCAGCGCGGTCTTTTCTACCACTGACCACATCACCGGCTTGGCCCCACGATAAAGCGAGCCATCCATCAGGAATTTACCCAATTGCTCAACGATATAGGCCTCACTGTCAGGCTTGACCGTCAGATAGGGGTTTTCCCAGTCGCCATTGATGCCAAGGCGCTTGAACTCTTCGCGCTGCACACCAATCCAATGGTCCGCAAAAGCGGCGCATTCGTCACGGAAATCCATGACAGGCACATCATCTTTGTTCTTGCCCGCCTCGCGGTATTGTTTTTCGATCTGCCATTCGATCGGCAGGCCGTGACAATCCCAGCCCGGCACATAGTTGGTCTGATAACCGGTCATCTGGCGCGACCGGTTGATCACATCCTTCAGAACCTTGTTCATCGCGTGACCGATGTGGATATTGCCGTTCGCATAGGGCGGGCCGTCATGCAGCAGGTACAAAGGCCGCCCTTCGCCGCTTTCGCGAATGCGCTTAAACATATCCATCTTCGCCCAGCGCTCAATCATCTCCGGCTCGCGCTTTGGAAGGTTTCCTCGCTGCGGCATGGCCGAATTCAGCTTGAAGATCGTATCTTTATAATCGCGTGTCATACTGGGCCGGATCTTTTTCGGGTGGATTTGGTGATCAAAACGCCTTTGATCACAGTGAATTCAGCCGTGACCGATAGCGAGTTACCCCCTGAAAGGCAAGGCCGCAGGGGCTGTGGCTGCCTCGGGTGGGACGAAACGCTCACATATATCTGAATTTACATGACCCGCCGCGCAGGCCATTTTACTGTTTTCCAAAGATGGGATGCAAAAGATGCACAAGATTGCCATGGGGGGCGGGTGTCACTGGTGTACTGAGGCTGTCTTTCAATCTTTGCGTGGTGTCACGCAGGTTTCCCAGGGGTTTGTGCGGGCCACAGCACCCGATGACACATGGTCAGAGGCCGTTGATCTACAGTTTGATCCGGCACAGATTTCCCTAAAGGATCTCATCGCCGTACATCTGGCCACCCACGCCAGCACCGCCAATCACAAGATGCGGGGCAAATACCGCAGCGCCATCTATGTGTATGACACTCATCAGGCCAAAGCCGCGAGGGCTGCGCTGGATGAGCTTGCCAGAGAAACAGACAGCCGCTTTGTCACCCGCGTGCTGCCCCACCAAGGGTTCAAACCGTCTGACACACGCTTTCACAACTACTACGAAAACGATCCCAGCCGCCCCTTCTGCCGCACCTATATTGATCCGAAACTGGCCAAGCTGCGGCAACGTTTTTCAGCTTTGCTGCAACAGCCTTAACCTGCCGCCTCCGTGATCAGAACCCGCGTCACGCGATTGCCCACGCCATAGACACGCACCCAGACAAAGCCGATCATCTGCCTGCGCACCCTGTTCACCGTATGATACGTGCGAACATAGTCACATTTGCCGGCGATCATGCCCCGACGTTTCGCTGTGGTGAAAAACGGATCTGGCGGATCGCCATCTGGATTGCCAAATTTATGCACATTCGCCCGATCCTGCTGCACAACAGTGCAGAAATCAGACAGCGGCGCCCCCTTGGAATTATAGGTATCCCGCGGTGACAGCATCGTGAAATAGTCGAACATCAGGCTTTCCGCCGTGGCAGGCCGCGCAAACGGCAATAAAACAAGCAAAAGCAATATCGAAAGAATTTTGTTCATCATAAGTTCCTTCCAAACAGAAAAGCTCTAACAAACTCTTAGGCCCGCCCCCCTTCGGCAGACAGGGCAAAGGCTGGCACGCCGATACTCTCCAGCGCCGCCTCCCATTTCTTGCTATCCTCAACGTCAAATATCAGTTCGGGCGTGGCATCGCAGACCAGCCAGCCATTGGCGACAATTTCACCTTCCAGCTGTCCGGCGGACCAGCCCGCATAGCCCAGCATCATCAGCCAGCGCGCGGGCCCCAACCCCCGCGCCAGATCTTCGAGAATATCCAGCGTTGCCGTCATATGCACGTCATCCCGCACATCCAGCGTGGTCACGATGGATCGGTAATCCGGTGAATGCAGCACAAAACCACGCCCGGTTTCCACCGGGCCGCCGAAATGCGCGCTATGCCCCGATAGGTCTGCCTGCATATCTATATCCAGCTGCGACAAAAGCGTCGGAATATCCAGATCTTTCGCGGGTTTATTGATGATCAACCCCATCGCACCATCACCCGAGTGATCGCACATGAACACCACACTGTGTTCAAAACGTGGATCCCCCATGCCCGGCATGGCGATCAACATCTTCCCTGTCAGATTCGTCGCGGCTGTTTCGGTCATACGCGCCTTTCCCGATCTTTCCAGATCACCATGAACTTCAAATGTCACATGTTCAAGCCTCACATCCATATCGCCCATTCGTGACTTTTCTTTTGATCCAAAACCGGCCAGAGGTTGGGCATGAAACATATGATCGCCTCAGTTCTTGCGCTTCTGCCGCTGGCAGGCCACGCCGAAAGCTATGAAAACCTGGTTCAGGCCGAATTCCGGTCGGGCTGGCGTTTGCCCAATGGCGATCATATGGCTGCACTGCAACTGACACTGGCACCCGGCTGGAAAACCTATTGGCGCGCCCCCGGTGATGCGGGCATTCCACCCCATTTCATCTGGCGCGGCGTTGATCCGGCGCAGGTGCAAGTCGAATGGCCCGCCCCAGAAATTTTCTGGCAGTCTGATATGCGTTCGGTCGGGTATGAACACGAAGTGGTTCTGCCCATTCGGATCCGCAATCTGCCCAAAGGGCAGGACAAACCGCTGAAAGTCACCATGAATATCGGCGTGTGCAAAGATGTCTGCCTGCCGCATCAGGCTGTTTTGTCGACCACCCTGCCCGGTGGCAAAAGCAAACCGGATGCCCGCATTGCAGCCGCGATGGCCAGCCTGCCCTACTCTGCACAAGAGGCTGGGGTTAAGAACGTGACATGCCGGATCAAACCCGCCTCTGAGGGGCTTGGCCTGACAGTCAAGATGGACATGCCCAACCGCAAAGGGCGCGAAGAAACCGTAATCGAAGCACCCGACCCGCAGCTTTGGATCGCCGACCCCAAAACATCGTGGCAAGGCGGCACGCTCGTGGCGCAGACCACTGTGCGTCATATGTCAGGCACGGCCTTTGCGCTGGATCGCTCTGCCCTGCGGATCACCGTTTTAGGTGGCGAAATGGTTGTCGACATTCACGGCTGCCGGGGCTGATCAGCCCCGCGCGCCAGAAATCATCATGCGCAGCCCGGCAAGGCTATAGGCCATAAGCGCGATCACCGCGCTTCCTGCGATAAACAGGCCCAGCGCCAGCGCGGGCTGACCCGCCTCTTCCCAGCCAGCAGGAACCAGCGCGGCGGGCAAAGCACCCTGCCACAGCACCGCGCCCAACGTCGCCATAGCCCAGGCCAGCACCATCCCTGTACTGCCCATCAGCAGGCCCCGAACCGCAGTCTGGCGGAACCGCAATCCACGTTTCAAAGCACGGGTCAATTCGGCCACATCGCTTTGCACCGCGATCAGCGCGGGCACCACCAAAAGCACCAGCAACATGCCAAACCCAAGGCCATAGACCAATGTGATCACCGTGGGTTTAAGGAACTGCGCCTGCGCTGATCCTTCGTAAAGCAGCGGCATCAGCCCCAGAACTGTAGTTGCAGTGGTCAGAAACACCGCCCGCAAACGATCGGCAGCGCCATCAATGATCGACGGCAATATCCCGCGATCTTTGGCGTATTGATCAATCTGCGTCACCAACACAATGGAATCATTGATGATAATACCGGTCATCCCCAGCAGCCCGACCACGGTAAAGATGCTCATGGGCACCTCCCAGATCCAGTGCCCAAAGATCGTACCAACCAACCCAAAGGGAATAATCGCCATCACCACCAGCGGCCGCGACCAGCTGGCAAAAACCCAGGCCAACACCAGATAGATCCCCAAAAGCACAAGGATCAGCCCCGTGCGCGCATCTGCAAGGAACTTGTCTTCCTGCTCGGACAGGCCCGCAAGCCGGTATTCCACCTGCCGTTCGCTGGCGATGCGCGGTAAAATCTGCTGCTCCAGGGTTTCGGCAATTTCGGTGGCGCGGGCCGGGTCGTCTTCAGAGATGTCACCAGTGACAGAAACCACCCGGATACCGTTTTCGCGCCGCACCGTGGAAAAGCCGGTGCGTCGATCCACGCTGACAATATCTGCCAGCGGCACATAGCTGCCTGACACAGTGCGCATCTGCATGGTTTCCAGAAAATCCGCCTTCAGCGCCCCTTCGGGCAGTTCCACCCGGATCGCCGCTGAGCGCGGCCCATCCGGATAGGTGGCCGCCTCAATCCCGCCCAGACGATGGCGCAGCACCCGGCCCAATCCATCAATCTCAAAGCCCAGCGCACGGCCCTGTGGGGTCAGTTCAAGAATCAGCTCTTCTTTGTCATAAGCCAGATTGTCTTCGACCGCTGAGACCTCTGGGAACTGCGCCACCGCTTCCTTCAGATCCTCGGCCGCTGATTTCAACACCTGCGAAGACGCCCCGTAAAACTGCACATCCAGCGCATCCCCACCGGGGCCTGACCGCCATCCACGGAACGAAATCGTTTCCACCAGCGGATGCCGCGGCACCCGATCTTGCAGGTCACTGACAAAGGCCGATGAAGAATAAGGCCGCAGATCCGTATCAATCAGTTCGATTGAAATCCCGCCCAGCTGGTCAATATCCTTGGTATCTGTTCCCGCCAGACCGCGCCCGGCATTGCCACCCACTTCGGCCATCACATAGAGCAGCGGGTTGCGCCCGTGGCGTTCTTCGTATTCGCGGCCCAGCTCTTCGGCGGTTTGCTGAAACAGCCGCATCTGCTCCAGCGAATCTGCGCGCGTCGCCCCCGGAGCCATGGCAAAATTCCCCGTAACCGAACTGCGCTCGGGCGGGTTGAAAAAGCGCCATTGCACATCGCCGCTGATCAGGAGCACCACCTGACTGGCCAGCAGAGCCACTGTCCCTGCCAGCACCACGTAACGCGCCCGGATCACCAGCGCCATAAAGGGGCGGAACACCGTATCCCGAAAGGCGCGAAACCCCCGGTTCACCACCCGCGACGGCGCATCATACCAATGGTTTCCCCGATGCTTCAGCGCATGGGCCATATGGTTGGGCAGGATCAAAAAACATTCCACCAGCGATGCTGCCAGCACCACGATTACCGTAAAGGGAATATCGGCAATCAGATCGCCAAACCGTCCGCCAATGGCCACCAGCCCAAAAAAGGCGATGATTGTCGTCAGCGTGGCTGAAAACACAGGCAATGCCATGCGGTTCGCGGCGGCCTCGGCGGCCTCATAGGGCCCCAGCCCCTGCCGCGCCCGCGCATCCGCATGTTCGCCCACCACAATGGCATCATCCACCACGATCCCCAGCGTGATGATCAGCCCAAAAAGCGAAATCATATTGATCGTCAGCCCTGAAACATACATCAGGGCGATTGCACTCATCAACGCGGTGGGAATACCTGCCGCCACCCAAAAGGCGGTGCGGGTGTTCAGGAATAGAAACAGCAGCACAACCACCAGCGCCAGCCCGGTCAGCGCATTGTCCACCAAGAGATTCAGTCGCCCGGTGATCAGCTCAGCGCGGGTACGAATCAAAGTGGCCGTCACCCCTTCCGGCAAGCCCTGCTGGAACTCTTCGGCCACCGTTTCAACGGTTTCCTGAATGCCAATGGCATCGCCCTGATCATTGCGATCAATCCGGATCGAGATCGCCTGATTGTCCCCAACAAAATAAGTCCTCAGCCGGTCGGCGCCTTCAACCCGGATCTGCGCCACATCTCCGATGGTCAGCTTAGATCCATCCGGGTTTGAGCGCAGCACAATCCCTTCCAGATCCGCCGCAGCCCGTTTTTCCACACCAGTACGCACCCGCGCGCCCGCGCCCCCCACATCCCCGGCGGGATCGGCATTCACCTCGGCCGCAATGGCCTGCGCGATCTGCGCCATGGTCACGTCAAAGGCAATCAGGTTCTGTGTTGGCACCTCGATCACGGTCTGAGGTGCCGCCAGCCCGCGCAGCGTCGTGCGCGTGACCCCTTCGGCGAACAGCCGCACGGTCAGCTCATCGGCAAAGCGCCCCAGCTGTTCGATCCCCACCGGGCCTGTGATCACAAGATCCGTCACACGATCCCGCCAGACGCCGCGCGTCACCACCGGGTCTTCCGCATCCTCGGGCAGGTTGTTCACCGCATCCACAGCGGTTTTCACATCATCTGCCGCCCGCGCCATATCCCAGCCCGGTTCGAACTCCATGCTGACACTGGCCCCACCTTCACGCGACGTGGCCTGTGTACTCTCGACCCCTTCAACGCTCAGCAACGCGGGTTCCAGAAGCTGCACAATCGCGGCATCCGAATCCTCGGCCCCGGCCCCTTCCCAGACCACCGAAACCCGCACGGTATCCGTGACCACATCAGGGAAAAACTGCGCCCGCATATTGGGTATGGCCAGCGCCCCCGCAGCCAGCAAAATCACCAGCAAAAGGTTGGCCACCGTGGGGTGACGCGTGAAATAGCTAAAGATCCCCCCTGCGGTTTTCGGCAAATCACGCATCATGGCTTAGCCCCCGATCCGGCTTTCAAGACGTTCGACCATGGTGGCCGGCACCTTATCCTTGTCCAGCTGGCCCAGGATACGGGCCTTGGCCTCTTTCGGCATCCGCTTGTTGGCCTCGACAAAGGCTTTCAGCTTTGCGCGGCGCTCTGCGCTCAGCTCAACCAGTTCCGGCGCTTTGGGGGCCTCCTGCCCACTGGCCCGCAGTGGTTTGACCTTGATCCCAGCGCCCAAAAGCGGGGTGCGTTCGGTGACGATCTCGCGGCCAGCCAGCCCCCGCGCCCGGATCAGCACCTCATCGCCCTGCCGTCGCTCCAGCTGCACAGGAATCTCTTCCAACCGATCATCTGCACCCAGAACCAACACACGGTTCATCGCACTTAGCGCCGTGGCGGGCACCCGCGCCACGCGCCGCAGCTCGGGCTCTTGCAGGCTGACCGTGACAAAATCCCCCGGTTTGAACCCCGGCGCAGGATCCATCAGGGCGAACAACAGCCTCCCGGTCTGCCCCGCCTCGACCGAGGCACTTTCCCGCGTCAGCCGACCAGTGGCCGCAATATCAGTGCCAAAAACATCCAGCGTCACATTCACCGCCGCAGGCCGCAACGCGCCCGCATCATCCAAAAGCCGCAGATATTGCTGCGTCGACACCCGGAACGCCACCTCCAGCGCACCCGGATCGACCAGCTGCGCCAGTTTCTCATTCACCGAAACCCGACGCCCGGCCACCACGCTAACATCCGACAGCGCCCCATCGAACGCCGCGCGGATCTCGGTATCAGCCAGGCGCCGCTGCGCTTCGGCCAGGGCAATCTCGCTGCGGCGCAGCCGGGTCGCGGCCTGATCAATCCGCGCCTCTGCATTGGCAATCGCCTGACGCCGCGACAATACCGCCTGCCGCGCAGAAGACAGCGCCAGCTCCGCCGTTTCCACCGCCGCAGAGGTGCCCACATTGCGTGTCAGCAGATCCTTTTGCCGGGTCAGTGCCTGATCGCGCAGATCCCTTTGCTCCTGTGCGGCTGTCAGCTCATCTCGGGCCAGACCAATGGCGCGCTCTGCCTCGCGCTGTTCGGCCTGCGCATCCAGCAAATCGCTTTCCGCCCGATCCAGCGATGATTGCGCATCCGCCGGATCGATCCGCGCCAAAAGCTGCCCCTGCCGGACCAGCCCACCATCCACAAAGCCCGCGTCCAGATCCATCACCACGCCACCGCTGGCGGCGCGCAATTCCAAAGTGCGCTGGCTTTGGACTTCGCCAAACACAGTCAGCACCGGGGTCACCGCGCCAAACTCTGCGGGCACAACATTCACTGAAAACACCCGTTCGCGCCCGCGCTGCTTGCGGGGCTCTTCCCCCAGCCGCGCCTGAACGGCCTCCTGCACCATAATGGCAGCATAGCCAAGCAACCCCAGCGTCAAAGACATCAGGAACAGGCCAGTCAGGCTCTTGCGTAAAAAGCGCATGTGTTATCTCCGCGGCGTCGGCAGGGTCAGCGCGACTGTATTTTTCAAGATACGGCTTAAACGCGGCAACGGATCATTTCCGTCGCTGATGTTCATCCAAACGAGGGAAAATTTCGACAAAGTTGCACGGGCGGTGCCGATAATCCAGCTGGTATTGCAGGATCTCGTCCCAGGCATCTTTGCAGGCGCCGGTACTGCCGGGCAGCGCAAACAGATAGGTGCCCCCGGCCACACCGCCCGTGGCGCGACTTTGCACCGCGCTGGTGCCAATCTTCTGCATTGAGACAATAGTAAACACTGTCCCAAAGGCATCAATTTCCTTTTCATAGACATCGCGATGGGCCTCGACGGTCACGTCGCGCCCGGTCAGCCCGGTGCCCCCGGTCGAGATAATCACATCAATCTCTTTGTCAGCCACCCAGGCGCGCAGCTGGTCCGCTATCAAGCCGCGTTCATCCTGCACAATCTTGCGCGCAGCCACCTGATGCCCGGCGGATTCGATCCGCGCCACCAGCGTATCGCCCGAACGATCCTCGGCCAGTGACCGCGTATCGCTGACCGTCAGCACGGCGATACGAACGGGAATGAACTCTTTGCTTTCATCAATGCGGGACATGGGGGTTCCTTTGTCTGGCGGGCTTCCCCTCTACCTAATCACGCAACCCGCCGGTTTCCATTGGGCAAAAAGCGCAGCCTCAGGCCAGCGCCCGCAACCGCGCTTTCAGCTCCAGCATATCTGACCAGGCGTCGCGCTTGGCCGGTGGATTGCGCAGCAGATAGGCCGGGTGGAACATTGGCAGTGCAGGCCGCCCCTCCGCCTCGGTCCATTGCCCACGCAGCCGGGTAATCCCACGTTTCCCCAACAACGCCTGGCAGGAAATATTCCCCACAATCACCAGTACATCCGGTTTGGCCAGCGCGATATGCCGTTTCAGAAACGGGCGCAGCATGGCAATCTCATCCGGCTTCGGATCGCGGTTCTGCGGCGGGCGCCAGGGCAGAACATTGGTGATGTACACATTTTCACTGCGCCGCAGCCCAACCGGTTCCAGCATCCGATCCAAAAGCTGCCCGGCCCGGCCAACAAAGGGCTTGCCCTGCTGATCTTCATCACGTCCGGGCGCTTCGCCCACGAACATCACCCGCGCCCCGCGCTTGCCATCGGCAAACACCAGATTGCGCGCACCCTTTTTCAGCTCGCAATGCTCGAAACCCGCCATCGCGGCCTTCAGCGCATCCAGATCCTGCGCCGCAGCCGCAGCCTTTTCCGCCTCGGCCACCGGATCAATCTCGGGGCGTTTGACCCGCGCGGGTCCGGCCTGCGGTGCCTGCGCCTTTTTCTCGGCAGCGCGTTCCTTGGCCTGAACCTCAACGGCAAAGCGATCCACAGGCGCATCCGAGATCGCCTCGTCCACCCCCATTTCGAGCTGCCACTCCAGCAAAGCCCGCGCCGTATGCCATTCCAAAGCCGATTCCATCGCAACATGTTAGCCGATTGAAAACACGGAGAACACTGCCCGATTACATATTCCCAACGCCTTGCCACACACAGCGCATTCCAGCGCAGGGCCTAACTCCCTCTTTACCCCAGCGCCCCCTCTTTCTATGAAGACCAAGACCAGCCATGAGGACATGATGCGCTTCGACCAACGCCACCTGCTGGGGATCGAGCCCCTGCGCCCCGACGAGATCACCACGATCCTCGATTTGTCCGACCAATATGTCGATTTCAATCGCCGCCGCGACAAACATGCCAATGCATTGGCGGGGCTGACGCAGATCAACATGTTCTTTGAAAACTCGACCCGCACACAGGCCAGTTTCGAAATCGCAGGCAAACGTCTGGGCGCGGATGTGATGAATATGGCGATGCAGGCCAGTTCGATCAAAAAGGGCGAAACCCTGATCGACACCGCCATGACCCTGAACGCCATGCACCCCGATCTGCTTGTGGTGCGCCACCCGCATTCCGGCGCGGTCGATCTTCTGGCGCAAAAGGTCAACTGCGCGGTGCTGAACGCCGGGGATGGCCGCCACGAACACCCGACGCAGGCCTTGCTGGATGCCCTGACCATCCGCCGCGACAAAGGCCGCATCCACCGCCTGAACATCGCGATTTGTGGCGATATCGCCCATAGCCGCGTGGCGCGATCGAACATCCTGCTGCTGCACAAGATGGAAAACCGAATTCGCCTTGTCGGCCCGCCAACGCTGATCCCATCGGGGATCGACGCCTTTGGTGTCGAAGTCTATGACAATATGGAAGAAGGTCTGAAAGACGTCGATGTGGTCATGATGCTGCGCCTGCAAAAAGAGCGCATGGATGGCGGCTTTATCCCCTCGGAACGCGAATATTATCACCGCTACGGGCTGGATGCGGAAAAGCTCAGCCACGCCAAGGAAGATGCCATCGTCATGCATCCGGGTCCGATGAATCGCGGCGTCGAAATCGACGGCACACTGGCCGATGACATCAACCGCTCGGTTATTCAGGATCAGGTGGAAATGGGCGTGGCCGTGCGCATGGCGGCGATGGATCTTCTGGCCCGCAACCTGCGCGCCCGCCCCTCTGAGGTCATGGTATGACACAGATCCCGATCAACGGATCTGAAACCGGGGTGGTGCGCCTGTTCCACCTGGATCTGCCCGCCGAGGCAATTGAACGCTTTACCGTGCAGGCGGGCACCGGCGAATGGCCGCTGAAATATGGGCTGGGCGCGGAAAAGCTGCGCGCCGCCTTTGTCGAAGTGGTCGATCTGCGCGATCTGGCGGGTCTTAGCCTGACAGGCTATCTGCGCGATGGCTATGGGGTGGATCCGGCCAATCTCAAGGCAGATCAGGCGATGATCAACGCGCTCAAAGGCTGCGTGGTGATCCTGCCGTCAACCGCCTTTGACACCCACAGCCAGACCCTGACCATCGCGCCTCCGCTGCGGTTTATTGGGACCTATGGCGAAGTGCAGGCCACCGCCCGCACGCCCAGACTGCGCTCACACTCCACACAAGGCACCATCAATGCCGCCCCCGTACCAGCCCACCCGCGCATGGCCGCCTGGCTGAAACTGGCACTTCTGGGCATTGGCGTCTTTGCGATTTTAGCCTTGGCATTGGTGCTGCGATGACCGACGCGCCAATCATCGAAGCGCGCTTTGTCTGGTCGCGTGTTATCATCTACGGGCTGACCGTCTGCATCGCCGTCGTCGCGCTTGGCTATCTGGTTTTCCTGATCAGCCCGGAAATCCTGCCCACCCCACATCTGATGTTCACCGGTGCGCTGATGGCCACCGCTGTGGCTGTGCTGTTCAACGGCTACCGCGCCGCGCGGCACGTTTCGCTGACCCGCGACAGCCTGACTGTTACCGCGCGCGGCGGCATCCAAACCATCTATGACCGCGCCCAGATCACCGATGCACAGCGCTCTCTGACCGGGCTTGAGTTCAAACATGGGACAAAACCGGTGCGGCTTGATTTTCTCGATAACCGCGATGCGCTGCTCGACGCCTTGCAACAAGGGGCTGCTGAATGACATTCTCCCCGGATCTTAAAACCTATATCCAATCCCATTTCACCATGGCCGCGCTGGCCATGGCGGCTGGGATGCTGATCTTATGGTTCATGGGCAATCCCCATATCTGGACAGGCGCAATTGGTGGCCTTGCGGCCGTTGCTGTACGCGGCTGGTATCTCATGGACGAAGAACTGAGTCACAGATGGGACATGACCGCCGCCACCCTGAACGGCCCCGCTGGTCGCATCGTTCCGCTTGATCAGATCACCGAAGTAAAATCTATCGGATCAGCGGTCCAACTGATCACCAAGGCCGGGGAAAAACATCTGATCAAGTTTCAGGCCGACCCGGACACCACCATCACCCGCATCAACGCCGCCCGCGCATCCGTCGGAGATCACGCATGACCTATACCCTGATCCATAACGCCTTGCTGATTGATCCCGAAGCGCAGGAGGTTCGCGCCGGGGGGGTGCTGATCGCGGATGGAAAGATTGACGAAGTCTTACCAGAAAACATTGAATTTGAAGGATTGTTTCGCGCGCGAAACATTTCCGCCGATGAGGTGCAGATCATCGACGCAGGCGGCAGGCATCTCGCGCCCGGCATTGTCGATATCGGCGTCAAGGTCTGCGAACCCGGTGAGCGGCACAAAGAAAGCTATGGCTCTGCCGGGGCTGCCGCCGCTGCCGGGGGCGTGACCACCATGGTCACCCGCCCCGATACCACCCCATCGGTTGACACTCCCGAAGCGCTTGAATTCATCCGCCGCCGCGCCAACGAAGCCGCGCCCGTGAATGTTCTGCCCATGGCCGCCCTGACCAAGGGCCGCAGCGGTCAGGAAATGACCGAACTGGGGTTCTTGATGGATGCGGGGGCCGTGGCCTTTACCGATTGCGACAATGTGGTCACCAACCCCAAGGTGCTCAGCCGCGCCATGACCTATGCGCGCTCTCTGGGGGCGCTGGTGATGGGCCACCCGCAGGAACCCACCCTGTCAAAAGGCGCTGCGGCAACCAGCGGCAAATTCGCCTCGCTGCGCGGTCTGCCCGCCGTTTCCCCCATGGCCGAGCGCATGGGGCTGGATCGCGATATCGCTTTGGTGGAAATGACCGGGGTGCGCTATCATGCGGATGTGATCACCGCCGCCCGCGCCCTGCCCGCGCTGGAACGTGCAAAAAAGAATGGCTTTGACGTCACGGCGGGCACCTCGATGCACCATCTGACATTGAATGAAATGGATGTGGCCGACTATCGCACTTTCTTTAAGGTCAAACCGCCCCTGCGTTCAGAGGACGACCGTCAGGCCATTCTCGAAGCACTGCGCAGCGGGCTGATCGACATCATCGGCAGCTTCCACACCCCACAAGACGAAGAAAGCAAACGCCTGCCCTTCGAAGAGGCCGCCTCGGGGGCTGTTGGCCTAGAAACCATGCTGCCTGTGCTGCTGCGCCTCTATCACGCCGGAGAGC
>JAOARQ010000010.1 GCA_025210455.1 Pelagimonas sp.
CACGGCATCTGCATCGGTGCAGAAGATCTGACGTGTGTACGGTGCAAGATATGCGGCTCTAAGACCCGCGCTGCAGCCGAATTCCGCCACAGCTTTTCCCGACAGCAGCGGAGCGAGCCAATCGCTTTCCGACAGGCATTCGCCGAAGCTCAGCTCGGCAGAGATTAGCGGATGTGACGCAGCCGCAGGAGGCACTTTGAGCGAACAGAAAGTGCTTCGTTCATGTTTGCTGATCATGGTTGGCTCCCTTGATCCGATTGCGTGATTGTCTGGGTTAGCTCGCCAATGAGACGATCCACGACAGCTTTCTTGAGAGCTTCTGATCGAGCCAAACCAACGAACGCGGCGGCGGGGTTTCTAACCTGGTAACCATCCGTTCGCTCCGCATTCCGGTCTGCGATCATCAGGCAAAGGGCCGCGCGATTGGAACCGAGTAGGTCGCATTGTTGTTGCCAGGTGCTGGATCGTATTCCGAGCCGGATTGCCTGCTCTCTTGCCGCTAATTGGATCGTTCGCCAGCTGAGAGGTCCACGGTTGTCTACCGTGTTCCAGTACAATTCGATCATTTCTCGAAGCGGTTCACTGGCCAGCAACGCCACTTGTGCGGGGATTGTGCGCACCGGTTGCGTATTGCGATGTTTTTCAGGCCTACAAGTTTTGTTGATATTTTCTTTGTTTGTATTGGGTGGGGGTGAAATGTCGCATAGGTGGGACTTTTCGCCCCCACTGAATTCATCTGAAAAATCATCCCAGACCGCTTCCAGTGCTGCAGCAACCTGCTTCAGTCGTTCGAAATTCTCGATAGTCGAGGGACGGCGGTTGGGCAGGATTTCTTCCGCAGCCTCCATTGCCTCGCTGAGGCCATGCCTGCGGATATCACCGAACAGCTTCTTAATTCGGGCTCTAAGCCGTTCGGCTTCCTCTTCTTCAAACACTGCCTTTCTTGCTGCGGCCTGAATCTCAACTGCACGGGCAATCAGCGGAGCGAGGTTGATCCCGAATTCGTGGCCGATTTTGCCATCTTTGCGAGAACCACCGCGTCGGCTGTGATCAGACGCGGTTTTGGTGAGAAATCCCTGATCAATCAGCCATGCTTCGATGCGCGCAATCTGACGTCGATTTATCCCAGCTTGAGCAGCAATTTTCGTAACAGAAGTCCAGAAACTGCAAATCCGCCCTGCAAGAAAATCCTCCTCCATCGTGTTGGAAATAGCGACCTTCAGATACGCGATCGCGCCCTTGCTAAGGCCCAACTGACGTCGCGCGCGCTCGATCAGCCTGAAGAACTGCCAGCGGGTCATTCCATCTGGCAAACCGCCATGTATGAGGTGCTGCGTCATGACTGCACCTCGCATCCCGAGCTTGCGGGATTCTGGGGTATCTGGTAGTCAGGGGGGCAATGAACTTTTGTTTGTCGTCGGACAGGGCTGCAACCCTTCCAGCGACTTTCTTTTTGGCTGTCCAGTTCTCAAAAAAGTTGGAACTGCACCTTGTAAGCCATTGATTCCCGATGACGGTACTATTTGGACCTTTTAGCGGTAAGTTATTGAAACTTCTTGGTTCACCCCGTTCTGCCGGGGTCGAAAAAAATTTAATAAAAACAAATGACTACACTGGAATCCCTGTAGCTCGGTGTAGCAATTTGCGTGATTTTACGCTTCATTGCGGTACGAAATCGGGGGCTATCCGTACAAAACCTGTACAAGTTGGTCTAGGTTGGTTGTTGGTCACCCGAAAATCGGTAAACAAAAATCCCGGCTCGGCGGCCACCGAAACCGAGATCAATGTAATTAAAAAAGCTACCAGCTTTCATCCCTTGATTAACATTGAACAAGGTACTTTTGCAACTCTCAGAATGTGGGTCTTACCTCACGATGAGGTGCAGTCATGAGCCAACACTTAGTACACAATGGCCTGCCGAATGGCTTAACTCGATGGCAGTTTTTTGGGTTGATCCAAACCGCACAACGGCAGCTTGGACTTAGCAAGGGTGCCATTTCCTATCTGAAAGTTGCGGTTTCCCACACATTGGATGAGGATTACTTGTCGGGTCGAATTTGCAGCTTTTGGACATCAGTTACAAAAATTGCAACGCGGGCTGAAATAGACAGGCGGCAAGTTGCGCGTATCGAGGTAGAGCTGGCCGCCAAGGGTTGGCTTGTAAAAACTGCCTCTGATCACAGCTCACGCTGTGATTCGCGTCGAAACGGAAGAATCTACCATGAATTTAGGATCAACTTGGCGCCACTGATTGAGCGCGCAATAGAAGTTCAAGCAGCTGCCCGTAAGGCCGTCTTCGAAGAGGCCGAGGAAGAGCGGTTGCGGCTTCGGATCAGAAAACTATTTGGTCAAATTCGCAAACACTGCGCCGCGAACGCTATGGATGCGGCTGAGGAAGTCTTGCCGAAGACCAGTATGAACGGCTTGTGGATGTCGGGCTTTCCACTGCGGCGGCGCCCACGTTCTTTGCCACGGTGAAAAGAAATGGATATGTGTTCGCAGATGGTGGCATTTGGGCGAACAACCCCGCCATGATCGGTGTTGTGGACGCACCGACCAGCTATGACATTGATCGCACCCAGATCAGGCTCCTGAGCCTCGGATGTGGTCAAGAAAGTTATCGAATGCGCTGGTGGCACCGCATCGGGGGAAAATTCATCTGGGCCAGCGCGTTTGTTTCCTCTGCCATGAGGGCCCAGTCACATAACGCTTTGGGCCAAGCCGGTTTGTTGATAGGTCGATCAAATCTGGTTCGTCTTGATGCCCCCGAAGTCAGCAAGCGGATTAGCATGGACAATGTTGACCGGGCTATGGCTGAGATGCCCCCGGTCGCGCAGGTACTTACCGAAGCATCAGGGCACAGAATATACCAGATGTTTTTGCATGATGAAGAAAACACGCTGGATAGTAACCACCCAAGCTAAAACAGCAGAAGACCTTCGTTGGCACGATACTAATGCGGATTGCTTTTGGCAGGTTCATTGGTGAGTTTGACCAGCGCTCTTTATTGAAGGCTGCGCACGACATTAACTGAAGCGAGACAGCAGGCCTTGGTCTTTGTTGGAAAATTCGGCCGACCAAGTTGCTTCGACAACAGGCTGGGTTCAGAGGTGTAGCGCTCTGATCGACATTTTGCGGGTGGGTGCGTCAGCAGCCGGGCCCCGCAAAATAATAGTCGGTCACTAATACTTAGTGAAAACCACGAAGACAGGTCATGATGGATCAACTTAAGTCATCATCCCCCGTATAATCAATCTGAAGTAAAACGGAACACAGCTCTGGATTGGAGCTTCTCCGGCACTGTACTTTGGTCACGACAACCCCGATCTGAATCCGTTCGAGGTGGCGTTATCGAAGCTGAAAGATATCCGTCCGGTTTCCTGATCTGACGGCGCGATGGAGTGCGTGATCGTTTCCGCCATCAGTCGTGAGCACCATGTGGGGCACACCAAGGCGGGCAAGGCAGATCTGAAGAATGCTGGAATGACTTAAAGGCTATCGGATATATCTCAGATAGAAGCCCGCCACATCCTGTGGCGGGCCCCAAATTGGCGCAAACTGTCAGCGCAAAAGCAGCAATAGCTTACAGGCTCCAGGTTGTTCCGGTTTTCTCTTCTGAAAGCGTCCAAAGCTGGCGGGCCTCGCCTGCATCCAGAACGCTTTCTTCCAGAACACATTCACCAACCGCCCCCCCCCATTTCATTGCGTTTGGTCGGGCCGTAATAAGCGAAAGGCTTCAGGTTCTCTTCTGTCGCACAGAGGATTTCCGGCCACGCGCCACGTTCCGCTGACTGCGCGAACGGGGCGGCAATGGTCAGCATGAATTTGATCAGCCTGGCGCTTTCTTCCTACGCAAGTGTAGTCTTGGCCATGCCCGGGTGGCAGACATGCACCGAGACCGGCAGGTTTGCTGCTTTGACACGGCGTTCCAGCTCATAGGCGAACATCATCTGCGCGAACTTTGAATGGCAATAGGTGATATGTGGATTGTAGTTCTTATCGAAATCCATGTCGTCCAGCTGCAGACGCTTCAGGCCCATCTTGTGCCCGCCACTACCAACAACAATGATCCGCGCTTTGCTTGCCACCAGACGGTCAAAAACCAGACGGGTCAGCAGAAAGTGACCATAGCGGTTGGTGCCCAGCTGGCTTTCAAAGCCATCTTTGGTGAATTTCTGGGTCGCCACCTGCGCGATGGCAGCGTTTTCGATAAATACGTCGATCTGCGGGATCTCTTCGTTTATCCGATCTGCCGCGGCCCGCACCGATGCCAGATCCGCCAGATCCATCGGGATAAAGCGCACATCGGCATTGGCCCCAACGATCTTTTTCAGGTCAGCCACGGCCGCTTCGGATTTCGGCACGCTGCGGTTCAGCATGACGACACTGGCCCCCTTGGACAGGAAGATCCGGCTGGCTTCGAAACCAGCACCTGCATTGCCCCCCGTGATCACGATGGTTTTGCCAGTCAGATCTCCGACGCGATCAGGGGTCCAGCCTTTGGGGCCAAATGGATTTGCTTTTGCCATTGTTTTCATCTTTCAAAACACCCGCCTTTGAGGATCGGGCGACTTAGGTCTGGGATCATGCGATGGATCGAGAAAACTGGAACGTCGCAGCCATCGCATTTACCCCTTGGGTTTGTCAGCCGTTTGGCTTGTCAAAGTAAGTTGCACTGTTTACTTATGAAGCGGGCTTAAAAAGTAAACAGTGCAACTTACTAACGGGCGAAAATTCGTGAAACGTACTGAAAAGAAAAGATATCATCGACGCGGCAGCGGAAGAGTTCCGCCAACACGGGTTCGAAGGGGCACGGACAACGCGAATCGCCAAAGCGGCCGAGGTTTCATCGCGCACGCTCTACAATCACTTCCCCACCAAACAAGAGCTGTTTGACGAAATTATTGAAATCATCATCGCCGAAACCGGCGCAATTTCTTCGGCGCCTTATGATCCGCAAAAACCGATCCACGATCAGCTGGTGGCGGCGCTGGGGGATTACATCGAGGCCATCACCGAAAAGCGCTATATCGGCCTCAATCGGATGGTGATGACGGAATTCATGCGCGATATTGATCTGGCCCACCGTTTCTTTACGCGCGCCGAAATGAGCAACAACCCGGTGCGTGCAGTCATCCAAGAGGCCACCAAGGACGGTCAGCTTAAAGAGATTGACCCAAATTACGCCACAGATCTGCTGACAGCAGGGGCCAAAGCCATCTTCTTCTGGCCAGAATTTCTGATCGGCGAGTCCCACGAAGCCCACGCAACGCACGTCCTGAACGACACCGTTGACATGTTCCTGTTCAAGTTTGGGACAGGAAAAGGCGCCTAGCGCGCCTGATCCTAACCTTGCGGCTGATCCTCGGCGGCATAGTGTTTGAGAAACATTCCAACACAGTCTTCCATGACCCCTTCCAGTTCGGGCTTTTTGCCCAGCAGATAGACCGGCCAGAAAAAGAAGGTTTTCACTGTGCCCAACAGCTGACCCGCCGCGAATTCCGGGTCTGCCTTGCGCAGCGCACCGGCCTCCATCGCGTCGCGGATCAGCACGGTGACGGGATAGTCATGGGTCGCGAACTCGGCATAGAACGCCTGCGCGCGTTCCATATCGCGCAGCAGTTCTGCGTGCACCATCCGGTTCAGGCCCAGCGCCACATCATCGGTGATCACTGAAACATAGCTTTCAAGAACAGCGATCAACTGCCCGGCCAGCGGGCGGTCAGGATCATAGGGCACCGGCGCACCGGGGTTATTGCGCTCCACCATGATTTCGGAAATGGCGTGGAACAGCGCCTCTTTGCTTTCGAAATGATTGTACAGCGTCCGGCTCGACACACTGGCCTTTTTGGCAATACGTGCGGTCTTGGCGCCGTGAAATCCGTACTCGCGGAATTCGTCAATGGCAGCTTCGATAATGCTCTGCCGCTTTTTATCTGTCAGTTTCATCCGGTTTCCGCAGTGTCCGGGGAACCATGCCCCCCGGACCTCTTGTTAAAGATCCAGGTTATCCCTTAGCGATCTCCTGCGTGTTAGGCAAATGTAACGCCGCTGTTCACCATCGGCAGCTCGGTTACACGCGGCCCGCTGACCGCAATGGCATTGGCCAAAGCAGGGGCAGCCGGCGGCACACCCGGCTCACCCACTCCGGAAGGGGCTTCTGCGGAGGGCAAGATATGCACGTCGATGGCGGCAATATCATTAATCCGCAGCGGTTCGTAATCCGGGAAGTTGGACTGATCCACGATACCTTCGGTCAGGGTGATCTCATCGCGCATGGCGTGGCCGATACCATAGCCGATACCACCCTCCATCTGCGCGGTGACGATATCAGGGTTGACCGCGATGCCACAATCCACTGCGCAGGTCACGCGTTCAATCTGGATGCCCTCATCGGCTGTGCCCGACACCTCGACCACCTGTGTCACATAGGAGGCAAAGCTCTTGACCACGGCAATGCCCTGGCTGCTACCTTCAGCGCTCGGACCCCAGCCCGCTTTTTCTGCGGCCAGTTCCAGCACGCCACGCAGACGACGCTGATCAACACCCTCCCCCTGCAGCAGCGACAGACGCAGTTCCAGCGGATCGCGGCCCGCAGCCTGTGCCACCACATCCAGCATGCTTTCCATCACATAGCCCGTGTGGGTATGGCCAACCGAACGCCACCACAGGGTTGTGGTCGCCTTGGGGGTATCTGTCAGGCCAACATATTGACCGGGAATGACATAGCCCGCATTGTCCACACCTTCGGTCGAGGTGATATCAATACCGTCGCGCAGCGCAAAGCTTTCCAGGAAGGTGCCTTTGATGATCGACTGCCCGGCGATGCGGTGATCCCAGCCCAGTATGTTACCAGCCTCATCCAGCCCCACACGTACACGATGCGCAAACGCCGGACGGTAGAACCCACCGGTGATGTCATCTTCGCGGGCCCAGACCAGTTTGACCGGACGCGACCGGTCGCTGACCATAAAGGCCATGGCCGCTTCGACTTGATAATCCATGGTGGCCGAGCCACGGCGCCCAAAGGATCCGCCCGACAACATGCTCTGGATCCGGATCTTTTCCCAGGGCAGACCTGTTACCTGCATCAGCGCATTGTGCAGCAAGGTGGGTGGCTGACCCGCATCATGCAGGATGATGCCACCATCTGCCGCAGGCTCAACCGTACAGTTCAATGGCTCCATCGGCGCATGCGCCAGCAGCGGGAAATAAAAGGTCTCTTCCACGATCTTGGCAGCGCCATCGATCTTGGTGCGGGTTTCCGCTTCGACCCCGTGCACATCATAGGTAGCGGGGTCATCCAATGCGGCAATCATATCCGCGCGGATCTGATCCGAGCTGCGCTTTTCGGCCTCGGAATCGTCCCAGGTGACCTGCATGGCGTCACGCGCCTGGAAGGCTGCCCAGGTGTGATCTGCATAGATGGCAACAGCGTTCAGACCCGGCAGTTCCCTGGCATCAATAAAGCCGCGAATGCCGCTGGCCGCGCTGGCATCAAGCCCGGCCAGCTTGCCGCCCAGACGCGGGCTGCGCATAACCGTGGCCACGATCTGGTTGTCCAGATGCAGATCCATCGCATATTTCGCTGTGCCATTGGTTTTTGGCGCACCGTCAATCCGGCGCAAAGAGGCATTGCCGATCAGCTTGAATTCAGATGGGTCTTTCAGGCGTGGGTTCGATGGCGCTTCAAGCGCGGCGGCCTTGACGACAAACTCACCAATGGGGGCGGATTTGCCCGCGCCCGACACAGTTCCGGAGTCGATGGTCAGATCCCCTGCGGATACGCCCCATTCCTGTGCCGCCGCAGCAATCAGCATCTCACGCGCGGCAGCACCGGCCGTGCGATACTGCACAAACGAGTTCGCCATGGCGTTGGATCCGCCGGTGCCCTGCATCGGCCCCATGTGCAGGTTGTTGTACAGCTGCGGGTTGGAGGGGGCGAACTCATAGTCCACCTGCTCCAGCGCCACGCCCAGTTCGTCAGCGATCAGCGTGGTCAGACCGGTTGCCGGCCCCTGCCCCATTTCGGCGTGTTTCACAATGATCTGCACCGCACCATCGGTCGACAGGCGCACAAACGGGCTGAAAGGCACCGCATCCGCGGTGGCGGCTATCGCGCCATCGGGGCGCACACCCACGGCCAGAACGGCCCCGGCAGCAGCGGCGGTTTTCAGAAATCCTCGGCGGGAAAGCTTGTTGGTCATACTCAGGCCTCCAGAATTTCAGATGCGCGCAGCACAGCGGCGCGAATACGCTGATAGGTGGCGCAGCGGCAGGCATTGCCAAACATATAATCGTTGATCTCTTCCACGCTGGGCTTTGGGTTCTCGCTCAGCAGACCCACCGCCGACATGATCTGACCCGACTGACAGTAGCCACATTGCGCCACGTCCAGCTCGACCCAGGCCTGTTGCACAGCCGCGCCGATTTTGTTTTCCGACATGGTTTCAATTGTCGAAATTTCTGCCTCTTCCACATCTTCGATGAGGGTCTGACACGAACGCACCGGTTCGCCGTCCATATGTACGGTACAGGCGCCACAGGCCGCCACACCGCAACCGAATTTCGTGCCGGTCAGCTTCAGCTCGTCCCGGATCACCCACAGCAATGGGGTGCCGGCCTCGGCATCGACCTGATGCACCGAGCCATTAAGTTTAAGTGAATAGGCCATAAGCCACTCTCCGTTCCATTCAAGGATGTCGCGTTTCTGGGTGCCCGACAGCCACTGGCTGCAAGACCTGGATATCGACGCCAAGCGGGCCTCAGCCGATCTGGCTGAACACCCACTGAGAAACGTCCGATGTTCTGAGTGGCAAAAGCACACTCTTTTGTTTACTTGTTTGATTGCAGCTAATTTGTAAACAAGATACTTTACAAATCACACAAACAGATCACCCAAGGAAACTGTGATGTTGACCAACCTCGATGCCTTGAGACTGGCTGTGCGACTGGCCCCCGCCGCCGCCGGAGTGGCTGCCGGTACGTCGATCCTGCCACGGGCTGCGCGCTGTGAATATTCCTGACCAAAAGGCGCGCAGCTCCGTGCCGCCGCCGCATCTAAACGAGGCCCCTATGCCAAATGCAACCCTATGGGTTGTGCTTAGCGGCATTCCAAAGATGATCTTTGGACAGCTTTTTCACCCGCTGATCAGCAAACTGCGAGGACCGATAAAGCAGCCCGAAACCCAGGCCGAACTGGCCGCTCTGATCAATCAGACACGCACACATGAAATCCGCGCGGGATATACCCACCGCTTTATCCGGCTGATGTTTGTCACCGTGGATGACCGAGTGTTCTGCCGACGCTATCAATATAATGAACCTTCATGGCACAGCGTCTTTCGCTCTGACCCGCATGGCCAGATCCGTCTTGATGGCGTCGAAGCCGATATCAAGGCTGCCCTGCCCGCAGATATGCCTGACATTCTGCCTGCCATTGATCAGTCTTATGCCGACGCGCTAAAAAAGCTCGGGGCCAGCTTTCTTCTGTCCGGCGCTGTAGACAAACGCGCGCAAGAGAGCACGCTGGAGATCACCTTTTCCCCAAGATCACAGGTGCAGGAGCCCTCAGAGTGAAATGGTATCCCCGTCTTGCGGCCACTGGCACGGACTTTGACAGGGAAATACCGTTTCGCATTTTGTCGCTAGTGTGAGCGAACCGCCTTGGGGTTTGCGAATTTCTTTCTGGGCGGGGTGTGGGCACTGTCTCTCTGTCGCGCCTGACCACACGACAGGCGGTTTTTCCAGCCTGATCATCCCTGCCGTCCTGTTTGGCAATGCCATGGCCCCCCCAAGCCTGTAACGACAGGAAACATCAATCTCGCACCTCTGGCGTTTTGGCGCCTTCTGCGACAACTCTGGCAGATGGCGCCATAAAAGACCCGATGGGACTGTGCTATAGTTTCTCCTGACAGAACAGGAACAGCCCATGCCCGCACCCGACCGCATCAAAACCCCCGAAAGCTTCTGGACCTCGCTGAATACACTGGGGATCCGACGCTCTGCGGTTTTGGCGCAGGCCGGGCTGCCTGCCAGTGCTGCCGATCCCGATGCGCGGATGACGACACAGGATCTGTTTTCCATGTGGCGAGCGCTGGAACATCCGGGCGGCGCTGACTTTGGTCTGGCACTGACTACTTCTACCCATGGCTCTACCCTGCCCCCCTCGTTCCTTGTGGCCTTTCACGCCAAAACCGGTGTCGAAGCGCTGGAGCGGCTTGCGCGCTTCAAAGCGCTCTGCGCGCCTGAGCATTTTGACATCACCCAGCAGAACAGCGATTGCATCGTCACCACCCGCTGGCGCTATGCCACCCATCCAGAACCCGATGCGCTGATCGACGCCACCTTTACCTTTATCGTGAATATGCTGCGCGCAGGCACGGGCCAGCCCATTGCGCCCAAACATATCGACCTGCGCCGCAATCCCAGCCCCGCTTTGGAAAAATGGTTTGACTGCCCGATCTCTTGGAACGCCAAAACGCCGCGGTTGATCTTTCGCCGCAGCGATCTTGAGATCCCCTTTGCCACTTATAACCGTGAATTGCTGCAAATGCTGGATCAGATCCTGGAGCCCGATCTGGCGCTGGTGGAAAACAGCGGTTCGACCACCCTGCAGGTGCGCTGGCACCTGAAGCGCGCCCTGACCGCTGGCCGCCCGGAACTGCGCAGCATCGCACGGGATATGGCGATCAGCGAACGGTCTTTGCAGCGCCGCCTGCGCGAAGAAGGCTACAGCTTTCAATCGCTTCTGTCTGACACCCGCCACCAGTTGGCCTGCGAATACCTGTCAGAAGCCAGCTTTGACATCAGCGAAATTGCCTATCTGCTGGGTTATGAGGATCAGGGATCCTTCTACCGTGCCTTCCAGAAATGGGAAGAGCTGACCCCAGCCGCCTGGCGCGAAGCACATCTCAAAACGCAATGACGGCTCGCTTTGGGATCAGGATTAATGCATCCTGACCCTAGGGTCTGGATGCATTAATCCTGCACCACTGGTTGCTCAGTTTTTGGTCCTGACAAGGCACAGCCCGACTGGAATAGTGGTTCTATTTCAAAGGGCTGTAACGCAGATCAGGGGCAAAAACTGAGCAATCCTTCGGGCGATCGAAACGCTGTAAAGCAGCGGCTTTGAGCGCTTGCAATTGGATCCACCAGTCGCGGCGCGCTCAAAACCCCTGCCTTTTTGCCTTTCGAACGCCAGTGGCGCAGGATTAATGCATCCTGACCCTAGCTGACCTTGGCCCACACCGCTGGCGACACGCCGCGATCGGCGTTCGGGCGCACACCAAAGCGTTTGCAATACAGTTTGGCAAAGGTTTCGGTGCTGGAAAACCCACATGCCAGCGCGATTTCCATTGGCGTCATTTCGGTCTGCTGCAGCAACTGGCGCGCATTTTCCAGACGCAGCTTGTCATTATAGGCCTTGGGTGTGGTGCCGGTGTATTTGGTGAACAGCCGTTCCAGCTGGCGACAGGACACACCAATGCTGCGCGCCACCTCAGCCGTAGAGAGCGGGTTTTCCAGCGTCTCTTTCATCAGGGTAATCGCAGCAATCAGGAATTCATTCTGCGATCCCAACTGGCACGACAATGACAGGGTCTGCTCATTTTGCGGATCACGGATATTCGAACAGACCAGCGCCGCCGCTGCCTTTTGCGCGCAGTCAATGCCCTGACTTTCAGCAATCAGCGCCAGAAACATATCAACCGAAGCCAGCCCGCCCGCACAGGTCATCACCTTATCCGTTCTGGCAAAGAGCTGACGGCGCACGTCCAGATCCAGATAGGTTTCCTGCATGGCGGTCGAAAAGGCCCAATGCGCCGCGACCTGTCCCTTGGGCAGCAGCCCGGCCTGCGCCAGCACCTCGCAGCCATTGCCAAAGGAACCCAGTTTGGTCCCATGACGGTAGGATTTTCTCAGATAACTCAGCAATGTATCGCTGGGCCTTTCGCCCATGCGATTGCCGCCACAGACGATGATGGTGGCGTCAGTCCCCACCTCTTCCAACCCGCCATCCACCCCAAGCGTCAACCGACTGTCCGACGTCATCGGCTGCCCTGTCTCGCTATACACCCGCCAGCGAAAGGCCGGGTCGGCACCAGCGTCATTGGCTTCGCGCAGGGCTTCGATGGCAAGCGTCACATCCGCAGGCGAATAAGACGGCAGCAGCAGAAAGACGAAAAGTGAACCAGAGGCCTGCAACACCTGCGCGCCCTGCTGAAAGAGTTTGCTATCAATACACGTCATGGTCTGATCAGATCCGCGGCATAGGGTCAGAAGGCGGGTCTTTGGGATCCGCCTCAACATGGGTTCATCTTCGGTATTTGGACGCAGGGCCTTTGTCGTCTGGGGGCCTTTGTCAAAGCATCCTTCTGATCCTGACAAAGAGGGCCGGCATCGCCCCATAGTTAAGTGCCTGTTTCAGGCGATGCCATTGCGCCGGGCCCGACATATAACGCCGGGCCCCGGCTTATCAGACCCAGAATTTTTCTTTCACAAGGGCGCTGCGCTCGCCTTCTGGGGTCACAACTGTCAGCTCGGTGCCGTCGTCCCAGTGTCCGGCATCCACCATGCCGATGGAAACTGTGACTTCAAAATCCGGCGACCAGGCGGCCGAGGTCACCTGACCAACCTGCTGACCATCGCGCATCAACGGCCAAGGCGCACGGGCCGGAGCCACCGGCTCCCCGCCAATTGCAATCGCGCGCACCTGACGGGCTGGGCCTTCAGCCAGTTCCCGCGCCATGGCGGCATGACCGATGTGCGCGTTGCCCTCGGCGGGTTTGCAGAACTTGCCCAAACCACATTCCAACGGCGTGTTTGCCATTGTCGCGTCATTGCCATAGCTCAGCATGCCGCCTTCGATCCGTTCGATCAGGTTCGGGCAGCCCGGGCGCACATTCAGATCCTCGCCTGCTTCGAACAGCGCATCCCACAGCGGCATGCCGTTCTCAGTGCCTTCTACATAGATCTCAAAGCCGCCCTGCTTGGAATAGCCCGAACGCGCGATGATGAAAGAGGTCTCGCCAAAGGCCAGTCGCTTGTAGCGGAAGAAGCGAATATCGCGCACCTCTTCGCCAAAGACACGGGCCATCAGATCATCCGACTTTGGCCCCTGTACCGCCAGTGGCGACACATCTGGTTCAAACACCTGTACATCCAGACCCTTGCCCAGTGCATAGCCCTTGATCCACAGCAGCAGATCACTGTCCGCAAGCGACACCCACCAGCGCGTATCGCTGTGCTTGATGGCGACCGGATCGTTCAGCATCTTGCCATCATTGTCGGTGACCGGCACGTAATAGCACTGATCTTCCTTCATCTTGCTCAGATCGCGCGGGGTCAGCAGCTGCATCAGGGCGCTGGCATCGGGGCCGTTCAGTTCCACCTGACGTTCGCAGGCCACATCCCAGACCTGCACATGCTGTTTCAGGTGGTGATAATCTTCGACAACATTCTCAAAGACAGTTGGCAACAGCATATGGTTATAGACTGTATAGCCTTTGACGCCTTTGGCTTCGACACCAGCGGTAAAGGGCGTGGACCGCAGGCGGCGTGAGTGGGAAATCAGATGTGTCATTCAGCGGCTCATGGTTTTGGCGATTTCGCGAAGCTGGAACTTCTGGATTTTGCCGGTTGAGGTTTTGGGAAGCTCCTGGAAAACAACGGCCTTGGGGGCCTTGAACCCAGCAAGATGGTCGCGACAAAAGGCAATGATGGCCTCTTCGGTGGCCTCGGCGCCCTCGCGCAATTCAATAAAGGCACAGGGGGTTTCCCCCCATTTTTCATGCGGCATCGCCACAACAGCCGCCGCCTGCACCGATGGATGACGATACAGCGCGGATTCGATTTCAACAGACGAGATATTCTCGCCGCCGGAAATGATCACGTCTTTCAGGCGGTCACGGATCTGCATATAGCCGCTGGGCTGCACCACAGCCGCATCCCCAGACCAGAACCAACCGTTCTCAAAGGCTTTGGCCGTGGCCTCTGGATCTTTGTAATAGCCCTTCATCACGGTATTGCCGCGAATGCCGATCTCGCCCTGGGTTTCGCCATCCTGCGGTACGATTTCGCCGGTGCCTGCCTCAAAGACAGACACGGCTTCGACCATCGGCAAGGCTATGCCCTGCTGCGATTGCAGTTCAGCCTGCTGCGATGCATCCAGATCACCCCAGCTGTCCTGCCAGAGACATTTGGAAATATGCCCGTAGGTTTCTGTCAGACCATAAACCTGCATGACCTCCAGCCCGATAGCCCGCGCCTTTTCCAGCACCGCAGGCGGAGGCGGCGCACCGGCCGTCAGAACCCGCACAACCGGATCAAAGGGCTGGAAATCGTCAGTCTGCGCCTCTGCCAGCATCTGCAACACAATCGGTGCGGCCCCGAAATGGGTGACGCCATGGGTGCGGATGGCCTCGATGATCTTTGCCGGTGCCGGGGTGCGAGTGAACACCATGGTGCCCCCCAGCATCGCCATGACCCAAGGGTGCCCCCAGCCGTTGCAATGGAACATCGGCACCACCGACAGATACACCGGGTAATGCGGCTGCTGCCAGGCGGCAACGGTTCCCAGCGCCATCAGATAGGCCCCGCGGTGATGATAGACCACACCTTTGGGCCGCCCCGAGGTGCCCGAGGTATAGTTCAACGCAATCGCATCCCATTCATCTGCCGGCAGCCCCGGCCCTTTCAGCGCGCCCGCCTCCAGCAGGGATTCATAATCATCGCCCCCCAGTGGGTGGGTCACCTCTGCATTGGGATCGTGGATTTCAATCACCGGGATCTGCCGCTGCATCAGACCAAAGGCCTTGGACAGCAGTGGGATCAGCTCACGGTCCACAATCACCAGCTTGGTATCAGCGTGATCCAGAATATAGGCGATGGTCTCAGGCTCAAGCCGGGTGTTCAGCGTGTTGATCACCGCACCGGTCAGCGGCAGGGCAAAATGCAGCTCAAACAGTTCGGGGATATTCGGGCAAAGCACCGACACCGTATCGCCCTTTTCAATCCCACGCGCCATCAGCCCGGCTGCAACAGACCGAATGCGCGCGGCTGTCTCGCTCCAGCTGCGCTGCTGATCGCCATAGATCACCGCCGTGCGCGCACCATGCAGCGCCTCGGCACGGTTCAGGAAGGAAATCGGGGACAAAGGCACATAGTTCGCGGCGGTCCTGGGGAACGCCTCATAATTCGTTTGCATGATCACTCCTCCCTTTTGATCTATGCTGTCGCGCGCGTGTGAAAGGACAACCCCCAAATCACCGCGCGCGTTCCAAATTTGATATTTCGAAATGCGCGTTTGTGATATAAGGAAAAAATCACGACAGGTATTGAAAAATTTTATGGCGGAAAACCTACCTACCCTCAAAGGCTTACGCGCCTTCGAAGAAGCCTTTCAGCTGGGAAGCTATACCGCAGCGGCCCGCAGGCTGAATGTGCAGCAACCGGCCATCAGCTATCAGATCAAGCGCCTTGAGGAAGATCTGGGGGTGGATCTGTTTATCAAGGAACAGGGGCGTCTGGTGCCCACAGCCGCTGCGCATCAGCTTTATGACACCCTGCGCCAGTCCTTTGACGCCATCCGCCGGGTCTCAGAAAAATTGCGAAATTCGGCGAAACCTCAGACCTTTACCATCGCCACCTACCCCGGTGTCGGCACCTACTGGCTGTCAAACAAACTATCGGCCCTGTCACGCGATCTGGCAATTCCGGTCAAGGTGGTCACGCTGGTCAAAGACAGCGAAATCCTCAACGAAGAGGCGGACTGCATGATTCTCTTTGGGCGGGGCACCTGGGCCGGGCATGAATCCCGCCTGCTGATGCCCGAAGCGGTCTGCCCCGTTGGCGCGCCGGATCTGGCAGAAACCCTGCAGGGAAATGGCGATCAGACCAGCCCGCCAGAGTTCACCATCATTGAACAGGATGATCCGGAAAAGCGCTGGATCTGCTGGGAAGACTGGCTGGATCAGACCCGGGAAACAGGGTTTTCCTCGTCGGATCGGATGACCGTGAATGACCACGGCTTTGCGCTACACATGGCCCTGACCGGCGCGGGCGTGACACTGGCCTGGGTCGATATGGTGCGCGATCTGCTCAACAGCGGCAGCCTCGTGCCCCTGTCTGACAAGATCGCCACCTCAGACGCCGGATACTGGCTGGTCGCCCGCCCCGATTTCTTTGCCTCTGCCGCCGGGCAGACCGTTCTGAACACCCTCACAGCCGCAGAGATGGGTGGTACTTAAAGCAGAGAGGACGCCTCCCTTTGGCGGGTGCATGGCGGTTGAAAGCCCAGACCTTTCGATATTGCATATCGCATGCATGACCGCTTTAGAGACGTCACACGCTTTGACGCTCATGGGATCACGAAAGCTGAACAAAAGACAATAATGAGAAAGGCGATAATGCCAAGCGCCGTCCAAATCCCGCGCTCAAGTCTTTGCCTGTAAGACAGTTGACCACAGTCAGATAGTTTTAGCATCCAAAGATGTAGGCGATGGGACCGTGTATTTCGCGTTTGATGTAATTCTAAAATCGACTGCCCGAAGACGGTTTTGAGATGCTGGTCCACACAGAGCAGTAGACTTGACGTCCACATAACACGCGGTGGTTGCCATCTAGGCTTTGTCAGAGAAAATCCCGATGCCCACGCGGAGATAGCTAACCAGAAGATGCCCCAACATATCCCAAACCAAGGCTCACTATCCATGCAGTTAGATCCCGCCCATTGTAACACTAAATGCGCCATAGCCTGACGTAATCCAAAGCAGACATCAATGTGGAAGATGCGAATAGCAGCTTCGTCCGCATTCCAGCCCTACAACACCACACGTAAAACCCCCAACAAAAAGCCCACCCCGCAGCAAACACGGGGTGGGCCTATCCTGCTTTCAGGGCGATCCTCAGTCGCTATCGCGCCCTTCGGTGTCTGACATGTCAAACCCAAGGTGGCGCGCCACGGTAAAGATATCTTTGTCGCCGCGGCCACACATGTTCATCACGATGATATGGTCCTTGGGCAGATCAGGCGCGATCTTGGTCACATGCGCCAGCGCGTGGCTTGGCTCAAGCGCGGGAATGATGCCTTCGGTTTCGCAGCACAGCTGGAAGGCGGCCAGCGCCTCTTTATCGGTGATCGACACATATTGCGCGCGGCCGATGTCATGCAGCCACGCATGTTCCGGCCCGATGCCCGGATAATCCAGACCCGCCGAGATCGAGAACCCTTCGAGGATCTGCCCATCATCATCCTGCAGCAGATAGGTGCGGTTGCCATGCAACACGCCCGGACGACCCCCGGTGAGCGACGCACAATGCTCCATCTTTTCATTCACACCTTTGCCGCCCGCTTCGACGCCAATGATATTGACCGACTTGTCGTCAAGGAACGGAAAGAACAGCCCCATCGCGTTTGAGCCACCGCCGATCGCGGCAATAATAGTGTCTGGCAGGCGGCCCTCGCCTTCGGCGGCCTGCAGCTGCTGACGGGTCTCTTTGCCGATGATCGACTGGAAATCACGCACCATCGCGGGATAAGGATGCGGACCAGCCACCGTGCCAATACAATAGAATGTATCATTCACATTGGTGACCCAGTCACGCAGCGCATCATTCATCGCGTCTTTCAGCGTGCCCCGCCCGGACGTCACCGGAACCACCTCTGCGCCCCGCAGACGCATGCGGAACACATTGGGGGCCTGACGCTGCACATCATGCGCGCCCATATAGACCACACATTTCAGACCGAACTTGGCACAGACCGTGGCCGTCGCCACCCCATGCTGGCCCGCACCGGTTTCCGCGATGATCCGCGTCTTGCCCATGCGCCGCGCCAGAATGATCTGCCCCAGCACATTATTGATCTTATGCGCGCCGGTGTGGTTCAGCTCATCGCGCTTGAGATAGATCTTGGCCCCGCCCAGACGTTCCGTCAGACGTTCTGCATAATAAAGAGGAGACGGACGGCCCACATAATGGGTCCACAGGTCATTCATTTCATCCCAAAAGCTCTGATCGTCTTTGGCCTTTTCATATTCGGCTTCCAGATCCAGGATCAGCGGCATCAGTGTCTCGGACACAAACCGCCCGCCGTGGATACCAAAACGACCGTTTTCATCTGGCCCGGTCATGAAGCTGTTGATGAGATCTTCCACAAGCCCTCTCCCTTTGGTCTGTCCTGTAGCTTGAGTGTCTGGATAGGACAGGACAGCAGGGAAAGGCCAGAGACAATCCGCCCTCAGCCCCCGAAAGCCCGCCCAAAGCGCCTTTGTGACGCGCCCCCAAACAAGTTCAGGGCAAGATCAGGATAAAATCAGGGCAAAACCGGGAGGAAATCTGGGGGCAACCAGCCCCCGATCCCCAACCGCGCACGAAAAAGCCCACGCTGCCCCCGCACGACCCAGGGCCAAACCACCAAAAATACAGTGAAATTTCCAGCCACACCTCAAAAAATGCATATCAGCCTTGCACTTACGAAAGATCACACTCGGTTGATGCATTTTTTTTCGACGCTGTTCTAACCCCGGTCGTCAGCGGGTGAAACACGCTAACATATTGATTTTCTTAAATCGCACTATTGCTGTGCATTTTTGCACATAACCCGTTTGTTCCTTTTGTTTTTCAAGGAAAAATTCGCGTGAGCAGATGAGATTTCTTTGTGAATTTAAATCTCAAATTCCCACCCCCATCTCGGTTTCACAACGAGACAAACACTCTCGCAAACACAAACCGAAAGGACATACATCATGAAACGCATCATCGCAGCCGCTCTCGTCACAACCGCAGCTTTCGCAGGCGCAGCCTCGGCCATGGGTGCCGCCACTTCCGGTCAGGAACTGACCATCCTGAAATACGCCCCTGACGCAAATGTCAGCGCCCTGTCAGGCAGCGAAGTTGTGCACATCATCAACGAAATCAACGCCAACAAAGACCTGTCCAAGTCCGAGCAGAACGCTCAGGTCCAGTCGCTGGTCCGCGCTTTCTCGGCAAACTAAGCGACCCTCGGGGCGCGCCGACAGCGCCCCAACCGCCCTCTCTCATGCCCTCTCCCCGGGCCAGAC
>JAOARQ010000011.1 GCA_025210455.1 Pelagimonas sp.
GCAGCGCGCCAATACAGCGAAACTCTGAAACACCGCAGCTTTCTAGCAAACGTAAACACTGCGTTAATCATTTCGCGCCACCTTAGAAACAGTCGCTGCATCAGGCATCAACTCAAACAAAGGAATGACAGGTCATGATGGTGGTTCTTCTAAATCTTTTTGTCGTCATCGCTTTGATGAGCACGCTTGGTGCCATGGTCGCAGGCGGGGCCGCAGCCCCCAGGATGACGCAGGCAGAACGCACCATAGGTGGGACCATGGTGCTTTCAATGCTGTTGATGGGTGGCATGGCGCAGGTTGCGCTGATGGCACTCAGCTGATCTCAGGCTTTTGTAAAGTTGATCTTGCGCTTTAGGAACTGTGTCGCATGGCGCGACACTTTTTCAGGATCGCCGGTGGTCAGGAAACCGCTGTCCTGACCAGAGCCAATCATCTCAGGATGGCGTTTAAGATAGTCTTCCAATGACGCCGCCACCAGATTGGCCTGACTGTACACCTTCACATCCGCGCCCAGTGCCTCCTGATAGGTTTCCTGCATCAGGGGATAATGGGTGCATCCCAAAATCGCCGCCTCGGGCGAAGGCATCTTGCGTTTCAGCGCATCCACATGGCTGCGCACCAGCGCTTCGGCAAGGATCATGTCGCCTTCTTCGATAGCATCGACCAGACCACCACAGGCCTGCGCCTCAACATCAACGCCGATGGCGCGAAACGCCAGTTCGCGCTGAAACGCGCGGGAGCTGACTGTGGCGGGGGTGGCGAACAGCGCCACGTGCTGCACGGCCACCTCACGCGGTGGCGAATTATCCCCCCATTGGCGTTCGGTCAGCGCTTCGATCAGCGGCACAAACACCCCAAGCACACGTTTGTCTTTTGGAATCCAGCTTTCCTGCATCCGGCGCAGTGCTGCCGCCGACGCGGTATTGCAGGCCAGGATCACCAGATCGCAGCCTGCCTCCCAAAGACGCTCAACCGCCTTGGTCGTCAGATCATAGATATCATCGGCATCGCGCACACCATAGGGCGCGTGGCTACTATCGGCAAAATAGACAAAGGGCACATCCGGCAATTGTTTGGATACGGCGTCCAATACGGTCAGCCCACCCAATCCTGAATCAAAAACGCCTACTGCCATGCCTGCCCCCTGCGCCTTTTACTGGCGCGTTTTGTGTCTTTCTTCGAACTCAAACCCGTAATCAAGTGATTTGAGCGGTGTCGGAGACAGCTCATAGGTTGATTTGCGCAGGAAATCCATCATTGCGCGCGGATCGCGGGCATATGCGTCAATTTCCGCTCGTGTGATGGGATCACCGATGGCCACGCGCACCGGCGTATCCACACGTTTTTTGAATTCCTTGATCAGCAGCCCCATGCGCAACGTATAATGCAGATGGCTGGCCAGCTGGAACAGACGCGAGGTATGACCGTCAAAATAGATCGGCACCACAGTTGCATTGGATTTGGCAATCATCTTGGCGGTAAAAGTGCGCCAGCCCGGATCCATCGGCTTGCCAAAGGGTTTTTCTGCCGTGGCCACGGTGCCGCCCGGAAAGATACCGATACAGCCGCCATCACCAAGATAGCGCAGGCTTTCCTTGCGTGTCTGGATATTCTGCTGCACCGCCTCTTTGGTTTCATCAAAGCTGATCGGCAGGATCACATCATCCAGCTCCTGCGCCTTGCGAAAGACCTTATGTGCCAGAATTCGGAAGTCCCCTCGCACCACTGACAGGATATGCCCCAGCATCAGGCCATCCAGAATGCCATAAGGGTGATTGGCAATCACCACCAGCGGCCCCTCTTTGGGAAGATTGTCCAACGAACCGCCCACGACCTCAAGGCCAAGACCATAGCGTTCCACCATGACCTGCCAGAAATCGCGCCCCTGCGCCACCTCATCGGCATAGCCATCTGCACGTTTGATCAGCCCCAGACGCCCGGTGGCATTTTCCATCAGCCGGATCATCGCCCGACCGCCCTTGGTCTGGGCGGAATAGGCATATGAAATATCACGGGCCACTTCGCGACGGGCTGACATGGCGGGCTCCTATTCTATGGCTGCGTCAGATGTAACGCGGTTCGCGCCTTGTGACCAGTTTATGTGACACCCATATGACGGGTTTGTGTCATCCCCAAAAGGCGGCCCTATTCCGCCGCATGGGCCATGGGCGGCTGCGGATTGCGCAGTTGCTCCAGCACCTCGGCACGTCTTTCCGCCGCCTTGCGCATATTGTCCTCTTTGACCAGGCCAAAGCCACGGATCTGCATCGGGATCTGCGCCAGTGCAATCAGCCCATCTCGGGTGTCTTCGGACAATTTGGGAAGCCAGTCTGCCATGTCTTTTTCATACTGCCGGATCAAGGCACGCTCTGCGCGGCGTTCTTCGGTGCGGCCAAACGGATCCAGCGGGGTGCCACGCAGCATCTTTAGCCGGGTTAGCAAACGGAACCCCCGCAGCATGCCCTCTCCAAACTGGCGTTTTTGCGGGCGCCCCTCGGGGCCTATCTTTGACAACAGTGGCGGCGCCAGATGGAACGACAGCTTCAGATCCCCATCAAAGACATCCTGCGCTTTCGACAGGGTCTGCAGATGCAGGCGGGCCACTTCGTATTCATCCTTATAGGCCAATAGCTTGTGATAGCTTTTTGCCACCACTTCTTTCAAGGTTGGATCAGAGATCCCCTCAACCAGCTTGCGATAGCGCCGTGCCAATCGCGGGCCCTGATAGGCGGTCAGGTGCTCTGCGCGGAATGCGATCTTTTCATCCAGTGTCTTAGGCAGATCAATCACCTTGGGCGCGATCATCTCTTGCGCCTGATCGGGGTGCAACACCGCCCAGCGACCAATATCAAAGGCGCGCAAGTTGCGCTCAACCGCGGCGCCATTCAGGCGCACCGACTGTTCGATGGCCTCAAAGCTTAGCGGCACCAGCCCCCGCTGCCAGGCGGCCCCGAGGATCATCATGTTCGAGAAAATGGAATCCCCCATGGTTTCCTTGGCCAGATCAGAGGCATCAAAAAAGGCGACATCCTCTTGCAACCGCGCCTGAAGAGCGACCTGCAAACGATCAGAAGGAATGGAAAATTCGGTGTTCTGGGTGAAATTGCCGGTGATGATTTCATGGCTATTGACCACAGCGCCAGTGCGCCCGCTTTTGGTCAGACCAAGGGTCTTGGCCCCGGCCGACACAACCAGATCACCGCCGATCAGCGCATCGGCTTCGCCCGTGGCCACCCGCACCGCCGAAATATCATCCGGCGCATTGGCCAGACGCAAGTGGATATGAACCGCGCCGCCTTTTTGCGCCAGACCGGCCATTTCCATCATGCCCGCGCCTTTGCCATCAATCTGCGCCGCCTGCGCCAGCACCGCACCAATGGTGACAACGCCAGTGCCACCCACCCCGGTGATCACCATATTCCAGGTGCCGTTGATCTCGGGCAGCGTGGGATCCGGCAGATCAGGCAGCTCCAGTTCTTTGGTGGCGGCCTTTTTGATCGAGCCGCCCTCGACAGTCACGAATGAGGGGCAAAACCCCTTCAGGCAGGAAAAATCCTTGTTGCAGCTGGATTGATCAATCGCGCGTTTGCGCCCCAGTTCGGTTTCGACAGGCACAATCGACACGCAGTTGGATTGCACACCACAATCACCGCAACCTTCGCAGACATCTGTATTGATAAAGACCCGTTTGTCCGGATCCGGGAACTGCCCGCGCTTGCGGCGCCGACGCTTTTCAGCGGCACAGGTCTGGATATACAGAATGGCCGATACACCTTTGATCTCTTCGCAGTCTTTTTGTACCTGCTCCAGATGGGCGCGCTCATGCAGTCGGGCGGATTTGGGAAAACGGCTTAGATCCACCTCTTCCTTTTCATCATACACAACAAATAGATCACGCACCCCCATCGCGGTCAGCTCATCGGCGATACGATAGGCATCCAGCCCCCCTTCATTGCCCTGCCCGCCTGTCATGGCGACGGCGTCATTATAAAGGATCTTATAGGTGATCGTCGTGCCCGCAGCCAAAGCCGCCCGGATCGCCTGAATGCCCGAATGGTTATAGGTGCCATCCCCAAGGTTCTGGAACACATGGCCACGTTTGGAAAAAGGCGCTTCGCCCATCCAGTTCGCGCCTTCGCCCCCCATATGGGTAAAGCCGAGGGTCGATCGATCCATCCACTGCACCATATAGTGACACCCAATCCCTGCATAAGCGCGACTGCCGTCAGGTACTTTGGTGGAACTGTTATGCGGGCAGCCAGAGCAGAACCAGGGCAGACGCAGCGCGATGTCTTCGGCATTGTCGGCGCGGGCGGCTTCTTCGACCGCAGCCAGACCTGCGCGCATCTGATCGCTATCGCGCCCTTCCTCGATCAGGATTTCACCGATTTTGCGGGCAATCCATGTGGGATCCAGCGCGCCCCGCGTCGGGAACAGTTTTTCGCGCCCAAGCGACCCAGTGCCGCCTTTGTACCAGCCATAGACCCTGCGCCCACGGCGATCGTCAAAGATGGTTTCCTTGACCTGCACTTCGATCAGCTTGCGCTTTTCTTCAACGATCACAATCAGATCCAGACCTTCGGCCCAATCCGTAAAGCCCTTCATATCCAGCGGGAAAACCTGCCCCACCTTATAGGTGGTGATCCCCAGCCGTTCAGCCTCGGCTTCGTCTATGCCCAAAAGCGCCATGGCATGTTGCAGATCCAGCCAGTTTTTCCCAGCCGCGACAAAGCCGATCTTGGCACCGGGCTTGCCCCACATGCGGCGATCCATCTTGTTGGCGTGGGAAAAAGCCTCGGCGGCAAAGCGTTTGAATTCAATCATCCGCGCTTCCTGGGCGTGGGGGGTGTCAACCAACCGGATGTTCAGCCCATCCTCGGGCATGGCAAAATCAGGAATGACAAAATCCTGCCGATCCGCGCGGCCATCCACCACGGCGGTGGCTTCGACCGTGTCTTTCATGGTTTTCAGACCGACCCAGACCCCGGCAAAGCGCGACAGCGCATAGCCATAAAGCCCGTAATCCAGAATTTCCTGCACGCCAGCAGGCGAGACAATCGGCATATAGGCATCCACCAGCGCCCATTCCGACTGGTGCAGGACCGTGCTGCTTTCGCCGGTGTGATCATCCCCCATCGCCATAAGCACACCGCCGAATTTCGAGGTGCCCGCCATATTGGCGTGACGCATCACATCCCCCGAACGATCCACCCCCGGCCCCTTGCCGTACCAAAGGCCAAAGACACCATCGAACTTGCCTTCGTCGCGCAGTTCGGCCTGCTGCGCACCCCAAAGCGCGGTGGCAGCGAGATCTTCGTTCAGCCCCTCCTGAAACAGGATGTCATTTTCCACCAGCACCTTTTCCGCCCGGCGCATCTGCATATCCACTGCACCCAATGGCGACCCACGATACCCGGTACAAAACCCCGCCGTATTCAGCCCCGCCGCCCGGTCGCGTTCCTTTTGCAAAAGCATCATCCGCACCAGGGCCTGCGTGCCATTCAGCAGAACCTGATCCTTTTCCAGATCAAAACGGTCATTCAGTGAGACTTGCTGCTTGCTCATCGGACGCCTCCCAACGGTCTGATAGTGACTAGCTTACAGGCATTTTAGGTCACAAATGCTGACCTGTATAGGGTATTTTGCGTAAAATTCCCCTATACGTGACGTTCCAGCTTTGGTTTATGCGCTAACTCATGCCATAAAGGCCCGGAAAAAAACGAGTATACGCCATGGATTGGGACAAACTGAGAATCTTTCATGCGGTCGCAGATGCGGGCAGCCTGACCCATGCCGGGGATTCACTGCACCTGTCGCAATCCGCTGTCTCACGCCAGATCCGGGCATTGGAAGAAAGTCTGGACACCACCCTGTTTCACCGCCATGCGCGCGGGCTGATCCTGACCGAACAGGGCGAACTTCTGTTCGACGCCACACAGGCGATGTCAAAGCGCATTGATGCGGCCACCGCGCGTATTCACGATAGCGAAGAAGAAGTCTTTGGAGAACTGAAAGTCACCACCACTCAGGGCTTTGGTGCTATCTGGCTGGCGCCGCGTCTGGCAAAGTTTTACGAACAATATCCGGATCTGAACATCGATCTGATGCTGGAAGAACGGGTTCTGGACCTGCCCATGCGCGAAGCGGATGTGGCCATCCGCATGAAAGAGCCCAGTCAGGCGGATCTTGTGCGCAAGAAACTGATGGCAGTGCGGATGCGCATGTATGCGTCGCCGGACTATCTGGCCGCCCATGGCACGCCGCAAAGCATCGAAGAGATCGGCAAGCATCGTCTGATCTGCCAGAAATCTTCTGCCGCACAGGTGGCTGCGGGCAGCGAGTTGGTGCAGAAACTGCTGACTCATGATGTCAAAAGCATGCTGACAGTAAACAACTATTTCGGCGTGCTGCAGGGAGTGATTTCCAATCTGGGGATTGGCGTGCTGCCAGACTATATCATTGAAGACTTCCCAACCATGGTGCGCGTGCTACCAGACGTTGAGTCAGTCGAAGTGCCCGTGTTTCTCGCCTATCCCGAAGAGCTGCGGCAATCCAAACGGGTCGCGGCGTTTCGCGATTTTGTTCAGGATGAAATCAAGCTGCACCGCAAATCTCTGCGCGCTTTGCAAAACGGCTGACAGCGGTTCACCCGCTCAGCCGGATCAACCCCGCACAACCTATGATTGAAATTGAATGTGGTATGCAAACAACGCATACCGGAAATGATGCATGTGCAGCATGAATTTCCTTGATCGATTCAAAACTGGTGATTAATTGATCCTCATGACGATGAAATGCACATTTGCTATTCATCTTCATACCTCCCTGTTGGACTTCGGCCGAGCTTTGTGCTCGGCCTTTTTTCTTGCTACACCATCCAAGATTCGGATCGGAGCAAGAGATGTCCCATCAGCAGCGCCCGCCATTATTATCCAATCCCCTCTGGGCCGCCTTTGGCCTGATTTGCGTTGCGCTGGGGATGATCGGGGTGCTTTTGCCGGTCCTGCCCACCACCCCCTTTATGATCCTTGCGGCTTTTGCCTTTGGCAAAGGGTCGCCCAGACTGCGCTATTGGCTGGAAACCCATCCCACCTTTGGACCACCGATTGTCGAATGGGAAGAAAGCGGATCAATTGCCCCACGTTATAAATCCATCGCCGTAGGCATGATGAGCGGCACCTTTCTGCTAAGCCTCATCTTTGGGCTTTCAACGAGGATCCTGATCATTCAGGCTATCTGCATGGGCGGCGCGGCGCTGTATGTGCTGACCCGCCCCAATGGACCAAAGGAAAGCTGAAATGGCGCACACACTTTCTTGTCGCTGCGAAAAAACCCAATGGCAGGTAGATGAAAAGGCCAAGGGCAGCCAGGTTGTCTGCTATTGCCGCGATTGTCAGGCGCATCTTACCCATCTGGGGCGGGCGGATCTGCTGCATGACGGCGGCACCTATCTATATCAGACCACACCGGACGCGGTGAAAATCACCAAAGGTGTAGAAAACCTTGCGGCGCAAAGATTGGGCCCGCAAGGCATGATCCGCTATTACACCACCTGCTGTCACAGCCCGGTGGTCAACACCCTGAAGAACCGCGCCCTGCCCTTTGTGGGCCTGCCCCTGCCCGACCAGGACAAACGCTTTGGCCGCGTTATCTGCTATGCACACACAGATCAGGGCACCTCGGGGCGCAAACAAAAGGGGTTTGCAGCGGCTGGCATGGGCATCATGATCCGCGCGCTGAGCGCCATAATCTCGGGGCGGCGCGCCTCTCCTTTCTTTACCGACAGCGGCGATCCACTGGTGACCCCGCGTGTTTTGACACTTGAGGAACGCCGCGCGGCCACCCCCAACCGATAAAACAGCGACATCCCGTCCTGCCTTCCCTCTTTCCCCCGCGGCTCTCTTGGCGTAAAGAGCGCGCAACATGGGATCTATGGGGGATTATGGGATGCAAGAACCAGCCATCACCGACGAGCTGATCGAAGCACATGGCATCAAGCCAGATGAATATGAGCGCATCCTTGAGATCATGGGCCGCGAACCCACCTTTACCGAGCTGGGCATTTTTTCTGCGATGTGGAACGAACACTGTTCCTATAAATCGTCCAAGATCCACCTGAAGAAACTGCCAACCACTGGCCCGCAGGTCATCTGTGGCCCCGGCGAAAACGCTGGTGTGGTGGATATCGGTGACGGTCAGGCTGTGGTCTTCAAGATGGAAAGCCACAACCACCCCTCGTATATTGAGCCCCATCAGGGCGCGGCCACGGGTGTGGGTGGCATCCTGCGCGATGTCTTTACCATGGGCGCCCGCCCGGTTGCTGCGATGAACGCCCTGTCCTTTGGTGAGAAAGACCACCAGAAAACCCGCCAGCTGGTACATGGGGTGGTCGAAGGTATCGGATCTTATGGCAATGCTTTTGGGGTGCCTACCGTCGGCGGCGAAGTACGCTTTCACACCGCCTACAATGGCAACTGCCTTGTAAACGCCTTTGCTGCCGGTCTGGCAGATGCGGATAAGATCTTCTACTCTGCAGCCAGTGGCGTTGGCCGCCCGGTTGTTTATCTGGGCGCAAAAACCGGTCGCGATGGTGTGGGCGGCGCAACCATGGCCTCGGCTGAATTCGACGAAAGCATCGAAGAAAAACGCCCAACCGTGCAGGTGGGTGACCCCTTCACCGAAAAACGCCTGATGGAAGCAACGCTGGAACTGATGCAGACCGGGGCTGTGATTTCCATTCAGGATATGGGCGCCGCCGGCCTGACCTGCTCCGCCGTGGAAATGGGTGACAAAGGCGAACTGGGTGTGCGTCTTGATCTGGAAAACGTCCCCCAGCGCGAAGAGAACATGACAGCCTACGAAATGATGCTGTCAGAATCCCAAGAACGCATGTTGATGGTTCTGGACCCCGCCAAAGAAACCGAGGCCCGCGCCGTCTTTGAAAAATGGGATCTGGATTTCGCCATTGTTGGGGAAACCATCCCCGAAGATCGCTTTCTGATCGTGCACAACGGCGAAGTCAAAGCGGATATGCCGCTGTCGAAACTGTCTTCGGCTGCGCCGGAATATGATCGCCCGTGGGTCGCCACCCCACAGGCCGAAGCGCTGGACGAGGTGCCGCAGGTCGATCCCATCGACGCCATCAAAATGCTGCTGTCCAGCCCGAACTACAGTTCGCGCGAATGGATCTATGAACAGTATGACAGCCAGGTTATGGCCGACACCATGCGCGTGCCGGGCTTTGGCGCGGGTGTGATCCGTGTGCATGGCACCGACAAGAAACTGGCCTTCACCAGCGATGTGACCCCGCGCTATGTCAAAGCAAACCCGGTTGAGGGCGGCAAACAGGCGGTGGCCGAAGCCTACCGCAACCTGACTGCTATGGGCGCCCTGCCGCTGGCCACCACCGACAACCTGAACTTTGGCAACCCGGAAAAGCCTGAAATCATGGGGCAATTCGTAGGCGCGCTAGATGGCATCGGTCAGGCCTGCGCGGCGCTGGATATGCCAATCGTATCGGGCAACGTTTCGCTTTATAATGAAACCGACGGTCAGGGCATCCTGCCCACGCCAACCATTGGCGCTGTTGGTCTGATCAAAGCCGACGAAGAGCCGATCCTTGATTATGCCCGCGACGGTCATGTGGCCCTGATGGTGGGCGATATGGTCGGTCACGTTGGTCAATCGGCGCTGCTGGCCGAGGTTTTCAACCGCGAAGATGGGGATGCCCCTGCCGTCGACCTTGAGGCCGAAAAGCGCAACGGTGAATTTATCCGCAACAACCGCGAATTCATCAAATGCTGCACCGATCTGGCGGACGGTGGTCTGGCCATGGCGGCCTTTGAAATGGCCGAAGCCTCAGAGGTTGGTGTACAGCTTGACAGCGATGACACCGGCACGCTTTTTGGCGAAGATCAGGGCCGCTATCTGATTGCCTGCAACTTTGATCAGGCCGAAGCCCTGATGATGGCTGCGGGTCAGGCTGGTGTGACCATCACTTCGGTTGGGAAGTTCACCGGTGATGCGGTGAAATTCGGCAAATCCGAAGCGCCGCTGGCTGATCTGAAAGCGCTCTATCGCGGCAGCTTTGCCGAGACATTTGCCTGATGGCGATCCGACTGGCAGAACCGGCGGATTGTGCCTTTATCCGCCAGATTGCCGGTCGTGCGGAAAACACCGCCTTCATCAGTGATGACAATGAACAGGTGCTGCGATCCTATATCGCGGCACCTGAATTTTCTTTGGTGATCTGGGATCTTGACGGTGTCCCCGCCGGGTTTGCGCTGTTCCATGGCTGCCATGATGCCGCTATGCCGATTGAACTTCGGCGACTGGCAATTGATGTGACAGATGGCGGCCAGGGTGGTCACTTTGTGCGTGAACTGACCGATTTCGCTTTTGAACAGCTGGGCGCACATAAGCTTTGGCTGGATGCAGCATCCTTCAATAAACGCGCGCAAAAGGTATATGATCGTGCAGGATTTACCCGTGAAGGGCTGCTGCGACAGCATTGGCGCAACCCCAAAGGCGATTATGTCGATCTGGTGATGTTCGGAATGCTGCGCGATGAGTGGCAGGCGCTTGTGAGCGCGCGGCTCTGACCCCATATTGCGGGTATGATCAAGTTTCTGCCCATCCTTCTGGCCATCCTGCCTGCGATGGCGATGTATTTCGTCTCGGTCTCGCGCACCAAGCGCGAGCTGGATGCCAAATCCACGCATCTCTCTCATCCTGAACTGGATGCGCTGACGCAAAAGATGGCACAGGCGCTGGACCTGCCGCGTATCACCGTAAACGTCTATGAGATCGAGCCGATCAATGGTCTGGCCGCCCCCGATGGGCGGATCTTCATCACCCGCGGCTTTATGGATAAATTCGACAAAGGCGAAATTTCCGGTCCCGAGCTGTCTTCGGTGATTGCCCATGAGTTGGGTCATGTGGCGCTGGGGCACACAAAACGGCGGATGATTGATTTTGGTGGCCAGAACGCCCTGCGCGCGGCGCTTTCGATCTTTTTGGCGCGTTTCATTCCGTTTTTCGGCGTCTATATCGCAAATTTCATTGTCGGGCTTGTGGCCTCGCGCATGTCGCACCGCGATGAATATGAGGCGGATGAATATGCGGCCGCGCTTTTGAGCAAAGCAGACATCGGCATCGCCCCGCAGATCGCCATGTTCGAGAAACTGGAAGACTGGACAAAACACCGGCGCGGGCTGGCCCCGGCCTGGATGCTGTCGCACCCAGACACGCAGGACCGGATCAAAGCGCTGCAAAAACTTGAACAGAAATGGGCTGTTTAGCAGGCCTTCTCTAACTTTCGGGCAAAACCTCAAACCCCCCTTCGGCCACATCAAGACCATTCACCTGCACCGTGATCCCATGGTGGCCCGGATGTAGTTTAAAGGTGCTGGCATCGCCTTTCAGCTTATGGGCCTTGCTTAGACGCAATTCCTGACCGGCTTTGACCTTGCCAGTTTTCAACTTGAACACCTTTTCCGCCGTGCCCGTTGGGCGGGCAAAACGCAGACGGTAATCCACCATCACCGGCAGATCCTGCGGTGCGGACAGCGCCACCTCGATCTGAACCGCCTCACCAATCTTCACGCTATCGGGCAAAGACAGCTTTGCCGTCACATCCCCAGCGCTATACCCCAGCAGATCCAACGCACCACGTTCACCACGCTTTACCGCTGTGCGCAGGGCGTGGCGGGTGATCCAATCCATCTCTTTGGCCTGCTGACGCTCCTGCCCCTGCCAGTCAGACAGGCGCGCCACAACCTCGTCAGGCATGATCTTCGACAGATCATTCATGTGGTTCGCCACCGAGCGGGTCACATAGCGCGTCGGATCCGCATGAAGCTGTTCCAAGAAACGCAGCGGCACCGCCGGATCAAGATCAATATTCTTAGCCCAGGGCAACTTGGGTCGCGTGCCTTCGGAAACCAGCCTGCGCACGTGATAGTTCGGGTCTTTGGCCCAGCCCTCTAGCCGCGCAAGGGTCTCTTCTGGCCAGCGGTTCAGGAAGGGTCGGATATAGAACTCCATGGAAAAGCGCTTGGTGGCCTCATAGATCAGATCCAGCGCGCGCTCGCGGTGGTCTTCCAACCCGTGGCGCACCGCCAGTATCCCCGGCACCGCATGAATAAAACGCCCAAAGTCATCATCCGTCAGATCAGGATCCAGCGGCGCAGGCATTGCACGTTGCAAAGCATCGGCCATCTGCCCGAAATCCTGCGGCAACTGCCCCTGAATGCAGTCGGCAATCCAGTCAAGGCGCTCAAGCAGCCCGCGCCCTTCCATGCCGCCCAAAGCATCAGACTGGAACTTTGACGCATCAAATCCGCCCAAAACCGCATAGTCGCGCGCAAGATCGCCAATGCTCTGTGCATTGAACAACTGATCCGCGAGGGAGAACCCAGCCCCCCCGCCTTTGCCATCAGGACCGCGCGCCATTACATCGTCGAATTGGTTGCGCCACCATCAAGCAGGATGTTCTGCCCAATGATAAAGCCCGCGTGCTGCGAACACAGGAAGGCGCAGGTTGCCCCGAATTCAGCGGCCGTTCCATAGCGCCGCGCGGGAATGGTTGCCTCGCGCCGGGCCTTGGCCTCATCGACGGAAATCCCTTCCGCCGAGGCCACCCCACCATCCAGCGAAGCCGCCCGATCCGTGGCGTGAATGCCCGGTTGCAGATTGTTGATCACCACCCCATGGGGGGCCACCTGCCGCGACGTGCCAGCCACATAGCCGGTCAGACCCGCCCGTGCCGAATTGGACAGCCCCAGCACAGGAATAGGCGCTTTGACCGATTGCGAAGTGATATTGACCACCCGCCCCCAGCCGCGCTCCATCATCCCCGGCATCAGCGCTTTCATCAAGGCAATCGGTGTCAGCATATTGGCATCCAGCGCCGCGATGAAATCATCACGCTCCCAATCGCTCCATAATCCGGGGGGCGGGCCACCGGCATTGGTCACCAGAATATCAATCTGCCCAGCCTGTTCCAGCACCTGCGCCCGGCCCGCTTCAGAAACGATATCCGCAGCCACAGTGACCACCTCAACACCATAGGTATCGCGAATGTGCTGCGCCGTCGCTTCAAGGGCCTCTGCGCCCCGCGCATTCATAACCAGATTGACCCCAGCCTCAGCCAAAGCCTCGGCACAGCCGCGCCCCAACCCCTTGCTAGAGGCACATACCAGCGCGCGCTTGCCGCGAATTCCCAGATCCATGACCTTCTCCTGTTGTCTGCTGCTCGCCGATAAAACAGCGAATTCCCGCCCATATGATGCCACAATCGCTTGGCACACAATGGTCTGTTACGGTAGCTTTGTGCCCTGTAACGTAGCATTGCGCCATAGGATATTGATTTTCATGAGTAAACGCGCCCCAACACGCACAGCACAGACGCTGAATGTGTACAGAGCCGAACAGTTTCGCGTCGCCAATGGCGCTAATCTGGGGGATGGGCTGGGGTTTGCGGACGAGCTGAACCTGGACGATGTCTATCGCCTGTCACCCACGGCCGGGGCCATTCAGATCAACGCCTTTGTCGGATCGACCCCCTGTTTTGAAATTGCCGAAGGGTCGCAGATTGGCGCGCCCGGCGCAGATCTGCATCTGGACAGCTGTGTGACCTTCATGTCCAGCGACGGGCTCACCACCGAGGCGCTGGTTCTGGTTGAAACCGATCCCGAAGGCAATATCGCGCAGATCTATATGCACCCGCTGGCAGCTATGTCGCCGCGCGCCGATTATGTGCTGGTTGGCGTGGATCAGGACACTGCCCTGCAACGCTTTGCCCAGATGGCCTGTGTTTCTTTCACAGCGGGCACCCATATCACTCTGGCCAGCGGCGCGCAGCGCCCGGTCGAAGAACTCCGCATAGGCGACCGCATCCTGACCCGCGATGATGGCCCGCAGGAAATCCGCTGGATCGGCCAGCAGACCGTGCGCGCCGTGGGTGCATTTGCCCCGATCCGCATCAAAGCCGGTGCCCTGAACAACAGCCGCGATCTCTATGTCAGCCCAGATCACCGGCTGTTCATATATCAGCGCGAAGATCATCTGGGCGCCGGCCGTTCCGAACTGCTGGTGCGCGCGCGCCATCTGGTGAATGGCGAAAGCGTCAACCATGTCACTGGCGGCTTTGTTGATTATTTTCAGATGATGTTTGACAGCCATCAGATCATCTATGCCGAAGGCATCGCCGCAGAATCCATGCTGATCGACACCAGCAACTCAGCCGCCTTTGCCCCGGATGTGGGCGAAAAGCTTCAGGATCTTATTCCCGGCCACCACAAGACCGATCACCGCGCCCTTGAAGTGCAAGAAGGCCTGCTTTCTCGCCCGGATGCGGCAGCGCTGCTCAAGAAATCCTCTATGAGTTGAATTCAGGGCCAAGCCCCCCTTGACCTCACCCATGCGCATGATACTCAACATCTTACGGTGGGCCTGTAGCTCAATTGGTTAGAGCAGGGTGCTCATAACGCCTTGGTTGCGGGTTCAAGTCCTGCCGGGCCTACCAGATTTCTAAATTTTAGCTGTATTCACAGACACCTGCATGTCAGTTGTCGGGGTCGCCTGTCCAGTCATTGTGCCCGCGCGCGTTTAGCATGGAAGACATGCGCAGATGCCCGGCGTTTTCGTGCATCAGGCTGGTCGAGGTGTAAGGCGATGTGGCCAGATGTCCGCCGCTTAGCAAACGCGTGCGAAATGTGCCCAGCCAGGTTCCATCATCGCAGGCCTCAAGGCTAAGCGGTGTGCGATCAACCATATCAAGGCTCATGGCATCTGACGCACGCAGGTAGAGTTGAAAGTTCCTGGCAACTGCCTCATCCGAGGTCAGAACCACCGGGCCGGATTTGGTGATTAAAGACAAAGGCAGCACAAGACGAGAGCGCCACAACGCGAGATCACGTTGCAGGAAACAGACGGAAATATCCGTCAGAAAACTTTCAAAAGCGGCCTGCATAACAAGATGTTACCTGAAAAGCCAAGCAAAGACGAGCCGTATTCCCAAGTGGTTTTCTCAACCCAAAAAATTTTGAAATGAAACATGCAGTCATCGACAAAAGGCAGGGCACACCTGCGCGCGCCCTGCCCTAAAACATATGGAAGTTTAACCCGCTGCGGTCACGGCGCGTTTGGTCATCACAGCCACCAGATGGGCGCGGTAGTCTCCTGTTCCGTGCAGATCGGAAATCATGCCGTCCCCTGACAGGCTCAGCCCTTCCAGCGCTTCGGGCGCGAAATTGGCGTTTAGCGCCGCCTCGGCTTCGGACCAGCGGAAGACACCTTCCTCTGAAGCACCGGTGACAGCAACCCGCACGCCATCTGCGCCTTTGGCGACAAAGACCCCAACCAGCGCAAAGCGCGAGGCAGGCTGTTCAAACTTCACATAGGCCGCCTTTTCCGGGATGGGAAAGCGCACGGCGGTGATGATTTCACCCTCTTCCAGCGCGGTTTCAAACAGCCCCTGAAAATAGTCATCCGCCGCGATCTCGCGCGTGTTGGTGACGATGGTTGCGCCCGATCCCAACGCGCCCGCCGGATAGCAGGCCGAAGGGTCATTATTGGCCAGCGATCCGCCAACGGTGCCGCGATTGCGCACAGCCGGATCACCGATCCCGCCCGCCAGATCCGCCAGCGCCGCACAGGCCGAGGCCTCAGCCGCCACGGTTGCATGGGTGGTGCCCCCACCAATCACCAGCGCCCCGTCTTCCTGACAGACACCTTTCATCTCGGCGATGCCGGACAGGCTGACCAGAACCTCGGGCGCAGCCAGCCGCTGTTTCAGGGTCGGGATCAGCGTCTGCCCGCCCCCCAGCGCCTGCGCGTCTTCACCAGCCAGTGCCTTTGCCGCATCCGCGACGGTCGAAGGCCGTTCAATATCAAATGCATACATGTCGTTTCTCCTTCAGGCCCGCCGCGCGGAATACCGCGCCTTTGGGCCAAAATCCATGGGACCGGGGGACATGACATCCCCCGACAAAGGCCTAGCCATTCATCGCCTGCCAGACACGGGCGGGGCTCAGCGGCATGTCGATATGTTCGACCTTGTGACCGCCTGAATTCAGCGCATCAATCACCGCATTCACCACCGAAGGCGGCGATCCGATCGCACCGGCCTCACCGCAGCCTTTCACCCCCAGAGGGTTATGTGTGCAGGGCGTCTGGCAGGAATGATCCACCGCAAAGTTCGGCAGGTCATCTGCACGTGGCATAGCGTAATCCATGTAAGACGCGCTGAGCAGCTGGCCGTTCTCATCATAGGCCGCGCCTTCCAGCAGCGCCTGACCAATGCCCTGTGCCAGACCACCATGTACCTGACCTTCTACGATCATCGGGTTGACCACATTGCCAAAGTCATCGGCAGCGGCAAAGCTTTCTATGGTGACTTTGCCAGTCTCAGGATCCACTTCCACCTCGCAGGCATAGGCCCCCGCAGGATAGGTGAAGTTCGACGGATCATAAAAGGCGGTTTCCTCCAGCCCCGGTTCGATGTCTTCCAGCGGATAGTTATGAGGCACATAGGCCGCCAGACAGACATCCCCCCAGGCAACGGATTTATCCGTGCCCGCCACGCTGAATGCCCCGTCTTTCAGCTCAATATCGCTGTCGGCGGCTTCCATCAGGTGGGCTGCGATCTTTTTGGCCTTGTTGATGATCTTTTCCGTGGCCCGCACCATGGCTGATCCCCCCACTGCCAGCGAACGAGACCCGTAAGTCCCCATGCCCATTGGCGTATTGGCGGTATCCCCATGCACGATTTCCACCATGCTTTCGTCAATCCCAATCATTTCGGCGATGACCTGCGGGAAGGATGTCTCATGGCCCTGCCCATGGCTGTGCGATCCGGTCATCACCACCAGACCACCGGTGGCATTCACCCGCACCGTGGCGCTTTCATACAGGCCCGCACGCGCGCCCAGCTGCCCCACAAGGTTCGATGGCGCGATGCCGCAGGCCTCAATATAGCAGTTCACGCCCAGACCACGCAGCTTGCCGTTTTTTTCGCTTTCCGCGCGGCGGGCCGCAAACCCGGGCCGGTCGATCATCTCTTCCAGCTTGTCCATGGTGGCATTGTAATCACCGGTGTCATATTCCACCGCCACAGGCGTGGCATAGGGGAACTGGGTGACAAAGTTCTGACGGCGCAGCGCCACCGGATCAACCCCCAGCTCGCGGGCAGCTTTATCAACCAGACGTTCCAGCTGATAGGTGGCCTCGGGGCGTCCTGCGCCGCGATAGGCATCCACCGGCACCGTATTGGTAAAGACCGCCTTGACGTTCACATAGATCAGCGGCGTCTTGTAGTTGCCCGCCATCAATGTGCCATGCAGCCAGGTGGGCACTGAAGGCGCAAAGGTCGACAGATAGGCGCCCATATTGGCATAGGTATCCGTACGCAGCGCGGTAAAGTTGTTATCCGCATCCAGAGCCAGCTCGATCTTGGTTACGTGATCGCGGCCATGACAGTCCGACATAAAGGCCTCAGAGCGGGTCGAGGTCCATTTGACCGGGCGGTTTATCGCCTTGGCGGCGAAGGTGCAAAACGCCTCTTCTGCGTAGTGGAAAATCTTGGTGCCAAAGCCACCGCCCACATCTGGCGCAACCACACGCAGCTTGTGTTCCGGAATGCCCAGCACAAAGGCCCCCATCAACAGGCGGATCACATGCGGGTTCTGGCTGGTGGTGTAAAGCGTGCTGTCATCCGAAGCGCGGTTATAGTCGCCCACCGCCACGCGCGGTTCCATCGGGTTGGCCACCAGACGCTGGTTTACCAGCTCAAGAGTGGTCACATGCGCCGCTTTTTCAAAGGCCTCATCTACCGCCGGCTTGTTTTCTTCGACAAAGCCCCAGTCATAACACAGGTTGCCGCCCAGATCGTCATGCACCAGCGCCGATCCTGCTTTGACTGCCTCTTTCATATCGACAACGGCAGGCAGCTCTTCGATATCCAGTTCGATGGCTTCGGCGGCATTGCGCGCCTCTTCCAGACTGTCGGCCACAACAGCGGCAATCGGATCGCCCACATGGCGCACCTTGCCCTGTGCCAGAACCGGGTGGGCTGGTTCCTTCATGGGCTGGCCGTGTTTATCGGTCACCTGCCAGCCACAGGGCAGACCACCCACGCCTTCGAAATCAGCGCCAGTAAAGATGCGCACCACGCCGGGCATATCAGCCGCAGTGCTTGTGTCGATGCCATTGATCCGCCCATGCGCCATATCTGAGCGCAGGAAGTGAACATAGGCCTGTCCACGCAGATTGATGTCGTCAGTGTAATTGCCGGTTCCAGTCAGGAACCTGTGATCTTCGCGCCGCTTGGGGCTGGCGCCAATGCCGTGATCCTTGGGCATGGTATTTCCTCCCTGATGCATAGGCTGATCCATGCGCGGGCCAGCTATGCGAGATAGATATCTGCAAGTCTTCCGGTCGCTGGCGGCTCCTCTTCCGCCAGAGCCCGTTTATTCCGCTGCGATCTGCGTCACATCCTGACCCGAGGCCGCCATGATCGCCTTGACGATATTATGGTAGCCGGTGCAGCGGCAGATATTGCCAGACAGATAGGCACGCACTTCGGCCTCTGTTGGTTTGGGGTTCTCTTTCAGCAGCGCCGCCGCCGACATCACCATGCCCGGCGTGCAAAACCCGCACTGCAACCCGTGATGTTCCTGAAACGCCGCCTGAATGACATTCAGCGAGCCATCCGCATTCGCCTGCCCTTCGATGGTTGAGACCTCAGCCCCATCCGCTTCGGCGGCAAACATGGTGCAGCTTTTTACCGCTTCGCCATTCACATGAACCACACAGGCCCCGCACTGGCTGGTGTCACAGCCCACATGGGTGCCGGTCAATTCAAGATCTTCGCGCAGAAATTGCGACATCAGTGTGTTGCCACTGACCGATTTGGTGACGGATTTGCCGTTCACCTGCATCGTTACTTCAACCATAGTTCCCTCCCTGGAAATACGATGTATGGAACTGCCCGGCGCTTAGCCGGACACGATTTTTCTGAACCACCCTTTCTTTGGGGTCTCTGACTCTGACGTCTCTTCGGTGGTGTCTTCTTCCGCTGCGGGTTCCTCGACCGCAGACTGGAAGTTGTCAAAGAACTGATCCGCCATCTTTTTGGCGAACCCGTCGATGATGCGGCTGCCCAATTGCGCAAGCTTGCCGCCCACCTTCGCTTCGACGTCATAGTCCAGCAAAGTGCCACCATCGTCAGATGCGCTCAGACGCACAGTGGCCCCCCCCTTGGCAAAGCCCGCAGCCCCGCCTTTGCCCTCGCCGGTCAGAGTGACCGTATTTGGGGCATCAATATCGGACAGGGTGACCTTGCCTTTAAAGGTGGCTTTTACCGGTCCGACCTTTTGCACAACAGTGGCTTCAAAGCCCTCTTGCGCTGTGCCAGTCAGCTCGGTACAGCCCGGGACACAGGCGCGCAGCACATCCGGTGACAAGATGGCAGCCCAGACCGTGTCCTGATCCGCGGCAATCGCGCGGGAATCACTCATTTTCATTTATATGTCGTCCTCCCTGATCTCAGCCTAGGCGGGAAAGGGAGGCCAAGCAAATGCGACCAAGGGAGTAGAGCGGGTGTCGTGAAGCCTGCGCACCTAGCGCGCTTTGAACAGCCCGCCCAGGATCCCACGCACGATGCGTCGGCCCGTGGTGCCGGTGAGTTCCTTCATCACCATCTTGCCCATGGCTTCGCCAAAGCTGTCGTCTTTGCGAATGCGCATCGAACGTGACCGTGAACGGCTGACCCGGCTGCCGGAATAGCGCCGCGCCGCGCGGAATTCGCGTTCGCGCAGCTCCAGCTCTTCTTCTTCCCGCTCGGTCTCTTCGGCCGCTTTCGCCGCCTCCTCGGCCTTGGCCTTCAGCATCTCATAGGCAGATGTGCGATCAAGACGCAGATCATATTTACCCGCAATCGACGACCCGCCCATGACACCTCCGCGTTCCGCATCAGAGATCGGCCCCAACTGAGACGACGGTGGCCGGATCAATGTGCGCTGTGCCATGCCGGGAATGCCCTTCTTTTCCAACGTCGAGGTCACGGCCTCGCCCACACCGACCTCGCGGATGGCGGCTTCAATGTCAAAGTCAGGGTTTTCGCGATAGGTTTCCGCGGCCAGTTTCAACGCCTTGCGATCCCGCGCGGTAAAGGCCCGCAGCGCGTGCTGCACCCGGTTGCCCAATTGGCCCAGAATATCTTCGGGCACGTCATCGGGGTTCTGCGTGATGAAATACACCCCCACCCCCTTCGAGCGGATCAGACGCGCCACCTGTTCCACCTTATCCACCAGCGCCTTAGGCGCACCATCAAACAGCAGATGCGCTTCGTCAAAGAAGAAAACCAGCTTGGGTTTCTCCGGATCGCCCACTTCGGGCAGGGTCTCAAACAGTTCCGACAAGAGCCAAAGCAGGAAGGTCGAATAAAGCCGCGGGCTGGCCATCAAGGTATCCGCCGCAAGGATATTCACCCGCCCGCGCCCGTCAGGTTCAACCTGCATCAGGTCACGCAGGTCCAGCGCCGGTTCCCCAAACAGATTGGTCCCGCCCTGATTTTCCAGCACCAGCAGACGCCGCTGGATGGCACCAATTGAATTCGACGAAATCGTGCCATAGCGCAGGGTCAGCGCCTGACGGTTTTCCCCAACCCAGACCAGCATGGCGCGCAGATCTTTCAGATCCAAAAGCGGCATGCCCTCTTCGTCAGCGATGCGAAAGGCAATGTTCAAAATGCCCTCTTGCGGTTCCGACAGCTCAAGCAGGCGCGACAGCAACAGCGGCCCCATCTCGGCCACCGTGGTGCGCACCGGGTGGCCCTTTTTGCCAAACATATCCCAGAACACCACCGGAAACGCCTGATAAACAAAACCATCAAAGCCGATCCTGGCGTTGCGATCCTGAAAGGCGCTGTGCAGCTTGTGGCTTTCACTGCCGGCCTTGGCCATGCCCGAGAGATCCCCTTTGACATCCGCCATAAAAACCGGCACGCCCGCCTTGGAAAACCCTTCCGCCAGGATCTGCAAAGTGACGGTTTTCCCCGTCCCAGTGGCCCCCGCAACCAGCCCGTGTCGGTTGGCATATTTCAGCTTCAAATACTGTTTTTCGCTGTAATCTGCGCCCGCGCCACCCAAAAAGACTTCATTTGACATAAATCGCCCTCACCTACCGTGCGCTCCCAAACATACATCCTTAACTAATTGGTGCCAGTTTGTTTTTGCTCCGAGACGTCATGTCCTCTCCTGTCTCGGGGCTGACTTCCTCCCTGTCAGACTGGCCGCGCCCTCGGGCGCGGCATTTTTATTGTCAAGCTCGTGGAAATTCACAAAAAAACCCTGTTGACCCCGGATAAAATCCAACGTAGCGTCTGGGCCAATAACAAAGTCGGCCAGTCCGACGGGGAGTGAAATGGAAAGAGGCCTTCTGGCCTCTTTCCTTTATTTCAGCCCGCCGGTTCTATGAAATACCCTTGTTCATTGCTCACACCGGCGCAGCGCGGCATCCCGCCCCCCAACCATTAGCGGGTTTTCGCAGGTCGGCACACTTTCGCCCTGACATGCCCCCGACCCCATGCTAAGCCAACCTGAGACTTTACGGATTTCAGAGGACATCCATGAAAAAACCACTCATTCTATTGTCGATGATGGCTGCTTTGGCATCCGGCCAGGCGTTTGCCCAGGACAACACAGAAAACGCGGATCAGGCACCCGAGGCAGAGGCCACCCAAGACGCCCCCGCCACAGAAACCGATACGCAGGCAGTTGGTGGCGATCTGGATCTTGGCCAATCCGAGGAACCCGCCCAGCCCCGCGCCTATATCAGAGAAACCTTTGGTGACTGGGGCCTTCAGTGCATCGCTGTATCACCCGGAAGCGAAGAAGAAATGTGCCAGATGTATCAGCTTTTGGCGGATGACTCAGGGGCCAGCGTCGCCGAAGCCAATATCTTCAAACTGTCCAACGCCGGTCAGGCCGTGGCGGGTGGCAATATCGTTGTGCCGCTGGAAACCCTGCTGACCGAAGGCATGCGCATCCAGATCGATTCCAGCGCACCGCGCAAATATGAATTCTCATTTTGCAATCAGGTGGGCTGCTTTGCCCGTGTCGGCTTTACCCAGGCCGATGTAGATGCCTTCAAACGCGGTGCGGTCGCCAAGGTCAGCATCGTTCCCGCCCTGGCACCAGATCAGCGCGTGACTGTGAACATGTCGCTCAAAGGCTTTACCGCCGCATATGATCAGGCCACTGTGATTCAGCGCTAAATGGCTGACCAAAAACTGAAAAGGCGCGCCATACCTTAGCGCGCCTTGATCATATTGGCATATTGATCGCATCAGCATGTCATGCCCGGTCTCTTCCTCATGTCAGGTAAGGTTTCCCGAAGATCATATCTCTGCGGGAAGCTCTTCAGTGGGGACCTTGGTTGTTCCCACCAGTTTCTCACTTCTCCGAGCCGGTGTCTCGTGCCACTCCTGCGCCTCGCGGTCGGTAAAGAAGTCAGCGTCAGGGGGCTTTGTTGCGCAAATCCCGTGGGGGATTCATCTTGCGAATCCAGCATGATAGCTGAGTGGCATGAGCAGTTGGGCCCCTATGAAGTACAAGACCACGAACTGGTCGGCTTACAATGACTGTCTGAAGCGACGTGGATCGCTATCGATCTGGTTTGATCCCGAGATGGTTTGGACTCCTCCGCCGAGTGGCAAACGGGGGAGACAGCTGCGTTTCAGCGATGCGGCGATCCAGGCTTGTTTGACTTTGAAGGTGCTGGTCGGAATGCCGCTTCGGCATAGTGAGCCAGTGAAGGCGCCACTGGTTCGAGCCCACTGGCCAACGGTTTTGTACAAAGCTTGTTGCGGTTAGTCGGCTTGGATTGGGATGTGCCCGATTTCAGCACCCTTTGTCGCCTCCAGAAAACTTTGAACGCGAGCCTACCCTATCGTGGCGGCACCGGCCCTGTGAACCTTCTGATAGATAGCACGGGCATCAAGGCCGAAGGCGAAGGTGAGTGGAACGCCCGCAAGCATGGTGGATCCAAACGCCGGTCGCCAATGTCGCTCGGACCAATGGCGCGACTATGGCTTGCGGCGCAAGATACACATTGGGATCGACGAGAAGACACTGGAGGTTCAGGCCGTCGAGGTCACCACTCGCAACGTAGGTGATGCATCTATGTTGCCGGAACTGCTAAACCAAATCCCGCCCGAACAGGATATCGGATCAGTGACAGCCGACGGAGCCTATGACACACGCAAATGCCATGACGCGATTGCTGCCCGGAAGACCCACGCAGTCATTCCTCCGCGCAAAAACGCTAAACCTTGGAAACCTACCAGTGCTGGGGCCATTGCCCGCAACGAAGCAGTCAATGCATCACGATATCTCGGACGCGCGATCTGGCGACGGTGGAGCGGGTATCACCGACGAAGCCGTGTCGAAACCAAGATGCACTGTGTGAAACTGCTGGGCCAATCCTTGATGTCGACAGACTTCGACCGCCAGGTCGCGGAAATCCAAATCCGTATTGCTGTCCTCAATCGGTACACAGCTCTTGGCATACCCGTTACTGAGGTCGTAGGCTAAATCCGTCCGGGGAAAGGGAGAGTACGCTCACCCATTGATTTGCGCGACAAAGCCGAGTTCGGCACTCAACTTGATCCATCTGTCGCGGGTAATCCTGATTGTGGAAAAAGATCATTGAAAGTTTAGAAAAATGAAATTCGGAAAACTCGGCATCTTATTATCAGCGTCATTTTCTTGCGGGTATTTGGCCGCAAATTTTAATGATGCAAGATCTTACTTTCAGTATTCCTGCAAAGGAACACAAATTTTAGTTAGCCCAGAAATGTACTCAGTGTTTGCGCAGAGTGCCGTCTACCAAAAGCACTCCGACCTAGAAGTTCGCGCGACCAACGTAGAAATTGTTGAACCTAGTGATGCAGATATGTTTGCGCCTTCCGCGCGAGTGTCTGTCTCAGCCTCCAGAAAAACGACTTCCATATCCGCAGAGGGCATTCAAACCTCTGCGCGTGAAGTAATCGTGCAGCAGGTTATCCACGTAGATGGATGCGGTAAGACAACAGTAGAACAGTAAAGACATTTTTTTAGTCAAGGATATTCATTATGGCTAGGTGTTTAGTCCCAGTGTGTTCAATGCGCGGCCGATTTCCCACCAAACAGCGGCATGATGCCTTTGACCACAATCGGGATCAGGATCAGGCCAATCACAAACCCCAGCAGGAAATCCATCACAGCGGTCAGCGCCCATTCCAGCGCGCCATTGCCCGCCCCAAAATCATGCGCGATGTGCTTGATAGTTTCATAGGGCAGATGCCAGCCCATCTCATGCAGGCTGTGCTCAACAATTGAGCCCCCGACCCACAGCATCGCCGCAGTGCCGATGATCATCAACGCCTTAAGCAGCCAGGGCATAAACCGCACAATCCCCGCGCCAAGATTGCGCGAAAACCCGGTGCGGCCATTCTGGTTCATCCAAAGCCCCACATCGTCCATCTTAACAATCACAGCCACAGCCCCATAGACCGCCAGCGTGATCATCACTGCCACCACCGCCAGCGTGGCCGCCTGCATCCAAAAGCTGGGGGCTTCGATGGCCGAAAGCGAAATCACCATGATCTCAGCCGACAGAATGAAATCGGTCTTGATCGCACCACGCACCTTCTGTTCTTCCAGATGCGTCGGATCGCCAACCGCGTGGCTTCCATCCGGACCACCAGAATGATCATCATGCGGCATCAACACGTGCACGATCTTCTCTGCCCCTTCAAAGCACAGGTAACACCCGCCCAGGATCAGCAAAGGCCAGACCAGCCAGGGCGCAAAAGCCGCCATCAAAAGCGTCGCAGGCATCAGCAGCACCAGCTTGTTGATCAACGACCCCCGCGCGATCCGCCAAATGATCGGCAGTTCCCGCGCCGGGGCAAACCCCTGCACATACTTCGGCGTCACAGCCGCGTCATCAATCACCACACCTGCGGTCTTTGACCCGGCCTTGGCCGCCGCCGCCGCGATATCATCCACCGATGCCGCCGCCACTTTGGCAATCGCCGCCACATCATCCAAAAGCGCCAGAAGTCCGCTCATCAAAGCCTCCGTAAATCTCGCTTCAAACATAGGGGCGGCCGCATCCGCGCACTAGGGGAAGAAACGATTCCCACAAACCCCAACCTCTTGCCTTTAGGATTAACCTAAACCCCGTTTGAATGTTACCGCCATCACAGGGAAACCCACAGCTTTTATCGCTAACAGTCTGAGGCAAAACGGCTTTCTCACTGGCCCTGAGGGGCTGCTGCGAATATATGAAGCGCAATTAACACTTTCTTAGGAGACGTGGTCATGACTGTCACAGTCGGGATTAACGGATTGGGCCGCATTGGCCGCTGCACACTCACTCATATCGCCGAAGCGGCACGGACCGACGTCAAAGTGGTCAAGGTCAACGCCCCCGGCCCCATCGACACCCATGCCCACCTGCTGCGCTACGACTCGGTCCATGGCCGCTTTGGTAATGAAATCAAAGTCGACGGCAATACCATGGATCTCGGCCATGGCGCTTTCGAGGTCATGAGTTCCTATGAACCCACCGAACTGGATTGGTCCGGCTGTGACGTGGTTCTGGAATGCACCGGCAAGTTCAACGATGGCGAAAAAGCCAAAGTGCATCTGGGCCAGGGCGCAAAGTCTGTCCTGATCTCAGCCCCGGCCAAGAACGTGCAAAAAACCATCGTGTATGGCGTCAACGACAGCGACCTTGCTGCGGGCGACACCATGATCTCGAACGGGTCATGCACCACCAACTGCCTTGCCCCGGTGGCCAAAGTTCTGGAAGCTTCTTTCGGCATTGAATCGGGCATCATGACCACGATCCACGCCTATACCGGCGATCAGCCCACACTTGACCGTCGCCACAAAGACCTCTACCGCGCCCGCGCCGCCGCCATGTCGATGATCCCAACCTCGACCGGCGCGGCCAAAGCTCTGGGTGAAGTGCTGCCGCAACTAAAAGGCAAACTGGACGGCTCCGCCGTGCGCGTCCCCACACCAAATGTCTCAGCGGTTGACCTGACCTTCTACGCAAAGAAAGACGTCACTGCGGAAGACGTAAACGCTGCAATGAAAGCCGCCGCTGAAGGTGAGCTGAACGGTGTTCTGGGTTACGATGAAGAACAGAAAGTCTCCATCGACTTCAATCACACCACCGAAAGCTCCATCTTCGCACCAGATCAGACCAAAGTCATCGGCGGGCGTCTGGTGCGCATTCTGGCATGGTACGACAACGAATGGGGTTTCTCGGTACGTATGGCCGATGTTGCCGCCGCGATGGGCCGCAACCTGTAACACAATCGCCATTCTTGTTCGGAAACTCAAACGCCCGGCCAACTCAGGTCGGGCGTTTTAATTCAGGGAAAAGGGGCGCTGCCCCCTTGGCCTGCGGCCAATTCCCCCGAGGTATTTAAAGACCAAAGAAAAGCGCCCTCTGCCTATGACAGCAGAGGGTCTTCTCCGGTCGCGGTCATCGGCTCCTCAGCCTGTACCGCGAAACGAGATGACATCAGAAATCTAAAAAATTTGTGTCTTCTTTGGTCCAAAAATACCTAAATACCCCATCTCAAGATTATGCACCAAGATTGAGGGGGTATTGAAATCAGCCCAGATAGTCAGCGCGCTGCAAACCGTATTTGGCCATTTTCTCATTCAGAGTGCGGCGCGGCAGGCAGAGTTCCTCCATGACCGAGGCGATGGATCCCTTGTGGCGGCGCATGGTGTTGTCGATCAACATGCGTTCAAAGGCTTCGACATATTCTTTCAGTGGTTTGCCTTCGGTGGTCATCACCGGCTGCATCTGATCATGATCAGACATCAGCAGCGAAGCGATAGTTCCCTGACCGCGGCGCGATTGCAGCACAGCCCGTTCAGCCAGATTGATCAATTGGCGAATATTGCCGGGCCATGGGGCTTGCAAAAGCTGCGCCGCTTCCTGCGCAGAGACTTTTGGGGCATCACAGCCGTATTCATCGGCGAACTGTTCGCTCAGGCGGGTAAAGAGAGTCAGGATATCTTCGCCGCGCGCGCGCAGTGGTGGCACAACGATTTTCAACGCGGCAAGACGATAATACAGATCCGGGCGCAGGGCCTGTTCGCAGGTGCGCCCCTCTTCTTGCAGGTTAGAGATCGCGACGATCCGGGTTTCTGGAGGTGTCCCCTGTTCGTTGATCGCTGACAACAGCCGCGCCTGCGCGGCGTCTGAAAGCACCTCTATGTCTTCCAGAACCAGCGTGCCACCGCGGGCTTCTTCGATGGCAGGCAGGCGGGTGTCTTCTGGCATCATCGGACCAAACAGCCGACGCATCAGCGCATCTTCATCCATGGCACCACAGGAGAGCAGGACAAACTTTTTAGCCCCGCGCGATCCCACAGCGTGCAAAGCATGAGCCACCAGTGTTTTACCAGTGCCGGTTTCGCCTTCGATCAGCACATGCCCATCGGCCTGCCCGAGATCAAGAATATCCTCGCGCATCCGTTCCATCACCGGGCTGGAGCCGATCAGCTTTTCCATGATCTGCCCGCCCTCTGACAGCTCGCGGCGCAGCGCGCGGGTGTCCAGCGTTAGGCGGCGCGCATTGGTGGCCTTTTTGGCCAGTTCCGACATCCGATCCGGGTTAAAGGGCTTTTCGAGGAAATCAAACGCGCCGATGCGCATGGCTTCGACCGCGATAGGCACATCGCCATGTCCGGTGATCATGATCACTGGCAGCGCGCTATCCGCCCCCATCAGTTTCTTGAGCAGTTGGATCCCATCCATGCCCGGCATTTTGATGTCGGAAATCACAATCCCCGGGTAATCTGGCCCAATTGCGCCCAGAGCCTCTTCTCCGCTGGCGAAGGTTTCTGTGTCATAGCCAGACAGCGCAAGCCATTGGCTGATCGACTGCCGCATATCCTGCTCATCATCAACGATGGCGATTTTCATTGCTTTTGCCATGAGGGCTTTACTCCGCCGCTTCTATTGTTTCGTTCAGCACAGGCAGCTGCATTTCAAACACTGCTCCGCCGTCTTCGCCGTTGCGCGCGGTCAGGCGACCGCCCAGTTCCGAGACAATCCCCGATGAGATCGCCAGCCCAAGCCCCACCCCGTCACCGGGTTGCTTGGTGGTGTAAAACGGTTCAAACAGCGCATCGAGGTCTTCGATCCCATGCCCATTGTCGCGCACGCTGAGCGTGGCAGTTTCACCAGCCGCCAGAATGATTTCCACCTGCGGGTCGCCCACTGATTTGGTGGCGTCCAGCGCATTGCGCAAGAGGTTCACCAAAACCTGTTCGATACGCATACGATCCCCCATCACCCGCACCGGCGCATCTGGGAGAATTTTCTGAATTTTCACCCGACGGGATTTCAACTGCGGCTCCATCATCGACATAGATGACGCCAGCGCATCAGCCATATCCACCGGAGAAAAGCTTTCCTGACCCTTGCGGGCATAGGATTTCAGCTGTCGGGTGATCGCGCCCATGCGTTCAATCAGATCGTCAATACGGTGAAACGCGGCCAAAGATTCCTCGGGGCGGTTGCGGCTAAGCAGCAGGCGTGCGCCTGCCAGATAGGTTTTCATCGCCGCCAGTGGCTGGTTCAATTCATGGCTGACCGCCGCCGACATTTCCCCCAGCGCCGCCAGCTTCGAACTTTGCGCCAGCGACTGTTCCGCCACCGCGAGGTTTTCCTGCACCCGTTCGCGTTCGGCAATTTCCCGTTGCAGCCGGGCGTTCAAAACCCGCAGATCCGCACTTTCGCGCTGGAACAAAGCCATGCGCACCGCTGTTTTGCGCGACAGCGTGTAAAAGGCCAGCGCCGCCAGAATGGCAAAGCCCATCAATTCCAGCGCCAGCACCGCATTCACCCGTTCGCGCACATTGGCATAGGTGGTGAAGGTGGTCAGGGTCCAGCCGCGAAACGGGATGCGGCCATCAATGCGCATCACCGCCTCGCCTTGCAGATAGGCGTCAGCCTCTTGCTGGGTCCAATCGGCCGTGGCGCGAATGGCCCGCTCAATCGCCCCATCGGCAGGCTGGCGTTCCAGCGCTGTTTCCACTGGCAACCCACGCCAGCGCGGCTCGGTGGCCAGAATAATTGTCCCTTCCGAATCTGTCACCAGAACCGCATCGGAAATCCCCGCCCAAGCGCGTTCGAATTTCGCCAGGTCGACCTCGACCACAATCACACCCGCCGGATGCCCTTGGCTTTCCAGCCTGCGGGAATAGGCGAAACTAAAGCCCCCGGCCTCGCGTTCCTGAACAGAAAACACCGTGGTGTTGGACCGCAACGCATCCACAAAGAAGCCGCTGCCGCGATGGGTTTCCCCCAGCCGGTTGCGATCCGTGGCCGCCACCGTGCGCCCCTCGCGATCCAGCAACACCAGCGAGGCCGCTCCGATTTCATCCACAAAGGAAATCAGCCGCTGCGAGCTTTGAGAAAAATCTTCGGAATTCAACGCCCCGATCAGTGCCGGATCCCGCGCCAGAAGCTGCGGCACAATGGCATTGCGGCGCAGTTCAGAAACCAGATTGCCGGAATAAAGCGCCAGACGCAGCTCAGCCCGGTTTTGCGTGGCTTCGGTGAAACGGTTGGTCAGCAGCCGATTGGTGAACCAGGCCGTGGCCACCGCAGCCACCAGCAAAGCCAACAACGCAAACCGCACCCGCGCGGAAAGCGGGACGGAATTGCGAAATGCTGAAATGCCAGTTGTTTGTGCCATCAGACGCAGGATAGGCCCCGCGCCCGAAAGGCTCAAGTCATGCGTTGGTCAGCGCATCGGTCAGATGGGCGAAAAGGCGCGCACCATCTTCGTTGCCATGGGCGGATTCCGACGCACGTTCCGGGTGGGGCATCATCCCCAGCACGCGGGCGTTGGGTGACAGGATGCCCGCAATATCCCGCGCCGAGCCATTGGGGTTGTCTGTATAGCGGAAGGCCACGCGCCCTTCCCCTTCCAGACGGTTCAATGTCTCATCATCTGCGAAATAATTGCCATCGTGGTGCGCGATCGGCAGCGCCAGCTCAGTGCCCGCGCCATAGCCCGTTGTGTAAAGGCTGTTACCGTTTTCCACCTTCAGACCAATGGTGCGGCAGATGTATTTCAGCCCTGCATTGCGCAGCAGGGCGCCGGGCAGCAGACCGGTTTCGGTCAGCACCTGAAAGCCATTGCAAACCCCCAGCACATAACCGCCACGATCCGCATGCGCCTTGACCTCGTTTACAATCGGCGCATTGGCAGCAATCGCCCCGCAGCGCAGATAGTCGCCAAAGGAAAACCCGCCAGGCACCCCAACGATATCCACCCCTTCCGGCAGCGCTGTGTCTTTGTGCCAGACCATTTCGACCTGCAGACCCGCCTGTTCAAAGGCAACGGCCATGTCACGGTCACAGTTTGACCCCGGAAATACGATGACGGCAGCTTTCATGAGGGGATCCTTTCCTAAGGTCTCAAGAGGTGAATTCAGTCAGTACAGCCGCGCCCACTGGCGCAACATGGTCAAAGACAGCCAAGGCCCACGCACACCAGGCGATGGGCCATCAGCGGGGGCAGACCCGGGTCAGAGGGTCTCGATGCGATAGCTTTCGATCACCGTATTGGCGAGCAGCTTTTCACACATGTCCTTGATGGTGTCTTCCGACGTGCCCTCTGCCAGATCCAACTCGATGACCTTGCCCTGACGCACACCTTCGACGCCCTCAAACCCCAGCGCCCCCAGCGCATGACGAATGGCTTCGCCCTGCGGATCAAGAACACCCTGCTTCAGCATGACATGCACACGAACTTTCATGACCCGGTCCTTTCGCTGGTATCGTTGGCCGCGAAGAACCCCAAGCAGGGCAAGATTGCAAGTGTTAATCGCGTCAAACGCCCGGAAACCCCCCGGACAAAAAGCCCCAGAGCGGCAAATCGGCAAAACAAAAGGCACGGGATGCGCGCATCCCGTGCCTTTCCGACATGATTAAGCCTGTGATCAGTTGATCAGGGTTGGCTTGGTCGCATGGGTCTGGGTCTTGGGCAGAACGCCCAGACGCTTCGCCACCTCGGTATAAGCATCCGCCAGATCCCCCAGATCCTGACGGAAAACATCTTTGTCCAGCTTTGCGCCGGTTTCGATATCCCACAGGCGGCAGCTGTCGGGTGAAATCTCATCCGCAACGATCAGGCGCTGATAATCACCGTCATAGATACGGCCAATTTCGATTTTGAAATCCACCAGACGGATACCCACGCCAAACATCAGGCCGGACATAAAGTCATTCACCCGCAGGGCAAGCGACACGATATCATCCATATCCTGCTGGCTGGCCCAGCCAAAGGCGGCAATATGTTCTTCGCTGACCAGAGGATCCCCCAGCGCATCGTCCTTATAGCAATACTCAACGATCGGACGCGGCAGCGCGGTGCCTTCTTCAATGCCCAGACGCTTGCACATGGAACCCGCCGCATAGTTGCGCACGATCACTTCCAACGGAACAATTTCACAGGCACGCACCAGCTGTTCGCGCATATTCAGACGTTTCAGGAAATGCGTCGGCACGCCCACGCTGTTCAGACCGGTCATGAAGAACTCAGACAGGCGGTTGTTCAACACACCCTTGCCTTCAATCACATCCTTCTTTTCCGCGTTAAAAGCAGTGGCATCATCTTTGAAGTACTGCACAATGGTCCCCGGTTCCGGGCCTTCATACAGGATCTTTGCCTTGCCTTCGTAAATCTTCTTGCGCCGAGCCATCGCCTGCGTCCCCTTACCCTAAGGCCGCGCCCCTCGCGCGGGATGCGCCCTCATAGATCAAGGCGCGCTGCGCTGCAAGTATTGGGGTGAAACAGGCAGATCATCATGCGCATGCTTTGTGCATGGGTTCTGCATGGATTGTGCTACCCCAATTTTCGCGCTATGCGGCGCTTATGTTGGATAATCGCCCAGACCTGCCCGCTGAAATCGCCCGTCGTCGGACCTTTGCGATCATTTCGCACCCGGACGCCGGCAAGACCACGCTGACGGAAAAATTCCTGCTGTATGGCGGTGCCATTCAGATGGCCGGGCAAGTGCGCGCAAAAGGCGAAGCGCGGCGGACGCGGTCAGACTTTATGCAGATGGAAAAGGACCGTGGGATTTCGGTCTCAGCCTCAGCAATGTCGTTTGATTTCAACACTTTCCGGTTCAATCTTGTTGACACTCCCGGTCACTCGGATTTCTCGGAAGATACCTATCGCACCCTGACCGCCGTGGATGCGGCTGTGATGGTGATTGACGGGGCCAAAGGGGTGGAAAGCCAGACGCAGAAACTGTTCGAGGTGTGCCGCCTGCGCGATCTGCCCATTCTGACCTTCTGTAACAAGATGGACCGCGAAGCGCGGGACACTTTTGAAATCATTGATGAAATTCAGGAAAACCTCGCGATAGACGTGACACCGGCCTCATGGCCGATTGGCATGGGCCGCGATTTCCTGGGCTGCTATGATATGTTAAACGACCGACTGGAACTGATGGATCGCGCCGACCGGAATGTTGTCGCAGAAACCATTCAGATCAATGGCTTGGACGATCCTGAACTGGAAAAACACATCCCGGAAACCCTGCTGGAGCAGCTGCGCGAAGAGGTCGAAATGGCCAAAGAGCTGCTGCCCAAGCTGGACCCGCAATCAGTTCTCGAAGGTCACATGACCCCGATCTGGTTTGGCTCTGCGATTAATTCCTTTGGTGTCAAAGAGTTGATGGACGGTATTGGCACCTACGGCCCAGAGCCGCAGGTGCAGAAAGCCGAACCGCGCCAGATCGCACCCGAGGAAAAGAAAGTCGCGGGCTTTGTGTTCAAAGTGCAGGCCAATATGGATCCAAAGCACCGCGACCGGGTGGCCTTTGTGCGCATGGCATCAGGCCATTTCAAGCGCGGCATGAAGCTGACCCATGTGCGCACCAAAAAGCCCATGGCCGTCTCAAACCCGGTGCTTTTTCTGGCCTCTGACAGAGAGTTAGCCGAAGAAGCCTGGGCTGGTGATATCATCGGCATCCCCAACCACGGCCAGCTGCGCATCGGTGATACGCTGACCGAAGGCGAAGCCCTGCGCGTCAGCGGCATCCCCTCATTTGCGCCGGAACTGCTGCAGGGCGTGCGCGCTGGCGATCCGCTGAAAGCCAAGCATCTTGAAAAAGCGCTGATGCAATTCGCCGAAGAAGGTGCAGCCAAGGTGTTCAAACCCATGATCGGCTCTGGCTTTATTGTCGGCGTTGTGGGCGCGCTGCAATTCGAAGTTCTGGGCAGCCGGATTGAGCTGGAATACGGCCTGCCGGTGCGCTTTGACGCCTCGCAATTTACTTCGGCCCGCTGGGTGCATGGGGCGCAGGACGCGGTAGATAAATTCGTCAACGCCAACAAACAGCACATCAGTTATGACCATGACGGCGATGTGGTTTATCTGACGCGTTTACAATGGGATATCGACCGTATTGAACGCGACTATCCCGATGTAACCCTGTCAGCTACCAAGGAAATGATGGTCTGATGGCGGGCGGCAGACCCTCTCTGCCGCCTTTGCAGAACCGCGTTCTGCCCACGCAGGAAATTGTCTCGGATCCTGCGCGCGGGATGTTCACCGGCAACCGGGGCAATCTGCAATTCACCGATCACAAACTGGGCACTCCGCGCTGGAAGCACCAGCATTGGATCATCTGCGATCTGGTGCATCCGCGTGGCCGCTATCATGGGCCCATGCCCGCCCGCGCCTGGACACCACTGTTTTTCCTAGACGAAGCGGTTGGGCTGGCTGCGGGCCACCGCCCCTGCGCCTATTGCCGCCCAAAGGCCTACGCGGCGTTCAAATCCGCTTGGGCCAAGGCGCATGGCGCCGCCGGGCACAAAGAAATGGATCGCGCGCTTCATGCGGCGCGCGTAACGCGCAATCGCAAACAGATACGGTTTCAGGCGCAAGTCGACAGCTTGCCAACCGGCACATTCTTCTTGTGGGAAGGTCGGCCTACCCTATGTGGTGATCGTGGATTTTTCACATATACGACAACTGGATACAGCGCTCTTCTCACGCAAATCCGGGGGGAGGTCACTGTTTTGACGCCTCAGCCGATCCTGGCGATTCTGTCAGCCGGATTTCGCCCCTGCTTCCACGACAGTGCGGCGCAGCACATAAGATAATCGCTTTGTGACCCACAGAGGCTGGCGAAAAGACGCAAGCGCGCTTAGATTTGCAACAGATGCACGCGGAGTTGCCGATGCTAAAGGCCTTTTATACCACCACCATCTGTCTTAGCCTGACCTGCGCAGCCCCCGGCGAAGCGGATCCATGGGATTTGATCACGCAAATCTCATATGAAGAGACAGAAACAGCCAACAGCTGGTCGGTGGCCAAAACCATCCCGGATGAGCTTCGTGACATGGCGCAGGGCTTTGAAATCACGGGGCATTACGTTCAGATCGAAGCGCTGACCGCCAATCGCATCAAGCAGTTCATCATCGTGCCCGAAGCAGCGGATTGCCCCTTTTGCGGCGAAAGCGGCTATGGGCCTGCGCTGGAAGTCACCCTGAAACGCGCCATTCGCCCGATTGAAGAAGGCACACAGATCACGCTGCGCGGCACTTTGCAATTTGATGAAAGCCCGGAAACCTACCGCGCGGTCTTTCTGACCGATGCCAAGCGGATCGACTGATCACAGCGCAGCCATCAACCGAGCTTTTTCGCCCAGATCATCGGGGCGTGAAATCGCCTGCGCCAGATCCTCTAGCGACTGAATGGAATGCCCGGCGCGAAAACTGTCGACATGGGGCAACATAGCGCGAATGCCGGCGGCCTTGGGCGCGAACCCATCCCAGCGCAGCAGCGGATTCAGCCAGATCAACCTACGGGCAGAGAGGTGCAGCCGCTCGATCTCATGAGACAGTTGATCCGGGTCAGAGCGTTCCAGCCCGTCGGTGATCAACAGCACCACTGCGCCCTGCCCCATGACCCGGCGCGACCATTGCATATTGAACGCGCGCAGGCTGTCGCCGATGCGCGTACCCCCCTCCCAATCCTGCGCCTGTGCCCCGGCGGCGGCCAAAGCGGCATCCACATCCCGGGTCGCCAGATGGCGGGTGATGTTTGTCAGCCGCGTGCCAAAGGTAAAGGCATGCACCCTGGCCCAGCCCGCCCCTTTTTCATTTGCCACCGCATGCAGAAAGTGCAGAACCATGCGGGAATACTGACTCATGGAGCCGGAAATATCACAAAGCACCACCAGATTTGGCCAGCGTTCACGCTGTTTCGCACGCGCGATATCCCGGATTTCGCCGCCATGACGCATCGCGGCGCGCAGGGTTTTGCGCCTGTCCATCCGCATGCCCAATGCGGCAGACTGCAATCGTCTCGACGTTAGCGGTTTGACCGGCAGTTTCAGTTGCGCCAGCATCCGTTTGGCGCGGGCGATTTCTTCGGTCGACATCTGTTCAAAATCAAGGCTGCGCAGCTTTTCTTCGGAAGACATGGTGAAAGAGGCGTCAATGTCGATCTCGGTGCCCTCCTCCTGCCCTTGCGGGCCGTCTTCGGGCAGATGATCCGCCAAGAGCGCCTGCGCCGCGCGTTTTTCTGCGGCCAGAGCAGCGCGCTCTTCCTGAACCCCGCGTACTGACGGCAACATCATCGACATCATATGTTCCAAAAACCGTGGATCACGCCAATAGAGCCGGAAGATCTGCGCAAAAACCGTGCGATGTTCGGGCCGGTTGACGAAACAGGCATGCAGCGTCCAGTAGAAATCGGTGCGCTCAGTAAAACCCGCTGCCTCGACAGCACGGATCGCATCAATCACCCGCCCGGGACCAATCGGCAGCCCAGCCCGGCGCAATGCGCGCGCGAAATGAATGATGTTCTGAGCGAGTTTGGGCTGCTCGGGCAGATCCAGCGGCAGATATTCAGCCATCTTCCCCCCGCCGGAACCGCGCCACAATCAGCCCATCGGGCTGTTCTGGCGGGGCGCCATCCTGATGCACAATTTCATAGCTTTCCCGCAGAACCGCAAGGCAAGAAGCATGTAGATCAGCGCCGTGCGTCCCAAGAATAATCCAGCCAATTCGCCCCGATTTCAACGCCGCCCCTGCGGCTTGCAGCACCGACAGCTCAGCCCCCTGAATGTCGATCTTGGCCAGTGTCACCGGCCTGCCAATACGGTCAAGAACGGTTTCAAGGGGCACGGTCGGCACGGTGCTTTCCGGGTGCGTCTGCGCGGCCTGTTCGGTCAGAAGACCAGAACCATAATGGATATGCCGAAACCGTTGCTGACCTGTCTGCGCACTGAGCGCCTGCTCATCCAAAGTCAGAGAGTCATCAGGCAACCCATTGATTTCAAAAGTCTCAAGCAGCGCTTCCCGCATCTCTTTTTGCGGTTCCATGGCATAGATCTGCCATTTGGGTTTTTCCCGGCGCACAAGCGTTGAATAGTAGCCAATCGCCGCCCCCACATCCAGAAACACCCCGTCTGTGGGGCTAAGCCCCAAAACATGATCGAACCAATGTTCTTCCTCTGGTTCGTGCAGGTTACTGGCCCCCTCGGAAGTATAGCGCGCCAATTGCAGATCCAGCAGCCTTGCGCGGTTGACTTTCAACCCATTGGCGAATTCATGTGTTTCAATTGCAGTCATTGGCGATCCTTCTGGCAGCCTGATCATGCCTCTTCGAGACCGGCGCGCGCCTCATCCAGAATGCGCTTGGCCTCAGAGCCTTCTATGCGCGCTATATCATCCTGATACTTAAGAATTGCCCCCAAAGTATCGCTGATCACCTCGGGCGACAGATCGACCACATCCAAAGCCAGCAGGCATTTCGCCCAATCAATGGTTTCGGCCACACCGGGTTTCTTAAAGATATCTTCGGTGCGCAGCGATTGCACAAACCCCACGATCTGCCGCGATAGCGTGGCGGCCACCTTGGGGGCGCGGGCGGTCAGAATGTCCACTTCGCGGTCGAATGTCGGGTAGTCCACCCAGTGATACAGACAGCGCCGTTTGAGCGCATCATGCACCTCGCGGGTGCGGTTTGAGGTCAGGATGACTATTGGCGGCTCTGGCGCTTTGATGGTACCGATTTCCGGGATCGAGACCTGAAAATCCGAAAGCGCCTCAAGCAGGAAGGCCTCAAAGGGTTCATCAGTGCGATCAAGTTCATCAATCAGCAAGATGGGCGCACCATTTTCATTCGGGCGCATGGCCTGCAATAACGGGCGTTCGATCAGAAAATCAGACCCGAAAAGTTCTGTATTCAGGGCTTTGCGATCGGTCCCGCCCTGCGCTTCGGCGGTGCGAATGGCGATCATCTGCGCGGGAAAGTTCCATTCATAAACCGCGCTTGAGGCATCCAAACCCTCATAGCACTGCAAGCGGATCAAACGACGCCCCAGACAGGCCGCAAGCGCCTTGGCGATTTCGGTCTTGCCCACGCCGGCTTCGCCTTCGAGGAACAACGGCCGCCCAAGGCGCAAAGACAAGAACACCACCGTTGCCAATGCCCGCCCACAGACATAGCCCGCCTCGTTCAGGCGTGCCTGAACATCATCAATTGATTGAAACGCCATATGATCCTCCCTGCTGCACCGTGGCAATCAGAGAGGGAGGGGTCAATAGCGCCAAAGTCCTAGGGTCAGGATACATTCATCCTGCCCCTGGCTTTTGTTGACGCCCGCGCAAGGCTATGTTTGTCTCATGACAATAACCGGAAAACCGGACAGGCGACCATGGCAGACCCCCATCCCCCGCAGATCACCGCTGTGCTCTGTGTGAAAAACGAAGGCCCGTTTCTTTTGGAATGGATCGCCTATCATCGTTTGATCGGCGTGTCTGACTTTGTTGTCTATACCAATGATTGCAGCGATGGTACAGAGGCGCTGCTGGATCTGCTTGGGGGGTATGGCGTCACCCGACTGGACAATCCTGCGCAGAGCGGGGCGCGTCAGATGCAGGCGTTGCGCCATGCGTCAAATTTGCAGGTGGTGCGTGAAGCCGACTGGCTTTGGATCGCTGATATTGATGAGTTTCCCAATATCCATGTGGGGGATGGCACCTTTGCCGATCTAATCAATGCCTGTGGTCAACCTCAGGCGATTTCGCTGTGTTTTCAGTTCTTTGCCAATTGCGATATTGCCGCGTTCCACGACAGGCCGGTGATTGCGCAGTTTGATCATTCTCACAATCCGGATCTGTGGAACATTGATCCGGCGTGCGAAGTGAAAACCCTTGTACATCAAAGTCTTCCAAGGCGTTATTTAGGAGCACACCGCCCCTATCTGAAAGACAGCATTTCCCCCAAAGCACCACCACAGTGGACAGATGGATCAGGGCAACAGGTGCCAAATACCTTCATGTTCGCCGAAAAACCCGTAACGACACGCAAACTGCCTGCCAAGGGGGCCCGGCGCTTTGCCACTTTGAACCACTATTCGCTCAGGTCGCTGGACAGCTATTTGGTGAAAGCGGCCCGTGGGGATATCAACCGCCCAGACCGCCCGTTTGATGAGGTCTATTGGCAAGATCGCAATGACCCCGCCTATCAGGATCTGTCAATTCAGCGGCACCTGCCGGATCTTGAGGTTTTGCTAAGCGATATGAAATCCGATCCCCAGCTTGCCGTCGCGCATGACGCCTGCGTTCGGGCGCATCGTGATCAGATCATGGCGCAAAGCGCGATGCCAAACTATCAGCGCCTGCGCAAAACAATTCGCGCAACCCCTGCCCGCCCCCCAAGAGAGCAAGCCCTGATCAACAGGCTGCGGCTAGAGGCATGAGCGTGCGGCTGATCAATCTGGGGCTGCCCAAATCAGGAACAACCACGCTGGCCCATGCGCTTCGCCATCTGGGCTGGCGGGTGGCTGATCACAAGCTGCGTGATGAGGATGGTGCGCTGATCTCACCGGATCGCCCCTTTGTGGCGCAGCAGATCTATGATGCCTATTTCAGCAATACCCCGCCCCTTAGTGGGCTGACAAATTATGATGCGCTCAGCGAAATCAATATGTTGAACGGGAACAGCTCGCTTTGGCCGCAGTCGGATTATCCGATTCTCAAGGCATTGCGCCTAAGTGATCCAGCGTTGAGGTTTGTCGCCACCTGGCGCCCGGCCGCACAGATCGCCGACAGCATGATGCGCTGGAACAATCTGGGCAGCCACCGCCTGCCACAGGGCACCCTGCCCGGCTTGCCACATGGCTATGGCCGGTCTGAGGCGGAATTAAAGATTTGGATCGAGGGTCACTACACCATGCTGCAGGATGTCTTTGGTGAGGATCCGCGCTTTTTGCTGCTGGATGTGGCCTCACCCACTGCACAACATGATCTGGGGGCCTTTATCGGCTGCGCTCTGCCATGGTGGGGGCAGGAAAACGTCAACCCTCGGGCAAGGACTGAATAATGCGGATTCTTGTGCACGTTGCTCTGGATCATGGGTTTTCTGCGCAAATACAAAGCGCTCTGGCCAAAGCCCGCTGGGATCTGGCCGAAGGGGGCACTTTGTTTTCGCAGGCTTTGGGCGCGCAAAACCACACCCGGCTGGCCCTTGCCTGTGGATCAGACCATTGCCCAACCGCTTTGCATCACGCAAAAGATCTGCTGGGCGCGACTGCGCGCAACCGTTTGCGCAAATCGGTGCGCAGGGCGTTGGCTAAGGAAATCGCTTCACTTCAACCAGAGACCCTGCTTCTTTCTGCGCATCAGTTGGGCACCGATCTGGCGCAACCAGAAGATTGGCACAGCCTGCATGATCTGCTGGCCCCTCTTTGCGATCAGCTTGAGATCATCATGCATGTGGATGAACCCGCCCGCCTGCTGGCCGCGCGCTATGCGCAGCAGGTGTTGCAGGGGCGTCAGGCCCCGTTGGATCAGGATCTGCACCTGCTGGCGACCCCAAACTATGCGCGGGCTGCGCAAAATCTCTGGATGCCGCCAGACGTGCAAGAGGCGCAATTTTCCGAAATTCAGGCCCCCTGGCCCTGGGTGGATTTGGCTGCGTTGGAGAGCGTGCTGTCAGAAGTCTTTGATGCAAACAAGGTGAGTTTCTTCTCACAAGACGCTGATCAAACGGCATTCTTCTCTTATCTGGGTATGGATACCGCCCCAACCTTATGCCCGCCATCATCCCCCCCAGCAGCCGCATGGATCACCCGCTGTCGTCAGATGAACCGCCTGTTGCCTTTGCTTTTGCGCGATGAGGGATGCAGCTTGCCCCGCCCTCAGCGGCTGCGGATCTTGCAAGACATCCATGTGGATGGGCCAGATATCCCGGCTGGCGCACTCACACAGGTTTCACAGCGGTTTTCAGAAGACGTTCAAAGGCTTTGTCAGAAACACCCGGGGCTTGAGCCCACGGCAATGGCCCCAGACACGCCTCTGCCCGCATGGCATGAGGCGGATCCTGAATATGGCTTTCGCGCCACGCAATATCTGGCGCATTTCCTGCCACGCATCCGCCGCCTGTCGCAACCAATCACACCGGCCGCCCCAGCCACTGCGGTTGATCGCACACTGCTCTCCCCGGCGGCGCAGGTGCTTTTGCCCGACACGGCGGTCAGCTCTTTGCAATGGCTGGCCAAGTCCCGCTATGCCCCCCGCAACGATGATAAATCCATGGCGCAGGCCCCCTTTACGCCCGCGCCACGCCCCGCCCACCAGGCCGAGCGGCTGATCATCGCCTGCATGAAAGACGAAGCCCCTTATATTCTGGAATGGATCGCCTTTCATCTGAGCATCGGGTTCGATCATTTCCTAGTTTATACCAATGGGTGCAGCGACACGACCGAAGACATTCTTTACCGCCTGCAAGAGCTGGGTCTGGTCACCCATGTCCCAAATGACGATTGGCAAGGGGCATCCCCGCAGCAACATGCCCTTGCAAAATCTTCAAACCACGATCTGTTCAAAAACGCCAATTGGGTCACCCATATTGATTGCGATGAGTTCATAAATATTCGCTGTGGAAACGGCACTTTAGACGATCTTTTTGCGAAATTGCCTGAGGCAACAAACGTCGCCATGACATGGCGGTTGTTTGGCCACAATGGCGTAACAGAAATCCCTGATCAGCCAGTGATCCAGACATTTGATCACTGCGCCCCCAGCTATTGCCCCAAGCCGCATACCGCATGGGGCTATAAAACCCTGACCCGATCCATCGGCGCCTATCGAAAGCTGGGCTGTCACCGTCCGATGGACCTGCTACCGCACATGGCTGGACAGGTGCAATGGCGCAACGGATCGGGCAAAGACATCACTGCCGAATGCCGGAATCTGGGCTGGCGCAGTTCGCGACAGTCTTATGGCTATGATCTGGTTCAGCTTAATCACTATGCGCTGCGGTCGGCCAAATCCTATCTGGTAAAACGCCAAAGAGGCCGCGCACTGCATGTCGATCGCACCCTTGGGCTGACCTATTGGCTGCGCAATGACTGGAATGGCCTCCCTGACTCCAGCATTCAGCGCCACCTGCCCCGCACCCGGGCTTTGATGGATCTGTTCAAACAGGACAAGCAGTTGAAACATCTGCATGATCAGGGGCTCAACTGGCATCGCGCGCAGGCGGAAACGCTGCTGAATGATCCAGACACACAGGCCTTTTACAATGATCTTCTGCAGCATGATCTGACAGATCTGGAACGGCTTGCCTTACTATCCGTTTTGGAAAACGATAGCTAAGCACTACAATAAATTACCCCGACATCGCCCAAATTCTGCCCGAGTTTATGGTCAAAAACTGGTTAACGCCCACGATGACCCCACCGAGCAGACTTTATAACAACAGGGCAATTGAGATGTCATTCGACCCGAAAACCTTTGCACCAGACCTAAGCCGGTGTTCGCGGACCGACTGGTTGTCCGAGCTGCGCAAGATCGGCGATACGCATGGTTTTGCGGAACCTCTGGGGCGTTTTCATGCCGGGCTTTTCATTGACGCTGGGGATACCCTTCTGGTGACCTTTGAAACCATTGCCGGTGTAAAAGCCCTGTCCGAAACCCATACGCCGCAAAGCTTTGAAATGGTGCGCAGCCATGGCTGGTCGGCGCTGACCGTCCTGTGCAATGGCGACACGTGGTTTCGTGATGAGCGGGTCTATGGATTCTTTGATCAGCTGGCGGATGACGGGTTCTTTGACGAATTCGAAAACATCCTGTTCTTTGGCGCAGGCCCATGTGGCTATGCGGCGGCGGCCTATTCGGTCGCGGCCCCCGGTGCGCGCGTGTTGCTGTTGCAGCCGCAGGCGACGCTGGATCCGCGCGTGACCGATTGGGACGATCGCTTTGTCGAACAGCGGCGGATGGATTTCACCACCCGCTATGGCTATGCCCCCGATATGATTGACGCGGCGGATCAGGTCTATGTTGTGCATGATCCCTATGAGCGTCTCGATGCCATGCATTCTGCCCTGTTTGAGCGGCGCAATGTGGCGCGGTATCGGGTGCCTTTTATGGGGGCGGCGCTTTTGGGCGAATTTCGCGCGCTGGACATTCTGCCCGCGATGATGGTCGCCGCCGCCGAGGCCAGGCTGGATGTGAACACATTCGCCGGGCTGGCACGCATTCGGCGCAAGCATCTGCCCTATCTGCGCAAGCTGCTGTACCGGCTGGATGCGCTGGAACGCTATGAGCTCTCGAAGATGCTGTGCCGCTATGTAGGTGAACATTATTCCGCGCCGCGTTTCCGTCGCAGGCTGGAGCAGCTCGAAGCTATGGACGCAGCCGCTGACCCCGTGTAAAGCGCGGGGCATGACCCAGATTACACTTCGCCGACCCGACGATTGGCATCTGCACCTGCGCGATGGAGACATGCTGCAGGCGGTTGCCCCTGAAACCGCGCGCCACTTTGGCCGCGCCATCATCATGCCAAACCTCGTGCCGCCCGTTGTCACCGGCGCACAGGCCAGCGCCTACCGTGATCGCATTCTGGCCGCCCTGCCCGAGGGCAGCGCCTTTGAGCCGCTGATGACGCTGTATCTGACCGAAGACACAGATCCCGAAGATCTGGCGCGCGCCCATACGGATGGGCTGATCAAAGCGGTCAAGCTCTATCCCGCGGGCGCGACAACCAATTCGGCGTCAGGTGTGAAGAACTTTGACAAGGTGCGCCCGGTTCTGGAGAAAATGGCTGAAATCGGCTGCCCTCTCTGTGTGCATGGCGAAGTGGTGGATGATGATGTCGATATCTTTGACCGCGAAGCTGTGTTTATCGACCGCATTCTTGATCCGCTGCGTCAGGCCACACCCGGTCTGCGGGTGGTGATGGAACATATCACCACGGCGCAGGGCGCGGACTATGCCCGCAGTGGTGGCAAGGATCTGGGGGCCACGATCACCACGCACCATCTGGTGATCAACCGCAACGCCATTCTGGCAGGCGGGATCAAACCGCATTATTATTGCCTGCCTGTGGCCAAACGCGAAGAACACCGTCTGGCGCTGCGCAAGGCGGCCACTTCGGGCGAGGCCTGCTATTTCCTTGGCACCGACAGTGCGCCGCATCTGGATGGGGCCAAGCTGGCGCCCTGTGGTTGCGCCGGTTGCTTTACGGCTACCAACACCATGTCCATTCTGGCAGAGGTCTTTGAACAGGATTGCGCGCTGGATGAACTTGAGGCCTTTGCATCGCTCAATGGGCCAGCCTTTTACGGCCTGCCCGTGAACGCCGAGAGCATCACTCTGACCAAGGGGGATCCGGTGACGTATCCGGACCGCATCCAGACCCCAAATGGCGATGTCACCGTGTTTGATCCGATGATGCCCCTGCACTGGCGCGTGTCATAAGGGGGCGCTGCCCGCGTCCCTGCAGGTTTTTGCCAGAGTTCATCTGGCAAGATGAAAGCACGAAAGATTTGACGAGCGGGGTTTTGTCCCTGCTCGTTTTTCGTTAGAGCAGGCGCGAACTGAAGGAGTGCTGCCCATGATCCCCTCGTCTTATCCCTCTGCAGAAGAGATGGCCCGTCTGACCGCGCGTATGCTGTGGGAAATCGAAGCTGTGCATTTCATGGGCGATGAGCCCTTTCAGCTGGCCTCTGGCCTGCCGTCGCCGGTCTATATCGACTGCCGCAAGCTGATTTCCTTCCCACGCATCCGCAGCACCCTGATGGATTTCCTGACCGTCACCGTGATGCGCAACGCGGGCTTTGAAGCTTTTGACAATATCGCCGGTGGCGAAACCGCAGGCATTCCTTTCTCTGCGCTGGTGGCTGAACGTATGGCGCTGCCCATGACCTATGTCCGCAAAAAGCCCAAAGGCTATGGCCGCAATGCTCGCATCGAAGGCGCCATGTCCGAAGGTGAGCGCGTGCTGCTGGTGGAAGATCTGACCACCGATGGCGGCAGCAAACTGTCGTTTGTGGATGCGATCCGCGAAACCGGCGCAAGCTGCGCACACACTGCGGTGATCTTCTATTATGGCATCTTTCCCGAGACGATCAAAACGCTGGGCGATCATGGGGTGGATCTGCATTACCTGTGCACCTGGCACGATGTTCTGGCCGAGGCCCGCACCATGGGCAAATTCAGCGAAGACACGCTGAACCAGGTGCAGGCCTTTATCGACGCCCCACGAGAGTGGCAGGACGCCAACAAAGCCTAAGCTGTGCAAAACTGCGCGCTCGAATCGCGACCCCATCTTTATGTTGTGTTTTGAGCGCGCTTTGCTACCATATACCGTAAGGCACACCCGCTGGATCTGACCTTGCAGAGTTATCCCTGCGGGTTATCCACAGATATATCCAGATGGAAAACGGGCAGAGAACCGGTTAGAACCGCCCTGTCCAAACACATGAGCAGACCATGAACGAGATCGCCCCGATCAATCCGACCGGCGTGCAGGTTGACGCCGCCGAGACCATGCCGCATTCCATCGAAGCCGAGCAGCAATTGCTGGGCGCGATCCTGACGGACAATGAAACCTATGATCGGGTGACCTCGCTGATTTCGGCGCAGCATTTCTTTGATCCGGTGCATGCCCGCATCTATGAGGTGGCGCAGGCGCGGATCACCAAGAACACGCTGGCCTCTCCGGTGACGTTGAAAGCCTTCATGGAAGACGACGAGGGCCTCAGGGAACTGGGCGGCCCGGCCTATCTGGCGCGTCTGGCCGCATCAGCGGTGGGCACCTTTGCGGTGCGCGATTATGCGCAGATGATCTATGATCTGGCGGTGCGCCGCGATCTGATCAAACTGGGCCGCGATATTGCAGACCGCGCCGCCAAGGTGGATGTGAAATCCGAACCCAAGGAACAGATCGTCGAGGCGGAACAGGCGCTGTATAAACTGGCCGAACAGGGCCAGACCGAAAGCGGATTTCAATCCTTTCTGAAAGCCGCAACCGAGGCGGTGAATGTTGCCAATGCGGCCTATCAGCGTGAAGGCGGGCTGGCGGGTATTTCCACCGGGCTGATCGACATGGATAAGAAACTGGGCGGGCTGCACAAGTCAGACCTGTTGATCCTGGCCGGTCGTCCGTCGATGGGGAAAACCTCGCTTGCGACCAACCTGGCCTTCAACATCGCCAAGGCCTATCGCAAAGGCGAAATGCCCGATGGCACAACCGGCGCGCTGGAAGGCGGGGTTGTGGGCTTCTTTTCACTTGAAATGAGCGCCGAACAGCTGGCCAGCCGTATTCTGGCCGAAGCCTCTGAGATTTCATCCCATAAGATCCGTCAGGGTGACATGGATGAAGGCGAATTCCGCCGCTTTGTTGAGGCCGCCAAGGCGCTGGAAGCCTGCCCGCTGTATATCGACGATACCCCCGCCCTGCCGATTTCGCAGGTGGCCGCACGCTCACGCCGTTTGAAACGGACCCACGGGTTGGATCTGATCATCGTCGACTATCTGCAGCTGCTGCGCGGTACCGCGGACAACCGTGTGCAGGAGATCGCCGAGATTTCCATGGGCCTGAAGGCCATCGCCAAAGAGCTGAATATTCCGGTGATCGCCCTGTCGCAGCTGTCGCGTCAGGTGGAAAGCCGCGACGATAAACGCCCGCAGCTGTCTGACCTGCGTGAATCCGGCTCGATCGAACAGGACGCCGATGTGGTGATGTTCGTGTTCCGCGAAGAATACTATGCGGAACGTGAAAAACCGTCAGAAGACCGGCTGGAAGAAATGGCCGCCTGGCAGGAACGCATGGCACGGCTGCACGCCAAGGCCGAGGTGATCATCGGCAAACAGCGTCACGGCCCGATTGGCACGGTCGAACTGTCCTTTGAAAGCCAGTTCACCCGCTTTGGCAATCTGGTCAAACCCTGGCAGCAAGAGGGCGGCGACGCAGAATTCTGATCCTTTGGCTATGACCAGCAATCCGGAGGGATGCTGCAAAGTGGCAGGCATGCCTTCGGTGCGACTGGTCTGCTGGGTTTGTCTCAAGACTGGCAGAATATAGATTTCTGCCAGACTGCATCGGTATTGGCCGCCGAAGGCAGGTTCTGCCAACGCCCCCCCCTTCAGACTTCAGGTGTCATTTCTCTCGATCTCAGTTTCATAAGTTCGACCCTTCAGTTTATTGTACAAAGCAGTCACCCATAACACGACGCCCATGATAGGAACTGCCAGTGCGAAAGCATTCACTCGTCCAAAATCGAATATGAAAACTCCGTTTATCCAAATTCCGAACACAACAAGAATTAGTCCAGCGACGAATGCGCGCTTTCCGAAAAATATACGCCTTGTTTTAGCCATTTAACCCATTCCTCAGACAAAAGTTCGGCGCAGACAATCACAAAATCCTACAGGTAGGAAGGATCTTTTTCTGACCTGACGTGCGCTTTTCAGCCTATCACGTCTTGGCATTCGTGCAGCTCTCTCTACTGTTCTGGCTTTCCTCAAGGCTGTTGCTTTGCCTCTGGGCGCTTAGGGCCAGAAAACGCCCCCTAAAACACCAGCGCTATTCCCAAAAGCGCGCCCAGCTCGCCCATCTGTTCGACACCGCCCAGGCAGGTGCCGGTATAACCGCCCAGTTTTCGCACGATCAGCAGGCGGAAACACTGGCCCAGCACCACGGCCCCGACAAAGGCCCCGGCACTGGCGAGGGGGCCAAAGATGATGGTGGCCAGCAGCAAAAACGCCACGGTAATTGTCAGGGCGATCCAATAGCTTTCGCTGGTCACCCCGGGCACGCGGGCGCGTACCCCGACATCGCGGGCAAGATAGGTGGTCGACACCACATGCACGGTGGCCATGCGGCCAATCGCATTGCTGACCACCAGCGCCATACAGGCCACGGCCAAAGGTAACTCGATCAAAAGTGCCAGTTTCAGTGCCATGACCATCACCAGCGACACCACCCCATAGCCGCGCAACGGGCGTTCTTCGACAAGGCGCCTGGCTTCATCCTTGGTTTTGGCGTCCCCAATCACATCCGCCGCACGCGCCAGACCGATTTCATGAAACGCCCCTGTCATCAGCAGCATGGCAATCATCGCCAGGATCATGGCCGCCAGCGGCGACAGCATCCACGACAGGGGCAGCAGCACAACACCACCGCAAAATCCCACCAAAGCCCCCACCAGCGGGTGATATTTGGTGGCTCGAATGGCCAGATCATCAGAGTGCGGCAGATCATCGGGCACCCGAACACGCGTCAGATAGCGCAGCGACAGCAAGAACAGCTGCCTTTCCAACCGGAAGGAAACAGACATGGGCCTCTCACTTTTTTACCAGATTATCGCCGAAACATTGAACAACAAGTGTATTTCCCCCTTGACCCCTGTCTCTGAGATGCCAAAGACGACATATGGCACAGGGTAAACTTACAATTGATTTGCAGGCGCTTTGCGCCAACTGGCAGGATCTGCAATCCATGTCGCAAGGGGAAACAGCTGCGGTGGTCAAGGCAGATGCCTATGGGCTAGGGGCGGATCGTGTCGCCCCGGCATTGGCCGAGGCTGGCGCGCGTACATTTTTCGTGGCCGCCGCCGAAGAAGGTGTCGAAGTGCGCGCCGTTCTGGGCCCCGGCCCGAATATCTGCGTTTTCTCGGGCCATATGCCCGGCGATACCGATCTGATCCGCGACGCACAGCTGACACCGATGATCAATTCAATCGACCAGATGCTGATGCATGTCGAAGCCCTGCCCGGCCACGCCTTTGGCATTCAGCTTGATAGCGGCATGAACCGTCTGGGCATGGAAGAGGCCGAATGGTCTGCCCTGCGCGACATTGCGCTGGCGCAAAACCCCTTTCTGGTCATGAGCCATCTGGCCTGCGCCGATGATCCTGACCATCCGATGAACAGCTACCAGTTGAACACCTTCCGTGCCATGACCGACGGGATCGACGCGCCGCGATCGCTCTCTGCGACCGGGGGGATTTTGCTGGGCGCGGACTATCATTTTGACATGACCCGCCCCGGCGTTGGCATCTATGGCGGTATGCCCTTTGTGGATGCGCGCCCCGTGGTGCGGCTGGAGCTGCCCGTTATCCAGACCCGCGACGTGCTGCCCGGCGAAACCGTTGGCTATTCCAACACCTGGAAAGCCGAGACCCCCACGCGGGTGGCCACCCTGGCCAGCGGCTATGCCGATGGGATCATCCGCGCCATGGGCGATGGGGCCTATCTTTGGGCGGGCGAAACCCGCTGCAAGGTACTGGGGCGTATCTCTATGGATATGACAGCCGTTGATGTGACCCACGTTTCGGGCGCGCCTGACAGTCTTGAACTGCTGGGCCAGCACCAAAGTGTCGACACCGCGGCGGATTGGGCCGGCACCATTGGCTATGAAATCCTGACCTCGCTTGGGCATCGCTATGACCGGGTCTATCTGAACGCATGAGCCTGCTGTCCCCCTTTGGTGCGCTTGGCCGCGCGGTTCTGACAGCACTTGCTGCGGTGGGGCGTGTGACGCTGTTTGCGCTTTCCACCTTCAGCCATATGCTGCGCCCCCCGTTTTATGGCCGCGAAATCGCGGTGGCGCTGTTGAACATCGGCTGGCTCTCACTGCCCGTGGTGGGGCTGACCGCGATCTTCACCGGCGCGGCGCTGGCGCTGCAAATCTATTCCGGCGGCGCGCGCTTCAATGCCGAAGCTGTGGTGCCGCAGATCGTGGCCATTGGCATGGTGCGCGAACTTGGCCCGGTTCTGGTCGGGCTTATGATCGCGGCGCGGGTGACTTCTTCGATTGCGGCGGAAATCGCGACGATGAAAGTGACCGAACAGATCGACGCGCTGACCACCCTGTCGACCCACCCGATGAAGTATCTCGTGGCCCCGCGCGTGCTGGCGGCGCTGATCACGGTGCCTTTGCTGGTAGGTGTGGGCGATATCATAGGCATCTTTGGCGGCTATGCAGTGGCCACCGGATCGCTGGGGTTTAATGCCGCGACCTATCTGAAAAACACCATTGATTTTCTGGAACCGCTGGATGTGATTTCCTCGCTGGTCAAAGGCGGAGTCTTTGGCACATTGGCCGCTTTGATGGGCTGCTATTATGGCATGAATTCAGGCCGGGGCGCACAGGGTGTGGGCCGCGCCACCAAAGCGTCGGTCGAGGCGGCGGCGGTGCTGATCCTTGCAGCCAACTTCCTGCTGACGGGGGTGTTTTTCTCGCTATGACGGTTATCGAAACGGCCCGGCATTCAAAGGCTTGCCCATGATTGAGCTTTCAGCGGTTTACAAGTCCTTTGGCCCCAACCACGTGCTACAAGGGGTGGATCTGGGCATTGCCAAGGGCAGTTCGATGGTGATTATCGGCGGCTCGGGCACCGGGAAATCGGTTTTACTGAAATCCGTGCTGGGCCTTGTGACCCCGGACAGCGGTATCATCACGCTGGACGGTCAGGATGTGACCAAAACTGATCGCGATGCCTTTCTGGCGCGCTTTGGCATGTTGTTTCAGGGGGCTGCGCTGTTTGACAGCCTGACGGTCTGGCAAAACGTCGCCTTTCGCCTTTTGCGTGGCTCGCTCAAACGGCCAAAGTCCGAAGCGCGCGACATCGCGATTGAAAAGCTGCGCCGGGTCGGGCTGAAGCCCGATGTGGCGGATCGCTTCCCTGCCGAACTGTCTGGTGGGATGCAAAAACGCGTCGGGCTGGCCCGCGCCATCGCCGCCAACCCCGAAATCATCTTTTTCGACGAACCTACCACTGGTTTGGATCCCATCATGTCAGGTGTGATCAACGATCTGATCCGCGAAATCGTCACCGAGATCGGCGCCACCGCCATGACCATCACCCATGATATGTCTTCGGTGCGGGCGATTTCTGATCATGTGGCCATGCTGCACGCCGGGAAAATCCAATGGACTGGCCCGGTCGCGGATCTGGATCATAGCGGGGATCCCTATGTGGATCAATTCATTTCCGGGCGCGCCGAAGGGCCGATCGAATCCGTCCGCTAAGCCGCGCTTTGTGCCAAAGGAAATCCCATGACCAGCTTTTTCCAGCCCCCACCAGAAGTTCTGGCCTTTCTGTTTCTCAAGAACTTTCTCTATCTTGAGGTTCTGGCGGTGCTTGCGCTGTTTCGGGTGATCCTGGGTGAAGGGCTGGCGCGGTATCCGGCGGCGCTGGCGCTGGCGCTGGCCTCAGCCGGGATCCTGACAACCTTCGCCCCGGCGCTGGGATGGGATCAGGGGGCGGTCTATGTGTCTGCCAGCCGGCTGTTGTCGGGCAATGGCGGCATGTCGGCGCTGCTGGTGCCCACCGTTCTATTTGCAATTTCCGGTGTCCTGCCCCGCGCGCGCTGGCGCTGGCTGGATGTCCTGCATGGGCTGATCCTGGCGGTATTGCTGGGCCTGTGGTGGTGGACCAGCTGAGTTTCCCCCTTGTGGGCGCTTTGGGGTGATTTACATCCAAAGCACGCATTACAGGAGCCACCATGCGCTGGATCAATCTAAGCCTGCTTATTCTTTACCCTATTGCCTGGTTTGCCCCACTGATGAAGGCGGGCTTGCTCCCGATCTTTGGATTAAGTGAAATCTCTGTCATCTCTGGCCTGCAATCGCTTTGGGATAGCGATGTGGTGCTGGCGCTGGTGGTGACGCTATTTGCGCTGTTTTCCCCCATGCTCAAGACATTGGGGCTGGCACTGATCCAGTTTAACCTTCTCGACAGGCGCACATTGCCGGTGGTCAATCTTCTGGGAAAATTCGCCATGGCCGATATCTTTTTGATCGCGCTCTATATCACCTTGTCGAAAGGCATCGGCATTGGGCGCATTGAAACCCAATGGGGATTGTATCTGTTTACCGGCTGCATTCTGGTCTCTGTCACTTTGGGCGCGTATGAAGCCTATGTCAGCAAACGCAGAGCGGAATAAAACTTCATGGCCAAGGCGCAAACCATCTTCACCTGCCAATCCTGTGGCGCGACCAGCACCAAATGGTCCGGGCGCTGCGATGCCTGCGGGGAATGGAACACCATCACCGAAGAAAAGCCGCTGTCGCAGGGGCCCGGTAAGAAATCGCTGGGCAATGCGCGGGGCCGCGCCATCCCGCTGACGGATCTGTCTTCCAAAGAGGCCCCGCCGCCGCGCACCGCATCAAAACTGGATGAACTTGACCGCGTGTTGGGCGGTGGGTTGGTGCCTGCTTCGGCGGTTCTGGTGGGCGGCGATCCCGGCATTGGCAAATCCACCCTGCTGTTGCAGGCGGCTGCAGCCTTTGCCAATGCGGGTCTGAGCGTGGTCTATATTTCCGGCGAAGAAGCCAGCGCGCAGGTGCGGCTGCGAGCGCAGCGGCTGGGGTTGCAGGATGCGCCGGTCAAGCTGGCCACGGAAACCAACCTGCGCGATATCATGACCACGCTGGATGAAACCCGGCCAGATCTGGCAATTGTGGATTCGATCCAGACCATGTGGGCCGACAATGTCGACAGTGCACCCGGATCGGTCAGTCAGGTGCGCGCCTCTGCGCATGAGCTGACCACCTTCGCCAAAAGCCGTGGATCAGCGGTGATCATGGTGGGCCATGTCACCAAAGAGGGGCAGCTGGCCGGACCGCGCGTGGTTGAGCACATGGTTGACACGGTGCTCTATTTCGAAGGCGAACGCGGCCATCAGTTCCGCATCCTGCGCAGCGTCAAAAACCGCTTTGGCGCAGCGGATGAAATCGGCGTGTTTGAAATGACCGGCGCCGGGCTGTCCGAGGTGAAAAACCCCTCAGCGCTGTTTTTGCAAGAACGCAGCCAGCCTGCCCCCGGGTCCGTGGTCTTTGCCGGGATCGAAGGCACACGTCCGGTTTTGACCGAAATTCAGGCGCTGATCGCGCCGTCGCCCCATTCGCAGCCGCGCAGATCGGTGGTGGGCTGGGATGGCAGCCGCCTTGCGATGATCCTTGCGGTGCTCGAATCACGCTGCGGCATCCCGTTTGCCGGGCTGGATGTCTATCTGAACGTGGCTGGCGGGATGCGGATCAAGGAACCGGCCGCGGATCTTGCCGTCGCGGCAGCCCTGCTTTCTGCGCGTGAAGATGCCAGTTTACCACCCGAAACCGTGGTTTTTGGCGAAATCAGCCTCTCAGGGGCGCTCAGACCGGTGGGTCAGACGGAAAACCGGTTGAAAGAAGCCCAAAAACTTGGTTTCTCCACGGCAATCCTTCCGACGGGGGGCAAGGCCACCGCCACCAAAGGCATGGCCCTGTCGCAGATGGAAGATCTGACATCCTTTGTCGGGAATGTGTTTGGTGCAGGTTAAGGCGCTGGGTTGCAGCGCATCGGTCTAGGGAAGAAGGACAAAAGAGCTTATGGAAGGCTTTACAATCATTGACGGGGCCGTCGCAGGGATCATCGTTGTCTCGGCACTTCTGGCCTATTCCCGAGGCGTTGTGCGCGAAGTCATGGCCATTGTCGGCTGGGTCGCTGCGGGCATTCTGGCCTTTATGTTTGCCGATCAGGTGCAGCCGCTGGTGAAAGAAGTCCCGGTTGTGGGTGATTTTCTGGCAGACAGCTGCGAACTGTCGGTGATTGCCGCCTTTGCTGCGGTCTTTGCCCTGTCCTTGCTGGTGGTGTCGATCTTCACCCCACTGTTTTCCACCCTTATCCACCGCTCGGTTCTGGGCGGGCTGGATCAGGCGCTGGGGTTCTTCTTTGGGGTCGCCCGTGGCATCCTGCTGGTAGCCGTGGCCTTCTTTGTCTATCAGACAGTGATCACATCGCAGGATATCGCCATGATCGACGATTCCCGTTCCGCTGCGGTGTTCTCGCGCTTTACTGACAAGATCGAAGAGCAGAACCCCGAACAGGCCCTGGGCTGGATCACCACCCAATATGAACAGCTGGTCAGCGTCTGTGATGCTCCTTAGGGAAAGTTATCCTAGTTAGAATCACTATTATCCTGCTAAGGTCCTGATATTTCAGAAGGGACTTTAGCATGAAATTTACGATCGCATTAATGCTGTCTTCTTTAGCTCCTGCCCTATGTTGCGCTCAAACAAGCTGCTTGTCTAAGATTGACAGTCTTGTAGGGGCCAAACGCGGCAGCGTACAAACCGCTCGGTTTGAGCTTATTCAATGTTTGATCACCGAACAGCGCTTCGAGGAAAGCGGGAATCTCACGGCCATCCCCTTGGGTGAAAGCTGGGAATATATTGTGCACGCTGGCACGCGACAACCAATCAAATTTCGCCGTTCTGTTGATACTACCGCGGCCTCTCCTCAATCCAAAATCTCTGACGCTTTCTATTCTGAATACGACGGAATTCATTTTGAATCGATCGGATGCGCTGTTTCTCTTGCGCTTAAAGAAGACGGGGGCGCAGTCACTGTACCGTCAGCATTCTCTAAAATAAATTTTGACCTGAACTTCGACGTGTCTCAAGGAAGAATGGAAGAGCAATTCACCAACCAAATCATTCAAGCCCAAAACGTAGCATCATATCTAAGCACCGAACCTTTAAGGGCTGCTATAAACAACGACAATTCGTCGATAGATATCATTTTAGAATCGTTCAATTCCTCTGGAAATACCCACTCAATTTCTACAAACAAGGCTTCAATACTGGGAATAAAAACTGGATCACTTGGTTACTGTTCATGCCCTTCCACAACTGGAGTGACTTTCGGAGGAACTCCCAGTAGGCATAACATTCTCCCGCCCATTGGTAACAATAAATACAACGATATTAACTTAACCTTTAAACCGAATATTTCGGGGGAATAGACATGGGCTGGTTTGACTCCGTCATTTCGGGCATCATTCTCGTAGGCGCGTGTTCAGGGATCGCTTTTTTCATCTCGGCATTTATCGCTTGTACTATACTGGACGCGAAAGATAGAATGCTTGTGCTTCCAGCGTTGCTGGGTGTCGCCGTGATTGGTGCTGCCGCTGGCATATCAGGTGGCTTAAGCCGCGTTGCCGCCGTTGGACAAGTTATTCCCGCGGCTTTATCGTTAGTTGGGACCATATCTGTTTATATATTCGCGGTAAAAACAGATTCAGAAACGGCAACCCACCGGGCAGCACTTTCTGTTCTTTCGTTCGCTTTGTCGCTTAGCCTAGGTTTCAGCGCAGGTGCCAGCAAAAGACAACAATCCGATTTTTTCACGTCTATTTTGACGCAATGCGACAATGTTCTTTACAACCCCCAAATTTTGCAAAGCGCTGAATCTTTTACCAGAACTATTGACATTCACGGCGAAACTTGTGCGAGGATGTATGCTATAAGGTACAATAGTATTTCCTCTGAGTTTAGAGGATCGTCTGAGAAAGCAAAGATCCAGCACAACCAAGACGAAGCAGGCAGAGTTCTATTTCGCTATGTTTCTGCAAGGAACCAGGCAGCAAGCCTTCTGAGCAATCCATCAGGCACAGCGACAGAATGATACAGATCGAAGTGTGATCCTTTCGTGACAAAGCGCCCCGGACCCACTAAGAGAGGGCCAAATTCAGAGCCACGGAATCGGGAACCTGTCCTTGACTGCTCATATGACGCCCCCCGCCCCCCCTATCGAAAACCACCCTCAGTCCGTCATGGATGATGACAAGCTCAAGGAGGAGTGCGGTATCTTTGGCGCCATTGGTGTCTCAGCCGCGGCCAACTTTGTAGCGCTTGGCTTGCACGCGCTGCAGCACCGGGGGCAGGAAGCCGGGGGCATTGTCAGCTATCAGGAAGAGCAGGGTTTTAATTCTGCCCGCCGCTTTGGCTATGTGCGTGATAACTTTACCGAACAAAGCCTGATGAAAACCCTGCCGGGTGCGCTGTCGATTGGCCATGTGCGCTATTCCACGGCTGGGGCCAAAGGCGCGGTGATCCGCGATGTGCAGCCGTTCTTTGGTGAGTTTTCCATGGGCGGTGCGGCGATTGCCCATAACGGCAACCTGACAAATGCCGACCATCTGCGCCGCGAATTGATCGACCGGGGCGCGATTTTCCAGTCGTCTTCTGACAGCGAATGCATCATCCACCTGATGGCGCGTTCCATGGGCCAGACCATTCCCGACCGCATGAAAGAAGCGCTGCGTCAGGTGGAAGGGGCTTTTTCCATCGTGGCCATGACCCGGTCTAAACTGATCGGCGTGCGCGATGCTCTGGGCATTCGCCCGCTGGTGCTGGGCAAGCTGGGGGATGGCATGGTGCTGGCCTCGGAAACCTGCGCACTGGACATCATTGGCGCGGAATTTGTGCGCGAAATCGAACCCGGTGAAATGGTGGTGATCAGCGAAAAAGAGGGTCTGACCTCATACCGCCCGTTTGAACCCGTCAAGCCGCGCCCCTGTATCTTTGAGTATGTCTATTTCTCGCGCCCGGATTCCCTGCTGGGGGGCCGTTCTGTCTATGAGGTGCGCCGCGAGATCGGTCGCCAGCTGGCGCTGGAAAACCCGGTAGACGCCGATATGGTCTGCCCGGTGCCAGACAGCGGCACCCCCGCAGCGATTGGCTATAGTCAGGAAAGTGGCATCCCTTTTGAGATGGGCATCGTGCGCAACCAATATGTGGGCCGCACCTTTATCGAACCCACCGAGCAGATCCGCAACATGGGTGTGCGCCTGAAGCTGAATGTAAACAAATCCATCATGCGCGGCAAACGTGTGATCCTGATTGACGATTCCATCGTGCGTGGCACCACCTCGCGCAAGATCAAGGACATGATCCTTGAGGCCGGCGCAAAAGAGGTTCACTTCCGCATTGCCAGCCCCCCCACCATCTGGCCGGATTTCTACGGCGTGGATATGCCCACCAAAGAAGAGCTGCTGGCCTCACGCATGAGCGAAGAGGAAATGTGCGACTATCTTGGTGTGACATCGCTTAAGTTTGTGTCGATTGACGGGTTGTATCGCGCAGTGGGCGAAGAAGACGGCCGCGACCCGGAAAACCCTGCCTATCACGATGCGGTCTTTACAGGCGATTATCCAATCGCCCCCAAAGACATGCTGGAAAAGGGCTTTAAGATGAAATCGGCCAAGTAAGCCCTTTCATTCCGCGACAGACAGAGGCAGGGTAATCTCATGCGATTTTATCTTGCCTTTTTCTTTTGTCTCTTTGCTTCTGTTGCCCAGGCAGAGCCCAAAACGGTTATCAAACTATTCGATCTGACCGCGCAGTTTCAAACACCCCCATGGGCTGGTGAGACGCTCGAAACAGCGCTTGAAAGTCAGGTTTCGCGCCAGCAGGTCAGAACCGACTATGGCACGCAGCTGTTTTTACTTGAGTTTATCCCCAAAGATCAAAGCTTTGACGCCTGGACAGAGCTGTATGCGATTTCGGCTGAAACACCCGTCGACGCCCCTGCCGAGCGGTTTCGTGAAATACAGGTCAGTATCTACCAAAATGCCTGCCAGGCCCCAAAGTTTCAGCTTCTGCAGACGGATGCATCACAGGTGATGTTGTTGGCGCTCTGCGACGCCTATTCTGACAATCCTGATCAGGGGGAAATCGCGGTCTTGTCATTTGTGAAACGCAGGCAAACCCTGGTGAAACATTACTATCATAAACGCGGCCCGGCCTTTGCCCCCGATAACCCGGAAACCTGGCCCTTATCTATTTCCCAAATCCGCGATCATGCCAAACGGCTGAACGCTTTGATTTTAATTCCGGAGTAAATCCGCCATGTCTATTTTGATGCTTGATGCCCGCTGGCGGCGGTTCAATGATCCGCAGCGGGTTTGCCCGATCAGTGGGCGACAGTTTTCCGGGATCTTTGATCTTGGGTTTGATCAACCCGAGGACTGGCCCCATGGGCCGCGCGGTGATCAGGACCTGCTGGAAGTGGGTCAGGACCGGCTGACTGGCGATCTGTGCCGTCTCGATGGGCGCTATTTCCTGCGTGGAACGATCTATCTACCAGTTCGTGGAGCGGATGACAGTTTTGCTTTTGGGGCCTGGGCCGAGGTGTCTTTTGACACATTCAAAGCCTATCTTGAAACATTCGAAACAGCCGATGCCCCTTTTGCCAACCATGAGGCGATGCTGGCCACCCCCCTGCCCGGGTTCGATGACAGTCTTGGAGCCACCTTGACCCTGTCATTGCCCGATCCCGATCAACGCCCTGCAATGACAGCACAATTTGATGCTCTGGCCGAGGCACAAGAGGATGGAATCAGCTTTGATGACCTGCTGGATATCTACGCCCTGTCTGGGGATGATATTCGCCCGTTTCTGACCCAGGACTAGGGTCTGGATACGCCCGTTTTGCAACAATTCTCACGCAAATCAGCCCCCTGTTCACATCGAAGGGAAGTGGGTTTTCTGACGCTGCCTGTCACGCCAGATTAGTCCCAACACCCCGCCAAACACAGGAGCAATCCCAATGTCTTCACTTTCGCGCCGTCACCTTCTGGGCCTTGGTCTGGCCGCCCCCGCCCTGCTGCTGGCCACCAAACCTGCGCTGGCCCGCGAACCCGAGATCTACTCAGAGGGAGGCATTGCCATCGACGGCTCTGATGCGGTGGCCTATTTCGATCTGAACGGCCCGGTCGCTGGCAAAGCCGCCCATGCGCTGCAATGGAACGGCGCCACATGGCGGTTCAGCACCGCTGAAAACGCAGCGAAATTCCAGGCCAATCCGGAAAAATACGCCCCGGTTTTTGGCGGCTACTGCGCTTATGCCGCGTCGCTCGGCTATCTGGCCCCAACCCAGCCCGAAGCCTGGACGGTCTATGAAGGCAAGCTCTATCTCAATGCCAATCTGCGCGCCCGCAAAGCCTGGCTGAAAGATGTCCCCGGTAATATCGCCAAAGGTCAGGCCAACTGGCCCGGCATCCTTGGCTGATATTGAACGGTCTGGCACGCCCCACACCCTTCGTGCCAGACCACCTTTTTCCGCCTGAGACGCATCAGCCTGCTTGACCTTGGCGCGCAACCGCTTCAAACCCGGTTTCATGACACAGATTGCCTTGATCACCGGCGCGTCACGCGGTTTGGGCTTTGCCCTCGCCGAAGCGCTTGCCCCAAAGTATCACATCATCGCTGTTGGCCGCACCGTTGGTGCGCTGGAAGAGCTGGACGACCGGATCAAAGCCAAAGGTGGTGATGCGACGCTGGCCCCGATGGATATCTGCAACCGCGATGCCATGGCGCATCTGTGCCGTTCGATCCATGATCGCTGGGGAGTTATTGCCCTTTGGGCACATACCGCCATTCACACGGCTGCGCTGACCCCTGTGCCCCATCTGGATCAAAAGGGCTGGGAAAAATCCGTTGCCACCAATGTCACCGCCATGGGCCATATGATCCCCTTTGTGGATCCGCTGCTGGGTGATGCTGGCACCGCGTTGTTCTTTGATGATCCAAAGGGCGGCGAACAGTATTACGGCTATTATGGCAGCACCAAAGCGGCGCAGATCGCCCTTGCACGCAGCTGGCAGGCGGAAAATCAGAAAATCGGCCCCAAGGTACATATCCTGCAACCGAACCCCATGCCGACACATTCGCGCGCCCGTTTCTACCCGGGCGAAGATCGCAGCGCCCTGCCCTCCACCATGGATGAGGCGCAGCGCCTGCTTGCCGATCTGAATCTCTAAAACTCGGGCGCCCCAGCGCCCTTTTTGTGCTGTGGCTATATGGCCAATGCTGAAACCTTTCAGCGCCTCATGCTTGCCCCTGTGCTGCGGATTTCTTATTGAGAACCAAATCATCAGGGGCCACTCATGCGCATTCTCATCACCAATGACGACGGTATCAACGCACCAGGCCTGAAGGTTCTGGAAGCCATCGCAGAAGATCTGGCTGGCCCGGATGGCGAAGTCTGGGTTGTTGCCCCGGCTTTTGAACAATCGGGTGTTGGCCATTGCATTTCCTATACCCATCCGATGATGGTCTCCCAGATGGGCACCCGCCGCTTTGCCGCCGAGGGAAGCCCTGCGGATTGTGTGCTGGTGGGCCTGCATGATGTGTTAAAAGACACGCCCCCCGATCTGGTGCTGTCAGGCGTGAACCGTGGCAATAACTCGGCTGAAAATGCTCTGTATTCCGGCACTTTGGGCGGCGCAATGGAGGCTGCCCTGCAAGGGGTGCGCGCCATCGCGATGTCGCAGTATCTGGGGCCGAAAAATTACGACATTGAAAACCCCTTTGAGGCCTCTGCCCAGCATGGGGCCGATGTGATCCGCCGCATTCTGGCCGCTGAACCTGAGGAACAGACCGACTACCGCCTGTTTTACAACGTCAATTTCCCGCCAGTGCCCGCCGATGAAGTTGCGGGCATCAAGCTGGCGCCACAGGGCCGCCGCGCAGGCACCGGCTTTTCGGTTGAGCCGCATAAATCGCCTTCAGGGCGTCGGTTCCTTTGGATCAAAGGCGGCGATCAGCGCGCAGCCACAGCGGCTGGGTCGGACGCTGATGTCAATCTGCAGGGCTATATCAGCGTGACCCCCATGCGCGCCGATCTGACAGCCCATGAGGCGCTGCAGCAGATGGATCTTTCATGAGTTTCGACGCCGAAGCCAAGATGCAGTTTGTCTTTGCTCTCAGATCAAAGGGGGTGACAGACACCGCTGTTCTGACCGCGATGGAACGGATTGATCGCGGTGCTTTTGTGCAGGGCTATTTTTCGGATCGCGCCTATGAGGACATGCCGCTGCCCATCGCCAGCGGCCAGACAATATCACAACCATCGGTTGTTGGCCTCATGACGCAGGCGCTGAATATCGGCCCACGCGATAAGGTGTTAGAGATCGGCACAGGCTCGGGCTATCAGGCGGCGATCCTCAGCCAGCTGGCCCGCCGGGTTTATACTGTGGATCGTCACCGTCGTCTTGTGCGCGAAGCACGTCAGGTCTTTGACGCACTTGAGCTGACCAATATCACCGCTTTTACGGCGGATGGATCCTTTGGCCTGCCCGATCAGGCGCCCTTTGATCGCATCATTGTCACCGCCGCCGCCGAAGACCCTCCCGGCCCTCTCTTGGCGCAGCTCAAGATTGGCGGTATTATGGTTGTGCCGGTGGGGCAATCGGATGCGGTACAACATCTGATCCGCGTGACACGCACTGAGACGGGGCTGGAATACGATGAGCTGCGCCCGGTGCGTTTTGTTCCATTGGTCGAAGGCCTGGGCAAGGACTGACCCTGAAAAATCTGCGACGCCCCAATGAGATAAGGGGCGCATGTGAGGAAGATCGAGATGACCCGAACGTTGCGTTTGGTTGCTTTTCTGGCTATTGGAACCGCGCTGAGCGGCTGTCTGTCAGGCCCGCTGGATTATGATCTGCGTGGCAAACTTGGGGGTCCGCTGGATACCTCTCAGGCGGCTTTGGATGCCGCCAAGAACAAACCACAGCCCGATGCGCGCGGCGTGATTTCCTATCCAACCTACCAAGTGGCGGTTGCCCGCCGAGGCGATACGGTAACTTCACTGTCAAATCGCGTGGGTCTGCCCCCGGTTGAGGTGGCGAATTTCAATACGCTGGAACTGGATACGCCGCTAAGCGAGGGCCAGATCATTGCCCTGCCGCGCCGGGTGGAAACCACGACAGAAACCAGCGCGATTGCCCCCGCGGCCTCGGTGGATGTGGCGACATTGGCGGGCGATGCCATCGACCGCGCCTCTCCGACCCCTACAGCTATAACGCGAACACCCGGCGGGGTGGAGCCGATCCGTCACCGGGTTGCGCGGGGGGAAACCGCTTTTACCATCGCGCGCGCTTACAACGTTTCTCCGCGCGCACTGGCACAGTGGAACAATCTTGATAAATCCTTTTCCGTCCGCGAGGGGCAGTATCTGCTGATCCCGCCGACTGCGCAGCCGCAGGCGGAGGCGCCGGTGTCGCAGCCGGGGGATGGGTCGCTGACGCCGACACCGCCGTCTGCGTCAAAGCCTTTGCCGAAAGAAACGCCGGCGGCCGCCACGCAGGGGGCACAGAGCAAACCGGTGGCGAATATCGGTCAGGCGGCGTCAACCAGCAATGCCAAAATGGTCATGCCAGTGGCCGGTTCCATCATCCGCGAATATGTGAAGGGCAAGAACGAAGGTATTGATATTTCAGCATCTTCTGGCGCTCCGGTCAAGGCGGCGGCCTCGGGCAAGGTGGCGTCGGTCAGTGCGACGGCTGAGGGGGTCAAGTTCCTTTTGATCCGCCATCCGGGCGATCTGATCACTGTCTACACCCATGTCGCTGATATTTCAGTGAAAAAAGGCGATGCGGTCAGCCGGGGGCAAAGCATTGCGCGGGTGGCGAATGGGTCACCCAGCTTCCTGCATTTCGAGGTGCGCAAAGGCTTTGAAAGCACCGATCCCATGCCCTATCTGCGCTAAAAACAGGGTCGCACAACCCATACACATTCCATGCACAATCCATGCATACGCTGCACAGAAAATCTGGCCGCACGGGAACGCCCCCGCGCGGCCATTTTGTTTACAAAATCGCAAGGATCAGCGCAAAAATCGCTATCGGCAATTGCATGTCACCGCCGCCCAGGACGGTGATCAGCCCCAGCAGGGCCATGGCGATTGTCAGGACGCGTTTCCAGTCAATATGTTTTACGAAGGTCATCACTCTCTTGATCCTCTCAAGGTTGATGACCGGATCCGGTCGGGTTAGTCTTTGGCCATGTTCAGATCATCCCAGATCCCATCCGGAAATGCGGTGACATCAAAAGACTTCGGCTAGACCGTATTTGCATCGAAAGTGACATTTAGTGACCTCTTTAACCGACTTCGGGGCCGCCATTCGCAAGGCCCGCACCGCCCAAGGCATGACGCTGGAACAGCTAGCGCATGAGGCGCTGGGGAATGCAGATCGCAAGAGCTATGTTTCAGCGGTGGAAAAGGGCACGAGAAATCTATCGCCTCGGACGATCCAGAAATTCGCCAAAGCGCTGGATCTGCCGGACAGTCTGGTAGACCCGTTGCTTGGGGTGGCCCCACCGCAGGATGACCCACAAAGCGACACAGATGCAGCCACAGATCGGTTGCTGCGCGAAACAAAGCTGCTGCGCGACCAGCTTAACCTGTCAGAGGATTGGGCGCTGTCCATCGCGCGGCGCTATGCCGAGGGCAATCCGACAAACCTGTCTGATGCTTTGCGCGGGATTGAACGCGCCTTTGAACTGGCGGCGGAAAAACAACATGAGGTGATCGCGCCAAACAACATCGATGCCGCGATTGATGAGATTGTCAAACGAGTGAAAGACCTGAACCAACAGGGCGAGGCCGAGGCCGCCCAGCAAGCATTGATCGACGAAATGCAGCGCGCTGAGGCAGCTAAATACCGTCTGAACCGAGAGGGGCTGACCCAAGCCATCACCATGCGCGATGTGGAGTGGGCGGCATCGTTGGAGTGGGAACAGGTCATGGCCGAGTATCCCAAAGATCGGTTTGAGGCGCTGCGATATGTGCGGAGAATGTGGTACGAACGCGGTCGAGACAAGGGGCTGGCGTTTGACCTAGAGGTGGCTATCACCCTTGCCCGCATTTCTTGTGATGAAGCGCGGACCCCGGAAGAGCACGGCACAGCCCTGAATGATCTGGGTATTGCGTTGCTAACCCTTGGCGAACGTGAAAGCGGCACAGAGCGTCTGGAACAGGCTGTCAACGCCTATGAAAACGCACTGTTGGAGCGTACCAGAGAGCGCGTGCCGCAAAACTGGGCCATGACACAGATGAATCTGGGCAATGCGTTGCGAACCCTTGGCGAACGTGAAAGCGGCACAGAGCGTCTGGAACAGGCTGTCAACGCCTATGAAAACGCGCTGTTAGAGCGCACGAGAGAGCGCGTGCAGCTGAAATGGGCCATGACACAGATGAATCTGGGCAATGCGTTGCGAACCCTTGGCGAACGTGAAAGCGGCACAGAGCGTCTGGAACA
>JAOARQ010000012.1 GCA_025210455.1 Pelagimonas sp.
CCCGAGGCCCCCCCGCCGCCACCGCCGCCGCCGACACCGCCGCTGCCGCCAGTGCCTGACACACCAGAGGCACCGCCGCTTCCCGCAGAAATCGCCAGCCCGGTGCCTGAGTTAATCCCGGCCACATGTGCAGCGCCATTAGTGGCGAGGGTCGCAGCATCTGCGCTGTCGATCCCGTCCAGGCCCTTGCCGCCGTCTTTCCCCAGTTCATCATCACTTTGGATATTGTTGGCCGTATCACGGATTCCTTCGGGGCGACTTGCATCGTTATAGCGGCCCCCGATATCTCTGGCCTGCCCGTTGGCCCCACCCGTATTTGTGTCGGGAACTTTGGAATAGCCAAATTGGCCGTCGGTATGAGAGGCATCAAATGCGCCGCCATCGCTTTTGGCACTTGCGGAGGAATTGACCGCAGCAGCCTGCCCGGATTGGCTGCGATTGCCCAAAGTGCCTGCGGTCTCATGCCCTGCCCGGCCATACCCACCTGAACCGCCGCTGATCGCATTTCCCCCGTGATAGGCATCACGCTGTGGCGGCGCATAGCCGAACACCCCATCACTGCCGTTGGCAACCGCATGTTCATATTGATCGCGCGTAAAGATAAACCGATTGAACGAGGCCTCCAGACTGGAATCTGCCTGAACCTCCGTACCGGTGGCACCGATCCCGCCGATACGCACCTGCTTTCCACCAATGGTATGGGTGAACCCGCCGCCCGCACCGCCGCCGCCGCCCTGACCGCCCTGGCCACCAGCCCCGCCCACAGCGGTCGCGCCACCGTCACCGCCGCCGCCGCCAGATGTCTGGCCCACAGCGTCAGCGATGATTTTCACACCGTCTTCCACAGTGACATTGCCAACAACCTGCAATGAAAAGCCCACATCATCCTGCACCTTGATGGTCGTGCCTTTCAGGATGGTCAGATTGCCCGGTATCTTGATCACCACAACAGATTTATCAGCGGACAATTGCCCCTCAAAGGCCTGCACCCGCGCCCAGCTACCGTTGGTGTACTGCCGCTCAATCGTGTCATAGAACACTTTGAGGGTATTTTTGGAAATCGTCAGCGTAACCCCATCCCCACCCACACGGTAGTTGGTCAGATATGCTGGGGTGTCACCGGTGCTGCGCGCAAAGGAATTAACCAGCCGGCCTGAAATGCTGGTGTACTGCTGCAGCACCTTTTCCGGCCGATCCACCGCGAAGGTCTCTGTCACGATATTGTCGATCGACACCCCATCCGCCGAGGTGATCTGCACATCAAACAGCCCGCGGAACTCAGCGCCAAAGCCCGCGAATTCATTGATTCCAGTGCTGCTCAGAACGCCGTTAAACGTGACGGTTTTCCCCGACAGCGCTGTGCCTGTTATGGTAAACTGTTCGCCGGCACCACCGCGCACTGTCAGATATTTCAGTGCAATCGCCTTGCCCGCCTCAGCGGTCACAGCAATCTTACCGCCCTGCTCAGAGGGTACGCTCAGTTCAAAGGGCGCACCCGCCCCCGGGGTTGCCAGCGCCAGCGCCGTTTCTGCAACCACCTGGAAATTGCTGTTCAGATAGGCCCCATAGCCCGACTGGCTTTCACGTGCGATGGCTTCATCGCCCTTGGTCCGAAGATCCAGCGCGCCCAGACCATAGAGCGTATCGCCCACCCCAGTCACAACGATTTGCTTGATCCCGTTCATGCGGTTAGAACCGGAGAAATCATCGTAGAACTCTGCCAAAGTGCTATTGCTGCTCCGCTTGATCCCCGCAAAGGTTTCGGTCGTGCCATCCACGAACTGGAACGCCACATTGACTTCAATTTTATCGCCGTCCGGTTTTCCCAGAAGGTTCAGGTTCCTAAGACTGAATCTTTCCCCCGACCGGGAGGTGATCGTAAAGCTTTGCACAGGTTTGTCAGAGGCGGTGAACGATCTACCATCGTCAGCGGCCTGAAGCTCGGTCATCTGGCGGGCGGCAAAGGTCAGCCCCTGTTCGCTGTGGCTGCGCTGCGTGGTGTCCAGTGTGTCAAAGCGCACCGACTGCCCCACATAGACCGGCGTATCATAATCCTGAGCAGGGTCGGGCTGTGTCACCACTGCCGGATCGGCGTTAAAGACAATGCGGCTGCCGTTCAGCACAGTTGTGCTGTCACCGCTGGCGGCCGGGGAGATCTGTAGGCTATTGTCGCCTGAACCACCGGTCAGATCAAAGAACCCGGTGCCCTCAGCGGCGATGATGCGTTTTTGATCTGCGGCACTGGCCGTAGCCCCGCCTGAGAGGGCAACCCCGTCATAAATCCACTGCACCGCGCCGGGCACTGCGCTGGCATCGACCGACAGCTTTTCGACGCTTTTGTTGAGATAGGCAAAATTGGTAGCGGTCTGATCATTGGGCAGCGCATTTAGCGTGACGTTCAGACTGTCCTGCCCGGCCCCACCCAAAAGCGTTACCCGCGCCAGCGCGGCCCCCCGGTCGCGGGTGGTGCCATCCCCGGCAGCGTTGATCACATGGAACACATCATCGCCCGCTCCGGCATCGACGCGGATCTTCAGATCGCCCTGTTTGGCAGCGCTGGTATTGACCGTGACGGTGTCATTGCCCGCCCCAAGCTCGAGATCCAGTGTTTCAATCCCCGACAGCGACAGCGCGCTGTCCAGAACACCGGTAAAGCTGACACCTGCGGTTGCTGCATCTGTCACGCCGACAGTCAGCGCTTGGCTGGTGCTGGCGCGCGAGAGGATGACTTTATCCCCGTCCGCCTGCCCATCAATGGTCACACCGCCAGACAAACCGGATTTCAGCACAATGGTATCCGCACCCGCGCCCGCCTGAACCCGGGCAGCGCCCGAGACATTGGCCAGCGTGAGACTGTCATTATTGCCGCCAGCATCCACAGTCACCGCAAAGGGGGCATAGCCCAGATCCAGCGTATCAGCTGCATCGCCAAAGACGAAATCAAGCCTGCCAAGACCTGACAGCAGGATCTCACCGTTGGATTTACCATCCACCTCAACCGCGACAGCCCCATTTGCTTCGCGGGTGGATATCTTGGCCACATCTGCGGTGCGCTTGATATGAACCACATCGTCATCCCCTTGCCCGCGCAGAGCAATATCCGCGCCCAGCCGGGTCAGATCACCCGAAGATCCCGTCTCGGATTCACCCAGCCAGACCGTGTGGGCACCCGCGCCCAGCGCCACATCCAGACCACCGGTCAACCCTGTACTCAGCTCTTGCAGGTTCAGCGTGTGGCCCATGCCGGACAGGGTGATATTGGCAGAGGAAAACGCATTGAGATTGACCACACTGGTCGGCGCAAGACCAAAGCCATTCAAAGCCCCGCCGGTGAAACTGCCTGACAGCTTTTGGGTGGTTGAGCCGATCATCAGATCAAATCGGTTGGATCCCGCCCCGCCCATCAGATTTACAGCCTTGGCGATGTCTTTCAGCCCTTCGTCCGAACCGGAGACAGACACGCGGTCGTCCCCGCCGCCCAGATGCAGATCATAGGTCAGTGAGCCGCCGGACACCTCTACCCAGTCATCGCCATCGCCGAAATAGATCTCAACCGCTTCGACGCTGTTCTTTTCGTAGCGCAGGGCGTTGTTTTGCAGCCCCTGAATGCTGACGCCCTGATCCGTGATCTTGTTGCTCGCAGAACTCGCCCCAGAGGGGGTGCCGCCGCTTAGCCCGCTTTGGTCGATGACCACCCGATCCGCCCCGTCACCGCCATCAAAGACGATCTGCCCAAGGATTTCCGTCACCTCCCCCAAGGCGCGCTCATTGGCGTTTGAACCCGCAGTCGAGGACAATCGCAGAACATCGTCGCCCGCGCCAGTGTCGATCTGATAGATCGCATCCGCCGCCATTCGGGCGACTTCCACACGGTCGGCCTGCGCGCCGGTCTGCACGTTGATATCCTTACCTATCACCCGCCCCGCAAGACGCACCAGCGCCCCACCATCGCTGTCTTTCCCATTGGGGCCGGCAACATCGGCCCGCAGGGTCACAGTATGGTTGCGCGCGGCGATCAGCGCGCTTTGCAGCGCACTGCCCAGAACAAGCAGGTTATCCGCCGCAGACAGGGTTACATTGCCCGCCGTCGCCACAACACTTGATGTGGCAGAAAGTTCGAGATCCTGACTGGGGGACTGACTGTTTTCAGCAGTTGAGATGACAATATCCCCGCCAGTGGCCTGGACCACACCAATCTTCAGCCCGCCGGTCAGATCTGTCAGGAACACCCCTTGCGAGGCGGTGGCATTCAAGGTTGCGGCATCGATTTTCAGCGCGCTGGCCGCCTGACCAATCTTGCCCGAACTGTTCAGCGTCAGCAGATCAGTGCTGAGGGCGGCGCTCTGTGTCTGAGGGTCTTTGGCTGAAATATCCCCCCCTGTGGTCACATCTGCGCGGGTCGTGGCCTGAACCGCACCCAAAGTCAGATCTCCGGCGGTTTGGATCTTCAGCACTTTGGTGGTGGCGGTGTCCAGAGCCAGCGCGGCCTCTGCTGTGATGTGGATGGATTGCTCAGCTGTCAGACCTTTGATCACAACCGCACTGGGGGTTCTTAGCCAGATCCCATGCAAGGCGGTGATCTGCGTGATTTCGGGCGTGTCCAGAACCAAGGCTACTGCGCTGCTGCCGATACTGCCCTGTGTTGCCATCAGCGCCACACTGCCCGCTTTCAGACGATGCCCCCCCTGACCAAGGATAGAGCCCTGAGTGGTGATGGACGCCGCACCACCATCGAGATCAATCACCCCTGCCAGCACAACGCTTTTGGTTGAGGTCACTGTCAGCTTATTGATTGGCGGGATCGGCGTTGCCGCATTTGGGGTCGCGCTCCAGCTATCTGTGCGGGCTGAAACGGTCACCAGCGCATCCAGCTGGCGGGTTTCGGGCACAATCAGATCCTGAAGCACCAGATCCAGATCAGAGTTATTCTCAATCGTGATCTCTTCATAGCCCTGTGTCACCGAGACATTCTTTTGCCCTTTGACAGTGGCATGGGAATCCCCCCCCGCAGCGTCAAAGCCATGGGTCTTGGCGACCAGCGACATGCTGGGCTGGCGGGCCTTGGTTGCGGTGATGTCAGGCAGAGTGATCTGCCCACCAGACACAGTGGCGTTGCCAAATTCTTCGGGCAGACCTGTCACCGACCTGTCTGCGCCTATGATCACCTTTGGTGTTGTGACCGATGTCAGGACAACCTTGGCGCTGAAATCAACCGTGCGGTCAATTCTAAGAGCACCGCGATTGTCTTTGGTTTCCTTGCCAAACACCAGATCGTCAAACAGGCTGAAGCCCGTGTTCAGGACACGCGATGTATGGGCATTGAACCTGATAGCATTGCTCAGGCTGCCACTGTCGGCCAGCACATTCAGACTGCGGGTCTTGATCGCGCGATCTGTTGCTGTAGGGGCCAAAGCTGTGACCTCATCTTGCATCCGCACGGGCATCTCTACCCGTCCAAGGATAGCCGCCCGCGCCAGATCCGAACGGCCGGTGGCATCCATATCTACCGTGACAGCCCCGTCAGCATGGCGCGCTGTCAGGGTAACCTGCTGATCCGCAACAATCTGGGTATTGGCCTGCAAGAACACCTGATTGGTTGTATCGACACTGCCACGGATCTTTGCCGCAACATCGCCCAGCGCACCAGCGCCATAGGCCTTGCTATCGCCTTCAATCGACAGCTGCGACGTGGTGGCCTGTGCGTCAAAGCTTTTGCCTGCCTGCCAGTCACCCGCCAGCGCGATCTGGCTATCGCCATCATAATTTAGCCTAAGCGTCGTATCCGCCAGCGCAGCCGCCCCAACCGCATGACCATCAACCGTGGCCTTCAGCTTGTCCTTGCGATCCGCTTGAACGACCACACGCTGCCCCGTGATACTGGCCGTACCACTGGTGACAAGCGCCTTGGTGGTGACATCCACACCACCGATGGCACTGGATGCCGCTATGATGCCCCCGGTATCCCCCTGCGAGCGGAGCGACAGATCCGTCACCTCCTGCGCGCTCAGAGTGATATCCTTGGCGTTCTGGATCGTGACCCGCCCCAGATCGACATGCGCGCTATTGTCGACAGTCAGCCAGGCTGTGCCCCAGACACCGCCGCCCAGCGCAATTGCCCCGACACGCGACCCAAGGGATCCCCTGATCGTGCTATGGGCGGAAAGGGACATATCCCCGGATGCGGCATCGACCTGAACCCCATCTGCCAGTCGCGCGGTTGCGGTGGCAGAAACCGTCACATCCACAGACACACCAGAGGCGGAAATCAACCCAGCCGAACCGGCCGTGGCGCTGGCCGCAAACGAGATATCGCTGCGCGCCAGAACCATATCCAAATAAGAGGATGGCGTGTCAGACGTCGCGCGATAGCCGGTGATCTGCGCATTCCTCGCTATTTCAGAGCTGACGTTTTCAGTCACCGACAGCTTGAGAACGTTATAGCCGCCCGACAGAAGACCAACCGCGCCGCCCACAATCGAGGCCGAGGGCAGCGTGCTGGCGCTGGTGGCAATGATATGCAGATCCTCGATGGAATCCACATGAACCGTGCTGCTTTCCCCCAACCGGGCCGTCACCGTGCCCGCGACCGTGCTGCGGGCAAAGTTCACCCCGCCTGCCGCTGCACCCGCCGCAAGCGCCGTCGCCATAGGCGCGGTCACACCCGCTATTTTCCCCGGTGTCAGATCAAAACTGCGCTGGGCCATGACAGTCAGCCCGTCAATCTCGTCTCCGGCTGCACCAATCTGTGCATGACGGCCCACCTGCGCCGTCACCGTTGACGCCACATCCGCATCCAGCACAGCCGCAGCCAAAGCAACCCCGCCAAGCGCCGCTGCGCCCACCGCCTGCTGGCTGGTCACATCCGAGCTGGCCTTGACCGTCACCACCCCGCCATTGCGCAGGCTGAGCCCCTGACCCGCTGTGTTGCTGCCCATTGCATCCGCCCCCAGCGACGCCAGAACAGAGCTTTGATCCCGCAGGACGGAAACCGCCCCCGATGCCGCAATACCCCCGGCACTGCCTGCGATCCCGATGATCTCAAGCTCAGGCGCTTTGAACGTCGCCCCCACAGAAACCGCGATCCCCTGATTGGTCTGAACCTCATCAAGGGTGACAGCGTCACCGACGATGGCCTCAACCGATGAACTCAGCTTGGCCACAGAAACACCTGCACCGATACCGACACCCCCGATACCAGCGCCCAGCCCCCCCACGGAGGTTTTCAAAGTCTCATCTGCGCTGACGGTCAGTTTCGACGCCTTGATCTGCGCATCCCCAATGATTTTTGCAGAGCTGCCCGCCGAAGAGGTTGCATGCACAGGTCGCTTAACAGCACCTGTCTTCTGGGCACTGCGCGCCTTGATCGACGCCTCTGTGCCAGATCCCGCAGCAACAGGGGATGAAACCGAGCCCATCCCTGAACGCAGTGTGGACAGGCCATTGTCCAGCGACCCGCTGACCGAGCTTCCATTGGCCGTCAGCGCAGATGATCCCGATGAGCCGCGTGTGGTGGCGGCCCCATGTTCATTTCGGGCAGAGACACTACCGTTATAGCCCCCGTCCAGCGCACCACCCAGGTTCAGCACGGCCACCCCACCGGCCAGCCCCAGACCGCCAAGCCCGGCAGCAAAGCCTTTCAACGTTATATCACGGTGGGAATTTGCCCGAACCGTGACACCACCCGCCCCGGCGGCGGTGACATCGGTGCCATTCATCAGGGCGCCCGCCTGATTGTTGATCACGGCAATGGCGACACCGGCACCAGCCCCGGCGACACCCGCAACCCCCAGACCACCGCCATAGGCCGCCGCATCCAGTTGATTGTCTGCCGCCACGGTAACAGCCCCCGAGGACTGCAAAACAGAAGCCCCAACCAGCGCATTGGTCTTTGACGCGACATCCAGATAGACGATCCCCGCCCCAAGCGCGCCTTTGCCAGCCCCAGCAGCACTGGCGCCGACGGATAGGATCTCTTCGCGGGTGGTGCTGGTGATCGTGATGTCGCCTGTGTGGGTGGGCAGATCGCTGTGATGGCCCACCTGAGTGGTAACAGCCTTGTCAATCAGCACCACCGAAACCGCACCGCCAATTGCTGCCGCACCACCCCCAGCCAGAGCCCCGGCAATATTCAGGATATCCGTATGCCCGCTGGCGCGCAGGGCGATGTCTTTTGCATTCAGCGTGACCCAGTCACCCACAGTTGCTTTGGTTGTGGTGTCCATCTGCACCACCGCTGCGGATCCACCCAGCGCAACACCGCCCGCGCCACCGGCCCCGGCGGCGACGCTGATAAAGCTTTCGCGCGTCTGCGCTTCGATCAACAGATGCCCTTTGGCGGCAAGCTGGGTTTTCTGATGTGCCCCCAGACCAGAGCGCGCTTCGGCAATGGTATCCCCGCTCAGGATCGTCAGTCCAAGCCCCGCAGCCCCGGCCCCCGCGCCGCTGCCAGCGACCGAGGCCCCGATCACCAGCGCATCGTAGTTACGCACCGCCCGTACTGTCACATCCTGCGCCTGAGCAGTCGTGTTTCCTTGATTGATTTTACTGCCAGAGCCGATCACGGCTTTGGTGTCGATGTCATGCACCGCCGCAGAACCGCTCAGCGCGGCGGCGATCTTGCCCGATGCGGCGATCCCGGCACCAATCCCTTTATAGTCCACCGTGCTGAGGGCCAGAACATGCAGCCCTTTGGCCTGCCCGCGCTGCGCCATTCGGCTTTGATCGGCAACCACCTGATCCGCCACTTCGGACGATCCTTTGACCGAGGTGCCCGCAATGGCGACCGGTGACAGCACATAGGCCCCCTGCCTGTCTGCGTCTCCGTCCGCAAGGCTCAGACGGCCTGCCATACCAGCATCCAGCGCGGCGGCCCTGCTGGCGTAAAGCGCGACACGGTTGTCATCCAGCACACCCACAAAGACCCGCTGCCCGTCTTTCAACGCGGCAAGGCGGCCAGCCTCGGAAGTGAACACCAGTTCATCCCCGGACCGATACCCGTGACCCGCAATTGCAATGGTATTGTCAGAGATGGAAATCGCTGCCTCGGCAAAGCTGCGTTCCGGCAGGGCGCGCTCCTGGCGCAGTTTCTGAAACTGATGTGCAACGCCGGACTGGATCACAAAGGCCGCAGGCGTGCTGCCCCCCAAGAGCGCCTGCTCAAGGGCAATCAACTGGAAGCGATTGGCATCAAGCCGCTTCACAACAAAGGTTTTATCCCTGGTCAGATCACCGGTTGTTGCCTCGCCGCGATAGACCAGCTGGTCACCGCTGGCCAGATCATGCCCGGCGATGGTAAAGGTCGTCACCCCGCCCGAGGTGCTGTAAGACCCGCTGTCAAAGGCCAGTGGCGCAGTGAACGCACCGGTTAAGACCTCTGTGCCCGCTTGGGTGGCATGGGCATCCACCTGAGCAAAATCACCGATTTCAGCCGTGGTGGCGATATCCAGCGTATCGACAACCACAGGAATACCCGCTGCTGCTTTTCCGGCCGCCGCAAGACTTCCGGCGACAGAGAGCAGATCCAGATCATCCACCGCCTGAACCACAACATTGCCCAATGACAGCACACGGGCATGGGCGCCAATGCGCGCATCCGTTGTGGCTTCGAACAGGACAATGCCTGCATTGAACGCGACCGCACTGCCCCCGGTGCTCAGACCGACCGAAATGATTTTAGAGCCAATGCCGGCGCGCGCATCCACCTGCATCGTCCGGCCCGCCTTGACCGAGGCATAGGCCCCAACCTGAGCAGTGGTGGACAGGGTCAATGACCCCACGGTGCCCGCAGCCCCCACGGCGGCGGTTTTACCCAGCCCCAGCGCGCCCGCCACCCCCAGCAGATCGACGCCCTGTCGGGCCTGAATGATCACATCATGGCCCGTGATATCATATTCTCCGGCCTGCGCCCGCGCGCTCAGCGCTGACCCATCGGTGATCCCGGCAAAGACGGTGGATTTCAGCAGCGGAACCGATCCTGCACCGGCCCCGGACAGGCCCGCACTGACTGCGCCCGCAAAGGCCAGCGTGGTGACATCCAGATCGGCCAGAGCTTCGATCACAACGCCGGCGCGGCTGACACCGTTCATATCGTGTAGCGCCGCGCCCGCCGCCGGTGCATCCGCCTGCACCCGGGCACCATGGGCCACACTGGCCTGCGTTGTCATATCAACGTCCAGCAGGGTCAGGCTCAGCCCGACCGCCGCCCCTTTGCTCAGGGCGGCCGAGCCGGAAATCACGGTCGCATCAGCCCGGTTGTCAGCAATGATATGGATGTTGCGTGCCCGCAGGCTGGCCAATGGTGCGGGTACGGTCGCCTTGACCTCCAACCGCATGAAATTCAGCGTGACAGATCCGCCAAGCGCAAAGCTTTTGCCGCCTGCGGCCCCCACGGCCAATGACCTGATTTCGCTGGTCTCCATGGCGCGAATGGTGATGTCCTGCGCGCTGACCAGCTGCGCCGCCCCAACTGTCGCCAATGTCTTGGTGCTGATGGCATTGATGCTGAGCGCTGCGCCTGCGCCGCCACTTTTCAGGCTAAGGGCCACAGCCCCGACAAGCGCGCCAATATCCGCATCGTCTTTGGCCTCGATGGTGATCATCCCCGAGGCATTGATTGCACTCTGGTCGCTGACAGTGGCGCTGACCTGATTGGTGATCCGGTTATAGGCCAGATTGACAGTGACCGCCGCCCCTTTGGACGATCCCGACGCCCCAATTGCCAGCGCTGCGATTTTATCGCCGCTGATCCCGTTCCCGGCTGAGATGGCACGCAGGGTCACGGCGCCCGCATCTTTCACGCTGGTCTGTGTCAGAGCAGCCTGCGTATGCAGCCCCATGGTGTTCCAGGCAATCCCGGCACCAAATGCGCCGCCGGATTTGGAAATCGACAGCGCCCCGGCAAGGGCGAGGAGTGTGGTCTCGTCACTGGCAAGCACATCCATCTGACCGGACGTGAGCGTCAGGCTATGCGCCCCGGCAGCGCTATTGCCGATACCCGCATAGACCGCGCCAGACAGATCGTTGATTGATACGGTAAAGGCCGCGCCCAGCCCGCCAAGCCCAATGCCCGCGCTGAACGCAAAGGATTGGATCGAACGCCTGTCCTGCGCCCTGATGGTCAGATCACCGCCCACTGTTGTCTCTTGGCCCAGCAGCTGGGCGCGGGTATCCCCTGTGAGCGCGTTATACCCCAAAGCGCCCCCAAAGCCGCGCGCCCCTTTTGACAGGCCGATACCCCCTCCGACCGATGTCAGGGCCATGGCGTTTTCAGCGGTCACTGTCAGATCGCCCTGTGTGGCAATCGCATCGGATCGGATCACCGATTCAACCACGGTCACACCGTCATTGATCGCCACAGAGCCACCAAACCCCGAGCCCTTGCTGGCCAGTGCCGCGCCAATCCCTGCCGAAAAGCTTTGCAAAGCGCCGCGCCGGATGGCGTTGACCACAATTGCGCGCGCCTGCATTCCCTTGCCATTGCCATCGGGCGTAGCCCCGCCAAAGGCGATCACCCGGTGATTGATCAGGTTCATCGCAAAGGCGCCGGCCAGAGCCGATGTCTGTGACGGCTGCCCCGCATCATCGCGGGCAAAGGCACCGCCCCCCGCAATCGCAATAATATCGCGATCATTGGTGGCCTCGATCTTCAGATCGCCTGCGCTATGCAGAGTGCCAGTGATATTCACCGCCGCTTCGACCCGGTCGCGATCCTTCAGATACCAGGCAGACCCGGCCAAACCAAAGCCCGACTTGGAGCTGGACAGTTTGTCAGAGCCCTCCCCCAGATCCTTGATTTTATCGCTGGCGGCATCGGATGTGGCAGGTGTAGCACTTGGGGTGCCATCCCCGGTCGCAGCAGTATCGCCCTCAGACAGTTTGGCGTCCTCGGTCTTATCCACGCCCGTTTTGGCCTCATCCGCCGGGCTGGCCCCGCCAGCGGGCATAATCGCGCGCCGATTGCCCATCAGGTGCGGCCATGCAACGCGCAGCTTCGGCCAAGGCGTCGCGAAACGGGCCAGGCTGCGTTTGACCCGCGCATAGGCAGAAACGCTAAGGCGGAGCCTACCTGCGCGATTGGCTGCTTGACCTGCGATCATCTGC